>JADKIZ010000008.1 GCA_016722445.1 Flavobacteriales bacterium | reverse complement strand
CGGAGGATGTTTGTTCCCGAAGTTTGCAGGAATATGATAATTTTTTGTGGGTGCTTGATGGTACACCGATTTCCGAAAATGATAGTTTGCTTCCTTTCGCAATGACGGCAGGACAACATGAACTTGCCATCGTGATTTCTAACGAAGCGTGCACGGTAACCGGTTTGTTGCATGTAACCGCTGAAGTGTTTCCAACATTAGAATTGAGCAGCCCCGATATTTCAGTTTGCAATGAAGTAAGTCTTACCGCATTGTCAAATACAGACGTGGAATGGTTCAATGGCGATGTGTTTCTTCAAATGGGCGATGTTTTCACCACTACGAACAATGGAAATTATACGGCGGCGGCCATGAATTCGTGTGGCTTATTGGAGCAAAACATCGACCTCTTCATCCCCTTTGGTCCTTCGGATGTGATTATCGTCAATGACAACGGAACACTCTCACTTTCGGAAGTAGCCGTCAGTTATGAATGGCTTTTGGATAACACACCTCTCCCTGATTCCAATTTTCCGGAATGGATTGCTCAGGAAAGCGGAGCTTATTCAGCTGAACTATTGTTTGCTTCTGGATGCAGTATGTTGGCAGATCAAATCAACGTTGTTATCGGAATGGCCGAATCAAGCCACTGACTTTTCGCTTTTTCCCAATCCTGTCATCAGTCTGGTATCTGGATCATTTGTGATCAACAGGATGTAAATTCGGAATTCACCCTTTGCAATTCGAATGGCCAGATCATTCGTAAAATGACCATGTACGGTAACACCATGTATTTGGAGACCACAGGCTTGCCGGCTGGACAATATTTCGTGAGTTTCCTTTCTGAAGGTCGAATTATTTCGAAAGAACTTGTGATTCAATGACATCACTTCGTGGCATAGTTCTTATTCTTGCCATGTAAAACCATCATCATGAGAATTTATTTAGTGATTCTGACACTCATTTCGATTGTTATTGGATTGACATTTTCCGCTTGTAAAAAGAAAAAGGAAGTGGCGGTAGATACTCCAAAACCCACTCCTGAAAACGCTCAACCGGCCGCCGCGGTGAAAGATCCCAATGAAATAAAACTCCTTCCGATCCAAATCAATTCTGAATATGCATGGCCGGGAAGCACAGATCCTTTTGAAATTCTATCCTCAGAGATCAAGGGCGATATGTTGGTGCTTGAAGTTCAATATGGCGGAGGATGTCAGGAGCATGATTTTACCATGACCACCAATATGATGTGGATGAAGAGTATGCCGCCACAGTTGAATCTATATCTAGAACATGAAAATCACGATGACAATTGTCGTGCATTGATTACTCAAAAACTGGCCTTCGATCTCAGTGCTTGTCGATACGAAAACGGCAATGTTGTGGTACTGATCATCAACGGCGACAGAGACAAATCCAAGCGTTACCAGTATTGATATTGTGATCTGTTTGATTCATCCTTTTCCCGATCTCAGGCTTGAAATCCTCAAATGATTCCCCGAAGAATTCAAGTTCACCCAAGATTTTCTGAACTTCAGGTGTATTTATAGCGTTCAAATTGCATTTTTGCATTGTTGTTCGAAAAACGGAAGTTCAACCAATCCGTTCATACCTGCACTCATTTTCAAACATGAAAAAAATTCTACTTGCATTCATCTCCGGCGTGATGGCATGTTCAATTACTGCTCAAAAACTGGGATAACAAGGTGACCGAAAACTCAATTCCGGTTTACCGGACAGAAACTCCCGACTATGACAGGCTGGCTCTGGAAGATGCCATCACCGATCAGCATAAGGATGTTCCTTACAGATTCGGTGTTGAATATGAAGTTCAACTGAGCACGCTCAATTCTGGTCAGTGGATTGAAACAAATGGCGTGAAAACATGGCAATTGGCGATATCCTCGCCAGGGGCTTTGAACATGAGCTTGCGTTTCGACGCTTTCCGCATTCCGAAAGGCGGTGAACTTTTTATCTGGTCTGCCGATCGCAAAGAATATATCGGAAAACTTGACCATAGAAATAATCACGAAAGTGGAATTCTCGCCACCAGTCTGATTCATGGTGATAAAATCATCGTTGAATATTCAATTCCATCCAATGCACAGGATTTGGGTGAAATCACCATTGGCCAAATTGTACATGGTTACAGATCATTCCTCAAATCACTTTTCGTGGATGAAGGAAATCAACAACGTGGTCCTTTCGGTTCTGGTGGAGCATGCGAGGTGAATGTCAATTGCCCTGAAGGCGCTGATTGGCAAGTGGAGAAAAAATCTGTTGCGATCATTGTTGAAGGTGGTTTTGGATTCTGTACCGGTTCTTTGGTGAACAACACCAACAATGATGGCACTCCTTATTTCCTCACAGCAAATCACTGCACGCAAGGTGCTAATGTGGGCAACTGGATTTTTTACTTCAACCATGAATCTTCAGCCTGTTCGGGATCTACCGGACCTACATCACAATCGATCTCAGGTGCTTCACTGGTAGCCAACAATAGTGCGAGTGATTTCGCTCTTCTTCTGCTAGACTCTACTCCACCGGCTTCATTCGATGTACAATATGCAGGTTGGGATGCTACAGACAGTGAAGCTGCTGTTTCTTCTGCTGTGTGTATCCATCACCCAAGTGGTGACATCAAAAAAATATCTTTCGAAAATGATGCACCTTATCATGATATCGGAAACGGTGCTCAGGTTTGGTGGATCGACGATTGGGAACTTGGTGTGACAGAACCTGGATCCAGCGGATCACCGCTTTTCAATCAGGATCACAGAATCATCGGTCAACTATTCGGTGGTGCCAGTGCTTGCAACGGTTCAAATGGAAATGGTCAATACGACTTTTACGGCCGTTTCGGTGTGAGCTGGGACAACAGCAACAACGCCAACGCCCGTTTGATGGACTGGCTAGATCCGGGAAATACCGGACTCCTTGTTCTTGATGGATATCCAGAAGGATTTGTTACATTGAACATTGATCCTGTGGCTTCTTCCATCAACAATGTTCCGACTAGTTCGTGTACCAATATCATCAATCCAACTTTCACTTTGATGAACCACGGCTCACAAACATTGACTTCTTGTACGATCAATTATCAATTGAATAGCGGTGCTACACAAACCATCAACTGGACAGGTTCACTTCTTCAGAATGAAAGCGAAGAAGTCGCGCTTCCAACGATGACAGCGGCCAATGGTGCAAATACACTTACTGTTTGGATTACAAACCCTTCAGGCGGTACAGATGAGAATGGAACAAACAACCAAGTGGTATTCAATTTCACAGCATCTTCAGGTACTTCTAATAACATTACCCTCGAAATTGTATTGGACAACTATCCTCAGGAAGTTTCCTGGGAAATCACCAATACCAACGGAAATGTTCTTTACAGCGGCGGCACATATGCAGACCAGGCCGATGGAGCAACTGTAACCATTGATGCTTGCCTTCCAAATGGCTGCTACACCCTCACCATGATGGATTCTCAAGGTGATGGCATCTGTTGCTTTTATGGAGAAGGCTCTTATACACTCACATCCGGTGTTGGGACCATCCTCGCTGAAGGTGGCGATTACGGAAATTCCGAATCAACGGATTTTTGTTTCAGTGGGACAAACATTATCGAACAGAACGGAATGAATCCGGTTGTATTCCCAAACCCAGCTTCAGATGTTTTTTCAATCAGCACGTCAGAATTGATGACTGGAATTACAGTTTACGACGCTTCGGGCAGACTGGTTCATAGTGATAAACCAAACGCGAAAACCACAACAATGAACACTTCTCATTTACCTGATGGCATTTATCAGGTGTTGACAACCTCCGGAAGTCAGCAGGGATCGACCAGAATTGTTGTTCGTCATTGATAAACACCACTTGTTTATAAAAAGGCCGCCATGTGCGGCCTTTTTCTTTTGACCTCACATGCACTGGAATAATTTCGACGCCGCCTTTCTTGGTTCTCAGAACCTGGCTTTTTTATATGACTGACTTTATACTTGAACATCCTATAGGAGTAAGTTTTGTTGCCGTATGTTTCATAGCCTGGGTCATTCAGGTCTATTACCTGTTGGGCTTTTTCCTCAAAGCACCGCAACAAACTAAAACTGCTCAGCAACAAAAACACGCTGTATCCGTGGTGATTTGTGCCCGCAATGAGGAAAAAAACCTCATGGAACACATTCCTGTAATCATGGATCAAAACCATCCTGATTTTGAAGTCATCATTGTGAATGACAGCAGTTGGGATGATACAGAAGCCATTCTCAAAGCGCTTCAGGTGCGTTATCCGAAAATCAGGATAGTGAACCTCGATGAAGAAAAGCAAAACATGATGGGTAAGAAATTCGCCCTCACCCTTGGTATCAAAGCGGCAAAAAATGACATCATTTTGCTTACTGATGCGGATTGTGTACCGGTGAGTCAGGATTGGATTTCATCCATGACCAATGGTATGAGTGACCACCGCAAATTGGTCATCGGTTTTTCTCCTTATCAAAAATATCCGGGTTGGCTCAATAGAATCATTCGCTTCGATACGTTGATGATCGCCTCACACTATCTCGGATTCGCCAATGCAGGAAGACCTTATATGGGTGTAGGCAGAAACATGGCATATGATAAGGAACTGTTCTTTAAAGTAGGTGGTTTTAAAAGTCACTATAGTA
Organism: Flavobacteriales bacterium; assembly: GCA_016722445.1. Lineage (GTDB taxonomy): Bacteria > Bacteroidota > Bacteroidia > Flavobacteriales_D > Sanyastnellaceae > JAIBBG01. Next base: position 182,509 of record JADKIZ010000008.1, on the reverse strand, counting down.
TTGCAAGTGGTGATGATGATTTATTCGTCAATCAGGTGGCTACATCTGCCAATATCCTGATGGTTTCAAAACCAGAATCACAAACGATTTCAGAACCAAAAAAAACCTGGACGGATTGGTTCAATCAAAACGTAGACATTTTCACAACCATCCATAGTACAAACCATCGCACAAAAGAATGTTGGCGCTTTGGCCACTTTCATTTTTCTTCATGCTTGCAGGATTTACCGGTGCGATGATTTTCCAAACATGGATGTTGTTAGTAAGTGGTTTAGTTTTTCTAAGATACGTCATTCAATTGACTACTTTGCACAGGATTTCAGTGCGACTCGGTCAAAGCCGCGACATTGTCTGGTTAGCCTTGCCTCTGGAACTTCACCTTTATTTGCTTAACCTTGGTTTGTACGTTACAAACCTGATGAGAAAACCTCAGAAATGGAACTGATAGACCACTTATCGGAAAAAGGTCAGTACGACTTCAAACTCGTGCAAAAGGCCCTTCATGAAAAGGATCAGAAGGCGTATGCTGAACTGATGCAGCGTTACCGCGAACCCATTTATTTCATGTTGCTGAAAATGGTCAACAATAAAGACGATGCCGATGATTTGACCATCGAAGCTTTTGGCAAAGCTTTCAAACGCCTTGATCAATATACGCCGCAGTTTGCGTTCTCTACTTGGTTGTTCAAAATTGCATCCAACAACTGTATCGACTTTATCCGCAAGAAAAGAATCAGGGCAATATCCATTGACCAAGGTTTTACTACAGATGATGGTGATACCATTGAGATAAGCATCAAAGATGCTGTATTGGATCCGGCTGAAGCCATGCAGAAAGAAGAACGTATTCGCAAAATGCGTGAAATCGTGGATAAACTAAAACCACGTTACCGCAAATTGGTAGAGATGCGCTACTTCGATGAACTGGCTTATGAAGAAATTGCTGAAGAATTGAAATTGCCGCTTGGTACAGTGAAAGCTCAATTGTTCCGTGCGCGAGAATTTCTCTTCCAAATGATGCAGAATACCAAGGACAACTACTAGTCCTTCGCCATGAGTCATCCACTTCCTTCAGAGATATTTCATTATTTCCCCAACCTCTCTTCTTCCCAAAGGGAACAGTTCACTTCGTTGTACCCTCTCTATGAAGATTGGAATTCAAAAATCAATGTCATTTCAAGAAAGGATATCGATCAATTGTACGTCAGACACGTCCTTCACAGTCTGGCCATTTATAGGTTTATTCAATTTCAACCCGGATCGAAAATCCTGGATATAGGAACTGGTGGTGGTTTCCCTGGTATTCCACTTGCCATCATGATGCCTGATGTGCAATTTCTTCTCACCGATTCCATCGGTAAAAAAATTACTGTCGTTCAGGAGGTGAGTCAGGCATTGGGACTTCAAAATGTAAAAGCCCAACATATCAGGTCAGAACAGGTACGCGATAAATTCGACTTCGTCATCAGTCGTGCTGTGGCCGAAATGAAAGAACTTCTAGCTTGGAGTCAAAACAAAATCATCAGCAAACAAATCAATGCCATTCCCAATGGACTGGTGTGTCTCAAAGGTGGTGATCTGAAAGACGAATTCTCCGGTCTACGAAAAGACATCGAAACCTATCCACTTTCATCGTGGTTTAAGGAAGAGTTTTTTGAAACAAAAAAACTGATTTATGTGCCTTTGGTCTGAAGTTGAACACATCTGCGATTTTGTTCAACTTTTCTAATTCCATTTATTTCAGTCTGGTAGCAGGCATTTTCTCCCTTAAATTTTCCAAATAAGTCAAGCTACTTAATGTATTGATTTATTGAACAATATCAAAATAATTCTACCCACTTAAAATTGCGCTGTTTGCCCTGTATGAATCCAGCCCGCTCTTCACTACATTCGCACCGCTCGTAACTTCGGGTGGCTTATGCAACACTGAGCCATCTCCAGGCGACTTAACCTAGAGCAATACCACTTATGATGAAGCATTTCTACCTGAGATTTGTCTTATTGTTTTTGTTAGGATCAGCAGCAGTTCAGTCAACTGCTCAGCTGGCCACTCCACCGTTTTACATTGAAACGATTGTACACAATGGAGACTATGGAGAGGCCAACCACGACCTGACAGGATATGTAACCTATAAGGTTTGGATACAATTCGCAAATCCCGACAATTATCTCACAACCATTTTCGCAGCAGAATCACCTGCAGATTGTACGCAGGATGCTGACTCAACTGTATTCATCAATGCCCCTTGCGGACTATTCCAGCATGAATTGGGTACCGCTTTCGGTTTCAGTGAAACATGTCTTTATCCGACTTTCATTCCAACCAGCGAATTCGATTCATTCTTGACCATTGGTTCTTCTTGTAGTAGCACACCCAATGCCGATATCGTCAATTTCCTTGGTCAATGTAACACCTGGACAACTGATTTCGAAGGTGCTGCCAATACAGACTATTATGATGGTGGTAGTTTTTTCTGGGATGAAGCAGCAATATTCTCAGCAACTGCCCTCCAGCCTTATCCTGCCTCACTCAGCCATGCTGATGCCAATGGTCGTGTGTTCATCGGACAATTTACCACTTGCGGTGATATCGATGGTTGTATTAACATCTCCTATCTTGATCCTGCATTACAAGACCAGATCGCTTTAGATATTTGCTTTTCTGCGCAGCAACCTTGCACAACAAACGCAATGGATACCATTCCGAGCATTACAACAGCAGAGTGTGCCGGTGGTGCTACTGTTCTCCAACTATCTGACGGCGGTAATGGCAATGTGGATTACACCTTGTTTGATGAAAGTGGTGTAGTTGTAGATACTTACCTCGATCAAGCTTCTGGACTTACCATTAATCCTATCGCTACTGGTGATTATTATATCACCATGATCGATGATTCTGGTTGTATCGACAGCACAAGCGTTTTCACCGTTGCTGAACCTGATCCACTCGTACTCAATGTGGAATTGGTAACCGATGAACTTTGCTTCGGTGAAAACAACGGCTCTATTCAGGTCGATTGTTCCGGAGGTGCTGGTAACCTTGTCGTGGTGATGAATAATGCACAACAAATCGCTTGTGGCACACTCATCGAAAACCTTACTTGCGGTACCTATGAGTTTGTTCTTACTGATGCGAATGATTGTGAAGCTACTGAAACAATAGATATCTCCTGCCCTGCTCAACTCGTATTCAATCCAGTTGTAACTGTGATTGAATGTTTCGGATATGATGATGGCAGTATCCTTGGCAATGTGAATGGCGGCACGGGTGTACTCAACGTGACATGGCTTTATAATGGCGATCCATTTGAGACTTTCACCGGTAATGCTTCTTTAAACATCGGCATTAGCAATCTTGACTCTGGTACTTATGATGTCACCATTACCGATGAGAATGGTTGTGAATTTACAGGGTCATACGAAATCACAGAGCCTGCAGAATTTTCTGCTACTTATCCTTCAACTGATGCAACATGCTTCGGTTTCTGTGATGGCACCATTGTTCCCGAGGTTGTTGGTGGTACTTTACCATACACCATCACTGGAACTATTGTTGGTGGCGGCGGAGTGAACCTGAACGCGCTCTGTGCTAACGATATTCATGTTGTCATTACTGACGATAATGGATGCATCGTTCAAGACACGATCACCATTGCTCAACCTGACGACATTGTCTATACCCTCAGCACAGATTCTGTTTCGTGTTTTGCAAATTGTGATGGAGCTATCTACCTCACTGAAGTGCAGGGCAGCTACGACAATTTCACTTACACATTCACACCGAACACAGGAAATTGTTTGGGTGCTTGCAGCGGAAACGATGTGACCTACGCTGATCTCTGCGCTGGTTCATATGACATCGTCATCACCGATCAAGGTGGTTGTGAAAAGGTTGTCAGTGATGTTGTGATTGGTTCTCCAAATCCATTGCAAATCATCATGACGCCTACTGATGTAACTTGTTACGGACTTTCTGACGGAGAAGTATTTATAGAAGTAGTTGGTGGCACCGATCCAATCAACATCACGCCAGGCAACGTCATTGCTCCCGATACCATCTTTGGACTTGCTGCAGGAACATACACCTATTTGGTTACTGACGTCAACGGATGTTTTGCTGAAGAAGACGTCATTATCGGACAACCTGATTCTCTGTTTGGTCAGATCATGACCCTCAATGACATTAGATGGCGGCGGCGCATGCGACGGTTCAATCAACTATGAAGTGTTTGGTGGTACTCTTCCTTACGATTACTTCATTGTGAATTCTGGTTCAACTGGACCAGTCAATGGATTCATCTCTTCCCTTTGTGCTGATGATTACCAATTGGTCATCAGTGATCTTTTCAATTGTACAGATACCATTGAATTTACCTTGACAGAACCTACTCCGCTAGCCATTGATGTTTTATTGAATGCACCAACTTGTACAGGTATGTTCGACGGATCTGCTGAAGTGAACATCAGCGGAGGTACAGGTGAACTCACCTTGTTCATCACACCTGAAGAAACAGATGTACTCGAAATAGACAGTGTCAATTTCAGCCTTTCAGGTTTAGGTGAAAGCGAAATTTATTTCCAACTCATCGATGAAGAAAACTGTGCATTGCTCGATACATTAGTCATTGTTCCGGATATCATCACAGATATGGTTCTCACTACATTCTCAACGCCAGAAACTTGCTGGAATGAAGTTGATGGAACTGCTACTGTGATGGTGCAAAACGGATTTTTGCCTATTAGCTTCCAGTGGGATGATGATGATGCACAAACCACAGCCACAGCTACCGGACTTTCTTCAAGTCAGGAATACACTGTAATTGTAACTGACGATATTGGCTGTACACTTTCTACATCCGTTTTTGTGGAACCAACTGTTGGATGTTTCTTCATAGCAACAGCCATTACCCCGAATGGTGATGGTGTAAATGATACCTGGGTTCTTGGTGGTCTTGAGTATTATCCTGATTGTGAGATCAACGTATTCAACCGTTGGGGTCAATTGGTTTATTCATCCAATGGTTATTCAAATCAATGGGACGGAACTTATCAGGGTGAATTGCTCCCAGTTGCAGATTATTATTTCACGATTGATTACTCGCCATCCGCTGATGTAATCATGGGAACAGTAACCATCAAATATTAATCCGCCGAAGAACATGAAAAAGACATCGCTTTACATTGCAATCCTCTTCTGTCTGTTCACTGCGGACTTGACAGCTCAACAGATAACCCGTCGTACACAATTCGCATTTAATCCATACATGGTAAATCCTGCTGTGGCAGGTACATTGAATCAGATTCCGATTTTTGCTTCATATAGAAATCAATGGGCGGGATTTAAAGGTGCACCAGTGACAATGTTGGCCAGCGCTCATATGCAAGGGCCAAAAAATTCTGGCTTTGGTGCTATCATCTCTCATGACGACACCGGTGGTGCTATTTCCGAAACAGGTATTGAAGCCACAGGAGCTTATCACATCGATTTGAATAATTATGATGCAGTTAGTTTTGGATTGAGTCTTACCGCCAGCCAATACAAATTCGATAATTCGAAATTGGTTGTATATGACCAGATGGATCAATCGCTGAACAACATGCAGGCAGAATCACACATGAACATCGATGCCAATTTCGGTATGATGATCTATGGTGAAGATTATTACTTTGGATTTAGTGTGCCTCAGCTTGCCCAAACCAAACTGAAACTGGAAAGTCCATTCAGCAGTGAAAACAAAAATATGCGTCACTTCCAATTCATGGGATCTTACAAGTATTTCGTGAATGATGATTTCGATATTCAACCAAGCGGATTGATCAAATTTACGCCAGTAACACCTGTACAATTGGATGTGAATGTGAAGGTTGGATACAAAGAAATGGCGTGGGCTGGCATCACTTACCGTAATAACGATGCCGTTGCTTTGAATCTGGGTGGTTTCTACGAAAATTTCTTCCTTGGATATTCTTTTGATCTCACTACTTCTGCAGCGAAAGTCATGAGTCCGTTTTCACACGAAATTCTATTGGGATACATCATTCCAGGAAAACGTGGCAAGTATATTGCCCGTGGCGCACTCGGACCACGCACGGTAGATAGAAACCGCATCGTGAAAGCCAAATAAAATAGCATTGCAACTCATGAAAAAACTATTCTTCGCCGCGTTACTCTTCGCTGCTCCAATCTTCATGCACTCTCAGGTAAAGCAAATTGTTGTTGAAGAGGTGGACAATGGTGGAAATGTAAAGGGTCGAACTTATCGTGTTTATGCTGAAATGACCAACATCAAAGACCAGGTCTACGTCCTGTTTGGTGATTCAGTGAATAAACTCGAAGTAAAAAGCACCAAACCATTTTACCAATGTTCTTATGGCGGCTCACTCTCAAAAGAATCCAACAGAAAACAGGCAACAGAAAATCCACAGTTGAGATATGACTCATGGATTACCATAGGGGCGGTAGACAACTACGATAACAACGTCCAGGTCTTGAATCTCGACCTCACCAATTTCGAAACCAAAGGAGGAGCTATCAGCATTCCTAAGGATGGCGCATGGTTCTGCGTTCCAACTGATAAACAAGCTTATTGTGGTGAAAATAAGAGAGTCCTCCTCATGCAACTCACTACTGAAGGGAATATCACAGGTCTTCTCAATATCATGGGAAAGACAGCTGAAGGCACTCCATACACAAAATATGGTCTGAAGTTCTCTTCTGGAAAAAACTGATTCAATTTGTAGTCATGCACAAGAAAAGCCTTCCGCGGAGGGCTTTTTTTATGTCATCACATTTGCAAGCTGAAAAGAATGACAGGCGCAGATCAGTCCCTGTGCGACTTAGTGTGCCACAACCATAATGCAGGAAACTGATCTGATTTAAGTCCTAGATTAAAAGCTTGAGAGTAGCACAGGCAAAAGGCAAAAGCAAACCCAAGTAACCTGTGCTCCCCCAAACTCAATGTTCTAGTTTTCCAATCTCGGTAGTCTTTGTTTAAAGGCTTAGTTTTAATTAGCCTAACGAGATACGTTCTATCTTCGATCCAACAAAAAAACATGATTGTGGCAATAAAAAACAAGCGTTTGATCGCGGAATTTTAGTCCGTTAGATGACGGTTTTGAGGATTGACAAGAGTTTCAGAAGGGAATTTCTTCAAAATACCTTGAAGACTTCCTATTCTGAGCTACGATTGTTCGTCTGTTGAGGTATTCAATTTCTAAATTCGCCGCAATGACATCTTTTAAATTTCTGCCACTGCCATTGTTGTTGTTGGCCTCTGTTCTCTTTCAAAATTCGAACGCACAGAACGAAAGCACAGACTGGAGTTCGCTTATGCACCGCCATTCTTTGTCTTTGGATTCATTGAAACTGGAGCACCAAGTGCAATGGCCCGTGAAACCACAACAACGCGGACAAGGATTCAAACAGGTAGAGCGATTTATTTCGCTGTATGAATCCAGAATAAATGATCAAGGTAGGATTCCAAATGGAAACGATGTGCTCAGGTCATGGCATGATGTAAAAGCATACAATCAGTCGCGTTCCATGACCGGCAACTGGTATAATCTCGGCCCAATCATCGATCAGATTACCACACACGATATGATTGAAGGTGTTGGCCGCGTGATGGCAGTTGCCTTCCACCCTACCGATCCACTCATCATGTTTGCCGGCGCACCAGCAGGTGGTGTTTGGAAATCAACGGATGGTGGACTCACATGGTCTCCAAAAACAGATCAACTTCCAACATTAGGAATTTCGGCCATTGTATTCGATTCATCCAATCCACAAACGATATATGCCGGTACGGGTGATCGTGATGCAAATGACTCTCCCGGGATGGGTGTGATCAAGAGCATCGATGGCGGTGAAACCTGGGATTTTGCCAATGTGGGGATGGAAGATGTTACGGTGAATGGAATGAGATTTTACGCTCCATTACATCAGGTTTGGGCAGCAACTACAGATGGGCTTTTTGTATCCACTGATGATGGTGTGACCTGGACATCTTCTGGTCCAAATACCGGTAATATCAAGGATTTTGAAATGCATCCTGAAAATGATCAGATTCTCTATTGCACATCAAGCGGAAAATTCTTTAGGAGCATTGATGGTGGACAAGATTGGGATTGGGTGGCAGAAGTGATCGGGACCAACGTAAGGATGTGTATTGCGGTAACTCCGGCAGCTCCGGATGTGGTTTATGTAATTAAAACCGGAACATACTCCTTTACTGGATTCTACAAAAGCATTGACTCAGGAGAAACGTTTACACTCATGAGTAATTCTCCCAATATCATGGGTTGGGCTGCCGACGGCTCCAGCACTGGCGGTCAAGCTTGGTACGACCTCTGTTTGGAAGCGGATCATGAAAATCCAGACGTGGTTTATGTCGGAGGCATTAGGGCAAAAAAATCCATCGATGCGGGTACGACATGGATTGATATTTCAAACAACTACCTTCATGTAGACATGCACGAAATGGTCATATCTCCACACAACCACGATCTCTATTTGTGCAATGATGGTGGACTTTACCATTACGACAACAACACAGAATGGAAAGACATCAGCAACGGTATGGTCATCGGACAGATCTACCAGCTTGGTCAATCACCGCACAATGGCAATCACACACTCACCGGTTACCAGGACAATGGAACCATGGAATTTGATGGTGTTTATTGGAAAAGACGCGGTGGTGGTGATGGATTCGAGTGTGCATACGATTTCGCTGATGTGAATTATCGCTATGGTAGCATTTATTATGGTGATGTATATAGAACCACTCCTGAAGTGGTCAATGAAAAAATTTGCGGTCTCGACGTCCTCGAAATCAATGAGACAGGAGCATGGAACACGCCTTATCTCTTGTCAAAAGGTGATTCATCCGCCAATACCATGTTCGTCGGACTGAAGAATGTTTGGCGCTCCATGAACATCAAACATCCAGAAAAAGACAGCATTGTCTGGCAAGTCATCAGCAATGGACTAAATGGCAATACGACCAACATCAACGAAATCGAATCGTGTTCTGCCAATCACAATATCCTATACGTTGCCAAAGACAATAGAAAAATTTTCAGAACAAACAATGCATTTGCAGAAAATCCGGTTTGGGTCAATATCTCTGACAATCTTCCTTTTTTCCAGGTACCTGTTAATGCTATTGAAACAAGTCCGCTCGATTCCAATCTGGTTTACATCTGTTTTCACAATGATGTCTATAAAAGCACCGACATGGGTAATTCCTGGACTCTCTTAAGTCCTGCATTACCCAACATTTCCACCAATACGCTAGTACTTGATACGACCGATGCGGGACTTGAGGGATTGTATCTGGGAACTGACCTCGGTGTCTTTTACAAAGACAGTACAATGACTGATTTCATGTCATTCAATAATGGAATGCCTTATAGTGCGCGTGTTACTGAACTTGAAATCTTCTATGGCTCTTTGCCTCAGATGCATCGCATCAAAGCATCCACGTACGGAAGAGGATTATGGGAAAGTGACCTCTACAGTCAGCAAGTCAATAATTTCCCAGCCGTCGCTTCGGTTACCAATTCGGTTGAAACCAATGAAGTTTTTGGTGCATTCGATGTGAATATTATATTCTATAAAAATCTGAGTCAGTCAGCCATGACCGATTTCGACGATGTATCTACAGACATTATGGTTGAAAATGGAAGTGTAGTTGCGATCAATGGTGGTCCAGAAAATTTCACTGCGACGATACAACCAACCACATTTGGTCCGGTGAAAGTTTGGGTACCAGATCAAGTTGCAACTGACGAACAGCTTTTGCTAAACGCAGGAAGCGATACCTTGCATTTATTCTTTGCTGATGCGCCTGCACAACTTGGATACCTCGGACCCGCAGGTGTGGGTGATACAGAAAGCATGACATTCTGGTTGAGAGCTGACGATGGTGTGGAACTTTCCGGAGGTGTCGTTCACAGTTGGAATGACCTGATGGGTTCGGGAGAATCGGCCATTCAAAACCAACAGGATTTTATGCCACAATTAGCTACCGGTGATGAAGGCATCAGCGGAGAACCTGCTATTTCCTTTGATGGGGTGAACGACGCACTAACCATGTTTGATGTGGTGCCTGGCAGATCAATTTCTGCATTTGTAATCGTAGAAACGGATACCATCAAATTCAATGAACATGGATGGTTTGCCAGTTCCAGAATGCCAAACGGCTATCTCATGCATCCATGGAAAAATGACTACTATTATCACAATGAAGTGGTGGATGCCAATGGAGACTACAGTGGTATCAACAGCTTCTATATCGCTGATGCATCTGCACCGCACATTTATGGATTCACCTATCATCAAGATGATCTTCACCAATGGATGAATACATTTTTCGATGACACCGAGCATCCACAGCCTGGAGTTAACATCGGCGCACGTAGCGATGAAATGCCCATCAGCATCGACTTCGGTCATGATTGGGGTTATGATAATGAACGTTTTGGAAAAGGTAGAATCTCTGAACACTTCCTCTACTCTACCCGTTTGATGAATACGCATGTCAGCTTAATCCGAAATTATCTGGCTTCGCTTTACAACATCGATCTCGGCCCATCCGCAAAATATCATCACCCGGAACAGAAGTATGAAGTGATTGGTATTGGAAAGGAATCGGATTACGACTATCACGCTTCAGCAAAAGGACGAGGTATCATTCACGTCCTAAATCCATCATCAATGGAAGAAGGAGAATACCTCATGATCGGTTGTGATCAAGGCAGTCTTGAAATGCAAAACGACATCTATCCTTTTCAATCTTCTCGCACGGAAAGAACTTGGGGATACAATGAAACAGGAGATATTGGGGAGGTTACTGTTCGAATTGAAGCAGCAATGCTCTCTATTACAACTTCCATAGGCCTGATCATCTCCACTGATGATGAGTTCCTTCCAGGCGCTGAGCTCACGTTCATTCCACTTATTCAACAAGGCGAATTTCTTGAAGCCGTGGTGGATTTTCCATCCGGTGGTGTCTTCACCATAGGCATGCAGCCCTCTATTGGTATGGAAGATATTTCTCACATTGAAACGACCGTGTATCCTAATCCAGTCGCAGATATGCTGAATGTTTCTTTGAAACATACCCAACCAGAAAACTGGAATGTTGTGATCAATAATTGTGTCGGTGCTGAGGTCATTCATCAAAAGTGTAATGGAAGAACAACTTCGGTAGATATGTCTCCATTGAGTGAAGGAGTTTACTTTGTGAAAGTGTATTTCGACAATCGTCTCATCGCGATCAGAAAAATTATTCATGTAAAATAGCCTTGACATCTTCCAGCATACACAGCAAGTGTCTCGTTTGTGAAAGCGAACGATTAAATAAACTGAGTAAGTTCAAACGAACTGATTTGCTCAAATGCAGTCAGTGTGGATTTGTTTTTTGCGAAAAAATTCCAACACCATCGGAATTAGAAGAGTACTATTCACACTATGGATTAAATCAGTATCTGTCTCCTATCACGGTGAAGCGATACCATGAATGGCTCGATCATTTTGAACAATTTCGACGAACAGGAAACATTCTCGATGTCGGATGTGCCAATGGTCTTTTTCTCACAGAAGCTAAAAAACGCGGATGGAATGTATACGGCACTGAATACGGGGATGCTCAAATTAAGAATGGTGAGTCTCGCGGAATTATCATGAAACAAGGACCATTGGATGAATCCACTTTTCCAAATATTCAGTTCGATGTGATCACTTCCATTGAGGTCATTGAACACATCAACAATCCATTGGAAGAGATCAAACATATTCACAGGATGTTGAGACAAGGTGGATTGTTCTATTGCACAACGCCAAACTTCAATGCATTGAGTAGGTATTATTTGGGTGATGCATACAACATCATCAATTATCCGGAACACTTGTCATACTACACGCCGAAAACCATTCATCGATTGCTCGGAAAAAGTTTCCGGAAAGAAAAAATAACCACGACTGGAATTAGTATCACACGATTCAATCAAAGCACCGGAAAAAAGAAACAGGCTGTGGTTTCAGCCACTAGCGATGATGAAATGCTACGGAAAAAAATGGAGGAAAAACCTATATGGAAGTTAGCCAAATTTCTCTTCAATGCCTTCTTAGATTTCACCGGTTTGGGTTATTCGCTAAAGGTGTGGTACACCAAAAAGTAAGTCCATTTTCGATGTGACAAAAGTCACCTAGGCGCGCTATTGATGGCCTATCAGCCCGTTCAGTCATTGAATCAACCCATTCGGTCGAAATGCACTTAAAACGCCATTAAAGTTGTCATAGTTTTGTCTGATTAGATGAAGCTCACAACTACGCAATCACAACTCTGTCAATACTAACTTGGTTTGAATAGTACTACTCATCCGTCATTTAACTTTAAGCTTCCTTTGGAGTGGCTTCAAAATGGGCGCAGTGTCTTCATCCTTCAATTTTTCTTTCTTCTTGCTTTTTTCTTTTCGAATCAAGGTTTTCATGCTTTTGGTCAATGTACCAACTACAACATCCATGTTAACGGAGGAGCCGGTGCCGGACAAGTTTCCTGGCAATTGTTCAATAGCAGTGGAACTTTGATTCTATCAGGCGGAGCTCCTTTCAATCAAAATGTCTGTCTGCCGGATGGGTGTTATACATTGTGGATGTATGATACAGGTAATGATGGTTGGGAAAATCAGGATTGGTTTATCGAAGATTTTACCGGCGACTTTGACTTTGACACGAACCTACCAGATGGCAGTTCCGGATCTGATCAATTCTATTTGGGTGACGGCGATTGTTCTGGATCAACATGTCCTTTAGGAACCAATCTTTACACCATCGATGTGGATGATGGCTCAGACGCCGCAGATGTGTATTGGGAACTTTATGATTCCTTCGGTAATATGGTCACATCGGGTTTTGCTCCAGACCAACAGGAAGTTTGCTTAGCCGATGATTGCTTCACACTTTGGATGTATGACAACAATTGTGATGGATGGGACAACGAAACATGGAAATTAGATGATGCCAGTGGTAATCTGGTTTATTCTACTTTTCTTTTCGATGGTTGCGATGGTTTCGAATCTTTTGCTCTTGGAGGCGCTACTTGTGCCCCACCGTGTTTGTTTTATGAAATAACCACAACGGATGGCATAGATGGTTTTGACGCTTATTGGGAGTTGTACGATTCCTTTGGTGTATTACAAGCTTTTGGAGGACCAAATGAAACGCAGACATTGTGCTTGCTTGAAGATTGTTATTCTTTGGTACTATATGATTTTGCAGGTGATGGCTGGTCTGAGGTCGTTTTGAGTTTTTCTGAACCAACAACCGGTTTTTTCTATCAAACTTTTTTGGTAACAGGATCTCAATCTACTGAAACGCTAGGCTTAGGAAATGTGACTTGTACCACTCCGGTTACTTGTCCGGTAGGAACTTCGGAATACACTTTTAACGTCACCTCTGGACCCAATCCTGCAGAAATATCATGGTACTTCAGTTTGAACAACGGCATTGTTCAAGGAGGTGGTGCTCCATTTAACGGTTCAGTTTGTTTGGGTAATGGATGTTATTATCTCCACACCTTTGATTCTGGTGGCGATGGCTGGAATGGTGCTGTATTTACCCTTGCCGACCCGGCAGGTAATGTGATTCAAACCGGATCAATGGCAACTGGTAACGCAGAATGGGTTTTGATGAATATTGGTGGATTGGATTGCACAGGAACAGAACCACCATCCGGTGGAGCTTGTGGCTCAAGTCCGCCTGCTTCTGATTGTTTTGCGTCACCATGTGTTTGCGACGTCTATAATTTCCACATCACACCAAGTGGATTTGGTGCTATAGATGAAGTTCCATCGCCTGGATCTGTTTCAAATCCTTCATATGTTGGAACTCCGCCACCATGGGGCGGTACCGATTATGGCTGTCTTTTGGCTGGCGAACTGAATAGTTCATGGATGATGTTTACTGTTGCTACTTCAGGCACACTCGAGTTTTCGTTCGGTGCTGGTGGTCAGCAACAAGGTTTTTATGACTGGGCAATGTGGCCATATTCTGGAGCTGCATCTTGTAATGGAATTTCAAATGGAACATTACCTCCTGCCCGTTGCGTGTGGAATGCAGCACCATTTGGAGGCGCTGGTTTGGCTTCTGTCATCCCACCCGGAGGTGATCCTGGCAATTATGGGCCGCCGCTCAACGTTGTAGCTGGTCAGCAGTACATCATCTGTATGTCCAACTGGAGTTTTGTAGATGCCATGGTCACCCTCGATTTTTTCGGTACGGCTTCGATTGCATGCAGTCTTTCATTGCCCGTTGAGATGTTGGAATTCAATGGACACAAGGCTTCTGAAGGTGTATTCCTGCATTGGAAAACACTCACTGAAATCGACAATGATTATTTTATCGTAGAACATTCTACAGATCTCAGAGAATGGATTGAAATTGGTCAGGTAGAAGGTCATGGAACAACCTTCGATACGCAGAACTATACTTTCACGGATTACTTCCCGCACTCAGGCCACAACTATTACAGATTGCGTCAAGTCGACTTTAATGGTATGTTCAAGGTGACCAATATTGTCAATGTGGATTATACAGGTCCAACAACGATTTCATGTAAACCGAATCCTGCTAAAGATCATGTCGTTATCGATTATCCCAATGATGGTCAGATGGTCAATCTCCGATTACATGACATGGATGGTAAAATTGTCAGGGAATTCCTCAACGTTACACAGTTTCCATTTGAAATGAATACATCGGACCTCCCACCGGCTGGTTACGTGATTCAATGCCAGACCGACTTTGAAATTTCCGTTGCCAGGCTCATTGTAATGAAATAAAAAAGGCCACAAACGTGGCCTTTTATTATGATCAGACATCTCCGTTACAGAAGAGCATCCATTTTTTCAGTCAATACATTTTTCGGAACAGCGCCAACGCTTTTGTCAACCAACTGTCCGCCTTTCACAAAAATAATCGTTGGAATATTGCGAATACCAAATTTGGCACTTACATCTGGATTTTCATCCACATTCACTTTACCAATTATGGCTTTTCCATCATAATCAGTTGCCATTTCTTCCACGATTGGACCAACCATGCGGCATGGTCCACACCACTCCGCCCAAAAGTCAATCATCACCGGTTTATCACTATTCTGCACCAATTCTGCAAAATTTGAATCTGTTATTTCTACAGCCATGTTTTTTGATTTAATTGAATAAATGTAGTCGCTTGTTGTCAATCTCCAGGCCAATCAGCTTTTTCTGCCAAACCTTCAGAATCCTGCCAAGCGGGGGACAAATGTAAAACTGAATACGCGATTCCTTGTTTTAAATTTTCCTCACGACGCGGTTGATGTTTTTATAGGATCTTGCTTTTTCCTCCTTTTTAGATACCAAAGCATGAATGCCCCTGTAAGCACAAATAAGATGGCTATGATTTCAGCCTGAGTTGCCTGAATTCCTAGGACATCAAACTTGTTATTCACCCTAATTTTTTCGATAAAGAACCGCTCTAAACCATTGAGCATCAAATACAAACCGAAAATGAAACCCGGCGTTTTGATTTTTTTTCTGATAGACCACAAAAGGATGAAAATCAGTGTCGCCATGATGGTTTCGTAGAATGGCGTAGGATAGACCGCCGGCACCAAATGGGTGCAATAACCATCGAAACAGGGCACATTCGGGTCAGTAATCGGTACCACAAAAGTGTCATTCAAGGGACCGAGCATGCCATGGTAAGAAGCGTCGTAGTTGACATTATTCGGATAATCGTATGCCCACATCCAGTCGGGCAACCATGACAACCAGCCTGGTTTGGGTGATGTATTTGCGATTCCCCAATCACCATCACCACTCACCTGACAGCCAATTCTGCCAATACCGTAGGCGAAGATCATTCCCGGTGCTGCAGCGTCGCAAAGGTGTAAAAGTGCAATCCGTTTTTTCCACGCATAAAAAAGCACACCTGCAGAACCTAGGATCAAACCGCCATATACCGTAAGTCCGCTGATAAAATTATTGAATGAAGGATGCTGGAAGAAGTCTACCAGTTCATCAGGATTCTCGAAAAGGTGGAACAATTTTGCCCCGATGATTCCGAAAATCGCCGCCATAAAGGTGATGTTCCCAGTCAAATGATGGGGATAGACATCCACATAGGACTCCACAGGCTCGGGCAATTGTCTTTTGCGGTACTCATACCAACGCCAACCACCAAACAACCCTGCCAATACTAGTCCCCACAACAGATAACCATGACTTGAAAATATTTCCTTCTGCGGGCTACTGCCATTGTTGAAAAGTTCAGCCCCATTCACGAAGAGGTAGAGCATTTTCCAACCCACCACAAATCCCATCAAGGCAGTGGTGATGATGTCCATCCAATCCGGTTTCCCACCGGTGATCACCTTCTTTTTTACCGGCATCATGAGACCATTGCCAGCCTTGCGTTGAAGTTCCAAAGACATGGTATAATTCCCTACAACAAAGGCAAGCGCAACAAAAAAACCAAAACTGTTCAGCAGTCTGGTCCATGCTCAGTCCAATCCGAACATGTCATAAAGCGCGTGATAAATGGTTGGATACATAGTTCTTCTTTCAGTCGGCTAAAAAACTCCCATTTTCGTCCAAAACCTGAGTATTACCCCAAATAATATTTCAACAACAACCGAATGACGTAGAATTTGGATTATCTTGCCTCTGCTTTGTTGACCATTACGGAAAATTTTCCGGCATACCTTAACGAATAACATTACTGGAATGGAGATGACACGTGACGCATTGCGCAACGTCGTTCAGGAGCTTCTGAATGACGTGATAGAACAAGGTTTTCACCACCTTGTAAATCATCCTCAACAAGGAGATGAACTCAATAAAATCATCAAGGATGCCACCGATGAATTGAATTATCAATTGCTCAAAGTCGATTCGCACAATCATCATGTCAACAGTCCCGGATTGGCTCGACACTATGATGAAATTTCGAGGGATACACAGAAAAAAAGTCTGGATCTTCTGTCCAGACTTCAAAAAGTTCAGATTACCGATAATCCGCGATTAAAAAGGGTTTAAGCCCGGATCAGATACTGTTCACCATTTTACTTACCTGTTTGATATCGTTCTTCAGATATCCTTTGGTATCATATTTTTTCGCTTCATTGAGCAATGTGATTGCCTCACGTTTCTTTCTTTTATTGGCTGAAATCACGGCAAGATTGAGATAAACCGCTGCTTTGTCATGATCCAGACGAAGTCCGTAAGACAATGCTTGTCTGAAGTTTTTTTCACTTTGTGAAAGACTCTTATTCTGAACCTCAGCCGAACCCAACAAAAAGTAATAATACCCTTTCTGATTTTTCCACAAATGGTTGGGATTGATTTTATCCAACCATTCTTTGGCTTTGTCCATGCGCTGCTGACGCATCCTGAAAAAAACCATGATCAAACGCAGACTGCGCATGGTGAGCAACACTGCAACCGCGGTAACCAGCACCATAAAAATGCCCCAGCCCCAGCGCCCAATCACGAAAAGATAAATGGTGAATGCAAATATGGCCAGGGTGATTACTCCTTGATGATGCGACTATCTATGGATTTCATATCTGTAAAAAATGGGAGGCGAAATTAAGGCGACTTGCCGATAACCTTCACATCGGCGGTATCGAATCCGTGATTTTAGATGCGCTTTTAGTAGAAAACTGTCTTTCTATATCGTAGGTTTGCGCCCCCATTATTTCAGGACATCCATGGCGAAAAAAAACACCAATGTTGTGATCTTCAAGTTCAGGGTAATCGTAGATACCGAGCAGGATGTGTTTCGCGACATTGAAATTGAGACTGATGCATCTTTCGAGGATTTTCACCGTGCTATTCTCGATGCTTTTGACTTCGAAGAAGGTGAAATGGCCAGCTTTTATATGAGTAATGAAACTTGGGAAAAAGGACTCGAAATCCCTTTGATGGGAATGGAATCTGAAGCTGCTTTGTCCATGAAATCCACCAAACTGGGGGATATGTTGGCCAAACCTTCTGACAAAGTGCTCTACATCTACGACTTCATGAGGATGTGGATTTTTTACGTAGAGTTAATCGAGGTGAAAAAGGATTTTCCAAGCACAATCTATCCACGTGTGGCGCTGGTTTATGGCGATGCACCCGCTCAGGATAGCAAAGAACTGGATTTATTCGGTGAAGAATTTTCCGAGGATGAATTCAATGAAGTTCATGGCAGTGAAGGAAGCAGAAGTGAAAGTCATGACGATGAAGACGAGGATGAATTTGGGGAAAGTGAATTCTTCGATGAAGATGAATTCAATGGTTCTTATTTCGACAGAGAAGATATTTAATGGATAATTTGTATTGAAGTAATTGTTTATCCATTCAGAAATTAGCTACATGAAAATCAAAACATTCCATTACGCAATCACTTTCGCAGTGATCACTTTGGTTTCATGTAAAACCGACAACCGTCAGGTGACGTCGGACATGCTTCATTTCCCTCCTTCTTCGGGTGAAACCGATGAAGATGCTCCCGTGATCACCTTCGATTCTATTCAATTTAATTTCGGTCAAATTGCCATAGGTGAAAAAGTAACCCATGTCTTCAAATTCACCAATACAGGTAAATCGCCACTAGTCATTTCTCAAGTCAATCCAAGTTGTGGTTGTACCACGCCAAAGGATTGGCCAACGGAACGCATTGCAGCAGGCGAATCCGGTCAGATCACCATTGAATTCAACAGCAAAGGTTTCCCAGGTAAAGTAGATAAAAGCGTTTCAATACTCACCAATTGTATCCCCAGATCCCTCGATTTGAAAATTACAGGAGAAGTTCTCGGAGTAGAAAAAATCGAGAAGGTGAAACCGGGAATAGAAATGCACATGGAATAAAATTTCAATCAATAATCAGTTAATATGACAACTATTTTTCTTCAGGCACAGGGCGGTAGCAGCTTTGGAACACTCATCTTCATGGTGGGATTCTTTGCCATCTTTTACTTCTTCATGATTCGTCCGCAAATGAAGCGTGCCAAAGAACAACGCAAGTTTCAGGAGGCCGCGAAAATCGGAGACCGTATTGTTACTACAGGTGGTATCCATGGTGAAATCATTGAAGTAGACGACACTACCGTTGTGATCAAACTTGATCAAGGTCGCATGCGCATTGAAAAGGCGGCATTGAACCCGCAGCGCACAGTCACCGAAGGGCAGAATAAATAATTCTTTCCATAATTTTGCAATAACCCGCGCTTTTGCGGGTTTTTGCTTTTATGAGAATTGTATTGATCACCACTTTCCTACTGGCGTCCGCTCCAATGATGATTTCCCAGACCATTGTCGTTCTTCCTCATGAAAAGGAAGTCACACTGAATATCGACGAACTCCAACAGTTCGTTGGTCCACAAGCTTCTGGAGGTTGTTCCGAACTCAAAACTACATTTCTGGATGAAAAGGCTTCCGGTGGTTGTGCCGGTGTCCTGATACGCAATTATGTTTTCGCTGACAACTGTGGGAATACCGCTTCCGCCATGGTTTTCATCCATCTCAAGGATACTACCCCTCCTCAATTCGATCAAATACCCGTTGATGTCACTGCATCAGAAGGCAAATCAATTCCTCCACCGGCGAAACCGACAGCCAAAGACAACAGCGGATCTATACCCGAAATCGTTTTCTCTGAAAAAAAGGAGAAAGGATTCATCATTTGGACATGGACTGCCACCGATGATTGTGGGAATTCCAGTGAGATTGTTCAGAAGATCAAGTACTAAAAATTGTAAGTGTATTAATTTCGCAGCACTAACAAAGATTCCAAATGAAACAAATTATTGCTTTTGCCTTAACTGCCATACTGATGGGCGGTTGTGATCACTCAGGACATAACCACGCCGATCAAAACACCCCACCAACTCAGGAATTTTATGGTCAACAGTTTGAGCTTGGAAAATCCATTCCGGTAAGCTCACTTCCTGCCCAATTGGAAGGCAAGGATTCACTGGAAACCACCATCAACGGCATCATCGATCAGACTTGTCCGAACGCTGGTTGCTGGCTCAATCTGCGCATGGACAATGGCGAGACCATGAAAATCACAACAGATCACGTCTTTTTCGTTCCACTTGAAGGTTGTGCTGGATTAAAGGCAGAAGCAAAGGGAAAGGCTTATTACTACGAGCGTACAGTTGAAGATTTGAAACACTATGCCATGGAAGAAGGCAAGTCTGAGGAGGAAATAGCTAAAATTACTGAACCAGAAAAGGTACTTGCATTTGTAGCAACTGGTGTGATGATCGAAGGCTACAAAGAACCAGAAGGTGGCGCAAAAACAGGTTCATGCAATCACGATCATAGCGAAGGCGAAGGTCATGACCACGAGCATGAGCATGAGCATGAAGGTGAAGGCCAGCACTGAGCCATCTGTGCCAACGAGATATAAAACCACTGAATTTTGAATCAATATAGAATCCTTTTAGTTGAGGATGAGGAAAGTCTTGCATCTGCACTTCAGATGAAGCTCGCTCTAGAGGGTTACCACGTTGTTCATGTGAGCAATGGTCCTGACGCATTGACCAAATTCCGAAATCAGGCTTTTGATCTGGCTATTCTGGATGTGATGATCCCGCAACTTGATGGATTCTCTGTTTGTCAGACGGTGCGTTTAGAAGGAAATAATACCCCGATTCTTTTCCTTTCGGCAAAGGGTACTGGAAAAGACCGGGTAGAAGGACTCAAAATTGGCGGTGATGATTATCTGGCCAAACCTTTTGATCTCGAGGAATTACTGCTTCGAATTTCTAAATTGATTCGCAGACATGACAGCAATCACGCATTGGCTGAGCTGCAAGATTATTCCTTCGGACCAAATCACATCAATTTTCTCCATTTCACTATCCGCGACTTGAACGGTCAGGAAATCGAGATTTCTAAGAAAGAATCCATGCTTCTAAAACTGCTTATACAGCGCCAGGGCGAAGTGGTGAGCAGAGAGGAAATTTTAGAGAAAATATGGGGTTATGATGTATTTCCAAGTACACGTACCATCGACAATTATATACTGGCCTTTCGAAAACACTTCGAACCTGATAGTCGAAATCCCATTTATTTTCATTCCGTACGTAGTGTCGGATATCGTTTTACCAATCCCCACCTCAAAAACTAAACTCTGAAATACCAGTAAAACCTGGCATTTCAGAGTTTTTTCGAATTTAACGAAAAAAAAAGTGGCAACCATCCATTTTAGGTACCGTCTTATATATGGTTGCGCAGTTATTCCAGAACTGCGTTGGTTTCAAAATTTTCCTTGCAGGTTTACAGAAAGGGATTCGACGTGAATCCCTTTTTTTTTATTCCCAATTTCGGATTTAATATTCATGATTGCAGGATGTACTTTGCACGATCAACATGAATCATATCTTCAAATCAAACACATTTCACAAGTCTTTCAGCCCTCCCCTTTTTCATAGAACATCACAGACCACCGAAGGCGGCTAAACATCCCCTATATCGTCGTCATTCCTCTTCGCGCAGCGAAGAGGAACCTATGATCACTTTTGCCCACAATCATCCGCTAGTATTATCTAAGCTTTGCGCAGCGAAGAGGAACCATCATCCCTTTTGCCTAAATGAGCCATATCTTCAATACACAACATATTTCAAGTCGTTCAGCCCTCCCCTTTTCATAGCACTTCAAAGACCGCCGAAGGCGGCTAAACATCCCCTATATCGTCGTCATTCCTCTTCGCGCAGCGAAGAGGAACCTATGATCACATTTGCCCACAATCATCCGCCTATACTTTCAAAACATGGCGCAGCGAAGAGGAACCTATGATCACATCTGCCCACAATCATCCGCCATTACTATCAAAACATGGCGCAGCGAAGAGGAACCTATGATCACATCTGCCCACAATCATCCGCCATTACTATCAAAACTTTGGGCAGCGAAAAGGAACCATCATCCCATATGCCTAAATTCATCCGCCAGTACTATCGCATGGATGCAACGCGAAGAGGAATGACGACGGTTTGATTGGGGGGTCAGCTTTGAGTTAAGGTAAGTTTAGTGATTGCGTTATAGTAGGTTCCTCTTCGCTGCGCGAAGAGGAATGACGACAGTGCTGGGGAGGATTAGTCGGGCCACCTTCGGTGGCCCGATCTGACAAGGTGAGGTTGTACTTTGATGTTGGTTATGTGTATGGGACATATATTATTTGATTGGAGTATTTGGCGACATGGTCCAAATGGAGCATGTTTTATATCAGATTGGAATAACTACTTCACGTCTTTTTGCCCCTGATCTATTCCATTTGCATTCGCAAAGGTTTGATCATATGAGTTATCATCGAAAAGGGTATGTGTACATCTTATCTAATTATACGAGGACTGTTTTGTATGTTGGAGTAACCAATAATCTGGTTAGAAGATGCGGTGAACACGTGAATAAGAAAAATACGGGATTCACTAGTCAGTATCATGTCTACTTTCTCATCTATTATGAAGAATTTGAAAGCATCGTTGATGCCATTAAGCGGGAAAAGAGAATTAAGGCATTCACCAGAACAAAAAAGGAAGAGTTGATCGCTTCCTTCAATCCTCAAAAAATCAACTTATTTGTTTCAAACAAAATTTGCTCTCCCCCCAAATTCGACAAAAATTCCACCCCATAACTCGCCTAAAAACTTACTCACAGACCGCCGAAGGTGGCTAATGATCCACCCCAACGCCGTCATTCCTCTTCGCGCAGCGAAGAGGAACCTATGATCACTTTTGCCCACAATCATCCGCTAGTACTATCAAAACATTGAGCAGCGAAGAGGAACCATCATCCCATTTGCCTCAATTCGCCATATCTTCAAAACACAAACATTTTGCAAGTAGTTCAGCCCCCCCTTTTTCATAGCATTTCACAGACCGCCGAAGGCGGCTAAACATCCTATATCGTCGTCATTCCTCTTTGCGCAGCGAAGAGGAACCTATGATCACATTTGCCCACAATCATCCGCCTATACTTTCAAAACATGGCGCAGCGAAGAGGAACCTATGATCACATTTGCCCACAATCATCCGCTAGTACTATCAAAACATTGCGCAGCGAAGAGGAACCATCATCCCATATGCCTAAATTCATCCGCCAGTACTATCGCATGAATGCAACGCGAAGAGGAATGACGACGGTTTGATTGTGGGGTCAGCTTTGAGTTAAGGTAGGTTTAGCGATTGCGTTATAGTAAGTTCCTCTTCGCTGCACGAAGAGGAATGACGACAGTGCTGGGGAGGATTAGTCGGGCCACCTTCTGTAGCCCGATAAAAAAAAGGACCGCTATGAAGCGGCCCTTTTATTCATCTGAAAGAATTTCTTAGTTCTTTGTGCAAGTTGCAGTGCAAGGATCTGAACCACCGTTTGCGCTCAGTGTATAGCTGATCGTCATGATGTTTCCGCTGATCTGACCTGAACCGCTGAATGTAACAGCTACGCCAGTTACATCGATCGTCTGACTTGGAATAGTGATAGAACTACCGCTGATAGTAGCGCTCAAAGTTCCTGTTACACCACCGAAGTTTGTCAATACAACATTTGATACACCTGTTCCAGAATTTGATACAGTGAATGAATAGTTGTAGTTACCTGAAGTACATGATTCAGAAGCAGAGAATGAGCCAATGAATTTAGCACGTTGTTCTGTTCCGCAAGTTGCGCCTTCATAACCAGTAGCACAGCTGCATGAACCATTGTTACATGAACCGCCGTTCTGACAAGTTACATTTTCACATGGATCTGGATCTTCTTTTTTACAGGAAACGATAGCGAGTGCAGCGAATGTCATGCACATCAGAATAATTTTTGAAAAAGTTTTCATTTGGTTTTGATTATTATTTGGTGGCGCAAAGCTAATCAATTGACTCCTTCAGACAAGTTTGGAGAGAAATCCCCTTCACCCTTTTTCCATGATGGGGGTGTTAATACTTTAAACAGAGCATCAGATCGGGACGATTCCACCGTTCTACTTTAGGCTCGATAGTTGTTTTGTTACTTCTACACCATTCGAAATGAGAATCATATTTACCATCACTTTATGCGGCTTGTTTAGTCTTGCCGCTTTTGCGCAGCCCAAACCTACCTATTCCATCAAAGACAAAAAGGCCATCAAACAATATGAGGATGCTATTCATGCTTATCAAATGCATGACTTACCTGCTGCTCAAACGCAATTGGAAGCGCTGGTGAAGGACAAACCGGAATTCATCGAAGCGCAGTTTATGCTGGCTCAGGTGTATGATGAAAGTGGACAAACAACCAAGGCCATCACTCCGCTCAAGCAAGCATTGGCGACCGATGAAACTTTTTATCCCGCTGGTTGGATGATGTTGGCTGAATGCTATTTCGCTCAAGGAGACTACGAACAAACCGAGACTTCCATTACGAAATTCATGAAGTATCCAAAAGAGAGCGTTCAACAGGAAAAACGTGCGCAATTGCTCATTTCAAGCTGCGTTTTTGCCAAAAGAGCCCTCGCACAACCGGTCCCTTTCGATCCAAAAAATCTTGGTGCTGCGGTCAATACGGATCGCAATGAATATTATCCCTGTATCACTGCAGATGAACAAACCTTACTCTTTACTCGTCTCGTGAAAGATGAAAGTGCTTACATGCAGGCACAAGAAGATTTTTACATCACTGGCAAATCGAATGACAAATGGAATACTGCTGTGCCTGTAAAAGAAATCAACACCAAAAACAACGAAGGTGCACCCACTTTAAGTGCAGATGGACAAATGCTCATTTTTACTGCTTGTGAAATGGGTGATGGTACATGGGGAGGCGATCGCACCGGTATGGGTAGCTGTGACTTGTTTTACTCCACCAGAACCGGCAATGGTTGGGCTCCGGCACAAAACATAGGAAACCCTGTCAATACGGGTACATGGGAAAGTCAACCAAGTTTTTCTGCGAACGGGAGAACATTATATTTTATCCGGGGAAAAAGAACTGCTAGTGGAATCAAAGAACAGGATATTTATTACAGTTACCTCGATGAAAATAACCGTTGGTCTTCACCAATGAAAGCGCCCGGTAAAGTGAATACGATATTTGAAGAGGAAAGTGTGATGATCCATCCGGATGGTCAAACCATGTACTTCAGCAGCAATGGACACTCAGGGATGGGTGGGCTCGATATCTATATGTCGCGCATGTTGCCAAGTGGTGATTGGGATTCTCCGGTCAATCTTGGTTATCCCATCAACACCTATAAGGATGAGAATTCAATTCAGGTGAGTGCAAAGGGAAAAATTGCCTTATTCGCCAGTGATCGTGAAGGCGGTTTTGGCGGACTTGATCTCTATTCATTTGAATTGCATGAAAAGGCCAGACCAGTCCCTGTGACTTATGTGAAAGGTATTGTGACGGACAAACTCAGTTTCAAAAAACTAGAAGCACATCTTGAATTGATCGACCTGGAAACGGGTAAACTGATGATCGAATCCTATTCCAATCAAGGTACAGGTGAGTTTTTGTTGTGTATTCCTTCTGGTAAAGATTACGCACTCAATGTGAACAAAGATGGTTATCTCTTTCACTCGGAAAATTTTTCTCTGAAGAACTATAAGAGTCTTGAACCTTATAAACTCGAAATCCAATTACAGAAATTGCGCCCTGGTGCTTCTATCGTCTTGAACAATGTTTTCTTCGAAACCAACAAATGGGATTTGAAACCAGAGTCGATGGTGGAGTTGAATAAACTCGCCGATCTATTGCGTGCGAATCCCGATAAAAAATAGAGATTGGTGGACATACCGATAATGTCGGAAGTGATGAAGCCAATATGACGCTCAGCAATAACCGCGCAGCCAGTGTGGTGGAATTTTTGGTGAAACATGGTATCGAAGCCTCACGACTTTCTTCCAAAGGTTATGGAGAAACACTTCCTGTTGCGACAAATGATACCGATGAAGGTCGTGCAAAAAACAGGAGAACGGAGTTTAAAATTGTCCAGTAATTTTCCGCTCTGTTGAAAATCATCAGACCGCATATCACCCTATTCGCCCTTGTGGCCGTTGGTCTCGCATGTCAGGGACTGATGTGGATATTCCCTGTTGACGGTATTCATATTGCTGGATTAAAACTTCGGTTTGGAAGTCCTGCTGTAACCGATTCTATTGGTGAAAGAAAAATTCAGGATGTAGAACAATTTTTAGCACAATTCGACTCATTGAATTTGTCGGCTGATTCTTTGGCTGCAGATACTAATTTAACCGTGCAGCGCAAAGAGAATATCGCATCATTGCAATTCTCGAATGGTGACTCTTCTCCCCTGTTTCGTTTCTTCGAAGCTTGTGATAGTTCCAAAGCGCAAAACAAAAGAATACATGTTTTTCATTATGGAGATTCGCAGATTGAAGTTGATCGCATGACAAATGTGTTGCGTCAAAAACTGCAGGAAAAATTCGGTGGCAATGGTCCGGGATTGGTTGCACCAGTTCCAGTGGCAGCATCGGCCAACATTGCACAAACTCAAAGTGAAAACTGGAAACGTTATACTTCCTATGGTTTCGACAATGGTAAAGTGAACCACAACAACTTTGGCATCTTGTGTTCATTTGGTAGATTCACAACACCGTTGAAAAAAGATGCAGAACCTTCGACAGATACAACCAAAGCATGGATAGAACTTCGTCCATCTGGTATGTCACTATCAGCTTGCAAACAATGGAATGAAGCATGGATGTATTTTGGAAATTTCACTTCACCATTTCAACTGCAAGTAACTTTAGATGGTGTAATTCTGACGGATGAAATGATCCAGCCGGCTGAGGGCATCATGAAAAAAACATGGAATTTCAAAGCTGCCGGTAAGTTGCGATTCAATTTTTCCGGAACAGAAAGTCCTGATGTTTACGCCATCGAGTTGCATGGTGGACCTGGTATCAACGTGAGCAATATTGCTCTTCGTGGAAACGATGGTGGTGCCTTTAGACGGGTGAACAATTCCAGTATGAAGCCGATGATCGATGCGTTAAATGCAGAGCTCATCATCCTACAGTTTGGTGGTAATGCTGTCCCATTCCTTTCGGGCACAAGCAATGCAGAAGCTTACGGCAGTAGTTTCAGGGATCATATCCGCAAGTTCAGACAACTCGCACCAGGTGTTCCCATCATTGTAATAGGTCCATCGGATATGTCAACCACTGTCGATGGTATTTACCAAACGTGGCCATACCTCGAAAACCTTCGCGATGGAATGAAGAAAGCCGCGCTTGAAGAAGGTTGCGCTTTCTGGGACATGTACGAAGTAATGGGCGGCAAAAACTCCATGGTCTCATGGGTCACCAACGACCCGCCGTATGCCGGCCCTGACTATACCCACTTCACTCCTGCTGGCGCCCGCAAAATGGCTGAACTGTTATACAAAGCCATTGCCGATGAATATGATGCCTGGAAAGTGGCGAAGGGTATTTAAGCTTTTTCTTTTTGAAAAGTTTAAAATGATTTACTCAACTGTTTTGCTACCAAGAACACAATTTGTTTTCAGATACACGAAGATCCATTTTGATGCTTGACTGCGTAGGTGTATGACTGTTCTTCAGGATATTCTACCCCTTCACCACACTCCTTGTCCACGTCCTTCCCTGATCATCTGTAGCCGTCACATGGTAAATGCCGGAAGGCAGTGAGGAGAGATCAATACGTGCTTGTGGATTATTCATTTGGCTGGTCAATATGATGTTGCCCATCACATCTGTAAGGTGAATGGTGATGATGCGAAGGTCATTGGTTCGAATGAATAATTCGTCGGTAACCGGATTGGGATAGATCGTTGGCCAAGATTGGTTATATTGCTCTAATCCTACTCCACTCGTATGGAATTTGGCGCAGATGTATTGGTCAGGATCGCCTGCCATATGACCGTAACCTGTTGTGAGAAAATCGCCATCATCAATACATGTAGACCAAGTATGATATCTTCTTCAAATTCAAATTCAGGATAATAAATGGCGTTTGTGCCAAAGGATTCGTCCGATGTTCCGTCGCTATTAAATCTTGCGATAAATGATTGATCAATTCCTTCTGAATCCGTTTCCTTTCCTGCAATCATTACCAGTCCTTCAGGTGTAACGGATAGCGAAAGTCCGACAGGTTGTGTGGTGTTGTTGTAGTATGCAATTCCATTATCACCAAAAGTGTTGTCCATGTCTCCAGTGAAATTCATTTTAGCAACAAATGCAGCTCCAGTACCAGTGCTGCCGGTCACGAAAATATCTCCCTCATCGGTTACGTGTATGGCTTGCGGATCATACGTATCAGATGTGTTCCCGATCTGAGCATCGGCACCGTTGCCAAAACCAGACACAAAATTTCCATTCTGATCTATCTTGAGTATTACACCAATATTGGAATCAAAGCCCTCATAAGTTCCACATAAAACATATTGGTACCATCGTCTTTGATATCTGTAACTCGAAGGGCATCGCTCAGCGTCACAAACAAAATCCCATCATCATCGAATGTCAAATCCTCATCTCCGGCAACTGTAAATCGGACGAGCATCAAACTCACCACCGTCGGATCTTCATATGTGAAAGCGGCAATTGACTTTAAATTATCGAATACACTACATCCGATCGCTGTGATGTTGTAATCAGCATCTTCGGTTTGCAGAAATGAACCGGTAAGGTCATTGGAAAAAGTTGGATCAAGTGTTCCGTTGGTATTCATGCGAAAAACCACACCACCGTAGTTGGGGTAATTGTCGTCGTAAAATGTCCCACAAATCAAGATTTTTCCTGTAGGATAAAAATCCGCACCTTCAAGCGATGTGATGGCATATTCTGTTCCAATGACGGTCTGACCAGACTGACCGAAACCAGAAGCATAATTACCAGATGAATTGAGTTTAGCACAACTGAATGCGAAATTGCCATCGAGTTCTGTGTATCCGAAATGAAACGAATTATCCGAATCATCCACAATCATGTGATGCGATCGTGAGTTGTTAGAAGCACCTGCAAATGCTGGACTAGAGATTCCGTCGCCACCGGCATAACTGTCATCCAAACCGACATATTGGGCGAAAAGGAATTGGGCGATAAAAATGCTGATGGTGGTTAGTGTGGCTTTCATGGTTTTGGTTTGATGGGTTAAAACTAAAACAACTCTATTCAATATCGCCATAGTTTTCATAATAGCCTCATGATCCGATGCGGATACAACAGTCATAAAATGAGATTCATCATGAGCAAGCAAAACTCACAACGTTAGGAAAATTGATGTTAAGCAATTCATTTATCAGGTAAACAAGGCTTTCCCAAATAAAAACTCTCGTTTAAGAATCCACGATCACGTTCAATTGACAACCCCTCATTTTAACAAACGGATGCACCTTGCAATGCCCTAATTCTCAATGTGTGATGTGCCTGTTTTGTCTGGTAAAAGATACCAGTGCTTATCACGTAATTTCATCGCAAAGTGAGGATTAGCCTGCGTTGGAATTACCTAGGAACAAAATAACCGTACTCATTTTTTTCGATGAAAAATAAAATCTTGCTCATCGCAGCCGGACTCGTCCTCTGTGTGGTAAATGCTTCTTCACAAACCAAAACGAAGAAAATCAATTATGAAAAGAATCCGGTCTGGATTCAAATGATGAATGATACCACCGCGAATTTCTACGAAACCGTAGAAGCTTTCCGCGAATACTTCAAAGATCGCGCAATGCCAGAAGAGCCTTTTGAATCGGAAGGTGGTGATACCTTCGAAAAGGAAATCGGTTTGGAAGAGGAACGTGAAGGTGGTGAAAAAAGCAAACGCGAAATCGAACGCGAACAGCGAAAACCGAATCCAAAAGAACCCAGTTACGCAGCAGAAGTTCGCGCATTCAAAGGTTGGTACCAAGATTCCAAACTCTGGCTACGTGAAGATGGATCGATCATAGGTCCTTTGGAACGTCAAGCGATTGTGGATCGCCAGCAACAAGAATTGAAGGCCATTGAAAAAGCAAACGGTAAGAAGTAAATGCAAGCCATGAAATACAGCAGAATTTTCCTCCTTGGGTTTGCATTCCTTATGACTGCCAACCAACTCATCGCTCAACTTGCGAATTGGTCAGTAGGTGCAAGCGCCAATTTCACAGATTTCCCCAATCAGGCATCAGGTCAAATCAATGGTGCTTGTCGAATCACACAACTGAAATTCCATACCACTGATCCCAACAAAATGTACACGGTAACCAGTCAAGGTGGATTGTTTACCACCGCTGATCAAGGTTTACATTGGACCGTGGCTCCGGGAACCGAACCCTTCACATTCAACTGTGCATCTGTTTGTGTAGACTATACGAATGATCAGATTATCTATTTGGGTACAGGCGACCCAAACTATTACAGCAATGGATCAGGAGTCTACAAATCGATCAACGGAGGTTTAACTTTCAGTGCAACAACTCTCACCAATTGTCTTGTTGTGGAGATCATTCAAGATCCGCTGAATTCCGCTGTATTTGTGGCCGCAACGAACAAGGGCATATATAAATCTACAAACAGTGGTTCTACTTGGACTGCACAAACAGCGACGAACATCGAGTTCTGTGATATGGTTCAAAAAGCAAGTTCCACAACGCGCACGCTATTCGCAGCAACTCGTGAAAATTCAGCTAAGTTTTATCGCTCTGCGGACTACGGAACCACATGGACACAAATCACAAGTGGTATTGTGACATCAGTTGGAAACATTCAGGCTGGAGCAAGAATCGGTGTTTCGCCTGCTGATACCAATGCGGTGTATTTCGCAGCCATTGGTGGACTCGGGATCATTCATAAGTCAACCGATGGAGGTTCTAATTTCGTGGTAAAGAAACCCGAGAATGTACAGAACCTGACTGGCTATGATGTCGCTATCGCTTCAGGAGGTGGACAAGGCAATTACAACAACTGCATCACAGTTGACCGATTGAATGCATCGAAACTTTGGTATCAATCGCACAATACTTGGAGATCAACCGATGATGGTGCAACGTGGACATTCCTACATCATTGGGCATCTGAGATTCACACCGATGCTCACGAAATCAAACAAAATCCGCATGATCCAACACAACTCTATGCCGTGAATGACGGCGGTGTTTGGATAAGCACCGATAATGGCGACAACTGGAATCCGCGTAGCAATGGTTTGTACGCTTATGAAATCGGCAGTAATGCCAGCGCTAGCAGTCATACGCATCGAGATTATATCATCCTTGGAACACAAGACAATGGCAAACTTTACCGTGATGGCAGCACCTTCGTGACCATTGGTGGTGGTGATGATTATGAACGCAAAGAATATGATTATCTACCCAATGGAGGATATTATTATAACATGGATGGTGTCACCAGAACTGCAGCGCCTGGTGGTGGAAGTTCATCTACATATGGTTTGCCATCAACCATTGGTAGCATCGATGCAGTGGCCTTCAACCGAATGAATCCAGAACTTGGATTCATCGGTAGATACAACGTTTACCGCACTTATAACTTATCCAATTCGAGTCCAACCTGGGAACAGATTTCAACTTTCGGCGCACCAATTATGGCTATGCACAGTTGTGTGGCTGATGTGAATAAACTGTATGTGATCACGAATGACCAGAAAATGTATGTCTCATCTAATGCATTAAGTGCAACTCCGACATTCACATCTATTACTCTTCCATCCGCAACATCATCTTTGGCAAGTGTGACCGCTATTGCCAACAATGCTAACACTGTTTACATTTCTATCAATGCCAGTGTTTATGTCTCAACGAATAGTGGCTCTACTTGGACCAACATTACTTACAATCTTCCTGCTGTCAATCATAGAAAAATTTTATCTGAAGAATTTGGCGGCACACAAGAGCTTGTATTCATTGCAACCAATAATGCGGTGTATTATAAAAAGCAGGACAAATAACATGGACGAATTATAGCACTAACCTACCAGGGAGAAAAAGCCCTACGGCTTTTCATATGTATGACAATGGAACGAATCAATCTTTGTTGCGCTACGCGAGTTATGGAAGAGGAGTTTGGGAATCGCCATTTGATAACCTGAGAGCATACAGTGCGCAAATCGTATTGAATGGAGATTCCACCATTACCTGCGCAAATCCAACTGTACAATTCGCAGATGGATCGCTTGGACTTACGAATACGCCGGTTACTTATGCATGGAGTTTTCCTGGAGGATCACCTGCAACCTCATCCGCTGCGCAACAGAATGTGACATATACAACTACCGGTACCTATTCGATTTCACTCACCATCACTGATGCTTTGAGTAATATTTCGACCAAGACGATTACGAAATATATTCAGGTGATACCATGTGCAACAGATACTGTTCCAGGTAATGCATTAAACATGAACGGTACTTCCAATTATGCAAAAGGTACTATTGTACCATTGGGAACAACCAATACCATTACGCTCAGCGCTTGGATCAATATACCGTCAACACAACCTTCATTTGCTGGTATCATATTCTCCTCCAGCGGCAGCGCCACAGGATTGAATTTTAGAAACAGCAATCAGATCGGATATCACTTCAACGGTTCATCGTCTACTTACAACTACTCAGGTGGACCAACCATTCCCATGAATCAATGGGTACATGTTGCTTTGGTAACCACAGCGACCAATGCAACCATTTATGTCAACGGTGTTCCTTATGTGAACAATGTTTCAAATCCTGCTATCAGTTTTACTGGTGCATTCAACATTGGCAATGACCGCAACAACACATCACGAACGATGACTGGTAAGATAGATGAAATATGCATTTACAATCGGTCACTTTCACAAGCAGAAATCCGTGAGTTGATGCACCTGACCAAAAACCACCTCACGACAGATCCGAATTTGAAAGCATATTATCAATGCAACGAAACAGGCACTATTGTATACGATCGGGTTGGTACAGCAAATGCCACACTCATAGGAACTTCAACGCACCTTGCCTCTTCTGCACAAGTCGGAAGTGGGAACAGCGAACGCCAAACCATCACGACCAATGGACTGAAAACATTTGCGAATGAAGGCATCAATCTCACATTCGGTGCTGGGACATTACCCAATGGCGAAGTTTGTGTGACTAGGCTCAACCTCCAACCTGATGCACTTCCAATTGGGATTACCACAGCCAATGGTGCATCAAAATATTGGATCATTAACAACTATGGAGCCAACAGCACATTCACTTCATTGGTGAATTTCACTGCGACAGGCTTCGGAAATATCACAGCACCAGAAGCAAGTACGCCAAACATTTTTAAACTGTATAGAAGAAATACTGGAGCCTACGATTACCCAAGCTGGAGTTTACTGGATAGTGCATCTTCAGCCACTTCAGGAGCGAATGGTGTGCTCACATTCACTGGAACAGGTAACAACGCATTTACCAAACAATTCACCATCTCGAAAAGTACCATACCCGCGAATTTCACCATCACTGCAACAGCTGGATCAAATGGAACAATCTCGCCATCTGGTGCTGTATCCGTAGCAAATGGATCCAATCAGACATTCACCATTACACCAAATGCATGTTATCAAATTGCGGGTGTATTGGTCGACGGTGTATCAGTTGGGACGGTATCGACATACACATTCAACAATGTTGTGTCGAATCACACCATCAGTGTTACTTTTTCACCAAACTATACCATCACATCAAGTACAGGTGCGAATGGACTCATCAGTCCTTTGGGAGCATCGACAGTGACCTGTGGATCCAATCAAACCTATACCATCACACCAAACTTCTGCAATCAAATTTCGAATGTGGTGGTGGATGGAGTATCCGTTGGAGCAGTTTCATCATACACCTTCTCGAATGTGAGTGCATCACATACCATCAGTGCAACTTTTTCTGCCATTGTACCTTGTAATACAGACACAATTCCAGGAAATGCGATAAGAGTGCTCGGAACAAGCAACTATGCAGTTGCCCCTCCTATTCCACTGGGGACAACCAATACTGACCTTCAGTGCATGGATAAAGATTGAAAACGTTCAATCAAGTGGTGCTGGAATCGTGTTCACGGAAAGTGGAGGTGCATGTGGACTCAATTTCTGGGGTGGTAATCAAATAGGTTATCATTTTGACAATAGCGCTGCCACATACAACTATGTCGGAGGACCAATCATTCCAATGGGACAATGGGTTCATGTTGCATTGGTGACTACAGCAACCAATGCGACCATTTATGTGAATGGTGTACCATATGTGAACAATGCAGCCAACGCTTCGGTCAACTTCAATGGTGATTTCTATATTGGAAATGATCGCAACAACACATCGAGAACCATGAATGGGATGATCGATGAAGTGTGCATTTACAACCGATCGCTTTCTCAAAATGAAATCAGGGAATTGATGCACCTGACGAAAAACAATACAACAGTTGATGCCAATCTGAAAGCATACTACCAATGCAATGAAACTGTGGGCTACCTCTATGACCGGGTTGGCGTTGCACACGCCACCATGCTAGGAACTAGCACTCATGTGACTTCCACTGCTCCTGTTGGAAAAGGTACTAGTCAACGACAAACCATTACCACAAGTGGGCTGAAATCATTTGCAACTGCTGGTCTGGATCTAACTTTTGGAGCCGGAACATTGCCTGATGGAGAAATTTGTGTGACAAGATTGAACGTACAACCTGATTCTGTTCCAACAGGAAATGTATATAACAATGCTGCTGCGAAATATTGGATCATCAATAATTACGGAAACAACAGTTCCTTCACTGCACTGAATAATATTGTTGCCACCGGTTTCGGCAACATCACAGCACCCGAAGCTGCTCAACCCGGAAGATTCAGGCTGTTCTCAAGAGGCACTGGTGATTACCTCAATACAAGCTGGGGAGCGGCATTCAGAATGCAACAGCAGCGACATCCGGAACCAACGGAGTGATCACATTGGCAGGATCTAATGTGAGCAGCTTCAACAAACAATTTACCATTGTTAAGAATGCAGCTTATGCAATCGCTGGTACTTCAACTTCGATTTGCGCAGGATCAAGCGTAACCATAGGGGGTACCAATGATCCATTACTCACCTATGCTTGGAGTCCTTCCACCGGATTATCCTCCGCAATAGTGAGCAATCCCACGGCATCGCCGACAGTGACCACCACATACACATTGACGGCAACGCATACCATATCTGGAAGTACTGCCACATCCACTGTGACAATAACAGTTGTGCCTTCGAACATCACGAATGTGAGCATTGCGAGTACACCTTCCAATTCCGAATTCTGCACCGGAGGATCAGTAAGCCTCGTTGCAAGTGGTGGCGCAATTCCTGCATACGTAGAACTGGGAACGGGTACGTTGGTCACTGCTGGTAATGTCACAGGTTCAACCCTCGGGCCAAATCCTTTACAGAATTTTTATGGAGGAAGCAAACAGATGATGCTCTTTACGGTCGCTGAACTCAACTCACTTGGATTGACCACAGGAGCAGTGATTTCTGGTTTTGCTGTCAATATGCCTAATGCATCCACTGCATATGTGTTGCAGAATCTGATCGTCAAAATGCAGAATACAACATTGAACACCCTCAGCACTTTCGTGAATACAGGTTGGACGACAGTTAGAAACTCTGCGAATTATACCTTGACAGGAGTAGGATGGAATACCATCACCTTCAACACCAATTATACGTGGGATGGTGTGAGCAATATTCTTGTCGACATCAGTTTCTCTAACAACAATACTGGTTCATCGGGAAATACCGCGCGATACGGAGCAACAACCAATGTGAGTACATTGTTTTATCGTGTTGACAATGCTACAGCAACTGCAGTCGAAAATTATTCTGGATCGCCAACCTATAGTTACAACTCCAGAAACAATGTAAGATTCTCGTTGGCGACTTCATCGACGACTTATTCCTGGACGCCTTCATCAGGATTAAATCAGACAACTGGGACCACTGTTGTTGCAAGTCCGTCCGCAACCACAACTTATACTGTTACGGCATCCGTGACGGGAAGTTGTCCGAAGACAGGAACCAAAACGGTGACTCTTCCCTCCTATTCCATCACGGCAAGTGCAGGTGCGAATGGAAGTATTTCACCCAATGGAACAACTGCTGTAAACTGTGGCGCCAATCAATCTTATACCATTACACCGAATGCATGTTATCAAATAGCAACCGTCCTCATTGATGGAGTGAACAATCCAACTGCGGTGGTGTGGCTTACACCTTTAGCATGTAACCACTACCCACTTGGCGCACATTTACATTGATCCCCGCAGGCAGGTGCGGGGTATTTCTCCCAATGGAACAACTGGTAAGGCCCCGCAGCAACCGTCCCGTGAACAATCCAACTGCAGTGAGTAGTGGCACTTACACCTTTAGCAATGTAACCACTACCCATACCATTGGCGCAACATTTACATTGATCACCAACAACATCACGGCAAGTGCAGGTTCGAATGGAAGTATTTCTCCCAATGGAACAACTGCGGTAAACTGTGGCGCCAATCAATCTTATACCATTACACCGAATGCATGTTATCAAATAGCAACCGTCCTCATTGATGGAGTGAACAATCCAACTGCGGTGAGTAGTGGCACTTACACCTTTAGCAATGTAACCACTACCCACACCATTGGTGCAACATTTACATTGATCACCAACGACATCACTGCAAGTGCAGGTTCGAATGGAAGTATTTCTCCCAATGGAACAACTGCGGTGAACTGTGGAACAAATCAGACTTATACTATCACACCGGATGGCGGATATACCGTACAAGATGTGTTAGTCGACGGAGTTTCGCAAGGTGCAATTTCAACATATACGTTTAGCAATGTAACAACAGCTCACACCATCAGTGTCACTTTCAATACAGGCTCGACCCAAACCTGGTATCAGGATTCCGACGGCGACACTTACGGGAATGTGGCTGTATCGACAATTGCCGTATCGGCACCGGTGGGCTATGTCGCGGACAATGCAGATTGTTGTGACACCAATGCTGAAATAAATCCTGCCACTGAATGGTGGGCAGATCTGGATGGTGACGGAGTTGGATCATTCATTTTCCAAAGCGGCTGTTCCGGAGGTATCAACTGTAACTCGTCAAGTTGGCCAGTTCAGACCATTCCATATCATGCGGCCATTCATGGAGGAGCTTTGTATGCCGCAGACTGCAATGACGCTAACATAACAGTGTACCCAGGAGCACTTGAAATTTGTGGCAACAGCATCGACAACAATTGCAATGGTCAAGTAGATGAAGGATGCACAGCTCAAGCCAATGACAATGCGGTTGCTGCGAGCACTATCCAATATAGCAGCAATGTGGTCTATCCGAATTGTTATATCATCAACGGAAATGCAGCTGGAGCCTCTGATTCACCTGAGTCCATTTTCTCTGGTCCCGATTTGTGGTATAAATTCGTTGCTCAGTCAACAGCAGCGACCATTCTCATGTCCAGTTCGACCATGGATGATGCCATTGCTCTTTACACCAAAACAGGAACAATCTACAATCTGATTGATTCAGAAAATGCAGCATCAGGTTTGAATGATATAGAAAGATTGACCATTGGAAACTTGACCATTGGAACGACCTACTATGTTTCTGTAGGAGCCGCTTCTAATGCCACAGGTGGTGCATATCAGTTGTGTGTGCAACATTTGATGCCAAGTGGTTGTGCCAATCCAATTCCTGGAGCAGGATTTTCGCTCTGCTGGAATTACAAGGCCATTTACCGCGGAGCGTCGTCATATGTTTTCAATTTCACGGGTACTGGTGGAAATGCAGCATTCCCATTTGCAACAACGAGCAACACATCTTATAATGGTTTCCAAGTGTTGAGTGCACCAGCATTAAACCTCAGACATGGAGGCATATATCAGGTACGCGTGGATGTCAATTACAGTCTGGTCAATGGTGCAGGAATCACTGACAATATTTTAGTGTTGGGCAATACTTCATCTTCCAATTGTACTGGAGTTGTGATTTCAGCACAACCCTCTTTGGAAGTAAAACCTTCCATGCAATGTCCTGCGGTCATTTCACGAACGAACTATCTTATCGCTACTCCACTTACAGGAAATACCGCCGCTTGCAGCGCTATCAACTATACATTTGAGTTTACACAGGTCGTGAGTTGTGTCGACAATACAACGATCCCTCCTACCATTGAATATACCACGTCTACGAGCACGCCATACTTGCCACTTGGTGTTTTACCATCTGGAACTTCAACGAAGAACTATAGCGTTCGTGTTCGACCCAATTATTCATACGGCACTGGTGTCTATGGTCCAGCACGTACAATACGTGTTTCAGGAGTTGCGGCATCATTGACTGAAGAAGACGAAATGAATCGGGCAATGGACAATTGCAGTGTTGATCCGATTATTTTTGATTTTTATCCGAATCCGATGCATGGCGATATGCTGAATGTATTCATGGATCAAGTGAATGACAATCAGGTCATCATTCGTATCCTGGATCAAAGCGGAAGGATTGTTTATGATCACTCCTTTGCCATCGAAGGATCACTTCATACCTCCATATTGTTTGATCAACCGCTTGCATCCAATGTTTATATCGTAGAATGTATTTCTGGTGAACACATCATACGGGAAAGATTGGTTGTTGTTAAGTAGAAGATGATTTTCATTAAACATTAACACGGTAGAATCCAGTTAAGATTTCTTCCGGTATTGTTGTACATTCCCGCAAGACTGTGCATGTTTTCTGATGATGGACAGCATAAAGAACAAAGTTTGTCTATTCCAAAAAGCCCACCTTTAGGAATAGGGAAGATTTTTTTCGACCAGCGGTAACAAATCGTGTTTAATGGTCGTCATATTACGACTTTACAAAATACATTCGTAAAATATTGACCACTCCATGAAACACATACTACTTGCCACAATCGCATTGATGTTGAACCTTTCAAACTACGCACAGGAATTTCCTTATGCCCTTTCGACATTTCAAGAACCTTACACACCACTGAGTGAAGCAGTTTCGATCACGCCTGAAGATCCACTTTGGGATGATCCTTCCTTGGGTTATTGGCTTGTTCCTATCGGTTTCGAATTCGATATTATGGGCAGAACTGCAACAGATATTGCGGTCATTGATCCCGGTTGTCAACTTGCCTTTGGTGCAGGCGCAGACACTGTCAATGCGCTCAGTCCATATTTTGCTGATGTCATGAATGCCGATACCGATTCATTGGTCAGTTTTATTGTGTACACTACCGAAGGAATCCCCGGCAACCGCATTTGTAAAATAGAGTGGCAGAATGTTGGCTTCTTCAATGAATTTGATCTCACCGGCGAATACTCACTGTTTCGCAATTTTCAGGTTTGGGTATATGAAGGAACGAATGACATCGAATTTCGTTATGGTCCTCACACGGTAGATGATGGTACTTTGATCCATGATCAATGGGGTTCACCACTCATGTTCTTCATACGTGATTTCGATATTGCGACACAGACTTATACTGATTCCTGGAATCTGAGAGGAGAAAACCAAATGATCCAATTATGGGTTCTGTCAACTTGTTTGAAATGCCCGGTCTGGAGGATATCCTTCTTGGTGAACCAGCAGACAGTACGGTGTATCACTTTGATACAGGTATTGTTTCTATTGATGAAAGTCAGGAACAACCTGCGTTTAACGTATTCCCTACCATTGCCAATGAATATGTATACACCTACCAGCCACTTCATAAAAACATCAGACTACAAGTGATTGACGAATCAGGCAAACTGATGCTAGATAAAAATCTGACCTATGGAAATAGCGCCATAGACATTGCTTCATGGAGCAACGGTATTTACTTCTTCACTTTCGGCGAAGGGCCTGGGATGACAACGAAAAGAGTTGTGAAAAGGAAGAATTAGGTTTAATATTCAAGATTTAAGATTTAAGATTGCGCTAGGGGTACCATTCTCTATTCGACACCAATTCTTGAATAAAGGACTTATGAATGCCCTGCTAATGACGTTTGTGAAATTATAATTCATAATTCATAATTCATAATTCAAATTCATAATTCAAAATTCGCAATTCTTTCGCATAATTCTCAAGGCGCAATCCTCTGAATATACCATTCAAAATCCGCGTCAACTTTATAGATGAGTCGATCGTGAAGTCTGCTTGGTCTGCCTTGCCAGAATTCGAAATAATGAGGAACCACCTGATAACCTCCCCAATGTGGTGGACGCGGAACAGGTTTGCCGGCAAATTCATTGGTGTACTTTGTTACGTTCTCCTCGAGTTCTTCGCGCGAACGCATTTCAGCACTTTGGATGGATGCCCAAGCTGCAATCTGGCTTTCACGCGGGCGGGGTGCAAAGTATTCGTCGCTTTCCTGCTCACTCACTTTTTTCGCAATACCATAGACGCGAATCTGACGCTCCAACGTATTCCAATAAAAATTGAGACAGACTTTGTCGTTAAATGCCAACTGATTTCCCTTAGCGCTGGTGTAGTTGGTGAAAAATGTAAAACCTGAACGGTCACATTTTCTCAATAATAATCTTCGTGAATTCGGAAATCCATCCGGACCGATCGTACTCAATGTAAACGCATTGTAATCCTTAATTCCATCCTCTTCAGCTTCTTTTAACCATAGCGCAAACTGATCAAATGGATTGTTAGCAGCATGACTTTCCAACAGAATATTTCTGTTGTAATCGTATCGCGAGTTTTCAATGTTGGCTTTATAGTCGTACATATCCGGGTATTGATTCCCCAAAGATAAGGCGCCACTCAGATGACATACCGCAGGATACGCGATGATTCTTTACACTTTTCTTACTCCGTAACTTTTGCCTTGGAAAGCCGCATGCGATGTCGGATGGCCATCGTGGTGCCTATCACCATGATGATACAACCAATCCAAAGGATGTTGATCTGTGGAAATACTTCGGCAGTCATGATCAACATGTCGCGCTCCGCTGTCTCGTGTTTTTGAACGGTCAACTCCAAACCTTCCGGCTTTTCGGCCATGGCAAATAGCATCTTGAAGGTAGTCGATTCTACAGGATAGGTGAATGGCACAGAATCCTTCAGATAAATAATCGGGATGATCAATTCTTCATCTTTCAAGCCGTCTGTGATGTGCGCATATGCGCGTTTACCTTGTATTCCCTCCGGGAGATTGTCTGGAATTGAATCGATTTTCACCAGGCTGTCAATACGCATAGACACAACTTCAGTAAGTCTGATCTCAGTGCCAACAGCAACAGTTGCCGACTTCGGTTCGAGATAGCCCTCTGCATCCGTTTTCTTTTCTTCGATTTCAGTGTGTTTTACAAAAGTGTAAAGGTCACTTCCTGCAAAATGTTTGATGCTCGGTTCACGGCTATTTCCCTTCGGTGAGGTGAGAATGCTCGGTTCAAGTGTAAACAGTTTATCACCTGGAACTCCCGGACTCCAATTGGCAAGTTCTTCTGCGTGGTGTGCATCGATTTCTGCCGGAGTAACCTGGGTCCATAAACTATCCGTGCTGGCATCTTTCAAAAAATTGGAAGAAGCTGTGTGGGTTTTTCTAGCTCTAAATGGCTGACCAAATACTTGCACGTAATCGCCTTCCTGATAATCTTTTGGTTTCTTGTCGAAATATTCTACCGTACAGAATACCCTTTCACCACGGCGATTTTTTTCTTTGTAATGGATGAAATAATCGCCCATCGGGAGTGTATCACCCATAAAAATCATCAGGTCTTCATTGTTTTTGAAGTCATCGCTGATTTCAGAAATATTTCCCCTTTGATTTTTCGAAATAAAATGACTCTGCCAGGTGCTGATTACGGCACCGATGATGAGCAATGCGAAACCAAGGTGTGCTACACTTGCGCCCATCAAATCCCATTTTCCTTTCAACACCGTCCAAGCATATCTCGCATTGGCTACAAATGCAAACACGCACGACCATACGAGGAGTAACAACGATAAGTCATTCCATTCAAAGTCGATGAAAAACAACATCAAACCTGTTATCAACACTGAAACGATCAGACTGAATGCGATCTTATTGCGTAATACAGCAAATTCTGTATTCTTATATTTCAGATACTGGCCTATGGCGACGATCAGGAAAAGGATGAATGCCAACGGAACTTGAATCCGGTGATACACATCAAATCGTTCACTGTCACCGGGTGCAGAATGCTGTGCTCAGAAAGTCGTTTGAATGTTTCCCATTTGTGGATTCATAAAGTGAACTGAACATTCCTTCGAACGGTGTCAGGAAAATGTTTCCGACGTTTACCGAAGTCACCACTGTAATGTGCAGCGCTGAGAGGATGAGCACCAACGAACCTATGAACATCCAAAATTCCCTGCTCCACAATGCTTCCTCTTCCGTTCCGCGAACCATGAATTTTTTGCGGTAACCGATGATGAGCATGATGAGTGATATCAAAATGAATGAGAAAGACAATCCGGGAATCATGGTGCCTTCTCCTGGAAGTAATTTCTCAGCTTCTGCCACTGGAACCTCGGCTGCAGTCATGAGACTGCCCAAACCAAGGATCAAGAAGATGAGACAAATCGCACTATATGCCAATTGCCAAACGCGGATAGGTACCATGAGCCATGTGCTCAATGCTGTGAAGAATAGAAGATATACGAGCAATTGTGCAAGGATTCCACTATCGACAAAAGAGTGAACGCTGCTATCTCCTAGCACACCGCTACGTGTGAGGAATGTTGAATACAGCACCAACAAAAATGCACTAATGTTGAGCAACAATGCCGCAAATACTGAAGTACCTTTTTTCTGATTTACAACCAACAAGTGCGCTGCTGCAACAAGTATGAGCCACGGAACGAGAGAAGCATTTTCAACAGGATCCCATGCCCAGAAACCACCAAAACCTAGCGCTTCATAAGCCCATGCTCCACCCATGAGAATGCCAGTTCCCAAAATCATGACACCGAAAAAGGCATATGGTATCGCAGGTTTCATCCAACCTGTAAAGTCCTTTTTCCAAAGACCAGCAATGGCATAAGTAAACGGAATGACTGTAGCCGCAAATCCGAGGAAGAGTGTAGGCGGGTGAATCGTCATCCAATAATTCTGCAGCAACGGATTCAGACCTTTACCATCCTGAAATGGTTTGAGTGACAGATAGTCGGCCTTCATGGTCCATGGCAAACCGACATTGGAGATATGCTCACGCAATAATGTGAATGGATTGCTTCCGAATTGAAAATCTCCGAAGTAGACACCGAGCAACATGGAAGCAAGAAAACCTGAACAAGTGATAGCACCGTCATGACCCAAGGCTCCCATGTTTTAGACCAACGCATAAGAAGGAATCCCAGCACAACATGCCAGAATGTCCAAAGGAGAAAACTACCTTCTTGTCCTTCCCACATACAACTCAACACATATTTCATAGGCATTGCACTGTTCAAGTGATCCCATGCGTATTTGTATTCGTAGAGGTGATTGAAAAGGATATAAAGCATGGTGCCGATGATACCGAACACACCGATACCGTGTAACACGAAGCCAATCCGTGCAGGTTTTAGCCAAGGATTAGTAGGTCCTTCATGTTTGGTTGCAAAGTAGTAGGTTGCCGTTGCGAAAATGGCAGAGATAAAACTGAACACCACAAAAAAGTTACCGGCCATTCCTGGGCCGAGGTGTTCATTCAGGTATTGTATTTCGTTCATGGAGATGATACAGGCTGCATTGATTCAGCATCAGTTCCCGGCAGCCAGAGAATGCTTTTTTTCGTTGTATTTACTTGGACATTTCATCAAAAGATGTGAAGCTTGAAAAGTTCCATCTTCTGCAAACTTCCCTTCCAATGTCACATTTTCACTTTGTGCCAGTCCCATCGGTTGTCCTTGCTTATCGGTGAGAAAAACTTCTACACTTTTACCCTCACTATCGATGACATGAAATCTGGTGAGATTTGGATCTTTCATCGCATCGTACACAATGGGATTGGTTTTATCAAATGTGCCAACCACCTTCACTTGTTTGCCCATTTGCACTTTTGCTTCGGCAAATGTTACACTGTCAACAGCACTTGTGTATGTTGAAACGAGAATAGCTGCGACAGCTGCAACCAAAACAATCAATATGATGTG
Source organism: Flavobacteriales bacterium (assembly GCA_016722445.1). Taxonomy (GTDB): domain Bacteria; phylum Bacteroidota; class Bacteroidia; order Flavobacteriales_D; family Sanyastnellaceae; genus JAIBBG01. The sequence continues at coordinate 138,373 of JADKIZ010000008.1, read as the reverse complement.
CGTCTTTTTCATCTTAAAATAATTTGGTCATTATTTTTTGTCTTCCAACTTTTTGATTCTGCGACCTAACATCAAAGCGTAAATGATCAATCCGATCATTACAACAAAGGCCACAACGACAACCACTTTGATCTTGCCGCTTTCATAAAAATATTCTTCCATGCCACTCTGTGCGCTTGCCGGCAACACCGACAACAACATCACAAGGGCAAGGAATGTTCTGTTGAGCCAAACCTTAGTCATTATTCTCCTCCTGTTTATCTTCTAAAATCATGATTCTTTCATTCATTTTATAGAACCAGTAACCGAGCAAAACAAAGCCAATTACTGCTGGATAAAAAACTGTTCTTAGCGAACTATCCAAATCGTATTTTGAAAATGCTGGATTACCGCTTTTGCCAGGATGCAGGCCTCCTGCAAAACGGGGCATCACCATCAACAAAACAACCATCAATGCAAAAGCAAAAATGTTGAATATGGCCGAAATCGTGATCTTTTATCCAATCCGGAGTTGAATTCCGAAGGATGAAATACGCAACATAGACCATAAAATACCACCATCGCTCCATTCAAGTTGTGGGTCGTTGGTCCACCATGCAGTTCAGGTAAAGCGAGCCCAAAGAGAACCGGTGATTACCCGGAGTGCAAAGACCAAACCCGTTGCTGCGGCGCAGCGGCCTGCGATCGAAATTCAGATCAGGAGTGCCCGATTTATTGTTCAAAGTCCGAATGCTGAAGATGAATGAAATGATCATCAACGCAAACATGGTAAACCACATCGGTACATGCCACATCAGATTTCTGATGCTTTCCATGATGATTGGCTGAAATGGAAAACCAAAAATGCTGTGGTTTTCATGTTCAACTTTATATTGACAAGAATCGTTTTTAGTGCCTTCGATAAAAGTAAATCCTTCACTTCCAACCGGTGCTTCCACCAGCAGCGTTCCATCGACATGATTGTTGGCCAAAAATCCAAATTGATTGGATGAAATGGTATCAGGCAGAAATACACTCACGATCACGTGAGCATTGTCGGTTACATTGAGGATGTCCGCACAGTACACTGCAGAAGAATCAACGGTAACAAACACCTGCATTGATCCACTGTTTTCCTGAAAATGAGTCGCGTAACCGGTAAATGAAAAATCATTTCTTCCCGGGTGAAACATCGAAGCGCTGATCTCGAGTCCACCTGGTGCCATTGGATGCCACAATGAGAAGACAGTCGTGTAGATCAGACACGCGATACTGATGATTTTAAGCCATAACTTCATACTGAAATCTATTCCCTCCTTTTACACAGTCCGGATCAGGTCATCCGATCACTTTGCAGGCACATTTCACGTGCGAATTATTCCCGCCAAAGGTAGGGGAACAGGATATACGCAAGTACAAATGAGAGCAGATTAAGGACAACAAGAATCAACAAATTGAGACTGTTCTGTAAATAAGACATTCCTTCTATGGCAAACGTGGTATGCCGCACAATGGTGATTAACAAAGGAATGATGACAGGAAAGCCAAGAATTGCCACCAAACCTACGCCTGTACCCGATTTGAAGGCTAAAGATGCTACGAATGTGAGAGCAAGTCCAAGGCCAGTACTTCCCAAGATGAGACCGAGTATGAGCTGTTGAAAATCTGCAGTCGCTATGACCTCACCTCCAAAAAATAACATAAAAAAAGCGAGACTGATGACATTCAATACTGCAACAAGAAGAGCATTGTAAAGCGATTTGGCCAGAATAACATGACGCGGATGAGCCAATGAATACAAGTACAATTGTGTGCCATTCCCATCGGAACTAAACGCCTTTTGCATGGCGTTAAAGGCGGTGAAAACTCCTGTGATCCACATCAGCGCTCCCCATGTGCGTGGCGTTTCAATTTTTTCAAACGATAAATAACAAACGAATACTGTCGCCAACACATACATGAGGATGCCCGCAAAAGTGTGTTTCTGACGAAGCTCCAACCTGATTTCTTTGGCAAACAATGCTGTGAATGCTGACATGGTGCGAAGCTATGGATCATATCCGTGAACTTTCTTTTTTTTGTATATTTGAAATATGAATTATCAAGAATTTATAGAAATTCGAAGTGATAAACGATTTGGCAAGCCTTGCATTAAAGGCACGCGAATCTCAGTTTACGATGTACTTAACTGGTTGTCGAACGGAATGAGTAAGCAAGATATCGTGGCTGATTTCTCAGAATTGAGTGAAGAAATGATAAATGCTTGTCTTGCATTTGCCGCCGATAAGGAGCACAAATTAAAAGTTGCTTCTTGAAATTACTTTTTGATCAAAATATCTCGCCGAAAATTGTAGCTCTAGTCCAATCACAATTTTCAGGATCACAACAGGTCAGACAACTAGGACTCGAGAATGCGCCCGATTCTCTGATCTTCGAATACGCCAAATCCCATCACTTTTCAATTGTAACTTTTGATTCAGACTTTGTAGATCTGAGCGTTGTGAAAGGCACTCCACCAAAAATAATTTGGTTAAGGACAGGAAATCTCAGCACGAAATCCATCTCTGATCTGTTACATAACAATGAGATTAGCATTCAAAGTTTCCTGGATTCTGATGAAACCGGAATTTTAGAAATTATTAGATACGATCCATAACAGTACCAACCAGCAATTTGAGGTTTAGTGGTTTGTTGAACCCAAATCATGCAGTCGAAATCTATAACAGCGCTGAAACCCTTCAATGACGGTCACTTCCCCGAATCGTTCCTTTCGAGACAGGCCTCGATTTTTATTTTCACCGAATGAAACAACCGAGCAAGGTTGCACGCCTTCAAATAAAAATCTTGCGGAGCCTGTTCCGAGATAATCGGAAAGCACACGTCCTTTTTGGCTTTCAGCGCTTCATCACGATCCCGACTGCATGATTTGGGTTGAAGATTTGTGCAGGAAGAAAGTTCAGTAATATATTTGGAGAGTAGTGCTGGAAGTCGCCAACTACTAGTAGCTGCGTACCGATATATGAACCCGATGTTGTAGTCGGAGATTATGGCTACTTCCTTGGCGAATAGATCACCGATCGATGATTGAAATCGCCGTTGAAAGCGTATCAACCTTTTGTACATCGATCCATTGGATGGATTCATCACGCCTCCACCAAGTCAACTGTCGCTTTGCAAAGTTTCTGCTGTATTGTTTGATTTTTTGAATGGCTTCTTCTCTACTCCATATTCCATCGAAAAAATCAAAAAACTCCTTGTAGCCAACGGTATTTAATGCGTTGAGATGGCGATAGACCATGACAGTTTTGACTTCATTTTCCAAACCTGCTTCAATCATCAAATCCACCCTTCTGTTGATTCGATCATAAACCCATTCTCGTTCTCCATTCAATCCTATTTTGATCACTTCAAAATCCCGCTTAGCGCGATCCGCTGTTCTCAATGAAGAAAATTTTTTGCCTGTGAGGCGGCAAACTTCAACAGCGCGTATGATTCGATGTGGATTTTTTTGATCCACCTTCTGAAAGTATTCGGGATCTTTCTCAGCCAATTCACGTAGTAAATCTTCGATATTCATTTCTTCCAATTCCCGCTTGAGCTCGCTGTCAGAAGGAAGATCATCGAGTCCGTTTATCAATGCATCGACATATAACATACTACCACCAGCACAAATGACCACATCGTTTTGTTGCATCAATTGCTGGATCACAGGAATGGCATCACTTTCAAAACGACCAGCGCTGTATTCTTCGGTAACAGGTAGAAATGCGATGAAATGATGCTTCACCGCAGCAAGTTCCGTTTCATCAGGTCTTGCTACGCCGATTTTTAACTCACGAAAAAACTGTCGTGAATCTGCAGAAATAATTTCAGTGTGATAATGTTGCGCCAACCGGACAGCCAAAGCCGTCTTGCCGACGCCTGTCGGACCTAGGATGACAACAAGTTTCTTCTGATGACTCAATATCAGTTACCGGTGGATGTTTCGATCAACCCGCGACCAATTTTATTGATTTTCCCTTCCGCTTGCAGCTTTCCAAAAAGTGTTTCAAGCAGTCCGTTGATGAATACATTGCTTTTTGGCGTACTGTAATAGTTGGCCAATTCGATGTATTCGTTCATCGTTACTTTCAGTGGAATACTTTCACAAGTCTGGGCTTCAGCAAGTGCCATTTTCAAGATCACCATATCCATCAAAGCGATGCGATCTGCATCCCAGTTAGGAGCGTTATCGGCAATCATTTTTTCACTGGCTTCACCAAGTGTAATGGTCTTGCGGAAAATATTGCGGGTATATTCTTCTTCGTCGTCGTCTGCTTTCCAAAGAGGCATCAGGGTGATGTCATCATCATTGTCTTTCACTGTTTTCAGTGTTTTCAATGCCATACTTGAAGCGAGATCTAAATCATCGTTCCAGAAAATTCCGATTTCTTCCAACCAATCGTGCATCAATTCAAAATTCACGATATGTCTGCGGATAAAACGGAGCAAGTATTCGCGGTCATGTTCAAATCCGCGTTCTTTACTTGCCATGTATTCTTTATAATCTGATGACTCAATAAGCGTCTTGAACATCTGACGAAGTAGATCATCGTTGTCTTTCCAGCGGATATGAATTTCCTTGGAAGCTTTATCGAGCGTTTTGCTATTGGCGAGAATACGCACGAGGATGTTGGTCACAAACTTGGTGTTCGGATGAAGATCTTCTTTGGTTGGAAGCTTTTTATTCATCCAGCTTCAATTTTTTCGATGGCTTTTGCCTGCATTTCAGCAGGAATCAAAAGCAACGCGATGTATAAATCGCGAAAACGATCGAAGCTTTCGAACAGGATTTTTTCATACTTCACAATATCCGGTTTCTCTTCGCTGTAGTATGCAAAGAGTATCTGCATCGCTTTAATCCTGATTTGTCTGCGGTTCAACATGTTCCTAAACGGGTTTCTAAAAATGAAAGATTAATATGAAAGTTTAATTTTACCGATACTTGCAATGCGTGCCTCTGCCATTTGATTGGCTGCGAGGTAAGTCGGGATATTTTCAGTAGACGATTTACGGAAAATCTGTAAGGCGGTTTCATAAATACCTTCAGCCTGCGACAACGCCGCCTGACGGTTATAACCAACGATTTCCCAATAACAATTGATGATACCTCCCGCATTCACCAGATAGTCAGGTGCGTAAAGAATACCGCGTTTCAACACTTCCACACCGTGAACTTTTTCATCTTTCAATTGATTGTTGGCCGCTCCGCAAATGATGGTACACTTCAATTTGTTCAGTGTATCGTCATTGACCGTCGCGCCTAAAGCACATGGAGAATAGATATCCATTTCTTGGTCATAGACCTCGTTTACAGGAACGGCCTTGACACCAAATTTGGATACAACGGCTTTCACACGATCATCGTAGATATCTGCGATGGTCACTTCAGCATTTTCCTTCACGAGGTGTTCTACGAGGTATTCTCCAACGTGACCAACACCTTGCACAAGTACCTTTTTTCCGCTCAAAGAGTCTGAACCGGTTACTTCCTTGTTGCTGGCTTTCATACCCATATATACGCCAAAAGCAGTCACAGGACTTGGGTCGCCGCTACCACCAAGGTATTCCGGCAGTCCTACTACATTTTTGGTTTCTAATCTCACATATTCCATATCGCGGGTTGAGATTCCCACGTCTTCCGCAGTGATGTATTTACCACCGACGCTATTCACGAATTTACCAAAGCGGCGCATCAGGGCTTCCGATTTGTCTTTGCGTGCATCACCGATAATGACAGCTTTACCGCCACCGATATTCAAACCAGCTAGGGCATTTTTATAAGTCATTCCACGGGAAAGACGCAAAACGTCAGTAAGCGCTTCTTCTTCGTTGGCATAGGCCCACATACGGGTGCCACCGACAGCGGGACCAAGAACGGTATTGTGAATAGCAATGATTGAGCGAAGACCTGTTTCCTTGTCCTGGCAAAAAACCAGTTGCTCGTGGTCGAATGTCGACATACGACCGGTAATTGAGGATTCAGTTGCGTTGACTGAAGCCTTTTCCTTTGTTTCTGTCATAAAATGCAGGTTATTCTCCGGATCAACAAAGGAATCGTTTTCCCATGGTGATTTCCGGCTGCGAATGTAGTTATTTCAGGTGAGAAGCCAAGCCTCTTCCCTCACTTATTGAAGAATTTCATCTATTGCAACGGCCAGTTTGCGGTCGCGATCCGTGATTATGTCACCAGCATCGTGTGTACTGAGCTCAATTCTGACATAGTTGTAAACGTTAAACCATGCAGGATGATGCCCCACTTTTTCGCTGATAAAAGCGACCCTCGTCATGAAGGTAAACGCTTCCTGAAAATCTTTGAATCTGAACTCGCGCACGAGTTTATTGTCTGTTTCTTTCCACATATCGGGTGGTTTTGCGGGTCAAATGTAGGGGCGACAGATGAATTTTGAGCAGTGTGTGAACCAGAATACAGTTCATGATATAAAAATAATTTTGAAATAATCCACGTATACCACCTTTTCGTTTATGATATCGAAATCAATCTCAACCGACTGGGCTTAGTACCGAATTACAAAGTCTAACAGTGCTGGAATAGATTTCGACCACATGACCCATGTTAAAGTTTTTTCTTGTTTTCGGCGCTCAAAGCTGAAACACATATATCCTGAGGAAGTTCGAAAATTTTCTGCCCATCAATAGTGCGAAGATGTACATCACTTGATTTATACAAAAAAATCATTTTTCTGTCGATAAAAAAACACCTTTCAAGGTGGTAATGTTTAGCCGTGGTTTGGAAAAGTGAAATTTAGGACAATCGATTATCAGATCTAATTTGATGCTGATTGATCATGTCCTCCAACTCTTCGACGTTTTTCGATAAGTCATGAATGATCACTTCCCACAAAATCTCATCATCAATGTCAAAAAATTCGTGTACGATGAAATTCCTTAACATCAACATATGTGTCCATGGTATGCGTTTGTGTTGCTTTTGAATACTAAAAGGAATGTGCTTTACACCCTCACCAAGAATTTCGAAATTGCGGATGACTGCATCTCTCACAATGCCATTTCCCACAAATGTTTCATACGACATACCTTCAGTATAATTCAGGATTCTTTTGGCAGCGGCAAGCATTTCCAACAGGAAAAAATCAAACCTTTGATTGCGCGACCTCCTCATACGAATTTGGTCTTTTGCAAAATTTCATCCCGCAATGAAGGTTTCAAAGCCCTTGGTGTGAAAATATCGATATGCAATTGGAGTTTTTTCTCGATAAAACCCTTTCGTTCAAAGAACTTCCAGCCCAATGGATGTTCCAGTTCCACCAATATGTTCAAATCGCACATGGTTCCCTGGTGTTCCTTTCGGTAGCAATCGAAAACCCCGATTTTCCGGACACCAAATTTGGCTTCCAATTCTGGTTGGAGCTTTCTCAGTCTGTTGAGTAAAGCGGGCGCGAAGGAACTCATAGGCGCAATGTTAAGTACGAATGGAGGCAGTTCAAAAAGAGGATTACACCGAAAAAAACAATCCGTTGTTCAAATGTGGGGGTTCGATTTTCAACGAATTGAGTTTTTTGAATACATTCGCAGCAAAATCAAGTACCGACCTATGTCACACTCACACGAAGAACAGCATCACGGACATAAAGAAGCCGAACAGAACGAAATCGCAGGACCAGTGCTTTTTGCTGTGGTATGCGTGACTCTTACCGTGTTGATCATCTATTTCTGGGCTCAATAAGCTTTCGTTTTTTTTTAGATTGAAGGATAGAAAATTCTGTCCTGCTGTTGTATTGCGCAAGGCCGATGTCCGGTTTAGAACTCCTTCGGCGTAATGGGCTTTAACACAGTGGACGCAGTGGATGGCGCAGAGGACAAAGTTTTTAAATTACGCGAGTGCGCATAATTCCGTTTGAAATCGCCAACTTGCATACGAATTCAATCACACCTCCGCGCAATCTTAAATCTTAAATTTTAAATCTTAAATCCAACAGGTGGATATTCAGGGGCACAGTTTTTTTTAGATTGTATTCAGAGATGAGTTTGCAATCACCAATTTAATATATCAAACAACCAAACTCCCGCGCAACTTTGAACCTTAAACATTGAACTTTGAACCCTGAACCCAACGTCCTCACTTCACAATCTTCATTTCATTCAACAAGTAATCTGCATTGGCGTAGACATCGATTACCCATAAAACGTAGCGGACATCGACCATAATGTTGCGGCAAATTTCCGGATTGTAGACAATGTCGCTCATGGTACTTTCCCAAGAACGATCGAAGTTGATTCCTGTGAGTTCACCTTTCGCATTTAATGCTGGTGATCCGCTGTTTCCTCCTGTAGTATGATTGCTTCCGGTATAACAAACATGCAATTCTCCGCCTTCTGCATATTGTCCGTACTCGCGTTTCCTGAACAATTCTTGTAAACGATCATTCAATTCAAAATCGGGATTTTTAGTGGCATTTTTTGCTAAAATACCATCTGACGTGGTGAAGAATTTATACAACTCGCCATCTCGTGGTTCACTGCCTTCTACTTTACCAAATGTGATTCGCAAAGTAGAATTGGCATCACTCCAATAGTCAGCTGGAAACATTTTCATCATGCCTTCGGTGTACTGTTGCATCAGAAAATCCAATCTCTTTTGTGATTCAGAAAGTCCTGGGCGAAGGTTTTTATTGTATTCATCAAACATCGTTACGGCCTGTTTGTAGAAATAATCCTTGCTCATTTTTTTCGCAGAAGATTTGCTGAACTTATCGAGCAACTTAAACAATGAAGTGGAATCACGGAATATACTTTTATCGTAACGGGCATTGACATAAGCGGCATCGCGAACAGGTATAGCCATTTTCGAATCAGTTATACCAGTTGAGTATTTCAAGGTGTACATCGGCTCAAGAGCAGCATAGATGGCTTTTTCAGTGCTCAGATCAAAATCCTTGTAGAATAATTTTGCTGCAGTTTTCAGCTTATCAATGGCCGGTTGCAAATTGCCTTTGGCTTTCAAGATGTCGAAATTTTCAATCAGATCACGGTATTGATGTGCGAAATTGAAAAGTTCCGGACCGTAATACACAAATTCTACAAAAGCTTGAGACTTCAAATTTTTAACTTCCATATCCGTAACAACAGTCTTGATTTCACCAAGTAGTCCTGCATAGGCTTCATTGCCTTTTTGATTGGCCTTTTGCTGATATTCCTTTTCAAAATCTTGTTTGAGTTTCACTGCATCAATATTGGTTAGACCAATTTGTTGACCTTGCCACTTCTTCCATGCGTTGGCAATACCACTTTGCTTTGCTGCATACTTGATTCTTATTTCGTCTGAACTGCGCATTTTTTCTTTGAGCACTGCAAGAGATTGATCGCGAAAATCGATTCGCATGGGATTGCTTTTCTTCGTGATAAAGTCCACAGAATAACTGGTGAGCAAGTGGTCTGTTCTGCCCGGAAATCCATAAACCATGCTATAGTCACCCTCTTTGACTACGCCAATGTTGACCGGTAAAAAGTGAGCTGGCTTAAAAGGCACATTGTTCTGACTGTAAGCAGCCGGTTCATTGTTTTGATCGGCATAAATTCGAAATACACTAAAATCTCCGGTGTGTCTCGGCCATACCCAGTTGTCTGTATCTCCACCAAATTTGCCCACATCCCCGGGAGGAGCACCTACCAAACGAACATCCGTATAGGTCTTGGTTACGATCGCGAAATACTGATTGCCATAATTGAATGCTTTGATCTGTAAACCGAGTTTCGGATTGTTTTGCTTGTACTCCTCTTCAACCAGTTTGCGATTTTTAGAAATGATCGCATCGATTTCTGTCATCGACATGCCGTTTTGAATTCCTTCTCTCATGCGGGAAGTAACATCATCCATGCGAACGATGAACATCACTGTAAGTCCGTCGCAACGCAATTCTTCGCCAGGATTCATGGCCCAAAAACCATCTTTGAGGTAGTCATGTTCCAATGAAGAATGAAACTGAATCTGATCAAAACCACAGTGATGATTGGTGAACAACAATCCCTGATCACTCACTATTTCTCCCGTACAACCTCCATCAAAAAGGACGATGGCATCTTTGAGACTCGAATGGTTGACATCGTACAAATCAGCTTCAGTCAATTGAAGTCCCGCTGCTTTCATATCATCATAAACGGCTGAAAGCAACGAAGGAATCCACATGCCTTCTTTGGCCAATGCTAAAATGGATTGTGTAAGCAACACAACAACTAAAAGGATATTTCTTTTCATCAGAGAAAATTTCATCTTTATACACTTTGTTTTGATGAGCGCAATTTAGGACACCTCAAGCTATTGCTCCCCTGTTTCGATTTCTGAAAGCCTTACTGATAATTCGAATTTGCTACAACAAAATGGACCATGCTCAAATGAACAATACAACCACACCTCCCAATTCATAATTCATAATTCATACTTCATAATTCATAATTCAAACCCTAGTCTATCCAGTCCGCTACAAACACATTGGTATCACGTGTTCTACCATTATGTCTGTTGCTGCACCATGCCACTTTTTTTCCATTGGGAGAAAACATGATGAATGAATCGAATTGTGTATCATAAGTGATTTGTTCCAAACCGGTTCCATCCACATTAATCATAAAAACATTAAAGGGAAAACCTATTGCGCTTTTGTAATTGCTGCAGAACAATACACGCTTGCCATCAGGATGAAAATAAGGAGCCCAATTGGCTTTACCGAAGTTGGTCACTTGTTTGACATTATGGCCATCCGCGTCAGCAACAAAAATTTCAAGATTGGTTGGTTCCACCAAATTTTCCGCAAGAAGATCACGGTATTTTTTGACTTCTTCAACTGTTTTAGGACGAGAAGCGCGCCATACGATCTGTTTGCCATCAGCAGAAAAAGCAGCACCGCCATCATATCCCAAAGAACTTGTAATTTGTTTCAATCCAGAGCCATCGATGTTCATGATCCAGAGATCCAAATCACCACCGCGTGTACTGGTGAAAATGATCTTATCACCTTTAGGCGACACGGTAGCTTCTGCATCATAACCCGGTTCATTGGTGTACTGTTTGAGAATGTTTCCATTCAGGTCAGCATGGAAAATATCATACTCCGGATATATCGGCCAAACGTAGCGGCCACCTTCGCGCACCGGCACTGGCGGACAGGTATCCATAGCCAAGTGTGTGCTTGCGTATAGAATGCTTTTGTTATCCGGCATAAAAAAGCTGCAAGTGGTTCTTCCTTTGCCGGTAGAAATGAGCTTCCTTTTCGTGCTATCCGCTTTGGCATTGATATCCAACACAAAAATCTGATCACATCCCGCTGTCCAGTTTTTATTATCACTTTGAAAAATGAGCTGGTCGCCACTGAAATTCCAATAGGCTTCAGCGTTGTTGCCTCCGAATGTCAGTTGCTTTACATTTTTGAAATGTTTTTCTTCCGGATAATGGATTGGTTCATCATTTTCACCTTGTACAACCTGTGGTTCTTGTTGTACTGAAACGGTACCCTTGGTTGAATCACATGCCGTGATGAATAGCATGGCTGATACAGATAGCAATAACTGGATTTTCATAGAGCTGCAAATTTAATCGCCGCTTTTTGAACCTGTCAGGCAATTGTCATGACTTTTGACCATTTCTCATGATCAAGATCAGTAGATGTTCATAATTCCTTTTAACCAATGCGCCTTATCGCACCACGAGCGGAATGCAGCTGTTTGCCGATCGCACAAAATAAAGACCAACTGGTAATTCAATCGATGAAATTTCCATTTGTTTGGTCCCATTCAATGGTCGAATCTGACGAACAATTTTTCCTGCAACATCCGTAATGAAAATTTCCTTCAAATCATCGTTCGATGTGATCGTGAAAAGGTCATCTGCCGGATTCGGATAAAGGCTAAATGTGTTTTTCTCCATTTCATTCACACTGACAAGCGTTACTGAGAACGAATAGACCTCTGACCATGATCCAGTACCGCAGCCATTGGTGGCACGAACGCGCCAGTAATAGGTGTTGTCTGGAAGGATAAACGACATCAGGTAAAAAGGCTCAGTGGTTTGTTGTGCATCGATGATCGAAGTGAAATTCACATCACTTGCCAATTCAAATTCATATTGCAGATCACCATCCTGTGCCTGCCATTCAAACAACGTGGATGGTTCCGTATTAGAAACCAAACTGCCATTGGGAACACTCATGAGTTCTGGTGAAAGTGGCGATCCTCCAGTAAACGAAAGTTGAAACGGAACGAGGTATTCCTCGCCAAAAGTGGTAGTGAGGACGATATCCGGATAATAAGTACCTGAAGGTAATCCCGATAAATTATTGATGACGATTTGATAATTGCCTGTCTCATTGATGAGGGTCCATGGCACCGCAGCGCCAGGCAATCCTTGTATAGAAGCCGTTACTGGAAAGGCAATTTCAGCATTGACATTCAATTCCAGAACAACCTGACTTCCACCACACACTTCCACTTCATTTTGTGTGAAATAAAGCAATCGAGGACGAAGGATAAAAAATCCCTCATACATACTTGTCGCAATATTCACCTGACTTGGCAGATAAGGGTAATTGCTCCAGGTACCGCTGAATTGCGCAAAATCATTGGTAGGATAAAGGTCGAAAAAGCCTACTTCACTTAACTGTGCATCCTGCACGCGAACAGCATCCACGACGCGGACGCCACTTCGGTAATTGCTTTGATAAATGAATTGATCCAATGCATACATGTTGTGATCAATGGAAGTGTTATCTGTTTCATAGAAGCCCATGTAATTCACATTTTCCAAAGAAGAAATATCGAACATGTGTGTTCGTGTACCATAGGGCTCCTGAGCATTTCCAATTTGAATTTCATCCAATTCATCATCTACCAAGAAATGCGCTTTGTCTTTGGTGACCCAACCCTGATGCACATACCCAACTAAAGCTTCGCCTTCGTAATCATACATGCCAATAGCCTGACAATCGCTTTTGTCGGTTACATCCACAATGGTGAGTTCATCTTCATTGCAAGCAAAAAAGACTTCTTTTCCTTGATAATTTGGGTCGGGACCATCATAAAGCCAAACATATCCGTCGTGGGTATATCCATCTTCACTATAACCTCCGGCAAGAGTTGGATTCAATGGATCATTGATATCAACAATGTGCAGACCACCATCAAATGTATCCGAACCCATAGCATATAAAAAACCCGTTGCGGTATTGATGGTTATAGTATGACTGTGTCCAAATTCGCCGTAGTACGCAGATTCCGTGAATGTAACAGGCGCGCCGGTCACAGCATCAAGTTGAGTCAAATCGAAAATCTGTAAACCATGACCGGGTGCTTCACTTCCGATGAAAACAAAGTTGTTGAATGTTTCCAGGTCACGCCAAAGACTATTTACCGTATGAGTTGGTAAAAGCCCGAGATAGATAGGATCCACAGGATTTGTGATGTCAACGAAAGCAGTTCCGTTTGAACAACCCACCAAGGCGTATTCATGGCCAGTGGTAGGGCTTTTCCATCCCCAGATGTCATTGGTATTGGCACCTCCTCCAATTTCTGCCATCGGCATAAATTTCAATAAATCGATGTTGTCACATGGATATTCTCCAGCCATGCCATCCACGCAAGGGGTCTGACTTTGAGCCATCAACGACATCACAGCGCCAAAAAGCGCGAGTAGGTTTCTTTTCATGAAAATAAATGCAGGTTTGATACACATACAATGAAGCGGCAAAATACACTCATTTTCGGACAAATCATTTCACTTTGCAACGATTGAGTTCTTCTATTCATGTATTCTCAGGACATGATTCCATTACTGGAAAAACGTCCAGAACACTTGATAATCCGTACAATTACAGAATGGTTTTGTAAGAAAAAAATATGGAGAAATTATCCTTGCTCCTCAACTCAATAGGACTTTGGCCAAGAAAGAACACACCTAGAAAATCACATCAGCGGCTGAACCTCATGCTCACCACATGTCTGATTCCAGTTCCACTTCATCCAACGATTTTGATTCGCCTTTCTCAATTTGTGCGATGGCCAGTAAAAGATTTGTTTTCAATTGTGACATACTCACTGGAATTCCTTTGCCGCGATAACCAGCATTTCTGGCGAGGTTGGCGGCTTCTTGATCAATGTTTTCAGTGAGTTGCAAAACAGCTTTTAGGTTATGCGACTTTTCCTGTTTCAGGATCCAATCGATCAGAACAATTTTATCTTTTGCGAGGTCAGTAATACTCATGATGAGAAATTGTGGGCGGAAGGTAGTTACAAGACTTCGCACACCTGCAAAACGAAGGTCATTTTATTCAATCAAATTCACAACAAAATGACAGCGTTTTTTGAATCGCTTCTCTGATCAATGGGCAGGTTAAAAAAACTATTCCTTTTTCATCCTCTCCATCAACATGGAAGATCTCGAATTACAGTTTAGTTTTCTCCTCTCGCCAACTGTAGCTTTTTTGGACAATCTTCCAAGCACCCTGATACTTCAGAATTAAAAAATAATCGGTAAACGTCCGCCAACCGGGTATGAGAATTTCAGCCTTTGCGACGGCAGCATCCTTTTCGACATCAATAGAAAGGACTCGACCAATTCGGTTAGATTTTTCTCCTACTTTTATATTCGAGATATACTGTTCACCTGAGCGAATCCACAAGGTGTCTTTCGCAACAGTATATAAATTGAAATCAGGATGAAAAGCTTTTCTGAGTCTTTCAGGCTGGCCATTGGCTGTTCCTTCGATATAGTCGAGAAGTATTTCATTGATTTGAGCCAGATCACTTTGATGCACTCTACTGCCCTCACCAGAACCAGCTTTGTTCAACATGGCTACCACTTCTTTAGCCACCGACCTTGCCGCAGTTGGATCTTGTCCAGTTACAAAACTTCCATCAACGACAAAAAATCCATCTCGGCCTTTTTCAGAAAATACAAACTCACCACCATTGTGCTCAATGGCCTCGTCCATCTTAAAGGGAAATGAACGATAATACTCCATTTCCCTGTTTTCGAGCTTATCAGGATATCCTGTAATTTTCTTCCCTTGGTATAAAGATTTTCCGCTGCTATCCTTCAAATTGGCTAGTCCTGCTGTACCATGACAAACAGATGAGATGACCCCATGTTTCTCGAAAATGGTTCTGGCTATTTGTTGAATCGTCGAATCTTCTGCAATCCCAAACATGGCAGAACCACCTCCGCTATAATAGATCGCCGAATAATCATCAGCATGAATGTCCTGAGGTTTTTGGGTGTGCTCCAATTTGTCCATAAACCAACCATCATACAAATAAGTCTTTTGCAGACTATCGGAGGAATTGATGTATCCAATAGGAATTGCACCACCAAGTGGACTCACAAAATCAACATCATATCCAGCATGGGTGAATACGTCATATGGCACTACAATTTCTTCAAAATGATTGGCCGCGCTAATGGTGGTTCCTCGATAATACTCGGCATTAGATGTCACAAAAAGCACTTTGGATTGTGCACCTGCATTCACACACATCATGAATGTCATTACAACAATAGGTAGTTTCATTTTGTTTCGGATTGATTACAATGATGAATGGATCATGGATTACCCTCAAGAATATCCGCCCATCTTTAATGGTAAAAGTATCCTTAACATCCATAATAGAATTGCAAATAATATATAATTCCAGCATTGAAAGTATTCGACAGAGAACATCTGTATTAAAAAAGTTTCAAAGACTCCTCAATTTCGATCTGGCAATAACATGTTGAGCATTCTTTCAAAAAGAGGCACGAACCAAACAAACACAAGTACACCGGCAATATTGAAAAGCATATGAGCATTTGCAATAGCACGTTCTACAGGTGCTCCTTCACTGACGATTTCAACAAACTTTACAAATGGATAAAACAATATCAATCCGATGATGATCGAACTCAAATTGAAGATCAAGTGAAAAGTCCAGTTTTCACAGCTGCCCGACTTCCTTAATGGTTGCCAACAACGTATCGCTGCATGTTCCCAACTCAGCGCCAAAGCATAATGGCTACACCTCCAGCCAAACTCAGCAATCCTTTTTTGGATAAGACAATGGCCATTCCTACCGTCGCGGAGGATGATTGTATTACCAGTGTAGCAAGAGCACCAGCCATGGATCCGAAAAGGGGATCATCGGTCTTTTTAAGCCACTCCAACATAAAAGGTTCTTCTTTCAACGGTTCTACAGCAAGTTCTATGGTATAAAGTCCGAAGAAAAGAATACCAAAAAGAAATATCACCTTACCTATCGAATTGTCTGATCTTGTCTTGGTCACGAACATGAATACGAATCCAATCAGTAACAAAATCGGGGAAAACTTACCCACATCCATTGCTATGACCTGACTACTGAAGGTTGTACCGATGTTGGCCCCCAGTACAATCCCCATAGCTTGTCTGAATTTCAAAATTTTCGCATTGACCAAAACGATGGTTATGATGATTACCGCAGACGAAGAATCCAACAACACTGTCATGATTGTACCAACCAGTATACTGCTTAAAGTAGTCGACGTGAATTTCGCAATCCAATCATTTGCTCGCAAGCCTACAGCGGCTTTTAAGGAATCAGACAATTGACTGATTGCAAAAAGGAATAATACCAAACCCGCAACTATGGACAGAAGGATATCCGACATAATCAAAACATTACGTCGTGAAGCTATAAACGTGAATTCCAACAGATGTTATCGGATAATTACCACAGGATGAAGATTGAATCTTCACCGAGTTTGATTAAGAATCACTTCCATTCTACTTTGTCTTTTTTGGATAAATTCTTTGATTTGAAAATGATCAAAGTGAGAACTCCCCATATCGTAATAAGCATACCGAGGTAATTCATCACTTGTTTGTCTGAAATATCAGCAGTGAAAACAACATCAATGGCTGTATGAAACACTGCACAAACCAAAAT
Source organism: Flavobacteriales bacterium (assembly GCA_016722445.1). Taxonomy (GTDB): domain Bacteria; phylum Bacteroidota; class Bacteroidia; order Flavobacteriales_D; family Sanyastnellaceae; genus JAIBBG01. Next base: position 121,429 of record JADKIZ010000008.1, on the reverse strand, counting down.
ACTTCCTCTGGATGAATTATACAACCAGGTGAGTAGAATGCTCCCGGTAAACAAACTCAACACCCACCCAACAATACCCGACATTTCCATATCGACATAGCCTGGTCTGTACAGAAACAATGGCCAATGCCAAAAAGCCCAGAAAATTGTGAGTAAAATCGAAGACACCAATGCATTGTACTTGTTTTGTAGATACGGTAAAGCAAAACCGCGCCAACCGATTTCTTCACCAAAACCAAAAAACATCAAGTTGTAAATAAAAAACATGATAAAATTGAATTCAGGAAATTCAACGTTTCGGGTAAATGCGGACAGATCCACATCTGCATGAGATTCCATTCTGTAAATGACAACTGCAAGCAATCCCAATATAAATGGTGCCAACAACGCTATCATGAAGTAAACGGGTGACTTTATACTGACACATTCCCTGAGCAGAAACTTCAATCGATTGTTTTTTTGATCGAATGCCGCCATGATAAAAGCAGCCAGCATGGGTCAAAAACCACCAATACCATGTTGGTATGGAAATACAGGAAGATCAACCCAACCCAATTGAGGTGAATAAAGTGGCAACCAAATCACCCAACTGATTCCATAGGCAAGGAGAAAATATGTAAGGAGTGGTTTCAAAATTGGCCACAATATAAAAAACTGATAATATCACTTTATGACTTCCTCGAAGGTGTTTCCATTAAACTGATATTTTCTCAAATACCGACATGTCTTCTCATTTAATTTTTCACCTTCTGCGCAATCGTTCTTGTACAAAGGATCATCTGAATCGATGGTAAAATCATACAACAAGGTTCGAGATTTTTCATCAAAGGAGTATTTGCCATCTCCTTGCCTGTAGTCATGAACGACACAAAACGATTCTTCCAACCAATAGTCATTGATCTCATAGAGCACCGTGTAGTCGTAACAACAAGTATTGCAACTGATACCGCTTCCCATGAGCAAATACAACATCTTTTCCCCTAATTTCAAGTCATAGATTTGATTGATTTGTCCAGTGTATAAACTTTGTTCCTTATCAAAAGTGTGACAATCCAACAATTTTTCACCTTTAGGATATCCATCAGGCAATTCGACGTAGATGATATTGATATTCGTTTGATTCGAACCTCCTGTTTTTTCTGACCAGGAAAAAACAACGATTTTTTTATCCGAAGACTGAACAAAATCAAGATTCAACCACTTCTCCAAAGGGTAGGATCTCGCCTTCGGATCATTCAATACTTGCAACAGGTAGTTGGTCATTTTAGCATTGAGCTCTGATATTCTTTCAAGATTATCATCCACCGCAGCAAGCTCACGATGCTCTTTATACCATTGATTGATTTGATTCACCTTTTCACGCACCTCTTCTTGAGCACGAGCGCTTAAGGCGAAAAAGAAGACCAAGATGTTTATGAAAAATATTCTGATTGGCATAGGTAATTTGTCACACGAAAGTGATCGGTTTACGTTGCGACAAATGTCAGGGTTAAGTGAATAAATGATTATTTATCAACAATTTTAGCCGATGATTCAAATCCAAGATCCATTTGTTAAGTCGATATGAATACAACAGTATTTGATTCCAGAGTATACAAACAAACATCCATTTCCAAAATACTACCACGAAGGGATAAAATTGGTAGTCTCTCATTAAGTGTGTAACTAGGAAAAGTTGTTCTGAAAATTTTTTGACCCCCTCCGGGGATTGGTCAAAAAAAATTTTCGGAAACAACTTTTCGATTAGCTTAACACTTTAAAAAATGAGCAAAGAAGAATTACTATCAGATGATTTCTTGAAGCAGTTCAAGAACGGCGAGGAATTGAATTCATTCCTGCAACAATTAAGAAAACGTGGTGTAGAGCAGCTCCTTGAAGGTGAGTTGGATGCATCTTGGTTATGAAAGCATGAGCGTTCAGGCGCTAAAAATGCTCGAAATGGCCATAGCAAAGACAATCAAAACAACTGAAGGTGATTTGAGTATTGACGTCCCAGGGGATCGGGAATCTTCATTTTCAGCTCTCGTTCCAAAGCGAAAGGGAATAGTTGAAGGGATTGAAAACGTTATCAGCCACGCTGTATGCTAAGGGCATGTCGGTCAGCGATATCGAAGAACAAATCAGAAGAAGTGTACAACTTTGATGTCCCTCCATCGACTATCTCACGGATTACAGATCGCATTTTTCAAGACGTTGTTGCTTGGCAGAACAGACCGCTTGAACCTTTGTATCTCGTGGTCTGGATGGATGGAATAGTGTTCAAAGTGAAGGAAGGATCCAGGGTGATCGATAAAACTGTTTACAGCCATTGGCTTAGGTCTGGATGGAAAGAAGGAAGTGCTTGGAATGTGGCTGGGTAAAAATGAATCAGCATCTTTTTGGCTTTCTGTACTTACCGATCTCAAGGCCAGAGGTGTGAAGGATATTCTTGTTACCGCCACTGATAACCTGAAAGGATTTACAGAGACCATCAGATCTGTTTTTCCTGAATCCACAAAACAAATTTGCATTGTCCATCAAATCAAATTCCTGCAAGTATGTTGGTTGGAAGGAAAGAAAAGAGTTTTCTGAAGACATGAAACATATTTACAACGCACCTAATCGTGATGCTGCCGAACTTGCCTGAACGAACTTGACAGCAAATGGGGAAGCAAATATGGCTACGCCATTAAGAGCTGGCGCACCAACTGGAACGAGCTTACAGCCTTTCTGGATTTTCCATTGGAAATCGGAAAATCATCTACACTACCAATGTCATTGAAAATCTGAATGGAAAAATCCGCAAATACACCAAAAACAAACTATCGTTCCCAACTGATGAAGCAGTGCTCAAATCAGTCTATTTGTCGATCCATGAGGCAACAAAAAATGGACTATGACGATACGCAATTGGGGGGAAATATTAAACCAATTTATAATTATGTTTGAAGACAGGATAAATCCCTAATCAAACTACTTACACACTTTTTGGGATGGTGTCTAAAATTGGTTGAGCCTACTTCTCAATCCTTCACCATAAATTCCATCATGAAAAAATCATTCGTAACCATTTAAAGTCCCATCCTTTAAAACGATATGAGATCTTAATATCCAAGCCATTTTTTCATGTGCTTCCATTAACCCCGTAATAAAGTCACTTGTGCCGGAATCATGAAATTCTCGGTTGAAAGTATCAATTTGACCTCGCAGTAACTTGATTGTACTTTCATGATCCATAAGAATTTCTTTGATGTACCTGACTATCATTGAGCTCAACAATCTGTTCCGACAAATGTGTCAATCCCAAATATGTCTTCATGGAAGCTGGCGCATAGTGGCCAATAGAGCGCATTCTCTCGGCCACAGTATCGATAATTTTGTCCAATTCCATAGACTGTACATCAAAAAACATGTGCTTTTCATAAAAGTCACCACCTTCGACATTCCAATGTGCATTTCTCGTTTTCAAACGCAAAACTGATTCGTCTGCTAAAATCTTTGCTAACTCTTTAGCAATAGCTTTTCTATTGACTTCTGAAATACCCGTTTCTGTTTTCACTTTTGAATTCCTTTATGATGAGATTTATTGATGAAATGATGTTTTAGTTTCCTCCAACAATTCTACTTTACATTGTCCTTGAACAAATCTTTCATAGATTCTCCGAGTTCGTTCATATCATGCTTAAGTTCTCTCTGGAAGGTTTTATTTTTCTCAGAAATTTTTTCATTATAAGCTTGCATATCAGTTTGAAATTCTTCATTTCTCTTCTGTATTCTCACTTTCAGATCAGCAACTTTTTCTTTTGATTTATTATATTTTTCCTGCAATCTTTCTTTGTCCTTTTTCGAGGAAGTATTCATCTTATCAGACAATTTACTCAGTTCCATTTCCATGCTATTGATGGTGCTGTCTGCTTCTGCTTTGAAAAGATTCCATTCCGCTCTTTCCTGTGTCTTCTCTGCTTCGATAGCCTTGATTTCGGCATCATTTAATTCGCCAGGTTTTTTCGATTTTGTTTCATCATTTTTTTCTGATGTCTGTGTGCAATTAACCAACAACGTGGATAGAGCAATAAAAAGGATTGATAGAATTTTCATGATTTTATATTTGTTTGGTAGTTTTTAATTCTGTGATATCAAAATTCATATTTCTTAATGAAGTTAGTATGAGTTCATAGGTTAGTGGGTCCATGAATGGTGTCCTGGATAATATCCAGAGGTATTTTTTGTTCGGATGACTCACAACTGCATAGCTATAATCATCTGCCAGTTTGATTATCCAATACTTACCCTTAAAAGGCCAGTAAAATTGAATATTCAATTGTGCATTCCCCGTTTTTTCAACCACAAATGCTTTACCCTTGATATAGGCGGGTTTATCTGTCCTTTTTTCTTTAATACATCTGTTTTCCACAACGACATATCCTTGATCCGTTACGGTGTATTCTGCTGTGGTGCATGTACAGTCTTTTGAAATCGTTGTGAAATAGACGCTATTTCATACCACTTTCCAGCGTATCGTTCTAAATCCACATATGGAACAGTTTGAATCGATTGTGACATCGCTATCATCGATATCGATGCAAAAACAAAAACCATAATGCCTATTTTACTGGTGTTGTACTGCATGTTTTGTGTCATGGATTTTTGTTATAGTTCAATATCTGAATCACTCTACTGCACCAAAGTGCTTCATTTGTAGGTGATGTTGGAATGGAGCAAAGGTGTACTATTCAATAAGAAGGATGATTACACAAACAAGGTCATCATTTACATAAATCACATCGTTACGTCATATTGTTTCTTCCGAAATAAAATCTTCGCATCAACTCCCTCTGAATCATAAAGCGAGATTGATTTGCCTAGGATTACGGCTCTTCTCCACAGCTGGTGCATTATATTTTAATGCTATGATTTTAACAACGGCACCTGAAATTCTGTATTCAAGCCTGTTTTAGCAATGGAAAGATCTGGGAAACATCCGAAAACATGAGATACAACGAGTTAAAATCAGATGACTATCTTTGCAGATATGACGAAAAAGGAAAAAAATATCCGACTGATAGAAGTTCCCAGTGAAGTTGGCGCAGGTACGCGCGGTGCCAGTCTTGGCATTGACGCAGTAAAAATCGCAGCGCTCGATTTTCGCTCTCAATTTTTTCGCAAATACAAAAGTCTCAGTATACCTCATGATAATCAGGCATTATTAAATAATCCTGGTAGTCGTTATGCCAAACATGTGAGAAGCGTCCTTAAAATGTACGAACGTGTAGGCGCTGGAGTGCGCGATACACTGCGTGATGGAAGATTCCCGCTTATCATCAGCGGTGATCACAGCAGCGCTGGTGGCACCATTGCCGGTATTAAAATGGCCTATCCTGAATCCCGACTGGGCGTTATCTGGATTGATGCACATGCTGATTTACACTCGCCGTACACCACACCAAGCGGCAATATGCACGGTATGCCTCTCGCTGCGTCACTGAACGAAGACAATATCGAAGAAAAGGTGAATGACCTCGACTATGAAACCATTGAATTATGGGAAATGGTCAAAAACGTTGGCGATATATCTCCAAAAATTGAATACAGAGATCTCATCTATATCTGCCTCCGCGACTTCGAAGATCAGGAAGCCAATCTGATCAAGAAGAATAAAGTGAAAGTAGTAACCACCAACGAGGTCCGTAAAACGGGCGTCACCAAACTGAGTCGAGAATTGCTCAAATACCTCAGTCATTGCGACAGAATCTATATCAGTTTCGATGTGGACTCTATGGATCCAACGGTTTCCAGAGGAACAGGAACACCGGTCAAAGGTGGTATCAACGAAAGGGAAGCAGCTGATTTGATACTCGAATTTCTTCAGAATGAAAGGACCTGTTGTCTCGAATTCACAGAAATCAATCCAACGCTGGACAGTGAAAATGTGATGGCTGAAACAGTATTCGAAATATTACAGAAGGTAGCAAGACAAGTGGAGATGATTTAATTCAGGTGTAGTGAAGGCAAGTTTCATTCGATGTGAATAATCATTCCTTCATCTGCAAGAATCGCATTGTCAAATTGGGTTTTGGCTTCAACCAAAAATTCGTTGTCGTCGCTATATCTTGAGCTGAAATGTCCCAGTATAAGTTTGGTAGCACCCACATTTTTCGCCACTGTAGCCGCCTGTTTAGCAGTACTATGAAAAGTCTCTTTTGCTCTTTCCTTTTCAGAATCAAGAAATGTGGATTCATGATAAATGGTGGTCACACCACGAACCGCATCCATCACTTTTTCTGAATAAGCAGTATCAGAACAATAAGCGTAACTGCGCAAGGCATCGGCCGGAATACTCACCTGATCAGCATAAACCACATGACCATTTTCCAAAGTCACATCTACTCCATTTTTCAGTGCAATGATCTGTGAAGGCTGTAATTTGTAACGATCAATTTCCTCTTTTTTGATTTTGGGTTTTCTTTCTTTTTCTTCAAAAAGATATCCGCTACATGGAATGCGGTGTTTCATTGGAAATGAATACGCGCGAATGGTTTTGTCTTCAAATACCAATTGCTTTTCATCCATAGAAACCGCATGAAATTCGATTTCATATACCAGAAAAGTACTGGAAGCTTTCAACTGGATCTGAATAATCTCCCACAGTTCTGCTGGGCCAAATACATGCAGTTTCGCTTTTCGTCCGAGCAGGTGCATACTCGAAATGAACCCCATCAAACCCAGATAGTGATCGCCATGGAGGTGTGTAATGAAAACGTGATTGATGCGCTGCATGCGAACTTTGAACTTCCGCATTTGCATTTGGGTTCCTTCACCACAATCGACGAGAAACAACTTATCGTGCAGATTAATCACCTGCGATGAGGGATTGTGTCGGTTGGTCGGAGCAGCAGCTCCGCAGCCTAATATGGTAACTTCAAAGTTCAATGAAAAAAAAACCGCCCCTGAATGGGACGGTCAAATATCATCATGAATGTGGCAATGTTAATGCTGTACAATCATTTTACGGGTCAGTTTTTTATCCATGGTCTGAATTGAGTATAGATAAACTCCTGTTTCAAAAGCAGAAGTCTCAAGTCTGAATTGGTTCTCGCCGCGTTTTGCTTTGATATCCTTTTGGTAAACTACCTCACCCAACAAGTTGCATACGCTGATGGTTACATCTTGAACTGATGCAACCTGAAATGTCAGATTGGTATAAGCAGAAGCCGGGTTTGGATTGTTCTGATTCAAAGTAAGGCTGGACGCCGATGCTTCAGAAACACTGTTACCAGATGAAACTTCAAGTACATATCCCTCAAAACTGTATGGGAGAGATTGAGCTCCGAAGAAATTAAAGTGAACAGTTACGAAAATTTTCACATCAAAAGTTCCTGCCACAGTTGGTGTACCAGCGATATCACCGCAATATGCATTTCCAGGAAAAAACATACATGGGTTGGTCGACTCACCATTGTTGTTGCAAGTCAAATACAATCCAATGGTCGACATCTGAACATCAGCAATACCGTTGAAAACGGTAACACTATCCAAACTTATTGAATCTATCGCCAACTGTACGTTAGCATATTCAGGTACTACATCACCAACGCTGGATGGACACAATACATATACCGCGTCAGAATAAGGTTGATTGATCACTGCTGGCAGAAAATTCTCGCCAACGGTTGGATCAGGTGATACACCAAACGTAGCGCTACCCCAATCATGAGACGAAGGGTCACATTGCGACAGAATAGCGAGTGGGGATAGAATAAAAATGCAGCGTAAAAAATTCTCTTCATAAAGTCGGTTTAAATATCACGTTCAACTTCTTCCATATAAACCAGATCAACGGCTTCGTTTCTGGTAGGTGTAATTTTCAACACAGATTCCAGTTGTGAAATCGTGATGAGTTTCTTCACATTGTCTTGCAGTCCGCAGAGTACAAAAGAACCATTGGCATCACGACAAAGTCTGTTACCAACCAACAATGCACTGAGGCCAGAAGAATCAATATATCTTGTTTCAGACAGATCAATGATGATATTCTTCGATCCATCTTTATTCAACATTACAATTTCGCTTTTCAATTCAGGAGCGTGAATAGCATCCAGTTTTTCAACTTTTTTTTGCTGATCACAAACCACTTTATCCTGGGGATTTACTTCAAATTTCATTTCACAGGGTTTTGGCCAAATATAGTACAATTTCCATCAACGTGGTATCTGAAGACTTCCGATACCAACAATTGCAGGTGAATTGGATTAATCTTTTCTTAATTCAGATTCTGCAGTCGATACCGTCATGAAGCGCTGAAATCCTCACCCGGACGGGCACTGCAATCGATTTTGAATGCGTGATCTAGGTTAATGTCTTACAGCGAATTTTTGAGTGATAAAACGTCCTTCTGTACCAACAAATGTGATGTAGTATAGTCCATCAGCGAGATCATCTGTACTCATCGATATTGAAGGCTGATTCAATCCAAGTGTTTTTACCATCTTGCCACTGTTATCAAATACGCGAACTTCAGTGATGTTGCGGAAATTCACAACATTGATGGTAAGCAAGGCGTCACAAATTGAAGGGAAAATTTTCATGTCATCAAATTGAATGTCTTTGTCTACTGATGTAATTGAAGGATCACAAGGTGAGCTTGCACCAGCGTGAACATATGAGCCATCCATGGTAAGTAAACCAGTATTGTTGGGATCCAACCAAACTTTCAATTTTTGATCAGCAGCATTAGGATTGGCGGTCCAATGCTTCGACATTTTTCCATAATAATCAGGTGAACTTGGAGAAGAACAAAACGAACCACCACCGGTAAGCGTACCAACGATACGGTGATTTGGATCGAAAAGCGGAGAACCTGAAGAACCACCTTCGGTCACACCCCAATTGGTTTCAGTTTCGTGCCAAACAACACGCCAGTGAAAACCTGTTGCACTATATGTTCCTGAAACGATATTGCTTGTAGCAGAAATTTTTTTGCTATCACCAGATGGATGGTGAATACATACACCCGACGATGCTGCCGACGTTTCTGCGTTCCAACCGCAGAAAAATGGATTCCAACCTGAAGGAATTTCGTCTTCCAATTCCAACAAAAGGAAGTCAGAACCAGTATCGCCGCCACCGTCATTGCTATCGGCCAAAAAATTAACACCAACTCGATTGTTCAAAGTAGGCGCAGAACCAGATCCGCATGAAGCGCGCTGATATTTAAAACGCACCGAACAAAGATCCCAATCAGAATCAGAAACATTCACGCCGCAGTGCATGGCAGTGAGGATATACTTGCGACAATCTTTCGCTGTCGTATTCACCAAAGAAGCAGAACAAAGTCCTACAAATTGACCTTCCGTGATTTGCAAACGCACAACACCATCACGTTCTGCGGTCCATTCTGCTCCTTCCGGACAATTCACATCCACTTCACAAACATCACTACCACCACCTCGCTGCTCTTCTTCTGATCCATACACATATCTATATAAGTGTGCAATGCCATGCATACCAATTCGTGCTTCACCAACAACTGTAGAAGGCTCATAGTATTCAAGAACACCCTCATCGCCCAAAATTTCACCTACCATGAACTTACCATTTGCTTTACAATCGTGGTTTCCAAATGGACCAACAACATAACTGCGGTCAGCCGGATAAAAAACCAGCGATGACCCAAGAGGTAAGTACAGATCATTGAAGTATACACAAAGACCTTTGGCTCCTTCTGATTTAAAACGGTATTGCCAAATTCGATCTCCATTGCCGAGATCCGTCCAGACTCCGACGTTTTCTTCATTCATTCCTGAAGGAATAATCCTTCCGAAGTTGGTACGTCCACCCTTTTCTTCAATTTCAGTATCCTCAGCCAGAAGTCTTTCGTGATCGAAAGTTGGCAAAATATCTGTTCTAATAAGGTCGAATTGATCTTGACTCAAAGTCAGCCCAAATGGCTCAGACTGAGTGTAAGCATTTAAAAATGAAAACAATACAACAAGTGCAAGGAATAATTTTTTCATAAATGGTTCAAAATAAAATTACAGGTTACCGCGGCCAAAATAAGCCTCCAAAAACTTAGATACAGTTGATTTGAAGCAAGCCCGAAAATTTTTTTCACGATTTTATCAACAATGCAACAATTTACTTCCTACCTTCGTACTAGGTTTTGAATAAATACTATTCATTACCTAACTTAAACTGCTGAAAGTGAAATCCCTATTATTCAATTGGCCTAAAAGCCTGTTGGTCCTTTCGTCTGCAATTCTGTCCTTTTCACAGAGTTATTCACAATGCTCAGTCAATGCTGGACCTGATGCTACCAAGTGTCAAGGTCAACCCTACAATCCGGGTCCAAGTGTTACCACTTCCGGTACCACGGGGGCAGTGACCTACAGTTGGAATGGCACGACATTCAACCCAACACCGAATACGTCTTTAGCTCCTACAACTACTACAACCTATACTTTAACAATACAGGATGCAAGTGGCTGTATAGCAACAGATAACATCACAATCACCATTTTGAATCTACCGACAATTAATGCCGGCTCAGATATTTCAATTTGCTCAGGTACTCCCACTCCACTTTGTGCCAATGCGACATCACCTAATGGTGCCATTACACTTTATACTTGGGTAAGTGGACCACCGACCCAATGTTGGACCGTTTCCCCAACCAATCCTACTACTTATAATGTCACCGCCGTTGATGCTGCCGGCTGTCAGAAAAGTGATGCGATTGCTGTTTCCATTTATGCATTGCCTACGGTTGATGCCGGATCCAATCAAAGTATGTGTCTTTCTCAGGGCACTTTGCAACTGACTGGATCACCTTCAGGTGGAACCTGGTCTGGATCTGGTGTAAATTCTTCTGGACTCTTCACAGCTTCCACGACAGGAAACTTCACTCTTACTTATAGTTATACGAATGCCAATGGATGTACGAATACCGACCAAACCGTGGTTTCGGTTACGACACCAACTCCTATTAATGGAGGATCCGATGAAGATATTTGCTTGAACAGTGGAAACCTTCAACTCCCTGTAGTAGGATCATGGAGCGGTTCAGCTCTTGTTACTTCCGGTGGATTATTTACTCCTTCAGCTATAGGAACATACAACCTCACGGTAACAAACGGTTCACCCGGCTGCACTGTGAGCGACAATGTTATTGTCGAAGTAAGACCTCTTCCCGTGGTTGATGCTGGCGCTAGTGTTTCAATTTGCAATGGACAAACCGCATCACTCAATGGTACTGCTTCAAGTACAAACGGTAGCATCACAATCATTGATTGGAACGGAAGTTCACTTGGAACCGATGGTGTTCTGAATACCACAGCAACACCAACTTCTACTACCAATTACACCCTCACTGTTACTGACTCAGAAAACTGTTCTGCATCAGACAACATGACGGTTACTGTAAATAACTATCCAACCGTTCAGGCAGGTAGTGATGTCACACTCTGCAGCAATAGCGGTCCTTATACCCTACCCGGCTTCAGTCCGGCTGGAGGTGCATGGACTGGAAGCGGAGTTTCAGGAAGTGGAGTATTTACTCCAACCGGTACTGGTAGTTTTATTCTCACCTATACCTATACACCTGCAAGTGGATGCACAGCATCGGACCAACTCACTGTAACAGTAGTTCCTCCAGGAAGCGTAAATGCAGGAAGCGACGTATCTCTTTGTTTAAATAGTTCTGCACATCAACTTTTGACAACAGGTACATGGTCTGGAAGCGCATGGGTAACATCAGGAGGACTCTTCACACCGGGACAAACCGGAACTTATAATCTTACTTACACGACATCAACAGGTACTTGCATGGCAAGTGACCAAATCATCGTTTCGGTATTGTCACTTCCTAGTGTGAATGCAGGATCGGATCAAGACATTTGTGCTGGAGGAACGGCTCAACTGAGTGCCACTGCAAGCAGTACCAATGGAGCAATCACTTCTTATTCTTGGACTGGTGCAGTAAGTCAAAACAATATTCATAATCCTACAGCGACGCCAGCATCCACTTCACTTTTTACGGTGACAGCGACTGACTTTGCAGGATGTTCTGCTTCCGATGCCGTTACAGTCAATGTACACGCATTGCCTACAGTAGACGCCGGATCAAACTTAACGACTTGTATCAATGGTGGACCAGTTGCCATCGCGGGCTATTCTCCTGCCGGCGGAAATTGGAGCGGAAGCGATGTAGATGCCGCTGGAGTATTTTCACCAACAACAACAGGAACATTCACACTTACGTACACATACACTGACAGCTTTAGCTGCACATCCAGTGATGACATGAACGTTACAGTGATCAATCCAGGTCCTTTGAATGCGGGATCTGACATTGATGTTTGTCAAAATTCGCCATCAGTACAATTGACTACTGGCGGAACATGGTCAGGTTCACCATTTGTCACTTCAGGCGGAGTTTTCACTCCATCTACAGTTGGCTCATATACTCTCACCTATCAGGCCATGTCCGGTGGATGTCTCGCAACAGACTACATCGACGTTCAGGTAAATGGTTTGCCGAATGTGACCGTTGGGTCAGATGTTGCAGTCTGTGCTGGAGAAACAATTCAGCTTAGCGCTTCAGCCAATACACCGAATGGCAATATTTCAGATTACACCTGGACTGGTGCTACCGTTTCGGATGATCATATCGCCGATCCGACATTTACGGCCAATGCAGATGTTACTTTGATTGTTACCATTACTGATGACGCTGGGTGCACCGCAACCGATGCATTGGATATTACAGCAAATCCAAATCCTGTTGTCAATGCTGGAGCGAATGAAGCATTCTGCGATCAGGGTATTGCGCAAACGTTATCAGGCTACAGTCCTGCTGGGGGTGTATGGTCTGGCACCGACGTTACCTCAGGTGGCATATTCACACCAAACACAATAGGTTCACATATCCTCACATACAGTTATACAAACGCTTTCGGGTGTTCTTCTTCTGATGATAAAACCATCACTGTGAATGCAACGACTTATGCTGATGCAGGTCTTGACTCTCACTTATGTGAAGGCTCCGCTGCAACCGTCCTTACTCCTATCGTTGGGGGTGGCACATGGTCGGGAAGCACCTATGTTAATGGCGCCGGATCATTTAACCCGATACAAAACGGAACCTATACATTAACTTACACACTAGGTATCGGATCATGCTTAACAACAGACACAAGGGTTGTAGAAGTACATGACATACCTGTGGTGAATGCTGGAATGGACGGCGGAGTTTGCGAAGGAAGTTCATATCAACTGAATGGTGGAGTAAGTTCTTCCTCACCTTCTGTATCGTATAGTTGGGATAATGCCTCTTATTTGGATGATCCTAACATCGGATTTGCGACTGCGAATATTTCTTCCACGATGATTTTCACGTTGACCGCAACAGACAATTACGGTTGTACAGCTTCAGATGCGATGACGCTCACCGTTGAAGCGATGCCAGTTGCCGATTTCACACATCCAGCAACAGGATGTCTAAATACGATTGTCTATTTCACCAACAACTCTACAGGTGCAACTGATTATGAATGGAGTTTTGGTAATGGATCAAATTCCATGATGGAAGATGGACATACTATTTATTCTATCGGAGGTACTTACCTCGTTACACTTACCGCATACAATTTGCTTGGTTGTAGTCATTCAGCCAGTGATGAAATAGAAATTATTTCAGCACCACAAGCATCATTTAATACTTCGGTACAGAGTGGTTGCAGTCCATTGGATATTTCATTTGACAATCAAACAACCGGACTCAATGTTAGCTATACCTGGAACATGGGTGGCAACAACTACAATGTTGAAGATCCGGCTCCATACCAATTCTCGGCAGTGGATGCCAACACCATTCATGAGATTATCCTGACCGCCACAAACACTTGTGGCAGCAATAGTCATTCAGAAATGGTCGAGGTATTTCCTACTCCACATGCCGCATTCAGCATGAATTTATCATCGCAGTGTTCTCCTGTTACTACAGTATTTACCAACAATACCACTGGTAATGCCGATACATATTTATGGGAACTTGGCGATGGCGATACAACTACAGATCCTGTTCCTTCACCAAAGATTTATACCACAGAAGACAATTCTGAAGACTTCTTGATTAAGCTATATGCTTACAACAGTTGCGGTTCAGATATGTATGAATCAATTGTTACGGTGCTTCCAAACACGGTGGAGATCAATCTTACTCGAGCGCACCAATCGGTTGTTCACCGATGTTTGTTGAGTTTGTAAATAACACAACCGGTGCTTCCAACTTCACTTTCGAATTTGGAGACAATACGACTTCTACGTTGATGAGTCCGAATCATATTTATGAAGAGGAAGGAATCTATGACGTGATTTATTACGCCAACGATGGTTGTAGTTTTGATACAACCAGTTTCACCATCACCGTTTTACCAAGTCCGGAAATCAGCATTACGGCTGATGAATCTTCAGTATGTCCTCTAACTGACGCACATTTTCATGCATCAACAGTAGGCAATATTCAGGATATCTCCTGGGATTATGGCGATACTGGTTATGATTCGGGAAATGACGTGATCCACCAATTCGCTACTGGAAACACATATTTCGTTTCTGCGACAGCAACAGAAAATAATGGATGCCAGGCTACGGGTACCATGTCATTCTTGGTGCACCCTCAACCGATTTCTGTGATGAATCTTTCTATTACAGACGGTTGTAGTCCTTTGAATGTTTGTTCGCAGAACGCATCCGAAAATGCCACTTCATACAACTGGACATTCAGCAATGGATTCACCAGCACATCGATGGATGTGTGTCAAGATTTCATCAATATTTCCGGTGCTCCTCAAGACATAGAAGTGACATTGGATTCAGAAAATGAATTCGGATGTGAAGGACATGCTACACAGACTGTGCATGTTTTACCACAACCATCAACCACATTTACACTCGATCAGTATGAAAGCTGTAATTTGTCGGAAGACATTTTGGTGAATGTAACCACATCAGGATCGGGTGCATACGATTGGTATGCCGATGGTGTGATGTACTCGAATGCCTCTACTCCAACCTTCAGTTTTGATCAGGTTGGTCATCATAGTATTTCTGTAATTTCTTCGAATGTTTTCGGTTGCACCGACAACCACGAAGAAATCTATACCATACATCCAACGCCTTCCATAGATATCATGCCTTCTGTATTTAACGGTTGCTCTCCCCTGGTAGTGGAATTTGAAAATTCCACTACCGATGGGGTGACATGGCATTGGACATTCGGAAATGGTGCATCCTCCATGGAAGAAAGCCCATCCATGACTTTCCAAAATCCAGGATTGTACGATGTTCAACTTCACGCCATATCCGAATTTGGATGTGAGAATACCCAACATTATGATGATATGATTGAAGCGTTCGAAGTACCTGTTGCTTCTTTTAATTTCGATCCTGACAATGACATCATCTACGAAGTAGACATTCAGTTTAATGATGCCAGCTTAGGTGCCACTCAATACAACTGGGAATTCGGCGATGGATATACTTCCGAAGAAATAAGTCCTCTCCATCATTTCAACCGCGGCGGTGTATTCGAAGTGACACTCGAAGTCATGAATGACTATGGTTGTGTTTCTGCTTACAGCAAGTCGGTAAACATTGACAATACTTTCTACATTTACGTTCCGAATAGCTTTACTCCTGATGGAGATGGTGTGAATGATGTATTCAAGCCTGTCATCAGTTCCAAAGAAGAAATCAAATCCTATCGTTTTGATGTCATCAATAGATGGGGAGAATTGATCTTTACGACAGATGATCCAGATATGGCGTGGACGGGCAATGTGCGCGATGGCGAATATTTCACCCACAATGATTTATTCACCTTCCAGATTGAAGTGAAGTTTAATAACCTTCAAGTTGATAAACGCATTGCAGGAAGTGTAACAGTACTTAGATAAAAAAAAATGGCGGTGTTTATGCTGCCTAGATCGACATAACAGATTTCAAATTCTAATCAACCAAAATTCTATTTGTAAATCAAAAGCGGCAGGGAGAAATCCTTGCCGTTTTTTTTGACATGAAACAAATAAAGTCCGCTTGCGATTTGATCCACGACAATCCTAGTTTTTGTATTGGTCAAAAAACCTGATTGTACACTTTTACCTGTACAATCCATAATCTCATACCTACCGTTGGCATCGAGGTCTTGATAGTAAAACCAATCTGTGACAGGATTAGGATAAATCAATCCAGATAAGATGGATACTTCAGGCACATGGGAAATAAAGTCTATTGTAAAAGAAGAGGAAATTTCGCATCCATTTGAATCTACAACTGTGACGATGTAGTTACCATGCGCCAGATTTTGAAGCAGGTTCACTGTATCTGGAAATTGTTCCCAAGAATAAGTAAAAGGTAGAACACCACTTTGAATGATAGCCTCAGCACTTCCCATTGGTCCAGCTTCATATTGAGGCGTGACAATCACCTCCAGAATTAAAGGAGATGGTTCGTTTATTTCAAAAGACATCATGGACTGACAACCTAATTCATCAGTAAGTGTTATTTCATATAGTCCGGCAGATAAACTCGCTTCTTCGTAATTGGGGCTGACTGATATAGCGCCTGTTCCACCAAACAAACTATCCAAAGACAAAGTTCCACTGTCTTCACCAGCGCATAAAACATCGGTGGTATGTATCATGGCTAATATAGGCAGTGGTTCAATCACATCAAATGAAGCATAGGTTGTGCATTCATTGGTATTGATCACTGAGATTTCATAATGACCACCGGGCAATGCATTCAAATCATATGATCCGAGATTGATGATATAGCCATCATCCGCTCCAGATACTGTAATTACTGCATGACCAAGGTCTCCAAAACAAACGGGATGAGTCACTTCTGCCGCAGCCTGCAATAATTCCGGCGCAATCAAAGTGATTTCATCATGATAAACACATCTATACTGATCTTCAAATGAAATGGAATAAATACCGGGAATAAGATTGACAGCTGCCGTGCCATCGACGAGCGAGTCGTTGATGGTAAATGTATCTGGCATCCAGGACGACATCGATAATTGAATCATGCCATATGGATCACCAAAACACAAAGGAGAAGTACCGATCACTTCATATTCCAGTAGTGGAAACTGTTCAACAATGATTGTATCCGATAGAAATACATTAGACCATTGATCCGTAACCTGCAACAAGAAACTTCCAGGTTGTTCGGTGATCAGTTGAGCCGTGGTATCACCGGTATTCCAATCATATTGAATCCATTCATCGGCGTTTAGAATTGCACTGTCACCCGCACAAAACCCTCCAGTAGATGAGACCATGACTTTTCTAGAGGTACCTTCTACAAGGAATAAATTTTGATTGGAAGGAATATTGTACCATTGGTCTACAATGCCAGAAGGCCATCGCACAATGAGAGAATCTACCACTGCATTTTGAGCTAGTCCAAAGATTTCGGAGGACGAATTTTGGGCGAGATAAGCTTCACCGCAGTAAGTGTAACGACTTTGACGAATACCTCCTGCATAACACTCAATTCTAGAAGAAATACCATCCCGGTTCGAGACAACACCTTCCAGTTCCACCTTGATCCATTGATTCGAATTGGGTTCAGCTATGTAGAGTGATGAATAAGATGGCAGTGTAGCCGCCGTAAACAAATCGGCACAACCATCCTGATTGACATCCCCGGCAGCCACTGATCTGTTCCAGCCCGATTCGCCCATAAAACCAACGGCATTGGATACATTCGTAAAAGTACCATCATGATTATTGTATAAAAAACGATCCTGGCCAGTGGTTGCTATATGCGGAGTGGATGAAACAAACATATCCTGCCACATGTCATTGTCGCCATCGATAAATTGCGTTCCCCAACAGAAAACATTCAGTAAAGTGCCATTGCTCTCTGCGACATTCACGAATACATCGTCTTCATCATGTCGAAAAAATGAACACCCTTCAGTACCATTCGCGATATACACATCAAAATCACCGTCATTGTCATAGTCATCAGCAGAAATATTCATGCTGAGAATGTATTGTTCCGCTCCAGAGGTAAATGTGATGTCAGTAAAAGTGCCATCGCCGTTATTGGTATACAAATAATCCCGACATTCATATCTGTCATTGATGCTATACAGATCCGGCCATAAGTCGCCATTGATATCCAACCAAAGCGACATGAAAGTGTAACAGTTGTCACCAGTAACACCGGCCATCAAAGTCACATCTGTGAAAGTATCATCACCATTATTTCTAAAGAGAAAATTGGTGACATTCGGATTGCCAAAGCCTATTCCATTGTAATTGCTGATATAGACATCCAGATCACCATCCAGATCATAGTCAGCCCAATTGTTGCCAAACGTATAATCATTGGTAACAGGGAAACCCGCCGATGTAGAAATGTCGACAAACAAATTGTCCCCTTCATTTTTGTATAATTTGAACGGCGCAAGCATAGAAGTTGTAAACAAATCTTTGTCGCCGTCATTGTCAAAATCCACCCAAGTGATTTGTTTCATTTCCTTATCATTGGAAATGAGGTAGGGGATTTGTTCGAACCCATCACCTGTGTTCCTATAAAAGAGTGGATTGGTAAAACGTTGGCAAATTGATATATCGTCCAGACCATCATTGTCAAAATCGCACAACGACACGCCACCACCCAGAAATCCATTATTATACTGGTGAATCACACCAACTTCCACAGCAATATTCTCATAGAATTGCCCGGATGAGTTGCCGTATGACAGGACAAACACAACCAACAAGGAAATGCACAACTTCATCGTATTAGAATAGTCGAAGGGAAGACTTTGAAGTCCTGAATCCAATTCACCAGCACGGGAATCCTTTTGTTGAATACTGGCTGAATTAACTTTCGGAATCATCCGAAATTAAACAACAGCATCAAAACAATTGAAATGCCGGATAACAGGTATCAGAAGCAGACACAAGTACAGCCCTGAGTTCATTAAGGTTGAAAGCAAATGTAAAACAATTGTTACCGCAATACCACCAGATCATACCATCAAAAAAAATTACTTTAATGAATGCCTTCAAAAACAGTGTAATGAGCATAGTTCATGGAAAAAGAAAAAAGCAGCCCGAGGCTGCCTTTTCAGTGTGAATTATATTGTGTTTGTTTGTCCAAACCTAAGCAGTGGAAAATATTCGACCACTCAGAATGGATCTATTGCTTTGGTACTTCTACTTTATCGTAGGCAGCACACGAGGCATGATTTGTTTTACAAGATTGAAATACGACGCCCAGGGTGAGCATACCGAGGAAGACGATAATGAGGCGTTGTAATACAACGTGTTTCCAGTCGTGAAGCGGATTCATCTTAGTTAGGTTTTTAGTACGGAAATGTTTGTTTAAGTTGACCTCTGTTACGGTTACAATCCTGACATGTTTCATTTTTCCCTCCTTTTTTTAAGGAACGAAAAAAAACAGGCAGTAGTGTGGCTTCTACAAAATCCTCAAGGTTTGAAGAGGAGCCATGTCGAGATCAGCGACATAGAAACAAATAGCCATTTCTTCAGGGTGACGATGGTGAGTTTTTCCAGCATGACAAATAGATTTAGGTTATACATTCCGCTTTCCCTGTGCGGTTTATCTATTTATATGGAAACGCCTCGTTGTCGGTTACACCCAAATAGCATGTATTAGCTTAACGGTGATTTTTAACCGCCGAAAGGGTATTCATAAGCAATGAAACGATGGTCATCGGTCCGACTCCACCAGGTACTGGGGTTATGAATGAGCATTTTTCTGCAACTTCTGCAAAGTTGACATCTCCTGCAATTCTAAATCCTGATTTTTTAGAAGCATCGACAACTCGTGTAATACCAACGTCGACCACGACAGCTCCTTCTTTGATCATTTCTCCTGTGACAAACTCAGGTTTGCCAAGTGCAGCGATAACGATATCAGCAGATTTGCAAAGTGATTTCAAATCAGAGGTGCGACTATGCGCTATGGTTACGGTACAATTACCCGGATAGGCATTTCTTTGTAACAACACAGAAACCGGCAAACCGACGATGTGCGATCTGCCTATAACCACCGCATGTTTGCCCTCGGTCGGGACCTGATATCTTCTCAACAACTCAATGATGCCGGCAGGCGTTGCAGGTAAAAAACAAGGCAAGTTCAACATCATTTTTCCCACATTCACCGGATGGAAACCATCCACATCCTTTTCAGGATCAATAGCTAACAATATCTTGTGCTCATTGATATGTTTCGGCAGAGGTAATTGAATGATGTATCCATCGATTTCTGGATCACGATTCAGTTGATCTACAATCTGAAGCAGTTCTTCTTCCGTTGTATTCGAAGGTCGGGTAATGAGGGTAGAGACAAACCCAACCTCTTCACAGGATTTCACTTTGGAGCCTACATATGTCATGCTTGCACCGTCATCTCCCACCAAAACAGCGGCGAGATGAGGAACTTTCTGACCAGATTTTTTCAAGGCTTCAACCTCTGAAGCAATTTCCAGTTTGATGCTTTTTGCTGTTGCCGCGCCGTCGAGAAGAATCATTTTATGGGGTTTGTGGCAAATATGCATGAGCAATCACCCAAATAAAAACGGAACTGAAAGAAATCATCTCTGACCATTCTCGATAACAGGCTGTGGTTCTTTCAAACGAGGAAATGATTATTTTTGGAATTGACACCCATAGCTTTTCTGTATAAGTGAAAACTTTATCCGTTAAATCAAAAAAGAACATAAGTGTACAAATGACACTTTCTTTACATTTGGCACGGAACATTCCAAATCATTTCATGAAAAAACTCTCCTCGATCCTTTTGCTTCTCACCATCTGGATGCACTCTCAGGCTCAAATCCTATCAAGCGATCCTGAGTTTCCAACGCCGGATGACCTTATCACGGTTTACTACGATGTGTCCAGCGGCAACGCAGGAATCCCATTGAATACAATTCCCATCTACGCTCATACTGGAATTGTGACGCAATCTGATGAAGACAATTGTGAAAACAACTGGCAATATGTGCAGGGCAATTGGGGAACTGCTGATCCTGAGGTTGTCATGACTCCAATGGGTGGTGGAATTCATAAAATCGAGATTCAACCTCAGACTTATTATGGTTATCCAATTGGTACAGACATCGGAAGGTTGATGTTCGTATTCCGCAATCAGAACGGATCTTTCGAAGGAAAAAATGCCGATGGAAGTGACATCTATTTGGAATTGTATGACGAAAGTTTCCATGCCGGCATTCAGCAGCCTTGGCAACAAGTGGTGATAGCAACTTCCGGCGAATTGATTCCTGTTCATTGTGCTTCGTCAGAACCTTCAGAACTTATGATTACAGTGAATGGCAATGTAGTCGCTTCAGCAAGCAATGCAACTGTCCTAGACTATGACTTCAGCGAAATCGCTGATGGTGGTTATAATGTAGTGCTCACAGCCAACAACGGTAGCGAAGAAATTTCTGAAACGGTTCTTATCAATATCAATCCTCAACCTGCTGTATTATCGGCACCTGTGGGAACGCTTGATGGAATCAACTATATCGACAACCAAACTGTGAGACTTCAGATTTACGCACCCAACAAAGATTTCATTTATGTCATTGGTGATTTTAACAATTGGCAATTTGATGCCAACTATCTGATGAATCGGACACCAGATGGCAATTCATACTGGCTCGATATCACCGGTCTTGATGCCAATACCACATATCGTTTTCAATACAGTATAGACGCAGAAGACATGCGTGTAGCGGATGTTTACTCCGAAACTATTCTGGATTCCTGGAATGATCCATACATTGAACCAACGACTTATCCCAATATGCCCGAATATCCCGGATGTCTCACCTCACAGGCTGTTTCGGTATTTCAAATCAATCAGGAAGACTTTGCCTGGACAGATGACGCATTTGTTCGTCCACCACAGGAACGACTAGTGGTTTATGAATTATTGGTCCGCGATTTCATCGAAAATCGCAATTATCAAACCTTGACAGATTCACTGGATTATTTGGCTAATCTGGGTGTAACAGCCATAGAGCTTATGCCGATCAATGAATTTGAAGGCAACGACAGTTGGGGCTATAACCCATCGTTTTATTTCGCTGCTGATAAAGCATATGGAGATAAACATGCCTTGAAAACATTCATCAATGAATGTCACAATAGGGGCATAGCGGTAATTCAGGATATTGCGCTCAATCACTCCTTCGGACAAAACCCGATGGTACGTATGTATTTTAATCCGGATGCTGGCGATTACGGACAGACCACGGCGGAAAGTCCTTGGTTCAATGAAATTCCAAAACATGATTTTAATGTAGGATATGATTTCAACCATGAAAGTCCGAAGACACGTGAATTCTGCAAAAGAGTGTTGGAATATTGGCTTGATGAATACCACATGGATGGTTTCCGTTTTGACCTCTCCAAAGGATTTACTCAAAACAATACCCTTGGAAATATTGCTGCATGGGGAGCGCAGGACAATAGTAGGATCGCCATTTTGAATGATTATCATGATCACATGTTGTCTGTTGAACCAGGTTGTTATCTGATTCTCGAACACCTTGCTGATAATTCTGAAGAAACTATTCTTTCCAATGATGGAATGCTGCTTTGGGGAAATCTTGCCAACAGCTATGAACAGGCCAGCATGGGTTACAGCACCGAAAGCAATCTGAGTTGGGGTGTTTATACCAATCGCGGTTGGAACGATCCACATTTGGTGACATATGCGGAAAGCCATGATGAAGAGCGTATGATGTATAAAAACCTCAACTTTGGCAACAGCAATGGCTCGTATAACATTCACAATCTCAATACTGCATTGGATCGTCAGGAACTCGCATTCACATTTTTGCTCCCGATTCCAGGTCCAAAAATGATCTGGCAGTTTGGTGAATTGGGTTATGACTATTCTATCAATTATTGTCAGGATGGTACCATTAACAGTAACTGTAGAACTTATGCCAAACCAATTATGTGGAATTACTTCGACATGATAGAGCGTTACAAGGTATATCAGGTGGTAAGTGCTTTGAATAACCTTAAAAAGAATGAACCGCTTTTCTCTACAACGAATTTTGATACCGATTTAGGTGGTATGGGTAAACGGATACATTTGAGCAGCACACCATTGAATTGCACCATCGTAGGGAATTTCAATGTCATCGGAATTGATATGGTGCCCGGATTTCAGCACACAGGTACTTGGTATGATTACTTCACTGGAAATCCTATTGAAGTCAATGATGTGAATTCGTCATTCGGTTATACCGCTGGTGAATACCATTTGTATTTCGACCAGCCAATGCAAGCACCTGATACATCTACAGTGAATGTAGAAGATATTATGTCACATTACCAACTTGACCTTTTCGCCTATCCAAATCCTGCGAGAGAACAAATCTCATTTGGATTCAACAATGAAATAAGTGGTAAAGTACGCATCGAATTGTTGGATGTGACCGGTTCACTCGTGTATGTATTTGATGAAAAAAACATGGGAGCTGGCAGACAGGTGATGAATCTCAGCATTGCATCAATTCCAGCTGGCGTTTACTTTATTCGCGTTTCGAATGAACTTTCAAGTAAATCGCAACCTGTGATTATCGAAAAATAAACCGAATTCGTCGCCATCACGGAACAGTCAATCCGGGATGGCGATGATCTTAGTGTCCAAATGACACTTATGATCAATTTTATGTTATGTTTGACACCGTTGTTTAACCCTTATAGAGACCTAAACGAACTACTTGCTCATGAAAAGACTTTACAGTGCAATCACCATTCTATGTATTGCAATCAGTGCTCAGCTCTCCCATGCTCAAACTGTGAAGGGAACAGTTTTCGACAATGAAAATCAGACTTTGCCTGGAGTTGTGGTGAAAGATAAAGTGAGTGGTGTTGGTGCATCCACCGACATGGATGGCAACTATGCACTCACATTGATTCCTGGTTCACAC
Source organism: Flavobacteriales bacterium (assembly GCA_016722445.1). Lineage (GTDB taxonomy): Bacteria > Bacteroidota > Bacteroidia > Flavobacteriales_D > Sanyastnellaceae > JAIBBG01. The sequence goes on along the minus strand of JADKIZ010000008.1, from coordinate 97,446 downwards.
TCCATCGAATTTATTTTGATCGGATTTGTCACACAAACCAAAGAAATTAAACTGGAGTCAGGTCAGATATTAGAATTAGACGTCAAGCTTGAATCGGACATCAAAATGACCGAAGAAGTTGTTGTAGTTGGATATGGCGTTCAACGAAAGCGAGATGTGACAGGATCGATTACCAAGATTGATGGTAAAGAAATGACCAAAGTTCCTGTACCAAGTTTTGAAGCAGCACTTCAAGGAAAAGGCGCAGGTATACAAGTATCGCAAGGTTCCGGACTTGCTGGATCTGGCTCGCTGGTTCGAATCAGGGGTATCAGTTCCATTTCGGCTGGTGGTGATCCATTGTATGTGGTGGACGGAATTCCGGTCACTCAAAATCCTTTCCTCAGAGGAAATTCCGGAGCGATGAATAACAACCCTCTCACCTTTTTGAATCCTAATGACATTGAAAGTGTGGAGGTTTTGACCGATGCGTCTGCCACCGGTATTTATGGTTCACGTGGCGCAAATGGTGTGGTATTGATTACCACAAAACGAGGTAAACAAAAAGGACTTACTGTTGACCTTTCTGTGAGAGTTGGAACATCTGCAGCAGCGTCCAAGCCCAATATGATGACTACTGAAGAATATCTCACGATTCGACAAGAAGCTTGGGAAAATGATGGTGGAACGGGATACGCATGGTTACCCGGACTTTCAACATCATCAGATCTTCCTTCTGTTCGAGAAGCGAAATACAAAGAAGCAATGAAAACCAATACGAATTGGTTTGATGAGCTCACAGGAATTGGTATCAAACAATCATACAATGTCGGAGTTGGTTACGTCATGAACAAGTTCAAATTGTATGCTGGACTTGGCAATGAAGACAATGGTTCATACATCATTGGTAACCGATTTATCAGAAATACCGCAAGATTGAATATTGATTGGCAAATCACAGATAAACTGATGTATTCCGCTGGTGGTTCTTATACCAATAGCGTGAACCACAGGGTTGATGCTGCGTGGAGTGGTGGTATTGGTGAAGCCATGTCAACAGCACTCCCCTATTTCCCTGTGTATGACTCATTGGGTGATTATTACATGTGGAATGGAGGATATTCTAATCCGGTAGCCTATCGTGATTTGAGAAAATGGGTGAATGTGGACAAGCGTGTGATCACAAACCATGCGCTCACATATGTGATCAATAAATATTGGTCTTTACGTGGAACGGGCTCATTGGACTATCTCGATCAAAATGAAATGAAATTCCTACCTGAAGGAATCAATATTGGTCAAACGCAGAATTACGCTGAAAAATTTCCGAATTGGGTTACGAATTGGAATACCAATGGGACCATCAACTACAACAGGACTTATCATGAGAACCACAAAGTGAGTTTGATGGTAGGTAGTGAAATTCAGAAATCAACTACTAGAGGATATTCTCAAGTGAAATATCCATTGCTTACAGATCTTCCAACGGCAAGTGAAATCGACAACGATACCATTTCTGCGCAATATGGAAACTCATTTCAGGATGTCATGACATTCACAAGTTTCTTCGCACGTTTTAATTATTCCATTCAGGATAAATATTATGTGCAACTGGTAGACCGAACCGATGCATCTTCCAAATTCGGAACAGAATCCAAATGGGGTAACTTCCCTTCAGCATCTGTGGGTTGGATTTTGAGCGAGGAGTCATTCTTGAAATCAGTTAAGAAGATCAACTTCCTCAAACTTCGCGCATCTTGGGGTATTACTGGTAATGCGGACATTCCAAGAGACGCACAGTATGAAAAATGGTCGCTGAGTTCTGGTGGATATAATGGTTTGCCATACCGTTATCAAACACAAATAGGAAATCCTGACCTTCAATGGGAAAGCTCGCGGGTGTTAGATGCCGCTCTTGAGTTTGGAATTTTGAATGATCGTATTACCGGTACGCTGGGTGTATATCATAAGAAAACAACTGACGTATTGTTGGAATACAATGTGCAAACCAGCACAGGGTTTTCAAAAGTTTGGGCCAATGCAGGCTCAATTAAAAATCAGGGAATTGAATTCACCATTCACTCCAATAACTTAAATGTAAAGCGCAAACTTCAGTGGATAACAGATCTCAATATCTCTCGCAATACCAATGAAGTTTTGAGTATTGGAGACTTCACGCCGGATGCACTCAGCGGTGGTACGAACGATTCACGTGTGCAGATTGGCAAACCTGTTGGTTCGTTTTATCTCGTTCAATTCGCTGGTATTGATCCAGAGAATGGTCGTCCGATGTATTATGACCTAGATGGCGATACAACCTATACTTATGACCTGACCAACAGACAATTCGCAGGTGCAGGTATTCCAAAAGCTTATGGCGGAATTACCAATTCCTTCAGTTATAAAAATTGGGGATTTTCGTTCTTCATGGTGTATAGTCTTGGTGCGAAAATCTTTGATTCGTCGGGAAAACGACAAATGGGCGTTGTAACAGATTGGAATATGCGCACCGATATTTTCGATCGTTGGCAGGAACCAGGTGATACAGATGCTCAGTTCGCAAGACTTACAATGAATGAAAACACTTATGGCCTGCAGGCAGGAAATCCTTGGTGGAATACAACTTTATTTATTTACAAAGCTGACTATCTCCGATTGAAAAACGTCAATCTTTCATACAATTTCAAAATGAAAGAAGGAAGTCCGATACGCGGTTTGGTTGTATCACTTGCAGCTTCTAATTTGTTTGTCATCACGAATTTCCCTGGACTGGATCCAGAACTGGTGCGCGACTTCGAAAATGCTCAGGATAGAAACCTCAGTCCGAATGTCACCTACCTCACTCCTCCACAGGAAAGAAGTTATTACATCACACTCAACGCGAATTTCTAATCACTCATGAACCATACAATGAAAAAGATACTCTCACTGGTTTTACTGGCAGGACTCGGACTCAGTTCATGTAAGAAATGGCTCGATCAACCACCGACAGGCGCATTGCGAGAAGACTTGTTCAACACTGCATCCGATGCACAAGAAACATTGAACAGTTGTTACGACGCATTAGCCAATTTATATGATGGCCGAATTCAGTCCATCTCAGAATTGTTATCGGACAATCTGGAACAACCTAATACCAACAATGATTTGCGTTCTGTTTACGCTCGACAGACCACATTTTTTAATAGCACAACCAATAAGGTGTATCAAGATTTGTACACTGTGATTTGGAGATGTAATACTTTGCTCGACAACATCGACGCCATTGCCGATCTTTCGGAAGCAGAGAAAGGCCGCTTGATTGCAGAAGCTCGATTCCTCCGAGGATTCTGCCATTGGTCTGCCGTTAAACTTTGGGCACAGCCATATGGATACACTGCTGGAAATACGCATGCTGGCGTTCCTATCAGAGATGAAGCAGCTGCTGATCCATTGCAAAGATCATCCGTGAAAGAAGTTTATGATTTTGTGATTGAAGACCTCAACTTCGCTCATGACAATCTGCCCGAGTTGAATAGTGTTTACGCAACGCGTTACGCTGCCGCTGGCGTTTTGGCGAATGTATATTTCCTCATGAATGATTATAGTAACGCAGTGTCATATTGCAATGAAGTAATCAATTCCGGCCAATTCTCATTGATTCCAGACTTCAACAGGTACCCTGATATTTCTTTCGACAATAACACCATCAGTGAATCGGTTTTTGGAACAGTTTCAAAATATTACTTACTCGGTTCAGACACCGCACAGGATCGTCGTTGTGGAACTTTTGTGAGCTATTACAACGTCAACAACGGTGTTGCAGAATTGATGTTAAGTGAGAACTTTCAGAATTTCATCAATTTGAATCCTGCTGATCAACGTATTCCGAATTGGATAGCATCAGAGAATAACCGCGGCTTTTTGATTAAAGTGACAGGTTCCAACCTTTTCAGTGTTCCCATCATTCATTTAACTGAACTCAAATTGATCAGGGCTGAAGCGCTTGGTGAATTGGGAAGCGATTTATCTACAGCTATTCAAGATCTGAATGACATCAGATTGCGTGCTTATGGACCTGGAAGTGAACTACCAGGATCAACTACTGCCGAAGACATCATTGCATCTGCCCGTATTGAATACCGCATTGAAACCATCGGTGAAGGAAAATATGTGGAACAACTTCGCAGGAGGGGAACTTTGGGTGAGAACGTAGTTATCAGAGACGCACCTTATGATTGTCCGGGTATGGCCATCCAATTCCCGAATGCAGAATCAACAGTGATTGGATTCGAACTCAATCCGGAAGGAGGATGTAATTAATTTTAACGAGCGAAAAGATCAATATGAAAAAGATACTCATAGCAATTTCAGGACTGGCACTTCTCATGCATTCCTGCAAACCAGATCTCAAAGGCGAACTCGGTGATCCATCCGATAAAATCGCTGGTATGGAAGGAACTTGGGAAATCTCATCCTTCAAACAACAAGACCCCAATAATCCCATCAAGGAAGAACGCGATCTGAGCGATTTCTATATAGTGGCTGGTGAAACACCATATCGGCTCACATTTCAAAAGGGAAGGCAGAATCTACACAGTAGAACCAGGTCCGGGAAAGAACTTCTTTGGCAATGGTGGTACTTGGGGATTCGACAACGAGCAATTTCCCACATACCTCTTCCTCTACAATACGACAGATACCTTGCAGCTCTTGTTGGGGTCTGTCGTGCGCGAATCAGACAATACTTTAGGCATCGATCTTGAAAAGAATTGTTATGATGCTGCAACTGGCGAAAGCGCCACTCGCCATTTATAAATTCAACTTTAACCGAGTTAATTGATCCGATGAAAAAATACTCTTTACAATTGCGATAGGGCTCATTCTTCAAATGAATGGTTTTGCACAGGCGGCCTATATTCTGCCCTCGCCTACCGGTAAAAGTGACACCATCACTTTGTACATCAATGTTGCGCAAACCACAGATGGTGTGCAGAACTCAGGATTAAATGCTCGTCTGAATGCTCATCCCGATGATTCAGTTTATTTGTGGACATGGGCACCTGCCGGACCGGTAGCAGGTAACGGTAGCTGGAATAATTCTAGCGAAGCGATGCGCCTCACCAAAGTGAGTGATAAACTCTACAGTATTCGTTTTCTACCTACAGATTTTTATGGTGTTGAAGCCACAGAGTTCTTTTCATTGGGTATTTCTTGCCTGGCCAAAATGAAAGATGGAAATGCATATGCTGGAGAATATGGTGGTGAAGCGAAAACCGAAGATTTACATGTGACCATCATACCGCGATTGTGCGATGATCCATACTGCGCATTTCCGGAGATTGGCAAACCAGACGATTTTCTGTCCATCACTTACGACAATGGACAGGAGACCAATGCAGCTTTGCAAAACCTGGGTGATGATGAGTGTTATTTATTCTTACGTGTGGAACAAAGTGTGTTTACAGCTTTCAATTACACTACACCTGAACTCGCTTCATCCACTCCAGCCCTGAAAATGAAACGTGTGGGAGATTCTGACCTCTTCAGACTTACCATTCTTCCTTCCGATTTATTCGAAGGAATTGTACCAGAAGGTTTTGACATGAATCTGATAAAATACTATGTGTTAAAACCAGGTTTTACTTATTCAAGTACGCCTCCATACGAAGCGTATACCTTTCAGGATTGTGATTGATCGGTCGGTTAGGCCGATCTTCAGAATTGTTGACAAAATGTTGATTGGAAGCCCATGAGCTGAACCCATCTTTGCGGTCTATGGCAGAAAATTTCATCGTATCGGCACGTAAGTATCGCCCGGATTCCTGGGAGACTGTGGTTGGGCAAAAGCACATCACCACTACGTTGCAAAGTGCGATTGCCAATCATCAAATTGCACAGGCGTATTTGTTCACAGGTCCACGTGGCGTTGGTAAAACAACATGCGCGCGAATTTTTGCCAAAGCAGTAAATGGACTTTTAGGCAAAGACATTGATGAGCTTCAGTTCAATATTTTTGAACTTGATGCTGCTTCGAACAACTCTGTTGAAGACATCAGGTCGATCGTAGACAGTGTTCGGATACCACCACAGATTGGACAATACAAAGTCTATATCATCGACGAGGTGCATATGTTGTCTACAGCAGCGTTCAATGCGTTTCTGAAAACACTCGAAGAACCTCCTGCGCACGCCATTTTCATTCTTGCAACTACGGAAAAACATAAAATCCTTCCAACCATTCTGAGTCGTTGTCAGATATTCGACTTCAACAGAATACGCGTGAAGGATATGACAGAGCACCTCGCGTCAATTGCCGTCAAAGAAGGCATTACGGCTGAACCGGAAGCTTTGCATGTCATTGCACAAAAGGCAGACGGCGCCATGCGCGATGCACTCTCCATCTTTGACCAAGTGGTTGCATTTTGCGGACGTAATCTCACCTATCATTCGATCATACAGAACCTCAACGTTCTCGATTATGATTACTATTTCAAACTGACCGACCTCATTCTCAAAGAGGATGTGCCAGGATGTCTCGTTCTGTTTGATGAAGTGCTGAACAAAGGTTTTGATGGCCATCACTTCATTACAGGACTTGGAAATCACTTCAGAAATTTGTTGGTGAGTAAGGATGCTCAAACCATTGCGTTGATGGAAGTGAGTGATAGTATCGCTGATAAATACAAGGATCAGGCACAAGCTGCAGATCTTCGTTTACTCATACAAGGCCTTGCCATGGTAAATGAATGCGATACCCAGTATCGCAGCAGTAAACATCAGCGGTTGTTGGTCGAACTCACCTTAATGAAACTGGCAAGCATTCTCTACAACAACAGAGAAGGCGAAAAAAAAAACTTCAGACTGAAGCCTTTTCGTAGTCGGGATACCGTTGCGAAACCTGCTGCACCAGCGGCCAGACCTGCATCAACACCTTCACCGTCGGTCATTTCATCACAAGGGCAAGGCGCTTCATTGGTCACACCTTCTGTTGCACCTTCGACAGCCACCCTTGGTAAAAAAGGCTTGATCCAAAAATCCGCAGAGTCTGTGAGCATCCGCAAAACCATGACGGCAACTGCAACGAAAGAAGCAGCTATGGCCGAAGTGGTAGAGCAAGTGAAAGAAGTTGCTACGCGTGAATACACTTCTCAAGAAATTCAATCTGCCTGGCAGGCTTTTGCTGATACAAAACTCAAACACAATATGCAGGTTCAATCTGCATTCAAAGTAGCAGTGATTGAATTGAAACTTGGCAATTCACTGCGTGTTGCTTTTCCAAGTGCAACACAGGAAATGTATTTTAATGATTACAGATCCATGCTCACCGAGTTCCTGCGAAATGAATTCGATATCCGTGGACTTGAATTCAAAGTTGAAATATTAAAACAGGAAGAAATCAAAGCGACCTATCAGACGTCCAAGCAACGTTTTGATGCGTTGGTTTTGAAGAATCCTTCACTCGAAACACTTCGCAAAACATTCAATCTTCAGATTGATTTCTGATTTCAGTTCGCGATATGCGCATCGACAAATTTCTATGGTGCATCAGGGTCTGCAAGACAAGGTCTCAAGCGGCACTGATTTGTAAAACAGACAAGGTAAAGGTCAATCAGGAATTGGTAAAACCCAGTCGTGAGCTTCGCGTGAATGATGTTATTACCGTTAGAAAAGGCCCCATCTTTTTTTCATACCAGGTATTGGCTTTTCCTCCTGCAAGACTTGGTGCAAAACTGGTCCCCGGTTTCGCACAGGATATCACTCCTACAGACGAATTGAAAAAACTTGAACTGCTGAAATTGCAATATCAAAACGAACGTCCAAGAGGACTGGGAAGACCAACCAAAAAAGAAAGAAGAGACCTCGACGACTACACTGATTTTGATTTCAGTGAATTCGAAGATGGAGAAAGTGTTTAGTCACTCATCAATGCGCAAATTCCTTCACTTTATCATTGGGCGACTTAAACAGCAGCAGGAATAACACAGCGATGACGAGTGCGTACATCGCGAAACTTAGCCAGATGCCATGCCAGTTCTTATCACCATTCTCCATGATAAAATAATGGTCGATGACAAAACCGCTTAGTTTACTTCCGAAGTATGCACCAAAACCGTTGGTCATCATCATGAATAATCCTTGTGCGCTTGAGCGTATGCTGTGATCAGTTGTTGTTTCTACAAACAATGACCCTGATATATTGAAGAAATCGAAAGCCATACCATACACGACACAAGACATGATGATCATCCAAAGACCGCCAGCAGGATCACCATAAGCGAACAATCCAAATCTCACTACCCAAGCCAACATGGAGAAGAACATGACTTGTTTGATGCCAAATCTTTTGAGAAAAAATGGAATAGTCAGAATAAAAAGCGTTTCGGAAATTTGAGAAATCGACATGATGATGGTCGAATATTTCACCACCAATGAATCGGCATATTCCGGAAAACGTTTGAAGTCATCCAGGAATGAATCGCCATACATATTTGTCAATTGAAGCGCTGCTCCAAGGAACATGGAGAAGACGAAAAACAACGCCATTCTGTAATCCGCAAACAATTTGAACGCTTTCAGTCCAAGTTGCTCCGCAAAAGATGCTCCTTCAGAAATTGATTTGGTTGGAGGACATTTCGGGAGCGTGAAAGAATAAATACCTAATCCGATCGCAACAATAGAAGCGATGACAAATTGATTGGCATTGTCCTTACTACCGGTCAAATTGGTAATCCACATCGCGACGATAAACCCGATAGTCCCCCAAACCCTGATGGGAGGAAATGTTTTGACGACGTCATAACCATTGTTCTTTAGTATGGTATACGAAATGGAATTTGACAACGAAATGGTTGGCATGTAAAAGATCATCGCAGCGAAAATGACATAGAATAACGTGTCCGGGTCATTCACTTGAGGTACAAACAACAACACAATTCCATAGCAGATATGCAGTATTCCATATAGCTTTTCCGCATTCATCCACTTATCTGCAATGATACCCGTAATAGCAGGCATAAAAAGGGACGACAGTGCCAGCGTAGAGAAAATGGCGCCGAACTGTGCACCAGTCCAACCTTTGGCATTGAAGCAATAAGTCCCAATGGTGATCAGCCATGCTCCCCAAACGAAGAACTGCATAAAACCGAGTAAAGTCAGTCTCAGACGAATCATATGAAATGTGGTTTGGGCCAAATATAACCGCATTGATGAACCATAGCACATGATAAATTTGCAGCAAAGAATAATCGATGGTCGGAATAATCATGGGAAGCAAAAGCGACCTGCCAGTGATGCAGGAAGCAGCGGATGTACTTCATTTACTAGGCATTCAACACGAAATTACAGTAGTGAGTGCGCACAGAACACCTGAACGTATGTTCGAATATGCCCAACAGGCAGTAAATCGCGGACTCAAAGTGATCATTGCTGGAGCCGGAGGTGCCGCACATCTTCCGGGAATGACGGCCTCACTCACGCCACTGCCCGTTATTGGTGTTCCCATCAAATCATCCAATTCCATTGATGGCTGGGATAGTGTATTGTCCATTCTTCAAATGCCTGCCGGTGTGCCCGTAGCAACGGTAGCGCTGAACGGCGGAAGAAATGCCGGCATTCTCGCGGCACAGATCATCGGTGCATCAGATCCTCTGGTGCTTTCCCGAATTGCATCTTTCAAAGAAGAATTGAAGAAAAAAGTGATGGATTCTGTGCATGAAATGACACAGGGCAAATAAAAAAATACGTTTATGTTACGCGTTGTTCCTTCTGAAATACCACAACCCAAAAGACATCAATATTTGCTTGGCTCTGTGAGTCCAAGACCAATTGCGTTCGTAAGCACCATCGATGAACTTGGTCGACACAACCTAGCGCCATTTAGCTTCTTCAATGTAGTCAGTTCGAATCCACCGATACTCGTTTTTTCACCGGCGAGACGCGGTCGTGACAATACGACCAAACACACTTTGGAGAATATTCTGAAGAACAGAGAATGTGTGGTGAACGTAGTCAATTACGAGCTCGTTCAACAGACTTCATTGGCAAGCACAGAATATGCTGAGGGTGTGAGCGAGTTCGTGAAAGCAGGACTCACGCCCATTGCATCAGAAATGGTTGCACCTCCACGGGTGAAAGAATCTCCTGTTCAGATGGAATGCAAAGTCATCGATGTAATCAAACTTGGTGATCAGGGTGGAGCAGGAAATCTAATTCTGTGTGAGGTTGTGCTCATGCACATGAATGAATCCATTTTCGATCAGGATGGTAGAATTTCTCCTGAAAAAATTGACCTTGTAGCAAGAATGGGCGGACATTGGTATTCACGATCAAATCAAGGACTTTTCCAACTCGTACAACCTACAACTGAAATAGGAATTGGTTTTGATCAATTGCCTACTGATATCAAAAAATCGGATGTGCTCACTGGCAGTGATCTCGCAAAACTCGCTGGTGCAGTAAGCACTCCTGACGAGACATCTGTGAATGAATACAAGCTGACTGAACTCTCCGATATTTTTATCGAATTTGAAAATGATCCTGTGACGTTGGAGCGAAAACTCCATGAAAAAGCCAAATCATTACTGAATGAAGGAAATACTTTAGATGCGTGGAAGACGCTTCTGGCTTACAATCACTGAGCTTTTCCGCGAGGTTTACTCGAAGCACCACCTTTCTTTCGTTGAAAGAACTTTCGGCCACCACCTTGATTGCCTCGGCTTGAGTGCCCACTTCCAGAACTTTTATATTCAGGAACCGGACCGTATTTATCTCCAACCGACAGTTTTTCCACATTCATGCCAATGAGCTTTTCTATTCTATGGAAACCGCCCTGGTCCTGAGGTGTAATGAATGTAATGGCCTCTCCCTTTCGCTGAGCGCGTGCAGTACGACCGATACGGTGTACATAGTCTTCTGCATCTTTTGGCACGTCATAATTCATTACCATGTCGATGCCTTCAATATCAATTCCTCGGCTGATCACGTCTGTAGCGACAAGCACATTGATCTTTTTATTCCGAAACATGAGCATCACTTCTTCCCTTTCGGATTGTTCCAGATCGCTTGATATGCGACCGGTACAAATGCCCGCATGTTTTAGTTTTTGATAAAGTGAAGTCACCGCATTTTTCCTGGAACAAAAAACAATGATGCTTTGATCACTTCTATCTTCATGCTTCAGAATATCCGTAATCAGATTGATTTTTGATCTTCAAATACGACGTAAGCACCCTGTTTGACACCTTCTGCTGGTTTTGAAATAGCGATATTGATCTGGACTGGATCTTTGAGAAATGTTTGCGCCAGATTTGCAATACCCGGTGGCATTGTCGCAGAAAACATCAAAGTTTGTCTTTCCGGATTCAATGTGCGGATGATTCGAAAAAGATCTGGTTGAAAACCCATATCGAGCATCCGGTCCGCCTCATCCAGGATGAGGAAACGCAATTTTGAAAAATCCACATGTCCGGCATGCATATGTGAAATAAGCCTTCCTGGCGTGGCAATAATGATATCGACGCCATTCGTGATGGCCATTTTCTCCTGATAAAAGTCCTGACCATCACCACCTCCATAGATGGCAACGGAAGAAGTTCCAGTGAAATACGAATAAGCTTCAACTGCTTGATCGATTTGGAGGGCAAGTTCCCTCGTAGGCACAATGATGAGCGCTTGTGTGTGTGGTTGATGACCATTTCCCATGATCATATCAAGAATCGGTAAGGTAAACGCGGCAGTTTTGCCGGTTCCGGTTTGCGCGATACCGATCAGGTCCTTACCCGAAAGTATCACCGGTATGGCCTGTTCCTGTATAGGTGTGGCCGCCTTAAAGTTCATGGAAGTAATGCCTTCTAACAACTGCGAGTGCAGATTCAATTCAGAAAATTCCAAGTTCGTGTTAATTAATAATCCTCAATTTTTCAACGAAGGTAAGTCTTGTACACCTCAATCGGTACATTTGCCAGCGAAACAAGATTACCGAATGGAACTTATTGGAAGAATTAAACTCATCCGCGACGAACAAACATTCCCTAGCGGATTCACCAAAAGAGAATTTGTCATTACGACTGAAGAGCAATATCCCAACGATATTCAGTTTGAATTGCTGAAAGAAAAGGGCGCATTGATCACCTCACACAACACAGGCGACCGAATCAAAGTATTCTTTGATATCCGTGGCAGAGAGTGGCAAGGCAAATACTTCAACAGCCTTGTTTGCTGGAAACTTGAAAATGCTGGTGCTGCAACTTCAGAAAACACTCCTCCACCACCCCCGCCTGTTGAGTTCTCCGCTCCAATGGATGACGATCTGCCATTCTGATACATGCCATGTTCAGGTGCGGATGGAGCGTTATTCTGTTGAGCATCTGCATAAGCGGATATTCACAGATTGATACGATCTGGAAAAATGAAGTCCTGTTTAAAACAGAAATCACTTCCATTTCTCCAACCTATTATCCCAATCTGCAACTGGAATTAGAAATTCCTTTCTTCAGAAGGACTGCCTTTGTACTTGCTGGCGGACCAATGATTCATTTTGCCTTTCCGGCAATCATCAATGGTGTCACCAGTAAAAACCTCCGAGGCTATTTTCTGAATCCATCTTTCAAAAAGTATTTGAATAAAGATACGCTTGAAAAGCACGTTCATTATGTCTCCTTTGAAGTAGATTACAGAGAAAGTACGTTTGATGTCATTGATCGATTCATCAGTACAACCGAACCTCTTCTGATTTATGACGATACGATCACAGTGCACAATCATGCCCGCGGTTTCACATTCAACTATGGAATCATGTTGAGCAGAAAACATTTTGGACTTGAACTTTCGGCAGGACTCGGACTTATGTTCAATCAAAACAGCTATTCCAAAGAGCTTCATCCTGGAGCAACCTTTGCGGAGAAAAAACTTTGGAATATCTGGCAGCGTGAATCATTTCCAATGATTCGAATGCCAACAAGGATCCTTCTATTTTATAGATTTTGATGAAAGAAAAAATTTTGCTTTTGCATGGTGCTCTTGGATCTACTTCACAGATGAATGTGGCACATATGGCGCTTCAAAATCACTTTGAGATATTTGATTTTGATTTTATCGGGCATGGTAGTAAAGCAATTGACATCACTCCTTTTTTGATGTCTGATCTGGCGAATGAAGTCATCTTATTTATTGAAAATCAGATCAAGTCACCAACACATGTTTTCGGATACAGCATGGGAGGTTACGCAGCATTGCTCGCCGCTGAATCAAAACCAGAATTGTTTCGCAGTATCACGACACTTGGAACGATGTTACAATGGACTGAAGAAATCGCACGTCGGGAAATGCGTATGCTCGATGCGGAAATCATCATGAAGAAAGTCCCCAAATTTGCAGATCATCTTGAACAGGTTCATGGGAATCATTGGCGAACCATGCTGAGTCATACTGCTGCAATGATGATGGAGCTTGGTGAATCACCAAAAATTACCGCTCAAGATGTGAAGCAATTACAATTGCCCATCAATATCATTACAGGAGAATTGGACCAGACTGCTGATCCGGCATACTCTAAAAGTTTCGCGCAAGAAGCAGGTGTTTCCTTTTTCACACTTGAAAATACACCACATCCAATTGCAAAAGTGGATATTCCATCGGTGGTTCAAATCATCCTACACCTCACAACCCATCATTGATTGGGCTTGTGTTGTTCGAAATACTTCATGTATTTGATCCCATCTGAAACGTAATATGGATCGTGGGTTTTAGACCTTCCACTTAAAGGAAAACGTTTTCCGGTGTTGTGATAATGGAATGCGTCTTTCCATTTTTTCTTTTGGAGAAAATGCCCATATTCACATTTGATCCATTGTGCTCCGAGATATGCTGCTTTCTCTTCACTTCGGATATCAGAAACATTTACGCCCATAGGAATCACTTTATATCCCATGAGTTGAAATGGTCCCCAAGAAGTGGCGAGGTTTTTCAAACCTTCATCATCGAGTTGCTTCAAATCATCCTGACGGATATTCTCCAATTTGCGTTGTTTGCCATCCCGCACCTTTTTCAATTGATTGAAGATATGTTTTTCAAAACGATTGCCCGCCGGTTTTTCACCACTACATTCCAGCACAGCGAGGGCCATGAGGTATTCATAAGGCAGATCAAATTCACGTGCGATGTCTGCCATTTCTTCCGAGTAGTTTTCTTCGCACCATTGAAGATCGGATACACCTGCAGGACGAGGATCCACAGGTAGTTCAAAGCCGAACCTATCTCGAAACCAATCCACCACATCGTAACGGAAATAGTACAACATTCCACCAACAAGCACCAAAGCGAGCCAAAGTTGCCAGCGCTTTTTAATATATCGTTTCAGTTTTTTCATACGAGGTGGTGATTCAAATTTGAAGCACCCGATGAATGTTGGTATGAACAATCGATTTTTATTTCTAACAATGGTCCACTCATATCCATGATCGGCGCATATTGCGGGCTCAATCCATCAACTGAAGAATATGCCTGCGAATAAATATGCGCTTTTGCGATACAGAATCATAGACCGTTGTCTCACGAATAAAGGTAAACTTTATCCATCGCGTGAAGATTTGAGACAAGCTTGTGAAGAAGCATTATTCGGCAGTGGCAGTGATGCCATTTCGCTAAGCACCATCGACAAGGACATTTGGGCGATGAAGAATGAAAGTGAGTTGGACTATTTAGCTCCCATTAAGTACAGCAAAGCTGAAGGCGGATATTTTTACGAAGAGGAAGGATATACCATTGCCGAATTGTCATTGGGTGATGATGACCTCGAAGCGATAAGATTTGCGGCAGCAACGCTTGATCAATTCAGAGATGTGCCCATTTTCAAGCAATATGAAAGTGCCATTGAAAAAATCATCAATCGCGTAAATATCTCAACCAATCCAGCGGATAAAACACTCGATCAGTTTGTACAATTTGAAAAATCCACGGTTAGTCTTGGCAATGAATATCTAGGGCCATTGCTTGATCACATCAGGTCCAGAAAAGGAGTTCGTATTCAATACAGAAAGTTTCAGGACGATAAAGTGAAGGAGTACGAATTGCATCCATATCTTTTGAAGGAGTATCACAACCGCTGGTATTTGGTAGCTATGGACACGGATCATTCCAAAATCAGGACCTTTGGATTAGAGCGGATCGCACATTTAGAAACAGGCGACAAAAAATTCACCCCAGATAAAAACTTCAATGCCGATCTTTTCTTCAAATACAGTATTGGCATAACAGAACGTGCAGACAAACCGCAAGACATCGTCTTGTCATTTGACCCCGTTCCCGGGAAATTCTTGGTCACTCAGCCAATACATCCCTCTCAATTCATTGTTTCCGAAAACAAAAACAACATGGTGATTGGATTGAAAGTCTTGGTAACACCCGAACTTACGAGTTTTATTCTCAGCTATGGGGCACAGGTGAAAGTTTTGAAACCTGTATCACTCCGACAAGAAATCAAAAAGCAGCTTTCCGAGGCCATTGGCTTTTACAAAGAAAAGTAAAGTTTTGGTTCATGGTCGTGAAGACGTTGGTTTTTCACCCAGAATCAAAAAATCGGGATTCATTCAAACTCTTTCCATTTTTTTTTTGCATTGTAAATAGGTTACAATCTGAAGGGGATTCTTTGTGCCATCAAACACGAAGAAACGATGAGCACCATGAATTCACTCCCCGATGCAAAACGCTATGTAGACAGTTTTGCCCGTCCAGATGGCTACAATCATTACGCCTGGGACGTTACCAAAAAGCTTGCAATGGAAGCTTGGGAAAGCTACCTGAATGGACGTCCGTACCGCAGACGAATCAATTATATGTGCAGTGAATTCTACAAAATGATTCAAAGACCTGAAGACGGCGAGTTTATTATTCCAAGGAATTCATTTCGCATGTTAAGTAACGGTTGATATGCAAAAGGAATGTCCGTCGTTTTGTGATACGACGGCACTCCGAATTACCTGAACAATCCCGGATAACATCTTTTGCCGAGAGATGGAGCCCTTTCATGTAACCCGATTTCGGAGCATGGAAGGGTTTTCATGTTCATAAAGGTCTGTTTTTACTGTTAATAACTAAATCCTTCATCCTGCAGCGTCTAAGTACTTTTTTTGTAGATTTCAAAAGTTTTATCGGGCAAAAAATTGGATTCGTCTGCATTTTGATTACTTTTGTAGCCTTATCCTTAGCTTTAAGCCTAGATGGAATATACCAGCACGGACAAATTTCCAATACATCCACCCACTGGAATGAGCTCCATTACAGGTCAAAAATTAGACATACTGAAAGGGATCTACCATGATCTCATCAGTGCAGTCATCGATTCAGCCAACGGTGAAACGTTGCTGTTCAGTCATTTTGGTGATTTCGATCAGGCCAAAAATGACAGCGCGCTCAAAATGATTGAGAGCGCCATCATTGAAGCTGGCGATAAGAGACAGACCATGAAACGGGTCTGTAATTTATTGATCGAAATCCTCCAAAACATCTCCCTTCATGGCGCTCGCGATAGAAATGGGCATATGCACGCATTTCTGATCGTGGCAAGAAGCAAGAACAGCTACCGAGTGCTTACTGGCAATCTTGTTTTAACAGCCGATATGAAATCATTGGTAAACCGAATGGAGGAATTGCTCAAACTCGATGAAAATGAGCTCAGAAAACTTTACATCGAAATTTTGTGCAATGAAGAATTCAGTCACAAAGGTGGTGCAGGCCTCGGTTTGATTACAGTTGCCAAACGCGCAGAACAAAACTTGCGTTACCGTACCCATGATCTCGACAATAGTTTCGGGTATTTCGAAATGGAAGTCGAGTTGACAACGACGCTTTAAGTCATCCTTCTCTTATTCTGTATAAATAACCTAACCGATCAGGTTATTTTCGTGCATTCAATACATCCTATGAAAATTATGCGCCTTCCCCTGGCTATAGTGGTTTCTGCCATTTTGTTTTTCTCTTGTGAGGAAAAGAAAAAAGTCACCAACAAATTCAGCAATCAGGAACTCATCAACATCCATGAATTGGCTGATCATAGAAATGCAGAAGCACTTCTTCCCTATTTGGATAGCCCAGATGAAACCCTGCGAATTGAAGCCTTCGAGGTGATGGCGAGTGTCCAGGATACCATTGCCCTTGGCATATTGCAAAATCACTTGATTACGGATCCGTCATCCGAAGTGAGAAAACGCGCAGCCTACGCATTGGGGCAAATTGCACATGCAGAATCCATGAGTGTCTTGATGCAAAGCGCCGAATCTGATTCATCTGATATAGTTCGCGGTTATGCGCTTGAAGCTTTAGGCAAAACAGGAGCTTCCGTCTTCAAATCAAATCCAGAACTGACAGATAAAGCCATTGCGTTTTTGGATAAGATTCGTTTTCATACCGACGATGAACGGGAAGGTTGGGGAAAAGCGACCATGCGATTGCATATGGCTGGTGTGACAAATGATGCGCTGATGAATAGAATGGCTTTTGTTCTTCAACTCACCAATCGCGATGCAAGAATTGCATGTGCTTATTCCATGGCGAGATATAAAGGTGAAGATTGGTTCAATGAGGCGACCAATATGAAATACATCAAAAACTGGTGTAGGATGGAGCGAGATTATGAAGTGAGGATTCCGCAAATGACTTTATTGGGAAAACTTCATGACAATGAATCACTGGAGATTCTGAAAGGATTTCTTTCTGAATCACAAAATGAAATGGTACAAGTAGCGGCCATTCGCGCAGCCCGCCAAAGAACGGATGTAAAAGCAAGTGACCTATTTCCTGCTCTTTCATTTGTGAGTGAACATGCTGTTCTCGAAGCCATCATGGCCATCGGTCAAAAAAGTCAGGATGCAGCATCAAAACCAACTTTCGATGTCGTTTCAAAAAGGAGTGTCGCCATCCAAGCTGCGATGTTGAAACTTTTGAGCACAACAGATCCTTCAATTTCAGCTAAGATTCATGCTGGCCTAGACAGTACATCCGGTGATTACAACAAAGTTCATTATGCCCATGCTTTGGGAGGTATTGCTTCGGAAGCGAAGTTTTGTGCTGAAAAAGCCATTCAGGAAAATAGCCTTCCACTGAAATATGCATTCACAGAGGCATTTCTAGAATGTGCATCTTCATCATTGGGAAATGCAGAACAACTTCAACTCAGTGAGTCATTGTTTAATACTGGTGATATCGGCGTGCAGGCTTTGATTGCTCAGGCGTGGCGAGGTATTCAGCCAAGCGATGCGGATAAAACAAAACTCTCCGGCGCCATGAAGAGCAGATTAGCCTCTTTGAAATTACCTGCAGAGGTGGAAACATACAATGAAATTGTATCGACCCTCAATGAATGGAACGGGGAAAAAACAGAAGCCTATGTTCCAACATTCAATCATCCGATCAATTGGGAATTGGTTGCAGGTCTTCAAAAAAGCACAACCGTAAAAGTGAAAACCACACGCGGAGATTTCGAAATTGAATTGGATCCCGAATCGTCTCCCGGAAGCGTAGCTTCTTTCTTACAACTGGTCAATGACGGATTTTTCAATGATAAGTTCTTTCACCGCGTTGTTCCCAATTTTGTGATTCAAGGCGGATGTCCGCGCGGCGATGGCATGGGTAGCACCGACTATACCATTCGCTCTGAATTCGGATTGCATCACTATAGACCGGGAGCGGTTGGATTGGCGTCGTCAGGCAAGGACACTGAAAGCTGTCAATGGTTCGTGACAAACACTTTTGCTCCACACCTTGAAGGCAGATACACCATCATAGGATATGTTACCGTTGGTATGGAAGTGGTCAATTCGATACAGGTTGGAGATCAAATTCAGCAAGTGCTCCTTCTGGAAAACAAACCGAAGAAGAAATAACTTCCTGGTTACAAATACACATATACTGAACCAATTGGATATTGAATTGTTTAGGGGTCGAACACGACTTGGTTGTCATGATGACAATTGTCGCCAGATATGAACCCGCATCAGCAAACTGAAAACTTTTCCGACATAACAACGGGACTTAGCTTGCAAAGGCCAAGTACCGCCACATTCACCCATCGAGCACATTCGTTAAAAGGAAGAGTTTTTTCACCCGCGATCCTTCCGAATCACCACTCACCTGCTATTCGCAACCATTCACCTATTTCGCAGCCAAAATCACTTGAACACTTGCTGATTTTTGCACCCCGAATAATCGATTTTACCATGAATTACTTCAAGACACTCCTTCTTCCACTCATTGCTCTGATGTTGATCCTGCTGACCACATCTGCATCTTATGCTCAGAATTTCACCATAAGCGGTCACGTCAAGGACAATGCAAATGGAGAAGACATCATTGGAGTGCTTGTCGGCGTTCGCGAATTGCCCGGAAAAGGCACAAGCACAAACACATACGGCTTTTATTCGTTGACGCTGCCAGCAGGAGAATACACCGTTTTCTATCAATTTCTGGGTTATGCAACACAAGAGCAGAAAATCAAACTCACGCAAAACATTCAATTGAATATTCAATTGGCTGAAGAGGATAAAATACTTTCTGAAGTTGTAGTTGTAGGAGAAAAGAAAGATCAGAACGTGAGTAAAAGTGAAATGGGTGTGGTTCGTATTGATCCAAAGGCAGTAGAATCTGTTCCTGTATTATTTGGTGAAAGAGATATCATCAAGATTTTTCAGATGACACCTGGTGTGAAGAGCGCAGGTGAAGGCAATTCAGGATTTTATGTTCGAGGCGGAGGATCAGATCAAAACCTAGTCCTATTGGATGAAGCGCCGGTTTACAATGCCTCACACCTCCTCGGTTTCTTTTCGGTATTCAATTCTGATGCATTGAAAGATGTGACCTTATATAAAGGTGGTATGCCTGCGGAGTTTGGTGGTAGATCATCTTCTGTGATGGATATCAAAATGCGCGATGGCAATTCCAAAAAGTTTGGAGCCACCGGTGGTATTGGACTTATTGCATCGAGGTTAACGCTCGAAGCTCCCATTGTGAAAGACAAAGGTTCGTTCATGATTTCCGGTAGAAGAACTTATGCCGATGTCTTTTTGAAGGCTTCTAAAAATGAAGACACCAAAAAATCGACACTTTATTTCTATGATCTCAATGTGAAATCGAATTATGAGATCAATTCCAAAAACAGACTTTTTCTTTCTGGTTATTTCGGTCGGGATAAATTCGGATTGGCAGATTTGGTGGGATTTGATTGGGGAAATGCAACGGGAACGCTAAGATGGAATCACATCATCAATGACAAGCTATTTTCCAATACATCTGCTATTTACAGCGACTACAGCTATCGCTTCATATTCAATGCCGGCGGCAGTGAAGTGAAATTTACTTCATCCATTCGCGATGTGAACTTGAAACAAGATTTTTCGCTTTTCCCTAATCCAAATCACAAAGTAAAATTCGGGATGAATGCGATCTATCACACGTTCATACCCGGTGAGGTAAAAAGTGATTATGTGTCTTTCGTAGATACCAAGTTGACCAACAGATATGCCCTTGAGGCTGCAGTTTATGTTCAGGACGATTACAGTATCACTGAAAATTTCGGTATTAACTATGGTTTGCGTTATTCCTGGTTCAACTACATGGGTGAAGGCAAAGCTTACACCTTTGATGACCAAGGAGTCAAAACTTCAGAAACAGTATATGGAGAATGGGAAAGTATCAAAACTTATGGAGGACTTGAACCTCGAATCTCAGCGAAATATCAGTTGAATTCTGTCAGTTCTGTGAAAGCCTCCTATAACAGGGCTTACCAATACCTCCATTTGTTATCCAATTCGACCTCATCGCAACCAACTGATATCTGGATTCCGAGCAGCAACAACGTTAAACCACAGATTTCTGATCAATTGGCATTGGGATATTTCCGCAATTTCAAAGACAATACATACGAGTTCAGTGTTGAGGGTTATTATAAACTCATGGCCAATCAAATCGATTACAGAAACGGTGCAGATCTATTTTTCAATGATGAAGCTGAGGGTCAACTTGTGTTTGGTGAAGGAAGATCTTATGGTGCTGAATTTTTTATCAGAAAACAAAAAGGTCAGTTCACAGGTTGGGTGAGTTATACCTTATCCCGTTCGCTTCGCACATTTGAAGAAATCAACGAAGGCAGTGAATATCCTTCACGTCAAGATCGCATTCATGACATTGCCATCGTTTTGATCTATCAACTCAATGAGCGCGTCAACATTTCTTCCAATTGGGTTTACAACACTGGCGCTCCTGTCACATTTCCATCTGGAAAATATGAAGTCAATGGTGTAGCAGTTCCTTACTATACAGAACGCAACGGTTATAGAATGCCGGCTTATCACAGAATGGACCTTGGTGTTACCGTAGATACCAAGAAGAAAGAAGGAAAGAAGTTTGAGTCGAGTTGGAATTTCTCTGTTTATAATCTCTATGCACGAGAAAATGCATACTCCATCACTTTCAGAAACAATGAAGAAAATCCCGATCAAAAGGAAGCTGTTCGCACAGCCCTCTTCAAAATAGTTCCTTCTATCACTTACAATTTCACCTTTTGATTCGAACAAACATGAATAACCACAGAAATAACACACTCCTCTCTTTGCTCGCCGTTTCTATGTTGATGCTGACGAGCTGTACTGAAGTGATCGACATCGAATTAAATGAAGCTGACCGCCGTTTTGTTGTGGAAGGTTCAATCACAGAAGGAACGGACAGCGCATACGTACTTGTTAGCAAGACGACAAGTTTCTTTGGCACTTTCCAACCTGAAGCGGTTACAGATGCTCAAGTTTTTCTAACGATGCCCGATGGAAGTGAAATTCAAATTCCTCATGTAGCCGATGGAAAATATATTGTACATGGATTGACCGTTGCGAATGCATCAGATTACTCCATTCGCGTTGAAGCGGATGACAAAACCTTTACCGGTGACGATTACATGATGCCTTCTGTCACGCTTGACTCCCTCGAATACGAATTCAATGAAGGGCTTTTTGGGGGTGAAGATGGGTACAGTGTATTCCTCGATTTTCAGGATCAACCCGGTAAAAACTTTTACCGTGTGGTCTATAAAGTGGATGGAGAACTGCAAAACACTGCCGATGACATCATGGTATTCGACGATAATCTGAATGATGGTACATTGATCCGCATTCCCATTTTCACCTATTCATTTGCGGCAGGTGATTCAGTAGACATCGAACTACAATCACTGAGTCCTGAGCTTTATGAATTCTATCAGACCTTTGCTGCGGTTGCTTCAGAAGATGCAGGAAGTCCTTTCGCTGCGGCACCTGCAAATCCAAACACCAACCTAGAAGGAGGAGCGCTTGGTGTATTTGGTGCTTATACGAGCAGTAAAAAATCCATCAGGATTCCAGAATAACAGAATTACGTTTTCTGTTTCTCGCGTTTCGCAGCGGGGAAAAGAATGTTGTTCAGGATTAGTCTGTAACCCGCAGAATTCGGGAATAGATTGAGGTCTGTCGGTGGATCACCAACGAGGTGTCTATAGTCTTCCGGATCGTGACCGCCGTAGTATGTCCATTGACCTTGTCCCAATTCACCATGAACATATTTTGCGCACTTGATGCTTTTTGATTCACCCATGATGGTGACATTACTTCTGATGAATTTTTCGCGAAAAGAAGTTGTTTGTCCCATAAAACCATGAACCACTTGGGTATGATTTTGAGTGAGGATGGTTGGGATGATGTCCCACTTAGCAGAAAAATCAAATAGGGTGAAAAAATCTTTTGTTTCACCTAATACGTTGTGATCCTCTGTACCGTCAATATCAGAAAACTCGTAGATATTCGGGTCTTTGTCGAGGCGGTAGTTTTCAAAAGCGAAACCATTGTTGTATTGAAGTTTTTGCTGGGCCTGCGGATCACTTGGATCGCCGTCGAAAACACTTTCAACGATATCTACGCCTTCGGCGGCAAGTGCAATGTCAAATGAATCCGTTCCGCTGCACATGGTGAAAAGGAATCCACCACCCAGCACAAAATTGCGGATGTTTACAGCTACCTGTCGTTTCATTTCAGAAACCTTTCCAAAACCAAGTGAAGTAGACAATGCTTCCTGTGATCTTACTTCTTCCTGATACCATGCAGCATTTTTAAAGCTGCGATAGAATTTTCCATATTGACCCGTGAAGTCTTCATGGTGCAAGTGCAGCCAATCGTACTTCGGCAATTCATTGTGGATGATTTCAGCATCATAAATGGTGGTATAGGGAATCTCGGCATAGGTGAGAACGAGAGTAACAGCATCATCCCATGGTTGTTTTCCCGGAGGAGAGTACACTGCGATTTTCGGTGCGACTTCCAATTTGACACGTTCCATGTTCACCTCGGGATCGGAAATTTCGGAGTAAATCTGTTGTGCCTGAACGTCGGCAATCACTTGAAATGATACACCACGAATTCTGCATTCTTTGGAAATATCATCGAAGCCATCACACAAAAAACTACCACCGCGGTAGTTCAGCAACCATTCAATCGGAATTTTGTTTTCCAAAACCCAGTATGCAATACCATATGCCTTGAGATGGTTTGTCTGGGAATCGTCCATTGGAATAAGAATTTTGGATGCTGTGGCATTCCAAGTGATTCCAGCGAGTATGATCGATATAAGAAGTTTTCTCATGTTGAATAACACCAACCTTTCGGGTAATAACAAAAATAGCGCTCAAAAAGTGCGCAACCCACTTTTGAAAACAAACTATTAAGAAATCTTGGGGGAAAACAATCAATCTTCGTAGACATCCAAAAGCATGAGCGCTTCAGACAATTCACCGAGGGTTTTCATGTCGTTCTGTTTTCTGGCGATAGATTTTCCTGCTTTGTACACCTCAACAGCTTCTGTCATTTTGCTTTTATCCTCCAGCATTTTGCCCAGTTGATAGTAGCTTGCCAGATAGTCAGGATCATTCTTAATTATTTTCTGAATGATCTTGATGGCTGTATTTGCATCACCGTTTTTTTGATGTTCAAGTGCAGCCGCATAATGAAGAAAACTATCCTTTGGATTTGTCTCCAGCATTGTTTCAATCATTTTGAGTCTGTCCTGCATGTTGTTTTGTATAAGGTGGTATAAGATGGCGCAAAGTTATTTTTATTGTAGCCGTAAAAAATTAAAACCATGTTGAACAAAAGCGAGTTTTATCAACACGACTATCAACGATTCAAATGCGACAACATTGTTGAATGAACACCTTTTGTTCCATCATAAATCGAATGATCATCAATGGTTCTGAAGATATTTTTCATCTTCAAGATTGAACCATCACCATTTGTTCAGAGCAATATTCATATCTCCTGAAGCCCTTGCACCAAGCCTTTGAGAGCACAACATCTATTGTGCGGTCATTCGTTTTTTTTCGAAATTCAAATGAAAAAATATTGACCATGACATCCTACGCGGACAAATGAATCTCAAAATCGAAGAGATAAAACAGACCAACCAAATTCCAACGAATAACACGCAACGTCATGAAGCCTTGGCTTCATACTTGTGATTATGGTTGAGCAGGTTTGTAGTATTTCATGGCTTGCGGCATGAACTCCTTTAAAGTCGCAATACGCGTTGCATCACTTGGGTGAGTGCTCAGAATTTCTGGTGGTGCCTGACCGCCACTTGCAGACATACGCTCCCAGAATCCGATGGCAGCTTGAGGATCATATCCCGCCATTGCCATAAAAACAAGACCAAGTTTGTCCGCTTCTGTTTCGTGATTTCTGCTGTATGCCAAAGAACCAAGTTGTGATCCTATACCATAAGACTGAAGAAAAATATTTCTGGTTAATGCTGGCTTCTCAGACAACGCAACGCTTAATGCTGCGCCACCAAATTGAAGTGCCAAACCCTGACTCATCCTTTCATTACCATGCCGCGCGATCGCGTGGGCAATTTCATGTCCCATCACCACTGCAAGACTTTGTTCATCTTGTGTTACAGGAAGAATTCCCGTGTAAACAACAACTTTACCGCCAGGCATACACCAAGCGTTCACAACATCCTGCTGAACAACATTAAACTCCCAATCGAAACCATCGACGCGTTTTGTTTGATTGTTGTCAGTCAGATATTTTTCTACCGCACCTTTGATGTTATTGCCAATACGGCGAACCATGACAACATTCTTATCGGTTTCTGCAAGTACTCGGTTGGTATCCAAAAAATCTTTGTATGCCTGAAAACTCATTCCCATCATTTCAGATTCGGGAATCAGATTCAACTGACGGCGACCACTGATTGGCACACGGGCACAACCGATCACAATGCCAATGATGGTCAGAACAATGACCGTTACATGAAGTTTTTTCATAAGATGATTGGGGGGATTACAAAAATGCGATGTAGAATTACTGAATTTCGGCTGTTAACCCGCGGTCGAGCAAAGCAGTACACATGGGTTCAAGCTTATCGAATTCACCTTGCTTTACGGCACATTTTCCGTTGTAATGAACGATTAAAGTGCATTGTTCAGCTTGAAGAGGTTCATGATTGCAAACGTCCATCAATGAAGTAATCACAAAATCAAAGGTGTTCACTTCGTCGTTATACAGGACAAGTTTCTTCTCATCTACGGTCACTACTTCTTCCAGGACCAGTTCTTCCAATTCAGTGAAAGGTGCCATTGTAAATTTCTTGATGTTTCCGGTTTACAAAGGTAATTCATTTCTCACACAATGACATACATCTGTCCGGTTTAAATCGCCAAATTGGTAGATTACACCCAAATGTGCCCTCACTACCCTCCTTTTCTGTCCTTGTCACGGAATCTCATGCAAAACTGCAGAGGGCTGACAATATCGAAGTTCACCCTACAATTCTATCCATGACAAATTGAACAGGTCATAAATTTGTCGAACAATACACCATGATGAGAAGATTCTTCATTTTAATCGCAATTGCGCCAATTACCCTCATTGCACAACAAGATCAGCCTACCAAATGGGAGGACAAATTCAAGCAACTCGGGCCGGAACTTGCTACCCCGAATGATCAGCGCACAGCGAGTGGAGCACCGGGCAACGCATATTGGCAACAACGTGCCGATTACAACATGAAAATCAGAATTGATGATGCGACCCAGACCCTTTATGGTGAAGAGGTAATTACATATTTCAATAATTCACCTGATCAACTCACCTACATCTGGCTCCAGCTTGATCAAAATGCATTTGCCAAAACCAGCGATTCCTATGCGATTGAGCAAATGAAAATCGAAGACAAAGTGAGTTATAACGATCTCATTGACTTAGAACCATGGTATGACGGCGGCTTTAAGTTAGATTATGTGCAGGATGAATCTGGCAAGCCTTTAAAGTATACCGTAAATAAGACCATGATGCGGATAGATATTCCCGGTGGACTCAAACCAAGAGGCACATTCGTATTCAAAATCAAATGGTGGTACAACATCAATGACCGCATTCGTCTTGGAGGCCGAAGTGGCTATGAATATTTTGAAGAAGACAAGAACCACTTATATACCATGGCGCAGTTTTTCCCACGCATGGTGGTTTACGCCGATAATCAGGGTTGGCAGCACAAACAGTTTCTTGGAATGGGAGAATTCACCCTCAACTTTGGAAACTATACCGTATCTATTACAGTTCCGGAAGATCACGTGGTAGCCGCTACGGGAGTTTTACAGAATCCCAAGGAAGTATTATCGGCTACACAAAATCAGCGATTTGAGAAAGCAAAAACTTCAGATGAACCTGTGTTGATCGTCACTGAAGATGAAGCGAGGGAAACGAAAAGGAAAAATCCACCAAAGAAAAAACATGGGTTTTCAAAGCGGAAAATGTTCGGGATTTTGCATTTGCCACTTCCCGCAAATTCATTTGGGATGCGCAACGTGCTAAAGTCGGCGACAAATCACCGCTGGCTATGTCCTTTTACCCGAAGGAAGGTAATCCGTTGTGGGGACAGTTTAGCACCCGCGTTGTGGCACATACCATCAAAACATACAGCAAATACACCATTGACTATCCTTATCCAGTGGCCATTTCCGTTCACACCAAATGGATGGGTATGGAATATCCGATGATCTGTTTCAATGGTGGTCGACCTGAAAAAGACGGCACCTATGATGAAGGAACACGAAATGGAATGATCTCGGTGATCATTCACGAAGTTGGTCACAATTTCTTTCCGATGATCATCAATAGTGATGAAAGACAATGGACATGGATGGATGAAGGATTGAACACCTTCGTGCAGTATCTCACCGAAAAAGAATACGACAGCAACTATCCGTGTCAACGAGGTCCTGCACGCAACATCGTGGACTATATGAAAGGCGATAAAAGCAAAATGTGTCCGATCATGACAAATAGCGAAAGCATTTATCAATTTGGAAACAATGCCTATGGCAAACCTGCCACTGGTTTGAATATCCTTCGCGAAACCATCATGGGTAGAGAATTATTCGATTATGCATTCAAAGAATATTCGCGCAGATGGGCATTCAGACATCCCACACCTGATGACTTCTTCAGAACGATGGAAGACGCCAGCGGTGTGGATCTGGATTGGTTCTGGCGCGGATGGTTCTACGGAACAGATCATTGTGATATGAACCTGAAAGAAGTGAAAGCTTTCAGATTGAATACACATAATCCGGAAATTGAAAAACAATTTGACCGAAGTCAGAAAGCCAATAAGCCTAAAGATGTTTCACTTGAAAAAGATCGCAAGGAAAATTTAGAAACGCAAGTGAAGAGTGATCCTGACATGCGCGACTTCTATACCACATTTGATCCCTACGAGGTGACCACCCTTGACAAAAAGGAGTACGAGGAATATTTGGCCAAACTTTCTGATGATGAAAAAAAATTAATGCAATCAGGAAAATTTTTCTATCAAGTCACAGTAGAAAATAAAGGTGGATTGATCATGCCATTGGTTTTTGACCTGCAATTCAAAGACGGCAGTCATCAGGAAATTCGCATTCCTGCGGAAATCTGGAAACGCAGTGAACCAGAAGTGACCAAAGTTTTCAGTGTAAATCAGGAAGTGGTTTCGATATCACTGGACCCTTGGTTGGAAACTGCCGATGTAGAGTTGAGCAACAACAACTGGCCAGCGAAGGTCGTTCCGAGTCGATTTGAATTGTTCAAGGAGAGTCGTCAAGGCCCATCACGCGAAAACCCAATGCAGCGCGCTAAGAGAGCCAATAACTGATCGCTTTTAAAGACATAAAATAGTCCCCGGCATTGTCAATGACCGGGGACTATTTATTGATACGTGTTTAGTTGCGACGTCTTCTATGTTTCTTGCCTACATTTTTTTCTGCATCTTCTTTTGCCTTCTTCACAGCAGCTTCCTGATCCATCTTGGCTTGATACTGGGCATCATTCAATATGTTGTAATACACCTGAAGGTTATAGAATAATTGAATGCAGGGTTCCTCTGTGTCTGCATTGATCACCTTGTCAAATTGATTGTATGGCATACGGTCATAGAAAATGGTCTTGTTCTTCTCCGCAGTCTGCACGATGAATTGCTGATCAAAACCATCATAACCCTTTTCATCGTACAAATTGATGGTGGTGTTTTTGCCGTGAACCGTAATGTTATTTTCACGTGCAGCTCTTGCATACGCTACAGCTTGATATGAACTACCGCTATTAAAAGCCGTGTAAGACTTATATCGTTCGATGGGATAAGTGCAATTGAAACCATCGCCCATCGAATACACATCGAGATGCATTTTCAATGATTCATAAGTAAACTCCTTTGAATCGATCACTTCTAATGCAGCTTTTCTCAATTCCTCATAGTAGGATTGCATGCCATCGATGTTGTATTCCACTTTCACCATGTCATAGATCTCTGCAAAAGCCATTTCGGAAATGATTTCATCCAACAGATCATGGTGTTTAAACAATACGTGAATGTTCTTTTTCATTTCAAAACCAACCGGTACTTCAGTGGATCTTTTCGAGAATTTTTTCTCTTCAAGTTTGTAGGCGTAAGTTGGAATCATAGATACTGCATCTATGTGAATATCTGATGCCGGAATGCCCATCAGACCAAGTGCATATTTGATTTGATCAATACGTTGAGCCATCAAGGAATCCACTTCATAAATGTCCTTTCCGGTTTGTGTTGCAGAGAAAATGGCGGTGTAGCTGGTTGGTTTCACATTCATCATCACTTCTGCTTTCAGTGAAATGGTATTTCCTGAAGGTGAATTGATGTTTACAGCAGCTCGATCCGTGTTGATGCCGTAATTGTTATTGTAGAGGTAGTTTCCTGCTGACTGTGCGTTTTGAATTTTGCTGATGGCCAAAAGACAAACTAAGCATAAAAGAGTAATGTGTTTCATGTTGTACAAAATTTTGATTCGTGATGCTGTACACATGAAATACAATTCAGTTCAATTCAGAATGATTTTTTTTTCATTCATGAATACCAAACATGAACGACTCAAGACCCAATTCTAAAATCAGAACAACGTGAGTGGAGGATTCAACTCGGGATAAACATATTTTTCTGAAGCAAGAGCAGTGTTGCCCGCAGCACTTTTACCTCGCAAGGGTCTAACAGTATGCGCTTTCATATCTTCATCCGAAGATGGTTTGATCAAGGCTTTGATTTGATCTTCTGATGCATCGGGATCAAGCCATGTGAGCAAGTCATTACCAGATAAAACAAGCGGCATGCGCGGTTCATCCAATTCCGGATTGTTGTGAATGGTCGCCATCAGCGGATTGCCTTTGGTTGTCACAATAGCAAATGTCTTCTCCTCTGCTCCGGTAGCAGGATTGTTCCAAACGTCATAAACACACGCCAACAATCTCAAACTTTCATCAGCCCAATCTATAAAGTAGGGATAGTTTTTTCCTTTGACATGCTGATACTCATAAAAACCAGTAACGGGTAAAAGACATCTGTGACGTTGCGCTGGAATTTTGAATGATTTTTTTTCAAACAAACTTTCTCCTCTTGCATTGAGTGTCATATTGCGCATTTTCAACGCTTCTTTTAAATCCTTGTTCCAGGAAGGAATTAATCCCCAACTCATTTTTTCAATCACAAGTTCACCTTCCCGATGAATGCACCAAAGCAGTGGGTGATCGAAGCCACTGAGTAAGAACATGGGTTCACCAGACATTTGCCTGCGGAAGAGTTGTAACGCCCGTTCGATTTCTTCCGGTGAGTTTTGGTTTCGTAAACCTTGTTTGCGAATCCTCTCCTCAAGTTGTTGTATGGTGTAACACATTTTAGTTTGGACAAATGCTTCCGTATGCTGCTACGAATTCAATCAAATCTGTAACGCTGATAAATCCATCATCATTGAAATCGCCAGGACAACCACCAGCACAGTTGAATACACAACTGTGATCATCCACGGTGGCAAATGGATTAAAGTTGACAGCTTGCTCATAGGTGCATCCGGAAACAGCACACGCCTGAACCTCCACATATTCAATTGCTACAGTACTACCATAAATATTCGCAGCGGTAAGTGTAACCTGAAAATTTCCCGCATCATCAAAACAAACAGAACCCGGATTTTGAACTGTGGAAGAAACTAGATCGGCTCCCTGAAATGTCCAGTCCCAATCGGTTGGTTCATTTGTGCTGGCATCAGAGATGGTGATACAGTCTCCTGCGCAAATTGTATTCATGGAGAAATTGATATCGGCAACAGGAGCAGTCATCTCAATACCCGGACAACAAGTACCACCACCAGAAATCGCAATGCTTTCAGCAGGCCAGCAGCCATATTGGGTATAATACAAGAGCATTTCACCACCAAATTCATTCACGAAATAGTCTACAATTTGTTCAGCCGTATTGCATCCACCCTGCCAATCGGTATCACAACTGTAGGCACAAATGATGCTGCTATAGCCTTCAGGTGTGGTGAAGGTAGAAGGCGGCGCGAATAGGATTTCTGTGATGGATGTAGAAACACCCGAAATGGTGGTATTGCTGATCACCTCTTCGCAATGATTGTTGTTGCTATCGAAACCTGCGTACTGCACTGCGGTGACATTACCCGCATATGTGCCAGTGATCGTGATGTTTACCGCTTCATATGAACATATGCCAATCTTAAGATTGGGAATATTTTCATCGACATTGATGGTGAGATTTCCACCATCATAATTGGCGAAGATGACCACGTTACCAGATGTTGAACAGAATTGCGCGTTTGCATCTTGTATCATCCAAAGAATGCCACAAGTGATGAGGGTAAAAATCTTTTTCATGTTCATGTTTGCTTATTGTGATGAAGCTTTTCTCGGAAAAAGTGAAGTCAGAAATCGACGGACACCGATAACCATATCTTTCACCATGCCCTCTTTGTTATAAGGATTATCCTCGACACCAAGCTCTTTCACATCAACCGCCGGATGATAGGTGCCAAATATTCTATCCCAGAAGATAAAGGTATTGCTAAAATTTTTATCGTAATGATCAAACTCTACGGAATGGTGTATTCTGTGTGCGGCGGGAGAAACCAGGATATACCTGCCTAACCAACCCCAATCGGAAGTAAAGGATGAATGCAACGCTATCTGATGGATTTCGCTGAGCACCTTCACCGCAAAATAGGATTCTATTGGAGCGCCAAGAATGGCAAATGGAATGACGTCAAACAATCGCTTTACCGCATTTTCTACAAAGTGACCGCGATATCTCGTAAGCATACAAAACTCAGTGGCGGAATGATGGAATTCATGCAATTTCCAGAATGGCATATACCTGTGAAAAATGCGATGACTCCAATAGTTTTTAAAATCACTGAATACAAATACAACTGCGAATTGTAGATACGGATTGGCTATATGCACCGCCAGATCCAAATGTGTTGTCTCATAAATCAATCTTGCAGCAAGGTGAAAAACACCAAAAGTGACGATCACCGCAATGAGGTTGTATACATTGAAAGCATCGATGAGGAAAAAGAAAAAGTCCGTTTTTACACTTCCTTTAAACTCCTTGATTTTTTTGAGGGAAGATTTTTCCCAACCCAAAAGGAGCCATTCAATGAGAAGCATACCAATCACGATGCAGAAGTAATAGACGATCAGCATCGGATCGAAAATATCGATCAATGCAATGAGCTTGGCTTTGACGAGTTCCAGAAATTCTGACATAAGGCGAAGATAGGATGATAAAATCTTCCAAGGCAAACATGAAAAGAATCAGTCCGTAATATGAATCAAAAAAAAGGGCTGCTTCCCAAGAAGAAGCAGCCCTGTTCAATGAGGTTTATTTTTTTAGTAATAAATATTCCTGCGCACTTTGGCCACATACTTCGCAAGGCGAATCACCTGCTTGGTATAACCAAACTCATTGTCGTACCATACATACAATACAACACCTTTTCCATCAGGAGAAACAATTGTAGCCTGAGAATCGAACACTGAGCAACAATCGTTACCCACGATATCAGAACTCACAAGCTCTTCACTGATGCTGAAATAAATCTGATTTACCAGATCGCCTTCCAATGCACTCTTTCTCACGATCGCATTGACTTCATCACGGGTAGTTGCTTTATCTACATAAGCGTGAATGATGGCCAATGAACCATTCGGAGTTGGTACACGCACCGCATTCGCTGTGAGTTTATCTTTCAATTCTGGAATAACCTTCGTAACGGCTTTACCAGCGCCCGTTTCGGTGATTACCATGTTGATGGCAGCACTGCGACCACGACGGCTCTTTTTATGCATATTGTCCAGTAGATTCTGGTCATTGGTATATGCGTGAACTGTTTCAATGTGACCCTTGTCGATATGTAAAGCGTCGTTTACGCTTTTCAGGATAGGGCAAATGGCATTGGTTGTGCAAGATGCTGCAGAGAAGATTGTTTCATTCTCGATATCGAGATCGCGGTGGTTGATACCGTAAACAATATTCGGTACTTCTTTACCCGGTGCGGTAAGAATGACTTTCTCAATTCCTTTTGCCTTGAGGTGAATACTCAGTGCGCTTCTGTCTTTGAACACACCTGTATTATCCACCAAAAGAGCGTTGTTGATTCCATATTTGGTATAGTCAATCGCACCTGGATCTTTGGCACCAATCATATAGATGCGCTGACCGTTTACGATGATGGATTTGTTTTCATAATCCACATCAACAGTGCCTTTGAAACGACCGTGAACTGAGTCATTTTCAAAAAGTGCAGCACGCTTTTTAATCGAAAGATCATCGTCCTCACGAGTAACAATAGCGCGCAGGCGAAGTTGTTGTCCTTTACCTGCTTGTTTTACCAATTCACGTGCAGCCAGACGTCCGATACGGCCAAAACCAAACAATACCACATCGCGTGGCTCGAGGTCAGCGCCTTCTTCTTTCATGAAATTGCGAAGTTTCTCAGAAAGAAATTCCGCTTGAGTTTTATAATGGTCACGTTCAACAAGCCATTCACTGGCGAGTTTTCCAATATCAATTTTAGCTGGAGCCAATTCCATCTCGTAGAGACCACGAGCCAGGTCGGCTGTGTCAAAAATGCTGATTGCTTTACCAACCACTTCGGCTGCATACTTGTGCAGACGCATGATTTCAGTGGCGCTGATATCCACCATGTGGTTGCGGAATAGTACTAGCTCGATGCTTTTATCGAAAAGCAGTTTGCCAACGCTGTTGAGCAGATCCACAGCGGCTTTCTCTTGATTCACATACACCTGCAGTTCATTGCTGTAAGTGTCCGGAGTCAGAACATTTTGGGACATGTTTTTTTTGATTTAAAATGTTAGAAAACTGGATGAATTGTTCTACGGAATTCATTGTCCGTAAAACGCTGCAAATGTACTACCTGAAAGGACTTTTGAAAAGTGGGAAACGCAGATTCTCCTGAAAATCTAAAACCCTGAAACCAGTGCATCAACACATTGTTATACCTCATCTAAACAATCGGAGTGGACATGAATTGATGAAAGTCAGAAGAACGAGATCCTAGGACAGATAACCCTTACAGCAAAAAGTCTCTTCTGATAATAAAATAACAGACGATTGAAATTGCTCGCAGAATTTATCCTCACAGACTTAATCTATGCAGCCATTTAAGACCAAAAGTGATGAGAAGGGAATTGGGAAAAATCGATCAGACATTGAATCTGAAATGCATCACATCACCATCTTCCACGATGTATTCCTTTCCTTCAACGCCCAATTTACCGGCATCACGAACAGCCGCTTCTGATTTATATTGGAGAAAGTCTTTGTATTTGATGACTTCCGCGCGGATGAAACCTTTTTCAAAATCAGAGTGAATGACACCGGCAGCTTGTGGGGCGGTATCACCCTTGTGGATGGTCCAGGCTCTCACTTCTTTCACACCAGCTGTAAAGTAGGTTTGAAGATTAAGCAGATGATAGGCAGCACGAATCAATTTTGAAACACCTGGTTCCTCGAGTCCGAGGTCTTGAAGAAACATTTGACGCTCCTCGAAAGTTTCAAGAGAGGCGATATCAGCTTCAATGGCCGCTCCAAGTACAATGATCTCAGCGCGTTCATCTTTCACAGCTTCTCGAACACGAACCACATGTGCATTGCCATTTACCACGGAAGATTCTTCCACGTTACAAACGTATAATACTGGTTTGCTGGTCAACAATTGGAACTCTTGAATGAGCTTTTCTTCATCTTCATTCGCAGGAATGACAGTTCTTGCGCTTTTGCCCTGTTCCAATGCCTCTTTGATGCGCATGAGCAAATCGAAATCGCGTTTTGCATCTTTATCGCCAGCTTTCGCTGCACGTTGCACTTTCGCAACACGACCTTCGATGGTCTCGAGGTCTTTCAGTTGTAACTCGATATCGATGATTTCCTTGTCACGAACTGGATCAACATTGCCGTCAACATGGACAACATTTGGATCATCGAAACAACGAAGCACGTGGATGATGGCATCGGTTTCACGGATATTGGCCAGGAATTTATTTCCCAAACCCTCACCTTTACTGGCTCCTTTTACCAAACCAGCAATGTCGACGATTTCGATTGTAGTTGGCACAATCCGCTCTGGATTGACAATTTCAGACAGTGCAGTGAGTCGATCATCGGGAACGGTGATGGTTCCGACATTCGGTTCAATTGTACAGAAAGGAAAATTAGCTGCCTGTGCTTTCGCATTGGAAAGACAGTTGAACAGGGTTGATTTCCCCACATTCGGCAGACCGACAATACCACACTTTAAAGCCATATCTTCAAAAATTTGCGGCCGCGAAGATAGTGTTTCGAAGGGCAAATTCGGCCCTGAACTCTTCTACTCTACTGTAAACCTGATAGAGCCCGACTTTCGGGTGCTCAGCAAATACTGACCTGCTGGCCATTGGCGCACGTCGATGGCAGTCATTTTAGCGTTCACGGTTTTATCGCAGATGATTTTTCCCTGTAAATCCGAAATACGGATCATTTCATTTGAAAAATCACCCGTGAATTGAACCCTGATCTGGTCCTTTGCCGGATTCGGGAAAACTTCAAGCTGAACAGACGCCATTTCTGAAATGGATTCAGGGAATGAACCCGTGATGGGCAAAGTGATGAATGAACCGTTGGTCGAAGATGTGCTGAGG
This sequence comes from Flavobacteriales bacterium, assembly GCA_016722445.1. Lineage (GTDB taxonomy): Bacteria > Bacteroidota > Bacteroidia > Flavobacteriales_D > Sanyastnellaceae > JAIBBG01. Next base: position 61,924 of record JADKIZ010000008.1, on the reverse strand, counting down.
ACAATTTCATCATGCGCCACCAATGGTGAAACAAGGGTATCGCCATTGCCATCAGGGTACATATCACCGCCTGTATTCATGTTTCGGTTGAATCTGGGATAGTTGCTTCCTGTGATGTCAACGCGAATTTGGTGTCCTGCCAAAAATGTGATGGCCGTGTTGGGTAAGTCAATACCCACGACATAATCCTGTCCGGGAACAAGCGCTATTTCATCTGTTTCTTGAAATCCATTCATGAATCTCAATCGGAAAATACCATCGCACACCAACATAGATCTGCCATCGGGATAAACATCACAAAGTCGAACGGCAAGGTCGGTATCTGCTACATCAGTTCTCATGGTTACTTGCACATGCGCTTGACCTTTCAGTTGAACCGGTGCAGAAAGTGGTGCTGTGGTGAAACTCAAAATATCATTTCGACTTTCCACCGATGGAGCCTGATCGTACGGACCTTGTTCCAGGTCATTTCTCAATGTAGGTCCGCCCACCGTTGGCGAAGGATCTTCCGGATCGTAAATCAGATCCAAAACATCGGTTGTCGCGGGTATTTCTGCAGACAATTCGCCATTGATTTTGAAATAAAGAGATACGTTATCATCTGAAAAAGGCGGCCATGCATCATCACTCAACCATTCGTTTTCTCCCATCTGAAAATATTTCACCACGGGAGAATCCAGCCAGCCATTTTGAATACCCTTGAGGTAATAGTCGAAAAACTGGAGGACAGATTCCGTGTTCATGTTTTCCGCTTCCGGATAAGAAAGTTGACCTTGCGTAGCTGATCCCACGCTTGCCGTTCCATTGCCACCATGAGCCCAAGGTCCAACGAGTAATCTATGTTCCTCCTGAACACTTGCCGCAGATTCCATTTGCAATTGTGTGAATGAAGGCAACATAAGATCGATGTTGTGGTCGTACCATCCGGCAATCATCAGCACCGGAATGTCGATTTCATCCATGTAATCATAATATTGTTCCACTGTCATCCAAGAGAAGTCATCATAAGGATGCGCGTAGATTCCAGTGGACATACCAAAACCCAAATTGTCCAATTGCTCAATGTATTCTGTGCGCGAACTTCCTCCGAAATAATATTCTTCATACGAATAGGTAGGTGCAGCGACGAGCGGGGCGATGCATTTGAGATGCGGTGGATGTTGTCGCGCAGTTTCGTATTGAACACGCCCCAATGCCGAAGGTCCCCAAGTTCCAATATTGCCATCGCACCACGTTTGAGAAGCGACCCACTCTACAGCATCAAATCCATCTTCCCCTGTTGTAGGTGAACCCACATAGGCAGCATCGATTGATCCAAATCTTCCACGCCAGTCGAGAATCACGAAGGCATAAGGACTTGTCTCTTGAGCATAACCAACACCAAGTGGAAGACCAACTAAGTGAACGAGATTTTTGTTGTAGGGTGTTTGTATTAGAATGACAGGTCCTGAAGTCCAGTCCTCGGGCAAATAATAATCTGCGGCAAGCGACTGGCCGTCTGACATGGGAATTTGAACTTCGGTCCAATCCAACACTGCCGAAGCACGCATGGAATAAAAGAACAGAACTAACAGTAAAAATCGGGTCATCCTAGATAAGCTTATGGTGTTGTAAAGTTATGACAACAAATCGCACGCTTGGTTTAATCCCAAATCATGCAGTCGAATTTCTATTCCGATCCAAAACACCTTTGAATACTCGCACTTGCTCGTTTCGGGTGCTCACCATGGGAGTGACCATGTTTGTGCGCCCGAAACTTGCGCGAGCGCTCGTATTCTTTGGTGTTTGAATCTCATTGACGAAATCGACTGCATGATCTGGTTTAATCTGAAGTTGTATTCAGTTCAACTAATTTTGAAATATGAAAACATCGACAAGGTTAGTTAGTATCATTTTTTCATTGTGCTCTTTTATGAATCTACTAAACGCACAAAAAGTAGATAATGTTCCTGCCATGAAACCTGGTCCGGAATGGGAAAACATTGACATACAGAAAATCGCTGATGATAGTCTTTGTACCACTTTTCATATCTGGATCAAAGCCGGAGTGAAACATCATTTTCATAGTTCACACACTGAATGCATCTATGTGATCGAAGGAGAAGGTGAAATGGAATATCAGGACAAACATTTCAAAGTGAAAGCGGGTGATTATATCACTGTGCCGCGCGGTGTAGTGCATGCCGTCACTGCAAGCATACCTTTACATGTACTTTCCATTCAAACGCCGCAATGGGTTACAGATGACAGGAAATTTGTTGAGCCGATCAGAAGGCCGCATAACGAGTGAATGCAGGATCTTTGATTCTCCATCTGCGCCACAATCTTCCTCAGCATAAAGAAAATCAATAATGATTGCTTAACACGGTAGTTAAAGTAAAAACTAAACCTTTCGCACGTATCAATTTTCATAGATATGAAAAAATATTCGTGCATACTACTAATTTTTATTGCACTCGTTCTTCTTGCTTGTGATAACGCATCAACAGGTGATTTTAAGAGCGAAACCAAATATCAACCATTCATTGAGATTGATGGCAGTTCGAGTATTTTCCCCATTGCTCAAGAAATTTCAAATATTTACAGTCAATTGCATCCTGAAGTCAAAATCAGTCTTTCACTTTCTGGAACAAGCAATGGTTTTATGAAATTGTGTCAGGGACGTTTGGACATCAACAATGCCTCTAGAGAAATTAAACCCGAAGAAAGTGCAACCTGTGCAAGTAATGGCGTAGAACTTTTGGCATTGAAAATTGGATATGATGCCATTGTAATAGCCGTGCATGCCTCTAATTACTGGTGCGCTTCATTGACCACCGAACAGCTCAAGAAAATTTGGACTAAACCAGTCAATGGCATTGAGCGACTATGGTCCGATATTGACCCAAGTTGGCCAAAGGCAAAGATTAAATACTACAGTCCTGGTAAATTGAGTGGTACGCAAGATGTATTTCTCAACACTGTCTTTGGTGAAAATCACAACTTCGCTCAAGAGGGTGAAACAAGCGAAGATCATAATGACGTTGTCTCAGGAGTATCAAGAGATTCGATGGCTATCGGATACTTTGCGATGCCTTTCTTGCATTCCAACACTCCAGTTTGTACATCCGGTGGCCATCGATGACGCGGATGATTACAATGGCTCAGGACCAGTGATGCCCAACGTTGAATCGATAGAACAAAACCATTATCATCCTTTTGCACGACCTCTATATCTATACATCAATAAGAAAGCACTTCTCAATCCAGCATACTGTTACTATTTGCGCTTTTATCTTGAAAATGTAAGAGATTATTCCAAAATTCTGGGATATGCACCACTTACTGAATCAGAACTTGCCGAACAATTCAATTTGCTATCTGCTATATGTCCTGAAAACCAAACGGGAAGCAATCCTTAAAAAATTAAGGACATATATTTAGATCGCACATGCCAATGAAAGAAGTATACTTCATACCGCATCATGCGTCAATAAGATAAACTGGTTCAAAAAAAATGATAAACCCATCTCCAAGGCAAAAAACAAAACAACAAAAAATACCTATGTAAAAAGGTAGTCAAGGTGACAACGCTAAAACAACTACCAAACCTGAAAAATCAGCCTAGCCCAAAGTAAAGAAATACATCGAATAGCGAGAGTGAGAGTGAGACCTAGGGCGCAGGCAGGGGCCAGAAGGGCGCGGGCCGGGAGTGTGACCCTAGGACGCGGACGAGAGCTGGGGCTAGGGCCAGGCCGGAGTGCCAGTGCGAGACCTAGGCACAGGCACTGGCTAGAGCCTAGGGCGAGAGCGCGAGCCAGAGCGGTGCTGGTCTGGGCCCACAGGCTGGAGCTAGGGCACAGGCACAGGCCTCACAGCTGGGGCAGGCCTGGCACAGGTCGCGGGCAAGGGCCGAATGGTGCAGCCGCCCATACGCGGAGGCGCACTGGTGTGGAGCCTCACAGGTGCTGAGGCGCACAGGTGGAGCCTCACAGGAGCAGAGCCTCACAGGTGCTGAGTCGCACTGGTGCAGAGCCTCACAGGCACAGAGCCTCACAGGCACAGAGCCTCACAGGTGCGGAGCCTCACAGGTACAGAGCCACACAGGTACAGAGCCTCACAGGCACAGAGCCTCACAGGCACAGAGCCTCACAGGTACAGAGCCACACAGGTACAGAGCCTCACAGGCACAGAGCCTCACAGGTGCGGAGCCTCACAGGTGCGGAGCCACACAGGTACAGAGCCTCACAGGTGCGGAGGGGCACAGGCACAGAGCCTCACAGGTACAGAGCCTCACAGTAGCAGAGCCTCACAGGTGTGGAGCCTCACAGGTGCGGAGCCTCACAGGTACAGAGCCTCACAGGCACGGCGCCTCACAGGTGTGGAGCCTCACAGGTGCGGAGCCTCACAGGCACGGCGCCTCACAGGTGTGGAGCCTCACAGGCACAGAGCCTCACAGGTGCGGAGCCTCACAGGTACAGAGCCTCACAGTAGCAGAGCCTCACAGGTGCGGAGCCTCACAGGTGTGGAGCCTCACAGGTGCGGAGCCTCACAGGTGCAGAGCCTCACAGGCACAGAGCCTCACAGGCACAGAGCCTCACAGGTACAGAGCTCACAGGCACAGAGCCTCACAGCTGTGGAGCCTCACAGGAGCTGAGCCTAGCGGCCCCACAGGAGCCCACACGCAAGGGCGCTGAGCTACTGAGCTGCTAAACCACCGAGCCACGGAGATGCGGAGGCGCCAGCCAGCCGCGCGCCTACACGGCTACCGTGCTACCCGACCTAGAAACTGCGTCACAGAAAGAAAAAGCCACTCTGCCTTCCACGCGCTCAAGAGAACGGAAGTCAAGGAGTACAGAAACTAAAAACTCAAAACTTCACTGTACATAGAGGTGCCCTTTGGTGCTGAAAAAACTCTGCACAAGAGGAAACTTGCACTGAAAAAAGAACTCACGCAAATGAATCAGCCTGCGCGAAATGATCGTGCATCCAATAATCCCATCTCAATACTAACAGTAAATATCAGGGTTTAACTCATTTTACTTCTTTGACGCCGGATTCAATTTCTTACCATAATTCCTAGGGTTGTTATCAATATATTGAGTAATGTTATGATATGCTTTATCATCCCATATAATTTGATCATAATAATTCCTCTGCCAAATTTCCATCATGATTCCCTTTGACCGATACCACTTCGTAACACCAATCTTGTATCCCCTGATGATTGAACCGATGGTCTTGGACGGAGATTGAAATTTCGGAGACAGTTCTATTCTCTTTCCTGAAGGTGTAAAGTAATGATTTTGCTTCAGCATTTGTTCCGGTAAGAGATCATTTTTCATTTCGGTTTTTGGTACCATGTTGTCAATTGTTTCCTTAGGCGATTCTAAATGCTGTTCACGATTGTCAACAATCTCAATTATACCATGTACATGATCTGGCATAATAATAAATGTATGCAAAATCACATAAGGATGATGAAGAGGAATCTCTTTCCAGCATTGAATTGCATGCAATCCGGCGTCACTATGCAGCATTCTCCCATCCTTAACATTTCCGAAAATTCGTTTTCTATTGTGGGTATTAAAAGTGAGAAAATACATTTTTGATTTACCGTAGTCAAAACCATTCAATCGAATACTTCTACGATGATGTTTTTCGGGAATATAATTGCTTGGCATAATTTAGTCATGTGATGGCGCAAATAGCGGCAACAGACTTCAACCTACTATTCCAATTGGGAATATTTTATCTTCATAACCACGTCTAACCGTGATTTCATCTACAAATTATGGCCGCATAAGATTTATAATATGCTCGAATCCCATTTGAAGACCAAGTAAAATGACAACGATAATTAATCGATGGATGTGATGCGTTAATTCCAACGCAAAAGCCTTGGAGTATAGTGAAACGCAAAGCTCTTCAAGCAATCAAATCTCAACGCTTTACCGCATCCACCATAGCAACTTCTTCTAAAATCAATCTTTCAGCATGGGTAAGAGGCTCCTTGATTTTGTTCTTCTGTTTAAAAGCGTCAACGGTATGATCGATGGCCACTCGCCTATCACCACCAAAATTTTTGATGATGTATTTGGTAATTTTTGCCGCCACTTCCGGCACCGTCGGAGGTATGCCATTACCTAAGTTTAATGCAATGTTACTTTCTATGAAACGCAGCAATGTCCGTTCAGATGAACGATAACCTTTTTGGGATTTGATCTTTTGAAATTCAGTCTCTGCAAGTTTGTTGAGACTTTGATCCAACGGCCGGAAACCATACCTGTAATAAAACCAAAACGCACCGGACTTGATGCCATCGGGATTATCAGCACCGTATTGGTAAGGTTCTACTTCGAAATAATCCACGCCATAAGCTTGTCGATAAGATCGCAATAACTGACACATGATATAGCCAGACTCTCCCCCGCGATAGGCCTCGAAGACATTGATGCCAAACAATGCCCGTTTGCCAAAGACCCATGCTCCGCCATAAGAAGCGGGCAAACCATTCTTGAACAATGTAAATCCAATATAATACTCCAGCGGAAGTTTGCGATTGATCGTCATGGTAAAATGAGCAATCGAAATTCCACGTTCGAGTTCATACAACCGCAAGGTCGATGGATCAAGGTATGTTGCAGGATCGGTCTCACGAGCAGTGAGTGTCATCGACTTCTTGATCACATCGATGACAATGCTTCTTTCAGTATCACTCAACTTTTTGGCTTCAGGCAAAGCTTGATTCAGCAAAGCCATGTGATCAAACTTGCGCAAGATCTCACTGTGTTCAAATCGCTTCGACACCGGAATTCTATTGTAAAGTCGAAGACAATTTATTCTTCGGTTGAATGCCCAGCTCCAGCAATAGATCTTCATCGGATGGGTCGACAACAGCGAGATCGCGTTCAAAAGGCGGCAGTGTGAATTTCAATATCTCGCTCAAACTTTTGCTTGCCTCATCAAAATGGTGCATCTCCAAATTCACTTCATGGTGCGCTTGCAACCACTCACAACACTCATGTGAAAACCGCGTAGTGATCGGTGTAAACGGCAAACCGCTGTTCTCCAGTTTTTGCTTCTCCCTTACCGTCGCCTTCTTTAAAAAATTGGTGATACGTTTCAACTCCTTCTCGGCCTGTTGCACTAGTCCGCCATTCGGCGCATAGGCCAATACAAAAAGCAACACATCGGCATATTCCATCAGCTCATCTCCCACTTTCAACTTCCATTTGGCAGCTTCTTTCAACAGTGCTTTGCAATCAGTCGCCGACTGCGCATCAAAAGCAGCGAGGCGTTCGCGGATTTGGGGAATGATGGATTTTTTCATACCGAACGAAAGTAATAAGGAATCACGATGAGCAACGCAGTGATGGCCCGGATGGCGAAGTAGATTTTTTCACAGCATAACAGAACATTGAAAACCAACACAAACTACCCAAATTCAATGGTATGTCATCTTACACCAGTTCCTTAGATCATTTGAAGAATTTAAAATCCGTATATATTTCCTTATTTTTGAAAGGTGTCGCTATGAAACGCCATCTGCCGGTAGCTGTGAAACGTTATGCCGGATGAGTAATGTAAAAGGATTCTATGAATAGACTTTTTGGACTGGACTACCTACGGGGAATAGCATCCCTGAGTGTTATGATTTACCATTATAGCACATATAGTTTTGGTAGTACAGACGCAAGTACTTTTTTATGCAGAACAGGCACATACGCTGTGGGAATATTTTATATTTTAAGTGGAATCACCTTGTATAAAGTCTACTACCACAAAATGGAGAATGTTCGAACTGATGTTTATGATTTCTTCAAGAAACGGTGTTTCAGGATACTTCCATTGCTTTGGCTTGCAACAATCTTGACGCTTATTATAAAGGGAATAAAACCTGACCTGTATATGCTGTTTTTAAATCTAACAGGATTGTTTGGTTTTATTAAATGGGATGCATACTGGGCGGCTGGAGCTTGGTCAATTGGAAATGAAATGGTATTCTATGCATTGTTTCCCTTTTTCATTTTCTTTACTAAATATCAAAAAAAACTCATGGTCTTATTGTCATTATCCATTCTGGCGATATACCTGTATTTTGCGTTTTACAAAATAGCACTGGACCCAGCTGGATATTTTATCAACTACATCAATCCTTTAAATAATGCTTTTCTATTCTTAGGCGGATATTTGATTGGATTACTGTTTGATCGAATACATATTAAATTATACTGGATTATACCACTCCTTTTGGCTGCATTTGGATTATTCATTTTTTATCCCGCCTCCGGTGATAGAGTGAGTCTATTGATTGGGCCAACTAGACTTTTATTCACCCTTATTTGTTTCGCGATGTGTTTTAGTTTTTACAAGTTGACACAAGATCTTCCGAAACTCATACACAAACCACTGACTTTATTGGGCGAAGCCAGTTATTCTGTCTATTTGCTTCACCCCATTATTTACCTTTTGGTGGGAATCTTCAGAGATCATTCCATTTATTTTAATGAATATGTACGGGTAACAATATCCATTATTTTGACATTGATCATAAGTCATTTCACGTATAACTACTTTGAAAAATATTTCATGAAGTTTGGACAAAGTAGAAATACCAACCCCGTATGAACGAATGGGCGGCACATTGGAGTTGCTTCTAAAGAGTGCTGCGCTCCCCCGCTAAACACATCACTTCAATTTACAATTCTCAGGTGAGACATGAAAAAAGATGAACTTATTCGTCCTGTTGCTCATTGGTACTCGATAAACAGTATCGCAGATTGAACATTGTTCCAGGCTCGTGTTAAAACGAGTCCATCGAGATGAATTAGAAAAATGACGGGCTCCAACAGGAAACAAATTTGCGGAAACAAAATTTTGTTTCCTCAAATTTGTTTCCTTAAATCGTACAGATAAAAAACCTTTGTGTCGAAAACACCTTGAACCTTATGCCATCACAATCCACTGATTTTTAGAGCTGTATCTTGGCATGTCCAACCGAGAAATGGGAGAATCCTTCGGAATAAATCGGTCATGGATGCACTGGATATTGTACAACGGCTCCACGCCTAGACTAGACAGGCATGACATGAAATCGAATATAAAAGGTTCACCATTCACAGGCTCTCAAGACAATCCTCCACATGATATAGTCGTAATAAAAAAATGACCGCACATCATGTGATTTCCCACAAAAGTGCAGTCACCTTGATCAATCCTCCCGACTACCATCATCTGCCATTCTCACCATTTTCGGAGTAAATGTGGCAACGACATCCACCAGTTCTCGTTGTGCTTCCATGACCTGATGAATATTCTTATATACCATGGGCGCTTCATCTATTCCGCCTCCAATCAACTTCACCCCATGGTCTGCCAATACATTGCGCAGTTCATTGCGATTGTATTTTTTCACCGCGGCCGTTCTGCTCATGACTCTACCTGCTCCATGTGATGCCGAATGAAGTGATCCTGTCTCACCTTTTCCACGTACCAAAAATCCAGGGGCTGTCATTGAACCGGGTATAATTCCAAGAATGTCTTTTGACGCCGGAGTAGCTCCCTTACGATGCACGATCACTTCTTCTCCATCGTGGATTTCCTTCCAAGCAAAATTGTGGTGATTTTCAACTTTGCAAAGAACTTGTCCTCCTATCGCGCTTGTCATTCGTTCGTGAATAATTTGATGACACGCAGATGCATAATCTCCGGCCAAATTCATGGCCATCCAATATTCTATTCCTTCGGCAGAATTCAAATCGAGATAGGCAAGATTTGCAGCTTGTTGTGGAAGCTTACACAATTCCTTTGCGATTTTGGTGTAATGCCCGGCAATCATCGCTCCCAGACCACGTGATCCGGAATGCGTTAACAGCGCAAGGTATTTCCCTTTGCCAACACCCAGTGATTCATCGCTTTTTTCAAAATCAATAAATCCCCATTCAACAAAGTGATTTCCTCCACCGCTCGTTCCAAGTTGTTGAGAAGCTCTTTGCTGAAGCGATTTAAGCAAGGGCGTAGAATTAAAAATATCGCGATCTATGATTTCATGCTCAGCAACCATGTTACCGTTCCATCTATTGCCTGCACCAAAATTCGAATACGCAATGAGCTCACGTTGGTATTTTGACTTATTCATGTTGAACTGTTCGGCTGGAATATCAAATACCGATAATGCCATACGACATCCGATGTCCACTCCTCACCATGGTATAATAGCATTGCGGGTAGCCAATACACCACCAATGGGGAGACCATAGCCTTGGTGTGCATCGGGCATGAGTGCACCTGCGACAGTAACCGGCAATTTCATCGCCCATCTCATCTGTTCATGTGCACCTTCTTCAATGTTTTCACCTCCATACACGGCATAGTCAGCATGCACTTCAGGCAATTCAATCGTTTCATTCGTTATCGAATCCTGTTGCACTAGTTCTTCGGCGAGTTTTCCCCAAACTTGATCATTCAGAAAACCACTGGGATTTTTCAAAATATCACCAAGTAATATGATCGCATCTTCCTCCGTCAAGTGAGCGAGGTGCTTTTGAACAAGGGACAACGCAAGGCCCAAATTTTTGTCCTGCGCATATCCTATTTCTATGAGTTTATTTCCATTCATGATATGAATCCTATGATGACCCCGCGCCCGGATTGACGCGGGGTGAAACTACTATGAGTTGTTGTTTTTATTCACAAACAAATTCTTTAATTGTTCAGTCAGTGTGCCTGTTGCATTCAGTTGGATATTAGAAACACGTTCGGCAATACGCTCAACATATTCCATCTCCTTCAGTTTCCAGACCATCTGATTTTCTTCCATAATCTTTGCTGTGTTCAGCAGACTTCTGGTAGACGCGGTCTCCTCTCTTCTCATGATCACATTAGCCTGAGCCTTTTTTTCGGCCATGATAACCTGATTCATGATTTCTTTCATATCACCGGGAAGTATGATATCGCGGATACCCAATCCTAAAAGTTCGATACCAAGTCTTTCCAATTGATGGGTCACTTGTTCTGTGATGCTATCTGTTAGTTTTTCCCTGACCTCCAAAATTTGATCTATGGTCAGATTTCCAACAAATTCTCTCAGCACCAATTGAATCAGCACATACACTTGTTTTTCAAACTCTTTGTTCTCAGTGATGGCCTTCATCATATCCACTACACGGTAATTCGCAAACACAGTCAAACGGATGGTGGCTTTATCTCTGGTGAGAATTTCCTGACCAGATAACTCAATTGAATAGATCTTTGATCCACACGGGTGACAGTAAACGTCTTTTGACCTTTCCAGAAGTAGTATGCTCCGGGCTCGAGAATTCCACTGAATTTTCCATCAGTATATAGTATAGCCTTTTCGTTAGACTCCACTTTCAATACCGTTACATAAGGAACGAATCCAGCATTGGTCAGCAGAGGAACGAGTTCAGATGCAATCATTCCGCTATTCAGGGAAATGATTTCGAATCTTTGATTGATACCTCCCTTCCAGAAAACATATCTACTTGTAGGTATTACTTTGTCGAACATGTTTTCTACATAACGCAATGCGATCTCTCCGGGGTTCACTGTAATGATATCTACTTCATTCAGGAATTTCTCATTCTGCAATAACGAAAGGATTTCTACATCCATCTGGATTTGATATCGCATATCGTAACGTTTGATATTTTGGGAAAGTCCAATGAAATGAACTCCTTCAGACAGAATCTGTGTAAGTGCTCCATTTCTGTAAACAAGTACCTTTTCCCAGGCTTCGATGTTGATGTATCTCATGTTGTTTGTTTTTCTATATTATTATTTCTATCCTACATGACATTGTTGTAATAAAAAAGGGTCAAGAGCAAAACCATGTGAAATTGCGGATGACAGTTTAAGTTGGTCATATCAGCACGAGGATCGCATTCAAGTAGAAATTGATTGTCGTGGTATTACGAATCATCGGTATCTACCATCACCGGCAAATCATCATGTCGCGATGAACGCCGTTTTGCCCTTGATTTACCTTTCCATTTGGGACCATTTGAGTAGTTGGTCATCTACCTTTGAATTTACAGTTCAAAGGATCTGATTTGAGTCAGATCTGTCACTCTACCAACTGAGTTAACTGCCCTATGCAGTACAGGATTCGAACCTGTGACAAACAGAATAAACAACCATTGCAACATGTCAGCATATCTAAACCTGAACAAGCAGATACTACATGGATTCAGAATCCAACGTCCGGGACATGGAGTTTTGGTTGGCTTTTTCAGAGCGCTTCAACTCCAAAATGGATATTCATTCATCCAATGAAAATTTCCTGTTCATGCGAAGCGCTCAATACTATCGAAGGGTAAAATTTGCGACAGGTAAATGTCGAAATTGAAATTTACCTGAACCGCTTATTACATCAATGTCATGTCAAAAAACGTGTGCAACTGATTGCGATGCAAACATGACCACCTATGTGCGCAGTCTTTTTGCGCAGAAAAAAGAAATTTGGATATTTATTCAAAATCGTGCGCTACCCCTCGCCATTCCTGAAAAAATATTTTGACAAATCAGGACACTTCATGTCATCTGCGCAAATAGATTGCGTAGAACTCAATACTTTTGTAAAAAACACCAGGCCATGCCGATCAATAAACATGCATTGATACGATACAAGACCATCGATCAATGTTTACAGAACAGATTTCGCAAATGGACATTGGAAGATTTGATGGAGGCGTGTTCAGATGCATTGTATGAATACGAGGGAATTACCAAAGGAATCAGCCGACGGTCCATTCAATTGGACATTCAGACCATGCGCAGTGAGAAATTGGGGTATAATGCCCCCATTGCCGTCACAGATAAAAAATACTATTCATATAGCGACCGCAATTACAGCATCACGAATATACCATTGACGGGCCATGACATGGAGACCTTGAACAATGCGCTCTCGTTGCTGAAACAATTCAAGGGATTTAGTTATTTCGAGGAACTCGGTGTCATGTTGAACAAGCTGGAAGACAAGGTCGCCCATGTCTCCAACAAAGGAGTTTCGGCGATACACTTCGAAAGAAATGATCAACTCAAAGGATTGCACATGATCGATCCTATCCACAGGAACATCATTGACAAAAACGCCATAGAGCTTCAATATCAATCCTACAAGGCCCAGGAGCCGAGCACATTCGTAGTATATCCCTATATGCTCAAGGAATACCGCAACAGATGGTTTCTATTGGCTGCTACTGCGAAAATGAATGTGGCCACCTTTGCATTGGACAGAATACATGCTACCAAGGCATTGGAAAAAGTGCCTTACAAAAAGTCGCCGATAGATATACATACATTTTATGACGAGATGGTGGGAGTTACACGAAGTGTGAACGAACGACCTGTGGAAGTTGTATTCTGGGTGACGAAAGAACATGCTCCATACATCCTGACAAAACCCATTCATCATACGCAGAAAATACTGAAAACGGAGGAAGATGGATTGGTGATTTCCTTGCGTGTCATACACAACCTGGAGCTCGAGCGCGAGCTCATCGGCTTCGGTGCCCACATCAAGGTATTAGGTCCCCGCCGTTTGAAATCCAGGATTAAACAAGTATTGAAGGAAACGATAGCGAGGTATGAGGTGTAAAAGATGATGTCATTCGCTGCCTGTAATTCCTCTTCAATATGAACAAAATGCAAAAAAGGGGTTGGGAAACAGAAGAGACTCGTACTAAAAAGAGCCGACTGTTTTAAGGTTGAAGAGTGAACCACGACTCAGGACAGTGATTAGAACAATTCCATGAATCACCTACACGATATCTGTGACTGTATCGACCTGATTACAGTACTAGATTCAATCTAAAACAACGCAATGAATGTGGGTGAATATGACTGAGCAGCAGGCTTCAAATTGTTGTGACCAGGGCAGGATGAACCATAGTTTCACTTGAATCAAAATCTTAAGACATTCATATTCAATCATAAAGTACAACACACTTTACCATGTTGTTTTTTTCGTGCCACGTTTTTTGGTGCACACTTTAGCCCACGGAAAAAAACCTTATGTATGTCAGCAATAAAAAAACGATCCGCAACTCCATAGTTAGTGACCTACAAATGGATTTCATCCCATTGGTCAAAAATTTTGACATCACAACGTTAATCAGCTAACAGAAAACCTTGATCTCAAGTTTCCGAACAAACAAAGTGATTAAGTTGAACAGAAGCGCATAGGAAACACCATCCAACAAAAAATACTCGAAGCCAAAATCGCCGGATTAGAAAAAGAGGTTGAAATATTATCTTCGGGACAGGTATAAAACGGCGCACGTGCGGGTTTGATCACCTAAGTTGTGGGAATTTTGGTGGAGGTGGTTAATTTTGAGGTTGGGTGGGGAATTTTTTCCTGTTGAAGAGGTGCATGAGGAAATGGGTAAATTTGGCATTCATCTAAACTAGTTAGCACCAATGCACCCTGACCATGACGCGTTGTTCAATCCTTTTTTTCTTAATGATCGCTTTTTCTAGGTTGCATAGCCAAACTGGTACCTTAGAATCTGGAAGTTCAGCTTATGTCGGATTTGGTAGACAGGGATTAACGTATCTCAAAGCGGAACAACGCTTTTACTTAGCCGATTGGACCTACACAATAATCAATTTAGGTTTTGGTGGAATTCCTGGTGACGCAGAATACGGCATTCCGCGAACCAATAAAATAATGCCACAAGTCGGACAGCTATTCGGAAAAAACAGATTGTTTTTAGAAATAGGCATTGAGCCTTCTATTAATTTTTACGGTGGGACAAGCTACACAGATTTAAACGGAATTATTGGTCTGCGCTATCATTCTCGATTTGAAGAAATTCATGGATTATTTTTTCAAGCAGGATACAATCCTCGACTTTATAACACTTTTGAGAGTGGTATTGAGGTCGCCTTTTATTTAGGAATTGGACTTAATCTATCTAATGAATAACCAAAATTGAATCTGAAAATTATTCATCTTTGAACTAGGTTCTTACCAACGCTGAACGGCACTGGTGCTAACAGCACCTACCAGCAATTGGCGGTTCAGTGGTTTATTGAAGATTTGTGCTGGAATAAAGTTCAGTGATATATTTGAAAAGTAGTGCCAGAAGTCGCCAACTGCTGGTAGCTGCAAAACGTTAGCTGTTATTTTACTGACACACCTTAGTAATGAATATTGATACTAAATATTATGAAATAGACGGACTTAAAATTGAATGGGGAAAACCGCTTAATGACGTTCGACCTATGCTTGAGGATTTTGAGAAATTCAAACCTTATGGTGGCTGGCCGAATATCAGATGTAAATGTTCAAGTATTTTTGGATTACCAGCTACCGAGTTTGAAGTTAGAGCACCGTTTGAAGACAGACCAGTTTTGCAGGTTCAATACGAAATAGCACCAATAAAGCCAGGTTTTTTCAAAAAACAACATTCACCATATTTGACACAATTAGTGAAAGTTCTTGGGGAACCTTTGAAATCTGAAAATCTTTATTATCAACCAGATTTAAAAAAGGATTATTTGTCAAGTGCAGTCGTTTTTAGTGCTACATGGCTATTCAGGGACATTAGAATTAGTCTTTCAGTTTATGGAGGAACAAGAAGTAAAGATAGTGGACTTTGTGCTGCCGGTATTTTTATTGACTGGATTGATGAAATAAATGCATCTAAGCCGTATAGAGAAAGAGCAGAATTATTTGAAAAAAGTATGTTGGAGCATATTGGCAATGACATCGTAATTAAGAAATTCAAACTGCAAAACAAACAAAGACCTTTTCGAGTAGTTCACTACGAATTAAACGACCCTTACATTGCGGAGAAAGATAGTAAAATAAGAGCATCCCAAATGTCTCTGTACAAAAGAGAACTGTATCAAACTCCGTTAATAATAAGTGCCAAATTAAATGATGATGAAATTGGCTATTACAAAATAGCTGACTTTGACAGAATATTTATTTCAAACAAATGGGACACAATATATCTGACACCAAATCAAAATAATGAGATGACTTATTGGGAAATTTTACCCGCAAGAGGTCCGGGAGGAAGACAACTTGATTTAAAAGAATTACAAATTGAAGACAGTAAAAATAGTTTAACTCTTCTTGACTTGGTTGCACAAATTGAAGCAGATATTAAACAGGTAATTGAAAGAAGAGAAACATATGACGACTAAAAAACAACAGCTAACATCGGATTGGTAATTTTGCGGCAGAAGTGCTTCTATGAAGCATTTGTGCAAGGTTCAACGTGAGTACTTCTAATGAGCTTTTGTGCTATAAATCCGCCACATCGCCAAGCCGAAACCCATTCAACGAACATTTAATTTCATTTCCGATATTCTCGTAACCAAAAACAGCCGCTCCCGCGGCTGTTTCCATTCTTTATCCATCGCGAATTATCCGCGTACCAGTTTCTTATACTTAATCCTATGTGGTGTGGTATCGCCAAGTCGTTTCTGTTTGTTCTCTTCGTATTCGCTGAAGTCGCCTTCGAAGTAGTAGACTTGTGAGTCACCTTCGAATGCGAGGATGTGGGTGCAGATACGGTCGAGGAACCAGCGGTCGTGGGATATCACTACGGCGCATCCCGCGAAGTTCTGAATGCCTTCTTCCAATGCGCGGAGGGTATTTACGTCGATGTCGTTCGTAGGTTCGTCGAGGAGCAATACGTTGGCTTCGGTCTTTAAGGTCATCGCCAAATGGAGACGATTGCGCTCACCTCCGGATAACACACCGCATTTCTTCTGCTGATCTGCTCCCGCAAAATTGAATTTGCTGCAGTAAGCGCGTGAGTTGATGGTCTGCCCTCCTACTTCGATGACTTCATTTCCACCACTGATGACCTCATAAACGGTCTTGTTTTCGTCAATCTCTTTGTGACGCTGATCGACATAGCCGATCTTCACGGTATCTCCGATTTTGATGCTTCCACCATCCGGATTTTCTTCATTCATGATCATGCGGAACAAGGTTGTTTTACCCGCTCCGTTCGGACCAATCACACCAACAATTCCTGCAGGTGGCAATTTGAAACTGAGGTTGTCGATGAGGATGCGATCTTCAAAACCCTTGCTCACTCCGGTGAATTCGATGACTTCACTTCCGAGACGAGGTCCATTCGGAATTGGAATTTCCAATTTGGCTTCTTTCTCACGTTCTCCCTCACTCATCATCTTATCGTAATTCTGAAGCCTTGCTTTGTTTTTCGCATGGCGACCTTTGGGATTGGTTCTTACCCATTCCAACTCGCGCTCGAGAATTTTTCTGCGTTTGCTTTCTTGTTTTTCTTCCTGAGCAAGACGTTTGGCTTTTTGTTCCAACCATGAAGAATAATTTCCCTGATATGGAATGCCCTCACCACGGTCCAATTCAAGAATCCATCCAGCTACATTATCCAGGAAATAACGGTCGTGCGTTACTGCAAGCACGGTGCCTTTGTATTCAGACAAATGCTGCTCCAACCAAAGTACGCTTTCTGCATCCAAGTGGTTGGTAGGCTCATCGAGCAGGAGCACATCCGGTTGTTGCAACAACAAACGGCAAAGTGCTACACGGCGGCGTTCACCACCGCTGAGTACTCCTATCTTCTGATCTTCCGGTGGACAACTCAATGCATCCATCGCAACCGCAAGTTTATTATCAAGATCCCAACCGCCCAAAGCTTCGATCTTATCTTGTGCTTTAGCTTGGCGATTCATCAATGCGTCCATTTTGTCCGGATCATTCAGAATTTCCTCATCACCAAATTTCAAGTTGATCTCTTCATACTCTTTGAGAGCGTCCATGATTGGCTTTACGCCTTCCTCAACAATTTCGCGAACGGTCTTGTTTTCATCCAAATTAGGTTCCTGTGGAAGATATCCAACCGAATATCCAGGACTCCAAACAACATCGCCTTGGAAACTTTGATCCAATCCAGCGATGATTTTCATAACGGTGGATTTACCGGCACCGTTCATACCGAGGATACCGATTTTGGCTCCGTAGTAAAAGCTGAGGTAAATGTCTTTGATGATGTGTTTGCCGGTTGGTGTGTACTTGTTCACACCTACCATCGAAAAAATAATCTTCTTGTCGTCGCTCATGTTTTTCATGTTAGCCTGAGCCTCAACTCACGGCCTGTCAATGGGTTAAACTTGTGGGAATTCCTGAAATCAGGGCCGCTAAGATAGGTGCACTTGTGACTGAATACAACCATTGACATAGACTATGCGGTGCCTTTCGATTCCGATTCAAAATCCCTCTGAATTTGTGCATTCTTCTTTCATCGGGATAAAAAATCTGATTGTTCTCGAACGTAATGCTTTCGAATTATTTCCAGAACACACATCAACAATGTCCACGACCCAGCGGGGTCGAACATGATTAACAGAGATGAACACCGCACGGACAAACGCCACCAGAGGAAAGGATTATCCTCATAGACCGCCGAAGGCGGCTAAACCAACCCCGACGCTCGTCATTCCTCTTCGCGTAGCGGAGAGGAATCTAAAGACCATCAGCACCAACATGAAATGTATCTCAAGGAATTTCAGGTGTTCTCATTTTTTCTCTTGTAGCCATTCTATTTCGAAATATTCCCAGAATACACGTCAACAATGTCCACGACCCAGCGGGGTCGAACATGATTAACAGAGATGAACACCGCACGGACAAACGCTACCAGAGGAAAGGATCGTCCTCACAGACCGCCGAAGGCGGCTAAACCAACCCCCACCCTCGTCATTCCTCTTCGCGTAGCGGAGAGGAATCTAAAGACCATCAGCACCAACATGATTCGCTTTGTCAAGAGTCAACAGGTGCTCTGAATTTTCCTTCGTGGCCCTTTGTGCGAAATTTCTTAGTGACCTCCGTGGTTTCGTTCATGGCTGATGATAAGAGAGACTATTCCCCTACGCCCATAGCCTCATATGAAGAATTTGTAAAACTGTCATCAATCATGCAACTAGTTCTAGGTATTTCAGTCATGAAATACGACCTTTGCACACGTTTTTGCAAGGGGTAAATTTTGAAGAATCAAATGGGTAAATCGGCAGTTATCCGGTGCTGTTCTACGTTGGCATTGCTTTTCATTGTTCTCTTACCGGGATCGGTCTTTGCGCAATGCGTTGTTTTCAATGAAATCATGATCAATGCCGCGGGCAGCAATGATGGCTCCAACGATCCCAATACTTCTGAATGGATTGAACTTTACAACACCTGTGCTAATGATGTCGATCTGAGTTGTTATGTTATCACTGATGGCGATTTTGCCGTAACACTTCCACTGGGCACCACGATTGCTGCCAATGGATTTATGACGATCGGAAGCGCCAATTCGGGTGTTGCCATTGACCTCAATTGGGGCACGTGCAATTGCACTGCCGGCAACACCGTAGGAATTCTCACCAATGGCACGGAACAACTCCTGTTGTCAGATCCGTCCGGAATTATTTCCGATGCCGTCATTTGGGGTGGAGGTCAACTGCCTGTCAATCTTGCATCACAGGCATCTGGCAATTGCGCTTCGGTTGACTTCTTCTTTAATGATGCTACCGAATTTAACAGTATCCCTGGTAACAATACAGATGGCTGTGCCATCGCGAGAACATGTGATGGTGGAACCACCTGGCAGGAGGTCTGCGGAGCTTCTATTACAGCGGGAACAAGTAACTCCGGAATCACAGTGCTCTTTGATATTTCGGCAAGCCAACAAAACATTTGTACTGGGAGTTGCATCAATTTTAATGATCTCACCACTCCCCAACCTGCTTCTTGGTCTTGGCAATTCGAAGGAGCTACAACCGCAACTTCTCTGGTGGAGAATCCAACCAATATCTGTTATGATGCTGCTGGTACTTACGATGTAACACTCACCATCACCAACGCATGTGGGACTTTTGATCAAACCTTCACTGATTTTGTGGAAGTATTGGATACACCATCTCCAACTGTTATCGCCAACGGTCCTCTTGCTTTTTGTGAAGGCCAATCCGTGGAATTGAGCACCAACGCCACCGGAACTTACCAGTGGCAGTGGAATGGAACAGACATCACGGATGCCATACAAAATGTATTCGAAGCATTTGAACCAGGTGATTATTCGGTGATTGTCACGAATGGTACTTGTACGGTGGAATCTGATTTGGTCACCGTGATCAGCGGCTTAACTCCAGATGCCGAAATCACACCCGCCGATGATCAATTTTTATGTGATGAATCATTGATACTCTCCGCCATTACAGATGGAGATATTCAATGGTACCAAAACGGCAATCCGATGGCCGGCGAAACTGGCGACCAGCTTCTGGTTACTTCCAATGGCTCGTATTGGTTTGAGACTTCATTTGGAGGAACGTGTGAGAACACTTCCAATCCTGTTGAAGTTGAATTGGGTATTGAAGCCACAATCAATATCACAGCAAGTGATGATTCCGTGTGCGCTGGTGATATCATCACGCTCACGATTTCCGGGGACTATGACAGCTTTACCTGGGAAAATGGAACTGATTCCTTGAACAGATACATCACTTCGAACGGAATTTACACTGTGATTGCCGAGAAAGCCGGATGTCAGGCAGATTCGAGCGTTACCTTGTTCTTTTCACCACTGCCAACCATTGATGCCGGATTGGATCTATCGAGTACTTGTGAAGGTTATATGGAATTGATGGCATTTGGAGAAGGCGAAGTTTCCTGGTGGTTGGATGAAGCGTTACTTATTGATTCTACCATTGTTGTTGTTCAAGCGCCAACTCAAACCACAAGTTACATTGCACAAGCTTCATTGAATGGATGCACTGCAGAGGATCAAGTGATGATCACATCGGATTGTGTTTCCATTTTTATACCGAATAGTCTTACTCCAAATGATGACGGAGTCAATGATGTGTTTAAAGTAGAAGCACGAGGAGTGACGGTATATGAATTCATCATCTTCAATCGGTGGGGTGATGAAGTGTTTCACAGTATAGATCCCGATGATGTCTGGACCGGTGGAAAGGATGATTATTATGTTCCGGATGGAGTGTATGTTTATCAGATCACAGCGTTGGATGAAAAGAATGAAAGCCTGATCGATAAAAAACACATGCGCGGAACAATTACCGTTTTCAGGTAAAATTCTGCATGTCTACCAATTTCCGGTAGACGCCATTTCGCGCCATCAGTTCTTCATGTGTCCCTTGCTCTGCGATATTACCATGATCGATCACAATGATCATGTCTGCCTTTTGAATGGTGCTTAAACGGTGAGCAATCACGAGTGAAGTGCGATTCTCCATCAGTTTGTTGATGGCTTCTTGCACAAGTTTTTCACTATAGGTATCAAGTGCCGAAGTCGCTTCGTCGAGAATCAAAATTGGAGGATTTTTGTATAGCGCTCTCGCGATGGCCAAACGTTGCTTCTGACCACCACTCAATTTGTTTCCGCTATCACCGATATTGAAATCATAACCTTCCTGAATCTTCACAATGAATTCCTCAGCATTGGCAATTCTTGCGCTTTGCTGAATACGTTCCATATCGATTCCCGTTGCACCTAAGGCAATGTTGTTTTTGATGGAATCATTGAACAGAATAGACTCCTGAGAAACGAACCCCATCAACTTTCTGATATCCGCAATACGGGTATCGCGCAATGAATGTCCATCGATGAAAACATCGCCGCTGATTGGATCATAAAACCTCGCCAACAAAGATGCCAACGTACTTTTTCCGCTGCCGCTTGGACCGACCAATGCCACGGTTTGTCCCTTCTTGATTGTAAATGAAATTCCTTTGATGACTTCGTCGCCATAATACCCGAATCGGATGTCGCGAAATTCGATGTGCTGATGAAAACCGTCGAGGCTCTTGGCATCGGGCTTATCAAAAACAGTGATCGGAGCATCCAATATTTCATTGATACGCTCGAGTGAAGCCACACCTTTGTTGATTTTGAAAATGGCATCGCTGAATGCCCTTGCAGGTTGTATGATCTGGGAAAAAACCACCAAATATCCGATAAGCATCTCCCCTCCCATTTCGCCAGAAATCACAATGCGACCACCGAAGAACAAAAGGATCGTGATCACGATGAGTGATATGAATTCGCTCATCGGTGAACTCAAATATTCACGCTTGTACAATTTGTGCATCAAACGGAAATAATAATCATTCATGCGATCAAACTTCTGTCTGAATTGCCCTTCTGCATTAAATACTTTAATGATTCTGTTGCCTGTAAGCGTTTCCTCAATGATGGAAATCAATTCTCCCAATCCGCTTTTACCGCGCTTGGCAGCATTCTTTAAACTCTTCGCAATGCGAGAAATCAAAAAACCACTAACGGGTAAAAAGAGAAGTGCAAAAACTGTCAGCTTCCAACTGATGATGATGAGTGTGATTAACGAAATGAAAATCATGATGGGAGACTTCAGCAATGCTTCAAGCGTTCCGATCACGCTGAATTCGATTTCCATCAAATCGTTGGTCATACGTGAAATGATATCGCCCTTTCTTTCATTGCTGAAAAAAGCCACAGGTAGGTCTAAAACCTTCTGATACATTTTTTCTCTGATGTCGCGTGATACAGAAGTTCTGATTCTCGCTATTGAAAACAGAGACAGATAATTCACTAAGTTTTTGAGCAATGCGAGCACTACAATAAAGGCACACATCAACGCCAATGCAGCACCCTGACTATGTTCAGCAATAAAACCATCCAGACTATTACTTGCCCATACCCAAAGTGCATTTCCATTCGCAGATGTGGTAGGCCCACTTCCATTTACCCTGAATAGGATGTACAAAAAAGGTACGACAGCAAGAAAAGTAAACAGCGAAAAAACAGCATTCAGTATATTGAAGATAAAGTTCGAAATAAGGCTTCTTTGATAGCCTTTCACGAGGTTAAATATCAATCTGAATTTTTGCATGCTTTATTTCTTCTAATCAGAATTCGTTCTCAAGAAGATCCACTCCGGTATAGTTGGAAGGAGTAATATTCATCAATTCGCTTTTAATCTCATCGGAAACCTCCAAGGTCTGGATGAACTGGTGAATATCGTCTTTTCCAATGGTTGTTTTTCCTCGGGTAAGACTCTTTAAAGCTTCATAAGGATTTGGATATTGTTCCCTCCTCAAAATGGTCTGAATGGCTTCGGCCACCACAGCCCAATTGCTTTCAAGATCTTGAGCCAATGCTTGAGCATTGAGTTGAATTTTGCTCAATCCCTTTTCGATGGAGTTCAACGCAATGATGGTATGAGCCATAGGGACGCCAATATTCCTGAGTACAGTGCTGTCCGTCAAATCCCGTTGAAGTCTGCTCACTGGCAATTTTGCTGCAAGGTGTTCCAACAGTGCATTGGCAATACCGAGATTACCTTCTGCATTTTCAAAATCAATTGGATTGACTTTGTGAGGCATGGCAGATGATCCAACCTCACCTTCTTTTACCTTTTGGGTAAAATAATTCATGGAGATATAGGTCCATAGATCCCGACACAAATCTATGAGAATGGTATTTGTCCTTTTAAGCGTATCGAAAGCCGCGGCAAGATTGTCATAGTGTTCAATTTGGGTGGTGAACTGTGATCGGCGAAGGCTCAATCTCGCCGATAAAAATCCATTGGCAAATTCTACCCAGTCAATTTCCGGATAGGCAACATGATGTGCATTGAAATTACCCGTTGCGCCACCAAATTTTGCATTGTATGGAATTTCTTCGAGTTGGTTTAACTGCTCATCCAGTCTATCTACGAATACATAAAATTCCTTACCCAGTTTCGTTGGAGAAGCTGGCTGGCCATGTGTTCTTGCCAACATAGAAACATCTTTCCATTCACGTGAATGATCGATCAGTTTTTCGAGGATACGATCCACTCCTGGAATATATACTTCCTGCACTGCATCACGAAATGACGCCGGAATTGCCGTGTTATTGATATCCTGAGATGTCAATCCGAAATGAATAAACTCCTTATAAGCAGAGAGACCAAGCACATCAAATTGTTCCTTGATAAAATACTCAACCGCTTTGACGTCGTGGTTGGTTGTTCTTTCCAATTCCTTCACACGAAGTACGTGTGATTCCTCAAGCTTCTGGTAGATATCACGCAATTTGGGAAAATTCGCATGATTGAGTTCGCTCAACTGAGGGAGCGGTATTTCGCACAGACCAATGAAATACTCCACTTCTACCCAAATCCTGTAACGGATCAAAGCATGTTCAGAAAAATAGGCCGCAAGGACTTGCGACTGGCTGCGATATCGGCCATCGACGGGAGAAATTGCGGTAAGTGGATTTAGCTCCATACGAATAGGTATAAATGTAGGGGCGAATTTACGTAGACCATCCGCAATGACCCTCAAGGACGGGTTAACTTATGCGAACATCAGTAGGGGCCGAACATCCTATGCCAAGGGCGATTTTTCCCGAAAAAGAAAGTGGCCGTAAATCACTTCAACGCTCCGGATCATGTTTCCGCAACAATACCAAACCTTCAAAAAGCAGAAAAGCCGCCCCTTTCGGAGCGGCTTTGACTTAAAAGAATCTAAGGTTATTTATTGCTAATGACAAGTCTTTCATGTAAAACTTCATTACCAGCTTTCACCATAATGGTATAAACACCAGCTTCGAAGTGACGTGAATCCATTGACCAGTTGTAGAGACGACCACCGTCAGCTTGACCATTGAAGAATGGTACAACTTCACGGCCAGTAGCATCGTAGATCGCACCATAAACTTGAGTATCAACCGGAACACTCATCTTCAGGGTAAAGTTGCCCTGAGCTGGGTTCGGATAAGCAAGTACGTGAACGATCGCTGGAACATCGACAATAACATGAATAGTCTGTGTTGCTGTAGTTACGTTACCACAATCATCAACAACAGTCCAAGTGCGAATTACATCGTATGGACAGAAATCGTTGGTTTGTGTTTCAGTCATGTTTACAACAAGACCTTCAGAGCAATTGTCTGTAGCAGTTACTTCTGGTGCCGCTGGCAAATCAGAACCACAAACAATGGTTACTTCTTCAGAAGGAACGTTATTCAGAACTGGCGCCGTGCTGTCCATGATATCAACGATCTGGAATGCAGTTGCAGTGTTTCCGCAATTGTCTGTTGCCAGATAAGTGCGAAGCAAGCTACCATAACACTGACCAGAAACTTGAGTCTCTTCGATGATTACAACTTCAACCATAGCGTCACAGTTGTCTGTAGCGGTGAGCGTGTGAGCGTCAACCTGATCACATTCAACAGTTACATAAGGCAGATATGCATCGAATACTGGATTAACTTCATCATATACACTGATGATCTGAGTACCAGTAGTTGTGTTTCCACAATTGTCGACAGCAGTCCAGGTACGGATGATGTTGTATGGACAACCTTCTTCCACTACTTCAGAGAATGTTACATCTACATCTTCATCACAGTTGTCATCTGCAGTAAGCTCAGGCGCTGAAGGAATTTCAGAGCAAGGAACACTTGCATCAGCAGGAACTACAAGTACCGGGCTGATGGTATCAGTTACAGTGATGATCTGAGGAATCGAAGTCATGTTACCGCAAGCATCAACTGCATTGTAGTAACGTTTGATTTGATAGTAGCAACTTCCAGGAATGATATCTTCCACAACAGTAACAGTGATGTCCTGATCGCAGTTGTCTGTAGCGTATACCGCAGTAGATGCACCAGGTACAGGCTCATTGCAAAGGATGGTGATATCACCAGGGATGTTGAAGATCATTGGAGCTGTTTCATCCAATACATAGATGAATTGAGTAGCTACAGCTTCGTTACCACAATCATCTGATACAGTCCAAGTGCGCTCAATGTAGAATCCACAATCCAATGCTGATGTATCAGCAGAGAACTCGATATTCACTTCTTCAGTGCAGTTGTCATAAGCTTCGATGCTTGCTGGAGCAGGAATTTCCTGACCGCATTCCAAAGTTAGATCAGCTGGTGAAGAAACGATCACTGGATCAGTTGTATCAACCACGTGGATGATCTGGTTAACCACTGTTACGTTTTCGCAGTAGTCCATTGCAGTCCAAGTTTTCACGATGTCATATCCACATGCAGTTTCGTTTTCGATAGAAACAGTTGGAGTTACAGTGAATGCTATCATCACATACATCTGCAAATGTTGGGTTCATTACTGGAATGATCTGATCACATTCGTAAGTCAATTCAGCTGGAACATTTTCTACTACAGCTGGAGCGGTAGTGTCATGAACACCGATGTACTGGGTGTACTCAATGCTGTTACCACAGTTGTCAGTTACAACCCATGTTCTAACGATAGTGCCTGGGCAACCACCGCTTGACCATTCTTCATTGAAATCAATATCGAGATCAGAATCACAGTTGTCAGCGAAAATTGGGTTATTCACTGGAACGTCTTCGCCACACTCAATGGTGTAATAAGTTGGTACTACATTCACCATGTATGGATCTTGAGTATCAATTACTGTGATCACTTGTGTTGCAGAAGTTTCGTTACCACAAACGTCAGTTGCAGTCCAAGTACGGGTAATTGTATATGGACAACCTTCAGTGATGGTTTCTTCCATTTCAACAGTTGGGATAGTGCAATTGTCAGTAGCAGTAACGTTAGCCGCTACTGGTACATTGCTGCACTCTACTTCTGTATTTGCTGGAACACCAACCAAAATAGGATCAGTAGTATCTACAACGTGAATGATCTGGTAAACAGTTGTGCTGTTACCGCAATCATCTGTTGCAGTCCAAGCGCGCTCAACATCATATCCGCAATCAGATACGTTAGCAATTCCACTGATAGCTGTTACAGACAAATCATCGTCGCAGTTGTCAGAGAATGATGGCAGATAGAATGGTGTAGGCTGATCACACTCGATGGTGAGTTCAGCTGGAACACCTTCAGTTACGATTGGATCTGTTGTATCCACGAAGTTGATCACCTGTGTAGCAGTTGTTGTGTTGCCACAAGCATCTGTTACAGACCAAGTACGTGTGAATACAAAGCCACACTCGTTATAATCAGTGTCAGCATCAAGGCTTACAATCATGTCTTCAGTACAGTTGTCTGTAGCAGTAACAACAGCTTCTGGAGCGATCTGATCGCACTCAAGCTCTGTACTTGCAGGAACACCGTGAAGAACTGGGTATGTAGTGTCAATTACAGTGATGGTCTGACTAGCAGTAACATCGTTACCACAGTTGTCAACACCAGTCCATGTGCGGATGATGGTGTAAGGACAACCTTCTGTAGCAGTTTCACTGAAGCTCACCGCAACGTTCATGTCGCAGTTGTCATTGCCAGTTACTACTGGTACTGCAGGAATAGCATCACACTCAACTGTAACGTTTGCAGGTACACCAACCAATGATGGGTCAGTTGTATCTGTTACATAAAGCACTTGACTTGCTGAAGCGGTGTTACCACAATCATCAGCAACTTCCCAATGACGAACGAGTGTATAGTAACAATCGTTGCCTGGGATGAACTGCTCATAGTATCCAACTTCCATGTTCTGATCACAGTTGTCAGTTGCAGTTACCATTGCCGGAGCAGGGATATTTGAACATTCAACTTGAGTATCAGCAGGAACACCAACCAAAATTGGATCAGTAGTATCTACTACAAGAATAGTCTGAGAAGCTGTAGACTCGTTGCCACATTCGTCAGTAGCAGTCCAAGTATGTGTAATGGTATAAGGACAACCAGTAGTTGCAGTCTGAGAGTAGGTTACAGTTGCAGTTGAACAGTTGTCAGTAGCAGTAACGTTAGCAGGAGCTGGTACTGTGTCACATTCTACTTCCACTCGATGTCATAACCACAAGCATTCACATTGTTGAGACCGCTAATTGCTGTCATAGCCAATGAATCGTCGCAGTTGTCAGAGAATGATGGCATATAGAATGGTGCATCCTGATCACACTCAATGGTGAGTTCAGCAGGAACACCTTGTGTTACGATTGGATCTGTTGTATCCACGAAGTTGATCACCTGTGTAGCAGTTGTTGTGTTGCCACAAGCATCTGTTACAGACCAAGTACGTGTGAATACAAAGCCACACTCGTTATAATCAGTGTCAGCATCAAGGCTTACAATCATGTCTTCTGTACAGTTGTCAGTTGCAGTTACAACAGCTTCTGGAGCGATCTGATCGCACTCAAGCTCTGTACTTGCAGGAACACCGTGAAGAACTGGGTAAGTAGTATCAATTACAGTGATAGTCTGACTTGAAGTAACATCGTTACCGCAATTGTCAACACCAGTCCAAGTACGGGTAATGGTGTAAGGACAACCTTCTGTAGCAGTTTCATTGAAGCTAACTGCAACGTTCATGTCGCAGTTGTCAATGCCAGTTACTACTGGTACTGCAGGAATAGCATCACATTCAACTGTAACGTTTGCAGGTACACCAACCAATGATGGGTCAGTAGTATCTGTTACATAAAGCACTTGACTTGCAGATGTTGTGTTACCACAATCATCAGCAACTTCCCAATGACGAACGAGTGTATAGTAACAATCGTTGCCTGGGATGAACTGCTCATAGTATCCTACTTCCATGTTCTGATCGCAGTTGTCAGTTGCAGTTACCATTGCCGGAGCAGGGATATCTGAACATTCAACCTGAGTATCAGCAGGAACACCAACCAAAATTGGGTCAGTTGTATCTACTACGAGGATAGTCTGAGAAGCAACGGTTTGATTTCCGCATGCATCTGTTGCAGTCCAAGTACGTGTGATGGTATAAGGACAACCAGTTGTTGCAGTCTGAGCGTAAGTTACAGTTGCAGTTGAACAGTTGTCAGTCGCAGTTACGTTGCAGGAGCTGGTACAGCGTCACATTCTACTTCAGTGTCTGCAGGGAAATTCACAAACTCAGGATCTGTTGTATCGCGAACGTGGATCACCTGATAAACAGTAGTGCTGTTATCGCAATCATCTGTTGCTGTCCATGCACGCTCGATGTCATAACCACAAGCGTTTACATTGCTGATACCGCTGATTGCAGTTACAGCCAATGAATCGTCGCAGTTGTCAGAGAATGATGGCAAATAGAATGGTGCATCCTGATCACACTCAATAGTGAGTTCAGCAGGAACACCTTGTGTTACGATTGGATCTGTTGTATCCACGAAGTTGATCACCTGTGTAGCAGTTGTTGTGTTGCCACAAGCATCTGTTACAGACCAAATACGTGTGAATACAAAGCCACACTCGTTATAATCAGTGTCAGCATCAAGGCTTACAATCATGTCTTCTGAACAGTTGTCTGTAGCAGTTACAACAGCTTCTGGAGCGATCTGATCGCACTCAAGCTCTGTACTTGCAGGAACACCGTGAAGAACTGGGTATGTAGTATCAATTACAGTGATGGTCTGACTTGAAGTAACATCGTTACCGCAATTGTCAACACCAGTCCAAGTACGGGTAATGGTGTAAGGACAACCTTCTGTAGCAGTTTCATTGAAGCTCACTGCAACGTTCATGTCGCAGTTGTCAATGCCAGTTACTACTGGTACTGCAGGAATAGCATCACACTCAACTGTAACGTTTGCAGGTACACCAACCAATGATGGGTCAGTAGTATCTGTTACATAAAGCACTTGATTTGCAGATGCAGTGTTGCCACAATCATCAGCAACTTCCCAATGACGAACGAGTGTATAGTAACAATCGTTGCCTGGGATGAACTGCTCGTAGTATCCAACTTCCATGTTTTGATCACAGTTGTCAGTTGCAGTTACCATTGCCGGAGCAGGGATATCTGAACATTCAACTTGAGTATCTGCAGGAACACCAACCAAAATTGGATCGGTAGTATCTACAACAAGGATGGTCTGTGAAGAAACTGTTTGATTTCCACAAGCATCTGTTGCAGTCCAAGTGCGGGTAATGGTGTAAGGACAACCTGTAGTTGATGACTGAGCAAATGTCACTGTAGCTGTTGAACAGTTATCAGTAGCAGTTACGTTAGCAGGAGCTGGTACAGCGTCACATTCTACTTCAGTGTCTGCAGGGAAATTCACAAACTCAGGATCTGTAGTGTCGCGGACATAGATCACTTGATAAACAGTTGTACTGTTACCACAATCATCTGTTGCAGTCCAAGCACGCTCGATGTCATAACCACAAGCGTTTACATTGCTGATACCACTGATTGCAGTTACAGCCAATGAATCGTCGCAGTTGTCAGAGAATGATGGCAAATAGAATGGTGCATCCTGATCACACTCAATAGTGAGTTCGGCAGGAACACCTTGTGTGTTACGATTGGATCTGTTGTATCCACGAAGTTGATCACCTGTGTAGCAGTTGTTGTGTTGCCACAAGCATCTGTTACAGACCAAGTACGTGTGAATACAAAGCCACACTCGTTATAATCAGTGTCAGCATCAAGGCTTACAATCATGTCTTCTGTACAGTTGTCAGTTGCAGTTACAACAGCTTCTGGAGCGATCTGATCGCACTCAAGCTCTGTACTTGCAGGAACACCGTGAAGAACTGGGTATGTAGTATCAATTACAGTGATGGTCTGAACACCAACAGTTACGTTATCGCAATCGTCAGTAGCAGTCCATGTACGTGTAATGGTATAAGGACAACCTTCAGTAGCGCTTTCACTGAAAGTAACATCAACATCAGAATCGCAGATGTCAGAAGCAGTTACTACAGGAACTGCAGGAACCGCATCACACTCTACAGTTGTGCTTGATGGAAGATTGTCAAATGTTGGATCAGTAGTATCGATAATTGATATGATCTGTTCGAAAATGGTTGAATTGCCACAGTTGTCTGTTGCAGTCCATCTGCGAAGTAAACCATTTACGCAACCACCACTCACTTCAAGTTCAACAAACTCGATATCGAGGTTTTCGTCACAGTTGTCGTCAAACTGAGGAGCAACCAATTCTGCAGAAGTACCGCATTCGATGGTTACGTGGATTTCAGGAGCTGAAACAACGATTGGATCAGTGGTATCAACAACATGGATAGTCTGAGTTGCTGTTGATTCATTGCCACATTCGTCAGTAGCAGTCCAAGTACGTGTGATGGTATAAGGACAACCAGTTGTTGCAGTCTGTGAGTAAGATACAGTTGCAGTTGAACAGTTGTCAGTTGCAGTTACGTTAGCAGGAGCTGGTACTGCGTCACACTCAACCTCAGTGCTTGCAGGAACACCTACAAGAATTGGATCAGTAGTATCGCGAACGTGGATAACCTGATAAACCGTAGTGCTATTGCCACAATCATCTGTTGCAGTCCAAGCACGCTCGATGTCATAACCGCAAGCATTTACATTGTTGAGACCGCTAATTGCCGTCATAGCCAATGAATCGTCGCAGTTGTCCGAGAATGATGGCATATAGATAGGTTCTGGCTGATCACACTCAATGGTGAGTTCGGCAGGAACACCTTGTGTTACGATTGGATCTGTTGTATCAACAAAGTTGATCACCTGAATAGCAGTCGTAGTATTACCACAGTTGTCAGTTACTGACCAAGTGCGTGTAAACACATAACCGCAATCGTTCACATCTGTATCAGCGCTGTGACTAACAATCAGGTTTTCTGAACAGTTGTCCAAAGCAGTAACAACCGCTTCAGGAGCCATCTGATCACATTCCAAAGTTGTATTTGCAGGAACGCCAATCAATACTGGATATTCATTGTCATAAACGTTGATCGTTTGTGTGTGGGTAATTGAATTACCGCAATCATCAGATGCTGTCCATGTTCTTGTAATTACATAAGGACAACCAGTTGTTTGTGTTTGAGTGAAATCCACATCAACCAATTCATCGCAGTTGTCAGAAGCTGTAACGTTTGGAACTGAAGGAATTTCATCACAAGAATATGATGCATTTTGAGGAACGTTATTGAAAACCGGATCAACGTTATCGATAACATTGAAATATTGCGTGAATGTTGCAGTATTTCCACAGTTATCAGATGCTGTCCAAATTCTTATTCTCACACAGTTACAAGCCATGTTACTACCTGTACAAGTTGTAGCATCAACGTGTGTGTAGTTTACGTAGCCATTGTTGTCTGTGGCTGTTGGCTGTATCATTGGAGTAGCTTCGTCACAGTTCATTGTATTGTGTAGGCTGTTCGTCAAATACTGGAGGAACATCATCAGCAGTTACAACAACAGTATCTGAATCTGTGCAACCGTTGCAATCTGTAACAGTTACAGTGTAAGTACCAGGCATGTTCACAGTAACGTTTGCACCATTGTTAGCACCTACGATACCAGGACCAGACCAGAGGTATGACACTGCGTTGTTGCCAGAACCCTGAGTTGTATATTTCACATAGTCAACACGGAAAGCGCAATTGCCATTATCAGAAATCTTGATATAGCGCGCTGGTGCTGAAAGTGTATAGCAGAACTCCTGATAGCTAGACTGAGAGAATGTAACAGATGAAGTCAAATTCGTGAAGCCACTGTTAGATGAAGTTGAAGCCTGAATCTTAGCATTAGAATAGTTGGTTGCAGAATTGCTGCAATGCTCCAATTTCAAATTAGCACAGATCTGGGTACCGGCAGGCAATTCAACACCCATATCTAATACGATATAAGATGTACCCTGTCCGCTCTGTGTCCAGAGTTTTGTACCAGCATTGTCACCACAAACCGTAGAGTTAGAAGGACTTTCCAACCATCCGCCATTGTCAGCCAATGTGTGATTACAATCTGTTGTTCCATCAGTCTGACAAGTAGAAGCGCCAGTGACAGAGCTCGTTAATTGAATTTGTTGTGGGTAACAAAGTTCTTGATCTGGTCCAGCGGTAATGTCAATAGCACAACATCCGTTGTTATGAACGATCACATCATCAGAATCAGTACAGCCATTACAATCAGTAACAGTCACAGTGTACACACCAATTTGATTCACCTGAACGCTAGGTCCATTGTTAGCACCTACGATGCCAGGACCTGACCAAGAATAAGTAAGTGCACTGTTATCGACAGCTGGAGTTGTGTACTCAACGTAATCTACGCGGAATGCACAATTACCATTGTCGGAAATTTTAATATATCTCGCTGGAGATGCTAATGTGTAGCAAAACTCCTGATAGTAATTTTGAGAGAAGGTAACAGAATTGGTCAAACTTGTGAAACCACTGTTTGACGAAGTAGAAGCCTGAATTTTCGCATTTGAATAGCTTGAAGAAGTATTCGCACAGTGCTCCAGTTTCATGTTAGCACAAATCTGCGTTCCCGCAGGCAATTCAGAACCAAGGTCCAATACAATATATGAAGTACCATCACCACTTTGTGTCCAAAGTTTGGTACCAGCATTGTCACCGCATACTGTTGAATTGGATGGGCTTTCCAACCAGCCGCCTTGAGCCGCCAAAGTATGGTTACAATCTGATTGTCCACCATTAGAACATGTTGAGCTACCAGTTACAGTAGAGGTTAGTGATCGTCTCATTGCCACAAAGCTGTCTGTCTTCACCAGCGTTCACAAAAATTGAACATGTTTGAATGGTGAAATTGTAAACTTCCTGATCACAAAGCATTCCTGCTGCATCATCTTGTGAATAGAGATTAACAGTTAAAGTATAAGTACCAGGACCTAAGTTTATCGGAGAGTTATCGTCAGGCGAACGGAAAGGATATGCATTTTGAGTATTGTCTGAAGTATAAGAACCAGACCAATCGAACACAACGCTTTCTGCAGTAGAACCAGAAACAATAGCTTCGATGTTCCAGTTGGCTGGAAGGCTGAAAGTGTTGTACTCAGCTCCATTCACAAGTGATGTACTTGTGCCACTGCCAATGTTGTAAATAACAACATCATCAATAGTTGCATTGCAGCATTCTGTGATATCAATAAATACGTCATTTGATTCACCCACATAACTGCTGCATCCTTCTCTTCTTGCACAACGGCGGAAATAAGTATCTTCAGTGATGAATCCAGGATCATAAGAAAGACCTGTAGCACCAGATACTTGAGTCATATTCCATCCAGTAGATGCATTCCAATACATCCAAATAATTTCGAGGTTACCAGAACCACCAGATGGGCTTGTTACGTTTACAATTTCAGCAGCATCAAACCCGGTGCAACCAGATTGATTGTAACCGATTGTTCCACCACTTGTCAAGTTGTTACATGGTATACAGTTGATGGTTACAGTGATTTCATTTGACTCACCAGGCCAAGTTGAGCAGCAACTTCTTCTTGCACAACGACGGAAAGTTGTTGTTTCAGAAAGTGCAGGTGAATCGTAAGTAGAAGAATTAGCACCAGAGATAGTCTGATATACCCAACCAGTGCTAGCATTTTTATATAGCCACATATATTCAATGGTACCAGATCCACCTGATGGACTGTTTACATTGAGGAAAGCGCTAGGATCATAACCAACGCAACCAGTTTGTGCAGAACCAATGGTTCCACCATAAGTAACGTTGCTGCAAGAACCAGTAATGTCAATGAATAAATCATTCGACTCACCATCGTAGTTTGAACAACCTTGTCTTCTTGCACAACGACGGAAATAAGTGTCTTCAGTGATTACACCAGGGTCATAAGAAAGACCGGTAGCACCGTTGATCACCGTCATATTCCAGTTTGTAGATGCATTCCAATACATCCAGATGATTTCGAGCGCGCCCGATCCACCTGAAGGACTAACTTCATTCGTGAATGGAGCTGCATCAAAACCAGAACAACCTGACTGGTTGGAACCAATTGTTCCGCCACTAGTCAGGTTGTTGCATGTATTGCAGTTGATGGTAACTGTACAATCGTTGGATTCACCATCCCACGTTGAACATCCAGTTCTGCGCGCACATCTTCTGAATGTCGTCGTCTCATTGATTGAAGGACAATCATAAGTTGACGAATTCGCTCCTGTTACGGGCAAAAATTGCCAGTCAGTGCTCGAGTTTTGTAGAGCCACATGTACTCCGTTGTACCAGAGCCACCAGATGGACTCGATACATTCAGAAACACAGACGGATTGTAACCGACATTACCTGTTTGGTTGGACCCGATAGATCCTCCATAAGTAACGTTGTTACACTGGGCAGATGCCTCAGTTCCTGTTAGCAATAGTGCGGTGGTGAGAATCAAGGCGAACATCGCGCTGGTCACAAACCGACTACATACAGAAGACAAAGGTAGAAATGCTTCATCAGACGATTGGATTGGTTAGTAAAATAGAGTTTGTTTAAAAAGTCAGGCTAGATTGTTTAGGGGGACATTCTAGTTTTTAGTCAGGCGAAAATATACACACATCTATCGTTTTTCCAAATTTATCGACATTTTTTCCTGTTTATGGAAGAAATACAGGGTTTCATCGAAAATAAAATGACCATTCATTGAACAGATACAACAAATATCTCATTGAATTTCAATGTCTAAAATCATGTAGAGAAATCTTAGGTTTAATTCATTAGGCCATGAAAACGCATTTTCTTGGGATTAAAATTTCATGAAACGATGGAAAAAGGCCAATAAATTTTCCGAAGAATGGAAAATTCGAGCAAAGGAGGATGAAGAAAATTTCAGTTTTGATCCATCCAAGGAACAAAACAAACATTCAGACATTGTGCACCCTATTACGGTTCAATTTGGCTTTGACTCATCATACGCTTTTGGAGTATGAGTGAGATCATAATAAATTGAAAGAGAAACAAAGAGTCTGTGATCACAAAAAATATCTAAAGGACTCATTATCGTTTGATCAAAACGCCCCGATAGACCAATCCTCCATTCTCTTGTGATAAGGTCACCACATAAGGTCCGCTTTGAAGTGACCTAAGTTTTCCACATGACTTACGGCATTTAAGCGTTTGGATCACCATTTCACCCGTGGTGTTCGTCAAACGAAGAATGATGGGCTGTGCCGTAGAATGCCTTATGGTGAATTCATCACTGGAAGGATTTGGAAAATGTAAATGTTGTTCAAGACTACATCATTGATACCAATATCTGTGTATGTAAAACACTGAGATGTATCTGAACAACCACCAATCTCAATGATTACTGCATAACTCCCATTGGCACTTATCTGAAGGAGTTGTTCGTCTGCTCCTACGATTGGCGAATTGTCTTCACAATTGATCCACTGATACAACCCATCACTTTCATTCGCCGTAAGTGTCTGTCCATTCTGAGTGACCTGATTATTGATAAAATCGAGTTGAAAAATCATCACACTATCACACCCCGCCATGTTCGGAATCGTATCGAAATACAGGCCGGATTGAGTCCACACATAATTTCCACTAGGTGATTCAAAAAATTCACATACATCCGGCGAGAATGTCGCTTCTGAACTATAAAACATCGTGAGGTCAATACCTAAAATACTGTCACATCCCATAGCATTTGGTAGAACATCCACATAATAACCAGATGATGTTGTGTTGATGATTCCACCAGGACTCGTGTAAGAATCACATGAAGTTTCAGCAATAGTTTCTATGGTAGCACATGTCCCAATTTTACAGTAGTAGTTGTCGTATTCCCATGTCATGACAGAATTATTTGAAATGCTGATGTCTTCAAAATTCATAGGGTCGCTTCCATATGATCCAACCAAAAAAACGTTTTGTAAATCATCCACCGCGATATCAATGCCGAGATCGTCATTGTATCCACCAGCAGACTGAGCCCAGATAAAATCACCTTCATCAGTCAATTTGAGGATATAGGTATCCGTCGACAAACTACTATTTGCTATGTTGTAAACATTTGGTCCCGGATCAAAATCTACCCCACTTTCAAAATTTCCAGTGATGTAAATACTGCCATACTCATCGGCTGCGATACCATCACCATCATCCATACCATTGGCACCAAAGGAAACAGCCCATTGAAAAACACCATCCTGGTTTAGTCTCGCTACAAAGGCATTCATATAGCCTGTCAGATTAAAAACTCCTGCACCAGGAATAAAGTCTACTGCGCCATCAATTCTTCCCGTGATGAATAGGTCGTTATATTGATTCACGGCCAGGCTAAATGCGCTGCCTTTGATATGATAATTCCAAACATATTCACCATTATTATTCAATTTCAAGATGAAAGTTTCACCAGGAGACATTGGTGTAACATTAAGAGTCTCCGTGCCAGGATTAAAATCCGTTACAGCATTAAAACCACCACTAATGATCACACTTCCATCAACGTCTGTTACCAATTTATAAATCTGCAAATAACTGTCACTTGCAATTTGATTGGCCCAGACAAACATGCCATCCGTGTCGAGTTTCAGAATGAATACATCTTCAAGTGCAGGTGAATATTCAAAAACTCCTTCGTCACTGGGATCGAAATCAGCCGTGCCGTCAAAAATTCCACCAATGAAAACATTGTCATTTTCATCCACATCAATGCCATAAGATTCGTCATAGGCTGCACTGCCAACCCTTTTCGCCCAAATGAACTGTCCATCTGAGTTCAACTTCCAGATATATGCATCGACACTTCCTGCAGCTGTCAATTCAAAAGATTCAGAAGTGGAAGGAT
This sequence comes from Flavobacteriales bacterium, assembly GCA_016722445.1. Taxonomy (GTDB): domain Bacteria; phylum Bacteroidota; class Bacteroidia; order Flavobacteriales_D; family Sanyastnellaceae; genus JAIBBG01. Next base: position 24,464 of record JADKIZ010000008.1, on the reverse strand, counting down.
CAAAATCAGACGTATTTTCAAACATACCACAGGCCACAATATCACCTGAATGATCAATTGCCAGCGCACGAACATTATCTACACCTGTGCCTTGAAGAACAGCAACCCAGAGCGCATTTCCATCGGGATCCGTTTTCATTACAAAACCATCATAAGCGCCAGCAGCCACGTATGTCACAGGGCCGGAAGTCAGCTCAAATGTTGCAGAATCAGAAAAATAACCAGCCATATAAATATTTCCTTCCGCATCGAGTTCAACATCATAGTTGATATCAAACCCTGGTCCTCCAAAATAGCGTGCCCATTCAAAATGGTTTCCCTGACCGTGAGAAAACATACACATGAAAAGTGTAATCGAAGTAAGAGAAAGTTGATGAAGCATTTTATGGTAATTCATAAGAATGCAAGTTAATCACTTTGAAATGTCACGTTTGTACCGAAGAATAAAGTTTTGTCACATAAAAAAAGACCGAGAGGAGACTGACTTGTGATCCCTACTTTGAGTTTCATTGAAGGTTTGAAGCCTGCGAAATTTGAATAGATGGTCAACTTAACGATACGTTTATTCAAATCAACTTGACTCATTTCTGTAGCCCATTAATTTCCCAGATTTCAATATTATCCGTCTAATGATCTGTCAGTACTTCCAAAAATCCCAATTGGACCAAATCAACATTTTTTTTTCATTCGCTATCTACATGGCGATTTTATGATTAATTTGACTTCATATAACTAACTTATGAAAAAGTCTCTCACATTTCTCCTGATCACAGCAAGCATACTTACTTACGGTCAAATGCACCAATTCGGACTAAAAGGTGGCATTGCTAAAACCTTTGTAGAATCATCAGTTGACATTCCTTATGGATCAGAAAAATTTGGAGCTATCGGTGGCCTTACCTATGAATATGTTTCTCCTATGAAGTTGTTCGCTGGTGCAGAATTGCTCTATCAACAGCGTGGTTTGAAAGAGGATTATTTATTGCCTTACAGCTATGAACTAATCACCACTACACATCACTTCAATTATTTGACCTTGGTGGCCAAAGGTGGTGTTCAATTCGGAAAAAGGGGCTGCTTTTACTTTAACGTCGGACTGACACCCTCCTATCTGATCAATGCCAAAATAAGTACACCTGCTGTGGCCGGAAGTATCCTTTACCTTGGCGGTACGCAGGATATCTCCAACGACGTCAACAAACTTGACCTAGGTGGAATTGCGGAAATCGGCGGTGGCTTTGGAATTGGTGAACAGATGTTGATTTGTGCTTCATTGTCTTATCAAAAAAGCTTCACTTCCGTCACGACTAATATTTATTACAAAGACGAGTCAATCAAACATTATGGAATGGGATTATGCCTCGGAGTTAAATACAGATTGTTTTCTGAGCAAAAAGAAAAGTAGTGATGGATTGAAAATTTAAGATTTAAGATCTAAGATTTAAGATTGAACCGAAGTTTGTTTGATCACAAAACGATTTAGTGAGCTCGATAGATTTTCATCCTACAAATTGCTTAATACAGCGTCCTCTGTGACCACCCTGTTCCAATCACCTCACCGAAGTTGTCATACTCCTCAAAACTCATCCACAAAATCACCTACGCCCCAATTCATAATTCATAATTCATACTTCTTCAACGTTGCGATCGTTGCCGTCGGGTCCGCAGCCGTCCTACCCCTCAAAACGCATCCACAAAATCACCTCCGCCCCAATTCATAATTCATAATTCATAATTCATAATTCTTCAACGTCGCGATCGTCGCCGTCGGGTCCGCAGCCGTCATACCCCTCAAAATTCCCCCACAAAATCACCTCCGCCCCAATTCATAATTCATAATTCATAATTCATACTTCATAATTCATAATTCTTCAACGTTGCGATCGTCGCCGTCGGGTCCGCAGCGCCAAACACCGCATTTCCCGCAACAAGCACATCCGCACCTGCCTCAACAATTTGACGGTAATTATGGAGGGAAACTCCGCCATCAACTTCGATGAGGTAAGATGCTCCGGTAGCTTCGCGCATAGCTTTCGCTTCACCGATTTTGGCCAGTGACCTTTCAATGAAGGACTGTCCACCAAAACCAGGATTGACACTCATTACCAGCAGCAAGTCAATGTCATTCGCGATTTCACGAAGTGCAGAAACGGGAGTGTGAGGGTTGATCACCACACCCGCTTTCATACCTTCCTGTTTGATGTATTGAATGGTCCGGTGAAGATGCGTACATGCTTCTGCATGCACAGTGAGAATATCTGCTCCGCTCTTTTTAAATGCCGGGATGTAACGATCCGGATCAACAATCATCAAGTGAACATCCAATGGTTTGGTTGCATGTTTCTTCACAGCACTGATCACCGGCATTCCAAAGGAAATATTCGGAACAAATACTCCATCCATTACATCAACATGAAACCAATCGGCTTGGGAACGATTGATCATTTCAATGTCGCGTTGCAGATTTGCGAAGTCTGCAGAGAGAATACTTGGTGCTATGAGGTGTGCCATGAATTGTGATTGTTATATAATTATGTTGATTGTGATGGTTATTCTTTTTCGTCGAACAATGTCTTCATCTTGAACATTTCGTCGCGCAAACGTGCAGCCTCCATAAAGTCCATGTCCTTCGCCGCTTTATCCATTTTTTTCTTCGTATCAGCAATGGCTTTTTCCAATTGCGGTTTGCTTAGGTATTGCAACACTGGATCGGCCGCAGCAGACGCCTGATGTTCTTCTTCGTTATAATATTTCTTGCGTTTGTCTATGACACCACTTTGCTCGAAAATGGTAGACTTGCCCTTCTTCACCTGCTTCGGCACAATGCCATTCTCTGCATTGTAGATGATCTGCTTTTCTCTCCTTCGTGCGGTTTCATCAATCGTCTGCTGCATGCTATCCGTAATGTGATCGGCATACATGATCACACGACCATTGATATTTCTCGCAGCACGACCCGCTGTTTGAGTGAGTGATCGATTGCTTCTCAAAAAGCCTTCCTTATCGGCGTCCATGATGGCTACCAACGATACTTCAGGAAGGTCAAGTCCCTCTCGCAAGAGGTTGACACCAACCAATACATCAAACTTTCCTTCGCGCAGATCGCGCAAGATTTCAATGCGATCGAGGGTCTGTACTTCGCTGTGTATATAACGACAGGCAATGTTCAGTTTGTCGAGGTATTTTGCCAATTCTTCTGCCATGCGCTTGGTTAATGTCGTCACCAGTATGCGTTCTTCACGTTCAATGGTGATTCTAATTTCTCCAATCAAATCATCGATCTGATTCAACGATGGGCGAACCTCGATAGGAGGATCCAATAATCCTGTTGGTCGCACAACTTGTTCAACCAATATACCGTCAGATTTTTTCAACTCATAATCCGCAGGTGTAGCGCTCACATAGATCACCTGGTTTTGCATGCTTTCCCATTCATCGAAGGTCAGCGGTCTGTTATCCATAGCACTGCCTAATCGAAATCCAAAATCGACCAGATTCACTTTTCTGCTTCTGTCACCACCATACATAGCACCGACCTGCGACACAGTTACGTGACTTTCATCGATGATCAACAAATAGTCTTCGGGGAAATAATCCAGCAAACAGAAAGGACGTTGTCCTGGTTTTCGTTGGTCGAAATAACGCGAGTAGTTTTCGATGCCAGAACAATAACCCAATTCCTTCATCATCTCGACGTCATAGTTGACCCGCTCTTCAAGACGCTTGGCCTCAATAAGTTTTCCAGCTTGCTCAAATGCTTTCACTTGTGCAGCCATTTCCTGCTGTATCTGCCAGATGGCTTCATTCATTGTGGCTTTAGATGTCACAAATAGATTCGCCGGATAGATGGTGATGGTCTCAAAAGACATGATCTTCTTCCCGGTATCAGGATAGATCGTATCGATACTTTCTATTTCATTTCCAAAAAACTGAACACGAACGGCGTGATCCGCATACGCCAGATAAATGTCCACCGTATCACCCTGAACGCGGAATGTTCCCCTTGTGAAATCCACTCGTGATCTGCTATAAAGCGATTCAACCAATCTGTGTAGAAGTCCTTGCCTGCTCATCTTCTCCCCTTTCTTCAAAGGAATCACGCTCTTATGAAATTCAGATGGATTGCCTATACCATAAATACATGAAATACTTGCGACCACAATGACATCACGCCTTCCGCTCAAAAGCGCACTTGTGGCAGAAAGCCTCAGCTTTTCAATTTCATCATTGATACTTAAATCCTTTTCGATGTAAACGCCGGTAGAAGGCAGATATGCTTCCGGTTGATAGTAGTCGTAATAACTGACAAAATACTCCACCAGATTTTCAGGAAAAAAATTCTTGAACTCTGAATAAAGCTGTGCGGCCAGTGTTTTGTTATGACTGAGAATAAGGGCAGGCCGTTGTGTTTGTTCCAACACATTGGCAATGGTGAATGTTTTTCCTGAACCTGTCACACCAAGAAGTGTTTGGTACTTATCGCCTCTGTTTACGCCTTCAGTCAGTTCGCGTATGGCAGTAGGCTGATCACCAGATGGTGTAAATTCCGATGTGAGTTTGAATTTCATGTTTCAGTCAAAGAAAAAAATCAATGCTTGTCCAATGCTTCGAACTGAGAATTGCTGCTGATGTATTCCGGTATCAACTTCTTGAGTTTCGCAACGATCTTCTCGTTGTTCTGTTCATCAAATAAGGCAATCAGTCCGTGATGTCATGCTCACTTCTTCAAATCCATATTCTCTCACTTTTGCACGCAATATTTTTTTGTGATGGGTGGGTATGGCATTTTCAGCATCACTCAATACTTCTTCGTACAGTTTTTCGCCAGGTCTTAGTCCGGTGAATACCACTTCAATATCGCGACCAGGTTCGAGTCCGAGAGTTTGATCATGTTGTTTGCCAGGTCAATCACCTTCACACTTTCGCCCATATCAAAGGCATAGATCTCACCACCTTCACTCATCGCTCCAGCTTCTAAAACAAGTTGTACTGCCTCTGGAATGGTCATGAAGAAACGGGTTACGTCCGGATGTGTCACGGTGATTGGCCCACCTTCTTCAATTTGTTTTTTGAAAATAGGAATGACGGAACCATTAGATCCAAGGACGTTTCCGAAACGTGTTGTGACAAATGCGGCCTTCGAATGTCGATCTTTCGATTGAATATAAATTTCAGCCGCACGTTTTGTAGCACCCATTACACTTGTCGGATTTACTGCTTTATCTGTGCTGATGAATACAAATTTCTCCACTGAAAATTCTTCTGCAAGATCCGCCATGATGCGTGTGCCCAATACATTGGAAAGTACAGCTTCACTTGGATTGTTCTCCATCAATGGAACATGTTTGTAAGCTGCAGCATGATAGATGATCTGAGGTCTGAAATGCGTCATCATTCTGCGCATGCGATCGGCCTGACGAACATCTCCCATCACCACTTCAAACTTGCCTTGGTATCCGGCAGTATTCAATTCATTTTCCAATTGAAATACCGGAGTTTCCGCCTGATCCAATACCACAACTAATTTCGGTTGATAAGCCAACAACTGTCTCACGAGTTCGCTTCCGATACTTCCAGCAGCACCTGTAACCAGAACAGTTTTACCTTTCACCTGACTACTCACTGCGGCACTATCCAGTTTGATGGTATCCCTTCCCAACAAATCTTCAATGCGGATGTCTCTGATTTGTCGGTAACTCAATTCACCTTTGATCCATTGCTTCACCGGAGGAATATTCGACACCCGCACATTGTATGAAAGTGCTTTGCTGATGAAGTCAGCTTTCTTCTTTATCCAGTGAAGGGATGGCAATGATGACTTCATCCACTTTTCCTGAGGAAAAGTTCATCAAGTTTTTCAGTGGAAAGATTGCAGCGCCCTCCATGGTTTTGCCGCTTTTGCCATGATCTTCATCGACAAAAGCAAACACTTCCATGTCTGAACGGGAATCACGGTCAATTGCACGTTTGGTAATCAATCCGCTTTCACCAGCGCCATAAATCACCACTCTTCTTCTCGCCTTCTCCGGTGTTTTCAATTCCATGTAAAGGACCTTCACAGCTATGCGACTCACGATCATCGCAAACAACGTGAGCAGGTATTCCAAAATGATGATCGAGTATGGAATAAAATACTGTTGGTCGAAGAAATAAAAACGGACCTGATTCAAAATGGCGAAAAACAAACTGCCAGCTGTGATCACATAAAAGATGCGAACGGTGTCCTGCGAACTCGTATATCGGATAATTCCCGCATATGTTTTACCGAGATAAAAAGTAACGATTCTTACACCAAGTAAAATGGGAAGGAACACACGCGCCAAATCGATTTCGATTCTTGGTGGTTTGAATTCGAACCGAACCAAATACGCGAGGATGAATGCGACAAAGCAGATCGTGATATCGATCAGCAATATAATCCAACGCGGGGTATTTTCCTTGGAAGAAACACGGCTGCAAGATAACGTCGCCGATGTTCAGTTTGGCCTAACCTTCAAAGGTCAATGAAAAAACAAATGTTCGTGTCCGCAGTTTAGAGATCGGATCGGCGAATTGATTGCTTTCATAAATCAACACGTCTTTCATGCCAAAACACGTTTTTAATTCCAGGCCGAACTTGAAATAAGGTAGAAAAAAATCGAATCCACCACCGGCATCCACAGTGATGTCGGTCTTTTGCAGTTTAATGATGATTTTACCGGCCACATTTTCATTCACGTCCTTCTGCGATTGCATATCGATACCATAAGTACCGCCGGCCAGTGCATATGCCGCGAAATTTCCAACCCTGTTGGTTCTCAATTTGAGCACCAACGGAAACTGCAGCCACACCGATTCTGTTCGTTTAAGATATGTTTTTGATTCACCTTCTTCGATATAGGTAAAATTCAAGCCACGATCTTGAAATGACAAACCTGGTACAAATCTGATGTTCACATTTTTCACAGGATTGGCAGATGCCAGCAATGCGAGATTGAACCCCGCCTGGGGAACATTTTCGATTGAAAGCAATGAATCTGAAAATGTAAAATCAGGTTTGTAATCGACAAAAAAGGACGACTGATTGGCGGACAATAAGAAACCGAAGTGGTAAAACCGGCTATCAAAATTGCCTAGATTTTCCCGGTCTTTCGCTTGCGACCAGCCAAAGGTGCATGCGCAAAAACACATGACCAAGGTGAAGGCTATTTTGATGTAACGGATCATTTACTGTGACAGTCCGCGCAGTTAACGACAAAAAAAGACAATATTGTACGGGTTATGTCTTTGGGATGTTGCTGTTTCTCAACATAAATCCACGCCAAATGACAACCGCGAGCAACGAATATGCAAAACTCACAAAAGTGAGGGCCAATAAACTCCCGATGATTTGCATGTGCAATGAAACATACCGCTCCACATTTTCCTGATTGGTTTGCATCAACTGCTCCTTCGTCATGTCTTTCAATTCAGGATGTTCCGCTTTGATTTTGGTAAAATTCGCATCATCCTGAATTTCCGCATTGAAAGTGCTGATACGGCTGTTGCGAATGGTCTCTACGTCATTGCTCAAAAGCCCGTAAAACAATGCGATGGCGGCAATAGCACCAATCACATACTTCATGGCCGATTTCATGCTATCCTTCAGGTCATCGAGAAAGGTCGACTTTTCTACAGTCTTCAATTTGTACTTGTAAAAAACCGTCAAGAATATCAGTATCAGAATGAGCAAAACATTGCTGAGTACTCCGAAATTTTTAGCGTTTTCAATGGTCATCAATTGAGCCGCAATGACTCTTGCAATGAGCCACATGCCAGCCATGATCCAAGGTAATTTTTTCATCAGGAGAATGATATAGTGGAGAAATGCACGATTACGAATTCATACTCACGAGGAATTCTTCGTTGTTTTTCGTCTTTTCAATTCTATCCTTTACAAACTCCATGGCTTCAACCGGATTCATATCCGCGAGGTGACGGCGTAGAATCCACATACGCTGCAATACATCTCTGTCGTGAAGAAGGTCTTCCTTACGAGTACCAGATGCTAGTATATCGATGGCCGGGAAAATTCGGCGGTTGGATATTCGGCGATCAAGCTGTAATTCCATGTTACCTGTTCCCTTGAATTCTTCGAAGATTACCTCGTCCATTTTCGAACCGGTATCAACCAAAGCTGTTGCAATGATGGAAAGTGATCCGCCATTTTCAATTTTTCTGGCTGCTCCAAAGAAACGTTTCGGTTTTTCGAGTGCATTGGCTTCCACACCACCAGACAAAACTTTACCACTCGCAGGTGCTACGGTATTGTAAGCACGAGCCAAACGGGTGATCGAATCCAATAGAATACAAACATCATGTCCGCATTCTACCATTCGTTTCGCCTTTTCCAAAACTATATTGGCGATCTTCACGTGACGCTCAGCTGGCTCATCAAAGGTTGAAGCGATTACTTCAGCTCTTACACTGCGCTTCATATCTGTCACCTCTTCCGGACGTTCGTCGATCAATAAAACGATTAAGTATGTTTCTGGGTGATTTTTCGCAATGGCATTTGCAATGTCTTTCAACAAAGTGGTTTTACCCGTTTTTGGCTGAGAAACAAGCATACCACGCTGGCCTTTACCAATCGGCGCAAACAAGTCCATGATTCTCATGGAAAGGTTGTTGTTGTTATCGGCCAAATGGAAACGCTCATATGGGAATAATGGCGTGAGGAACTTGAAAGGAACACGGTCACGAACAAAGTTTGGATCACGGCCATTGATTTTGTCTACACGAATCAACGGGAAGTATTTTTCACCTTCACGAGGTGGGCGGATGGCTCCTAAAACAGTATCACCAGTGAGCAAACCATACAATTTGATTTGCTGTTGCGATACATAAATATCATCCGGAGAATTCAGATAATTGAAATCGGAAGAACGCATAAAACCAAAACCATCAGGCATGATTTCAAGAACACCCTCAGCGATTACAATTCCATCAAAATTGTATCCATGCTCATCGGCCTGACCTCTTTTGCTGCGGTCCGGACGGAATACATTCGGATTCTGCTGATGCGAAGAACCTTGCTGACCAGACTGACCGGATTGATAAGGTTGATTCGGTTGGTTGGGCTGATTTGGCTGGTTCGGTTGATTGGACTGATTACCTTGATTCGGCTGGTTAGGCTGGTTAGGCTGATCAAATCTTCTTTTATCTCTGAATTGTTGGTGTTGATGCTGATGAGGTGGGCGTTCCTGGCGCTGTTCCTGGTTTTCCTGTGAAGATTTCGCAGGTGCACCTGTCTCTGGAGTCTGTCCGGAAGACTGTGGTGCAGCTTCTTTGAACAAATCTGCTTGAGCCGGAGCCGCTTCAGAAGGTTTGCCTTCCGGGCGATCAGCCACCTTTTTAGCCCTTTCACGCTTTTGGCGTGGTTGAGCATCACCAGTAGCAGATGGAGCATTTGGAGCTTCGGATGGCGCATCAGCCGACGGTGTTTCCGGTGCTGAAGGTTCACTGGCAGCGCTTTGAACCGCCTGTTCATCCAGAATTTTATAGATGAGATCTTGTTTCTTTAGTTTATCAGCATTGCTGATTCCAAGCTGGTCCGCAACTTCTTTGAGTTCGGCCACCTTCATGCTGTTGAGTTGCAGGAGGTTATACATGAATAAATAAAATACGTTGTCTTATTGCAGGTAAATGAGATACTTAAAGGGGAAAATTTCCGTCAGAAAGTCCCGAATGGGCGCTGCAAGTGTAAGCCATTTTTCCGGTTCCATACCATTCCGGAAATAATTTATTCACATCCTTTATAAACTATGCCTCTCTAACAAGTTCAATTCAGCTGAACCTGAACCATTTGATTAACCAAGAAACGGATAACGATAATCTGTAGGTGGAACAAAAGTCTCCTTGATTGTGCGCGGAGAAACCCATCTGAGTAAATTGAGATAACTACCCGCTTTGTCGTTGGTTCCACTTGCACGGGCACCTCCAAACGGCTGTTGGCCTACAACTGCTCCTGTAGGCTTATCGTTGATGTATAAATTACCACAGGCATTTTCAAGAATTCGGCTCGCTTGTTCAATCGCATAACGGTCATGTGACATGATAGCGCCAGTCAATGCGTATTCGCTGGTTTCATTCACCAGAAAAAGCATATCTGCCCAATTGTCATCCTCATAAACGAAAATGGTGATGACCGGTCCAAAAATCTCTTCGCACATCGTGCGAAACTTTGGGTTCGTGGTCACAACAACCGTTGGTTCGATAAAATACCCAACACTATCATCACACTTACCACCAGCGATGATTTCCGCATCGCTTTGGGTTTTGATGTAGTCGATGTATCCTTTGATTTTGTCAAAAGCGCGTTTGTCAATCACTGCATTGATGAAATTTCCGAAATCTTCCGGACTTCCCATTTTGAATGATTTCACATCAGCCACAATCCTATCCTTCACTGTTGGCCAAAGTGATTTAGGGATATATGCACGACTCGCTGCACTACATTTTTGTCCCTGAAATTCGAATGCACCTCTTGTAATGGCTGTAGCAACTTCTGCTGCCTTAGCTGTTGGATGAGCTACGATGAAATCCTTACCTCCGGTTTCTCCAACAATTCGCGGATAGGTTTTGTACTTGTCGATGTTCGTTCCTATTTCTTTCCAAAGGTGTTTGAAAACCGCTGTAGATCCAGTAAAGTGCAGACCCGCAAAATCCGGATGTTTGAAAACAACTTCTCCAGCATCCTGTCCTTCCACTGTGATCATATTGATGACACCATCCGGTAAACCTGCTTCGCGCAACAACTCCATGATCACATATGCGCTGTACACCTGACTCTCTGCCGGTTTCCAGACAACGACATTACCCATCAATGCAGCACTGGCTGGCAGATTTCCGGCGATAGCCGTAAAATTGAATGGCGTAATGGCGAATACAAATCCCTCGAGAGGACGATATTCCAATCGGTTCCAAATGCCAGGTTGACTTCCCGGTTGGTCACGATAAATCTGTTGCATATACGCCACGTTAAACCTGAGGAAATCGATGAATTCACAAGCTGCATCAATCTCTGCCTGAAATGCATTTTTACTTTGCGCAAGCATGGTTGCTGCATTCATGCGCATTCTGTATGGACCAGCCAACAAATCCGCAGCACGGAGGAAAATCGCCGCGCGTTGTTCCCATGGCAATGCTGCCCATTTCTGTCGGGCCAACAAAGCCGCATCTATTGCCGCATTGACGTGATCTTTTGTTCCATAATTAAAATAGCCCAAAACTTTCTGATGTTCCTGTGGAGGAGACATCTTTTTCTTGTTTTCTGTACGAACAAGACCAGAACCGATATACATCGGCACATCGATCGGCGCCTGAGCATAAAGCGATTTATAGGCATGGAGAAGATCTTCGCGATCCTTGGTTCCAACTGCATATGAACGTACCGGCTCATTTACCGGAACAGGAACTTGAAATACACCTTTTGGCATGTCTTAAAAAAATTATGGGGCGAAATTATGGATATGTATTTGGATTGGAAGAGATGTTTATCACCCTTATTCAGAGTACTGTCCACAACCCTTCAATGATTTTTCACCTATCGCGATTACAAAAGAATGCGATTTTACACTGGAACCAGAAGCCGTACAATCACCGGCGACAATGCTCACTGTGGCGCTCACACCACTTCCTGCACTTTCAAGTACACCGCTGAATTTAGCTTCACCACTTTTCACATTCGGTCCACTGTTACTCGCAAGTCCTTCTTTGGAGAGTTTGCCTTCATAAATCACATTCGATGCAATCACTTTTATGGGAAAAGTACCATCCGGCGCAGCCTCCATAGAAACGGTAACACCATCACCTGATCCCATAAAATAAGATTCAGCTTTTTGAAGTGTAGTGGTTTGTGTTTGGCTTGGCTGCTCATGATTGGTCGTTGCAGGCTCCGGAGTTGTGGTGGAATTACCCCCACAAGCAGTAAATATGATTGCCGTGGCAATGGTGAATAGTTTGTATTTCATCAGTTACAAGATTCAAAAATTTTAGAGCCGGCAAAGAAAAACACAGCGAGCCAAATCAGGCCTTTGATCAAAAAGAAAAGAAATCCGGCTATACCGATTCTCTTCAACCAGGCTTTTGCATTTCTATTTTTCTCCTCCATGTTTAAAACGGGGTGCAAAGAACAGCAATATTGACGTTGAAACATGATGAGGTTAACACAAGAAATTATCGTTATTTGCCCCCTACAAGATTCTGATTGCTTTATATGAGAAAGATATTGATTGCCAATCGAGGTGAAATTGCCCTTCGCGTGATGCGTTCTGCCAAAGAAATGGGGATCGCAACAGTTGCTATCTATAGCGAAGCAGACCGCAATGCGCCCTTTGTTCGTTACGCAGATGAAGCCGTTTGTGTCGGTCCACCGCCTTCAGCACAGAGCTACCTCAGGGGCGACAAGATCATTGAAATTTGTAAAGAACTCGGTGTGGATGGTATTCATCCCGGGTATGGATTTTTATCTGAAAATGCAGGCTTCGCTACTGCTGTTCGTGCAGCGGGAATTACCCTCATCGGTCCGAGTCCTGAGGCGATGAATGTGATGGGCGATAAACTCTCCGCTAAAAACGCCGCCCGCAAATACAATATCCCCATGGTTCCGGGCACGGAAGGCGCTGTGAACGATGTGGAGGAAGCGAAAAGAACGGCACTTGAAGTTGGACTGCCTGTTCTCATCAAAGCCAGCGCAGGCGGCGGTGGAAAAGGGATGCGTATCGTGGAAAAAATCGAAGATCTGGAGGAACAAATGACTCGCGCCATCAGCGAAGCACAAAGCGCTTTCGGTGATGGTTCTGTTTTCATTGAGCGATATGTAGCAGGTCCTCGGCATATTGAAATCCAGGTGCTGGCCGATAATCACGGAAATGTGGTATATCTGTTCGAAAGAGAATGCAGCATTCAGCGCCGTCATCAAAAGGTTGTTGAAGAAGCGCCATCGTCTGTGTTGACGCCGGAATTGCGAGCTGCAATGGGAAAAAGCGCATGTGATGTAGCCCGCAGTTGCGACTACTCCGGAGCAGGTACCGTGGAATTTCTGGTCGATGAAAATCTGAATTACTACTTCCTGGAAATGAATACCCGACTTCAGGTGGAACACCCTGTATCGGAAATGATCACCGGTATCGACCTCGTAAAAGAGCAAATCAATGTTGCCCGCGGAGAAAAACTGAGCTTTACTCAAGATGATTTGAAAATCAATGGACATTCACTTGAGGTGCGCGTTTATGCAGAGGATCCAACCAACAACTTTTTGCCAGATATCGGCCGATTGGTTACCTACAGGAAGCCATCAGGTCCAGGTGTTCGTGTAGATGATGGCTTTGAAGAAGGCATGGATATTCCGATCTACTACGACCCAATGATTTCTAAGTTGATTACCCACGGAAAAGACCGCATGGAAGCTATCCAACGAATGGTTCGCGCTATCGATGATTATGATATCACGGGATGCCAAACCACCTTGCCTTTCTGTCGTTGGGCCATCCAACACGAGGCTTTCGTGAGTGGAAATTTCGATACCCATTTCGTAAAAAAGTATTTTACTCCGGAAGTCCTCCAAGTATCGGATGAAGATGAAATGGAAATCGCTGCACTGGCCGCTCTTCATGCCTTTTCTAACAAAGTGAAGCAGCAGGAAGTGGTCGTCCCAACAAATGGTAAATCTTCCTCCTGGAAATCTCGGCGAATGGGCGTATGAAAAGTTGATGAATTATCTTCGTGTTAAGTAACAAATCGATTTTTCAAACGTTTACGATTTGTGCACGATAATTGGCATTAGAAGATTCCGTGATGAAAGCCGTACTTTTTACCCTCAGTCTTTTTCTGACAGTTTGTGGTTATACACAAACTGATTCGGCTGTGAGGTATGTCGTTATCGATACCATCGTTACAGAATACTACAACTCCGTTTGGTACACCATCGACGGTGATACCATGGTCAAAGCCACCCACTCTCCCATTGAGGTTTCGGCATATTCAGGCAATCGCCACAAAAAAAAGCAATACGACAAATTGCAGAAGAAAGTCATCAAAGTTTATCCGTATGCCAAAGCAGCGGCAGATGTGATGAAAATGTATGATGCTGTATGTGCAACCATCACCGATCCCAAAGCACAAGAAAGGCTTCTCGATCAGGCAGAAGCGGAAATGAAAAAACAGTTTGAGAAGGATCTTCGCGACATGACCGTTTCTGAAGGTGTCATCCTGATCAAACTCATCGATCGACAAACGGGAGACAATAGCTACAAACTTGTCCAGGAACTCAAAGGAAGCTTTTCAGCATTCATGTGGCAAAGTGTGGCGCGGGTATTCGGGCATAACCTGAAAGATGAATACGAAGCTGAAGGCGAAGACATCTGGATTGAAAACATTTGTACTCAAATCGAAGACGGTTCTATTCCCGTGCAGTTGAAAGAGGTAGATCCGTTCGGATTGAGAACCTACACCATGCATCAATAAACCACTTTTTCGCTTCGGTTTATATCTTGCACTCCAAATCAAATTTTCCACTTTACATGAGAACCATCATCGCACAAGTAATTCTTCTGCTTTGTTTTGCGCAAACTTCTGCTCAAGTAAAAATCTGGCACCGATATAAGCCGGGTATGAAATACACTTTCGAATACACCAAATCGAAAGACGATGGTTCTGGAACTAAGAGTCCTAGTAATGCGACACCATTCTATCTTTCCATCGATAAAGAAGATGCTGGCGGAATTCATGCAACATGGAAAATTGGCCCGACTGTGATCAGTGGTTTATCTGACGCAGAAAAAAAGGAACTCGAGCCTTATCTCAATTTCAACAAAGACTTTCAAGTGAAAATTACGCTTGATAAGGAAGGCTCACTCATCGCAGTAGATAATTATGACGAGTGTGTCGCACACATCAGAAGCGTGAGCAATTTGTTATTGCCACTGTTTGGTGATTCAGGTGCAGGCATGATGGATGAAATGATTGATCGCCTCAGTGAAGATGTGGAGACTTTCCTTCGTGTCTTCTTCCCGGAAATCAGAATGTACTTCGATATCTATGCGAACTCATGGTCCAATGGTGTTTATTACATCGAAGAAGATGTGATGGAAATTGCGGGAATGGGCAGCAAAATCCCTTTTGAATCCACAGTAACGGTGAACAATATTCCTTCGAAAAAAATGGAAGTTAACCTCGATCAGGTTTATAACAAAAGTGTGCTCGAGAATGCTAAGACACAATTTTCAGGTGATCCTCAACCCTGGTTTTCGGGAAGTAGTTTACCCGATGACATCGAATTGAAAATTGCAACGAATTACAAAATGAATCCGACATCTCGCATGGTTGAATCACTTACATTGAGGAAATCGGTTTCATCTGGCGGTAAAACGGCCACAGAACTCATCACTTTTGTACTGAAAAAATAATTCGTGCAGCCCACCACTCCATCTTTCGCAGATAACCTTCGCAACGACAAAACTGTTGGCAAGTTTGTCATCATTGCTGGATTGATCTGTTTGGGTTACTACTTTCTCGAACTCGCCCATCACCGGGCACAGATGGCCGACTTCAGGGTATACTATGATGCGGCAAATGCCTTCATTCATGACACGCAACTCTATGGTAAAGCCTTCGGTGTAAGCAGTGGGTTCTATAAATATTCTCCTTTTGCTTGTATCCCTTTCATTCCACTCGCTGTTCTCCCCTATTCTGTCGCATCCTTCATCTACTACCTCATCATTGTCGCTGCCATTTGTTGGTTCATGGTGAAATTGTTCTATGAAATTCATCCGAACCCCGAATGGAAGAAGGGCAAAAAAAGTTGGGCGTTGTTTTTGGTTGCTCTCTTCATGGCAGATCACCTGGAGCGCGAATTGCATTTGGGTAATGTGAATTTGTTTTTGCTGATCTTGACTTTTGCCATTTTTGATTTCCTCCGAAAAAACAAAAACAAATCCGCCGGAATCTTGTTTGGCGTGTTGCTGTTGTTCAAACCTCACTTCCTCATTCTCATTCCTTATTTTATTTGGAAAAAGAAGTGGACGACACTGTTTGCTTCAATGGGTTCTATCTTGGTAGGTATACTCTTGCCCACTTTAATCAAAGGATATCAAGGCAATATTCAATTGCATGCAGAATGGCTTCTCGCCATGAAAGATCATAATGTAAAACTGGAAGAAAGTCCGAATACGATGTACGGCATCGTCAATCATTTTCTGCTGAACCACCATGGTGGTCTTTGGCTCATTGGTCTATTGCTTTTGATTACCGCCGGGTTGTTTGCACTATTTCTGATCAGAAATAAACGAGTGGAAAAAAACGAAGACATCCGGTTTTCGGAGTATTTCCTGCTCATCGCTTTGATACCCAATCTCACCCACACCGATACTGAACACTTCATGTGGTCATGGCCATTGATTGCCTACGTCATCATCTCATTAATCACAACACAGATTCGCCATAAACTGTATTACATCATTGCTATGTTCTTCGCGTTCATTCCGTATTGCGTGAATTCCCCTGATATCGTTGGAAAACAAATCCGTTTTCTCTTTGATGAAGGCGGATTACTTGGAACAGCCAATATTCTGATTCTAATCTGTGCCGTGCTCATTGCGTTGGAACAAAGCAGGAAACGTCATTTGGTCGTCGCATGATAGCGAAGCTCGATCATCTCGTAAATGGCATGATGTAGGATGGTCGCGTGGTTTTCCTTCTTCAAGGGAAAAAAGGTGAGTTTCAATTTTTCATCGGGAATACTATCGAGCAATGCCGCCAATTTTTCGGCCGGCTTTTCCATTTCTTCACCTTCGGTGCCAACGGTAAGATAAACTCCTCTTTCACCACACACGTCGTTTTTCCGAATTCCATCAGCATATTGAAAGAGTGATTGATTATCCCACCATAAACTTGGACTCACAATCAAATAGTCATCGAACATGCAAGGATGTTTGAAGAGTATTTCTGTGGCCAACAATCCTCCCAATGATTGACCGATGAAGGTGGAATGTTCTGTTCCACCATACTTCATTTCAATAAATGGTTTCAATTCATTTCCCAGAAAAGAAATGAATGGCGCCGATTTTCCTGTGGTCGGATAATCTATTTTGTCTTGTTCTATCGTCGTAGGAAATGAAAAATCCCGCTTTCGATCTACATTGGCGATACCCACCAAAATGACGCGGGGAAGTCTGCCAATCATATTCATGAATTGCACGACACCAGCAGTATGGACGAAATCTTCATCCTTTGACCCATCGAGCAAATAGATGACAGGATATTTTTTCCAAGCGATAGAATCACGGTCATAATCATCTGGAAGATAAATATTCAGGATACGATTTTCACCAAGAGCAGACGACCAGATCGAATCGACTACGCCCAGTTTGAACGGTGTCGTTTCGTCCACCTCCTGAATTGGTTTTGGTTCTGCGGCGACATGTCTTTCGCATGAAACCAGTGTACACATCAAACAGATGGCTCCAACAATAATTCCCGGAATTGCAAAATTGTTTTTCATGAATGGAGTATGGCTTTGGCATAATTGGTCCAGCTCATTTCCTTGGTCGATTGAGTCACATTGTTTCTGTCCACAGGTTGATCCAGGAATTTCAACATCACACGCGCCATGTCTGCCACATCGCGGTCATTGGCTAGATAGCCATTGAATCCATCGCGGATGGTTTCGGGGAAATGGCCAACACGCGTGGCCAACAACGGTAATGAAAAATTGTAACTCAACGACTCAATACCCGATGGCGTTGCTGTGAGATAGTAGAGCACAGCCGCATCACTTACCTGAAAATACTTGTGCACGTCCTCATTCGGTATGAAAGTATTGAAGACAACACATCGATCTTCGAGATGATATTGTTTGATGAGTTCCAACGGTTGATAGTTTCTCTCATCATCCGATTTTGAGGAAGAGCTTTTCGCCGTTCCGAACAATACGTTTTTCAATCGGGTTGAGAATTTTTCTGATCCAGTGTCTGCCAAAAACTTTCACCAAATCAGGAACGAAACATCATCTCTTTCTCAGCAACCTTTGCGAATGCCTCAATCGCCTGATGAAGACCTTTGTATTTCCGAATAAATCCGAAAAAGAGAAAGACATTTTTCCGCAAGTGATTTTCTGCTTTAAATCGATCAACGTCGAATTGAGGATCAGGTTTAAACAAATCATAAATCGGATGAAAAAGTTTGATGACGGTGGTTTGATCTTTACTCCTTGCACCATCATAACTCAACTCCATTTTCTTTTCAGGATAAAGTTTGCGCAATTCTTCCCACGTTTTTAATGCGTGCACGATATAGGTGGAAGCCTTGCCAATCCCGCGTTTGGTGAAGTATTTATCAATCTTCGAATTTTCTTTTTGAATAACAAAATGCAAATCGAGAATCACTTCAATGCCCGAACGCTTCAACCTTTTGACCATATATCCAATGGGCAGTCCTTGTAATGCGATGCTCCACTGGATGATGACCTTTGAAGTACCAAGCGACCTGATGTAATTGACCGTTTCCTGCCAGGTGAATGGATTGTTGTAGTTGGTGATGTATTTCACCTGTACCTGACTACCACTTAACAAATCCGTTTTGCTGCTTTTATCTACGAATTCGCGCGGGATGATGGCCGGATATTGTTGTGTCCAACTAACGATGTGCACCTCAGTTCCTTCGATTTTGTCCAATGCTAGCGCAAGGGAAGTATTGTAGTTTTGAATGCCCCCTTTGAATTTCGGTCCAGGCCCAAAACACACAACAATTTGCTTTTTCATGGCGTTGATCATACTCAACATGCGAAGAAAAAGCAGAGTTGTCAATTATTTACATTGTAGATACATTCGTTTATGCGCATCACACCGTTCATCATTTGTTGAACCAGTTTTCGGCAGAACGGTATCATCTTGCACGCACGGTATTTCCATATGAAAAACGACACTTCATCCCAATCTTGTTGCTGATTTTCGGCACACTGCTAGCAAATGCACAACAGCAGAAGGATTTTTCAAGGGCCGACACATTGCGTGGTTCACTTAGACCTGAAAGGACTTGTTATGATGTAAAATCATATGATCTTCATTTAAGGATCGACACACTTTCTCAATCTATTTCAGGGAGCAACAGAATATCTTTCAACACGAGACAGGATTTTACAACGCTACAAATCGACCTGTTCGCCAATATGAATATTCAACGCATTACTTCCCGCGGGATTGATCTCCGTTTTCGCCGTGAATTTGATGCTGTATTTGTAGATATGCCTGAAATGATCAAAGCCGGAACCGAGGACAATATTGTCGTCTATTTTTCTGGTAAACCGATCATTGCTAAAAATCCTCCATGGGATGGCGGTTTCACCTGGACCAAAGATGAACATGGTCTTCCTTGGATCGCCGTTTCTTGTCAGGGCATCGGAGCAAGTTTGTGGTGGCCAACCAAAGAAGATCATTCTGATGAACCCGATTTCATGAGCATTCATTGTAATGTTCCCAAAGGTTTGCGGTGTGTCGCCAACGGCAATGAAGATCCGTCTACCGAAAGTGCCGATGGAACGGTAACTTATCATTGGAATATCTCATACCCCATCAACAACTATAATGTATCGGTCAACATAGGTGACTATGTCCATCTTCACGATACATACAAAGCATTTGATGGCGATACTCTCGCGCTCGATTATTATGTGATGCGTGATAACCAGCAAAAGGCCATCAAACAATTCAGACAAGTGAAGCCGATGTTGGCTTGTTATGAAAAATACCTTGGTAAATATCCATTTTGGAATGATGGATACGCACTCATTGAAACGCCCTATCTCGGCATGGAGCATCAAAGTGGAATTGCCTATGGCAATCGCTATAAAACTGGCTACGCCGGAATGGACAGATCAGGAATGAATCTTCCCTTCGATTACATCATCATACACGAAACCGGACATGAATGGTGGGGCAATAGTGTCAGTTGTAAGGATCTTGCGGATATGTGGATACATGAGGGATTTTGCACTTACACCGAAGCCATTTACGTGGAGTGTATGTACAATTACGATACAGCGATGACCTATGTGAATGCACTCAGAAATAGTGTTGGGAACAACAAACCCATCATCGGTGTATATGGTGTAAACCGCGAAGGCCACGGTGATATGTATGTGAAGGGGATGCTTTTCCTGAACACCCTACGGCATGTGATTGGCGATGATGACATCTGGTGGCCGATGATCAAAAACATGAGTGATACTACTTTCAAGATGACTGCGGTCAACTACAATGATGTCGTATCCTTTTTCAATACAAAATCGGGAATGGATCTGACCCGGGTTTTTGAGCAATATGTGAAACATCCGTCGATTCCGGAGTTTGAATACAAGATCAAGAAGAAAAAAGGAAAACTAATTCTATCCTATCGGTGGAAGGCTCAGGTAAATGGGTTTGACATGCCTTTGGATATCGCAATTGGAGATCAAAACTTGCGGATTGTTCCAACTACAGAATGGAAAACGAAGACGATCACAAAACCAACAGACGATAGGGTATTGATTGATGACCGAAAATTTTACATCCGTAAAAAACAAGTCAAACCATAGCGGCCATCGAACTACAAATCTCCTTCCTCATCCTCAATCCACAATTCATCATTCATAATTCATCATTCATAATTCACAATTCTACCGGATGACATTGATGGTCCCGTAGCGCTCACCAAGCTCGTGCAAATCGGTTTCATACTTCAGATGGAAAGAATAAACACCATCTGGCACATAGTATTGGCCATTGTCTGCACCACCAGTCCAAACGGCTTGAGGGTCTTCTGTTTCAAAAATCACATCACCCCATCTATTGAATATTTTGAGGTGCAATTTGATCACATTGAATGTGCTGATTTTCCATTCATCATTGATACCGTCCTGATCCGGAGTGAATGTATTTGGAATATAGATGGCGAAACTGCAATCTTCAAAAGACACATTGACAACATCCGTCATGGTTCCACATGCATTGCCAACAGTTACCGCGTAATAGTCAGGCTCGATCACAGAGATGAAATCCGTAAATTCTCCGGTACTCCATTCATAATATGAATTGTCTTCATGATAGGCAGTGAGATAAACAGGCTGATCGACACATCCAACCACAGCAGGACCCAATTCCACAAATGGAAGAGGTAATACAACCACATGCACTGAATCTGTGCGGGTGCAATTCTGTTCCATGATGGTAACGGTGTATGTACCCGCAGAACTCACCACAATGTTGTCGTCATGATCACCCGTACTCCAATTTCCATTCATTGGGGAATTGAATTCAATCGTTGTACCCTGGCAAATCTGAACATCAGGTCCCAATTCCAACATTGGTAAAATCACCGGAATGACATCGATAGAACCGGCAGACTGACATCCGTTGTTAGTAACCACCACATTGTGTACCCCGCAGAAGTAACAGTGATATCGGCCGTGTTTTGACCATTGCTCCAATTCACCTGATCCCAGTTGTAACCAGCATGTAAAATTGCTTCTCCATTTTCACAGATAAACACTTCATCTACCAAGGTCAGAACAGGCAGAGGAATTACATCTACATGAACGACATCAGTGTACTCGCAACCAAGTGGAGTCAATACCTTGAGGGTGTATGTGCCTTCAGTTTCTGTCGCAATGTTGGCAGCATAAGGATCTCCATTGATGGCACCATCCGGAGTCATCCATTCGATACCAGGACTTGCGCCGATGATTGTAGAATTCAATACGGTGCTTTCGCCTTCGCAAAAAGCAATATCCTGACCTGCATCCACTTCGTATATTTCTTCAACAGGAACTTCAATTGTGGCTGATGCTTCCAAATTACAACCATCAATGACAGTAACTGTATATCACTCGTTTCGGTCAATGTGGTCAATGTAGTTGAATCATTAGGAGTAGAAAGTCCTGTTAGAGGTGACCATGAATACGATCCTGCAGAACCACTTGCAATCAACTCTACAGAAGTGCCCGGACAAATCTGAGCTACTGCTTGCGCACTAATTTGAGGCAATGGAAGAACGGTAAGTGAGACATGATCCTGATCGATACAACCGTGCAGATCGGTGCCTGTAACGAAATACGTTTGATCAGCAATGATGGTGGCCTGTGGATTTGGAATCAAGAAATCATCCAATCCGGCGGCAGGTGACCAAACATAACTTCCACCAATTGCACCAGTGGCATCCAATTGATAAGGAGAGTTGTAACACATCAGCATCGGGGCCTGCATTAACAACCGGCAATTCATACACCTCAATGGATGCATTTGCAGAATTTGGGCAAATGCCACCTACTTCGAGGGAGATCAAATGCACGCCAACTCCTGCCATAGCAGGATCGAACAAGCCAGTGTTTGGATCAACAATTCCATTTCCGATATACAAGCCTCCGTTGTTCACGCTCAGTGCAGAAAGATCTACAGGACTAGCATCGATACAAAGACCCGCAGGAGTGACTAAATTCAATACGGGCATTTCCTGCACCTCAATGATAACAGTTCCTGGTGTGATGCAAGGATTGGGTACATCATAGCTGATGGTAAAAATGCCCACTCCGCTTGCAACAGGATCGAATATACCGTTTACAGCATCAACGATGCCCGGACCCGACCATGTCCCACCAATTTGATTCACTATCAATGTTTGTGGTGCAGATGATGTGCAAAGAACTGGAAGTGGATCAATGATCGTTTGTCCAGTTGGCATTAAATCAAACAATTCTTCATCATATCCATCGCCGCCAAAACATTCACCCGGTGCTACTGTATCGCAAGTGCTTGTGATGGACAACGAGAAAATAACATCCTGCCATGGCATCACGTTTCCCGCTGCATCGATCAGCTGATCCAATTGAATATTCAGTGAAGTGGTTGAATCAGCGATATAAACGTATGGCGTGCTATTCCATTCGTATCCATATTCACATTCAATTGGCGGTTGCGGATTGGCAATCGGCACAGTGAATATAGATGCTGTAGAAGCAGAACATGTATTGTCATTGATGGTAGAACTATAGCCAGACGGAGTGGAGTAAACCACAGTTTGTGGGTTACCACACGCGCTAGTTCCTGTGAAGGATATTGTTGCATCAGTCAATGCGCCAACGTCACCTCCTATACAATCATAAATTTGAACAGACCAACCAGCAGTACTTGCATCACATCCATAAATTGTACTCCAGTTGATGGCTGTAGGTGATGCACCGTATGTTCCATATGTGCCCGAAAGTGTTGATGGTGCTGGATTACAAACATTGATGTTGTTGGTTGATTCTGTCGAAAAACACAAATTCGAGATATTATTACCGGAGTTACATACTGAACCTTGTCCTATCGCTCCAGGATTCGGCATCATAAGCAAAGTAGGACTGCCACAAGTAGCAGGTCCAATCATGTAAAAAGCTAAATCACTCACCCATGTGTGAGTCGCCGTATAACAAACACTGATTTGAGTATTGGCATCTATCAGCATTGGAAATGCAGGGAGATTCGAATATGGCGTAATGCTTCCATAATTGATGGTTCCATTGAGTTGAACCGGACCGGTGCATCCAGGTGCAATTGGCGCAACATCAACAGTTGCTTCTGCCAATACCTGAGATACCCAGGCAACATAACATCCTACAACTGTTCCAGTGCCATCCGTGATGGTCACAGTATATGCACCACCTGTAAGATTTGAAATTGTAGAAGAGGAAACGTTGTTTTCAGAAGAATAAAAAGTCCAACCAGCTGCACCAACAGTAAACTTCGACCAGACAAAATTCCAGCCTGGCGTGCCACCAGGAGGTGTCGCTGTGAGATCACCCGTTTGTCCCAATTCAAAATAGTAAATCGGATCGTTGGGATTGCCATTGGTATATTGGGTTTCCCCTTGACAGCCTGTACTCGTAATTTGTCCGTTGGACAAAAAACAAGTAAAAATCAGTATGACAAATAATACCAGTTTCTGCATATCGGTAGTAACAGTGTAGTTGAGGTTTGCCTGATTTCAGGCATATGGTCGCAAGGTAATGACTTGATTTCATTCACAAGCGTTGCTTGGCCTTTTCGTTTTAACGAAAAAATCTTCTAAAATACCCCGATCTTCCATTCCCAACTAGCTATTTTCACGGCATAAATGTCACCTCTATGTACCGTAGATTCCATCTGAAAGCATCGTTAACACTGGCCTTCACCTTTCTAATCCAGATATGCTCTTTTGCATTTGAATACCATGTCATGCTTGGATATGTAGATATGCGAAAGCATGCATTTGGGTTCAGACCGAAAATCCATGTAAAGTCTCCGTTTCGGTGAATATTCAGGGCAGTAAGGCAAAGTCAATGATCATAGAATCCAGTACAGAAGGCGAGTTTGCATTTATCAAACACATCATTTTACCCAATTTGGAGCCAGCGACAACCTATGACTTCACCCTTGCTTTTGCTCCTGACAATCAAA
>JADKIZ010000007.1 GCA_016722445.1 Flavobacteriales bacterium | reverse complement strand
ATTACTTGTCCTGGTGATGTGACCGTGAACGCCGACGATGCTGCTTGTGCTGCAACTGGTGTTGATCTTGGTTCACCTATCACTGCTGACAACTGTACTGTTGCTTCAGTGACCAATGATGCTCCTGCTTCATTCCCTGTTGGTTCTACCAACGTGGTGTGGACCGTGGTTGACATCAACGGCAACTCTGCAACATGTACTCAAGTGGTAACTGTTCTTGACAATCAATTGCCAACCATTACTTGTCCTGGTGATGTGACCGTCAACGCCGACGATGCTGCTTGTGCTGCAACTGGTGTTGATCTTGGTTCACCGATCACTGCTGACAACTGCTCAGTAGCTTCTGTAACAAACAATGCTCCTGCTTCTTATCCTGTTGGAACAACCAACGTGGTGTGGACTGTAACTGATGCAAATGGAAATGTGCTACATGTACTCAAGTAGTAACTGTAACAGATATTCAATTGCCAACCATTACTTGTCCTGGTGATGTGACCGTGAACGCCGACGATGCTGCTTGCGCTGCAACTGGTGTTGATCTTGGTTCACCTATCACTGCTGACAACTGTACTGTTGCTTCTGTAACTAACGATGCTCCTGCTTCATTCCCTGTTGGTTCTACCAACGTGGTGTGGACTGTAACCGATGCTTCTGGTAACACTGCGACTTGTACTCAAGTGGTAACTGTTCTCGATATTCAATTGCCAACCATTACTTGTCCTGGTGATGTAACCGTTAACGCCGATGATGCTGCTTGCGCTGCTACTGGTGTTGATCTTGGTTCACCTATCACTGCTGACAACTGTAATGTCGCTTCAGTAACCAACAATGCTCCTGCTTCATTCCCTGTTGGTTCTACCAACGTGGTGTGGACTGTAACTGATGCTTCAGGAAACACTGCTACATGTACTCAAGTAGTAACTGTTCTTGATAATCAATTGCCAACCATTACTTGTCCTGGTGATGTGACCGTTAATGCCGACGATGCTGCTTGCGCTGCAACTGGGGTTGATCTTGGTTCACCTATCACTGCTGACAACTGTACAGTTGCTTCTGTGACCAATGATGCGCCTGCTTCATTCCCTGTTGGTTCTACTAACGTGGTGTGGACTGTGGTTGACATCAACGGCAACTCTGCTACATGCACTCAAGTGGTAAATGTTCTAGATATTCAATTGCCAACCATTACCTGTCCTGGCGATGTGACTGTTAATGCCGACGATGCTGCTTGTGCTGCAACTGGTGTGGATCTTGGTTCACCGATCACTGCTGACAACTGTACTGTTGCTTCTGTAACAAACAATGCTCCTGCTTCATTCCCTGTTGGTTCTACCAACGTGGTGTGGACTGTAACCGATGCTTCTGGAAACATGGCTACATGTACTCAAGTAGTAACTGTTCTCGATATTCAACTGCCAACCATTACTTGTCCTGGTGATGTGACCGTTAACGCCGACGATGCTGCTTGTGCTGCAACTGGTGTTGATCTTGGTTCACCGATCACTGCAGATAACTGTACTGTAGCTTCTGTGACCAGTGATGCCCCTGCTTCATTCCCTGTTGGATCTACCAACGTGGTATGGACCGTGGTTGACATCAACGGCAACTCCGCTACATGTACTCAAGTAGTAACTGTTCACGACAATCAATTGCCAACCATTACTTGTCCTGGTGATGTGACCGTTAATGCCGACGATGCTGCTTGTGCTGCAACTGGTGTGGATCTTGGTTCACCTATCACTGCTGACAACTGTACTGTTGCTTCAGTGACCAATGATGCTCCAGCTTCATTCCCTGTTGGTTCTACCAACGTGGTGTGGACTGTGGTTGACATCAACGGCAACTCTGCAACATGTACTCAAGTGGTAACTGTTCTAGATGTTCAATTGCCAACCATTATTTGTCCTGGTGATGTAACCGTTAATGCCGACGATGCTGCTTGTGCTGCAACTGGTGTTGATCTTGGTTCACCTATCACTGCTGACAACTGTACTGTTGCTTCAGTAACCAATAATGCTCCTGCTTCATTCCCTGTTGGTTCTACCAACGTGGTATGGACAGTAACTGATGCAAATGGTAATGTGGCTACTTGTACTCAAGTAGTAACTGTTCTTGATATTCAATTGCCAACCATTACTTGTCCTGCTGATGTGACCGTGAACGCCGACGATGCTGCTTGTGCTGCAACTGGTGTTGATCTTGGTTCACCTATCACTGCTGACAACTGTACTGTTGCTTCAGTGACCAATGATGCTCCTGCTTCATTCCCTGTTGGTTCAACCAACGTGGTATGGACCGTGGTTGACATCAACGGCAACTCCGCTACATGTACTCAAGTAGTAACTGTTCTCGACAATCAATTGCCAACCATTACTTGTCCTGGTGATGTGACCGTTAATGCCGACGATGCTGCTTGTGCTGCAACTGGTGTTGATCTTGGTTCACCTATCACTGCTGACAACTGTACTGTTGCTTCTGTGACCAATGATGCTCCTGCTTCATTCCCTGTTGGTTCTACCAACGTAGTATGGACTGTGGTTGACATCAACGGCAACTCTGCAACATGTACTCAAGTAGTAACTGTTCTCGACAATCAATTGCCAACCATTACTTGTCCTGGTGATGTGACCGTTAACGCCGACGATGCTGCTTGTGCTGCTACTGGTGTTGATCTTGGTTCACCTATCACTGCTGACAACTGTACTGTTGCTTCGGTGACCAATGATGCCCCTGCTTCATTCCCTGTTGGTTCTACCAACGTGGTGTGGACAGTAACTGATGCCTCTGGAAACACGGCTACATGTACTCAAGTGGTAACTGTTCTTGATATTCAATTGCCAACCATTACTTGTCCAAGTGATGTGACCGTTAACGCCGACGATGCTGCTTGCGCTGCTACTGGTGTTGATCTTGGTTCACCTATCACTGCTGACAACTGTAATGTTGCTTCTGTGACCAATGATGCGCCTGCTTCATTCCCTGTTGGTTCTACCAACGTGGTGTGGACCGTGGTTGACATCAACGGCAACTCTGCTACATGTACTCAAGTGGTAACTGTTCTTGATAATCAATTGCCAACCATTACTTGTCCTGGTGATGTGACCGTTAATGCCGACGATGCTGCTTGTGCTGCAACTGGTGTTGATCTTGGTTCACCGATCACTGCTGACAACTGTACTGTTGCTTCAGTGACCAATGATGCGCCTGCTTCATTCCCTGTTGGAACTACCAACGTGGTATGGACCGTGGTTGACATCAACGGCAACTCTGCAACATGTACTCAAGTGGTAACTGTTCTCGACAATCAATTGCCAACCATTACTTGTCCTGGCGATGTGACCGTGAATGCCGACGATGCCGCTTGTGCTGCAACTGGTGTTGATCTTGGTTCACCTATCACTGCTGACAACTGTACTGTTGCTTCGGTGACCAATGATGTACCTGCTTCATTCCCTGTTGGTTCTACCAACGTGGTATGGACTGTAACCGATGCTTCTGGAAACATGGCTACATGTACTCAAGTAGTAACTGTTCTCGATATTCAATTGCCAACCATTACTTGTCCTGGTGATGTGACCGTTAACGCCGACGATGCTGCTTGCGCTGCTACTGGTGTTGATCTTGGTTCACCTATCACTGCTGACAACTGTACTGTTGCTTCCGTGACCAATGATGCTCCAGCTTCATTCCCTGTTGGATCTACCAACGTGGTGTGGACCGTGGTTGACATCAACGGCAACTCTGCTACATGTACTCAAGTAGTAACTGTTCTCGACAATCAATTGCCAACCATTACTTGTCCTGCTGATGTGACCGTTAACGCCGACGATGCTGCTTGTGCTGCAACTGGTGTGGATCTTGGTTCACCTATCACTGCTGACAACTGTACTGTTGCTTCAGTGACCAATGATGCTCCTGCTTCATTCCCTGTTGGTTCTACTAACGTGGTGTGGACTGTGGTTGACATCAACGGCAACTCTGCAACATGTACTCAAGTGGTAACTGTTCTTGATATTCAATTGCCAACCATTACTTGTCCAAGTGATGTAACCGTTAACGCCGATGTTGCTGCTTGTGCTGCAACTGGTGTGGATCTTGGTTCACCTATCACTGCTGACAACTGTACTGTTGCTTCTGTCACCAACGATGCGCCTGCTTCATTCCCTGTTGGTTCTACCAACGTGGTGTGGACTGTAACCGATGCTTCTGGTAATGTGGCTACATGTACTCAAGTAGTAACTGTAACAGATAATCAACTGCCAACCATTACTTGTCCTGGTGATGTAACCATTAACGCCGACGATGCTGCTTGTGCTGCAACTGGTGTTGATCTTGGTTCACCTATCACTGCTGACAACTGTACAGTTGCTTCTGTGACCAATGATGCTCCTGCTTCATTCCCTGTTGGTTCTACCAACGTGGTGTGGACTGTGGTTGACATCAACGGCCACTCTGCAACATGTACTCAAGTAGTAACTGTTCTCGACAATCAATTGCCAACCATTACTTGTCCTGGCGATCTGGTTGTATCTCCAGATGCTGGTTCATGCGACGCAACCAATGTAGATTTGGGTAATGCGATAACATCAGACAATTGCAGTATAGCTTCTGTTACGAATGACGCACCTACCATCTTCCCAGCAGGTCCAACTTCTGTAACCTGGACGGTAACAGATTCTTCAGGAAATGTTGCGACTTGTACACAAATTGTCACCGTTACGGATGATGAAAATCCAACCATTACATGTCCTGCTGATGTAACTGTAGATGCCGACAATGGAAGCTGTGAAGCAACCAACGTTGATCTAGGCACACCAACAGCTGCAGACAATTGCGGAAGTATCACAATCACCAATGATGCACCGGTTTCATTCCCTGTTGGTTCAACCAATGTGGTATGGACTGTCACCGACGCTAATGGTAACTCATCAACTTGTATTCAAGTAGTGATCGTACTCGATAATCAATTGCCAACCATTACTTGTCCTGGTGATGTGACCGTCAACGCCGACGATGCTGCTTGCGCTGCAATTGGTGTGGATCTTGGTTCACCTATCACTGCTGATAACTGCTCAGTAGCTTCTGTAACCAATGATGCTCCTGCTTCATTCCCTGTTGGTTCTACCAACGTGGTGTGGACTGTGGTTGACATCAACGGCAACTCTGCAACATGTACTCAAGTGGTAACTGTTCTAGATGTTCAATTGCCGACTATTACTTGTCCTGCTGATGTAACTACGACCATCAACCAATCGAACTGTACAGCAATTAACGTTGATCTTGGAAGTCCAGCGACTGATGATAACTGCGGTGTAGCATCTGTGACAAACAATGCACCTTCAGTATTCCCTGTCGGATCGACAACAGTGACATGGACAGTGACAGACATTCATGGTAATTCATCTACTTGCGACCAAACAGTGACAGTGTTGGATAACGTTCTACCATCAATCATTTGTCCTTCTGACCTGAACGTTACTACTGATGCTGCAAGTTGTGTTGCAACAGTTGATCTTGGCACTCCTGTTACTGGCTTCTCATGCGCACCACTTGATGTGATCAACGATGCACCTGCTCAATTCCCATTAGGTACGACAGAAGTAATTTGGACTGTAACCAATGAAAACGGTAACACAGCAACTTGTAGCCAAATGGTACAGGTGAGTGATGTTATCATGCCTGAAATCGTGTGTCCAGATACACTTGAAGTGTATAGTACAAACGACCAATGCGGATATCCATCAGCTCTCCTGGCGATACCGTTGACTTCAGATAATTGCACTGTTGCAACAGTTAACAATAACGCTCCTGAATTCATCTTCCCAGGAACATCAACCATTACTTGGGCGGTAGCCGACGGAAGTGGTAATACAACAACTTGCGAACAAGTGATCATCGTAACTGACACCATTGCTCCAACTATAATTGCGTGCAATGCAGATATGACTGTGAACAACGACGCAGGACTTTGTGGTGCTATTGTAAACTACACTTTACCAGAAGTCATTGACAATTGTAACATCACAGATACCAACCTAATAAACGGTCTTGCAAGCGGTGAATTCTTCACAGTAGGTATTCATCAAATGACCTACGAATTCGTTGATGCAAGTGGTAATTCTGTAGATTGTAACTTCCAGATTGAAGTTGTAGACAATGAACCATCTGTACTGAACTGCACCGATGATATCAATGCAACAACTGAGTCAGATCAGTGTGGTGCGATTGTAACATATAACGTTCCAACAATCACTGATAACTGTTCTACAGCAAATGGTGATCCTGTGATGATCTCAGGATTGGCTTCAGGTGAACTCTTCCCTGTTGGTAATACTGAAGTGGTATATCAACTGACAGATTTCGATGGTGCAATTGTAACCTGCAGTTTCACTGTAATGGTTGCTGACACCATCGCACCAGAAATCGTTTGTAATGAGAATATCATTGTGAATGACCCTGAACTCGATGGAACAATCGTAGATTACGAATTGCCGGAAGTCATTGACAACTGCGGCGCTATGTTGAATCTGTTTGAAGGTGAATTACCTGGAGGACTCTTCCAACACGGATGGACTCAAGTAAGTTTCGAAGCAGTGGACACATATGGACTTGTTGATACATGCTCATTCAACATCCTTGTCAACAATGAACCAACAGCTGTGGATGATTCTTTGAATGCCGATATTCTGAATCCATACGTAAACATCAATGTTCTTGGAAATGACTTTGATGTCGATGGTGACAGTATTTCTGTGATCTCAGCATCAGCAGCAATAGGAAATATAACTTACCAGGCTGATGGACTCATCTTCTATGACGCAGATCCAACTGTGTTCTGTGGTATGGATACCATCACTTATGTGATTACCGATATCTATGATGCTGTTGACACGGGTTATGTTTATGTCAATGTTGCTTGTCCGCTTGAGTTGGATGTACCTGAAGTGATCACTCCAAATGGTGATGGTGTGAACGATGTACTTCAGATCGCCGGTATTGAGAAATATCCGAACTGTCATCTTCAAATCTTCACCAAACGTGGACATAAAGTATTTGAAAGCAATGGATTCGAATCCAAGTGGGATGGTAAGTCACAAGCGAAACTCACCATTGGAAGCGGATTGCTGCCTCAGGATACTTACTACTACACTTTGGATCTCGGTGATGGATCAAAACTCATGAAAGGATTCATTTACCTCAGCTATTAATACACAACCATCAATAAATAACTTCTAAAAAAGAAAGAACATGAAAAAGATCATTGCAATAATCGCAGTAATACTTCCGATGGTTGTGTCTGCACAGCAAGAAGGTATGATCAATCAGATCGCATTCAACAAACTCACGATCAACCCGGGTTATACCGGGTATCGTGAGCGAGGCATCATCAATATCGCGCATCGCCAACAGTGGACTGGCTTTAAAGGAGCACCTATGACAAGTCTCATCAGCTATGACACGCCACTTTCGACCAAAGAATTTGCGGTAGGTGGTGCATTCATCAACAATAAAATTGGACCTGTATCAAAGATGGAGTTAGCAAGCTATTTTTCCTACAGGCTTAAATTGAACAATAAGTCGACCATTTCCTGGGGCTTATCAGCAGGAGCTCAATTGTATCAGGTGAATCTTACAGATTTACAATCATACAGCGATATTGTAGGTGTACAAGATGATGCACTTTTGACCAATACCAAAGGATACTTCACTCCCAATTTCGGATTTGGAATGTTTTACTCAAACAATGACTATTACGCCGGTGTTTCTATCCCCAAACTGCTTTCCATTCAATCTGTTTCGAAAGACAATGCACCAATGCAGAACTTCAAACAGAACAGTTTCCGAACAATATATCTGAATGGCGGATATCTTCATAAGATCAATTCAGACATGTTGTTGACATACAACTTGGCTATGTTATCAAGCATCAATTCTCCTTTGACACTTGGCGCATATGCCACATGCATTTTACAAAAGAACTACACTTTCGGTGCATACTATTATGTGGCACAGAGTGCAGGTTTGATGTTCCAAATGCAAATGGAAAACCAATTTTCATTTGGTTATGCGCTTGAATTCGCTACAAATTCATTGTTCCGGACAAACTACGGAACCCATGAACTCAGCTTGAAGTATGCTTTGAACAGCAAAGTGAAAAGGATCACTTCAGCGAAGTATTTCTAAAGAAAATAGTATCAATAAAAAACGCCATCCGCATTGGATGGCGTTTTTTTTATTGTTTTGAATTCATTCGAGAATACTGGCGAAAATCTTAGATACTGAATTCAATCACATCAATGAAATTCAGTGCGCCATAGTAAACAAAATTTCCTCAATCATCGAACTCATAAGTAAGCTCTGCCTTGTACAGATGGTCACAGACATGGTCTAATTTTTCCCATGATTGTGGAATCACCAGAATTGAGCATCGCCTCGCGCGAGAATTCGGAATATTAGTATTCGATGGGATTTCACGGTGTATGAATTCCACTGCACTTCTGTATTAAAGTTTTCGTTTATTGGTTTACCGGAATTGGGAAACTCAAAAAAAAGATTCTTTTATGTTCAGGTATGATCGAATCTTGGATCATCGTAATGATCAAGGACGGCATTAGGTGAATCGAATAGGAGTTCACCGAGCAGATAATAATCATATTCAAGAATGCCAGGCGTCGTTTCAATAAACGAATTGAAGTAAATCAATCCGGTTTCCGTGAACTCAAATCCACCAACTTCTCCATCTGCTTCCTGTATTTCCAATTCTTCTGCTACAGTCAAGTTCCCTGAACTATGAATCAGTTCTTTTCTTTGAATATCAATTCGATGACTTTCATTCATATCATAAATGCTTACTGAAATCAGCGGCCCCTCCACTCCGTCAGCAATCATGGTCAATTTTGCACCATCAGGAAAAATGATTGTTCTCGTATTCGACAACCGATCCTTTAGATGTTTCCAATTTAGGCTTTCATGCATGCCGTAAAACGAAGCATCATCCGGCGTTGATCCCCAGAAATCAAGTTGAAATCCCTCATAATCATCATGTGAGATTTTTATTTCAGGTACCTCATTTAAACGAACATAAATAGTTCCGCCACCATTTGTGCGAAAGATGAACGAGTGCGAAGTTGGATCTACGGCCATATGACCAACTGGCTCAATTTCTTCAGTGGTAAGAATTTCGTTTATTACCTCCTCACTTGGATCATGCTTACAACCAGTAAGAAACAGATGAAGGCAAATCAATCCAATTAGAGAAACAGGCAAATGGTATTTTTTTTTCATTGAAAGTATTTCTAACCAATCGATCATCAAACAAAATGTGAACACGTCAGCAAAAAAGCCACCGTTGCAGCTTTCATCTCAAGTCTATCTATGTTGTATGATATTTATGTAAGGCGGGTAATACAGAGAATCATTCCGAAATTCAATTGATTCGGGGCAATCCCAGATGTAGCCACAATACCATCGCAGATGATGAGTATTTCCGAAGCAGCGGATCGGAATGAGAAGAGAATTTTTAAAGAAAAGATTCATATAAAAACAAAAACCCCTGGAAATCATCCAAGGGTTTTCGAAAAGTGGCATCGACATATGTGATAGCCGTTGATTCAAAATCGCGAAGCGAGATTTGAATCTACGGATATCCATCCCGAAAGTGAAACGCCTCGGGACTCTCCCACGTGTTACCGTAGTACCATCTGCGCTGTTGGGCTTATCCGCCGCCGCGGATCGGAATGGGAAGAGAATTTTCGAAGAAAAATTCGTATAAAAACAAAAACCCCTGGAAATCATCCAAGGGTTTTCGAAAAGTGGCATCGACATATGTGATAGCCGTTGATTCAAAATCGCGAAGCGAGATTTGAATCTACGGATATCCATCCCGAAATTGAAGCGCCTCGGGGCTTTCCCACGTGTTACCGTAGTGCCATCTGCGATGTTGGGCTTATCCGCCGCGGTGGATCGGAATGGGAAGAGAATATTTTGAAGAAAAAAGGGTATAAAAACAAAAACCCCTGGAAATCATCCAGGGGTTTTCGAAAAGTGGCATCGACATATGTGATAGCAGTTGATTCAAATTCGCGAAGCGAGATTTGAATCTACGGATATCCATCCCGAAAGCGAAGCGCCTCGGGGCTCTCCCACGTGTTACCGTAGTACCATCTGCGCTGTTGGGCTTATCCGCCGCGGCGGATCGGAATGGGAAGAGAATATTTTGAAGAAAAAAGGGTATAAAAACAAAAACCCCTGGAAATCATCCAGGAGTTTTCGAAAGTGGCATCGACATATGTGATAGCCGTTGATTCAAAATCGCGAAGCGAGATTTGAATCTACGGATATCCATCCCGAAATTGAAGCGCCTCGGGACTCTCCCACGTGTTACCGTAGTACCATCTGCGCTGTTGGGCTTATCCGCCGCGGTGGATCGGAATGGGAAGAGAATATTTTGAAGAAAAAAGGGTATAAAAACAAAAACCCCTGGAAATCATCCAGGGGTTTTCGAAAAGTGGCATCGACATACTCTCCCACGTGTTACCGTAGTACCATCTGCGCTGTTGGGCTTAACTACTCTGTTCGGAATGGGAAGAGGTGATCCCCAACGCAATAGACACCAAAAAAGTTAATGCACTGATAGAGTTCTTAATATTATAAGCTTTCGAGTAATTAGTACTACTTGGCTTTGACATTACTGCCTTTATACCTATAGCCTATCAACGTCGTAGTCTTCGACGACTCTCAATGAATACTCATCTTGAGGCGAGTTTCGCGCTTAGATGCTTTCAGCGCTTATCTCATCCGCACGTAGATACTCTGCACTGCAGCTGGCGCCACAACAGATACACCAGAGGTGCGTCCTTCCCGGTCCTCTCGTACTAGAGAAAGGTCCTCTCAATATTCAAACGCCCACAACAGATAGGGACCGAACTGTCTCACGACGTTCTGAACCCAGCTCGCGTGCCACTTTAATCGGCGAACAGCCGAACCCTTGGGACCTTCTCCAGCCCCAGGATGTGACGAGCCGACATCGAGGTGCCAAACCACTCCGTCGATGTGAGCTCTTGGGAGTGATCAGCCTGTTATCCCCGGAGTACCTTTTATCCTTTGAGCGATGGCCCTTCCATGCGGAACCACCGGATCACTATGCCCTACTTTCGTACCTGATTGACTTGTTAGTCTCACAGTCAAGCATGCTTATGCCATTGCACTCTACGTACGATTACCGACCGTACTGAGCATACCTTTGGAAGCCTCCGATACACTTTCGGAGGCGACCACCCCAGTCAAACTACCCATCAAGCACTGTCCCAGAGGTTAGAAATCAATTAAACAAAGGGTGGTATTTCAAGGTTGACTCCACGATACCTGGCGATACCGCTTCAAAGTCTCCCACCTATCCTACACATCGTTTAATCAACTCCAATGCTAAGCTATAGTGAAGGTTCACAGGGTCTTTCCGTCCCGTTGCGGGTAATCGGCATCTTCACCGATACTACAATTTCACCGAGCTCACGGTTGAGACAGTGCGGAGATCGTTACACCATTCGTGCAGGTCGGAACTTACCCGACAAGGAATTTCGCTACCTTAGGACCGTTATAGTTACGGCCGCCGTTTACTGGGGCTTCAATTCAATGCTTCTTCTTGCGAATGACATCTCCTTTTAACCTTCCAGCACCGGGCAGGTGTCAGGCCATATACATCATCTTACGATTTAGCATAGCCATGTGTTTTTGATAAACAGTCGCCACCGCCATTTCTCTGCGTCCCTCTCGCGAGGGAGTCTCTTTTTCCGAAGTTACGAGACTAATTTGCCTAGTTCCTTAACCGTGATTCACTCGAGCGCCTCAGTATATTCTACTCGACCACCTGTGTCGGTTTCGGGTACGGACCGCATATCTCGCTTTTCTTGGAAGAGATTTTATGACTTTGCTTCTCCCGAAGGTTCGGCTCAGACGTACATTTCCGTCAGTACGTAGTCACCACGTCTCTCCGTCACTTTTAATGATATGCAGGTTTAGGAATATAAACCTAATTTCCATCGGCTGCCCCTTTCGGGTTCACCTAAGGATCCGACTAAACCTGATCCGATTAACGTTGATCAGGAACCCTTGGTCTTTTGGCGAGGAAGTTTTTCACTTCCTTAATCGTTACTTATGCCTACATTTTCTGTTCTCAACGCTCCAGAGATCCTTACGATTCGCCTTCACTGCAGTTTAGAATGCTCCCCTACCATAAATCTACTGCTTCGGTGCTATACTTATGCCCGATTATTATCCACGCATGATCGCTCGACTAGTGAGCTGTTACGCACTCTTTAAATGAATTGCTGCTTCCAAGCAAACATCCTAGCTGTCAATGCAACCACACCACGTTTAACCAACTTAGCATAGACTTGGGGACCTTAGCAGATAGTCTGGGTTAATTCCCTCTCGGATACGGACCTTAGCACCCATACCCTCACTCCTGTGTATATGAGACGGCATTCGGAGTTCGTCAGGGTTTGGTAGGATGTGACTCCCCCTAGCCCAATCGGTAGCTCTACCTCCGTCGCACTCACCACAAGGCTGCACCTAAATGCATTTCGGGGAGAACGAGCTATTTCCCAGTTTGATAAGCCTTTCACCCCTACACACAGCTCATCCCAAAACTTTTCAACGTTAACGGGTTCGGTCCTCCATCTCGTGTTACCGAGACTTCAACCTGGCCATGTGTAGATCACTAAGGTTTCGCGTCTACCCCCTCTGACTAAATCGCCCTATTTAGACTTGCTTTCGCTTCGGATGCTCTTCAGAGAAGATTATCCTTGCCAAAGAGGAGTAACTCGTAGGCTCATTATGCAAAAGGCAGATCGTCACTTGCGCTCCGACCGCTTGTAAGCTGATGGTTTCAGGTTCTATTTCACTCCTCTGTTCGAGGTTCTTTTCACCTTTCCTTCGCAGTACTTGTACACTATCGGTCTCTCAATATATTTAGCCTTACCGGATGGTTCCGGCGAATTCACACAGGATTTCACGTGTCCCGCGCTACTCAGGATACTGCTCACTCCATACTCAGCTTCTGTACGGGGCTATCACCCGCTATGGCAGAACTTTCCAGATCTCTTCCAAATTCGAGTACAGTGCTAAATGCAGTCCTATAACCCCAGCAATGCCGAAACATCGCTGGTTTGGGCTCTTCCCATTTCGCTCGCCACTACTAAGGGAATCATTGTTATTTTCTTTTCCTCCGGGTACTAAGATGTTTCAGTTCCCCGGGTGTGCCGTCTTTCGACTTCCCGATCTTCAATCGGGAGGGTTGCCCCATTCGGAAATCTGTGCTTCGCAGGCTATTTGCGCCTCGGCACAGCTTATCGCAGCTTATCACGTCCTTCATCGCTATCAAGAGCCAAGGCATCCTCCATCTGCCCTTACTTGCTTATTAATACTTTTAAACTCTATCAGTACATCAAAGAACTTGTTCAAATCAATCCGAAGATCAATTTAACACTGTAATGTTTTCACAATACAGCAGCTGTGGTGAATATTGGAATCGAACCAATAACCTTCAAGACCCCCAACACGTTTTGTCGGTTACTTATCACATCATAACATTTGACACTTCTTTTTCTTTCTCCAACCCACCCCGAACCCTCACAATTCGTCTTGGCGGCGAAGCCGTCCAGTATGACACCTTTATTGTGAACATATCACTCCATAATTAATTTCAATTATCCTTCGTGGAGAATAACGGATTCGAACCGTTGACCCCCTGCGTGCAAGGCAGGTGCTCTAGCCAGCTGAGCTAATTCCCCATTTTAGTTTCAGGTATGCAGCAGTTGTTTTTGCGCGCCCTGATTTGTAGTCCTGAGCAGATTTGAACTGCTGACCCCTACATTATCAGTGTAGTGCTCTAACCAACTGAGCTACAGGACTGAAAATAAAATGGTAATGCAGAACGAACAGGAAATAATTCTAAGAAGCATACTCTATAAAGGAGGTATTCCAGCCGCACCTTCCGGTACGGCTACCTTGTTACGACTTAGCCCCAGTTACTGGTATTGCCTTAGGCAGCTCCTTACGGTGGCCGACTTTAGGCACTCCCAATTTCCATGGCTTGACGGGCGGTGTGTACAAGGCCCGGGAACGTATTCACCGGATCATGGCTGATATCCGATTACTAGCGATTCCAGCTTCACGAGGTCGGGTTGCAGACCTCGATCCGAACTGAGATAGGGTTTATAGATTAGCTCACCGTTACCGGCTTGCAACTCACTGTCCCTACCATTGTAGCACGTGTGTCGCCCTGGACGTAAGGGCCGTGATGACTTGACGTCATCCCCACCTTCCTCACCGCTTACACGGGCAGTT
The DNA here is from genome assembly GCA_016722445.1 of Flavobacteriales bacterium. Taxonomy (GTDB): domain Bacteria; phylum Bacteroidota; class Bacteroidia; order Flavobacteriales_D; family Sanyastnellaceae; genus JAIBBG01. Next base: position 179,353 of record JADKIZ010000007.1, on the reverse strand, counting down.
TCTTTAGAGTCCCCGACATTACTCGCTGGCAACTAAAGATAGGGGTTGCGCTCGTTATGGAACTTAATCCGACACCTCACGGCACGAGCTGACGACAGCCATGCAGCACCTAGTTTCGTGCCCTTGCGGGAAGCTCCCTTTCAGGAGCGGTCACTAACTTTCAAGCCCAGGTAAGGTTCCTCGCGTATCATCGAATTAAACCACATGCTCCACCGCTTGTGCGGGCCCCCGTCAATTCCTTTGAGTTTCAACCTTGCGGTCGTACTCCCCAGGTGGATCACTAAACACTTTCGCTTGGACTCTGACCATACGGCCAAAATCTAGTGATCATAGTTTACGGTGTGGACTACCAGGGTATCTAATCCTGTTTGATCCCCACACTTTCGTCCCTCAGCGTCAGTTACAAGTTGGCCAGCTGCCTTCGCAATCGGTGTTCTGTGTGATATCTAAGCATTTCACCGCTACACCACACATTCCGCCAACCTCACTTGTACTCAAGACTACCAGTATCAATGGCAGTTCCTCTGTTGAGCAGAGGGCTTTCACCACTGACTTAATAGTCCGCCTACGGACCCTTTAAACCCAATAAATCCGGATAACGCTTGCACCCTCCGTATTACCGCGGCTGCTGGCACGGAGTTAGCCGGTGCTTATTCTTATGGTACCATCAGGCTTCTACACGTAGAAGCGTTTTTTCCCATACAAAAGAAGTTTACAACCCATAGGGCCTTCAATCCTTCACGCGGCATGGCTGCGTCAGAGTTGCCTCCATTGCGCAATATTCCTCACTGCTGCCTCCCGTAGGAGTCTGGTCCGTGTCTCAGTACCAGTGTGGGGGATCATCCTCTCAGAACCCCTACCAATCGTAGCCTTGGTGAGCCGTTACCTCACCAACTAGCTAATTGGGCGCATGCTCATCTTATACCGCCGGAGCTTTAACTATGGAGTGATGCCACTCTATAGTGTTATTGGAAATTAGCACCGATTTCTCGGAGTTATGTCCAAGTATAAGGCAGATTGCATACGTGTTACGCACCCGTGCGCCGGTCTAGCTTAATTAATATTGCTATCAACTAAGTTACCCCTCGACTTGCATGTGTTAGGCCTGCCGCTAGCGTTCATCCTGAGCCAGGATCAAACTCTCCATTGTAAAGATGTTTAATCTCTTGGCTTCTTAAAACAATTTACCTGTTCGCTGCTGCATTATATCAAAGAACTTTTTTTCACTTTTCCCGAATTCACTTTTTGAATTGGGGGGGCAAACATACTGTAGTCACATTCCGTTTTCCAAATTTTCTTGAAAAAAAATTTAATTTTTTTTTTCTAGAACCCTTGACTGATGTGCTTTTGATGTTTGCTCAAAGAACGTTGTCGTTTTTCAAAAGCGGGTGCAAATGTACACCTGTTTTTTGTCTGCGCAAGTACCTAGTCAAAATATTTTATCGACTACTATCTTAACCACTGGTTTCCAGCTTGAAAAAAGTTGAACTTTTTTTTGGTGACTGCAAAATCCCGCCTTTTCAATTTTCGTTCATCATCTTCTTACACGATCACATTACTGCCCCAAACACCCCATTTCATTGGAGTTTCAGCTGTTTCGACTTCAAATCGGGTTATCCTCCTGACATCTGGTGCTAACTTCGCATCCTACCATTAAGTACATATGCACCATTCACATTCATCGGATCGCAAACCTTCTTTCTCTTCTCATACCAAACCAGTCAGAAACCAAATGCTGATAGGATTGAGGCCACTTATTGAAGCTATACAGGCTGGTAAAGACATTGAAAAGGTATTCGTGCAGAAAGGTCTGAAAGGAGATCTCTTCCTAGAAGCCCGTCAGGTCATGCAAGAACATGGTATAAGCTATAAAACTGTTCCACCTGAAAAACTGAATGGTATCACGAACAAGAACCATCAAGGTGTAATCGCATTCATCTCCCCTATCAGTTTTGGCAACATTGAAAATATTGTTCCCTCTATCTATGAGCGAGGCGAAACACCACTTATTCTCTTGTTGGACAGTGTCACTGACGTTCGCAACTTTGGGGCTATAGCAAGAAGTGCGGAATGTTTCGGAGCTCACGCTGTTCTCATTCCTGAGAATAATAGCGCTGCAATCAATGAAGAAGCAATAAAGACATCAGCAGGTGCTTTGCATAATATCGCCGTGTGCAGAATCAAATCCATTTCTTCACTCACGGAGTATCTTCGTCAATGTGGTATCGCTCTTATTGGATGTACAGAGAAAGGTAACATCCTGCCACATGCTTCCAAATTGAAACAACCGATCTGCATTGTCATGGGCAATGAAGAAACAGGAATCAGCCATGAATTGATGCGAAAATGCGATGAACTCGTGAAAATTCCGATGACAGGTAAAACTTCATCGTTAAATGTGTCTGTTGCATCTGGAATAATTCTCTATGAAGCAATGCGGCAACGAATTGTCTGATTATCGTCATAATCACTGGGGTTTCGAAAGAGTTTAATCATAAATTAAACGGAATCAGCCGGAATTTCACAGAATTGAAACATATTTGCCAAAATTGCGGAGAGGCTAGCCCGCCTGTTTGCATTTCACCCATATTCAAATACGTATGAGAAAAGTTTTTACCCTTCTTTTTGTCACAGCCGCCTTTTGTCTGATGTCAATCCGACATGATGCGCAATCCACACCTCAGATCGCACAGTATTTTTATGTACTTGCATCCGATCTGAACGTCGATAACTACGCAACCCTTCACCAGCAAGTGAAGAATGATGGCAGGTTTGAAATTGCCTCTGCATGTATCCCATCACATGTATTAAAAATTAAAGTGATTGGATCGACAAGCTTATCCAACTCGACCGACGATAACAAGGTCGCATTTAAGACGTTGATAAGCACCATTAGCCTGGGTACTATTGCAACTCCGGAAAATTACAATGAACAAATGTTCATGGACGCCTGCCGCGCTTCTCGCACAGGCAACTAATCAGGAGTGAACTCCTCTATCTTCAACTATCTTAGAACGATTACTTCTTCATAATTATGATGAATATTTTCAACCAGAAATCCTCCCTCCTGATAGCATTATTGATGCTCACAGGCGTGATGTCACGTGCACAATCCTATAACGTCGACATCAACATGACACCCGAACAGATGATTCAAAATCTTGTTGGTCCGGGCGTCACCATCTCCAACGTAGTAGTAACTGCATGTGACAGCACGTATGGTTACTACACCTCAAACGGTACTGAAATCGGTACGAATCAGGGTCTGCTTCTTACCACAGGTAAGGCGCTCTATTCGGTAGGACCTAACAATACCATTGGTAACTGCTCGACGAGCCAAGGTACATGTGATTATTTCGACAATGATTGTCCCGGAAGTACACTTCTCAATCAAGCTCAAGACAGGACAACATACGATGCAACCATGTTCGAATTTGATATCACTCCACAAGGTGATTCACTTCGTTTTAATTATACATTCGCATCAGAAGAGTATAATGAATGGGTTAACTCTCCATTCAACGACGTTTTCGGTTTTTACATTACTGGACCAAATGTTGGAACTGACGTAAACATAGCCCTGGTGCCTAATACAGCGCAAGTTGTTGCCATCAACACAGTGAATGCACTTTCGAATTCATCTTACTTCTATAATAATCAGAATCCACTTGGACAGTATATCCAGTACGATGGATTTACAATTGGACTTTATGCTGCCATCGGCAATCTGATCCCATGCGAAACATACCACCTAAAATTGGTGATCGCAGATGGAACTGACCACGTGTATGACTCTGGTGTATTCATCAATTCTATTGAATCTAATCCCATTATTGTGCTCACAGCAACATCAAATGGCCTCGATTACATGGTTGAAGGTTGTAACACAGGTACCATTTCATTTTCACGTACAGTTGTGACTCCTGATCCACAAGATGTTCTCTTCTGGATAGGTGGTACAGCTACGAACGGTTTGGATTACACTCCTCAAATTGGCAGTGGCATTCCGTTGGATTTGAATAGTATCACGATACCCGCAAATTCACAATCGGTTTCATTCGATATCAGTGCAGCGTTGGATGGCATTGATGAAGGCCAGGAATACATTACGGTGTATTTGGGTAATCCGCTGTGTTCTGGCAATCAGGTTTTGGACAGCGTGAATTTTTATATCTACGACTATCTTGACTTAGATCTTTCACCGGAAGATTCTTCTATCTGTGCCGGACAATGCTTGGATCTAGTGGGCGTAAGCAATGTAAGTGATCTTGCAGATTTTGTTTGGTCATCTAATGTGATCGATCCGATAGGTCTCACTGCACAAGTTTGTCCAACAGAAACTACTACATATGGACTTACTGCTATTGTAGGTGATTGCGAAATCACTGATGAAGTAACAGTGAACGTTTCAAGTATCACGGTGGAACTCGAAGGTACCGACATCAACTGCGAAGGTGGAACCACAGGAAGCATTTCTGTCACCATCATCGATGGTTTGGAACCATATACTTATATCTGGACAGGCCCAGACGGTTTTACAAGCACAGATTCACTGCCAACCAACCTTGCTCCTGGTGAGTATTGTGTAGAAGTGACAGATGCAGCCGGATGCGTTGCATCTGGATGCGCAACACTTGTACAAACCAATGAACTCACGGCTACATCAGTATTGTCTGATTATAGCTGTTCAATGGTGTCGTGTTTCGGTTCTTGTGACGGTAGCATCGACATCACAACAGATGGCGGTGTTGAACCATTCACATTCGAATGGACTGGTGATGATGGCTTCACCGCGAATACGGAAGACATAACCGGACTTTGCGCGGGGTCATACGATCTTGTCATCACAGACGATGTAGGATGTCAATACACCAACAGCTACACACTCACAGAACCAGACAGTGTTACACTTGTAGTTGTAGGTAGTACTGATCTCCTTTGTACCGGTGTAGAAACTGGTGAAGCAAGCGTTCAAGCTGCTGGTGGATGTCCAGTTTATACTTATAGTTGGAGCCATGACGCTGGTGTTACTGGACCAGTTGCTACCAATCTGGGCAGCGGCACTTATCAAGTAAGTGTGACAGACCAGAACGGTTGTACAAGTGATGGTTCTGTAACCATTGTGATCAATGATCCAATCGATCCACTGAACGTTACCATAGATGAGATTTCAATTTATCCCGGTGGTTACTCTGTAAGTTGTCCGGGTGCTGAAGATGGATATATCAATATCACCATTGCTGGTGGTTTAGCGCCATATATTTCAACATGGCAAAACGTAACAACAGGTATCATTTACAATACTGAAGATCTTACCAATGCACCTTGCGGTGAATATTCACTGATCGTATTGGATGACAACGGCTGTACATTCTCACAATCTCTTCAATTGACTTGTGTTCCTGACATGAGTGTTGAACTTGACATCACTGATAACCCATGCGGTGCGCCAGATCTTGGTGCCGGATCTATTGATGTGATCAGCACATCCGGAGGTCAGGGAGATCCGTATACTTATGAATGGAATGGTCCAAGTTGTTCTCCTTGTTCAACTCAAAACATTACCAATCTCAATTCAGGTGTTTATGTATTAACAGTAACTGATGCACAAGGATGCGAAGCCGAATTCACTGCAACAATTAGTCAGAATGACGCTTTTGAAGCAAGTGGTGATGTAACACAACCTACTTGTGCAGGAACATGTAATGGTGAAATTGACATCACAGTTGTTGGCGACAGCAGTACTGGACCACCACCATTTATCATTGATGCCAGCACTCAAATTCAGATTTGCGTGACAGGTACACACTCGTGGGTTTCCGATCTTGCATTCCACCTTGTAGGGCCTCCTAACTGCGGAAGTCCCGATATTTTGATGTCGCCAAACCCCGGGGCAAACGGCCAAGGAAATATTTGTAACAGCGGTAATGACATCACCAATTTGTGCTTTTCATCTGAATCTACTAACAACTTGGACGTATGCGCTGGAGCTCCATTCACCCTCTCAGGTACATTTGGTTCTTATGGCGCTAGTGCTACTCCAATCGATTGGTCGGCATTGAATGGTTGTGATGTTTCTGAGCCAGGTTGGGCTGTGCAGATCTATGACTGCGTAAGTGGTGATTTTGGCGCATTGACCGATGCAACAATGACATTCTCCGGAATCAATTCACTGGGTGATCCAACAACAGCAGTTTACTCAACGGCTGTTGGTTTCAATTCTCCAATTAACGACAACTCATGTGATCCAAGTTCTGCTTCAGTATTCTATGTAGACCAAAGCATCATCGGTGGTGGTGGTGATCCTGGTAACTATACCTATACTTGGACAGGACCTGGAGGTTATACTGCTTCAACACAAGATATTACAGGACTTTGTCCAGGTACATATACCGTCAACATTTCATCCGGTACTTGTGAGCAGACTTTAACATTCGACATCATTGATCCAGAACAATTGGAAGTTGTTGAAGTTGCTATCATTAACCCAACCTGTTTCGGTCAAAACAATGGTAGTATCGACATAGACGTGATAGGAGGTTCAGGCGATTACTCATATGTTTGGATACCATCACCAAGTTGCTTCTTCAGTGGTGCTAATACACAAGATATTTCTAGTCTTTTTGAATGTACTTACAATTACTCCATAACTGACAATGTAACCGGATGTAATGTGGTGGGTTCGTTTACCCTTGATGCGCCTCAAGTCATGGATATTGTCATCGTGACATCTGACTTTGATGGCGGTTATAACATCAGTTGCCATGGTGCAAACGATGGACAGATTTCAGTATTTGTAACTGGTGGAACTCCAGACTGTACGCTTTTCGCACCATATTGTTATGACTACGATTGGATTACAGACTGTACAGAATTAGATCCTGAAGAATATGGATATGATCCGAATGCAGATAGTAACAGTGGCCTTTATGCTGGCACTTATGGCATCAATGTATATGACGCCAATGGTTGTCTTGCGACCACATGTCTTGACCTGATTGAACCGGATTCTATTCAATCTCCTGCTGTCATTGAAAATATTGATTGCGTTAATTCTACGGGCTGCATCACACCGAACTTATCTGGTGGCAGTGGCTTGTACTTGATTTACGAATGGACAGGTGATATCGGAAGCAATACACCAGATGCTCCAACTCTTTGTGGTTTGGCAGCAGGTGATTACTCTTTGACAATCACTGATTCAAACAACTGTCAGGATACTTTCTATTATGAAATCAGCGAAATTCCACAATTGACGGCAACCGTAATTTCAACTACTGACGTTTCATGCTATGGAGCATGTGATGGCGAGGTTGAGGTAACCTTAGATGGAGGTGAAGCACCAATCATGTGTACGATCACAGGCGGTCCTCTCCCTAGTCCGATTGTCATTACAGAATTAACCACGGGTACCACTGTCATCCCGAACCTCTGTGCGGGTGATTACACCATGGAACACGAAGACATCAATGGATGTACAGCGACTGTGACTTTCACAATCAATCAACCTGATTCACTCACCATTGATTTGCTTTCCATCATTCAAGAAGCCGGTCAGATTTATGATCTGCAATGCCTTGGAGATACTTCCGGTGCAATTGACGCGACAATCAGCGGTGGAACTTTCCCTTACACTTATATCTGGACAGACGAATTGCTGAATATCATCGGAAGTGATGAAGACATTGATTCACTTCAAGCCGGAACATATTGTCTCACTGTTCTTGATTTCAACGGATGTTCTGCTCAAGCTTGCATCACGCTCACTGAACCTTCCGAAGCTTTAACAGCCACAAGTGAAGTTTCGGTTTACAATGACATCTACAATGTTTCGTGTTATAATGCTACGGACGGCTTTATTGACATAACTGTTGCAGGAGGTGTCCCTGGTTACACCTTTGAATGGAATGGCGATGGCACAGTGAACAATCAAGAAGATCAAACCGGACTTGGTGCAGGTACATACGATGTGCTTGTGATCGATTCCAACTTCTGTACGACACTGCTGGAGTTCCAACTCATAGAGCCAACACCGATTACTATTGACGCTACAGTTTCACTATTCGATGGTGGTTATAATGTAAGTTGTAATGGCGTATGTGATGGTAGCATTTCAATCGTAATCGCCGGAGGAAACCCAGGTTATTCAGTTGAATGGACAGGTCCAAATGGATTCACCAGCACTGACGAAAACCTCACCGATTTGTGTGGCGGCACTTATACTGTAACTGTTACAGATGCGAACAACTGTACTGAACAACAGTCAATCACACTAACACAACCTGCGATATTGACAGCAGAAATCAATAGCAGTCCAAACTGTTCTACAGGAAACGTAGACTTATGTGTTACTGTAACTGGTGGCAGTGGAAACTACACCTACTCATGGAGCAATGGCTCTACAAGCGCTTGCACAGTGGTGACGCAAGATGGACAAGTATGTGTAACAGTAACCGACTCCAACGGCTGTACAGCAGAAGTGTGTGTAGACATCGATGTTGAAGCACCATTAAATGTTTCAGGAACTGTAACCAATACATCTTGCGGTCTTTGCTTAGGAGCAATTGATTTGACTGTTTCAGGTGGATTTCCTCCTTATGACATAAGCTGGACTGGTGGTTCAACGTCACAAGATCTTACCGATCTATGTGCTGGCACTTATACCGTAATTGTAACAGATGCATCAGGCTGTTCGATAGAACTTCCATTCACTGTACTTGATACTCCAGGAGTGACCATTACGACACAACAGCAAGACGTTCGTTGTAACGGCGAAGCTACCGGCACTGCATCAGCAATAATTACAGGCGGTACTGCACCATACGATATCGTTTGGACGGATGCACAATTCAATGAAGTAGGCACAGGCAGCTCAATTCAAGGATTAACTGCCGGAGTTTACACTGTTACTGTAACCGATGCGAACGATTGTGGTGGATCATCACAAGTGATCATCACAGAACCATCAGCATTGATCATTGACGAGGTTGAAGTGAGTGTATTTGGTAACTTCAACATCAGTTCTCCAAATGGAACCGACGGAACAATACATGTTGGCGTTATTGGAGGAACACCAGAATATATTTATTCATGGACACCAGAAGGATTGCCAGCAGAACATGAGCTTACAGGTTTAGGAGCCGGCGATTATACCGTAACGATCACCGACGCGAATGGCTGTACAGTAGATTCATTGATTACACTTACTGCACCACGCGACTTCATGATTTACACTGCGCTTTCACCTAATGGCGACGGTTTCAACGATACCTATGTCATTGACGGTGCAGAGTTTTGCCCAGGCAATCAGTTCAAGGTATTCAACAGATGGGGCAATCTGGTTTATGAAAAGAACAATTACTACAACCAATGGTATGGTCAGGATAAAGACAATGCACCATTGGCCGACGGTACATACTTCGTGATATTCGAAGGATGTAGTAAAGAAGTAAGTACTTACGTAGATCTGAGGAGGGAATAATCATGAGAACAAAAATCAAAAACACCCCATTCAAACCAACGACATCCGGAAAAATGAAAAAATATATAGCCATATTTATTCTGATGATCAGCTTCGTTGCTGCACAATCGCAACAAGAAGTCATGATCAGCCAGTACATGTTCAATGGACTTGTACTCAATCCGGCTTACGCCGGCACACACCCATACTGGAGTGGAAGTATTCTTCACCGCAGTCAATGGGTAAAGTTTGACAAAGCACCGAAGTCGCAGACCTTGTGTCTTGACGGGCCGATCGCCAATGGCAAACTTGGAGTAGGACTTAATCTGAGCAATGATGCCATAGGTATTACCAATCAATTGGACATTGGTGGTAATGTAGCCACAAGGGTTTCATTGGGAGCAGGTTTCCTAAGCATGGGATTGCGCGTTGGAGTGACCCGTTACAGTGCTAATCTTACAGATGCCATCATACGTGATACAGAAGATCCAGTTTATGCTCAGAACATCAATGGTACGATTGTACCACGTTTCGGGGCAGGACTGTATTACTATCAGCGCAATTGGTTTGCAGGGGTTTCGGTACCATCACTTCTTGCGATAGATGAAAACGTGAGTTATAACAGTGCTGGTTTAAACAGTTTCTACAAATCACACGTTTACATCAATGGAGGTTTTGTTTTCGAACCATCTCCTGAAGTGGCCATCAAGCCAAGTGTTTTATTGAAAGTACAAGGAAGTGCGCCTGTAGAACTTGATTTGAATTTGAATGCCTTATTCCTCAACAAATTTTGGGTTGGTGCCGGTTACCGTACAGGTGATGCCATGATTGCCATGGTAGAATGGAATATCACTCACCAATTGCCTTTAGGATATGCATTTGATTACACCTTGACATCAATATCTGATTATAGCAGCAACTCTCATGAAGTGATGCTAGGATATGATTTCGGAAAAGATGTTGATCTCAAAGCACGTTCACCACGATACTTCTAACCCTGTTTCAGGAAAAAATTCATGAAAGAAATTTTTTAATCGTATGAAAAAAAGCATTCAATTCTCCCAACTGCTGGCTCTTCTTATTTCAGCCATGATGCTGGCAAGTTGTGCGTCTCTTTATATTCAGAATGGAAAGGAAGCATATGATAACCTCAAGTATCACGATGCTATTTACTATCTGAATAAGGGTGTAGCTAAGAAACAAGATCCTGATGCGGTGAGAAAACTCGGCGAGTCTTACTTGAAAGTGAATGACTTCGAGCATGCAGCTTCCACCTATGAGCAAATAGCGACCTTCACAGACAATTCGGATGCAGACCGTATCAATCAAGCCCGCGCTTTAATGGGTATTGAACGATACAGTGATGCTAAAACTATTCTCGAAGGTATTATCAGCAGAGATGCTGGAAACCAAGTAGCCAAGGAATTACTGCAGAGTTGTAAGACAGTGGACAAGATGAAAAGTGATTCATTGCTTTATCTTGTTGAACCAGTCAATATTCCTGTATTGGACGCCATGTTTTCACCATATCCATACAACGGTGGCTTGATTTTCAGCAGCCCAACAGGTAAAGGTGAAAGTGATCCTTACACGGATAAACAATACACCAACCTTTTCTACTCTAAAAAAGAAGGCGCTTCATGGTCCAATCCAGAGCCATTGGATGGTGTGAACGGAAGTTATCACGATGCAGTTGCTGCAGTAAGTCCTTCCGGTCAAAATTTGATTTTCACCGAAGTTTCCAATTAAATGGCGGTGCCTTGGCTGGAAATGACCAACGTGTGAGCACAACTCAATTGTATACCAGTAAAATGGGTGCTGATGGTAAATGGGAAAAACCAACCTTGGTACCCTTCTGTGACAGCAAATTCATGTTTGCACATCCTGCATTTTCTCCTGATGGAAAAACCTTGTATTTCGCTTCAGATATGCCTGGTGGATTTGGAGAAATGGATATCTGGGAAGCACAATTGGCAGACAATTCATGGGGTACACCTAAAAATTTAGGTGGCGATGTGAACTCAAAAGGAAATGAGGTTTTCCCAACTGTAAAAGACGAATACAATATTTTCTTCAGCAGTGATGCTCATGAAAGCCTTGGTGGACTCGATATTTTACAGTCAACCCGTAAAAACGGCGTATGGGAAAATCCTGTGCATATCTCCTACCCTATCAATACCTCCACGGATGATTTCGGCATGGTATGGAATGCCGATGGCAAAGGCGGTTATTTCACCAGTGATCGCTATGGTACAGATAAAATTTACAGTTTCGCATTCGACGACACGAGGGTGACTCTGAATGGTCTTGTAACGGGAAAAGACAGCATGCTTCCATTGGGTGGTGTTCGTGTTACCATCAAAAATCTGACTGACGGAACAGAACAAATGGTCATTACAGATGGAGATGGAAAGTTCTCAGCGGAACTTATCAAAGGCAAGGATTATCAGATGATTGCCGACCTCGAAGGTTATTTCAAACAAACTGAAGGTATCAATACCAGAACAGGTGAAAACCCAATCAATAAAGTCATTGAGATGAGTGAGGTCTATATTACCGAAAACAATGGTGAAAAGGGTGGCGAAAATGGCGGTAATAAAGGTGGTGAAAATGGCGGCAACAATGGCGGTGAAAACGGAAACAACAATGGAGAAAACAAAGGTGATGGCAAAGGCAAAAAGTACTTTGGTATCTACGACATCTCCGATATACATTGGGATTACAACAAATGGGATATCCGTCAGGATGCTCTCCCATATTTGGATAATCTAGCCAAAGTTTTCAGAGAAAATCCTGAGTTGAAGTTCGAACTTCGCAGCCATACAGATTGTCGCGGCAGTTTCGAGTACAATGATGATCTTTCATCTAAGCGTGCTAAAGCTGCGGTGGAATATCTGGTGAAAAAAGGTGTTCCTCGTTCCATCATTGTATCTAAAGGATACGGAGAAAGAGAACTTCTGAATGAATGTAGCGACGGCGTTTTCTGCAATGAAGAATTGCATGAAGAGAATCGTCGCACAGAGTTTATCGTGACTTGCAAAAAGAAACCATAATTTCACATATTCCGGCAATGAAGAGCCTCCCGAAAGGGAGGCTTTTTCGTTTAAAATCATTTGGGAATGATTATCACACTCGTTCTGCTATAAAGGCCGTAAATTCACTAAATCAATACATTGAATTCAAAATTCAAACAGCAATCCTAATTTTAAACCACATGAAAAACACAAATGCCATTGGCCTTGATGACAAAAAGGCGAAAAAACTTGCGGAAAAACTCAATGTTCTTTTGGCCAATTACTCCATCTTCTATCAAAATGTGCGAGGTTACCATTGGAATATCAAAGGCGAAAAGTTCTTTGAGTTGCATTTGAAATTCGAAGAATTATATACTGAGTTGCAATTGAAAATAGATGAAGTTGCTGAACGTATACTCACTTTGGGATCGGTGCCACAACACAGCTATTCAGAATACAAGAAACATGCTCAAATCAAAGAGAGTTCCCAGGTATCCGAAGGAAAAAAAGCAGTAGAAAATATTCTTGCTTCTTTTAAAACAACAATAACCTTGCAACGTGAGCTATTAGAACTGTCTGGTGCTGCGCATGATGAGGGCACCAACGCTCTCATGAGTGATTACATCCGCGCGCAGGAAAAGCTGGTTTGGATGTATTCATCATTCCTGAACAAATAGAATTTATTCGTTGTAAACCCGTCCGTTACGCCAATTCTGAACGCCACGTTCCCAATAGGTTTTGAACCCTGGATCTCGTTCCAGAACGTAGATATTTCCGCTCAACGGATGTTCAACTTTATGGAAGTTGAATGTGAGCATACCTGCTGAGCCATCTTCACCATACTGCCAGTTTTCAGAATCATTGTAGCGGTTGATTTTGGTTGGATTACCAAAAATCAGGTGAATCATGCCACGGTCGGTGCGCCAGCCTTCCGTATAAGTGCTGAAGTAATAATTTGCTTCCTGTACGCGACGGTAATACGTCTTGATCAACTCTCTTGCGTGTTCTTTATCGCCACCACATTCCAGCCAGAACTTATCGATCATGAGTTTCGGATAACTGTTTTTCACGATATCATCATGTTCCGATTTGGTTGTAATGTATCGCATTGGCCATTCCAGCGATTCCACACTTCTCACTTCAGGGTAATATGAATTCGACGTTTTGATGGTGATACCTGATTTCAAAAAAACATCATGGGTCACGAAATAGTTGCCGTTTTCTACTTCGAAGATCATTTCACCTTTACTACCTTGTGGAGTTACCATGGTAGAATTGACCAAATCTGGCAACTCCGGTTGACTCGTTGAAAAAGGCGGAGGAGGTAATTTTACTTCGCCTATCAAATGCAAAATTTTCGGCAGTGATTTGTTTTTATTGCGGTCAGATTCTACTTCGACCATTTGTCCAGTTGTCGCAAAACCGCCGAAAATAGGTTCGCCAGTTTCAAATTTTTTCAGCAGATAATTTTGACCAGAATACGCAGTGGTTTTATCTGCAATCAGATAACCCGGTTGCGTTTGATTCTTGGTCAGATCAGTGAATTCGACGATGACATTCCAAATGCCCTGAGGCATTTTCAACTTCATAGATCCCAACAACCAGCCTTGTCTTTCGTGAGCAGTATCCACAATTTGTAGCGAACTTGTATCCACCCGGTCACCTCCAATTTCTGTCGTGGTTATTTTCAAGCTGATTTTCGAAATGAATGGTGAACCAGAACCACCACGCGCATACAATAGTTCCGAAGATTTAATCCTGAAAAAAATCGTACTTGAATCATCCCTATGATGATAGATGATGTATTCCGGATGCAGTTCACGACTTTCGAAATCGTACAAGTACTTATACGAACCACTCTGCATATTCATTCCTGAATCACATGCGGCCAACAATGCCAACGCCAGAAAATACAAGAGGTATTTCATATCACTTTATTCACCATCCGCTTGATCCAGAAGCGCCTGGTTCATCTGTTTTGTTTGTTTTGCGCCAAGTTTTTTCATGTTTTCTGCTCTTCTTACAAGATTTCCTGTTCCCGAAGACAGCTTCTTCATGGCTTCATCATATTCCTTTTTGGAAGATTCAATTTTATTTCCAAGAGCGATTAGATCGTCTGTGAAAGCAACAAACTTATCGTAAAGTTTTCCTCCTTCTTCAGCAATCGCCTCTGCATTGACAACCCTTCTCTCCTGCATCCAGATACTTGAAACCGTCCTCAAGGTGGCCAACAAAGTAGTAGGTGACACCAGCACGATTTTGCGATCCCAAGCGTAATGATACAGTTCAGAATCGAATTGCATAGCAGAAGAAAAAGCCGCTTCAACCGGCATAAACAACAGCACAAAATCGGGGCTGTTCAATGTCTTGGCAGTCTGATAGTTTTTTTCACCCAGATCTTTGATGTGTTTTCTGATACTTTCACAATGAATCTTGAGGTGTCTTGCCCTTTCTTCATCCGTCGGCGCAGCAATCATATTGTTGTAGGCCACGAGAGAGACCTTGGAGTCAATGATCAGATGTTTTTTCTCAGGAAGAAAAACAACAATATCCGGTCTGATGGTTACGCCATCAACATTCTGTGTAGACTCCTGAGTTTTGAACTCATTTCCTTCCTGCAAACCGCTTCTTTCAAGGATTTTTTCGAGAATCATTTCACCCCAATTGCCTTGTGATTTGTTGTCGCCTTTCAGAGCAACAGCAAGATTATTCGCATCACCGGACAATTGTTTATTGAGGCCAGCCAACAATTCTATTTCCTTCTTCAGGCTGATCCTTTCTTTATTTTCTTCATGATATACCTTTTCCACCTTCTCTTCGAATTCTTTGAGTTTTTTACTGAGTGGTGAAAGAACGAGATCGAGCTGCTCCTTATTCTGTGCTGTGGCGTTTTTGGTTTTTTCTTCGAAAATGCGATTCGCGAGATTTTCAAATTCCATCTTGAATTCATTCCGCGCTTTTTGCAGGTATTCATCCTGCTGGGCTAGTGCGATCTCGAGAGATTTTCGGTTTGCTTCCGAAGTAGCAAGCAATTGATTGGCCTCGTCCTTTTCTTTTCTGATCTCCCGAACCTCCAATTGGGCATCGCCAAGGTTTTTACGCAATTCAGTAACGACGGGATGTTGGTTGATTTGTGATTCAGTTACGGCGCTAGCTTTCGCTTTGAGAGCTAACCATGCGATCACAAAACCAACCACTATACCTGCTATGAGCCATGTCAATTCCATGCAGGTAAAATTATAACATGTTCTGTTTACATTTGGACACTGCAAGCCAATTCCTTAACGACATGAAAAAAGCCCTCAGCATCATTTCAGGTGTTATGTTTTTCTTATGTGCCGAAGCTCAAGTTGAAATCGGAAGTGACTCCACATCGGCGCCAATCACAGAGGAACAAGTTTATTCAGTGGTAACACAAATGCCGGTTTATCCGGAAGGACAAGAAGCTTTGGAGCGGTTCATATCAGAGAATATCGTTTATCCTCAACCAAGTATCGAAAACAGCATTCAAGCGACCATAGTCGTTGCTTTCATTGTTGAAAAAGATGGAAGTACTACAAATCACTCGATCATTCGCAGCGTTTCATATGGTGGTGAACTCAACAAAGAAGCGTTACGGATATGCCGCTTATTGAGGTTTAATCCAGGCACTCAAAATGGACAAGCCGTGCGGGTGAATATGAATATTCCCATCAAGTTTGATCTTCGCGAAGAGCGGAAAAAGAAGAAAAACAAGGAATAATTGAGACCAGAACATTCATTGATTCATTCAATAAAGTCGATTCAGTGAGGTGTGCGTGTTCACGTTGACTGTAAACAATTCGAAAAACGAAGCAATTCTCCCCTATTCCACAGAGATCATTCTGAAAGTCATTTCCCCATGACTATCTAAAATACCAATACAATAATTTCCGGCGGTAAGCTCAGAAACATCACAAGACATCGCTGCAACCGGAGATGATGAATCTGCAGAATACTTCATAGCAATTCTTCCGGAAAGATCATAAATGACGACTGAAATCATGTCTTCCTGTGGAGACATCAGATGAACCATTCCAGATGCTGGAATAGGGAAAATGGATATTTCATCTAATGCATTGAATAAAATACTTCGGGTTAAATTACTTTGTTCTCCGTCTAAGTTAACTTGCGTAATTCGATAATAGACCACTCCATAACCCACATGGTTATCGTCAAAAGAAAAACTTGTTCCGTCTTCAGAAAAATGACAATCCACCATGGCAATACTCTGCCACTCCACCATATCTGCGCTTTTTTCCAAGATATATTCATGGCATTGCATGCCGGCAGATACCGTCCAGGTGCAATTCACCATGTTTGATGATGGTGTTGCTTGGACATTAAACGAAATCAACTCAACTGGTAGCGATGCAGCCAACGTATAATCTGATAGGAAAGCATCAAAACTCCGGTAGAAGACAAAGAAGTTTGGTAAGCACCAGCCGTAGCGATACCATTTGCAGAAGCTGAAAAACCAGCAACATACAAATGCGAAATAGCATCACCAATGCCAGAACGGATGAAATCATCCCCAGTACCACCGTAATAGGTGATCCAGTTGACGGTGCCCGAAATATCAAAACTGCCGATTACTCCATCATAAGTTCCACCACCAAAAACTGATTGTGTTGCACCAACAGTAACTAAGCCAACAGAAGATGATGTATTGCCTCCTACATAGATATTTCCAAGGCCATCTGTCCAAATAAATTGAAGTACATCTTGTAGTGTTCCCCCAATGTAGGTTGACCAATTGCGATTACCGGAACTATTGAGGCTGAGTACAAATCCATCCGTTGCTCCATTCAAAATAACGTCATAAGCACCTGCAGTGGCGAATCCTACGGAATTATTTGTTTGTCCTGTAATAAAAATATCACCTGAAATATCCAGTGCCACGCCATAACCATTATCAGAAAGAACTCCACCATAATAGGTAGCCCATTGCTGCACGCCAGCAGACGAAAACTTTGAAACAAGGATATCATTGGAACCACCGAGGACAGTTTGAAAAGCACCAGGAGTAGCCATACTCGCCGAATTTGTAGTAGCCACCAAAACAAAATCGAAAGTAGCCGTTGTCTTGATCTGATACGCGACATCCGTACCCGCACCACCCCAATACGATCCCCAATTCATTGCCCCAGCTGAAGTGAACGAAGTGAAAAAACCATCAGAACCGCCACCTCCAAAAGACAATTGGTGAGCGCCAGGTGAAGAAATGCCATTGGATGATGCGGTTTGCCCCGTCAATCCGATGTTCGCCCCAAGGAATGAAAGTCCTCGAGCGCTATCATTTGATGTACCGCCATAATATGTACTCCAAATGAGATTACCAGCAGCACTGAGTTTTACGATGATCGCATCTGATCCTCCTCCGATAATAGTTTGATGTGTACCTCCAGTAGCGAGTCCTGCCGAATTTGACGATCCCGTGAAATAGATATTACCGCCAGGTTCAGCCAATATATCAAGCAACTGTTCATCGAGTGTTCCACCAAAATATGTTGACCAAATCCGATTGCCATTGATGTCAAATTTGGCAACAAATGCATCATAGAAAGGCGCTCCACCATAGGTACCCTGAAATGCACCAGCAGTTGCTATCCCGGCAGAAGATTGCGTGATGCCTCCTAAAAAAACACCTCCCATATTGTCGAGGACGGTCTTCATTCCTTGTTCAGCCGCCGATCCCCCGAAATAAGTTGCCCAATTGAGACTTGGTGATGGAATAGGATCTATGACCAACGGTGAATCGGATTGCATGATTTTCTCATCTGAAGTGAATTTGACAAGGCCATTGCCACCATCAGCATAAAAACATCTACCGGAACATGTTCTCCATGCACGCTGGTAAAGCTGTAAGGTATGTGTTCCATGATAGAACCAAGCGAAGTAGTCAACTCGAATTGAACAAGATTGGAATGCAGTGACAATTTTTCCTGTCCTTCGCACAATAATCCAATTTGATTCATATCCGATGCGTGCGCTAACAAAAAATTGATTTTCGGCGCAACGTTTCCAAAGTCGTCTGTAGAAGTAGTGAATTCAACATCGATTCCATTCCATACGTTTTTCAAAATAACCGTTCGGAATATTTCAACATGATCAATGCTTCGCGGTCCTGAATTTCCTGCCTGAATAAAATTCAAGTAAGTTGGAAACGGCTCGATCCAGTGTACTTCATTGTTTTCGCCATTATCTTGAAAAAACGTCACATCAACACGGTGGAAAGCGACATCCTGATCTAATTGTCTGTGCAGTTGATGGGAGAATCCTTGTTTGGTAATGAGCAAATCATATCCCTCAGAAAAAAAAGCCGCAATGACATCGTGATTCACTTCACCGAACTGATTGCGAATCTGACCTTGGTTGCGCACGTAACCAGAAGGATTTTGATCCATCACTGCAAAAGCCGCCACATTTGCGAACAGGCAAATGCCACCAACGAGCGATATCAGCAAAGTTTTCATCAGACCGTATAATCCCTGCTACGAATTTACCTAAAAAAAACAGTTGTCTCGTTGGTTTTCAGTTGGAAATTGGTCACACAACAATGTTCAATCTATCAATGTCATGTTTTTCCCGATAGAACCCCGACAACGTTTCCATGAATATAGACGTCATCCTATTGGAAAATCCATAAAAACAGGAAAAGTTTCTTCACTTTACTGTACACAGAATGGGAAATACCGGAAAACTCTCTAATTTCGAAGCATGGGTTTGAGATCAATCATACTTTTCACACTCATCCTGCTATACGGCGGGTTGGCTGCACAACACAGCAGTGGCCTATTCTATGTCGAAAACAAAGGACAGTGGCCGACACACGTCAAAGCTAGTACCGATCTCGGCGGAGCAAGGGTCTTTCTTGAGGACCGGGGTTTTACTTTTCACTGCTTTGACCTCAGTGCCATACGTGATGCGCACGATGATGGTCAGATTTTCAATCCCGAAGACATCAGAATCAAAGGTCATGTCTATCGTGTAAAATTTGAGAATGCCTTTTCTGCAAAAGCATCTTTCCATCAAAAACAAAAAACAACTTTCAACTATTTTTTGGGAAATGATGAAACGCAATGGGCTGGAGGGTGTTCTTCATTTCAAGGAGTCATGCTGGATGAAATGTATCGAGGTATTGACGTTCATGTTTATTCTTCCGGTCCGCTGATGAAATATGATTTCGTAGTTCAACCTGGAGCTGATCCAATGCAGATCAAAATGAACTACGAAGGAGTTGAAGATATTCACATCGAAAACGAGCGTGTTATCATCAAAACATCTGTGCATGAAACAGCAGAACAGAAACCCATTGCCTGGCAAATCATTCGTGGAGAAAAAAAATACGTTCGATGTTTTTATGTTTTGAAAAACGAAAGTGTCAGTTTCCAATTCCCTGATGGATATGATAAGAAATACGAACTCATCATTGATCCTGAACTTGTTTTTTCCACATACAGTGGTAGTTCAAGCGACAATTTCGGATACACTGCAACTTATGACGAAGACGGTTATTTGTACAGCGGCAGTTCAGCATTTGGTCAGAGTTATCCCACGACTACAGGCGCTTATCAAACTACACATCAAGGAGGAGACAGCGGTATTGAGGATGGAATTGATATGGCACTTTCCAAATATGATGTGAGCGGAACATTCATGGTATGGTCAACATTTCTTGGCGGAAGTGGCGATGATTTGCCGCTTAGTATCATCACAAATAATGATGCCGAATTACTCGTTTATGGTACTACAGGCTCCAATGATTTTCCAACAACCGACAATGCCATCCAATCTGTTTTCAACGGTGGATCACTTGTAGCGCCTTCTGGAACCGGAGCTAGTTTTCCCAATGGTTCAGACATTGTGGTAGCTCACTTTAATTTCGATTGCTCAGATTTGATTGGCGCCACCTATCTGGGTGGATCAAACAACGACGGAGTAAATACTTCTGTGAACTTAAAACACAATTACGCAGATGAATTTCGTGGTGAAATTTCGCTCGATGAAAATGAAAACATCCTCATTGTTTCATCGACATTCTCAAGCGATTTTCCGGTGCTTAGCTCCATACAAGGTAACCTGGGTGGCGGGCAAGATGCGGTGATTATGAAACTTGATCCCACTTTAGACCAAATGATCTGGGGAACGTATTATGGCGGTGCAGGTGATGATTCCGGCTTTTCCATTTCAAACAATAGTCAAGGTGTATTATATGTATGTGGAGGCACCACTTCCACCGATTTGAACTTGGGCAATGTCGGCATTCAAAATTCAAATGCTGGTGGATTAGCTGATGGGTATGTTTTAAGAATTTCAGCAAATGGACAAACAGTAATAAACGGCACATATTGGGGTTCGAATCTCTACGATCAACTTTATTTTATTGAAATTGACAGCGATGATCAGGTGTATGTTTTTGGACAGACAACCGCAACTGGGAGCAGCATGATCATCAATGCCACTTATGGAACACCGGATAGTGGTAACCTGCTCACCAAGTTTAATCCCACATTGAGCAGTGTGACGTGGTCTACTGTTTTCGGAACAGGAAATAGTAAACCGAACATTTCCCCTTCCGCATTTTTGGTTGATTACTGCAACAGAATTTACGTAAGTGGATGGGGTATCACGACTGTCTCTAACAATCCTTTGAATCCTGGGGCTAATCTGCATTCTATGAATAGCTTGGAAATAACACCAGATGCCTTTGATAATGCATGTTCAACCGGTGATTTCTACATGGCTGTTTTGATGAAAACATGACGCAACTGGAATATGGTACCTTCTTTGGTGGTGGCACCAGCAGTGAACACGTGGATGGAGGGACGAGCCGGTTCGACCGCAAAGGCGTCATCTACCAAAGTGTGTGTGCAGGATGTGGAGGCAACAGTGACTTCCCATTTTTCCAACCAACGCATGGTCGGCAGATAACAATAGTTCATGTAATAACGGCGTATACAAATTCGACTTTCAATTGCCGCTGACTGTAGCTGATTTTACAACAACTCCAACCGGTTGTGTAGATGTTCCAATTCAGTTTGAAAACACAAGTACTTATTCTCTTACGTATGAATGGGATTTCGGTGACGAAACAACATCTTTCGCTGAAAATCCAGTACACCAATATTCGGAACCGGGTATTTACACCATCACATTAATTGTAACCCATAACTTGACATGCAATGCTGCAGACACTGTCTATCAAGACATTCAAATACTGGAATCTGTCACACAAATTTGACTGATGTGATCATCTGTATAGGAGATCAACCTCAACTTGGTCCAGAAAATGTCAATCCTAATTTCAATTATCTGTGGTCGCCTGATCAGAACCTCAACTTTGCAAATATTCCCAACCCAACATTCATTGGTTATACAGACACCGAATATATTTTGACTGTCACACATGATGGTTGTGCAGATACCTATTTTCAAAATGTAGATGTAACTGAACTTACTTTGGTGATTCCTGGAGATACTACACTTTGCGATGAAATTCCGGTAACCCTCACAGCTTATTACAGCCCAATTAGCGCCAACATTACATGGAGCGATGTTCCAAACTTCAGTAATATCCTGAACGATAACACGAGCGATCCGGACATCGTGGTCGACATCGTAGTACCGACAACTTTTTATGTACAAATCGAAGCTTTCGGTTGCGAATTAGAAGCTGAAGTAAATGTCGGTCTTGTCAGTTTTCAGACTGTGATTGAAGGTGATTTCACCGTATGTGCTGAAGACACTACCACTTTGAGTGTCTTAGATCCCAATCCTGAATTTGTATACACCTGGTCGCCGGAAATATTGATCCTTGAAGGTCAGAATACCCCATCAGTGAATGTTGTTGTTCACGAGGAAACCATGTTTTATGTTGAATCGACGACTCCATTTGACTGCGTGGCAACTGATTCTGTATTGGTTGAAGTAAGTGAATTAACAGCATCTTCTATTGCAGCAACTGCGACACCAGAATTCATTGGAGAAGGACAATCCTCTCAATTGAATGTTATGCCTTCAGGATTCTCATATGAATGGACACCTTCTAGCACATTGAGCAGCTCTCATGCCCAATCTCCGCTGGCCACGCCTTCGGCAACGACTACCTACATTGTGACCGTGAGTGATGATGAATGTGAAGCGCGCACAGAGGTGACAGTTTATGTGACCGATTTTGTTTGCGGTCCACCAAGTATTTATGTACCCAATGCATTTACTCCCAACAAAGATCTTCGCAATGAAAAATTGTTCGTCAGAGCAAACAACATCAGTAAACTCTATTTCGTGATATACGATCGCTGGGGTGAAAAAATATTTGAAACAGATCATGCAGCCCTTGGTTGGGATGGCACATTTGGCGGCAAAGAACTTGATCCCGATGTATACGTCTACTATTTGGAAGCGACATGTTATGGAGGACAAACTTATTTTGAAGAAGGAAACATTACACTGATACGTTGAACCACCATTTCTATAAATACCAATTGAATGCAATGATCAACTTAAGATTGACCGTTGTTTTCATTTTGATATTGACCAATGGCATTCTACTCGCTCAGGACATACACTTCTCACAGTTTTATCAATCGCCCTTCAACCTCAATCCGGCACTTGTCGGGCAATTTGACGGTGCCTATCGTTTTGTAGGCAATCAACGCACCCAGTGGCGATCTGTCACGACACCCTATTCCACTTTTGGACTTAGTGCAGATGCCGCGCATCTCGAATTGCCTGATGGCTTTCTCAACAAAAAAGATGGTCTGCCATTTAAAACCATGTGGAATGTTGGTTTATCATTTTACAATGACAAAGCTGGAGATTCCAACCTCAAAACGAGTATCATTCAATTGGCCTTTGGTCACGATTTTACAGAAGGGAAATCTCGAATTTCAATAGCCGGTATGGTAGGATACCATTCTATGCGCATTGATTATTCGGCGTTGAAATACGACAACCAGTGGAATGGTTTTGTTTATGATCCCGGCATTTCATCAGGAGAAAATTATCCCCGAGACTCACGGCTATCTCAATACCGCTTTAGGAATCAACATCATGAAAACATGGAGTAAGAAAAAGGAATTATCCGGAGGAATTTCATTCATCAATATTTCGCGACCTCAACAAAGCCTATTCAATGATGGATTTGTGAAATTAGATACCCGTTTCAATGCGCATGGAGGTTACAAATTTCCAATCAAAAACAATTGGCTCATAGAACCCATGTTGCTGGCTATGGCTCAGGGTACATATCGAGAAGTCAATTTTGGAGGTCGTGGTCATTACATATTGAACGATCAGTCATGGTTGTGGAGAGCGGTCTATTTCGGGGTATTCGGACGTGCCCGTGACGCTGGCTATGTGGTAGCGGGAATACAATATGATGCCTGGGATGTCGGCATAAGTTATGATATCAATACGAGCAATCTTAAGCCTGCTAGCAATGGGCGAGGCGGTTTTGAAATTTCTGCCGTTTACATCATTCCTAAAAAGCCATTTTTGCTTCCTGCAAAATCTTGTCCTGATTATCTCTGACCTCCTACCATCAATTTTGTCCGGTACATTTCCCGATCAGTTACAATTTCAAGCGAGTAGATACCTGCTGCCAAGGAAGAAACATCAACGGTCCTGGATTCAGCTACCAACTGAGTTTGTTTACCCGACATATCTATAGCCATGATGGACAAACATTTTTCACCTGAAGGAAGTAATAATTGAATTTGTGCGAACGCCGGATTCGGATATATACCGATTGATTCAATTTTCACGTTTTGCACATTCAAACCTTGAGTTGCCAATGCAAGTTGCACCGCTGCGTAAGCGTTTACTTTACCATAACCCCACATTACATCACCAGGTGGAGTGATCAAATCACCGGTGAACTCATCCTCACGCGCAGTTTGTTGCAATATTTCTTTCACTTGTGAAGGAGTAAGCAAAGGATTCGCATCGAGCATCAATGCTACAATACCCGCTACACATGGTGAAGACATAGATGTTCCGGAAAGTCGGGCAAAGTCATAGTCATGATCATTAAAACTCACTGTAGAAATGGAGGCATATGTCGCGACTGTGAATGACGACATAGAAGATGCAACATTCACACCAGGGGCAGCAATATCCGGTTTCATGGTGCCTGTGATCAAGGGACCAATACTCGAAAATGAAGCACGTTGTCCACCAGCAGGGTTGTCAATCACATTGATATAAGATGCTGTATAGGCCGCCACACTGATCACGCTAGCGGCACATGTTGGTTCGCTAATACTATAAGAAGAATCTCCGCTCATACCCGAGGCCCCACCATAAGTTGTAAATGGAAGTCCCCAATTACCAACACCATTGGTTAGGTCAACAAGATTCCAAAAATGAACGATGCCGCTCTCCGCCGATGCATTTAAAACAACACGCAAAGAACCGTTGGTATTCTTCACACGCAATCTCATGTGAGGACGACCATTCAATGGGTGTGCAGCATCAACAGTAAGGTTGAACCATATGGTATCATTATTAGCGGTGACTAACATGCTATCGAGATATGCCTGAGCAGTTTCGCTGAAATACATGGGAGTTTCATCCAACAATGTGTTACCTGAATTGTATATTTTCATACCAGCATGGAATGATTGTCCTGGCTCACCCCACATGGTAATGCTTTCGCCCCACATGGTAGGATTGGTATAACTGTCGAATTCAATGCGCGTCGTCAGCAAGTCGTTATTGAAATTTTTCATGATATGAAAATCATTGTCACCGTTGTTTCCGCCAGAAGCAACGAATACAATTCCTTCATCTGAAAGTTGGTTTATCGCTTGTGAAATGAGAGAATTTCCATCCAACGTTCCAATATAATAAAGACCCCAACTCATGTTGACGACCAATCTTTTGCCTTCAGACTGTGCTATTCCTTTCATCCAATGAAAAGCATCAATGACTTAGGCATAATCGACAAGAAAAGTAGCAAAAAGAAAATTCGCTTCTGGTGCCATTCCGCGATAAATCGTTGTACCACCGCTACCTCCGGCGATTCCGGCCACATGAGAACCATGGTAGGCATAACTATAAATGTTAGCTGTATCCGATTGAGCGAGCAGTAATTCATCCTCGCCGACATATTCAGCACCATAGGCAAAACCATCAGGATGATTACCTGAATTTTTATATTGATCCCAGGCAGCATGAATTCGCGTTTGCTGATATAAAGTGTCGTAGAACATTGGATGTGTATAATCGGATCCCCAGTCCGTGATACCGATCATCACATCCTTTCCTGTGAATTGTTGAGGCAAACCGATACCCAATTGCACACTATCGGCTTTAACATCCTTCATGACCTTGTCGAGATGCGGTTGTGTTTTACCAGGAATTTCGAGATAGGAATAAACATCATCAAAATTCATGTCAGCAAAAACCAAAAGTGGAACTTTCATCGTGGCAATGTCACCTGTGATGCTACCACGTAAAATACCGGAATTGATTAACGGCTCCCAATAGGGATTGTCATGCATTTTTCCAATCACAGACACATAAATTTTCCCATTGAAATCGTAGATAGGCAATGCACTCCAGTCACTTGAAACCAGTCGTTCAGGAAACTTGGATAGTTCAACAAGGCGATCAAAATCACGTTTACTATCAGAAGCCATCACAGGGTGAGCAAACGAAACAGCTGATAACATCAGCGCGATAAAAAGACAAAACCAATATTTTTTCATATCCATATTCACAGAAAAAATCAGTAGAACCGAACGAATGCGAGGTTAATTTTTCTTCTTTTTCAAATGCAGTTGCAACAGCGCGATTACAGGAAAATGATCCGATAGAAAACGCCCGTTGGTTCTTACATCATCAGCAACATGAAAACTTATGGCCTCTGCATTTTGGGTAAAAATATGATCAATCATTTTCCCTTCGGAATAATCCTGTCGAAAAGCATTGAATGTTGGTACCGGTTCTTCTTCATTACCGCCTGTTTTCAAGTAAACATTCGACAAATTCTCACATAGCAGATTGATCGATTCCTCCTTAAAATCAACGTTAAAATCGCCAAGTAGGACAACAGGCATTTGACCGTTGTCAGAAAGAATCTTCATTTTTTCAAGAATGAGCAATGCGGCATTTTTTCTGGATTCAACACCAATGTGATCGAAGTGAGTATTCATCACCAAAAAATCCACATTCAGCAATTTGTTGCGGAGTACACACCACGTGCAAATTCTTGGTAAGGCTGCATCCCGATCTTTGGATGGCATTTCCGGAGTTTTAGACAACCAAAATGTTCCGGTATTCAATAAATCCAATTCACTACTACGATAAAAAATCGGTGAATACTCACCCAATTCCTTTCCATCATCTCGACCAACACCCACGTAATCAAAATCGGTAAGCGCTGAATCCAGGAACATCAATTGATGATGCAGCACTTCCTGCATTCCTATGATTGAAAATTCGTGGTCCTGCATGTACATGGCAACGTCCGTTTTGCGTAAAGGCCAGGCATCAGCTCCATCTGCAGGATTGTCATATCTGATATTGAAAGATATCACACGAATCAATTGTGTATGACCCACAAGAGGTAGTAAACCCAAGAAAACTATACAAAATCCAATTCTTCTCAATGTCATGCCGTGAAAGTAAACAGGATTTGAAAAACCAACATCAAAAATCCCAGAATCCACCGTTCAATTCAATTTGAGATATAGGCTGAAGTTCAACCCTAATCAGCAGTCGAAATCTATTACAGCA
Source organism: Flavobacteriales bacterium (assembly GCA_016722445.1). Classification (GTDB taxonomy): domain Bacteria; phylum Bacteroidota; class Bacteroidia; order Flavobacteriales_D; family Sanyastnellaceae; genus JAIBBG01. The sequence continues at coordinate 152,116 of JADKIZ010000007.1, read as the reverse complement.
CACTATACAAAATGAGAACAAATCCGAATGAAACATTCAGATTTATTCTCACATCTTGCGTAAATTTACAGCACAACCCGTCATCATTTGACCAAATTCTGAAATACATCTGCCTATTCTAAGTTTCGCACGCTTCATAAGAAGCAAACGAAAATAGACTGGGTTTGCTTATTGAAACATAATCCAGATGATCGCTTGTTTAATCAACGCAAAAATTAAAATCGTTTGAAAAAGTCCTTGTCCGGAATCGATGCAAAGCTCGCACTGGACCTGCTTGAACAGTAAAAGGATTTGAAAAAATATCCGGATAACACTTTGGCAGTTGTTTTAACGCAGTAAGACCGTTAAAACTACCAACCTTTGTATTAAACTTTCGCAGTTTGACCAAGGCGAAGCATAGAAATCACTTCCTCCCTTCCCTTGTTCAATCGAGTGCTTACACGTCCGATCATTTCTTCCTCTTTACCTGCATCACATTTCAGATCGGAATCTGTCAATTGTGAATACTTCTCTTTCAACGATTTCGTTTGACTGTCCCAATTACCTTTGATTTTGAAAGGCTCAACTGACGGTTGAACAATTCCTGTTTTTGTTTCTGACATATGATTATATATTAAATGAATAAAAATTGACTCTGATATTATTTCAATCATTTTCGACTACCATTCTTCGATGAATCTCCATACATCCTACGCTGAACCAATCTACTTGAGGGTGCAGAGTTTATCCTTTTGCGAGGAGTATTCGTGCCACTGCCAGATTTCAAATCTTCATCGGCATTTGGCATTGGAGGTAATTCTTCTTTCTTGTTGATTTCCTCCAGTGTCTTCTTCTCCGGCTCAGGTTTGACAGGAGTTTCTTTGACTTCTTCCTTTTTTTTGCTGTCTTCCATGTTATTATTTTTTTAGCCAATGCACACTGATATGCGCTCGTTATCTTACTTCATCCGTCGAAATGATTGAACCATTTCTGAGATCAAATATTCAGTAAGTTCCTAATAATAATATTACACTTAAAAAAATACTGCTTATAGATTTCACATGCAGTAATTGAATTTTATAATTCCATTTAGAAATCTTCCAGTAAGCTCCTCTGTGGATCTTTCAGATGCTTGAAGAAAGTAGGTGTAAGTCCAGTTATTTTCTTGAACTGGTTAGACAAATGAGCCACACTGCTATAATTCAACCTAAATGCGATTTCCGTCAAAGAGAAATCATTATATATGAGAAATTCTTTGGCTCTTTCAATTTTATGAAGAATATAAAAATGTTGAATGGTAATTCCCTTTACTTCGGAGAACAAGTTGGATAAATACGTATAGTTGTAACCAAGCCTTTCCGCCATAAAATCGGAGTTGTTTACAATGGGTACATCCTCTGTGTAATGCACCATTTCTATGACCAATTTTTTGATTTGTTCAACTAAGATAGATTTTTTGTCATCTAACAATTCCAACCCGACATCATGCAAACGTTTTTGCAATGCATCATGTTGCACTTTTGAAAGTGGAAAAATTAAGTCTACCACTCCCAAATCCACCTTGGCGCCGTAAATACCTACACGTTTCAACTCATCTTCAACAAGCAATTTACAACGGCGACTTACCATAAATTTGATGTGCAATTTGCGTTCAGCAATTGCATAGGACTTAACTTTTTTCTCCAGAGATTTTTTATTTTTGGTGATGGTATTCAAATTGGACAACTACAATCATTCTGATGAAATAGAAAACTACCTGGGCGAACAAATAGAATCAGATGATCTTAGAAGTGATCAAAGTAAAGGAAAGTATACCACCTAAAAACATGGCATGACACAGGTTAGCCATTTTATAACAATGCCCAACGAAAGTTAAAAACACCACAACTCACGTACACCATACAATACAAGCATAATCCGCATTCCATTTGCCACATTACCAAGAAGGCATTTCCAAAGAATCTGTAACATGGCATCCATAACTCATGCAATTTCTCAGCGTTTCAAAAAGCCAGAAATTTTGTTTTTGTGTTAATTTTGACCATCAACACCATTTATGATCAAAAAGATTCTTGCTTACTTCTTGCTTTTCATTGCTTGTGCCACACAAGCACAACTGTCAGTGGATAACGCTCAAAATGCCCTATCACTCATACAAAATACTCTTTTAGGATCAGAGGTCACCTTGTCCAATTTGACCGTCAATGAGCTAACAGGCACTTATGCGCCATCATCATTGGGAGGATTCGAATGCATCAATTGTGCGGTAGGTATTGAAAATGGCTTGCTCATGAGTACGGGAAATGCGGTTGATGCTATTGGACCGAACAACCAGGCCAATTTTAGTTTCACACTTGGCAGCACCATGGTGGACAACGACATGGCATCTATCGCAAATGACAACAATATCAATTCCATAGAAGACCTCACAGTCATTGAATTTGATTTTGTTGCAATCAGTGAAAATCTAAACCTACAAGTCGTTTGGGCTTCTGAAGAATATGACACCTATGTACAATCTGCTTATAACGACTTCTTCGGAGCTTTTTTGAGCGGCCCCGGTATTTCAGGTCCATACACGAACAACGCGACAAATCTTGCACTTGTACCTGGCACGGATCAGCATATTGGGGTCAGAAACATTAACAATGGCATTGGTAATGCCGGGCCTTGCCAAAACTGCGAATACTACAATCAATTCGAAAGCGACAACTACTACTTCGAGCATCCCAATGATCCACACTATTCGAATCCATACTTTATCCAATTCGATGGCTGGACGGCGCCAATGGATCTTCAATACACACTAGTCTGTGGAGAGACCTATCACCTTAAGCTCGCTGTCGCTGATGCAACCGACGAAAGTTTTGATTCCGCAATTTTCATTCGAAGCAGAATCAACTCTTATGATGATATCGCATTGGTTTCATCCCAATTTGCCGATATGGCGGACAGTGGTTTTATGTTCTATGAGTCTTGTGGCACAGCAAGTATCACTTTTGAGCGACCACTCTCATCAGACATCAGTGAACCTTTTGTCATTGATCTAACCATTGAAGGTTCTGCTTCTTTCGGAACTGACTACAACACATTGCCCAATCAGGTCATCATTCCTGCAGGTGAAACCACGTACGTTTTGCCCATAGAAATCACCATGGATGGCATCGAAGAAGTTTCCGAATCACTTACGATAGCCATGACATATGCTGGTGGTTGCACAAATTCCGATTTTCAATCCGCGAACACCTTTTACATTTCAGATGCCCCGTTGCAAGTTTCCATTGCCAATCAATCGCCATTGGTATGCGTCAATAATCTAAATTTCATTTCACCTTTTATTAATGGAGGTTCAGGCAATTTTGCTTATTTGTGGGATAATGGTGCGACCTCCGATACACTCTTCTACACCACCAGTCAAGACACCGCCTTCTCACTTACATTGACTGACCTGTGCACCGGATATTCAGTGGCTCAAACCTATTCCGTATACGTATTCGACAATGAGCCACTCACACTTGAAATTCTTGATCCCGACAATGTCCTCCCAATTGTTTGCAATGAATTCGGTACACTGTTCGTAAATACCACAGGAGGAGTACCGCCATACGAATATTCCGTAGAATCCCCAAGTGGCAACTACAACACAACCAATATTACAGATTATTGGGTTTTCGCTCAGAATGAAGGATTGAACACCATACAGGTAACGGATTACTGCCGAACAAGCGACACAACATCAATCGTAGTTGAAGCGCAAATCGATGAGATCGCCATTAATCTTCCTGATACCATTGAATATCATTGCGGTGAATCCATGACTACCATACTTGATGTGACGTACACTCCTTCGGGTGATAGTTCAATTGTATATTCATGGAATATGGATGGTTTTATACTTGATTCTACAAATGATACCTGCCAATACATCGCATCTGGAGCGACTTCACTTAGTGTGTCAGTAAACGGTGATTGTATGATAGGCGTAGCCGATATGGCAACTTTGGTTATGCTTCCCATGGATCCAAATAACGTAGAGCCTTTTTATGAAGCCCCTTGTTCAAATTACACAGGTTGTTCTGATCCGCTTGCTTGTAACTATTCGGAATTTGTCATATTCGAGGATAGCTCATGCGTCTATGATATTCCACCTGCTCTTATAACTGGTCCAATTACTGTGGGTCCAGATGTCGTTTATAATTACACATACAACAGTGATGCAAACGGTTATGTCGTCTGGATCGTAACGAATGGAGTGCTCATAGGCGGACAAGGTGATACAGAAGCACAAATACAATGGAATGACGAAGGGGTTGGATCCATCACCGTGTATGAAGCCATTGAAGATTGCAACTCCGAAGAAGTTGTTTTCAATGTTGATGTGGTCTCAGTGAATGAAACAAACATTTCGTCCATTCGGATATATCCTGTTCCTGCAAAAGATCAAATCAACCTTATGATTTCTGAGTTGATGGTAAACTCTAACTATTTCATTACCGACGAGACAGGACGACAAATTCAAACCGGAAGTTTGCCCACTCAAAATGCCACTATTGACATCAATGACCTCGCTGCTGGTCATTACCATATTACTTTAATTTCATCTCACGGCGATATCGCCCATCAAAGATTTTTGGTGATGAATTAAACCCGAATCATGCAGTTGAATTCTATTACACCGCTGAAACCCTTCAAATACATGCAATTCCCCGAATAGTTCCTCTCGGGACAAGCCTCGATTTTTATTTTCAGTGTATGAATGATACGCTTTCATAAAAATAAAAATCTTGCGGAGCTTGTTCAGATACAATCGGGATGCGCTCGTCCTTTTTGGCTTTCAGCGCTTCATGACGATCTCGACAGCATGATCTAGGCTAAAGTTAGATATGGATAAATGACTATTTAGCCATATCATCCTTAAATACCACAATGGAACCCGACATATAATCGTGGATTGCCCTATGCTCTTCATCAGAATGCATTGCCAACATTGAAATAGAGCCTAAAATCAATTTTATTGTAGATCGAATCAAAGCAATTGGAAATATCACCTTTTTCGACCTATCTCGATAGCGAACCACTCTCAAGCCTATCACAAAGTGGCCAAGTGTTCCTCCAAAAAGGCTCGTTAATAATGGATCGTAAATGACAAAGATGATTACAAAAGCCAATATTCTGGCGTAATCCGGAACATGATCGAATTGATCAAACAAATAAGCAGATAAGGTCATTAGTATGATATAGACCACCGAATCAGCCATTATTGCTTTCACGCGATCTAATATTCTTGGGTATTCCATGGTATTTCGATTGAAAAATGTGATCAACTAGAACCGTATATTATCTAACCCGGATCATTTATCTTGCAAAAATACCACCTGGATTGGCTTAGTTTATTCTACCAAAAATGTCCCTCTGCGCAACCAAGAAAGAAAATTATAGTCTGCAAATGATTGACACCTCATGCCATACCAAATTAGGGTGGTCATTTTACGCCAACAGGACCTTCATGGATAGTTGGTCCAACCACTGAAATGAAATAATTCCTCCCGTTTTTTGGGGATGAACTACTCATTTCCAATATATTTGTAAGACTAAATACCAAATGCGACCTTTACGATACTTAACCATTGCGCTCATACTGATCACTACTACTCAGCTTAAGTCCCAATCAGAATGTTACAACATGGATTTTACCGAAGGTAATTTCAATGGATGGGAAACGTTCATGGGGAATTATGACTTCGCCAACCTGACAGCCGGTTTCAATTCCAATCGATTTAGTATTCATACTGGCGCAGGTTTCATTCCATTTACAAACAATACCGTTCCATGGGTGCCGCCTGGATATACTTCTGTTGCACAAATCGGCAACTTTGAAACAGGTGGTTATAGTGAAATGATTAAGTATAGTTATGTGGTCACAGAGGAATTTGACGGACTAGAGGTAAAACTTGCAGCAGTTTTGGAAGACGATGGGCATCCTCCGGAAGAACAACCAAAATTGATTTTCCGAATTTTAGATCAAAACGGCGATATCATCGATTGTTCTGAGTATACAGTAATCGCCGGTAACAACATCGCTGGTTGGGAAGAATTAGATGGCATTGACTTTCTGCCATGGGTGACCATCGGTATGGATTTGCAGAATTACGTTGGACAACAAGTCACCATTGAGTGTGGTTCTATGGATTGTCAACCAGAAGGGCATTTTGGTACTGGATTTTTAACTTGCCGCTGTGTACCTTCTGAAGTTGATGCACGCTTTTGCGAAGGTGATATGCAGGACGCTGAACTGTCGGCACCTACAGGTTACGAAAGCTATCTTTGGAGTACAGGTGAAACAACACAGGATATCACATTGGCCGATCCTTACATAGGTCAGACTGGTTTTGTCACGCTTACTTCCTTTAATGGATGCGAATTGATCCTGCCCTATTCACTCACACAAACTTCCACCACTGGAGCAGTTATTGTCGTTTCAGACTGTCAACTAGATGCAACGCTAATCAATATTTCAACTTACAGTAATAGCGAAGGTGGTACCTGTACATGGCTTCCACCAGACAGCCCTCCTATACCGGGTGACACTGCAACATTCGATTTTCCAGCATATGGACTTCAGCAAGTGACCATGATTGTGGACAACGATCTGCAATGTGCAGATACTGTACAAGTAGACGTATTCATTTACTCAAGTCCACTAACACTGGTCAATTCCGATCAAAGACATTTTTGCCCTGGAGATTTGATTCAGTATGAATCAATGTGCTACAATCCCGATGGAGGTGTCACCACGATTGAGTGGTGGTTGGATGGCTCCTACATTTCCAATCAGAGCACATTTACAGCTCAGTATTTTGAAACTGGTACCCATGAGATCATATTATATGCGGAAAACGAACATGGCTGCATCGATTCATTATTGATGAATATTCAGATTGAGGCACCTGTCATTGAGCAATTGGTATTATCTGATTACAATGGCTTCAATATTTCCTGCTTCGGATTAAATGATGGTTCAATAGAAGTTGAATGTTCAGGAGGTAATGGACCTCTCGAATATTCAGTGAATGATCTTTCCGGATCACCCAACCCAATTTTGAATAATCTTCTTGCAGGATTTTACACCATTCAAGTGACCGATTCCGTAGGTTGCATGGCAGATACTGTGGCAACCCTCGATCAGCCTAATGAAATCATCAACAATTTTAGCATCACCTCTGATTATTCAGGCTATGGCGTTTCATGTTATGATGAAGACAATGGCCAAATTGGTGGTACAGCTACCGGAGGCATTGGAGACTATGAACTTTGGTTGAATGGAATCCAAATTACTTATTCGGAATCAATCAATGATCTTATCGCAGGAATTTATGAGGTGGAGATCATTGATGAAAATGGTTGTTCAACATCAGTCAATTTGAATTTGACACAACCTGATCCCATCCTAACGGACATTTCTGTGCTAAGCGATTATCAAGGATATTCTGTGAGCTGTCCTGGCGCCAACGATGGCCAAGCTGGAATTGAGATCACTGGCGGTATTGAACCATATTCCATTCTTTGGTCCGATGGAAGTACAAATTTAAATAGTACACCAACAAATTCAGAAGGGCTCATTTCAGTATCCATACTTGATGCCGAAAACTGTGCTGCTTCCAATAGCATCACACTAACATCTCCATCTCAATTGATTCTTGAAGATGTTATTGTCATCAACAATGTTTGTTTTGGAGAAGCGCATGGCAGCATCGAATTGGTATATTCAGGTGGTGTTGCACCGATCACTGTTCAATGGAGTACAGGTGAATCTTCAAATCAGATCAATGATCTGGTTCAGGGTGATTATAACTACTATATCACAGATGCATATTATTGCGATAGTTATAGCGAAGTAGTTTCATTGGTTGATCCTGCATTACTTACCATTGGCATTCAATCCATGAGTGATTACAATGGTCATCCTATTTCATGTCATGGATCACTCGATGCCTTCCTTACGTTGGTATCTGCAGGTGGTACAGGAGCGCATAGTGTTTCATGGAATGATTCACTTTTAGTTGACAATACCCTTTCCAATTTAGGAGCAGGTCTTTATACCTATGAGGCTGTTGACGTCAATGGTTGTGTAGCTATTGAAACCATCGACATTACACAACCGGAGCCTATTACGTTTGTGATGGAACTCATCGCACCCGATTCTTGTGAACGTGGACATGGTGTCGTTGAAGTCATTGCTTCTGGTGGTACCCTGCCGTATGAAATTGAATGGTCGGATGGCGAAATTGGTGCACTCAGAGAAGATCTATCCGGTGGTCAGCATTTCATAGAATTAACTGATTTGAATGGATGTTTTAGCTCAGGTCATATCACAGTTCCTTCTGTCAAAAAACCGGTTCCATTATTCACGGCCAATCTTACATGTTCTGGCTCCAAAACAAAGTTTATTGAATTGGTATCTCCGCAATTCGAGTATGAACAATTTGGTGCACCTTCCATTTATTCATGGGATTTTGGTGATAGCACATATTCCACCGAAAACAATCCAATTCACATTTATGATCGTCCAGGTGATTACTTGGTCACATTCGAAGTCAACAATGAATACGAATGTTTGGAGGACACTTCTATGCTGATTACAATCCATCCTGAATTGAATCCATATATCCCGAATGCATTCACACCGAATGGAGATGGGATCAATGATCTGTTTTATCCGAACTGTAGTGGATGTGAGAACATGAGTTTCGAAATTTATGATCGCTGGGGAATTTTGGTTTTCAAAAGTTCTTCCGATCAAAAAACATGGGCCGGACAAGGACCCGGCAATAGCTCCACTTTTGCCATAGATGGTATTTACATCTGCAAATTCAATGGTACAAGTTTTTGTGGTGACGACAAGGAAATCAGAACTTATATCACTTTGTTCAGGTAGTCAGAATTTAAATGAAGAATGTTTATGGTGTTTCAGGCAATTGACAATTGTCCAGCGCTTTGCTTGCAAGCTAGAAGAAATCATAGTTTATCAAATTAATCTTATTGCAAGCCCAAACGACATTATTTCAAAAAAACAAGAACGTTTAAAGAAATTCCAGATATATTCGTTGCGGTTGTGAAAACAATCACATCATACCAAAACCAAAAGAGGGTGTAGAGAAAGCTAAACCGAAGTGCAAGAGTCAAAGGATTTTTAGAAACACTCCCTACCAAAAAAATGAAGCAACGAGCAGTTGATGAATTGATCAAACCATAGTGGTTTGTAAGATGCTGTATTTTCCGAATTCACTTCAAAGTGATGTCGTGTATGACGGAATATTGGTATTGGTTCGGCATGATGGTTAACTAATGCCAATCAAACCTTCTGAATATGCTTAACAAAATCATTCTTAAATCACTTGATGGTGAAGTAGACTTTAGTAGAGTCGAAATCCTCATCCGTTATTTCTCGGCGTTGCCTGGTGATTATTTAAAAAATGAATCCCAAACGATCAGATCATCAAACAATGGCCAATGCCAATTGAATTGGGATGTTTTGCCTGCTGATCAAACCGATGTATTTCTCAGTATCAGATTCAATCGAAACGAAATAGTTGCGCAAAGAACCTTTAGTAAGGATGAACTCAACTCAATGTCCAGCCTCGAATGGGAATTCAGCACTTACCGAATTGATTCCAGCCAGCTATCGAAAGCTGTGACCAGCGCACCATCCCGATTCATATATGGTCGTTTATTGGAACTAAATGGCAGAATAGATACGGAAGATATACAACTCATCTTCGAAGGGCGTGTTACTCCAGAGTCTGAGTTTGTAGCATTCACACAAGTTACAACAGAAACCAACGGCTATTTTTTCATCGACAAATTAGCACAAACTTTCAATGCCGTACGAGTACAAATAGGTAATACGAAAGTTACCAGCCCGGTTGACATTCAATTGGAGCCTGCAGAAGATGGCCAGTTTAGAATACCTTCCCGATTAATCATTGTCGCTGAACTCAATGCAGATGCGCTCATTGTGGATGCCGATCAAGATTCGTGTGATTGCGGATGCAATGAGTTGGACATGCATCAAAAAAGGAAAGTCCTAGAAGAGTTTTCGTTCTTCAGTGTTGTTCGCACTACGGAGCCCGAAATTAAAGGTGTCATTTTGGAAGATGAGCCGGACTTAACCCTCGGTGATATTCTTGAACTGCAACCATCTCGAATTGCTGAAATCAAAGACAAATTCAAAGACATCATGGCTTCGAATTTGGGCACAACATCTACCACGCCACCCACAGGAGGCTCACCTCCAGTAACTCCAACCCCTCCAGGCGGAGGTGCACCACCAGTTGTGATGGCTCGGGCTGTATCTGATTCAATCAGTGAAGAAGATGTCAATTCAGCAATGAAGAACGTTCGGATATCGAAAAGTGTTCTGAAAGAATTTTGAAAAGTGGTAAGGAGGTTAATGCTGAAAACCTTGGAGAATTACTTCGAAAAACGAAACCAAAAACATCAAAGGTGCCATTGAAGATAAAAACCCTCAACTCTTAGGACGAAGCATCGCTGATGGTAATCACCTCATCCAATGGGATGGCGCAGCAACGATTTATCAAGCCGTTTCTGTTGCACATGGCCATTTATTACACTACAAAACAGAATGGATTGCAGACGGATACTCGTTGGGAGATTTGCTTTATAGCCTTCCATTGGCGCCAGGACAGAAAAAACAGATTGTCACTTTAGGTTGGAAAAGGCGTGAGTCAGCAAAAAACGCACAATCACTGGTCAATGAAGAATCATTGCGCGCTGAAATAGATCACGACCGCGATGTTTATGAAATTACCAAAGGTGGATTCAGTGAATCACTTTCTGGCTCCTCTTCTTCTACCACATCTAGTGCAAGTGCATCAGCCGGAGGAATGATCGGAGGAGTGCTGTTTGGTGTCAGCGGTGGAGTTGGTCATTCATCAGCGAGTAGCAGTCAATCAGGTATGCGAAATATGGTTGCGAGTGATTTACAAAAGATTCAAGACCGCATTTCACAATCAGCCTCCGCGGTAAGAAGTCAGCGCAGTACCGTCATTCAAACAGTAGCGCAAAATGAAGAATTGGGTGTCGAAACAGAATCAGTTGCCAATTACAATCACTGCCACGCCATCACGATACAATACTTTGAAGTACTGAGACATTTCAAGGTTCGACACAGATTGGCAGATGCACGCGAATGTGTTTTTGTGCCATTGATGATGACCAATTTTGACTTGGAAAAATTACTCAAGTGGCGAGATATCCTCAGCAGAAGACTGATCAAACCCAAACTCGCCAAGTCATTCTCATCTGCTCAACGTGTGCAATCGGAATGGATTGGTACTTCATTACCATCAGCCACCTATGCAGATGATCCGATCATCGTAGCCAATGGACAATTGGCCATTTCATTTGTCATTCGTCGACCTGCTGATATAGAAGAACTCGTGGAAGATTTTGAGCGCCCAATTATCACAACCGCAGGTATCGTAGGATACTACAAAACGAAAAAAATGGTCTTGCACGAGGCGAATTGGGAGTCATTAAAACCCTACATGGGGACAATGACACCAACAACCTTTTATAGTACCTATCTGGAAGGAAAATCAAACAAAGACAAAATATTTCATGACGCTTTAGGGCAAACCATCGCACGCGAATTTGTGAATTCCCTGCAATTTTCGGTTGCAGATGACAGCGGTAGAACCATAGCTGGAGTGAATATAGATGCTTCACTCACCAGTCGCTATCAGCCTGGAGGAAAATTGCACATCAGCTTGCGACTCAATGAACCTATGTCGGTACCGCGTAAAAGTTTAGTTTATCTGAGAATGACGCAAAGCAAACCGAATATTGACCAATCAGAAATACTTGTCAATTCAGGAAGCATGCGATTCCGCACCGCACACTTCGAAGGTACATTGTTCAATTATCCCAATTTAAGAGATGATCTTTCTTCAAGCGACAGTGTGAGTGTGTATTGTGGTCCTTCGCAAGCAGAACTCGTGAATCCAAAACAAGAAGACGTCGATTTTACGAATATCCTCATTGATCATCTCAATTCACACATTGAGTATTATCATAAACAAATTTGGCTGCATATGTCCGCTGAAAGGCGCTTTATGCTTTTGGATGGTGTTTTGTTGGATAATCCAAAAGCAGAAGGTAAAAGTCTTGCGTCCCTAGTGGTGAATGAACTCATTGGAATCATTGGAAACAGTATGGTTTTTCCAGTAGCCCCGGGATTGAACATAGATCCAAATTTCACCATTTCTGATTCATTACTTGACTATTATATGGTCACAGGATCAGAGCCATCAACTATCAGTGTTCCCACAGAAGGAGTTTTCGCTGAAGCAATGATGGGTAGTTGTAATAGTTGTGAGAAGATTGATGATTCAAGATTCTGGCGCTGGGAAGAATCGCCTATACCAGATTCTCCAACGAGCATACAGACTGTAAGCACCGATTCTCGACGTGCAGATCCAGGAAATCTAAGTGCAAATCCGATGACCAATCCTATCGTTAATATTCAAAATGCGCCATCGGTTCCGGATCCCTCAGGATTAAATACAGCGATCAATCTGTTGGGCAAAGGAGATAGTTTCCGAGATGCCACCGGATTGTCTTCGACTCAAGCCAATTCTCTTGCAGCATTGCAGGCAAGTTACAGTGCCACACAAAGTATCAGTCAAGAAGCTGCTAAATTGGAAACAAAACGCATTGAAGAAGCAGCGAAAATCGAGAAAGCTAAATTGATGGAGCGCAGAATGGATAAGACATTCAACGCGATCAGCAACATCCCTGGCATGACCGAAGATGAGAAAAAAGCACTCTATAGCAAAGCTGTTTCCTCTTACATGGGTGCAGAAACTGCCGAAGAAAGTAATCCTGTCAAAACTGCGGAAAAACAAGTGAATGCCGCAGCACAAACGACTGCAGCAGTAAGCAAACTGGTAGCTGAAGGAAAACTTCCCAAAGAAATCGGAGATAATGTCATTAAAGATGCGTGGAAAGCAGCTTCCAATGCCATGGATCAACCGAAAAAGGAGCAATCTCACTGGCACCACAATTCGCATCAAGTGCAGACTTGCCACCCGATAGTTCATTCTTATATAGAACGGAAGAAGAGTTAGTATCATTTACTACCGGGAAAAAGCCCTTGGATGAAACTACAAAAGAACCAACCAAGGAAATACCGGAGGAAAACCAAGATAAATCAACAAGTGATACTCCGGCTGGATCTGTTCGCGTGAATTGGGGTGGTCCTGCGGGTTATGACACCATTGAAATTGAACATAGCCTTTATAAAAACGGATATCCATACAATGAACAACTCATTTCCATTTCGAAACGGGATGATTTACCTCAAAGGAAAATCAAGTCAATGAATTATAGCGCTTTCGAAAATGCGCTCACACCTGTCCTCAACGGCATATTACCCAACTGGAAAAACATCATAAGCCTCGTTGCCTTTGATTCAAGTTCATCACAATGGAATATTCTCCTTGAGGTTAATCCTAACACAATGTTTCCTGCCAATTACATGGCAAACATTGCAGGAATGCTATCCTTGCAGCAAATGGTATTTGATGTTCAACGCATGTGGAGAAAATCAAATTCAAATGGCACTTATAGACAAACAATAGATAATTATAGCCGTTGGCTGGAATGGCTCGGTCTTCCAATAGTCGACCAACCCTATTTCGACGACATTTTCGCAGGAAACATCAGTGCAGGAAATTTTGTTGTTAAGCCTGAGATCTATGAAACGTGGGAAAATATCAATGATGACTATTGCGGTGCAACCAGTTCCAATCTGATGGGACATTACTACACTTCATCCGTGATCAGATCCTACGATCTTTTCCGTATCAATTGGATTCCGAACTCAAACCCTACCCAGTACTTAGTGGATGGAATTTGGCAGAATGTCATCCAACCTGATACCTACAATGTCGCAGGTCAGGTTGGTACACGACCAACTTGGACTTCTCTGAATCCAATGATTGACATTTTACCACAACCCGTTGGATACGTCACAACAAGAATGATGTCTGAATTCCTGATGGGATTAGCCCAAGGCAGATTCGTTGATCCATTTTGGTCGAAATTCATGCTAGATCGCCTTGAGATCAATCGTGGTGGAAGACTTAATCCAAATATTGGTTCTAATCAGCTCCTATCATTAGGTAGTGAAGTTTTCTCGCTCACTGACACCAATTATGGATCAAGAGATATGTTTTATATCAAAAACCCAACAGGTCGATCTTATGTCGTAGCCCTTTGTGTTCCGGAAGAACTTTCCGACACAGAAAGCTATCCAGAATCAGTTAGAACAGAAATACTGCAAGCTGTGATCAATGCTCTCAGCGCTGAAGTTGTTTAATGTTCTTGTTCTCTTTAGCATAAAATGAATCAATAAAAAGTCCCTCCATGGAGGGACTTTTTTTATGTTATCAATTAGTTCATTTCATACGAAAACAACATTGATACACTTATCATGCATCCAAAAGGATTTAAGACGAGTGCATACATCGCAGAACACAATTTTACTTTCCACATTAAAAAAAATGCCCCTTCAGGGGCATTTTTAAATTCTGAATTTTTTTTATCACATGCACTATCCTTTTGGTTCGAGAGCACTTTTCACCAAACTACGCACATAGTCGCGGTGTGCTTTGGTAAGTGCATCCGGACTTACACCGGAGGCCATCATGCTTTCAATTCGTTTCAGTTCACTCATCGCCATAGCACGACTGATATGATCATAACGGCTTTTCGGATCAATGATCTCTGCAAGTCGATTGGTGTACTCCACTTGTAAGTTTTGACGGAATGTATTCACTGCACTTTTCGCATCAGCCTGGAAAATGGCATTGGTCAAAGAAGTCATATACTCATCCAATGAATAAGTATTGCCATAGATCTGACTATCGGTGATTCTTTGCAAGACTGAAGCGTGCAATAGATGACTCAAACATTCACGTTGCATATTCAAAACACGTGAATGGATTTTTGGATCTTCACTGAAAGCGAAATGATCAAAACCACGGCGTTGTTCGAGGAGATAGTTATAGAGAGAGTTCGCCTTATTCCATGCATCAGGAGCAAAAGCATATTTTGAAAGTGCGTCGACTGCAGCCTTTTGTTTCGCTTCAGAAACAGGTTCAAATGGACGAACTTTTGCTCCCTGACCAGCATAAGATCGATCATAGTGCACACCTCCGATTTGTCTTGTCATAATGCGAATTTGATTGGCATATTCACCACTTGCAATGAGGTATGCCTGCAGCATTTCATGGTAACTCTGATTGTTTTTCTCAAAGCGATCTTTCAATTTTGGAAGTATTGCATTCACCAATTCACAACGTTCAGAAGCGTAGGCCACAGGATCATTCGTAAGATCATAGATGTTGACATCCGGATCAATTCCTTTACCGCTCATGCGCATATCATCGGCATCATTGCCGTACATGAGATTTGGTTCAGTGCTTCTGTCGGTGATTTTCTTTAAGCGGTATTCTTCCAGTTTAGGGTCATCCACAGCCGGACTATATCCATATTCAATCACCCAATAGTCATAAGGACCTGGTTTGGTATCACAATACAATGTTTGTTCTTTCGGATTGAGTTGATAATTGAATGCAGGATACTCCATTACCGAATTAGCCAATCCATCCTTTTCCACTTTAGCAGGATTTTTCACATCGGCCATGGTACTCATGGTGCTTGCACGCATGTTATGAGTAAGTCCGAGGGTATGACCGACTTCATGCAGCACAAGTCTGTAAAGCAATTGTCTAACGATTTCCTTTTCAACCGCATCATTCATTCCAAGAGCAGATGCAGCAGCTGTTCCGAAAATCACATCATGATTGGTCATTTGAGATGCGGAGCATAGGAATGGATTTCTGATTTGTTGACCAACTTGTTCTTCCAATTCATCATCATTCAAAAAACCTGTAGATCTAAACACGCTTTCTGCGTTGACACGATTCACAATGGCCACAAACTCGAGCATGATATCTGCTCCGAGAATTTGGCCAGTGCGTGGATTCACAAAGCTTGGTCCATATCCACCAAAAGGAGGTAATGGAGAAGATGTCCACCGCAGCACGTTGTATCTGATGTCGCCCGCATCCCATGTGGCGTCATCGGGTTGTTCTTTACAAACGACTGCGTTGCTGAATCCAGCTTTTTCAAAGGCTACGTTCCATCTTTCACAAGCCTCTTTGATAATTGGTCTTAGCTCTTTCGGAGTGGTATTTTCAATCCAATATGTAATCGGCTCTATAGGATCAGAAATTTTTGCCTTGGGATCCTTTTTTTCCAAATGCCATTTATGAATGACATCACGATATGGCGTAGCAGAAAAGCTGGTCATATCATTCACCTGTGTGCTGAAATAACCAATGCGTGGATCGTCGAATCTTGGCTGAAAATTATTTGCCGGCACTTCAAGGATGCTGTGCTGATACTTGATGGTAATGTTGCGCGGATCAGCCAATGCTTCGCTGTACATTGTCGGTGATGCATTTTCATAGACATACGTCACACCAATCTCGGTATTTTGAGGATAATTGTTGATGCCATGAACTTTGGACTTACCAGCACTCAATCCTCCCAACAATCCAGGAGGAGCACCCGGAGGTGAAGGATATTTGATAATCTGAAATTTCTCGGAAAGAAAAACAGCATCACCATCGATCAGATAGCGTGATTTGTCTTTGCTTGTCGCTTCTATTTTTTCACTGGCCAGGAGTGGGTCATTGATATTGGCTTCAGCAGCTTTACTTAATTCCGTTTTTGGATCGAACCAGAAATTGGTGTTTTCCTGAATGATGTCAATCTTCTCATAAGATCGGCCAAATTTGATCACCTTACTTCCACCGTATGATCCGCGGAAATAACCCGCTTCGACAGGAGCATCGATGATGTGATTGAAATAAATGTATTCCTTTCCCAATTGATCCTCTCTTACTTCAAGATAAGTTTTACCTGAAGTAGAATCACGCCATATGGTGAATAATCCTTCGGACTTCGAGCATTTTTTGGTGATGTCAGCGAATTTGTCCTCTTCTTTTTTTTCGTCTTTTTTCTCGACGGATTCGTTTTTACCTTTCTTTTTCTTTGACTCTTTTTTATCCTGAGCAAACGCTGCAGGTGCAGTAAAAATGAGTGCAGAAATCATCAGCAGTGTAATTTTCTTCATCGTGATAAATTTTGGGGCGATTAACCAGAGGCGAAGCTAAGTGAAGGCGCACACCCTTCAAAACCGTTTATCCAATTTTCAGGATTCTCAAGAAAAGCAGGAAATGCCAAACCAATACCAAAATTCATTTTCTTTGTGACATGAATTCAGGTGAGTTTGTTTTTTCCAATCATGCCACAGAAAGTCTGAAGGCCATCATAGAAGACCTTCAACAGGTTTCTCTCCTTTCCGCCGAAAAAGTTCGGTCGAGGATCATGCACAAGTTACATTTGATTCAACATCAGCCCATGCCGTCATCAAAAAAAGTGGAGGCAGGCTTAAGCCAACATATCCGTGTTGCTGCGGTTTTGAATTACAAGATTTTCTACATGGTAGAAGAATCGCGAATTTCCGTATTGGAAATTTTATTGGATAAAGAAGCAAAAAACGTTTAGCCAGTTTGACACATGATAGCCTATAACCCTCGCGAGTGGTTTTCGCAAATCGCCAGATTTCACAAGGCTGACACAGTGCGACAATTGGCACCAACAATGGTGATATTAGGAGCAGTAACGGCCATTGTAGTCATTCTGGAACATCATTTTATTCATGTACGTCCCGATGGCAGACTTTCGAAGATGTCAGTGATGTATGGTTTTCTTGGTTTCGTGATTTCGCTCCTCCTCGTTTTCCGCACCAATACCGCTTATGAGCGTTGGTGGGAAGGACGTAAACTTTGGGGAGCACTGGTCAATTGTTCCCGAAATCTGACCATCAAAGTTTTAGCTGTGCTTGATCAGGATAGCGACGGCACCAAACAAAAACTGATTGAGCACATCATACATTTTCCATACGCTTTAAAAAATCACCTGCGAAATGTTACTTCCATGAATGAGCAGGAATTGGCGCAGTTGTTTCAGATAGTCAATTTTCAGAATAAAAAACACATCCCGCTTCACATCAGTGAATCATTTTACGCTGAATTGATCAAATTGCAGCGTGATGGAAAAATAACAGGTGAACAGTTGCTCATCATCAATCAAGAAGCTCAACAATGGATGGAAATATGTGGTGCTTGTGAAAGAATACGCAACACCCCAATTCCATATTCATATTCCACATTTCTAAAAAAATTCATCTTCATTTACGTTATAACGCTTCCTATCATATACGGACCGATGTTGATGTATTTCACCATCCCTTTTGTGATGTTCATTTTTTACGTTCTTGCATCGCTCGAAATCATTGCCGAAGAAATTGAAAATCCATTTGGAACCGATGCGAATGATTTGCCTTTGGATGAAATGGCGAAAAACATACGCAACTCCGTAGAAATGATTTCCAAATCAGGATCACACGATGGAGAAAAATGAACTGAGAGAATCCATCCGGAAAGCACCGGATGTGAGAATTTCAGAAATATTGAATCGAAAATCTGACTATAGTCCGGAAGCAGTGCTTTACGCAGAAGAAGAAGCCTCGCTTAGAAAAATTGATCCCAAAGTTCCTACAGAGCATAAAGAACCAAGTCTCCAATTCATTAAGTTCAAGAAGTTTTCTTTTCGCAAGGTTAAATACCACAATACACTTTCAGGTCCTGATGTAATCGATCAACCGGATCAGGAAATAACACTACCAGGATATCTCCGATTTTTTGCCGGATTTATGCTTTTCATTTATGCCTATCGGTATTGGGGGCTATTCGAATTTTTCGTAACCGGCATCATTAATTTAAACATCCATGTATTTGTATACAATGTTATCGCATTGCTGCTAACTGTTCTGCCTTTCAGCATTTACATACTTCTGGCCAAGGGCTACCGTATCGGTTGGTATGGTCTATTACTCCACACTTGCGCCAACCTATTCAGTTTTTTCATTCAATTCGGCATTTTGAGATTTCTTGATTTTGAAGATCCCGGATACGAAGAAATTGATTTTGTACTGCGTTTCTTTGTTGTAATCTTTCCCCTCTACATCCTACATAAAAAGG
The DNA here is from genome assembly GCA_016722445.1 of Flavobacteriales bacterium. Taxonomy (GTDB): domain Bacteria; phylum Bacteroidota; class Bacteroidia; order Flavobacteriales_D; family Sanyastnellaceae; genus JAIBBG01. The sequence goes on along the minus strand of JADKIZ010000007.1, from coordinate 132,938 downwards.
TCATACTATTGGCTTTTGAAATCACTCCAAAGCTCAGATACCGAAGCTATTTCCTTTGCATGCTATTCGGATATTCGCTTTACTGGTTTAATCAATTCTATGATTTGACATTCTGAAAATTGGATAAAGACTAAATGTCTTTTCATAGTAAGGAGAATGACGGTAAATCCAATACAGTTGATTCCAATGATTGTCCTGCAGACTTTCGTCTGTTTTCATAGCCTGTTCAAAATCCCGCTTGAGTTTCTGATCTGTTTTTAAAAGTTCTTCAGCGATGTCTTCGAATACATAATCAGAAAACCATTCTTTCTGTTGCAACATGGAATCAAAAAAATTCCATGCAAAAAAGCTGTCATCACATTGCGGTTCCAATACATGACAGATGTATTTGAGCGCCACTTGTCGTGTACTCACCAAAAAATCACCCTTATAAAATTGCCTCTTCATCTTCAACTCTTCTGTTTCAACTTCGCTATGCAAATAATGACCTTCATAAGGACCATGACCTGTTGACGAATCAATGATCCGATAGCCAAACACTTCAAAAACGGTATCACCTTTCAATCTTTCCATGTCAACACCATTCCACTGCAGCCTCTCAATCACCTCAGTCCATGCTTGTGGAATGATATAATAATCAGGTATCATCACTTCATGACCAACTTTAAACTTACGGTACCAGTTCACTTTGCGGGTCCAAGGTGATTGATGATCGTAGTACAATCGTTCACCTCCGCCAACACTAGAAACTTTTTCCTTTGCTTCATAACCATTGAATTCGAAAGATTCCCTTTTCGTGGTGTCCAATTCAAAACGAATAGGATAGTGATCCATCTTTAATGTTTCCTCTTGCGCCTTTTGGACAGCAGCATTGATTTCATCATGATTTGCTTGGATGTAATTCATCAGAACTTTCAAAAACAAAAAAGTACTTTGAACACGTTTGTCGAATGGTTTCAACATATGCGTTTCTGTGGTGAATCCAATGGTGTTGAACAAAGCAGCATAACCAGTGGCAAATCGGGGACTTTCAAAAAAATCCACCAGTCCAGTTTCGGGAGTCCGACCCATGGTATTCACATAAGGACACATTTTGTCGCCAGCTTTTTCCATTTCAGCGAAAAGAGCTGGTTCAAATTTACTTTTCACAAAATGTCCAAGACTCCCTCCCAATTTGTCGGATTGAGTGGTGATCAGTGTCATGGTATAAGGATAATCAGCACCATTACTCACGTGTGTATCAACGAGCACATGAGGTTTGATCCTCGAAAACACCTGATTGAACGTTGCTGCATTCTTACTGTCGCATTTGATAAAATCTCGGTTCAAATCAAGATTTTTTGAATTGCCACGAAACCCGTATTCGGCTGGCCCGTTTTGATTGGCACGGCTATACGATCCTCTGTTTAAAGCACCATCGACATTATAAATCGGAATGATGCAAACGATCACATGTTTCAAAAACTCAAGAGAAGTTGGAGAACCATCGAGTAACTGCTGAGCAAACATCATTGATGCATTCACTCCATCAGGTTCACCAGGGTGAATTGCGTTGTTTATCATGAGGATCGTTTTATTCCGATCGAACAACTCTGGATAAAAAACCCGATCCGAATTGATCACAAAAAGGTGAAGAGGTTTGCCAATATCCGTGGTTCCAACTTCTGCAAACCCCGCTATTGATGATAAATGATCGAGTTCTTGATAAAAATCGACACACTCTTTCCATGTTGGCGTATTGTTACCGCCGGGTAAAACGAACTGCGCAGTGACATTTGTAATCATTAAAAAAACATAGCAAATGTTAAGAAGTAGCATACCTTTTTATTGTGGTTCGTCATTTGATTTGAGCGGCTTTAATTTTATCATGAATTTCAAACTGGAAAAATCAGGATAAAAAGGCAACATACCTCAGTATTTTGCTGTTAAAAGAATTGGAAAATAAAAGACTATGGAACTCGGACCGGACAAAAATGCCAAACCGCATAAAGCACCATTGCCCCTTGCTGAGCCTTTCCTCAATTATCCCTATTTCCGCCGCACGGTTATTTTTCTGTGTGAACACAACAATGAAGGGTCATTCGGATTTGTGTTGAACAACTATATTGACGTAGACCTTGAGCAGATCATGGAAAACATGCCTGCTTTTCAGGGTCGCATCAGTATTGGTGGTCCTGTTCGAAACAGCAATCTCTATTACCTCCATACATTGGGTGAAACCATTGACGAAAGCGTCGAAATCATGCCAGGTGTCTACATGGGTGGCAATTTTGATACACTGAAAAAACTTCTCATCACTGGCCAGGTTCACAAAGATCAGGTGAGGTTTTTTGTAGGGTACAGTGGTTGGTCACCGGAACAATTGGAGAATGAAATCAAATCGAATTCATGGTTTGTTACTTCAGTGCCCAAAGAAGTCGATGAATAGCGAGGTTTCTGATTTATGGAAAGCGATCATGAAATCAATGGGTAAAAAGGACAGATGATCGCCAATATGCCTGAAGATCCTTCTCTCAATTAATTCGCGAAAATTTCGAAAGAATTCTGGCCCGAAATGCAGCGGTCAGCATTATCACAGCCTCCTCTCTCTCCTCAGGCTTCAATCCGGCAGGCGGACCATAAGGTGTCTTGTTGACATCAATGATATAAATCCTTCCGTCATCTTTATTCCGTAAAATATCCAGCTCACAAAATTCTACCTGCATAGATTGCGTAAAAGCAACAATGGATTCTTCTTCCTTTTCGGTGAAAACACTTCTGACATCAGTTACCAACTCAGAAAAAGTCACGTCATTGGTAAATCGCTTTTCATAAGATTTGAATTTGCGATAAAGCAATGGTATCAATCCATCGTATATAGGCACGCGATAATCCAAAACCATAGATTCATCATGCGTATTGTCTATCAAAACCTGATAAACAGATTGATGCTGTTTTTGATCAATAGGACATTGAATGATCTTACCATCATGTAATGCATTGATATCGCTTTTCTGCACAGCCTTTCCAGTATATGACAGTGGATCAATAAAAGTGTTGTAGCCAAAAACTTTTAAGTGTATTTCATCCACTTTCACTTTAGAAATATCCGTGCAATGAATATTGACCACCTCTTTACCTGAGAGTAATACATCAGGCAAATTGGTATCCGCCGTTGTGATGTTGTCGAAATAAATCACCACATCTGCATGTGCAATGGGTTTATTGGTCAATCGATAACCAAGTTGTTTTGCAATTTTAAAAATCGTAGTCTTTTTACTCGGAAAATCAGGGTAAACAACCATTACAGGCAATCTAAAACCGTTGCGCATCCATAACACTAAATCAATCAACGCAAATCGTATGTCTTTGGACCATCGTTCCATCGCTGGCATAGAACTTCTGTAGTTGTTTCTCCAACCGGATCGATATGTTTTTCTTATTTCTGTCAAGTTATAGATTGTCTTTTTTTGGTGCTTATCGTATTGACAAAAGTCGTGATATAATCCTTCTCAGGATTCACACCGCGTGCAGGCGAATATTCACGCGCATAGTAGATGATTTGGAGATGAAGTTTGATCCAAGTCTCCATTGGAAATAGTGCCTTTGCATCACGTTCCGTTTGTTCAACGCTTTTTCCATTGCTCAATCCCCATCTTTCCATCATGCGATGAATATGCGTATCCACGGGAAAAGCAGGAACTTGAAACGCCTGAATCATCACCACACTTGCGGTCTTGTGTCCTACGCCAGGCAACGATTCCAACTCACTCAGGGTTGAAGGTACCTGACCTTCGTATTGCTCAATCAATATTTCAGAAAGTCTGAAGATATTTTTGCTTTTAGCAGGCCCCAGACCACATGGTCGAATGATATCTTCAATTTCAGCAGGCGACAATTTGACCATGTCAAATGGATTGTTTGCCCTTTTGAATAAATGAGGAGTAACTGTATTCACGCGTGCATCCGTGCACTGAGCGGAGAGCAAAACGGCTATCAACAAAGTGTATGGATCATGATGATCAAGAGGAATATCAGGTTCGGGATAAAGTTTTCCGAGCTCCTGTATGATGTATTGAACCTTTTCCCTTTTTGTCATTTTTACCTGAAAATGACATCCGTGTTTTTCGATGCTGATAATATAACCGTGCTGGTGGTCCCTTCCGCTTTCACATCAACAATGTTTTGCTGATCGGGAAAATCTTCCATCAAACATGAGTTTTCTATTTTCAAAGCATGAAACTGCGGACTTCTAAAAAATTCGAGATAACAATAAGTCATGTCGCCTTCTACTTCTTTGCCAACAAAACGCATCACGATCAACTGGTCATCAAACCACATTTTGAAATGCGATTGAATGTGCGACTCGATGAGTTGGTCTGCTTTCGGGACTTCACCTTCGCCCAACTTCAATGAAGAACCGTTCATTTTAGAAATCACCACTTCGAGATCATCTGTAAAAAATTTACAAGTCACTTCAAAACCTTGAGAACGTGGATTGAATTCAACCATGGTTTTGCTTACATAAAATTTATGTGGTGCAAACGAACAAAGCAGAATAGCAACAAAAGGAATGAATCTATGCATGAAACAAAAGTATGAATTGTCTTGCATGAATAGAATTGATGAAAGAGTCAATTCTGCGGTGCATATTCCCATTGACCTTTCTCAATTGAGAAGAGTACAGCGGCATTCAAAGCTCAATAGAGCTACAATTGAGAAGCACTCAACGACTACTATGAACAAATTTCGTTGAATGAATTACCTCAAATTGATTAGAGTACGCGGCAAGAAAATAAACGCCATCCGGTAGATCATACGCTAAGTGAAATCGCATTTCCTGACCTGAAATCCTGTCCAAGTTCACTGGAATGCATTGCCCGTTTGCTGCATAGATCACAATCCCATCGATAATAGCCAGGTCTTTGCAACGAAAGGCATACGTGCCGTTAGCATCAAGAACGCAAATCCGAAAATCATCCTGTCCGAGGTTTTCATCTAAGTGAATAGCAGTCACATGGATTGTAGTTTCAAAGACTTCTGAAATTGCACAATTCGTCGCTGTCATCGAAACTGCGAAATCTCCCATTCCATAAATATGAGAAGGTTCAAATTCGGCAAAAGTATTGCCATCACCAAAATTCCATTCATAGCTAACAGGGCCGAATGCACTCACCTCATTCACAAATTGAACGATATTGTTGTTCGTCTGTCCTGAAATACTACCCGAGGGAATTTCAGCATTCAAGTGATAGAGTTCTGTGTGATCGAACACTTCGGCATCGGCAATTTGCTGAAATTGGGTTGCCAACGTTGGATCGATGGTTCCGACAAAACTTGTTCCTTCAGAACCTTCTTTCCAAAACGTTGCATACATCGTGCAAGCAGCAATGTAACTTCCTGAGTAATTGGGATGGCTTGCATCACCGGAATGGAGCACCTCATTGGTTTGAGCCATCACATCTCTCCAAGCTTCGCCGCAAGGAGCCACTTTCGCCTGAATAATCTGTGATAGGCTGAGATAGCTCGCTGTCAGCGAATCCTGCATATGCCCGAAATCCACAAAATCCTCACTGCAATAAGTTCCAGATTGGTCACATTGCATGCCTCCATATTGGCGGCCCCAGGTCAAGTAAAGCACCAATTGGGCGCATGGATTATAGGCTCTGATAGAATCAGCCAGCGCTTGTCCACCAGGTAAAAAGACATATTCAAAAAAATATGGAATGACGGGTATCTGACTTTGTTCCTGCATCACAACATAGTCCCAATTGCCTTGATGAATAAGATCCAGTGTGGTGGCATTTTGAGCGTGTTGCTCATAAGAATATCCACCCGGCGTGTTTGCACTATGAATGAGCGTTTTTCCTTTACCGGCAGCAACTTGAGCAACCAGATCAGGAAGGTCATTCACCGCAGTATAGCTATTTCCCAAAAACAAAACGCGCAAAGTGTCATCTTGCGCCGAGAGTTGGATGGAACAAAAACACAATAAAAAGAATGAACCAATTTTGAGTTTGAATGACATGAATTGAATCATTTTTGAGTAGTTGGTTGGAGTCATCAGATGGGCATCTTTGATTTCATTGACGAAATAACTCCACATAGGTTGTATGGCGAGAAGCTAAATTATCTCTTAGCAAGGATTCCTGTAATTTCAAGATATGGTAAGCATTTTATCAATCGAATTCATCAGGCGTTGTTATATATAAACCCGATCATGCGCAACTGAACTACCCACTCATCACTAAATTTGCCCAATGCCAAAAAGTTTGTCCCCGGATCAGATCAAGACTTCGCAGGATCTCATCAAAAATGCGCAGCACATTGTTGTGACTTCTCATAAAAACCCGGATGGAGATGCCGCAGGATCGGCATTCTCCATGAGTTTATTTCTTCGCGCTTTGGGGAAAATGTCACCACAATCCTACCAGATGGATTGCCAGAATTTTTGCAATGGTTGCCTGGATATGACAACATGATTCAATTCGACAAGAAAACAGAAGAATCAAAAGCAGCCATATCGGAAGCTGAGCTTATATTCGTACTCGACTATAATGCACTGCATCGCACAGGTGCAGAAATGCAGGCTGCACTGGAAAATGCGACCGCGCAGTTTATCCTCATTGATCACCACCAGATGCCTGGCGATTTTGCTGTAGTGACATACAGCGATACAAGCGCATGCAGTACTGCGGAGTTGGTTTATCACTTCATCGATAATTGTTATGGCACAGATCAACTTTCAACAGATATAGCGCAGAACATTTATTGTGGTATCATGACGGATAGTGGCTCATTCCGTTTTCCGTCGGTCACACCTGATACCCACAGAGTTGTAGCAAGCTTGATTGAAAAAGGACTTGATCATACCATGGTACATCGTCAGGTTTATGATACCAATATGCTTGATCGATTAAAATTGATCGGATATGCATTGAGTCAAAAACTTGAAATCATTGATGACAGTTTCACTGCATATATATCGCTCAGTACTGAAGAACTTAGAAGGCACAATCACCGACAAGGAGACACAGAAAGTCTTGTCAATCAAGCATTGAGTATCCGAGGAGTGAAGCTTGCCGCATTTTTCCGTGAGACCAACAATGAAGTAAAACTATCTTTCAGATCGAAAGGTAGTTTTGATGTGAACAAATTTGCCCGCGATCACTGGAACGGTGGAGGTCATATCAATGCTGCAGGTGCTGCTACCACTTTGAGTCTTCCGGAAGCTATCCAAAAATTCAAAAGACTCGTTCAACAGTGCCGAATTGAAATCATCAACTCCTGAAACATGAGAATTATCCACCTGATTATATTTTCCACTGTTCTACTTTTCGGTTGCAATAGTTGTACTGAAAAAAGAGAAATCACAGATGATGATGTTGCAGCAATTCAAAAAGACATGATAGCTGAAAGTAAAAAGCAACATGAACGTGAAATCAAAGAGATAGATCATTTCATCCGCAAGCAAAAATGGCCGATGGAACAAACACCGACCGGATTGAGGTATTGGATTTATGAAAAAGGTCAGGGAAATCAGGTCAAAAACGAAGACATTGCATTCATCTCATACAAAATCACATTGCTTGATGAAACGCTGTGTTATGAAACAACAGAAGACGAACCAAAACGAGTAATTGTAGGACATGACAATGTAGAAACAGGATTACATGAGGCACTACAATTGATGCATGTTGGCGACCGTGCGAAATTCATCCTACCATCTCACCTTGCCTTTGGTTTTACCGGAGATTCAGGAAAAATCCCGCAGAATGCGTCAGTGGTATACGACATCAAACTTATCGCTGCAGAATAGTATTGTATCACCAATGATCATGAATAACTTGCGCCGCTGGTAAAAGCAAACGACATTCCACCTGTATCGTTTATGCAAAGGAATTATTCTTCATTTTTCTTCACGCTCATTGGCCTGATGGCTATGTGGTCTTGTGACCCACATCCGGGTTTTGAAGAAACGGAAAGTGGTATTTACCGCAAACTCATTCAGTTTGGCGATTGTCAGCCAGCAGTGCATGATGCAGATTATATGATCTTCAATATTTCGTATTCAAAAAGTTCAGATACCGATTCAAATTTTCATTTTCAGGTTCACCATCACAAATTGGGAAGCATTCCTTCCTATCCTTCGCAAACCCATGAACCAGGACTCATCATCATCAATCAACTTGATTCCATGAGGTGTGGTGATCAATTCAGCTATTTGATTCCTTATCGCGAAATAGCCGGCTCGTGGTTGTCATCACAATCTGATAGTGGCTACTTTCAACCAGATGATGAAGTCATTTTCACTGTACACGCCCTTCAGACTTTCACGCAAGAGAAATACAAAAATTACCTGATGACAGCTGCTCAACAGGATGAACTTACCGAAGCGGATGCCATAGAATTACTTCTGTCGAATGATTTGAAGGAAACCTATGAGCGACATGGAGAATGTTTCATTCAACATAAAGAACGCACTGCCGGCGACAGCATTCATGCAGGTAGTGACGTAACAATCGTTTATACCACTCACCTTCTGGATGGAACCACTTTAGATTCTTCCACAGAACTTCAATTCACCTTCGGTAAACCCGGACAGGTGATTGGCGGACTGCAGTATGCATTGAGTTTCTTAAAAAAAGGTGAGCAGGCTCGTATTTACCTGCCTAGTTATCTGGCATTCGGAATAGATGGTAATAGCAACGGGTTGGTACCACCGAAAACACCCGTCTACTTTGAACTTCGGGTGAAAGAAGTAAAAAACTGACTCTCAGCTATAACACTTTGATTAATTCTCCGTTAAAGGGTCATCCTTCACCTAACTGTTTTGAAGCAAGGCATAATCCTCATACTGGCGATCCTATTACAATACGCACTGCGTGCTCAAGATAATTTGGGTATTGCAGGCAGTACTCGTTCTCCAGTCAATACCATGCTCAACAATCCTTCTACCATTGTAGACTCGAGGGCTTTCATTGATATCAACCTTGTTGGTGCGTCGGTTTTTGCGCGCAATACCTTGGCCTATCTAGAAGGCAAGGCTTTTTCCCGTTCGATGTTCGATACCATGACAACCGTTCCCTTGACCAAAAGAAAAGGGCCGTTTTCAGTTTATGCGGATGTTATGGTTCAAGGTCCTTCGGCAACTTTCGCCGTTAAACAACACGCATTTGGTATTCATACTGCGGCCAGGGTGGTTGCCGATGTAAGAGGTATTCCAGATAATATCAAGGATATGATTCGCCAGGGATTCCAGTACAGAGGTACCATGGGCAAATTGCAAAAAGTAAAAAATGTTCGTGCCAATGCATTGGCTTGGGGCGAAGCCGGATTGACTTACGGAACCATTCTTTCTCGAGATGGTGATGCCATACTTCAGGGAGCCGCAACAGTGAAAAGACTTTTCGGAGTTGCTGGTGCTGGTGTAAGATTAGATGAATGGGCATACATCGTCCATGACAGCACCCATCTCGAATCGCAAACTTTCAAAGGTGAATATGGCTTCAATGATCCTATTGCTGGTAGTTATCTCAGCGGCAAAGGATGGGGGTTTGACATTGGTTTCACATATAAAGTAAGAAAAGGGAGTTCGGATGAATATATCCCATACAATCCTTGCACCGATGGTGATTACCGCTACAGAGTAGGTGTTTCATTGCTCGATGTCGGTAAGGTAAGTTTTCAGGGACCATTTTACCACAACACATTTGATCAGAATGAAAGCAGTCAATGGAATGACTATCAAGCCACTACTGCCGATGAGATAGGTGACATAGATAGCCTCATCAACAACAATTTTCAATTGGTTGCTGAAAACAGTCAGGATGGCCGATTCAAAATGAAACTTCCTACTGCGGTTTCAGCACAGATCGACTACAACCTTGAGCACAATTTTTATGTGTATGGAGTAATCACTTATGGACTTCCTCGATTGAACAGTCTAGGAGTTCAAAGGGCTTCATACATAGGCGTTGCGCCACGTTGGGAAACAAAACGTTTCGAAGTTTCACTTCCCCTTTCGCTGTACGAATGGAAAGCTCCGCAAATGGGTATTGCCATGCGTTTGAACAGCATTATCATCGGAAGTGACAATCTGGGCTGGCTGCTCTTCAATCAAGATATTTATGGTGCTGACATCTATTTCAGCGTGAAATACACCGCATTCCGACATTGGAAATGCAAAACCAAATCGAAGAAGCAAAAAACCGTCATTCGCAGGGGATCACATGATCCATTACCTTGTCCTACCTGGTAATCAGCACTTTCCGTGTTGTAATTACCAAACATTGATCTCTTTTCCCGATTTCTTATTTTCGCGTCATGCTCGACGCACCTATCGACGTACACAATTACGATGACATTCGTCCTTATTCGGACATTGAACTTCGCGAGGCCATCGGCAGATTGGTAGAGGAACCTCTCCTGATCAAAATGATGAAGTGGGTTTATCCCGGCCTGAGAAAATCTGAAATTCTGAAAATGTTCACGGACATCTCAACCGTACGAGAGTTTCAGGAAGAAATAGGCGCCCCAGCCATGAAGGTGATCACGCAAATGACCACCAGTGGATTGAGTTTTTCCAATGTCGATTACATCGATCGAAATAAAGTTATTTGTTCATCAGTAACCACCGCGACATCATTCTGGACAGTGCATTGCTGAACGTGAGTTTGATGGAACGTGGATTCAACACGACCGAAATTGCCATCGGCGACAATTTGCTCAAAGCGCCGGTTGTCCGAGATATCGTCAGATCAAACAAAAATTTCATCGTCAATCGAGATGTCAATGCCAAAGAAATTTACTATTACTCATTGAGGCTAAGTAATTACATCCGGCATACCATCATGGAGAAAAACACTTCCATTTGGATTGCACAACGCGAAGGACGCAGCAAGGATGGTGACGATAAAACATCCACCGGCTTATTGAAGATGTTTGCCATGAGCAGCACCAAACCACTTGAAGATGCTCTGGATGAACTGAACATCGTACCCATGAGTGTGAGCTATGAATACGATCCTTGTGACTTCCTTAAAACACATGAATTGTTGCACGTGAAGTATTTCGGCAAATACGAAAAAAATCAGGAGAAGATTTTCATTCGATGCTTACTGGTATTACAGGCCATAAAGGGCGAGTGCATATTGCTGTTGGTCACGAATTGTCCAATACCCTCGAACAGATGCGTCTCATTTCGAACAAGAACGAGAAAATAAGAGTGTTAGGAGAAGCCATTGATGAAGAGATGTATCGCATCTACAAACTTTGGCCAACGAATTATATCGCTTATGACATGCTGCATGGCACGCGGGAATACAGAGATCATTACAGCAATATTCAAAGAATCGCCTTTGCCAACTATATCCGTGGACATGTCATCAAATTGGCGCTTGGCAGAAAAAAAACAGGACTTCCTTCGGAAAACCTCAATTCAAATGCAAGGGAAATCCTATTACACATGTATGCCAATCCCGTGACCAATCGGATCACCGCAGACAAAAAAGAAATGTTGCAGGAGAAATAAGCTGAGTATGAAACACCTGATCATCACCATCGCCGTTTTCATCACGTTATTGAGTAACGACAATCTGCATGCACAATGTGGTGCATGTCAGGAACAGGTTGAACTTGTAACGAATGGCAATTTCAGTTCGGGCAATTCTGGTTTCACCACAGATCTCAATTATGTCACAGGTTTTTTCTGTCCACTTTGTCCGGAAAACACCTATACGATAGGAGCCAACGCGACATTTTACCACAGTGATTTTACTGGATCAGATCATACCAATCCTCCATTTGGCAATTTTTTCATCGCCAATGGCGCAGCAGTAGACGGCGCTTCAGTTTGGTGCCAGTCGTTTGCGGTTCAACCCGGCGTGGATTATACCTTTTCTTTTTGGGCAAGAGATGTCACCAACAACAGCAACGCCCATCCAATGGCATTGTTAGAACCCATCATGAATGGAGTTCCTGAGGGAGATACACTTGAAGCTTCAGGCGGTTGGCAACAATTCACATACACTTGGAATAGTGGCTCAGATACATTTCTTGATTTGTGTATCGTCAATCATCAATCTAATTCCGGTGGAAACGATTTTGGAATTGACGACATCAGTCTTTCTGCATGTGAAAACATCATCTTATCTCAAGTGGCTAACGCAGGTCCAGATCTGATCCTCTGTAGCAATGAAGTGTCGAATATTGGTCAGCCAAGTATAACCGGATACAACTATCAATGGGATAATCCAACAGGCTTGAACTCAGTGACTGTTTCTAACCCACAGTTTTCAGAAGAAAACCAAACTACTTCTTCGCAATACCTCACGTATATTCTCACATCTGACTCTGCAAATGTTGGATGTATTACCCATGATACGCTGCAAATAGAACTCAAACCTTTACCCGCGCTCGATCTTGGACCTGATCAGGATATTTGTCCGGGGACAACCACCACACTGGATGCGGGAAGTAATTGGGATACGGTGTTATGGAGCGATAATCAAAACACGAACAGTATCATCGTTTCATCTGGTGATTTTTCTGTCGTTGTGACATACAATGGTTGCGACACTTCCGACCAAATCACCATCACAGAAATCGCGATGCCGGATATCGAATTGGGTAATGATACCACCTTGTGTGAAGGCGATGAATTGGTTCTTTACACAGGCATTTCAGGAGAATGGAACAATGGTGATATTGCCGACTCACTCACCATCAGCGAAGCTGGCAACTATACTTTCACGTACGAGAATGGTCCTTGTAGCACTTCAGATCAAATCACCATATACACCACCCCCTTGCCTGATGTTACTGTTTCACCAGACACAGCGTTTTGTCAAGGAACACAGGTGACCATTTATGCAAGTACAATTGGATTGTGGAATACAGGAGAAACAGCCGATCAGATCACAGTGCAAAATGAAGGATATTACGATGTGGTTGTGGCCAATGGCAATTGTACAAAAAGTGCAGGAGTGCAAGTTGACATGAATCCGCTGCCCGTGATTCCTGATATCGGCGATATGAGTATCTGTGAAGATGACTCTATTTCTCTCGACGCTTATCACGAATTCAACAAATATTATCTCTGGTCCAATGGCGATACCACTTCATATTCGGTGATCTCCGGAGCCGGATATTATGAAGTTGAGGTCGGAAACAATTGCGATACTACCGAATTAGAATTTTATCTCGATACCTATCCATGCAGTTGGGGAATTTTCATACCCACTGCATTTACACCAAATGACGACGACATCAATGAAGGCTGGGCAGTGCGTGGATACAATGTCACTGAAGTGAAAGTGTATGTGTACAACCGTTTTGGCGATTTGATATTTTATACCACTGAGCTGGATAAAAAATGGCACCCAAGCCTTGGAATAGGCGATGATGTTTACAATTATTACGTCACCGCAAAAACATTTGACGGCGAAGATTTTGAAGAAAAGGGAAGACTATACCTGCTGAGATAAGTCGAATTAGACTGAATTCCCGCAGAACATCAGATTTCCCTCATATTTGTCCACGAAATAGAAAAACGAATTCGATATGAGTTGGTTTAAAAGAAAAATAGACGGCATTACCACGAAAAGCAAAGAGAAGAAGGAGATTCCTGAAGGACTTTGGTACAAATGCCCCGAATGTAAAAATGTTGTCACTTCAGATGAACATGCAGATACCAATTGGGTATGTGCCAAGTGTGGCTACCATGAAAAAATTGGTTCACGCGAATATTTCAGTATTCTTTTCGATGAAAATGAATTCACAGAAATTGCATCAAACCTCACGAGTGGTGACCCATTGAGTTTCAAAGACACCAAATCCTATAAAGATCGAATTAAGACAACGATCACCAAAACCGGCCTGAAGGATGCCATGCGCGTTGCACGTGGTAAAATAAATGGTTTAGACGCCGTGGTGGCTTGTATGGATTTTGCCTTCATTGGAGGTTCAATGGGATCTGTAGTCGGAGCAAAATTCGCCGCAGGAGTGGATGACGCCATCAAAAACAAATGCGCTTTTATCTGCATTTCGAATCAGGTGGAGCACGTATGATGGAAGCAGGATTTTCGTTGATGCAAATGGCGAAAACTTCTGGGAAATTGACTCAACTTTCTGCAGCTCATCTTCCTTATATCTCTTTTCTCACAGACCCGACAACCGGTGGAGTTACTGCTTCATACGCCATGCTGGGCGATATCAATATTGCAGAACCAAAAGCATTGATCGGTTTCGCAGGTCCGCGAGTGGTGAAAGAAACTATTGGTAAAGATTTACCTCAAGGATTCCAAAGTTCAGAGTTTGTACTTGAACACGGATTTCTTGATTACATCGTAGAAAGGAAAGATTTGAAGAACAAAATCAGTACTTCACTGAAGTTCTTCAAAATCTAATCGAACATATTCAGACTATTCAACCATAAACGGTCTTCGGATAACATCACCGGAGACCGTTTTTATTTCCATGAAGTACATTCCTGATTCAAGCATATGGACATCCTCGGTCCAGGAAGTTGCACCTTTCACAGAGCGAGTGAAGATGTGTTTGCCATTCACATCAAACAAGTCCAGAGAGAGCATCACAACATTGCTGGTCAAGTGAAGGACATTGTTTGCAGGATTAGGGAATAGTGAAACTTCTACTTGAGCATATTCGATCACATTATCACATAATTCTACGAAGACTGTTTCAGTATCAAAATATTCACATCCATTTTCATCTTCATAAGTATATAAGATGTCAATTGATGAATTAGGCGTGACAGCAGACACATCGAATTCGTTTCCGTTCTGAACGCCGATACCCGTAAATACGCCACCAGCCGGAATTGCATTCAGCGCCGGGGCAGAATCGGTGGTGCACAGAGAATCAGGATAGAGAACCCAACAATGACTTCATTGGTAACTTCCAATTCAAAAGTCGTTGTGTTCTGACAACCGTTCCCATCAGTTCCCACCAATTCAACCACGTAGCCATCCGCAGGAATGATCGAAATATCTTCTCCTGTGATCTGACCATTCCAAACATAGTCTTCCGCGCCTGTGGCTGAAAGAAGAAGCTCTGTATTGAAACATACCGGACTGTAACCGCCAAGTATTTGCACATTCGGCAACGAATCAACAGTAATTGTCAATATCAGTTCTGATGAACAACCATATTCAGAAACACCTTGAACCACATATGATGTTGTGGTGTCCGGATTCAATACCAGCTCACTGTCCTGACTGTTGTCATTTAAAAAATACTCAAAAGCACCGCTCAACTCAATCGTGGTTGAAGCACCCTCACATATTTCATCATCTCCACTCCAGGTCAATGTTGGATCATCATGCACAGTAACTGTCATTTCCAAAATCGAAGTACAGGCTTCATTCGAAGCACTCACCCAATACAAAGTTGTTTCCACAGGACTCACTTCGATCATTTCAGTGTTTTCGTTTGTGGACCAAAGAAGCACATCACTACCTGAGGCTACAAGTTGAGTAGATTCACCAGAACAGATATCCAGATCACCTGAAAATGTCAATTCAGGACCACTGAGTGCATCGATATTTAAACCTGCCAATTCAGATAAACAACCATTCTCATCCGTACTCTGCACACTGATAAAATCCTCTACAGACAACACTTGCCATTGGAGTGAATCAGCCATGATAGTTCCAGTGAGAGTGTACCAGGTTGAAACATCAAAGCCTGGATCATCAAGCGTTACAAAATCGCCAATACATAGGCCACTTTCTGATTCCAGGACAATGGTAGAAGGTGATGTCTCATGAACGATGATGGTGAACAATGAATTTGTAGAACAACCATTTTCGCCAGTACCCTCAACAAGATAATCTTGTGTAGCGGCTGGAGTTACTTCAAAAATTTCACCGGTTAAATCTCCTGACCATACATAGTCCATTGCCCCTGAGGCTGTAATTACAGTGGATTCACCTTCACAAAGATCCATATCACCAGACACAGCCAACACAGGCAAAGACAAGGCAGTTACAGCAAATTCATCAGATGCAGAACATCCATTTTCATCTGTTCCAATTACACTCAAAATCAAATTTGAATTGACAAGACGTGTAATTGCATTGCCCATTGCACCATTGTCCCAAACTTGACTGACACTACCTTCTACGGTGTATTGTCCGAACTCTCCCATACACACTTCCTCATCACCAAGAATTTCGACCGCAGGTAAAGGATGCACTGTAATCTCAAATTCGATGGTCGTTTCGCAACCATTTTCATCCGTACCTGTGACAGAATAAAAATTTGTCACATCTGGAGAAATGTTCAATACCTCACCTTCGGTTCCCTCACTCCAAGTGTAGTTGGCAGCGCCTGTTACTGACAATGTTGTCACTTCTCCAAGACAAATTTCAGCATCGCCAGAAACGTTGACGTTGGGTATTTGATGCACAACGACTGTTACATCCAGAGAAGACTGACAACCAAATTCATTTTGTGCGATAGCATTATAGGTAGAGGTACTTTCAGGAGAAACCATGTTCGTATTGATGAATACTCCATTGGACCATACGAATGAATAGTCACCGGTGGCAACCAATGCAGTTTCTTCTCCAGTGCAGATTTCTAGATCGCCAGTAATTTCAAAAACAGGCACATCATATACAACAATTTGAGAGGTTGCCTCAGTGCTACACCCAAATTCATTGGTCCCAATAACGGTCACCATTTGCGATTCGGAAGGATATACATACACATAAGACAAGTCACCGCCGACAGACCATTGATACGTTTCAGCTCCACTTGCTTCGAGAAATATCTCTTCACCAGGACAACCGTAAACCAAATCAGTTGCCGTAACCTCCGGATATTCGTGCACAGTCACTGTAGTCAGATCTTCATTCACACAACCAAATTCATCTGTACCAGTGAGCGCATATTGTTGATCAAAAACAATGTCAACCAATAAAGTATTTTCTGTACTTCCTCCACTCCATTCATACGTCTGAGCGCCGCTAGCAGTGAGCAAAGAACTTTCGCCAATGCACAAACTTGTATCACCTAAAATTTCGACCAATGGCAAAGGATGTACGACAATGGTATACCCCGCAGCAGTGAGGCATCCATTCACATCAAAACCATAAACAGAATAATCTGTTGTTTCTTCCGGTTGATGCATTTCCGAATTTCCGGTAGATCCAGATTCCCATTCGTGGTCCTCTCCATTCAATGCAGTAATGACAGTAGACTCTCCAAAACAAAGTTCCATATCACCATCCAATAGCAGTGGAATAGGTGTCACAACAGTGATGGTATCGGTAGCCGTTCCAATACAAACACCATTATCATAAGAATATGTGATAATATGCTCTCCAGGCCCAGCCAGATTTGCCAGAAAAAAATCATCGAGTACACCAGTTCCACTATAGGTTCCACCAGCCGGACTTCCCGCCGGTAAACCATAAAAGGAAGAACTTGAACAAAGTGATACATCATCACCGATATTAAAAGTGATTTCACAAGTTCCCAATAGCGGAGAAACCTGCGCATTACTGATTGAAGACAGCAGAGACATAACGAGCAAAAATGCCCATTGCGACACAATTCTTTTCATGAATATTTAGATTTCGCCCTTAGCGGACGATGATTGTTTTTTTCCAGATCTGACCATCGTGACTTGACACTTTTAGTTCATAAAGTCCCGCTGATAAATCGCCCACATTTATACTGGTTGAAGCACCATTTAAAACATTTTGCTGATGGATTACCAATGCACCCCTCGCGTCATACATCAAGATATTTTCCAATCCACCTCGCGATAATCTGATGGTCAAAAAATCATCTGCAGGGTTAGGATATACATCCAATTCACTTGATTCAACTTCGATGAATCCGACACAATCTTCAATAAAAATGACATCCGTAACAGCAGTAGTGCAACCCGCTTCATTCGTTACTGCGTAGGTTACAGTATTATCACCATCAATGGCTTCAGTTGGAATAAAATTACCATCCACTACACCATCACCCGAATACAAACCACCAGGAGGATTAGCCTGCCATGACAATGCTTCATTGTAATCGCAAGTGGTATCAGCGCTAAACTCAAAATAAACATATGGTACCTGATGAACAATTACAGGAATCTGATTGGTGACTTCACAACCGAAATCATCCAAACCCGTGATGTAGTAATTAGTAGTTGTAACAGGAGTGAGTGTCACCTCGCCACCTTCTGTACCATTCGACCAAATCAATTCTGAAGGTCCTGAAGCAGTTAAAGTGGTTGACTCACCAGCGCAAAGTTCTGTATCACCCGAAACATCAATCAAAGGGAATGGTCTGACAAAACAATAAAAACCGACTTCGCTCACACATCCATTCACACCAACAGAAGTTGCAGTAATAACGCTATCCTCAACCAATACCACATCAATACTGCTTGCATCACTACCATCTTCCCACAGAATATCAAAATCAGAAGTTGCTTCAAGGTGTAATGTTCCACCGGCGCAGATGGTATCCTCGCCACTAATTACCAAATCAGGTGCTGGGCGCACAGTGATCTGATAATTGGTAAAATCGGAACAACCATAAAAAGTAGACCCTGTAAGCATGAAAATACTATCAGCAATTGGATACACCATATTGGTGATTTCTGTTGTTCCATCTGGCCATGTGTAAAAATCTGCGCCACTTGCGGTTAATAAGGAACTTTCACCTTCGCAAATGATCGGTGTTCCAGAGATTGCCACAACAGGTGATTCGTGCGCATCCAAAAAATAGCTGATCGAATTGGTACAACCAAATTCACTGGTTCCAGAAAGTGTAACATCCATACTTGAAGGTACCATCAAGAAATAAGGATTGTCGTTTGTTTCATTGTTCCATTCGTAGGTGCTTGCACCAGAAGCCAATAAGCTGGTCATTCGATTCGTACAAATGGGTTCAAGTTCTTCAACAAAAAGTTCAGGTAAAGGCATGACTTCGACATGAAACAATCCCTTCGCACTGCACTCATTTCCTTCGAAAATTTCAACTTGATAATCTGTACTCACTGTTGGAGTTACATTGATAAAAGTAAGATTGCTTGCTTGCAATTCCACGTTGTTGGTAAGATCAGACCAAACATAACTATACCCACCAACTACGGATGCATTGGCTGTTCCTCCAAGGCAGATGCTGTCGGTTGCAGTCAACGTAAAGACTGGCAAATCGAGTACCATGACATCAAAAATCATTTCATCCATACAACCTGCTTCATTGTATGCTTGAAGGGTAATGGTCATATCCTGATTCACATAAATGGATTGTGTTTCCGTAAAAAAACCATTTGGTCCTTTATACAAAATGGCACCAGTAGGATTTAATATCAGACTATCGCCATAACAAACAGCAGAAGGCGCATCATAAATCAAAACTGGATATGGTTGTACCAAAACATCAATCGATGCGGTTGTATCACAAGCACCTGCGCTTGAGCTTACTGAAACGACGAACGAAGTACTCCCCAAAAAGGTAACAGAAGGTTGTGTAGATCCATTGAACCAAGTCCATGAATCCGCACCACTCACTGTATACACTCCAATCTCACCAATACACAAACCTTCAGGCCCTTCGAGCACAATTTGCGGCATTTGACTCACCTCAATATCGAACTCAGTTAACGACACACAACCATTCGCATCAGTACCGGTAGCATAAGATGTAATTGAAGTATCGATTACAAAGATCATAGAGTCATTTTTCACACCATTTTCCCAAGTGTATTCCTGACCATCAGGACTGCTGATGATAGCGGTATCTCCAGCGCATAATTCAAAATTGCCGAGAAATGTCAAGCCATCGGCATCAATAACAGTCATCACGGCAGACGCAATTCCGCTGCAAACCCCATCATCGTAAGTATAAAAAATCTCAAATTGACCTGGGCCAGTAAGTGCCGGATTAAAGAAGTCTGCTTCCATACCCGGGCCAGAATATGTACCACCGAATGGCAATCCGGGAGGAACATTGAAAGGCGCGGAAGTACTGCAAAGCGTATCATAACCCGTAATATCAAAAGTCACTTCGCAACCACCACGTGATTGACCTTCTTGTCCATAAGATACCACCGAAATCACACCAGAGAGCAGAATAAATACACAACGTAGATATAGGTTCATAGAATCCGTTCTTGTTTTCAACCGCAAAATAAAGCGATGCTTGGTATTTCCCGATTAAAATTCGGGGAATATTGCACACCTTGAATGGATGCCAGACATTGCTGAATTCCACATAAATTCAATATCTATCTTTGCACATGTTTTCCAGAGCATGAATCAGTACAAAAAAATCGCCTTCCACACATTGGGTTGTAAGCTCAATTTCTCAGAGTCTTCGGCACTTGCCAGACAATTTGGAGAGCGTGGTTATGCGCGGGTAGAGATGGATGAAAATCCGGATGTGCTCGTGATCAATACGTGCAGCGTCACTGATCAAGCTGACAAGAAGTGCAGAAACATTGTGAGCCGGGTCATAAAAAATAATCCGGGTGTTTTTGTCGCTGTCGTAGGATGTTATGCCCAACTCAAACCACAGGAAATTGCTGCCATACCCGGTGTGAGCATGGTACTTGGAGCCGGCGAAAAGTTCAACCTTCCTGACCATGTCGAAGCATTTCAGAAAAACGGCCAAAAGGTTGTTCATACCGGTGAAATCAAAGATGTAAAAACGTTTGTTCCTTCCTTTTCGGCTGGCGACAGAACCAGAACATTTCTAAAAGTACAAGATGGTTGCAACTACTTCTGTGCTTTCTGTACCATACCACTTGCACGAGGAAGAAGCAGAAGTGCATCCGTCGCCAGCACATTATTGGAAGCACAAAAAGCTGTAGATGCAGGTGCGAAGGAAATTGTGCTTACCGGGGTCAACATTGGAGACTTTGGAACAGCACAGGGAGAAAATTTACTTGATCTGATCGTTCAACTTGATCGACTTGATGGCGTTTCCAGATTTAGAATTTCGAGTATTGAGCCGAATCTTCTCACCGATGAAATTATCGATTTTGTGGCATCATCCAAAAAGTTCATGCCCCATTTCCATATCCCTCTGCAAAGTGGCTGTGACGACATACTTCAAGCGATGCGCAGGCGATATCGAACGGATCTCTATCGGAGAAGAATAGAAAGAATAGTCACCACCATGCCCGATGCATGTATTGGGGTAGATGTGATTACAGGTTTCCCTTCGGAAAATGACGCAAAATTTGCTGTTACCCGCGATTTTATCATGGACTTACCTGTCTCCTATCTTCATGTATTTACCTACAGCGAAAGAGATCACACCACAGCATTGCGTATTCAGGATGTTGTGCCAATGGAACAGAGACACGAAAGAACAAAACTTCTACGTTTTGTTTCTGACAAGAAAAAACGCGTATTCAATGAAAAATTCGTTGGCCAAACACGCCCTGTTTTGTGGGAAGCGGCCAATGAAGACGGAATGATGTATGGTTTCACAGACAATTACATCAAAGTAGAAATACCATTTGATCAGTCGCTGGTCAATCAAGTATCCGATGCGCAATTGCGCAGCGTACATCCCGATTTGTTTATCAAAGGAGTCGCTGTTTCCGAATCTACTTCACCTGTGCATTGAGAAAATCGCCAACTGGTTTTCCTGCCAGATAATGCGTCAATACAGTCTTCATCAATTTGTCTGTTAAAATAATTTCCGGATCAAGTTCTGTCCAGAAATAAAATTGCTTGTTGAATATGTATGGACAAACAGCAGCAACGCTTTTGTGTTCTGCCGGAAGAATTTTGTTTTTTTCACCTTGTAATTCGCCCCAGACTTTGACAAAAGTTTTGTCTGACAAAACCTTCATCAACCCTTTGGGATTTCTGGCGATACCATCCCGGATGTTTAGAAGTTTGTCTTTGTCCGGCATATAAATACCTCCGGCCATGGCAAATTTTTCAGGCCCAAGCTCCACATAGACTCCAGAAGCACCATCTGTTTTTCTGCCGTCGCGAGAAACAACAGCAGAAGCATTCAACTTGTATGGGATCTTATCTTTTGAAAAACGAACATCACGATTTATCCTGAAAATGGCATCAGATGGGGTGATATTGATGCTCTTATCATGCTTTTTATTTCCGTGATGAGATCAGCAATGAAAGCCTCGAATGGCTTTTGACGCTCGCTTCGTACCGTGGTTTATTGGCCTGAAACCAATCACGGTTATTGTTGGCGGCAAGGTCTTTGAAAAATTGAAGATAGTCTGGCTTAAAGTATTTCATTGAGGAGGAAGTTTACCATTCGCCGGATCATTGAGGTCCGGAACTTTGAAAATGTGAATTTTTTCGAGAGAATTTTTTGGGTTCAGTTGATGTAACAATTGATCAAACCAACCAGACTCAATGGTGGTGAGGTATGTAAGTGAAGGGTAATACTGACGTATGTGCCACCCTGTTTTCCAGATCGAGGTCATCATAAAACAAGTAATAATTTGGAGCAAGTCTTGGTCGCAAATCTTGTTTTGTTGTGGTTTCATCATGGTTGAAGTTCAACATATAATCCCATGGCTCATCGCCCTTTTTCCAATAATAATAAATGCTCCAGTTGCCGCAATAGAATTGAGGCATCATTGCTCCATGGTCGCTGTGTGTGAACTCCAATGCGAAATTGCGGCAATCACCTTGGTCATACAGATAATCCATCGCTTCTACCCTACCCTTTTTGGAATAAGTAAAACAGAAGATGAACATTACCACAGTATTGATGATCCAAAAGAATCGCCACAAACCGCGGTGCAGGCCTTCATTATTTTTCCAAAACAAAGATTTTTCTTTCCATGTATACCAACCAATGACACCGATTATCACCACAAAAGGCAATGCTGGCAGAATAAATCTCTCTTGACGATTGGGATAAAGAATATGGAACACGATGAACCCAATCACAGGAATCACGATGAGTGCATTTCGTCTCCAGTTTCGGATAAAACCGAAAAGGAGTAACAGGCTAACTGGCGGTAAAATAAATAATCCAATAAAACTGAAATATGCAAAAGGAGAACCGGGATAGTTCAATGCATTTTTTTTGTTGTATTCGAAATAACCACGAAGATGTTGAAATGGTTCTCCACCCCAGAGTAGAATATCATCTGCTTGCGTGATCGAAAATGCGAGCAAAGAAATCATTCCAAAAACCAGCATTCGTGTAATACCGCTGAAAACCCATAACATCAAACCAGTGAGCGCTACAAGCAAACCAGTCTGGTATCTGATACCAACAGCCAATCCCATGATGAATGCCGCTAAGATCAATTTCTTCCATCCACCGGATGGCGAATCATGAATAACAGGATCGATAGCTGAAAATCGGAATTCACCGAGGCTTACTTCACGAAATGGCTGACTTCTGATGATCAGATAAAACCCGTACATCAAAGGAGGAATACAAACGATTTCAACCAGATTTCTCACTGAAAAATTGGGCAATACCGCAATGAGTGCGAGCAGTAGACCTGCCACGATAGCCCGTTTACGCCCTCCGAGCATTTCTGTGATGCGGTAACCCAAATAAACCGTCAAAAGCGAATAGGCAGCATGAATGAAACGAATAACAAACATCTGAGCATCCGGTTGATCAATGCCCAGCCACTGCATCAATTTGAAGAATGAAAACAACCATCCCAAATAAAAAAAACTGATCGGTTCAGGGTGTTCTATGTCATTGCCAATACCAGGTAACCAGTTGTTGAAATTACTGCCATCAGCCCACGATCCGGAAGGTTCTATCGTAAGAAAATGGTCATCGTGCATGAGATAACCTTTGGCAAAAACAACGGCAAGGAGCCGCACCAATGCCGCAAGCATGATGATCCAGAACAAAGGTCGTTGCTCAAATTTTTGTTTCAGAACATGAAAAAAATCACGCTGATCGGTCATAACTTAAAATAAGGTTGCTAAAGTCGTAAATAAAAACGCCGTGATAAAACCTTATCACGGCGCAAATCATTTCTGTTTTGGGAAAATTATGATCCCTTCTTTTTGCGAAACAGGTGTTTGTTGCGAAGAACAAACTCCTGACTATCGAGGTATTTTACTTCTTCGGTTAAAATAAATGTGGTATTGGTAACCGTAAGGGTTTGCCTCAGCAATGCCTTTTTGCGATTGTCCTTACCGAGTGTTTCCATAGTGATGATGGCTGAATCACCGCGCACGGCAACGTCCCGAACATCCCAATCCACGCCATTGTTGTCGATTTTGGTGCCATCCTGATTTACTTCGCACGATCCCATTCCGCTAAAGAATTCCCCATTGCCGGCATCGTAAACCACGTCATAAGTCCACACTTTACCATCGAAACTTGTAGTGCATTTAGCAGGTGTGGCATATTTTGTTTTGTTGTCTTTGAATTCCGTTGACTCCAGAAAACCTTCCCACTCACCTTGTGCACGTTGAAATTGCGCTACGATGATTTCCTTGTGGTCGGGCATTTTCATAGCCAATACGAGACCGAGAGAAGCGGCCATTAAAAGCAAATGTTTCATTTTCAATCCAATTTGAGAACTCTAACAAAGATAAGGGGGTAACCACAAAATCAATACTTTTCAACAATCCAAGAAATTTCAGAGTAAAACAGGTGACTCAAATCACCAAAAAAACTACACATTATCAGAGTTAGAAGTGTGATAATTTAAGTCAGATGCGGCTTTCATGGAAACGCATCTAAATAGCATCCTAAATACCATAAGTTAAATTCTAAAATTCTTGACTCAATCTCTTGATTTCGACATATCAAAGAATTACATTTGCCCCAGAATCCTATCTAGTACTTAGGTAGGTTTTGGTTAAAGGTTTAGTGACATGAGGTCGCCAGCGGGCGACCTCTTGTTTTTTATACCATTCAGTTAATCCAGCTAGGAGAAATAAAGGATGGATCAGAACCAAAAGTTGTAAAGCAGGAAAAAATCCCCCGCTCAATCCTACATTCTATTCTTTCTCACTTTCATTCAGATTCTCAATCTGAATGTCAGAATGAGAAGCAGAAGAAAATAAATAGAGAAATGAGTATGAGAATCAAAAGGCACAAAATTTCAGGATAGTAGCCAACCCTTTTTGATTTAGTCTGAGTAACATCAATTAGTTCCACAAAATTTCGCTTTTGAGGCGTCTTCAGTCACTTCAAACTAATCATGACTGTGATATAGCATAAAAGAAAAAACCCTCGCAGGGTGGAGGGCTTTTCATTTTAGGGTGGATAGTTTGTGTTTTCGAAAAAAAATTATCTTGATTGTAATTTTACGATGCCATGTACATGCAGATATCACTGAATTCGCCGGCTCCTGTTGCGTTCACTCCCTGAACACGGAAGTAACAAAACATTCCAACTGGTAGTCCGTCCAGGTCACATCTATTGGAAGTTACTGTTGCAATATCCTTCCAACTGCTGTGCTCATTCGGATTCAATGTCATCTGTGCACGATAAAACTTGCTTCCATTTCCTTTCCAGGCTACAGTTGCTTTTCCTCTCTCTTCACTTCGGTGTACGATCAGCTTTCTAATTCCTGGCGGAACAGGAGAAGCACTTCTCGATTTCACCCGTTCAAATGCACATTGTGAGAGAATTTCTATGTTACCATGGGCTAAAATATTTACCCACTCACACATCCTGCTCATATCTGCATTGATCGATTTCCTCACTGTATTTCTCAAATGCACTGCTTTATGAGAGCCTTCCTTCACTTTGTCTTGAAGGGATTTCATTTCCTTCAGTTTTTCTCTTACCGATTGAATATCCGGGATGATCTGGCTGAAAACGGGCTTCTCGAGAGAATCCAAATACATTTCAACCATACTCATAAACTGCTCTACTGTTGTGCCATTGAGGTTTGTCTTTACCTTGCCTGTCATACGTCAATGAATCTTTTTCTATCAATGATCTGGTTACAGGTGGTTTGAACGGGAAGCGTTTTCTAAAGGTTTCATTTTTTTTCTTCTAACATCAAAATATTTTTCCAGTACAAATTCTACGCTTTCTTGAACATCAATCGTGACGAGCAATACAGGCAATTAACTTCCGTCAACATTTTTGAAAAAAAAATGAAAATCAAATGGTTTTTGATCGACATAAAAATGATTTTCTTGCCTTCGCAAACCAATTTTCGAATCAAGTAGAGTAGAAACAAACGTTTGTCACTGCCAAACAAATCCTTCAAACACGGAAACAACTCCAAAAAAAGAGGCTGTCCTAACGAAGGACAGCCTCAAGTTCAATTGAGATGAAAGTATACCTGCTCTAAAAATTCACTGAAGTCACGACGCCATTCACTGTAAATGTCGTTTCCTGAGTGCCGGGTGTATACGTACCACCAGTATAAAGCCCGTTGGTTACCGATCCGGATGAGCTACCTCCAGTATAAATGGTATAAGAAGAACCATTGACAATCAGAGGCGATGAAAATACCACCGAGTAGTAAGATCTTTTTGGCTTAAAAGTGAGTACCTCATTGCCGTTACTGTCTTGAATGTGAAAAACTGTATTCGCAGCTACACTCTGAGTCGTTTTCATGGTGACAGACCGCTGACTCGAAGAGTTGTTGAATCCCTGTGTCATATTCGAATTGGTGCCGGAAATCACGATAAAACCACCTGATATATTGCCTACGCCATTATAATCCATTCCGACTTCGGGCGAAGATTGTGGTCCGTGCACTGCAGTGACACCACCTGTGATGGTTACATTACCGTTGCTATCGATCGCATCACCACCGCTCGCATCCACATAGTTGGTACCTCCGTTGATCGTGAGCATACTACCATCGCTTGACTCACCTCCGGTGCCATGCGTGGCATTGAAACCGTCATCCGTGGATACAAGAGATAGTTCCCCGTCATTAACAGTAATGAAAGGAGCTTCGATGGCTTCATATGAATCGATAATCGACAAGACGCCATTGTTGATGGTGACTGTTCCAAGTGATTTGATTCCATCGTTTGCAGAGTCAATCGTGATGATGCCATTGTGAATGGTTACATCGCCATCGACCTTTACGGTTTTGGATTCGTCGTAGTTGCCATTGTTACCACCTCCTGGACCACCACCACCGCCACCACCGCTGATGGTGATAGAAGCTCCTGTTGTCGTCACATTGACGATGGGTTCATGGATAGCATCACCAATGATCAATTGCCCATCAACGTCAATTCCCTTGCCTCCTGTACCCGAATTGGAAATGGAGAATTCACCACCAATCAAATTGAAATCGCCATCCACTTTCACTCCAGTGCTGTGATAAGCATCAGTAGCTGCAGAGGAATTCGTATATGTAGCGCCGTTACCGGAACAAGTCAAATGAACTATTCCGGAATTCATGACCAGAGAAGCATCACCAGATATGCATCTGCCACCTTTGCCGCTGGTTGTAAGATTCAATTCGGCGCCCTGAATGAAAATATTGCCATTGCTTGAAATCAGGCTACAGTATACAGGTTCGTTACCTGAACCAGTTGGAATCAATACCGCGTCACCAGACGAATTTCCGGTAATCACCCCACCATTGAGCGTCATTCCCATGTCGCTCTGGATGCCTTTCGATTGGTTGCCATAAACATTCAGGTTGATGGTGCCTCCATTGATTGTATGGTGCTATCGCTTGTAATGGCATTGATATCCTCACTTGACAAGTTCACTGTTAACTCGCCACAATCGATTACAATCGCCCCGCCTTCAGTGTCAATTCCATCAGAATCTGCATTGACTACTACAACACCGCCACTTTGGTAATAGCCATTGTTGGAATGAATACCATCCACAGAAGCCGAAGCAATTCCAATGTTTCCTTCACGGATATCAATTTCATCATCTGAAGCCATTGCATGTTGTGTAGTACCATAACTGTTGATGATCAGACTACCGCCTCCAATCACTTCAATTTGACCATTGCTGAAGAAAGTGGACTTTTGGTCTTCTTCTATACCATCAACCACCAATGGTGCATCGTAAGTGATACCATCTGTGACAGAATTGCTAGATGCGGGAATAAGATTCACCGTAACTTTCTTATCGGATTGAATGTTGATCGCAGGACCTACTGGATTAGTAAGACTAACATCATTCAGCAGCAGGTTAAATCTTTTATCCGAATAGATTTTGAGTGACCCATCTGTTGAAGATCCTTCCACAAAATATTGATATCCTGAGTCAGTGAAGTAGAGGTAATCAACACATCGGCTCCATTTGTTTCAACTTCCACCCCATTAGCGGCCCATGGATTCGTAACAACGGCAGTATTCCCCTGGAAATTGACGTAGACATTTTCAGAAAGATCATTCACAAATGAAATGCTATCAATATCAGCCACTGCATATTCCACAAGATTGGAATTATTCAGAAAAAAAAGGTTCGTGTGATTCGTGTCAAAGTAGATGCTATCGCCTTCGACAAGAGCATACTGATCAGTAACCCCGGCATGGTGAAACTGAATGATCTGTTGTGCATCTGCCATGAAAAAGGCGGAGCAGCACAAGAGGGCTACTATAATCCTGTTCATGACTTGATAAATGATTTAGATTGATGATTTACAACAATGACATAAACACCTGCGGTGAAATTGGAAATATTAAACTGGGTTATTTCACCCTGAATTTTACCGTTATATAACAATTCGCCCATCGCATTGTATATCCTAACCTGTTCACCAGGTTTCAAGCTGCTTTTCAAGGAAATCATATCCTGAGCAGGACTTGGAAAAACTGACCAGAATGACAAATTGCCATTCGAATTACCCACACCGATAGACCCATCGAGTGTAATATAGTCGGTGGTAAAAACATTAAAGTACTGTTCTCCACAATCGTTGCCGGAAACAACAAGATTATGATTTGTGAAGACAATACTATTTATTTCGTTGAGATCAACATTCGAGATTGACCCATTTGTTCCGGCAAATGTCATGGTTTGCGCGTCAACAAACTGACACCAACCTATGGACAAACCGAATGCGACAACCCATTTAAGGTAGCTTAATCGTTTCATATGCATACAGGCATTTACTCCAATACACAAGCATGGGGTAAAACCTTGGGCACATATCCATCATTTTCCGATAACACGGAAAAGCCATGTGATCAGACAACAAAACCATTTCAACTACCTCAAAAGAGGCTAGCCCTTAAAACCTGATAAGTTTGTAGTGGTAAACGGCCAAGTGTGGTTGCTCGGTAAAGAGCGATGATCCTCAAGAATCCGGAAGTATTCTTTTAGAATGGATCATACTGCGATACTTAATAAAAACGGTAGGTCTTTGCGATAAGCAGCTTTGCAACAATGATCTCCGCATGCTTTGTCATTGTCCAAATAAATCTTTCCTCTCTTAATAAAGAGATCACCCTGTGCATACATCAAGCGAATAGCACGGATCACCGTTTCAACACGGAGTCCGGTCATATTGGCCATTTGCTGGCGGGTAAGTAAGATCCTTGAGCATTGACCACAAACATGTCGATCAGTCATTTTAAGGTATTCGATCAAGGTTGCAAGTCGATGCATTGGAGGCTTATTGGAAAGCTCCTGTGTGATCATAAACTTGTAACGCATGCGTGTAACGAACAATTTCAGAAATTTCAACATGAGTTGTCTGTCTGAAATAATGACATCGTTGAATCTCTCGGTCGGTAACCAGATCACCTCAGATTCTTCATCAGCAAGTACAGATGCAGCATATGGCAATCCATCAAACAAAGGAAATTCGGCGAAAGATTCGCCTGGCTCAATAATTTCCTGAATGATTTCTTTACCACTATCCTCAACATTTGTCCATCTCACGCTACCACTAACCAACTGAAAATAACCCTGAGGTTCCTGTCCTTCACGAACGATGAATTCGCCGGCTTTGAAACGACGCACACTAGCGCCATTCCGAGTAATACATCTGTGTTAATCATAGGGCCAAAAGTAAATTTTCAATATTATAAAAGTACTCACTTAAATTGATTTTGCTATTGATTCATATCAATTAAATATTCACAGAAATATAAATATTATTTCAATCATAAATGATATTTCGCCAGATAATCATTATGATACTTTCATGACAATGCCACCGTTAAACAACGGCTTTCGCTAGAAATATGACTTTTCATTCTTAACAACACTTTACATCTGAATTCCGGACAATGGTAAATTAATATCGATTAAAACAAACAACCTCCATTCAAGTTAACAATATAATATCTGCCGGAAATTCATCTATAAGCAACCTTCACTTTGCCTTTTCATTTTCTCTTTCTTAGGACATTCCTGACAAACGACACTGCGAAGGATTCAGTAGCCGATCACAAACCAATATTCAAGAATGCGGCTTGCTCTGCCTCATTATTCTTTAAACTTCATTTCGACGAATTTTAAAATCCATTCTAAACCAACTGTTATAGGATAAGTTATTCGACGGAGCTAAAAATCATTCTCATACCTTTAAAAAGTACATACCTAAGTGTCCTTCCCACACTTTAGACGCATTAAGTTGCGGCAACGATCAAAGTTTAACTAAAATGATCCCTGATTTTTGTCATTACGCCATGACAATTTTATGAGAATTCAAATCGCAGATGTCGCGCCAGATGAGGAAATCCAGATACTCAACCAACAATACGAACACTTTTTGTGTCTTGTTAATAAATCCAACTAGAATGGATTGAATTATTCTAAAAATATGATTTGAATAATAAAAATTACACTTAAAATGACACTTCTCAGCCAAACACAACCTTTCAATGTGTCACATTTACACTTTCGAAAACAAAATACACATGCCATGAACATAAAAATTGCCCTCATTGGATGCATCATATTGTTATTTCAACAGATAAAAGGCCAGGAAATCCCCAATGGAAACTTTGAAGTGTGGGATTTGTACAACACCTGGACGCTAGAACCAGAATACTGGAGTACCCAAAACAACCAATTGACCACACCTGTCACACAAGACACGTTAGCCCACGAAGGTGACTTTGCCATGCGGGTGCAAGTGTTGCCTGGATTTGAAGGGGGAGTGCAAGAAATCGCTTATATCAGTTTCCCGATCGCATTTATGCCCTATTCCATGAACTATTGGGTTAAAGCATCCGTGCCAGATGGGAATGATTTGGAAAATGTGACCGTCACGGCTTCATTCTACTACTTGGGTCAAGAAGTCTACACCGATATGGACGTGATGTATGACAGCATCACAACTTGGGAACAGCGCGTGATGATATTCCCTCCTATTGACGTTGCTGTAGATGAAATCAGGATATTGGTATCGGCAGGATTTGTAACTCCGCTGGGAGGCGGTTCGTGGGATACATGGATTTCCATTGATGAAATGGCATTTTCAAATGAGGTCTCAGTTTCGAATACCAACATCGAAACGAATTTCTTCTATCCCAATCCATGTCGTGGGACTCTTTATCTTCAGACTGTCACAGCCGGAAGCATTTTGGAGATTTACAATTTACAAGGCGTGCTGATATCCAACGAGCAAGCATACCAACAAAATGACCTCACATTTTTGCCATCCGGCATGTATGCCTTGAAGTTGAAAACTCCAGCTGGGGAAAGTTTTCAGCAGAAAATTATTGTGGAATAAGCACTTATCTGAGACCCGTTGTTGTTCGTAAAGCGATCTGAGGACAGATTGGAAATTGCGGTTTTGCACCCAAATTCGCACCTCAACAATTTTTGTCCAAAATGCAATTACAGAATTACATCGGCGGCCAGTGGATAGCCGGAAGTGGTAAAGGAAAAGATCTATACAACGCACTCACAGGCGAGGTTGTAGCTACGGCGAGTTCCACCGGAATTGATTTCGGTGAGATGCTTCATTATGCCAGAACGGTTGGTGGTCCTGCACTTCGCAAGCTTACCTTTCATGAAAGAGGTCGTATGCTCAAAGCACTTGCATTTTATTTATCCGAAAGAAAGTCCAAGTATTATGATGTGAGTTACCTCACTGGTGCCACAAAAATTGACTCCTGGATTGACATTGACGGTGGTATTGGAAATTTATTCGCTTACTCATCACTCCGCAGACAATTTCCCGACGAGCGTTTTTATGTTGATGGCGAAATGGCCAAGTTGTCGAAGAATGGAACCTTTGTCGGTCATCACATCATGGTACCCAGAGAAGGTGTTGCTATACATATTAATGCGTTCAACTTCCCGGTTTGGGGAATGCTTGAAAAAATTGCAGTCAATTTGCTCGCTGGTGTACCTGCTGTAGTAAAACCTGCAACACTGACTTCTTTTCTGACTGAAGCGGTAGTCAAAGACATTGTGGCATCGGGAATTTTACCTGAAGGATCTCTTCAATTGATCTGTGGAAGTGCAGAAGGCATATTGGATCATGTGATATCACAAGATGTCGTGACCTTTACCGGAAGCGCTTCAACGGGAAAAAAACTCAAATCGCACCCACGTATCGTGGATGAAGCTGTTCACTTCAACATGGAAGCGGACTCATTGAACGCAGCAGTTTTGGGAAAAGACGCAGTTCCCGGTACAGAAGAATTTGATTTATTCATCAAAGAAGTGCGCAAGGAAGTGACGGTCAAATGCGGACAAAAATGCACGGCCATTCGCAGGGTGATTGTACCTTCATTTATGATTGAAGATGTACAGATCGCACTTGGTAAAGCATTTGGCAAGACCGTTATTGGTGATCCGAAAAACGACACTGTTCGAATGGGTTCTTTGGCTTCCATGTCGCAGCGCATAGATGTTTTGGAAAAACTTGACATTTTGCGCAAAGAATCAGAACTGGTTTATGGAGATCCAACGAAAGCTGATTTGGTGGATGCGAACTTTGAAAAAGGCGCATTCCTCACGCCAATGCTTCTTCTGAATAGAGATCCATTTAAAAATATGTCGACACATGAAGTAGAAGCATTTGGTCCGATTACGACACTGATGCCTTACGAACATTTGGATGATGCCATTGCGTTGACGAAGTTGGGTAAAGGATCACTGGTTTGCAGTATCACCACTGCAGACGATCGAATAGCGCGTGATTTCGTGGTAGGTTCTGCCTCACATCACGGCCGCATTTTGGTATTAAATCGCGAAAGTGCTGTAGAAAGTACGGGACATGGATCTCCTATGCCGCTGTTGGTGCATGGAGGACCTGGCCGCGCAGGTGGTGGAGAAGAAATGGGCGGCAAACGCGGGGTCATGCACTACCTCCAGCGCACCGCCATTCAAGGATCACCTACTACATTAACGGCGATCACCAATGTATATCAATATGGCTCAAAACAAACGGAAGCCAATCCTCACCTGTTCAGACAACATTTTGAAGAGCTCAGAATCGGAGATACCGTGTTCACACACAAGCACACTGTAAGTGAAGCTGACATTGTGAATTTCGCCAATGTGAGTGGTGACAACTTCTATGCGCACATGGATGCCACATCGTTGGAAGGTACCGTGTTTGACCGTCGCGTTGCACATGGATATTTTGTGCTTTCGAAAGCAGCAGGCTTGTTTGTTGACCCGAAAAAGGGACCGGTACTGCTCAACTATTGATTAGAAGAAGCCAGATTTACCAAGCCAGTTTATCCAGGAATGACGATTGGTGTGCGTTTTACAGTGAAAGAAAAAATCAATCAGGAAAAGCGCAGCGAGGATGATATAGCAAAAGGTATCGTGAAATTTCTGGTGGATGTATATGATGAAACCGGAGAAACCGTTGCACTTGCGACCATTCTGACCATGGTAAAAAAAGCTGATCAATCGTAATAGGAAAAAGTGTGAAGTGGATTGTTGCCATAGTTATTGGAATTATGCCTATGCGTGTATTTTTACA
Source organism: Flavobacteriales bacterium (assembly GCA_016722445.1). Classification (GTDB taxonomy): domain Bacteria; phylum Bacteroidota; class Bacteroidia; order Flavobacteriales_D; family Sanyastnellaceae; genus JAIBBG01. The sequence goes on along the minus strand of JADKIZ010000007.1, from coordinate 99,148 downwards.
ATGCACACCTGATAGCATATTCCATCGTGATTTACTTGTCGAAGATTTCGAAGACCTGATCAAAACGATTCAGAAGAGCCATCCTGATCCTTACGCTTTTTGTGGAAAAGAGAATTTTTATCTTGCCGAACAACGCGCATTGTCAGAAATTCATGATTCATTGAGTCTTGCAGGATTTACCAAAGTAGTATCCAAATTTTTGAATGTGATGCAGGATTCACATACCAGTTTGGATTATGGCTATTTGCAGGATATTCAATTCAACGATAACGGATATTATCTGCCTTTGAGTGTTCGGAAAATTGGAGCAGGAAGCGATTTTGATCAGATCGTTATTGGAGGTGAATGGACACAAGGATTACCCAAAGGTTCAACCATCATTTCGATCAACAACATACCCATAGAAGATATTTATGATGAAGCATTGAATTATGCATGTATTGAGGGTAATTCCACCATTGCCCAATCTTCGGTTGCCGTGGCTTTGATTCCGATTGTATGCGGACTTGAACATTCTTACAATCGCCAAAATACCATTTGTTTCATCCCTCCAGGAAGCAACGAAATGAAGGTGGCAAAAGTCGATGGCATTCAACGCAAAGCGTATAGTCAGATACGAAAAGACAAAGAAAAAGCGAAACCCAGTTGGATGCCAGAGTTGCAATTGAATGAGGAGTTATCGCTTGCTGTTTTGAAAGTGCCAACATTTTCACCAGCATCTGGTCGTAAGTACGCCAAGTATTTGAAGAAGGCATTTCTGGATATCAACCAGAAAAACATCAACAACCTTGTCATCGATATTCGCGGCAATGGTGGAGGCAGTAGCGCTTGGGTTGAATTTCTCTATTCCTTCATGGATACTGCCGGTTACAACACACCAGACAATGTGATTGGTAGAAACAGTGAACTGGCCATGGATAGAAACCGACTCTTTCACAGCGGTTTTGTACAATTGATCGTCAAGTTGTTCTTCAAACATGATGAAGATGTCATCAGTTATCAGCGCATTTCAGAACTTCCAATAGGTGCTGTAGATACCGTGTATTTCAATGACCCAACAAAACAGAAACAAGATTACATTTTCAAAGGCAGGTCATTTTTGCTGATCAATGGGCTCACTGCATCTGCAGGAGTAGATTTCACACATGCTTTTAAGGTTCGCCAAAGGGGTGAAATCATCGGCGAACAATGCCTCGGACCGGTTACAGGAACGTGGGGAAATCCGGCCTTGTACACGATGCCTAACACAGGAGTGCGCATGACAATTGCCACGATCCGCTATAATTATGACCGGACGTTTCAATATGAAGATGCTGCGATAGAACCGGATCATCATGTGGCCAATCGACAGGAAGATTTGCAACGTGAGATAGACACACAATTAGAATTCATCAAAAAACTCATCCAAAAAAATCCATGAGAAAAGCGATATTGCTGACCAGCTTATTCCTTCAATCGTTGTTCATTCTGGCGCAGGCTCCCATTGACGAACAGACGGCCTTCAGGACGCTTGCACTGGAGCAATATGCAGATCGAGCGACTGATCTTCAGCGGATTTTTTCGCTCACCGATTCACTTTCGACAAAGCAGAATAAAATATATGCGCATCAACTCGATAGCATCTCTGCTGATTCAATTCACAGGTCATTTATGGAACCGATGGTAGAAATGTCAAAACACTACTTCTATCTCGTCAACAATAACAATGCATTGGCATCCGCTTCACTTAAAAAAGCACAACCCTATTTTGATTTGAGTGAAACACAGGATCGGTTTCTCATTCAGATGAACAGATATTCTGCTCGGTATTTTGAATCCACGGGAGAAATTTCTTTTGCACTCATTGCCAGAAAACGATTGTCGCAGGCTTTTGAACTTTTATATGAAGGATCATTGACAGAGTGGAAAGGTTCTGCAGATTCACTATCGAAGATTGCCATCAACCAAGCTCAGGAGACAGATAAAATAAAGGCAGCTTCACAGCATGACAAAAAAATATTAATGCAGGCAATAGCCGGTGCTGGAATTATAGTGCTTGTTCTTTTGGTCATACTCTTCATGAGCAGATGGTCGCTGAAAAAGAAAATAAAGTCGGCTATCAATAAACCAAAAGACACCACGGAAACTGATCTTCTCAATTCCAGAATTGAAGAACTCAATAATGAAGTGACCCAGTACAAACACACTGCACAACTCACCATCAACAAGCTGAACAATTTCGACACCAGTCATCGCAAAGTGATGCAGTCCCTCACAAATATGAAGGATGAAGTGAATAAGACACTTGATGAAATCAATACTCAGAACGAACAACAGAAGGCGAATTCATCGCCTGCTACATACATGTTCGTTCGAAATTCATTGGCCAGGACGGCTTCAGTGGTTGAGGAACACATCAAACAGACATTATCTTTACTTAAATAATTCATACCGCATCCATGAATATCCGGATCGTTGTAATCGTCATATTGTTTACGTTCATAAATACTACACTGGCGTTCTCTCAACGCCCGCACAGGAGTGTTTTGAAAGGGTACCGTCCAGCCATCAATCTGTTGTATGAAGACGATGAAGAACCGGAAGAAGACTCCATTCGGGGATTGGGATTCGGCATCAATTTGGGAGCGTATTTCGGCAATGCCAAGACTGCCAATTTTTACAATGGCACATGTCCTGTGGAAGGTTATCTCAATGAGGCATCACAGGTTAGATGTTACACGATTGAAGAAAGACTTGATCCATCTGTTTTTATACAAGACGGTGCATACATCAATAACTTTTATGGATCACAGAGTTACTTTCTTCCCTACGATGCGTACCCGACGAATATGCGCTACAATCCTGCAATGAGTATTGGACTTCAGCTGAAGTATAATTTCAACCGTTATGCCGCCTTGATCTTAAATGTGAATGCTGCAAAACTTGTAGCTGCAGGGCAATTCACCATGCAGTTTGTAGGCACGCCCGCACAATTTAATGGTCAATCAGACGTGAGACTGTTTTCTATAGCTGGTGGTGAGCAAAGAATGAATATCAATTTGGGTTATCGGCAGGGTTGGATGATGGGGAATTTTTCCAACTTCTACATACAAATAGGTGGTAGCACATTATTCACGAAATACACCAAAAACACGGTATTTGTAGCAGAGAAGACATATGATCTGATCACCTCTGCGCCCGTCATCGGACAAACAGCTGCCACTGCGCAGGCCCAGGCCGGTATTGGATTCGGAGGTTATGCTTCCACAGGAGTTGAATTTTGGGTAGGGCGATATTCTTTTGATATCAGTTTTGGATTGGCCAGAGAAAAAGTGAAGATTTTCAGTTATGAAAATAACGTGATGAATAAGTGGCTAATGGCCACTTTCGCCATCTAACACACCTTCGCATCGCGAACGTTTATCGCGAAATGTTGCCGTTCAATTCTGGTATTGGCAACGAACGACGTCCTTACATTGTCTTGTCACAAGACATCCATCATTCATATCAACTTGTATTGTATGAGCACAATCCGTTACGTCTTGATATGCTGTTTCGTTCAATTATATGCGACGGCAGTTCAATCGCAAAAGCAAGCCAATGTGTGGTATTTCCCCGACCAATCCGGATTAGACTTCAGCTCTGGCGAGGCGGTTCCATTGGACGATGGTATCTTGCCTTGGTCTGAAGGATGTTCAAGTATCTGTGATAGCTCCGGACAGTTGTTGATGTATGCCAATCCGACCACAGTTTGGAATCGCAACCATCAAATCATGCCATATGGCGATGGATTACTTGGAGGCAATTCTTCTACTCAAGGTTGTCTTATCGTTCCCAAGCCTTCGAGCGATCACATCTTTTATGTATTCACCCTCGACGAATTTCAACATGATTTGGAAAATGGATTGCGTTATTCCCTCGTGGACATGTGCTGCGACGATGGCTTCGGTTGTGTCATGTTTGAGCAGAAAAACATTTTGATCCTTGAAGATGCCGGGGAAAAATTGGCCGCGACATATCACAGCAATGGAGTAGATATCTGGATACTCTCCCGCGAACACCATAGCAATGAATTTCATGCATTTCTGATTACTGAATCGGGTATACAGAATTCGGTGGTCAGTGCGATCGGATGGGACAATGATCAGAATCTTGTCGCCAACGCGATTGGACAGATGAAAATTTCTCCTGATGGCTCCAAAGTTGCGATGGCAGTCAGCAATCAAATGCCCAACGTGATTCAATTGTTTGATTTCGATAATACCACGGGCATTGTTTCAAATATGGTCGATCTACCGACTCCAACCAATACCGGATCTGCATACGGAGTAGCCTTCTCCCCAGACAACAGTAAACTCTATATTCAAGGAATGCCACCCACAGGATTAGATCAATATGATATAAGTAGTGGCGTTGCTTCAGAGATCATAGATTCACAGCATCATGTAACCTGGAATGGACCATATGGTGGTACAGGATTGCAATTGGCGAACAATGGAAAAATTTATGTTTGTCAGCCCATCAATATCGGGGTCATCCATTCTCCCAATCTCGCTGGTGATGCCTGCAATTTTGAAGGAAATGCCATTACATCAAATTCAATCTATTCACTTCCAAGCTTTATTGACAATTTTCAATACACGAACACTGTGACCAATTGTGATGTTGGACTCTCATCTAACGCCGAGGAAGAAATCACTTTGTTTCCCAATCCAGCATCCGATCAATTCACCATCAATATTCCAAAAGACTTTCTGGATGGAGAAATCCAAATTCGCAATTCAGTTGGTGCAACTATGGAGCGTATGATGGTGAAGGGACGTAAACAGATTCAATACAACCTGACCAATTATTCTTCTGGGGTATACTACATCCAAGTTCGAAATTCATCGCATCAACTTTCTCAAAAAGTAATTGTAGAGTGAGGAAGACCTATCCGAAAATCACTCCGCACTCATTGAATTTTCGAGACCCGTTATTTTGATGTAACCATGATGCTCTTCAGTGATCATGGCAATGAGCGATGCATTCACCTCAGTAGAAGGCAGAACATTAATAGAGGTTTCAATATCTTCCACAGAACATTCATCCAGAGGTAAGAACGCATAGCCTTTCAGTTGACCATTTTTAACCATGATAGCAGAAAACTCATCTTCGCTCCTGCCCTCCCCCTGGAGAATGAAAGAAGGTTCACGTGATTGTAGTTCACTCAATGCCGTATCCATCACACGATTGTGTATTTCCGGAGTTGGCAATTCCCGATGAATATCAAACATGGTCAATCCAAGAAGTCTCATATCAATATCGAATTCTTTGGAAATATACATGAGCCAATTTCTGGCAGTATAATGAGAAGGAAAAGTTTTATGCGCAGCGATGATTTTATTGCTTTCCTGAATAGCAAGCCGATCATAACCTTGTTGGTCGAAATAACGCACCACATTTACACGAGGTGTTTTTCTCTTCTGAGCGCTATTGTATGCAGGCCAGTGCTTCCTGATTTCAGCATCTTCCAACAACAACGCGATGAGTTCCGTGCCAGTCAATTCGAAAGAAATATGATAGATTTCTTTCATGAAAGCCTGGTTTCTTTTGCTATCCGTATTGGTGGTAAAATGCTGTTTGACTCTTTTCTTCAGGTTCTTTGCTTTCCCGATATAAATCGGTTTACCCTTGTCGTTGAGCAGGTAGTATACACCCGCTTTTTCGGGGAGATCAGCAAACTCTTTTTTGTCGAGATTGGGTGGAAGAAATACATCACCACTAGCGCGTCCGATCATTTTACGGACTACATCTTCATCTAGTAGTGCAAGCGATTTTTCGAAAATTTCAGCAGCTGCTTTTGCATCGCTCAATGCGCGGTGAGCGGTTTCATTCACTACGCCAACCCAATTGCACAAATTATTGAGTCCGTAGGAAGGCGCACCGGGGAAAGCTTTTCTCGCCAGGCGCAACGTGCATACCCTCGGCATTTGAAAATTTCTACCGATGGCATTGAATTCCGCTTTGATGAAGGAATAATCAAAGTTGACATTGTGCGCAACAAAAACTGCGTTTTCAAAGATTTCTTCCAATTCATCCGCTACCTGATCAAAAGTTGGGGCAGGTTCGAGCATGTCATCGGTGATGCCTGTGAGTGAAGTGATGAAATGTGGCAATCGCGTACCTGGATCAAGTAGTGTTTCGAACTCGCGGATCACTTTTTCGCCATCGTGCAATACCACACCGATTTCAATGATACTATTGCCGGAAGCATGACTTCCGGTGGTTTCGATATCTGTGATGGCATACAACATAGAAACGCAAATTAAGAAGAAAACCCATGAATGGGGATCTGGTTTTATGAGCAAGGGCAATTACAGTGCAGATCCAATGTTCAGGAGTTTTCAACCGTGAATTTCATATCAAGTTCTCTTATTTTTACCCTATGAAATTACTCTTCTTCTTCACTTTTACTATCATCTCATTGATTGTTGGAGCACAACCTGGAAGCCGCCATGGTTGTCATCATTATCACAATCTTGACAAGGACAAATACAAACACGAATTGACGGCGCAAGAAAAAGTATTGTTGAATGCGAGTATTGCCCGTAGTGACACATTCGATATTTTGTCTTATACCATCAATTTAGATGTCACAGATTTTGGTGGGCATGTCATCACGGCGAGCACCACTGTGAAGTTTAAACCATTGATGGAAAATCAAAGCATTGTTCGATTCGATCTCATGCAAATGACCATCGATTCTGTGCAGGGAGCAACTGGCAATTTGGTTTACAGCTATGTTGATGATAAGCTTACAGTAGCTTTAGAAAGTATACCAGCACTCGATGACACCATAGAGATAACAGTGAATTATCACGGTGTGCCATATCAGGATCCCGTTTGGGGAGGATTTTATTTCGAAAGTGGTTACATCTACAATTTGGGTATTGGTTTGTCCACCATTCCTCCCAACTTCGGTAAAGTTTGGTATCCATGTTTTGATTCCTTCGTTGAACGTGCGACTTATGAATATCATGTAAAGAGTGCAAATACTTATCGCGCACATTGTCAAGGAACTTTTTTGGGAGAAACTGCATTGGCTGGTGACACCGTGATCAGGTCATTTGCATTCAATCAGGCTATACCGACTCACCTCAGTGCCATTGCGGTGGCTGCATACGAAGATTACGATTACACACACACAGGTGCCAATGGTGATATTCCAGTGCGCTTGACTGCAAAGACAGCGAACATGAACAACATGCAAAACGTGTTACAGAATTTGGGAGAAGCCATAGATGCATGCGAATATTGGTATGGACCCTATGCCTGGGAGCGGGTTGGATACGTGCTCACAACAGACGGAGCGCTTGAAATACCTACCAATATCGCCTATCCACAATATATGGTTACGCAAAATATTGGTGCAAATAATGGATTGTTGTCACACGAACTTGGACATCATTGGTGGGGTGATATTGTAACACCACATAACCACAATGATATGTGGTTGAAAGAAGGTCCGGCAGAATATTCATCGCACTTGATGGTTGAATGGATGGATGGACAAAGTGAATTTATTGAAGCTGTCAAAGACAATCATTTGGACGTTTTGGAAAATGCACATTTAGATGACGAAGGGTTCTGGCCACTTTCACCTATGCCCGACTTATGGATTTATGGCACCCATACTTATTACAAAGGCGCGTCTGTGATGCACAATCTTCGTGCTTATATGGGTGATGATTTGTTTAGACAAGGCATGACCGGAGTGCAACAGAATTACGCTTATCAGGATGTTACACCAGAAGAATTCAGAGATGCATTGGAAGCAGAATCTGGTGTTGATCTAGATGATTTTTTTGCAGATCATGTATTCAATCCAGGTTTTTCTGTGAGCGTGATTGATTCATTCCATGTAACAGCGAGTGGCATACAAAATCACATTGAACTTTTCGTACAACAAAAATTGCGTGAATGTCCATCGTACTATCAGCACATGCCATTAGATGTAACTGTAGTAGACGCAAATAATAACCGCGAAGAATTCGAAGTAGAAATCAACGGACAATACACCACCCTCAATTTTAATACGAATCTGAATCCCGCCATGATCATATTGAATGGTCACAACAGGTTAAATCAGGCGCGCATGGATCATGAATTTTGGATTGGACAAAACACTTCGTTTTTCCCGAATCTACCCTATGTTGAATTCAGGGTGCAAGATGAAGTATTGGTTGATTCATCCATGGTTCGTGTAGAACATATTTGGGCGGCTCCAGATAACAACAATCTTGGTGAAGGTATTTTTGAGATCAGTGATCAACACTATTGGATCGTAGATGGTTTGTGGAATGCAGGAGATCATTTCACAGGAAGGGCAACATACAATGGATCGGATGCCGATGAATTCGATTATGCACTATTCAACGGCGATGAAAGCAATGCAGTCTTGTTGTATCGACCTAATTCATCATATGCATGGGAAATATATTCTGACTTTACCCATGTACCCGGTGCGATGACCAATGGCGATGGCAGTTTTACGATTGATACCCTTCGGATCGGACAATATGCTTTCGCCAATGGTGATGCAAGTGTTGAGGTGAGTGATGCTGCAACAATCATGGAGCAGCTTAGTGTTTACCCGGTTCCTGCAACAGACGTGTTAAACATCCGCGGTGTGTTTCATGGACACGAAACTGCGTTGTTCGATGTATATCAAACCGATGGTAAGTTCATGATGAAATCTACGGGAATAGTAGATGGCGCTTACACCAAATCAATACAAACCTCTTCACTTCCTGCAGGCAACTATGTGGTGCGAGTTACTACCACAAAAGGAAATGTGTTGGGATCGATGAAGTTTGAAATTGGTGGATAGCGGAGATAAATGAAGGCTTTCAGGAAGGAGTTTTTACCTCTTAAAAGGTCGAATAATGAGACGAAGATCTCGTGAATGACTGAGGTAATTTTGTGCCCAGTTGATTAGTACGACAATTTTATTTCTGAAGCCAATGAGTTTGGCAACGTGCACAAAAAGCCAAGCAACCCAAGCGATCCAACCATAAAGTTTCAGGTTTGGTAATTCGGTCACAGCTTTGTTTCTACCTATGGTTGCCATAGCACCTAGGTTCCGATATGAAAATGGTTCCGGTTGTTTCCCTTGATCAAAGCGAGCAAGATTATCTGCCAGCCTTGCTCCTTGTTGAAGAGCAGGCTGTGCCATCATCGGATGTCCAAGAGGATTGGCTTCTGAGATCATTGCAGCGCAATCACCTATTGCGAAAATATTTTCAGTTCCTTTGATTCGATTGAATTGATCCACGAGTATCCGACCACTCGCGATGGCCTCGGCAGGAAGCCCATCGGGGAAAGCGGCCTTCACGCCTGCTGCCCAAATCACCATAGCTGCTCTGAATTTTTCACCGGATTTGGTCGTAATTTTCTGTCCATCATAGTCCGTTACACGAGTACCTAAACGAATATCAACGCCCATTTCGCTCAAAGCTTCTTGCGCCTTTGCACTAGACTTTTCCGACATGGCCTTAAGCAAGCGGTCGTTTGAATCGAGTAGATGAATATCCATGACACGCATATCCAAATCAGGATAGTCGTTAGGAAGAATATCCTTTTTCAATTCCGCCAATGCGCCCGCGAGTTCAACTCCGGTAGGACCGCCACCAACAATGACAATACCCATCAACGAGTCTTTATCATCGGCATTGGTGGTGAGCAAAGCTTTCTCGAGATTTTGAAGCATCAGGCTTCTGATATCAAGCGCTTCCGAAACAGTTTTCATGGGCATACACAATTGTTCCAATTGTTTATTGCCAAAAAAATTGGTGGTTGCTCCCGTAGCGATCACCAGATAATCATATGGCAGTGTTCCAATATCTGTGTTGACTGTATGCGCGGCTGTATCAATTCGCAACACATTCGCCATACGGAAAAAATAGTTGTGATAACTGCTAAAAATTTTGCGGAAAGGATATGCAATGCTTCCTGGTTCCAGGCCAGCAGTTGCGACTTGGTAAAACAATGGTTGAAAGGCGTGATAATTATGCTTATCGAGCAATACAACCTGAAAACCTTTATTGCGAAGTCCTTTCGCAAGATTAAGACCGCCAAATCCTCCACCGATAATAACGACACGTTTGTTTTTTGCAATCGGGATATTCATGCGATGAAGTTAGTGTGTGTGCACTGGGAGAAACAAAGAAACTGGCTAGGTAATTTCTACCAAAAAATGTTCATCACATAAGAGATGCTGCACCCGATTACATCACAGCAAGCACAAGTTTAATCGCCTGCTTGAAAGACAAATCAGGACTCGCAACCTGATTGACAGTGCCAGTGATGTAAATGTTCTTTTGTGGCGCGTAGTAGGCCAATGCACCCGACAATCCAGAATGACCAATGAATTCAGGAACACCGCCAAAAGGATTCAAGAACCATGGCAAACGAAAGAGATGCACACCGATGCCGGAACGGATCGGAAAAAATATCTTATTCCAAACTTTCAACTCTTCAATCATCACTTTTGGAAAAAAACTTTCCATCAAAAAACGCGGTGATGAATAACATCATATCGTGAGAAGTCGATACAATTCCGCCATCTGCACCAAAAGAAGTCATGGCCAAAGGAATGCGCAGCGGCTTATTTTGAAAATACAATTCTGCCGGACGATGATCATTTGGATTTTCGTACAGATATGTTTTGGTCAGATTTGAAGGTTGGATGATCAATTCATTGAATACAACGGATAATTTTTTCTGACTGATCAATTCAATGATTCTTCCCAACAATTGATAATTCGTATCGGAATAATGCGCCTTGTTTGGTGTACCCGGTGCAAACAACGGTGTAAGTTTTTTACTTCTTGCCACAGCCTCATCAAAAGTCCAGGCCATATCCACTCCCTTTTGAATGGACATCTCCAAGCTTATCCCTTCCCGATTCTTCATTTGAAAATAATCAGGTATTCCACTCGTGTGAGCCAAAAGATCTTTGATTGTAATTTGATTGCTGTAGTCCTTTCCTTTATAGATCAGCAGTCCATCGATGATTCCAGGGTCCAAAAATTTGCTGATGGGATCATTAAGTTGAAGCAATCTCTTAGCATGAAATTGAAGAATGACGGCGGTCACGAAAAGTTTGGTTGTACTTGCAATAAAGTACTGACTATCGATATTGAGATTACCCGAACAGGTATTCCAAATTCGATCTTCATGTTTGATGCAAAAGCTTGTACCGAAAATTTTAGATTGATCAATCGCTTTTTCAGAAAGCCGATCAAGTTTATCCTGAATACTATCCATATATCAATTATTCCCAAACACGTAATGACTCAACCTTTCGCTTTCATTTGATTACCCCGTGCATCATGTGTCACTTCAGCGAGGCCCAGCGCTTCCATCAACGGAGGGATATACATTCCAAAACGGCCACGCAAACCTTTTTTCATACCATACCAACCACCTACAGGATTTTTTTCAGATCTCCCCCAAAATTCCACAGTGCCTTCTTTCGCAGGTTTTTGTTCATCAGCGCTTCCCAATTCCATCCAGTCGCCATGCTTTTTCAGCATTTGATGCAGGTCTTCAATGCAATTGATATTGTAATGCAGCACAGTTTTGCCAACAGTACACACCAGCACATCTTTACCGTCTTTTTCCTCCACATGCATGGTGTAATCGCTTGTCAATGGAGGTGTCTTTAATGACATTGGTTTTTCTTTTGTTCCAATATTGTATTTCATGGTTGTGGATTTTATAAGTCAATCATTCTATCTTTCATTCGGAGGAATATTCCGATTTTTTTCTAACAATTTTGCGAATTTCGTCATGTCTACCGGAGCAATGTGTGGTACCGTTCCGGGAGGATATTTCTCCAACAATGCAGATGGCCTCACCGGTCTAGGTACAAAACCTCCACCGCAATTTGGACAAACGTTGTGTAAAATTTCATGAACACATTGATCACAAAACGTGCATTCAAAACTGCAGATCATAGCGTGATCGCTGCCGTTGGGTAGTGCTTTACCACAATTCTCACAGTTGGGTCTTATTTCGAGCAGTGCCATGTCGTGTCGATTGTTCGAATTACACAAGTCTAAATTTCAATGATGCATTTCAACGCATCAAGGTTATCCATCCTTCCCTTTTCCTTCCTGATAACCGCCGCAATAAGTACTAAATTCTACAGTGTAGTAGTAATTGCCTTCGTTGAGTGAATCATCGATCATCCAACGACCATTGTCAGAGCCGTCTGATTCATAAACCAATTGTCCCCACCGATTGAACACATGCAGGCGATAGGTGTGGAATACATCCATAACATCCAAAGTGGGAAGATCAGCGAACACAGGTCTCCAATGGTCATTTTTCGCATCGCCATTGGCTGTAACGATGTTCGGGAAAATCAGGTTATCTAAATCTACAGCGATCAAATCGCCCGGATAAAGCGCAATCTCTTCGGTATCCGTGCATCCGGTTTGAGGATTTGTAACTGTAAGCGAATACAACCCAATATTGTTGATCACAGGATCAATCATGTCCAAACCCATGGACTGCCATCCCTGATTTCCATAGTAATTCCATGCGTATGTAACATCTTGTGGAGGCATTACCACTACACCTTCAATTTGTAATTCAGGGTCAGAACAAGTGAGGTTGTCCTGTGCAGGAATCGTTACTTCAATAAGATGATCAGGTATTGTAATGGTTGATTGTAATACACATTCATCTGCATCTGTTACGATGACGGCAACATTGCCCACATTCAAGTCATCGAAAAAAGGATCGGATTGAGAAATTCCATCCACCACATAAGAGTAGGGCGACAAGCCACCACCGGCGATTACCTGAGCAGTACCGCCCATTCCATTACAAGCAGTTGTCACGGCAGCATCAAGGTAGATGGGTGAAGAATTGTCGTAGTTGATTACTAACTCCACACCAACAGCACATCCTGTTTGTTGTGATGTAACCATGACAACATATTCTCCTGCATCATCGAATGTTGGTGTTGGTCCATTTACAGCAAGAGCAATCAATTCCTGATTCGCAGCAACTTGAAACCAATCATAGTTTACAGATTGCGAAGGATTGATCACTGGCATCTGCAAAGTGATTTCGTCATTCACACATGAAAGATCAATCGGTTGTTGATAGCTTACCTGAAGGACATCATTGGGTACATCAACCATCGTCTCTGAAATACATCCCTGAGCATCGATCAATTGCAGAAGAAAATCTCCTGAAGCAAGACCTTCCACCAACAAATCATCTTGTTCAATGCCATCAACCCATAAAACATACGGCGCAACACCATCTGTCATGGATGTAACCATGATACTGCCATTTTCATTGTTACAGGCATTGGTTACGATGGTAGAAAAAGTAAAATTGTCTGGTATCAAAGCAACAATTTCAAATTGTTCGCTATAAATACACAAATTATCTGGATTGGTCACAGTAAGCATATAAGTTCCTTCCTCATTGATCAGTAGTGAAGGCCCGTTATCTGGAAGAATTACCCAATCAGAATTTTCATAAACAGAGAAAGTATATGACACATTTTGTTGGGGAACGATCACAATATCATTGAGGTCATATTCAGGATTCAAGCAAGTTAGATCAGCAAGATCATTGATGACAAAAGACAACTCGTTTAGCGCCACATCAATGATTTGCTCCACAGCACAACCGTTGTCATCCAACACACGCACAGCATAGCTGCCATTCAACAACGATGGCATCATTACTTCAACTGGTTGATCATTGAGAAAATACTGATAAGGTTGAGTACCGCCGCTCACCGAAGTGATTTCAATGTAACCACCTATTCCATTGCAAGCGTCGCCGGTTTGATATTCAAACTGGAGGTCCGTCAATTCAGAAGCGACAATGGAGATGGTATCTGTAGCAGAACAAAAAGCATCTTCATCTGTCGCCACAACCAAATAATTTCCTGTAGAGGTGATTACAGGATCAATCACATCTTGATTGATATTGGTAAACCCATCGGAAATATCGAACCACTGAAAAGTTGCTGACTGCGCTGGTGAAACTGTCACACCAGTAATTTGCACAGATGGAAAATCGCACGACAAACTATCCTGTGCCGGAATCGAAACGCCAATTTGATGATTCAGGATATTCACTTGATGCAAAGCCACGCAAGAAGATTCATCCACGAGTGTCACTCCATACAATCCGGGGGCAAGACTATCCAAAACAAGATTTTCTTGAGCCACACCATTCAATAAGATTGTATAATCTCCGGTGACGCCGATGATATTCGATACCACAATTTCTCCACCCATGCCATTGCAGGCATCCGTTGAGGTGAGATCAAAGGCCATGGGAACATCCAGATCGATACTGACGGTGCCCAGTGTGGCATTACCACAAGGATCAATCACAGAGCCACTCAGATCCGTGATGGTAAGTGTATAGGTACCCGGTTCAGTAATGATAGCTGTAGGAAAGATGACATATTCATCTTCCAATGCAGCGGTAGGATTCAGTGGCAAAATATTGTTGATGGTGATTTCGCCTTGTGGACCTGAAAGAAGAAAATCTAGATTGTCTGCAGATGAAGTTTGCACCACTTCAGAAAACGTAACCACGAATTGTGAATGCAGGCAATCTGTTGTCAATTCAATGGGTTCAGGTGGAATCTGATCATAAAGTGATGCAGTACTTTCACCAAAATCGATGGTATAACCGCTGGTACTATTCGACCAATTCATCACAACAAGGGCGTATGTCTGACCTGTCGTGACATTTAGATTCGCATTAAATGGTGGACCATTCGTATCGCCCGGACCACCGCTATTGCTCACACCACCATTGGCTGTTGAAATACCTGTTGGACCGTTAGGAGGTATAAAAGACCCCCATGAATTGCAACTTACTTCGGGAGATGTGCCTCCGGGACCAATGCCATCACATCCACCATTGGTGATGTTGAACAAACCCCAGTCATAATCGTCGCTGGGGTCATTGGGAGTAATGATAAAGCTGAGTTCACCAGGAGAATATACCGTCCAGGTATACCACAAACTCATGGTCTCTAGATTTTGATTGCATGCCCCGGTGTATTCATATTCGAAGCCTGTACCCGGAGGTGCGCTTTCCTCGGTGTATAAATCGCCACAAAGAACAATAGCGCCGCTGCAATCGCCAGTGGTCACCTGAGCACTCATGCAGAGATGACTCAAAAGTGCAAAGAGGAAAATCAGCTTCTTCATATAGATATGTTTAGTCAAGGCCAAAGTAAGCAATTCAGACAAACACCGTATAGATTCAATCTGATATCTCTATCAAATTTGATCAACGAAGGAGGGTAACATTCCCCTCCACTACTCCACTCTTTCCGCCGCCACAATATGCTGAATAGTTCAAAATATAATAATAAACTCCATCGCTGTTGTCGTTTCCTTTCCACGCGTCATTAAAACTATTCGAATCAAAAACCTGCCTGCCCCATTTGTCAAAAACGAGCAAATCATATGTTGTAAAAACAGAGCTGAGATCAGCTGATGGATTTTGTCGAAGAAATGGCCGCCAATATTCATTTTTGGAATCACCATTTGGAGTGATGATATTCGGAAATGTGATGGAACTGAGATCGAGTTCAAAGTCATCCGATTCGCCGATAAATACCGTTTCTTCCGAAGAACATCCACTCACATCATCGGTAGCGACAAGCTCGTAAAATCCTTCTGAAGCCACAAAGGGATGTAAAGAAGAAGCACCGGAAACAATGAGTCCATCCTCTGTTGTCCATGAGAGTGTGAAGTTGTTTTCGGCGGTTATATCCACATTCAAAATTTGAATCTGCGGATAGACACATGTCAGCGAATCCTGTTCACCAATATTGACTATTGGTGTCACAAAATAATTTTGAACCAATACATCATCGGTAGTTGAGCATCCAGATGACGGATTGATGACCACAAGTGTATAAGTACCCGCATTGGTCACTTCAATTTCCAATCCTGTGAGACCAGGTGCAGGATTTGAATTGTACTCCCATGCAACAACAGCATTCGAACCATTGGTGGAACCGATGATGGTAGGAGAATCCTCGAGACAAGTGATCAACATATCGTTTCCTGCATTGGCCGTATAGGTAGAAAAATCTGATTGTACAGTGAAAGTTTCATCTGCATAACAACCATCCATGGCCGAAACAGCAACGATATAAGTACCGTCGTCAGACAAGTTCACTTCAGTAATATTCTCACCTTGTTCAACGATGTTTGCGTTTTGTGACCACGTATAATTCCCATCAATGTTGAAATTGATGTCTGCAGTGACACTAACTGTATTGTTGATACAATTGATGATTCCTGGATCGCTCACAGTGACAACCAAAGGTTCCACATTGAGATTAAAAGTGAGCGTAACCGGTTGATTACACAAGTCGAGGAATTCAACCTGATATTGGGTATCCGCATCCGGACTTGCAGTTGGGGTAGCACTTGCGGGATCATCGAGACCTGAAGTAGGAGTCCAGTTGTACACGCCATCAGCAGAAGCACCAGCGGTAAGCAATACACTTCCACCTTCACAAACGTCAATATCCTGCCCCACATTCAAAATATCTTCTTGAAGACATACCGTTTGATTATTCCATGATCCACCAGTAGCGGCAGTAAATCCCCAATAGACTAATTCCTGACCATTGAAGATTTCATTGATCAGATCAATTGTACCAGCGAGACGAAAAACACAATCGAAATAGACAGTGATGATATGATCATCAGGACTCCAAATAATTCTCACCACATGATCATCACCATCTTCAATATTCGCATCAAGAGGATCAGCCTGCACAGGTCCGGCAATATTGGAAGTTGAGTTATGATCAATCACGCCATTCATTTCAATCGCGATGTGATCTTCCACAGGATCACCATATTCACCATTTAACCATGTATCGAATTCGATTCCGAGAGAAGTACCAAAGTTGAGATAACCAAGACCACCGCCGCTGGCACCAATGGCGGAAGTGCCGACCGTCTGCAGTACAAAACAAATTCCATCTGCACCCGTGCCATCCAAAGTTCCAAAGTTCATCAGAAACTGAATATCAAAAGGCTCATTGAGGTCGATTTGATCGGCATACCACACCGTACCATTCTGGTTTGAAAATTCACCTGTGAGTTGATAGCAATCATTTCCGATGGCTTGGGCATTTCCATTGAGGAAATAAGTTTGTGCATCGGTGATGGACGCAACTAAAACGATGTATAAAACGAAAAAAATCCTCTTCATAGCCGATCTGTTGATGGGGTGACGATACAAATCAGAATACAGTTGCCAGAACAAACATCCATGCATTTCGTTTTGCTCATCCCGGCGAATCGGTGCTAAGATAAAAGAATACAGGTGGGGCTGACGCCTCGCACAAATCAGAGACTCCAATTACTTCCACCAAAAAGCCCCGCACGATAGCAGGGCTTGATGGCTTAAACTGAAAAACTAAAAACTATCTTTAGCTACCCGTCGGTAAAACCGTACGGGCATCCAAGGCGCTAATATAACATATTCTGCTGAATGTCAAACGATTCAGATTTTTCTAAACTTGGATCAATCTTGTAAATGAATCACTTCATCTGCCTCTCTTTCTTGATTTGTTCATAGGCTTCCTGCACTTTCAAGAACTTCTCATTGGCGGCTTTTTCATGTTGATCTCCGAGTCCGCGAACTTTGTCAGGATGGTATTTCATGGCCATCCGGCGGTAGGCCTTTTTCACTTCATCGTCGGATGAAGATTTTTCGATTTCAAGAATTTTGTATGCACTATCTGTATCCTGGTAGTGCATGGCTTTGAGCGATTCGTAATCCTTTTCTGTGAGGCCGAGGTCATGCGCAATTTGTTCGATGACATTCATTTCGGCTTTATCGACATGTCCATCAGATTTAGCGATTCCGAACAAATAGTACATCAATTGCAATCGCATTGAATGTTCCATGTAGTAACGGATTTGCTGACACACATCCCTGACCGGAATATCCTTTTTCAGAATTTCCTTCAGGAGACCCATTTGTTCTGCTGCTGCAGCATGACCAAATTGTCGCGTATAGAATTCGCGGATAAAGTCCAGTTCGGACTTCATGAGTTTGTTATCTGCCTTCATCACAGCAGCAGAAAGAACCAATAACGCCGAAGCAAAATCACCGGCTTGAGTGTGGTGCCGGTATTTTTCGTAGGATTGTTGATCGATCCTTGGGCCTGTTTTGCGATCACTTTTCGAGAAAGAAGTATCATCGGCCATGGCACCAAGTGCGAAACCGATTACACCGCCGATTGGTCCGCCCATGGCCCAACCCAGAGCACCACCAATCCATTTTCCAAAACTCATATACTGTACTTGATTATTAGGACAAATTACCAGGAACCACCAGAACCGCCACCACCGAAACTTCCACCACCACCAAAGCCGCCAAATCCTCCGCCACCACCGCTGCTACCGCCGCCCCCTGTCCAACCACCGAAGTGCCCCCGACCAGAGTTGAAGTCACGCCAGGTAGAACCTGAAGAAGTGGTGCGATTGAGCAATGCCCAAGCTTGCCAGAAAGTGATGTGATTCAGAAGTGCGTATCGTTTCGCTTCGCGGCGTTTGATGAGCAGCACCACAGAAATGATGAGTAGTACAATCAAAACAATAAATCCTGCCCCCGCCTTACCTGCACTTTTATAATGATTGGCATATTCATCCGAGTTGTATTCTCCAGTAGCAAGTGCTTTGAGCACCACAATTCCCGCATTGATTCCGCCGGCCATGTTGTTATTGCGAAATTCAGGAATCATCTCATTTTCGATGATATTTTTTGTAGCGATATCGGTGATAACGGGTTCAAGTCCGCGACCGATGGCGATAAAAATTTCGCCTTTCGAATCGGGTTGTTTTGGTTTGATCAAAACCATCACACCGTTGTCTTCATTCTTTTGACCAACGCCGAATTTTTCACCCAGTTCAATAGCGAACTGACCCTTATCCATTCCGCAGAGATCAGGAACGATCACGACAAAAATTTCATTGCTCGAATTCACTGCGAACAACTCCAGATCTTTTTCCAGTGCCGCTTCATCAGCTGCATTCAACGCATCCGCGACGTCGTAAACAACTTTGCTTTTATCCTGGGTAGGGAAACATTCCTGGCCGGCCAAAGTCTGCGACCATGTCGTTATTGAAAACAACAAAAGCCCTATAGAGAGAAGGATTTTGCTCATGTCGTTTTTTTATTTTGACGCATGGAAATGGTATTCGGCAATTCGTTGATGTCGTTGTGACTAACCGGATAATGAGCCTTCATTTTATGACCAACCATTTCCACTGCTGTCACGATTCCTTCCGGATATTTTCCATTGACAAAAAACGGCAACATAGCATCTCTGATATGGTCCCAATAACCGGATTCGGCATGCATGTTAATGCCAACATCGCCAATGATTGCCGTTTTGCGACTTTCCAGTGCCACATAGATGAGAATTCCGTTTCGGAGTTCTGTTTTGTGCATTTGTAGTTCAGCGAAAATAAATGCAGCGCGATCGAGCGGATCGCCTGGACATTCATCTTCAATATGAACACGAAGTTCACACGAAGTATGCGCCTCAGCCGCTTTGATGGCTGTTTCAACCAGTGATTGAACCACTGGTGTGAATATAGATTCCGGATTCACTGTATCAGTCGGATCAGAATTTCACCTTTGGAGCTTCTTCGGAACCAGGCTTGGCTTCAAATGCTTTGCGAACTGTGAAGTCATCGCTTTCATCAGAAACAAGTTTGAGTCCCATGCGCTTGAATGTACCACGGATGTGACTGTTGTAGTCTTTTACCGCATCATTGAAGCGATTGCGTTCTGTGTTGATTCTATTTTCAGTTCCCTCCAACTCAGACTGAAGTGCCGAGAAATTTTGTGTCGACTGCACAGTAGGATAATTTTCTGTGATGAATCCACGGAATCCACCATAAGCAGTCATCATCACCATATCGCTATTTTGAAGATCATCGGGAGAAGTTGCTCTTTTGATTTTTTCGCTTTGTTGGTTAATAATATTGCCAACACTATCCGCGTAATGTTTGATACCCGCGCGGGCTTCAGTTACACCTACGAGAATTTCTTTTTCATTTTCAGCAGCAGCGCGCACCGTTTCTACCAGGTTGCCAATCAGATCAGCTCGGCGCTGGTATGCACTTTGAACATTGCCCCAGGCTGCGTTTACAGATTCCTGTTTTGTCACAGCGTTATCGCGAACGCCAGCACCATAGAGATAAAGTACTGCAATACCAAGTACAACGGCTCCAATGAGGCCGAAAATGAGAAGGGTTGATTTTTTCATGGATAATGAATGAATTGTTGGGCGAAATTAATGGATCGCCGTGCTGCTTTCTCAACCTGAATGCCATTGAGTGAATTCTGTCAGGTTGGCCACTTCTGAAAGTGATTATCTGACATTAAGTATGAGAGCCAATGCCAGTGATGTTAATCTGACATTCACAGGGTGGAAACTACCCGATGCATCGAGGGGAATTGAGACATTTTCCTCGAAAAAAGGCAACATATCTCCATCGGCATGTATGCCAATGGTAACGACCTTGTTGAAATCATGATACCAGCTCAGACAGAGAGCGGAATTCAATTCGTTCAATTTGGCATCAATTCCAGACAATTCGCGGTTATATTCATATGTGGTACCGCTGGCCACCGATTTGGCACCAAGGGCAAAACCGGAGTGTGTCACAATCCTTGGTGCCATTCCTAATCCAAACATGTTTTTAGGATTTGCCCTCAAGGTGCATTGGAGCTTCAATTCGACTGAACGGTTTTTATGGAGCACATAGATTTGATCGGTAACATCCCATTTGATGTCATTCCATCGGGCAGAAAGGCAAGCGCGAAATCCCAAAGCCTTCACTCCATTGTCCAACTGATAATACACACCTGCAGATGATCCATCCTGAGGTTTCCAAGGATGTTGATTGGTTTGATCCAGATTTAAAGTAGCACCGTATTGATAAAACGCTCCGAATCCCGATTTCTGTGCAAAAGACGAATACTGGCAAAAAACCAGCATACATACACCAAAGAGGTAGACAAAAGTTTTGGTCATGGAATTTGCAAACGACCGAAATGCCGAAGTATTGCAATATTACTGACGAACGAACAAATCGGTGAGTTTATTCACCGTTTGGTTCCAGTTGAAATGGCTGGTGGCGAAGGTTCTTCCCTCTTGTGCCAATTCATTTCGTTTGCGCTCATCTCGCAATAACTGAATGGCAAAAGAGGCTATCTCTTCATCGCTTTCACCAATCATCATATTCACATCGTGTTTCGCTTTCATGGCATTGGCGGCAATAGGCGTCGTGATACAAGCCATATTCATACACATGGCTTCTAGAAGTTTGTTCTGAAGACCACTGCCAGTCCTCATCGGCGCCATAAATAAAACTGATTTGCGATATGCATCGCGTATATCATCCATCCACCCACTCACCACAACATGGTCAGATGCCAATTGCTTCACTTCTCTGGCAGGGTTTGCACCAGCGATCAAAAGTCTGACGTGCGGCATTTCCTTTTGGATCAATGGCAAAATGTTTTTCGCCAATCTGATACTACAATCCACATTTGGTGGATAAGACATATTACCCGTAAAGACAATCTGAAATTCGGTTGTTTTTTCCGAAGGAGAAAAATAATCCGCATCGATGCCATTTGGAACAATGCAGATCCTGTTTCTTTCCGGATGAAAAATGAGTTGTTGATCCTGATCACTGATGATCACATGATGTTCGAAATAATCAAAAATCAGATGCTCGTAGTTCTTCAGTCTTTTGGCCTCTTCGCGGACGAAAGGCTTTTCCCACCAGCGGGAAGATGTTATTCTGCGTTTATAACCTGCACTCAGCGCATCCATGTAATCGATGGTTTTGCGGAAGCCATGTAAATTCTTGACGTATTCTGAAGTTCTGACCAACTGACAATAGATGTGATCCGGTTGGATATCGTGAATCAGTTGATGAATTTTATGTTGAATATGCGATTGAAAAAAGTAATGCACCTGAAAAGGTTTATCGCTGAACAAAGCGCGAAACATTCGCCATCCCATGACAAAACGATTCAAGCGAAAAACATGGACATGTGGTGTAAGCAAACGAAGTTGAGCGATGGCATCAGGATGAAGTTCCGCATCATTCAGGCAACACAGATGTACTTCATGGTTTTCACATAAACATTTCAATTGATGGTAAGCACGCAGTTTATCGCCCTTTTCAAGCGGCCATGGAACCCGGCTAACCAACATGAAAATTCTCATCCCTTGCGCAACTCTTTGTAAAAATTCACAAGATTGGAAGTTATTTCCGTGATATCAAAATGTTGTTCCGCATGAATGCGGCCATTGCGACCAAGTTCTTCCGTGAGACCCTGATTTTCCATCAACTCATCGAGGGCTTTCAGCCATTCATCCGGGCGATCAGCAAGCATGATATTGGTGCGATCGGTACAGTCGAGACCTTCAGCACCCAACGTTGTAGAAATTACAGCTTTGCCGAGTGCGAGTCCTTCGATAATTTTTACCCGAATACCACCTGCACTCAACAATGGGACAACCATGATAGCTTTAGACTGCATAAAATGGATGGCATTTTCCACTTCGCCAACCATGATGACATTCGGATGTTCAGTACGGCGAATTTCATCGGACATATTTCTACCCGCCAAATACATTTTCAAGTCAGGGTATTTCGCATGGATTCGTGGCCAGATCTTCTCCAAAAACCAAAGGATACCTTCAAGATTTGGTCCCCAATCCATGGCCCCCAAATGGAACAATGCCATTTCCGATTTTTTCGTTGTATCGATCGGATAGTCCGCTATGTTGATTCCAAAAGGAATGGTGCGAATTTTCTTTTGCACACCTAAAGCTAGAATTCTTTTTTTATCCTCTTCACTGATCGCTGCAATACCACTCACTTCATTCAACATGCTGATTTCATAATCACGCAATTTTTTGGTGAGGTAATTCAAGTATCTCCTTTTGAAAAAACTCTTGGTACCACGGGCAATTTTTTCCCAAATGACAAATTCCAAATTGTGCGATCTCAACACGATGGGTGTATGCGAATATCGACGGATGGTCGGCACGTATGGTGTCATAAAAAGACTCTCCAGATGGATGACATCGAAGTGTTCTTTCCTCAGAATTTTCGTGAGTTTGATGTCATAATCTGTACTGAAAAATCGACTGATGTTATAAGAATCGGATGTCACGAAATTGGAGAAAGCATCCACGGCATTCACCCTAGTATCGATATAGACGCCTTCTATACCAGTTTGATCCAGATACTCTTGAGAAATTTCATCTGGAAGAAAATCATGTTTTTGAGTAAAGATGGTCAGAATTTTCACTTTGTGACCAGCGGCAATGAGGCCTTGCGTGATGTTGTTCATCGCAATGCAGCCTCCGTCTTTGGCGGGCAGTGGTGGTTTCAAACACAACTGAAGAATCTTCATACTTCTTTAATCGCAGCTTTTTTGAAAGGATTCAATTTTGCGAGGAAATGCGGAATGCTTTTCATCCATTGTTTATCACCCAATATAGCTGCTTCTTTTGTGGCGCGTAAGGTAATCCAGATCGCGAGCGGCAACAATATGAATGTACTCAGCCACATTCCAAGCCATGGCTGAATAAAATCATTTTTGGCCATCCTTTCACCAGCCATGGTAATGAGCTGATAAAAGATGAACAGACCAAGTGCAAAAAGCGTTGGCATACCCAATCCACCTTTACGGATGATAGCTCCAAGTGGGGCTCCGATAAAAAACAGCACCATGCAAACTATGGCGAGGAAAAATTTCCGATGCCATTCTATTTTGTGTCTGTTGATGGCGCGTTTCCTTCCCTTGAGTTCGTCCACCTGTCTTTGAATGCCATCGCGTTGTTTGCGTGTATTGTCTTTGGCCAACGAAATCGCCTTTGTTCGTTCTTTCATATTGAGCTGACCAAACAGCGACGCATTTGCTGTCGGCAATGTATCGGTCGGATTGACCATCAACAATCTTGATGCAGGCAGTTTTAGATTGGCCTGATGGAAATTGTGTTCAATGCTGTCTACCGTTACCTTCATGCTATCCAGCGCTTCATCCAACTGATTGATGGTCATCATTTCCGCGGGATTTTTCATGAGGTCCTCATTGTCAGCAGAGAAAGCCAAAGAACTCAAATCCAGTCTGACAATCGTCTTTTCAAAAGCCCCCTTCAATTCGGCATGCTGCGGATTTTTTGACTTTTTCTCCTTTTGTTCATCATAACTATATCCTTCAAAGAGTGTCAGGATGAGGTAGCGTTTGTCTGCTGTTTGTTCCATCAAACCGGCCTTGGCACGGATGACAGTTCTGTTAGCCTTTTCACCACCACGGTGATCGTAGATGAGTACATCCTTTAATTCTCCCGTTTCTTGATTGTTTTTGGCTGCGCGAATACTGATTCCATCAATACCATTGTAAAACACGCCATCCGTCAGGTTCAACGATGGTTTTTGTTTCATGATATTGAATAACATCGTGCGGCATTTGAGGTTGGCGACCGGCCATAAATTATTGGCAAAAACAAAAGCCAGCAAAGCAAGTCCGATGTGAAACACAATCAATGGACGTAAAATTCTGGTGAGGGAAACTCCTGCGCTCTTCATGGCGGTGAGTTCATAGTTCTCTGCCAATGCTCCCATGGTCATGATGCTGCTCATCAGAATCGCCAGCGGTAGCGCCATATTCACGACACGGGCTGAAGCGAAGAACAATAATTTGGCAATGACCCAGGTGCTCAGTCCTTTGCCCATCAATTCATCGAGATAGACCCAGATGAACTGCATCTCAAAGACGAACATCGCCACCATAAAAGTGATGACGAAAGGGCCGATATAGCTCTTCAGGAGTAAGACAGATAACTTCTTCAATAGCTGAAAATGGAGCGTGACAAAGTTAAGGTAACTTCTAAAAACCAATTTTATGATTCGAAGAGGATGAACTGGAGGTAGAAACAGTGCAGAAATCGGCCACGATTTGTGCTTCATGTAACTTACAATCAGCCGGAGTAGTCCAATGTGCCATTCAGATTTCACGCCAAAACACGTTCATTTGGAAAGGAAACACCAATGAATTCAAACCATTTGAGGGAGAATTCCTTCCTTCAAGACCAGTTATTTGGGTCGTAGGACATCGTCATAACCCGTTTGAAAATCATGTAGAAAACCTCTTGCCAATCTGCCTGATTATATCATCTTTGCACGCACCTGTTTAAAAACCACAACTCCATTGTTCTACCATCTCTCCATCGTCGCGATCTTCCTTTATGGATGTTTTCTCGTATTCCTGTTTCTGTACAGCCTTGTGCAATTGAATCTTGCGATTCAGTATGTGAAGATGCGTTGGACCCGGGCGAAAAAACCGGTGATCAGCGATGAAAACCTTCCGGTGGTCACCATACAGCTTCCGGTATACAATGAGTTGTATGTGATCGAAAGATTGATCGATGCAGTTTGTGCATTTGATTATCCCAAAGACAAACTTGAAATTCAGGTTTTGGACGATAGTACTGATGAGAGTTTTGATGTAGCAGCAAAAAAAATTGCGGAAAAACAAGCTTTGGGGATTGACATCAAACACGTGAAACGTCCGGAGCGCAAAGGATTCAAAGCTGGAGCACTTGCTTATGGTTTGGATATTTGTCGCGGAGAGTTCACCGCCATTTTCGATGCCGATTTCGTTCCAAGAAAAGACTTTTTACGCCAGACAGTTCCTTTCTTTTTTGTCAGTGATAAAATTGGAGTTGTACAAACAAGATGGGAACACCTCAATGAAGAATATTCCATGCTGACAAGGCTTCAGGCGTTTGGATTGGATGCACACTTTACAGTAGAACAAGTAGGAAGGAATTCATCACATCACTTCATCAATTTCAATGGTACTGCCGGTATTTGGCGCAAAAAACCATCTACGATGCAGGGGTTGGGAAAGCGATACCATCACGGAAGACTTAGACCTTAGCTATCGTGCGCAATTGCGTGGTTGGGAATTTATTTATTTGCCTGAAATCGGCTCACCATCTGAACTTCCAGCTGAGATGAATGCACTCAAAGCACAACAATTCCGTTGGACAAAAGGTGCTGCTGAATGCACTGTAAAAAATCTTCCAAAGGTGTTGAATGCAACCCATCTCACGTTTGGTCAAAAAGTACACGGCGCATTTCACCTGATGAATTCAGTCGTTTTCCTTTGCATTCTTGGCACATCCATTTTGAGTGTTCCCATGTTGATCATTAAAAACACCTATGGTAATTTGTGGTGGACGTTTTATGTAGCCACTTTCTTTTTGGTGAGCTTTTTCATCCTTGGTTTTTTCTATTGGGTATCGCGTCCTATGGATAGTTTTTTCAAGAAATTCGGTCGGTTTATCATCGAATATCCAGCCTTCTTATCTGTGAGTATGGGACTTTCGTTGCACAATGCTGTGGCAGTGATGGAAGGATTCACGGGGAAAAAATCAGCGTTTGTCAGGACACCCAAGTTTGCCATCAATTCCAACAAAGGCACCTGGACCGATAAAAAATACCGTGCAGTAAAAATTTCACCACTCACGATACTCGAATTTGCGATGGCGTGCTATTTCATTTGGGGATTAACGCTTGCTTTCAAATACAATGACTTTGGATTATTCATTTTCCACAGCATGCTCACCATTGGTTATTTGATTGTGACCATATTTTCGCTGAAGCATGCGAGGTCGTGATATTCTTGTGCGAATAATTTACATTCGATTTCTACACTGTTGTGACTGAATGTTCAAACAAATTTCGTTGACAGAATCTCGAAGTCAATTGTTCGGTGATATTTCTGAAGGTATTCTCCAAAAAAGTTCATATCGCACTTTGACGTAGCATCAAAAGTGCCTCACCAAAATATAAAATGATCTAATGGATTCTTTACTGAATCTACCTTCATGCTATCCAAACTATCCAGCATCATTTTGAATGGCACCACAGAATCGACCAAACCAGTGATCTCTACCGTATCACGTTCAAGCCTTTGTTGGATCAATTTGATACTATCTGCCTTCAAAGTCACGTTTGTTTTATGTACACTATCGATGACTTGAAGGAGTGGTAATTTTTCCTCCCGTACTTGTATTGATTCTGTTCGCATCCAAAGCATCGCCATCACAACCAGCACCGTGGATAAACCCACTGCCATCCAAATTTTCTGTGTACGAATCCATTTCAAAAGTTTCTTTCCGAACGACAAAGAATCACCAGCAGCGGCCGCAGTTGCACCAGCTGTCACCAATACTTCGCTGAGTTTATTCCAATGCATGGCATTGAACTTCACCTCAACATCTTCGTAATGTTGGCGGAAATATTGGTCGATATGTTCGCCGTTATCTTCTTTCATTTACATAGACGGATATTCTTTTTTGCAAAATTTTTCTGGCATCAAACAAATACCATTTGGATGAAGCCACTGTCATGTCGAGTCTCTCCGCAATTTCCTGATGGGAATAGTTTTCCATCACAAACAGGTTGAAAACAAGAGACTGCGTTTCCGGTAATTAGCGAATCAGTGCGAGCAACTGATTTTCGTCTATCACAAAATTTTCCTCAGCAACTTCTTCTTCTTTCACATCGATTGCTTTGGCCATACTCACGGTAGAACGTGTCTTTTCTTTCCTCACATGGTCAATGGCAGAGTTGACTACAATTCTTTTCATCCATCCCACCACATCTCCACTTTCCTGATAAGAATGAAGTTTCATGAAAATCTTGATGAATGATTCCTGCAAAATGTTGGCGGCATCATCATATCCATTGGCATAACGCAGACATATTTTCATGAAAACAGGATAACACAAACGATACAAGGACTCCTGTGCACGGGCATCACGCGCCCGGCATCGGTCAATGAGTTCCTTGTCGATCGTTAATTGAATCACAAAAAATCAGGTCAGAAGAAGTACGAAAACTTTAATGAAAACAGGTGATTCACTTGTCTTCGAAAGCCCAGGTAGGTGGCGTCAGTTGTTCCCTTTGTAGCACTGTAGAGTTCCACATGTTGTGGGAAGAAACAATATCCCGGCTGAATGATGAACCCTGAATTATTATCCGGATTTATTTTAAAATCCAGACCAGTTTGCAGCATAAAACCGCCGCGGTATCTCTCATATTCTGCATCATTCTCGACGGCCGTATGCTCCATATTCAATCGCGACATATCACCAACATAACCAGCATTCAGCGCAAACAACATGGTGAATCTTCTGTGTTGAGGTTGTGACGTTAAACGGATTTTATTCTCCAATAACCACTGATGTTGCAGGAGTGAAAAATCTTGCACTTGGGCATGACCTTCGGCATCCGCCAAAACAAGTCCAGGGTTTTGTCTTGAAAACAACGTCGCAGAAATTCCACACTGGTAAACATTTCTGAAACTTCGCAAATAAGAAATACCGAATCCTCTTCTGGCGTGTTTTTCCACGTCGCGCAATTGATAAGCCAGCATAAACTGAAAGACATGATTCTTGTTGTTGAACCTTCCAATCACAATGGAATCATCAGGTTCAACTTTCTTCTCAGAGAAATTTTGAACGAGGATTTTCGAAAGCTTTTCGATATCCTGCAGTGGCACATTCACTGTATCATTTTCCAACGGCCTGTATATTCTGATCATTTTACCCGGCTGTTGTTCAACGACAAAACCGAGGTATTGATAGCCATTTTTCAAAGTGATCAAATCTTGATCGCGGAGAACCTGCGCGAAATTACTTTTCGCACAAAGTGAAAGTATCAATATAACAAATGGGATGTACTTTTTCATGATAGACAACAATTAAAAACCATAACCGATTTTGATTTGAATAGCACTGAGTCGATAGTTCACCCGGTCTGTTTCACCGGAAGAATTTTCTCCAAGGATCTTCAGTTGACCTGCGGTGCTATGCCACTGAAAGACTGGACCCACATTCACATGGAAGAAGTTTTTTCGTCCCAATTTCAATTGATATGTCAATGATGGATGCAGAAAGTAACCATTCTTAAAATCTGTCGAAACAAGTCTCCAGACATTGGTCCCGATGGTATCGTAGGCCACAAAATGATCCTCATCGTAATAATCAAATTCAGTTCGATCGGGTGTGCGGTTGAGTGAGATACCCGCCGCGAGATTCGCTGTAAAGGCATGTCGCGTTGATGGCGATGTGTAAAGGAATTGATTCCACTCGAAGCCCAGGTTTACATAGGATTGCATATTACTGATCACGACAGCTTGCATAGAGTCGACCATGATCTGCGATGCATTAGCACCTTGATCACTTCGATTGAAAAATTCATCGTCATCCCGATAAGCCTGTACTAAAAAACCTAAGCGACTACCCGGCAATAAACCATAGTTCACATGCGCTTCATAACACAGGCCATCTGTGCCGCTTTCCTGATTACCCGAGATTTCCTTACCAGGGTGACTGTAGAGATAATTGATTTCATTTCTACTTTGAGGAATACCCTTCGAATGAAATGAATTTAACCCAACATAGATGGCTCCAGACCAATTGGATTTTTCACCAAAAGGAATGGTCTTAAAAGCACTTTGACCGTTCACCCAAGATGAAAAAACGAGCATGAACGCTGCAATGATGCACACTTTGAAGTAAGAGATGACTTTCATATTGAACATTTTATCCTAAGGACGAACGAATTCGTAAAGGTTAGGAAAAAACTTTCAAATATTTTTATTTGTACGGGATACAAGCCTTATCCAGTAAATTAATTCAGGGAAATTCAATTTGCCAAAAACTAGCCCATTTAAAATTGGACAGCAGCGGAACGAATTTAGAAGTTTGCTTTCGTAAACATAATCAGAGGCATTTCCCGGGTTCTTTTGAATCGGGATGACACACATCTGTTTTTTTCCTATTGAGTTGACCCTTTCGGCCATATGTGATCTAGACCTACTGATCATAGCCATGAAGCAGTCACATCGAAACCATCACCGAAATGAAATTGAAGGTATTCCTACCCCTTCTTCAAATACTTCGTGATAATTACCACCTGTTGATTTTCAACCCGACCTTCGATGTGTTCAGTATTATCGGCTACAAGTCTGATGTTTTTCACAACAGTTCCAACTTTCAATGAAAGAGAAGAACCTTTCACGTCGAGCATTTTCACCAAGACAACAGTATCACCATTTTGAAGAATTTGTCCATTGACATCACGATGAAAATCTGAACCACCGGTATCCAAATGGTCATTGGTTTCTTTTGCCCATTCAAGAGAGTCTTCAGCGAGGTACATCATATCAAGAGCATCGGCAGCCCAAGTTTCATTTTTGAGACGGTTCAACATTCTCCATGCAACAACTTGCACAGCCGGAACTTCATTCCACATGCTCGTATTGAGGCATTGCCAGTGATTGGAATCAAGTTCTGCTCTTTTCTCTATTTGCGATTTACAAGTTTCGCAAATGAGGATGGCATCATTCAATCCACTTCCACCATGTGGTGGTACCGCATAAGTACTCAATGCATTTGCAGATGTGCAGAGTTCACAAGCGTTGTTCGCGCGACCCTGTAGTTCCTTTTCCAGACTCATTGTTTGTTTAATTAAGGCCGCGAAAGTACGTAATTGGAAGGATGAACCGAATGCACCATACAAAGACTCATACTCATAAAAAGAATAACATGAAAACATGTTTGAAACATAATTGATCATTTCTTTACTTCGCGACATGTGTAAAACTGCCGTACACATAAAAACATGTTGAAACTACTTCCATTGCTGCTGATGATCATTGCTTCAAAAATGCTTGAAGCCTCTGTTGATGTGGATTCAACTAGAAAACCGATTACACCAATAGAAATCCGATTAAAAGCGCTTGGTTTCGTCATCATAGAAGATGAATGGGTTGGATCGCTCGCATTCGGTGCCGAATGGCCTTTTGGTCGGAAGTACAGTCTTGTAACTGATATTGTACACCTTCGCTGGCGGCATGAACGTGAATTTTACAATCAACCCAAACCAGAAGATTACGTTGAATACGGCCAGACTGACAGAAAAAACTACTTCACTGTTGAGCTTAGAAGGTATATGTTCAATTCGAAGAATACATGGAACCGTTTTTACATCGCAGGTTGGCATAAATCCGGAATTCGAAAAATCCAATCAGAGGATTTATATCTCGACGAAGACAATGACATTGTGCAACAGCATTCGCATTTTTTTGATGCAGGAGGCTCACTAGGATACAAATTTGGTAAGCCATGTTGGTATTTTGATGTCAGTCTAGGTTATGGTTACCGATGGGAATGCATCGATCAACAAGAAATATTTCATACCATTTCAGAACGAGAATTTCGTCATGATCTACGACATGACAGATCTACGTTTCATATTCGGGTCAATTTCAGTATTCCGTTTTGTTCTTGATGAACTCCATTCCTAATTTCGTTCAAAAGTTAGATAATCAGTGCCCCCGTTACCTCCACTCACATCTTCAAGCTCGATTTTATTGGCTGTTTGAGTCAAGATATGCCAATCGTCATTGATATCCGCAAACTCACCTGTAGTATTCACATTCAAATTAAAATGTAGGTCATTGGATGAATCATCATTGCTGTTATCCTGCCCAACACTCCAACTCCCCTGATATGAATTTTGACTACTCATCACCGATAACTGATTTCCGGCATCAAATGAAAAGATGTATCCGACATAACGTGTTGTTTCATCATTGTCAGAATCAATAAATCGTGTCACTCGCCATTCCCCACTTTGAAGATTATTTTGTTCTGTACTTTGCACAGAGTTCGAAGAGGATTGATCCTTCTTGCATCCGGTGGACAAAGCTATGAGAGACATAAACATTGCTACCGTGGTCATTTTTGTTGCCGTATTTATCATAACGATTCATATTGATGTATTGATTGCTAAATCACGATTGATTTATCTTCTTGCGATCAAAACTACAAGCCTGTGCAAGCCTTAAAATAAGGTAGCCGCCTGAACAGTGCAAACTTTATCCTGAAAGAGCACTATCTCATATTCGAATAGAAATACATCGCTTTAACTATTTTTACTTCGATAAAAAAAATCATATACAGATGATCAAACCTTTGCTTTCCCTGCTCCTGCTCTTCAGTTCCTTTCAACAAGAATTACTTTCCCAAACTAAAAAACTGTTGTTCATTGGCATCGATGGCTGCAGGAATGAAGCAATAGATGTTGCTGTTTGTCCCACACTCGACATGCTTATTTCGCAAGGCGTGCATTCGAAAGAATGTCTCACCCTCTACCCCACGTGGAGTGGCAATGGATGGAGCACGATGCTCACCGGAGTGAAACACAACAAACATCTGGTCACCGACAATTCATTCAGCACTACCAACTTCAATGAATTCCCGGATTTTCTCACTAGAATTGAAAATTACAACAGCGCATTGCAGACCTACAGTGTGGTTCATTGGGGCCCAATCAATAGCACCATCAATCAAAATCCGGATTATGAAATCACTGTAGCTACGGATCTTGAGGTGAAAAATGAAGGAGTGAGTATTCTTCAAAATGAAAATCCTGATGTACTGTTCATCGCCTTCGATGATGTAGATCACGCAGGACATCAATATGGCTTCGATATAAGTATTCCGGAATACTTAAGTAGTATCGAAACAACAGATGGATATATCGAAGAAATCCTTGCGGCACTCAGCTCCCGGCCAAATTACAATTCAGAAGACTGGCTGATTATGGTCACCACAGATCATGGTGGTAATTTGTCTGGTCATGGATTGGGAAGTTTAGAAGAACGCACATCGTTCATCACATGCTACAATCAGAATATTCCGGCAGTTGAGATCAGCGCACCTTTGATCAGTACTAACATAACCACCAGTACCGCACATTTTGAAGAAGGAGAATACGCCCAACCCGATGATCAAACTCCTTTTGCATTCGGTAGCTCCCAAGATTTCACCATTGAATTCTGGGTAAAAACCGATGTTGGTTTCAGTGCTGATCCATCCTTTATTTCAAATAAAGACTGGAATAGCGGTATGAATCCGGGTTTTGTCATTTCTGGTCAAAGCGGCCAATTCTGGAAAGTAAACATTGGCGATGGTTCGGCACGAGCAGATATTCAAGGCGGACATATCAACGCGAACTGGACACATCTTGCCGTCAGTTTTGATCGTGATGGTTATATGAAGGCATATGAAAATGGTGCATTGGTAGGACTCTCAGATATTTCCGGAATAGGAAATATTGATTCCGGCCTACCGCTGGTGATCAATCAGGATGGCACGATGAATTATGGGGTCAATTTCGATGGATACTTCAGAGACATTCGTGTTTGGAATGAAGTGATCGAGCAGGAAGTATTGACTCAGTGGGCTACAACACCCCTCAATAGCGGACATCCCAATTTTAGCTCTTTGACGGCCAATTGGCCTTGTTCCACTGAGAACAATCTCACTTTAACAGATACCGGTCCTGCCAGTGTTCATGCCACTTTGAATGCCACGCTCGATTGGACCAGCCAACAGGAAATTTTCGCTGTAAAAGATTATGCGAATACACCCAAAGAAGAAGACAATGCCGTAACAGCCATCAGTTGGTTTTGCATTCCCATTGATCCACTTTGGAATCTCGATGGCAAATCACTTCTTGAAAATTGTGAATCTTCTATTCACGAAACAGAATTCTCTTCACTCACACTTTCACCTAATCCAACCAATGGTATCGTAAGACTTCATACCATGCGTTCAGTGGAACAGATTGCGGTGATCGATGTGACAGGCAGACTTTGTAAAACACTTTACAACACCAAAATATTGGATCTTTCAGATCTGGCTGACGGTTTGTACTTCATTCAAGCATACTCCGAAAATCAAGTGATGATGGGACAATGTCAATTGAATAAATAATTGGACTTTGTTTAAGATGAATGGATACCTTTTCGCGAGGGAAGTGATATGACAACGCAGCGAGCGATATGGTCAGAAAGCGTCCTGATAAGTTAACTTCAGAAACGACAAGTTGATTGTAGGTTCCTCTTCGCGAGGGAAGTGATATGACAACGCAGCGAATGAAATGGTCGGATCGCTGCTTGATCAGTTAACTTCAGAAACGACAAGGTGATTGTAGGTTCCTCTTCGCGAGGGAAGTGATATGACAACGCAGCGAATGAAATGGTCGGATCGCTGCTTGATCAGTTAAGTTCAGAAATGACAAGGTGATTGTAGGTTCCTCTTCGCGAGGGAAGTGATATGAAGACGCAGCGAGCGATATGGTCGGATAGCGTCCTGATAAGTTAACTTCAGAAACGACAAGGTGATTGTAGGTTCCTCTTCGCGAGGGAAGTGATATGACAACGCAGCGAATGAAATGGTCGGATCGCTGCTTGATCAGTTAAGTTCAGAAATGACAAGGTGATTGTAGGTTCCTCTTCGCGAGGGAAGTGATATGACAACGCAGCGAATGAAATGGTCGGATCGCTGCTTGATCAGTTAAGTTCAGAAACGACAAGGTGATTGTAGGTTCCTCTTCGCGAGGGAAGTGATATGACAACGCAGCGAATGAAATGGTCGGATCGCTGCTTGATCAGTTAACTTCAGAAACGACAAGGTGATTGTAGGTTCCTCTTCGCGAGGGAAGTGATATGACAACGCAGCGAATGAAATGGTCGGATCGCTGCTTGATCAGTTAAGTTCAGAAATGACAAGGTGATTGTAGGTTCCTCTTCGCGAGGGAAGTGATATGACAACGCAGCGAATGAAATGGTCGGATCGCTGCTTGATCAGTTAAGTTCAGAAATGACAAGGTGATTGTAGGTTCCTCTTCGCTGCGCGAAGAGGAATGACGATGTTTAAGGGGGCATTGGTCGGGACACCTTCGGTGTCCCGACTTCGCAGGTGTGTAGTTGTTGAATGATGTGGATTTGGAGTACTAGAATACAACGCGCAGCGAAGATTTATGACAAGTGCGATTACGTGTCAGATGATGTTGCTGCATGATTTTGGTTATTGTTTGATCACACGTACTGATGCGGAAAAACCATCTTCATCAGTGAAGCGGAGAATATATGCTCCGCTGCTCCATTTGCTAGTATTGAGGGTTTTTTTAGCAGTTGATATGCTCGCGCGTTCGATTGTTCTACCGGATACATCCATTACTTCTAATTGCAGATTACCGCCCTCCGAATAGTTCACGGTAATGATATCTTGGAATGGATTCGGGAAAACTTGAAGGACACCAGAAAGTGCCTGGTTGTTTACGGTTATGTTTGTGCCGCTGCTATTCTCAGCATCAAATGTGGTTGCCATATAAATCCAAGGACCAGTGCCATTGGGGTACCTGCCATATGAAACATCATCGGTCATGACCGGATAAGTAACCTGATCGATCAATTGGAGATTGGCATCACTCAGGATGACAGTTTCACCAAGCGAACCAAGGTTGAAGTTGGTATGAATAAACAATTGTTCTTCATCATCATCCACCCATGCGATGAGGTAATCATGTGGAAGGATTACAGTTCCTGCCGAGAATTGCCACTTATCCAATTGTAGTGCATCATCACTGAGGTATGCGCCAGAAAGATCGATGACGTCATTGGTGGTGTTGTAGAACTCTACCCAGTCATTGGATTCACCATATTCATCTTCCTGAACAGAATTACCAGTGAGCAGTTCGTTGATCACAACGGATCCGGCTATCAGGTTTGAAGCTGTGATTTGAAGTGTATAAAACTCGTGTTCAGCTCGCTCTGGAGAAAACACTCCAGCATTGGCATTTTCAGCATAAATATAATATTCTGCCGTATTGCCATTCATGGTAAATGAAGCGCCATAAACGCCATCACCAGCAGAACCATCATTGTGTTGACCATCGTCGAACATTTCATAACGATAAAACCTCAAAATATGATTGAGGCGATAGCCCAAATAAACATCCGTCGCATTGCTAACCGTAGCTGTGACAAATACTTCGCTACCATAAGCAGGTGTCGAAGAAGAAGGCAACACATTGGAAATAACCGGAGGTGTTTGTGCAAATTGTGTAGTCGATTGCAAGTATGTATTTCTGGCATCCATCAACACTTGAATACCCGGCGTGGATTGTCCACCACCTGGTCCACCACCTCCTCCGGAAATATTTGTCGTAAGACTATTCTGAAATTGGGTATAGGTATAAAAACCATTTGGATCAGAGTTCACAGAAGCGTCAATCACATCCATCAGTTCATTGGCTTTGACCAAATATTCACCATTGGCAAAATTTTCATTTGTAATGGTTCGCATGTGGGCGATATACATTTTTTGAAATTGTGGTATCGCCAATAACTTCTGAATAAGCGGATGATTGGCGTCATTGGAAACAACGGCGTCATATTCTGCATGCTGCTGACACTTAAATTATTTCCCGAAAACCACCAAAACTCATATTCAAATCCCAGATCGTCGGAACCCATCTGTTGTTGAGATCTCTGTACAAATAGTAATTCTGTTTGAACTGACCAGAATAAGAGTCGAGATTGACAAGTACATTATTGTATGCAAGCATCCACAAAGCCCTGTCCACATCTAAAATTTCATCAACGGTAGTAGGATTGTTGTTGAGTGTATTGATGAAAGCCAGCAATTCTGCCCAGCCAACTTCAGACTGTAATTCATATCGCGTATAATAATCCGTACTATCAGTACCTTGCCAGGTGAGGTCAGGATATCCACCGCCTCCAGGACCAGCACCACCAGAAGGATTGCACTTGAAAAATTCACCTTCCGCATCATAGTAATGGCCTCCTAAAAAATGTTTGTTGATGGATTCGTCGTTGGTATAAAGCCCCATCAACTGATTATTGATGTAGACGTTCATGTAATTGCTCAAAGGAGCATCCATGTATTTCCTCAAAATATCATAGGAAAGCACTTCCCTGACGCAAGAAGGATCCTGATAATTGGTACCCAGTTTCAGATCTGTGTAATGATCGTAGTGTTGGTCTTCATTCACATAATCCAGGTTGACGTGAAGGGGATTTTTATCATTGTTCTGATTGTAAGAACTATTGCCTTTGTATTTCACACCTACATCGAAAAAGGTTTCGCCATTTACACGAACGGAGTCCGCAATCAGATACGTTTCATCACCAGACATTGCAGTATCCATCTGATAGTCCCAATTGGTCTGCGAGAAAAATATCTCCAGCAATTGGATTGTGTTTTGATCATAAAAACCTTGAGAAAATGCGCACGGACTTAAAGCGAGTGATAATGAAAAAAGCAGGTATCTGATGGTCATAAATAAATGTTTTCGTAACGTTTTGACGACATAAAATTAACCTTCCTTCGGTCGGCCTGTAAAACAATACATTTTTGCTTTCAATAACCTTGGGTGAAAACATTCCGAAAAACGAATGTTCATAGGCTTTCCACAGTGTTCACGGGAAAAACCAGGAGAAAAATCAAAATAGGCCAACTAAATTCGATTGAAAACGTGAGGTTAAGATTTGTGTGCTATTTTTAGCCTGATCAAAACTCAAATACACACACACAATGAAACAAATTATTCTCATCTTAGGCCTAATGTCTATGGCCTATTGGTCAAAAGCGACCATCATCACGGTGAACAACCAGGTAGGATCATCGGCAGATTTCGACAACGTGACGAATGCGATGGCACTTGCTGTGAATGGTGACACCATCTATGTCCAACCATCTGCAACATCCTATGGTTCAATCGCCATCAACAAACGCCTCATCATCATGGGTGCAGGTCACAATCCTTCGTTTTCACCCTACAATTCTTCCTTCACTACAGTCACATTTCAGAACAATAGTTCGAATGCGATTTTAAAAGGTCTCAACATCAACACTGTTGCGAGTGCAACCAGCTCAACAGTCAATAACATTGTCATTTCCGGTTGTCGGATTAGTAACTACGGTGGCCAATGCATCGACCTTGCCTCAGGCACCTATAACAATTGGATCTTTGAAGGATGTGTGTTGGAGACCTCAACAGCATCGTTTTTCAATTTCGATGATTTTGGATCAGATCTGATTTTGAGAAATAATTTGATTACGCAAAATTCGTACTCGATTCCAATTGGAAATCTTCCTTCAGGTACTACCTTGGATCACAACTTTATTCTGAGCACCGGAAGTACAAACTTTGAGGGCGTAGTATATGGCTCGAATATTCTGGTAACCAATAACATCATAGCGACAAATGCGTCCAACAATTACGGGATATCGAGTGTATGCGGATCATGTACATTCAACAACAATATTCTCTACAATTTAGGATCAGGTCCATTTCCCGCAACACCTGGTAACAACTATCAAGTGAATGTGAATCCACAATTTGTGAATTTCAATTTATCAAATTTATTTTCATACGACTGGGATTTGAATCTCGCTGTGAATTCTTCCGGCATTGGTGCAGCAACTGACGGAAGTGATATTGGTCTCTATGGAGGAATTTTCAACTACAATGAAAACGGTATTGATGGCGGTACTCCATACATCATCGATTTCACTTTGGAATCCGCCACTGCACCTCAGGGAGGTACCATCACCATCAATCTTAACGCTTCAGGAAGTGGCCAATGAAAAACATGATCAGATTTTCGTTGCTGATCCTGTTATCACTTTTTGTTGATTCGTTGCATGCACAAACCCTCACCAACGTCAGGGTATTCTTCGACGATTCCGACAATGGATATCAGTATTTCACTCTTCCAGGTGTGGAGAGTGTCGATCAGCCGTTTGATGTAGATGTAAGTGCTCTATCTGAAGGTGTACACCGATTGTATATTCAGGTAGAAGATCAGAATGGCCGCTGGAGTCTTTACGATAGCGACATGATACAAATTATTGGTGGCGCCGACATGGCCACTTTAAATGCCGTTGAATATTTCTTCAATACCGATCCAGGAATGGGCGAAGGGATTCAAATCGCTGTTTCAGGAACAGAGATCAATACTTCGTTTGACCTGAACCTCGATGGATTATCGAATGGCATTCACCAATTGTATATCCGCGTTCGTGATGGAGATCAGCAATGGTCATTGTACGCCAAAAAGATCATACATGTCGTGGGTAGTATGATGCAGGAACTTGTGGCTGCAGAATACTTCTTTGATGCAGATCCGGGGCTCGGTAATGGCAATACCATGGACCTCACCGCATTCACGGGAAGTGGCACATTGGATCTGTCTGCAGCCAATCTAAACACAGGTGTTCATACCCTTTATCTCCGGGTTTTGGATGCAGAAGGCATTTGGTCGTTGTATGACAAATTGAATGTGGTCATCACCAATCCACAATCGCCCACCGCTTTGGTCATTGCAGAATACTATTTTGATACTGACCCGGGTGAAGGCAATGCGACACCTCTTGTTATTCCTCAAGAAGAATATGTCAACGGTCAATTTCAAATCAATATTCCAGCGGATCTAACCGGTACACATTCTGTTTGCATACGCGTATTGAATGGATCAGGTGCATGGAGCGATGTATCGTGTGAAACATTCACCATTTGCAATATGACATTGCCATCGATTACCGAAACCGGTGTAGACTGTTCCGACCAGCCGCATCTTTTGTCGATTCCATCCGGTGTTTATGATACCGTACTTTGGTCGACAGATGAAACTTCTTCGACCATTGAAATCACCACACCTGGTGAATATACCGTTACAGTATCAGACAATGGTTGTACCTCTGTTGCCACCTTCACTGCCGAATTCGAAATCGTAGAAGAAGTGAACTTCGAACTGAGTGGTTCTGTTTGCGATGGCGATGTTCAGCAAGTAAGCATCACCAACACCTACGACAGTTATTTGTGGGAAAACGGATCAGAAACATCATCGATTGCCGTCAACAGTGAAGGCACTTACCAGGTACAGGTGACACAAGGCACCTGCACTTTAGATGCTTCCATTTTTGTCGATTATTATACTCCGACAAATCCAGAAATCATGCTTACAGGCAGCGGATGCGAAGGTGATACACAAGTATTGGCATTGGCAGCGGGTTATACTGACATCACTTGGTCGAATGGAGATACTGCGGAAACCCTTTCCGTAACCACTCCGGGTGAATATGGCGTAACAGCCATGGATCAGGGTTGTCCGGTATCAGCGACCATCGATGTGAGTTTCGATACTTTACCCGTCTACGAACTCACCACCTCTGGCAGTGAGTGTGAAGGCGAAGGTTTGAATCTCTCCATTGTGCCGGATACTTACACCTATCTATGGTCAACAGGTTCCGAAGAAGCAACCACTACCATCACGGCAAGTGGAGTTTATACCGTCGATGTGATGAATGGCGAGTGCCTTTCTCAGACATCATACAACGCAGAACTCATCTCCTTGCCTGTTCCGAATATCACAGCCAACAACAATACCCTAGCCTGTGATCTGTCTGGTTATACCTATCAATGGTATTTCAACGGCAACATGATTGATGGTGCCACTTCGCAATTTTACCAAGCCACACAAAGCGGATTCTACAGTGTAGAAATTTCATCTGCGGATTGTGCCGAAATATCAGCGCTATTCAATCATACCTACATAGGAATTGATCAAATCGCACAAGCTCAACTTCGGATCTATCCCAATCCCGTAGTTGATGCATGCACCATTGAATCCTCAGAAATGATCCAACGATGGGAGTTGACAGACGTTGCAGGAAAAGTGATCAGCATCCACAGTATGCCGACATCTCTTGCTGTGATAGATATGAGCTCACTTGCATCCGGAGGATATTTTGTCAAAGTATATTGCCGATCAGGAACTACAACTTTGCGTGTGATGAAAGAATAATTCCAACACCACCATCTACAACTAAAAACCGGCTTGCGTGCACACGACAAGCCGGTTTTTTTTTGAAATGTTGAAGAAAACAATTTCATGCTATACCATCCTGAAATGCCATTCATTCCATCACCTTGTGCATTTGCTTGAATACTCACTAACTTAATAACAGCGTTTCGCAGACATAATCAACTAGCTTTACATTCTAAACTAAATGATATGAAAGTTCTTTTCTCATGTGCAATTGCTTTATTCCTTCTTGGTGAATGGACCAATGCGCAAACGTTCCAGAAATCTCTTGGACGCACTGGGTTAGACTATCCCATGCACATGATTGAAGTTGTTGGAGGTGGTTATGTAATATCCGGCACCATGGTAGATGATGTTTTTCTGATGAAGATGGATGCCAATGGTGATACGCTTTGGGTAAAATCTTATAGTAATCCGAAAATACTGGCAGGTTCTTGGGTGAAACAAACCCCTGATGGCGGGTTTGTTATTATCGGGGATAGTCATCTTGAAAGTAACGGGGCCGATCAAGATATTATACTTATCCGTACAGACGATGAA
The DNA here is from genome assembly GCA_016722445.1 of Flavobacteriales bacterium. Taxonomy (GTDB): domain Bacteria; phylum Bacteroidota; class Bacteroidia; order Flavobacteriales_D; family Sanyastnellaceae; genus JAIBBG01. The sequence continues at coordinate 57,727 of JADKIZ010000007.1, read as the reverse complement.
GGAAATGAACTTTGGACCAAAACCTATAGTGGAGCAGGAAAAGATTATGGCACCGCTATCGCCGTTACCAACGATGCATATTTCCTTGCCGGTGCAGTTGGCATAACCTTGAATAATACCGAAGGCATCATCATCAAAACAAATTTGGACGGAGATCTACTCTGGCAAAAGGCCATAGTTAGTGCAGAAGCGGAAAACATCAACGCAGTGCTGGCTACTCCGGATGGGGGATGTATTGCGGTTGGCACAACGACCAGTTTCAATTCTGGAATGCAAAACATATTTATCGTTCGACTGAGTGCAGATGGCAATACACAATGGACCGGCATTTACGGCAATGAAGGAAATAGCTACGGATTTAATATTACTTCTTTAGAAGATAACTCTGGCTATATGATCTCAGGAACAACCACAGGTGCAGGTAATGGCAATTATGACGCTTTTCTGATGAAAATAAATGAAGACAATACAGTAGCTTGGGCAAAGAGCTATGGCGGTTCTGATTTTGACACTGCGCTTTCTACTGTAGCCATGGGAGACCAAGGGTTTATTAGTCTGGGCCAATCTTATAGTTATGGCGTTGGAAGTGATCTTTACCTCATCAGAACAACAATAGATGGTGACATAAGCTGGGCAAAAGTATTCGGCGGAGATGGGTATGAATTTGGAGAAGGATTACTCGCCGTGTCCGATGGTTTTATCTTAACCGGGGGCGAAGAAAGTTTTGGAAGTAACAGAGAGGTTTACATTGTAAAATCTGACCTGCAAGGGAATAGTGGTTGCCATGAACTTAACTGCGAGCCGATGGTCTATGACATCGTTATGACCCTGACTGAAGAAGATATGGTGAGCGATTATGCCATTGTTCCCTCCAACCTTATAAATACCACACTTCCAGGCGCTGCATTGACGGAGCATTGTGAGGTCATTGCGACCAACCTGATCAACCCAACAATCCAGACATTATTTCCCAACCCTTGTAACAACTTTTTTACCATACAAGGAACAATGAATGGAGCAAATCTGGTTTTGTATAACGCTACCGGCAAAATAGTTTTAGTCAGCCCAACCAAGAGTCTTTCCACGGTTGTAGATATAACAGAACTTCCTGCTGGAATTTATCTGGCCTGTTATACTCATGGCGATGAAATGCAAAGCACAAGATTGGTGAAGGAATAATTCTGTTCATGCCATCTGTAACTAAAATCGGCTTGTGTGCGCTCACGACAAGCCGTTATTCTTGAAGTTGAATCTTCTAAAGATGCGGAATACTGTCATCATGATATGACATAAAGCGATGAATGGAAGAGTGAAGCGGAAAGTAGAATGTTGGAGTGAGTTGAGGATATTTCAAATTCACTGTCACAAATTCACTTATCGCCTTCCTCTGTGTGAACAGTATTTGAAAATTCCGTTTCCAAACTTTGATTAGTCATGGTGTCATGCTCTTGAAGTATAGCCTTTAAAGCGGTGATATTTTGGTCCAGGTTGGCCAATTTAAGTTGCAGTTTAACCTGCAATTCATAAGGAAATTTGAGCAATGCTACTTTGCGAGCTTCGATGAGTTCGTTCTTCCAAGCATCGAAATTCAACTTGGATGCATCGTCATATGCTTCTGGTGTTTCCATTGCTGTAAGTGCCAGCAATGAATTTGTAAGTCGTTTACATTCTTCTGTCAAAATGTCGAACTTTTTGGATAAGGAATTGCGTTTTAACATAAAACCGTCCAATTGGTCTTGTAGAACTTTGCGTGTAGCTGGATTTACCGGCCATTTTGCGATGTTTACTTTTTGCAATTCCAGCTTTTTCTTCACAGGAGCATACTGTGTGCCCATTGCATTATACAAGCTCAACTTCGCGCCAGTAATCATCTTTTTTTTACTCTCATCTATTGCGATCATAGGGCGACTCACCCCTATGAATTTCGCCAATTCTTGCTGAGTGAGTCCAAATAGCTCCCTGAAAGAACCTTCCTTTGCTTTTCTACGCATTTTGTTGGTTACATTAGTTTAGGTTACCAAAAATAATGTAACTGATAAATATGTAACCACAAGTTCTTGTTAAATCTGGATATGGACAGAAAACAAGGAAAACCAATGGATTACATTCCTTTATCCAACTGTCGACATCAAATACCCTAGCTGGAAATTCCGTCACAGCTGACCATTGAATTCCTGTTCCATTTGACCAGACACAAGTAAGAGCTAATTTGGAAATATTCTGAAGGTGCTACCATGTAGACGATCCACACCCAATGCGGATTTCACTGCTGTTGATTGTCCCAAATGCACAAGTCATCCATCTGATATTTGGGGTGATCAATTTGAGCAGGAATTCAGTGGTCAACTGTGTCGCAATTTCTTGTTAATGGCCTACTTTCGATATTTTCCATTCAACATAGTTTAATTATGGAATTACGAGGATACAATCATCTTATAACAAAATCCACCTAATGAAGCACAATGTCTCTGTCCTTTGCCTATTGGTCATTTCTATACTTTCAACAGCCCAATTCGATACAGGACGTACCATTATGACTTCAGGAGGTATAGAGATGAGGTACGCCATTCCCATTGATTGGGACAACGACGGCGATAATGATGTGATGGCGCTTGGCAGATTCAATAGCAAAGAAACATTGTATTATTATGAAAATGATGGCAATGGCAATTTCAGTTACGGACTGGCTATGTCAGTACCGACCAATAATGCCGGAAACAATAACAATGTCGATTTCTACTTTGAAGACATTGACGGGGATGGATATGAAGATGCGATCGTCATCAACGGAGCGGATATCAGGTGGTTGAAGAACATCGACAATAGTTCTTTTGACGATACGTGGTTATACATTGATCCGGAGCACAATGAAGTTTTACTTGCCGATATCAATGAGGACGGCCTGCTGGATTTGTTTGCAAGCAATGACACCGGTTTTGAATGGAGACTCAATGTCGGAGGTCAGTTTCTAACCGTCATTCCCACCAATTTGCCTTCAGTCAATTTGAAACCGCTCTTGACCGACTTTAACGGTGATGGAATCCTTGATGCCTTTCTTACAAATAACGATCCTCCATTGGTTACAACCTATTGTCAAGGAATCGACGCTTTCACATTTGAAGATCCCATATCATATGATCTGACTTTTCGTCCTGGAAAATTCCTCGACATGGATGGAGATGGCGACCTTGACGTATTGTCATCGCAACCATCACTCGTCTGGTTTGAACAAACATCATTTCTGGAGTTCTCCACTTTGGCCAATGTTGTAGCCAGTAACGGATATTACTACTATTCGTTTGGTATGGCCGATATTGATAGCGATGGTGATCAAGATTTCTTCGGTGATAACCAATGGTATCGCAATGATGGAGGCGGCGATTACACTACCTCAACACTTCCTTTCTTTCATTCAAATTCTCATGACCAATGTCGTTATGCCATTGACCTGGATGGACAACCAGGCCTGGAATTTCTGAGCATTGATCTTAGCGGTTTCCAAAACCTGGCATGGGTGAAAGCACCTCTTGCCGAAACTTCAACAGCGCAAATGTTGCATTACAAAATCTCAGGCGCATTCCGAGAGATTGCACCAGGTGATGTTGACATGGACGGTGATCAGGATGTGATTTTTACTCCGCAGAGTGGCCATGAATGGATTTACTTCTCGAATGATGGGTATGGCAATTTTGACGGTCCAATTGCATTTCCAGCCATCCTCGAAGATGCTGAAATGATATCCGACTTTGATTTTGTTGATGTGACTGGTGATGGTATTCAAGATGTTGTGGAATTGACTTCAAACCACATAGTGAAAACCCTAACGTACAATTCACTAAACGGTCAATATGAATTATTTGCAGAATTGCCTTTTCCTGGCTCGCAATGGTGTTGCAGCTATCAGCAATTCATTAGCAATCTCGACAATGATGGCTTCCCTGACATACTCCTTTATTCCGGACAAAACGATTTGAATCACCGGGTTTTGCAAAACAATGGTGATGGAAGTTTTACTGACATTCAACAATTTTGGACTACCGGCATAATACAGTACTTCGAAGACATGAATGGCGATGGAAATACTGACCTCATCTCTGCAGGTAGCACAACCCAACAAATGTTATCTGATGACTACAAGATTTATCTGAATAGCGGTAATGCCACTTTTACAGAATTCCCACTTGACACTGATATCACTAGAATATTGTCAGTAGTCGATGGTGATGCAGATGGTGACAAGGATCTCATAGCGACAATCGATGGCCAGGATATCTGGATGACTAATGACGGGGCCGGAATTTTACCGAAGGAGCACCATTTCGAGGATCACTTACATTGCTTAACGAATCTTTGATGACCGTGACTCCGGGAGATTTTAATAACGATGGCCATATAGAATATATATGTGGAGCCAATATGAGTCCGGACCTCTCCAATATTATCGATGGCGTATTTCATCTTCAGTCGAACAACAATTTAGTGCTTACGGATAATCAGAGTTTCGCCAGCGGTGAATATAATTCAATCGATGATGAGATGTTAAAACCAATTATGGCAGATCTCAATGGTGATGGCTATCTCGATTTGTTATCAACCGGAAGCATTACAAAATGGCATCCCAATATCATGACCTATGGCTGTATGGACCCCACCGCCTGCAATTATGATCCGCAGGCCATAGTGAATTCTGGTTGCTGCTTTGGGGAGTGTGGATGCACAGACCCAGACGCTATGAATTATTCAAGCACTGCTGATTGCAATAAACAAGGATCATGTTTTTATCTGGCGGGAGCTATTGTATTCAATGATATCAATTTCAATGGAGTTTTGGATGGCAGTGACTACGGTATTGCCGGTCAGCAACTCACCATCATTCCGGGAAATATTGACGTCATTACCGATAGTGCGGGACATTTTGCCGTGCCACTGCCACCCGGCGATTATGTGGTTAGTCACGTTTTTGATCCATTGTTCCCTTTCTATACTACAGCACCTACACAATACATGTCACTTCCTGATGGCAACTCAAATTCGGTTGCGATTGGAGTCAATATCGATCAAATGAATGGGAATTTAGAAATCAATATCGACGACCGTGAGCTAATGTGTAATGCGTGGAGAACGCATACGGTTAGTGTCCACAACAATGGAAATTACACCATGGATGGTACAACAGCCATAACTGTTGATCTGAACTATCAAGGTTGGGAATCAAATTCGCAATACCTCGATTCCATCATCGGCAATCAACTCTACTTCAGTTTTTATAACCTCCTTCCCGGTGGAACAATACACTTTCACTACCTTTTATGGAATCCAGTAGCAGAAAATATTGGTGAAGAAATCTACACCAACGTAGTCGTAACTGGTTTTTACAATGGCGAACCCATATTAACCGCGACAGCTGAGAGCGCACCAACCATTACTTGCGCTTATGATCCAAACGACAAACTGGCCAACCCCATTGGATTTACTGATGCACACTACATCGAGGACAACACTGAAATAACATATCAAATTCGATTTCAAAATGCCGGCAACGCAACAGCAAACAATGTCTATATCACTGATGTGATAGATGAAAACCTTAATCTTTCAACCTTTGAATTGTCATTCCATTCTCACAACGTCATGACAAGTATTGACCATGAAGAAAGAAGGATCACATTCTATTTCCCGGATATCATGCTACCAGATAGTGCCACTACCGGATCATTGAGTGAAGGTTTTGTGGAATACAGAATAAATGCAGCGAATAATTTGAGTGGAGGAACAGAGATTCACAATACAGCTTCCATTGTTTTCGATTATAATGATCCGATTGTCACCAATACAACACTTCATACCATTTTTGATTGCAGCAATTATGCGCCGACCATCAACTTAGTGGAGAATTTATCGTGTGATACACCAACTGTGACCGCGACAATTTCCGAATCTTGGACAGAGCAAGTTGAATGGCAACTGGATATTGAACAACCCGTTAGCGATCCTGTATTCACTATCGACACAACTGGTGATCACGATCTTATTGTTACAGCATCGAACCCCTTGTGTAATACTGTCAACGATACAGTCCAGTTTAACATTCCCTTACCGCTTCCTGGACTGTCCATTGCAACTTCATCGCCGGTAATTTGCAATGGGGAATCTGTTATACTCATCCAATTACGAAAATGGAAATCAATGGACTTTTGAGAGCAATGTTATCGGGTTGTCACAAACCCTTGAAGTTGAAAACGCCGGCGACTATATTCTCGAAGTGAATAACGGAGTTTGCACATTCAATGAAACATCGATACAAATCGTGGAAGATTCTCCTAATACAATAATTATCCAACAAGATGGCAATAGTCTATCTGTTCCTAATAATGCAGCCTACTCCTACCAATGGTATCTTGATGGCATTGCCATCGAAGGAGCCATCGGATCATCAATAATGATTACACAAACAGGTGACTACGCTGTTGAGATGATTTCACAATCAGGTTGTACCGGCACTGTTTTGACGCATGCAACCTTCACTGGTATTGAAACAATGAATAATAGACCAATCAGTGTTTTCCCCAACCCTGCATCAGAGCAAATCACCATCACTACAGGTATTTCTGATATCGGCAGCATTTTGCGCATTTATGCAGCAGAAGGAAAATTGCTTGAAGAATTCATCTTGACAAATTCCAATACCACAATAGACCTCTCAGGTTACAGCACAGGACTCTATAGCTTGGTACTTTTGAGACAAAACGAGCAAGTACACATGAAATTGATTCTGGAATCTGATGTTCATTAGTAGGCATTATCATCCGATGCTTGGACCTGAAACCATGCATATTACTTGACGAGCCATAAACTAAGCTTGTAGAAGGCGCCTTAAGTTTTGTGATGAGAACACCTGCTCAAGTACATGAGCATTGAGCATTACAAGATTTTCCACACAATCCATCACGGTGAAAGTGCACTCATCATGCAACTACGTAAATCCTCATGGCGAAAGCAATTGTTGCCTTCTTCGGTTTGCATTCACAACGTGATATTGAGTGACTATTGTTTGGTCTCGAGGTTTCTGATCATCGCAAAGAATATTCTAGATAATTCGTCGGCCTTCTGAGCTCTGCTTACGAAATCCTCCTTTGCGATTAGATTCTCATCCATCAGTATGTCGAGTATCGCCACACATTCGAAGATAGAACCATGAGTAGTGATGAAATAATTTTTGCGATCTGCTTTTGAGAATTTGGCGAAGAATATTGCACAACCGTTTGCTGCATCTCCAAATTGTCGATCATTCATCCCTACGCCTTGTATAGTCCAAATAATTTCCCGGATGAACAACATCAAAAGTTGCATTGGGTATATGAGGCCCCGCCAACCTGATCAACTTTTCATAGGAATCTTGCCCGCCAAAATATCACATCTCAGCCGTGCTCGCAATGGTAGTGTGCTATACAAAGAATCTAAATGATTACCTTTGATCAATGAGATTAACCGTCGGAATATTTTTCTTGATGTGTCTTTACAAGATCGCTGCTCAGGTTCCGGGTGATCTGGATACTTTATACGGCGCCGATGGAAATTTCTGTTTTCCGCTTGATCCAGCCTCGGAATTTATGCCTCAGAACCCCGACGATGAAGGTAGCTTCCAATCTGCCTATGAAATGGATGATGGAAATATTATATTGGGTGGAATGCAGGGTGGAAACTTTATGGCTATGAAGATCACCCCACAGGGTAGAATGATTTACGGCTTTGGAGAAAATGGGGTCGCTGATCTATCAGCAGTTCCATACCTAGGTCAACTCACATCTGACGGTTTCAAAAAAATCCGTCAATTACCAGATGGCCGTTTCACAGGCTCTACGCCACGAATTGTGATGATCACTTCGGAAGGAGTGCTTGACTCAACCTATCACGAGGATGGCATTTTTGATCCACCCGGAATAGGATATCCAGAATGCTATGATATCCTTGACGATAACCGGATTGTGTTTAGTTACATGTATCAAAACCAGATCAACTTAATTTTAGTCAGAGCTGATGGAGAACCCGACAGTACATTTTCACTGGATGGCAGGCAAACCATCCCTGTAGGTATACAAACCAGTATTGCTTCAGTGCATTTCACCAATGACCAGGGAATCATTTTTACTTCAACTACCAGTGAAGGATGCTGCATCAATAATTATTCGATGCAAATAAGGAAGGTAACATTGATTGGCAGTCCTTTTCCAGGTTTTGGTAGTCTTGGTGTAGTAACACGGGGAGATGCAAGTCACCACTATCAGTTACAATCTTCTATCCTAGACGATCAAAACAGGCTTATTGTTGGTGGAGTATTTTCGGCAAATGCACAAACAAACCCTAAGGTCTGGTTCAGCAGGTATCTTTCAGATGGCACATTGGACATGACTTTCGGGGTAAACGGAGATCTGATTTTTACTTTCCCTAATGCAGTTGTTGGTCCCTATGCAACAATTGATGACATGCAATGGCTTCCGAATGGAAATATACTCGTGACAACCGACAACGGAGCATTTAAAATTACTGCCGATGGCGAATGGATAGAGTCTTGGGGAATTAATGGCATTCATAATTATACTTACGGAAGTATAGTACCAATGGATGACAGCAGAACTCTGATTTGTTCCCAATATGACAACAGGCCCGGGGTTTATGCGGAGATCGACATGAATAATGAATTCTATTATGACCTTGGTTTTGGTTCTGATGGGATGTGCACGTTCAATTCATTTCGAAACATGACTTTGGATCTTCCTTACAAATACATGAAATCTGATGGCGGTGTTATCGGTATTGGTGGCGCTTATGATTCAGACATTCACACCCCAGATAACTTCTATCGCGTTGTGGCCGCATCGAACTCAGCCGGAGTGCAGGACACCATGTTCGGCACTCATGGTTATTACTTCATGGATGTCAATGAAATAGTCGACATTGTTGCGGAACAATCCGATGGGCGGCTCATTCTCGGAGGTGAATTCTTCGGATTTGATGGAAGTTATCTGTTTCGTCGGCTGAATGCTGATGGGAGCATCGACACATCGTTTGGAGATGGAACAGGAAATGCTGCTTTGTGGATTGATGATGATGCAAATTATATAATCAAGGATATTCATATGCTTGAAAATGATGATTTCCTTGTTTTGCTGTTCTGGAATGACGACAATATCTCCATTTTAAAATTCCTATCAGATGGCACTCCTGATTTGAGTTTTGGTGATAACGGTTGGGTAGAGATTTATCTGAATATGTGGTACCAGGAAAACAGCAATGTGCCTATGTACCTAAAAACAGATGAATACGATAGGATCATTTTAGGAGGTGACCTGCCCCTGAGCTCTGGTCAAAATGCGGCATATATCATTCAACGCTACCTACCCAATGGAGAAGCGGATTTTTCTTTCGGTCAGTTCGGGCATATATATGAATACTCCAGGCCATTACACAGATTTTGTTTTACTGCCGGAAGATAAATATCTACTCGGAGGATTCGACGCTAATTTCATGTTCTCCTTTATGCGCATGAATTCAGATGGATCGATCGATACAGGGTTTGGAACAAACGGAATACTAGGTACAGGAGAAGTCGGTAAAATCAGCAAACTACTTCTCCATGACAACCTATTCATTGTTGCAATAGCCTGCGATGGAGATTCTGATGCAAACGGTTACGCTGTTCATATAGACTCTTACGACCTTGACATTGTTCTATCCGATGCACTTGGCAGTGGTATCCGGCTTTATAACAATCCCAATTATTGCTACGAGATAATGGATTTGGCAATCATGCCGAACGGAAAACTGCTCGTTGACGGAGAGTTGTCCTTTTATACAACCTTCGGATGTGAAGCGCCTGTTCCCGGCATTGTAGAAACTTCAGCAACGGAGATATGCGAAGAACAAGACATTGTGCTCACTCAAGTAGGTGGCCAACTCAATGACGGTACAATGTGGAAATGGTTTGCCGGTTCGTGCGAAGGTGTAGAGATTGGTACCGGTAATTCTATAACTGTATCACCTTCCGAAAGCACAAATTATTTTGTAAAAGGCCTAGGTGGCTGCGTTGATGATTCACAATGCGCATCGGTGGAAGTTGTGCTTCATGCACCAGTTGCAAATGTGATCATTGAAAATGATCATTTCATTTCAATAGGTATAGCAACTTCATATCAATGGTTATCATGTAGTGATATGACGCCCGTGACTGGAGCTACAAACAGCGTATATTATCCTGGAGATTTCGAGCAATATGCATTGCAGGCAATATCTGGAACGTGCACGGATATTTCGGATTGCGTGCAGATAACACAAATATGTTACCCTGGCGACTTTGATTGTGATGGGATTGTCGGAGTAACCGATTTGGTCATTTTCAACGGACAGATGTTTTGTACAAGCAATTGCTTCGCCGATCTCAACGGTGACGGGGTTGTGTCGATTCCTGATTTGATCAGTTTCTTTGGCCTATTTGGCACTATATACTAGAACCAATTTCAAAAATATGCGCTGAAGGTTTTTAAGTTGCCCTGTACAGACCCAATAATTTGCGTCTCAAAAAAACCATTTATTGCGTCACCTTAACACAAGACAAGACAAGACAAGACATCCCCATGGTTATCCGAATGGTGATTTTGCAAGGATGAGACAATTCAATCGTCATTTTCAATTCTTGAGCATTCGATGGCGTTAGGTTTGTGACCTAAGAAATAAGAAAAGAATAAGTGAACCCTCAGAAATTTCAATTACTGGGCTTAGCGATACTGCTATCCATAAGTTTAAACTCATGTTTCTTTTGGGCATCTGCAGCCGTTGCAAAAAGGAAGGCCAAAAAGGAATTGACCGTGGATAAACGCGCTATTCCAGCCGATTTTGGCAAGAACAAATCAACAATGCTAGTTGTCAAAACCGGAAAAAAATCCTACGACAAGTACTTAATAAAAAACTTTAAAGAATATGTTGGAGACTACCGCATTGTAACTTCGGAAGCGTTAGATAGTGCTAAATACTCTGACAAAAAACAATTCAGGTATGTCTTTAATTTTAAATTTGAAGCGCACTCAATAATGGGTCATGACGGCTTTACCACAACAATAGACGTAAGACGATTTTAAATTGAAGATCGTTTCGATGGTTTACTCTACCAATCTCCAATGACATCCAGTTATTTCGGAAAAGTGATGAAGGCTTACATTGAAAATTTGAATTTGGAAATAGAAAAAAACCGTTGATTGTGCTATGCAATGTCCGTCGTGGTGACGATATGTGTTGCCTCTCGGCGACGGCGGTGTGGGTGGATACACAATGATCTGATCCATGCAGAATACCCTGAAAAACCTTTCAATCAGGTTTTACGAAGCGACTACTGCCTTCTTCGGTTTGCATTCACAACGTGATATTGAGTGACTATTGTTTCGTCTCGAGGTTTCTGATCATAGCAAAGAGTATTCTGGATAATTCGTCGGCCACTTGATAGAATTTAAGGTAATCATCCGACATCACGATTTCTTGTTCCCTTAAAATATCAAGAATGGCGATACATTCAAACAGTGATCCACGAGCGATGATTAAAAAATTTCTTCTATCCGGCTTTGTGAATCGGCTCGAACCTTCGGCGATGTTTAAGGGTATGCTTAGTGCGGCTCTTTTCAATTGATCCTTCGAAACGCGATCAATATTATTTCTTGACAGAAAAACGGATATCTCTGCATTAAACCCTTTCGCCTTCTTATATACTTCCAACTTCTCAAAGTCGAACATTGCACATAGTTTTCTTGCAAGACTATGCTAAGTTCCAAAATCACACCAGATATAAATTATTCTTGTTATGCCATAAACTTGAGCAAGCATTTGTATGAAAAAGAGAGCTAGCCTAGCCGAAAAGAAAATGGAGAGATTGTCAGCGAGAGTGAGTTTGAGTTTGAGAGTGAGAGCGAGTGTTCTCACACTCACTCTTTCACACTCACCCTATTTTGTAGACACAAGGGGACTAGTGTCGAACTTTTTGATTGTTGAAATTAGTCTGCTTTCGGCTTTCCAATATTAGTCCAACAGACGGATTATTCTACTTTTGAGCGATCCTGAAATCGGGAGGAGGTCAGTGCTTTCACTACCACTCAATTGCAGATTCTTTATCATAGCAAAAATCATCCTCGACAGTTCATCACCTGCCTTATAGAATTTATTATAATCTTCTGCAGTCATGAGTTCTTGCTCCTTCAAAATTTCAAGAATTACAACACATTCAAACAATGATCCACGAGCGATGATCAGAAAGTTTTTTCGATCTGGTTTTGTGAAGCGACTAGAACCTTCAGCGATGTTCAATGCTACACTGAGCGAGGCTCTTTTCAATTGGTCTTTCGGAACGCGATCAATATTGTTTCTCGAACGAAAAACGGATATCTCCGCGTTAAAACCTTTTGCCCTTCTATAAACTTCCAACTTTTCAAAATCGAACATAACCTCACCTTTCTGCAAGATTATGAGTTGGTCAGAAGCTTAACAAGCCATAAAATATTCTTGTTATTGTGCATTAATATTATAAAGAACTAATTTTTAACGCGAGACAATGCAACCGAACGATTGTAGAATTTTTCCTGAGAGCGAATGACAAACAATGAGCGCGAGTTAGTTTGAGTTTGAGGGTGAGAGCGAGTGTTTTCACACTCACTCTTTCACACTCACCCTATTTTGTAGAGGCAAGAGAACTGGAGTCGAACTTTTTGATGGAAGGAATTCGCCAGTTGAGCGAAGTTTTTGTTTTCAATTCGGCTCGGTCTATACCAGCACCTCAAAATAGCGATTATTATTCTTCAATCCCATGATTGGGGGGAGGTCTGTATAGGTGATACAAATGTTATTTGTAGTTTTAAAATCTGGCAGTTACTATTTATTTATTCGAATAACTGAACTTAATTAGTATGTTCTTTGTGATAGTATCACTACCTACCCTGACATAAGGTTTTCCCGTGCGGCAACCCTCAATATTAATAGCAACAAAAAATGCTCCCTATTGGTTGGGTTCTTTGAAATGCATTAGGCTGCAGTGACTTTTACCTTGAAAGATTCAAAGACCTCACAAATGTTTATGTATAAGATATACCGTAGCAATAGTGGTGTCAACTGGAGCTCAAAAATGCTTAGCGGTGTTGCAGAAAACTTTCATCTATTCAGAAATACTTTCTGAGCTATAGCTTTACAGCGGTAATTATACCTTGTAACCTTTAAGACACTATGAAGCCAGAAACCAAACCAGAGACCACAGTTACATCTGTATTACTCATTTCTGGGCCAAAAAGAGTGCGAATCACGGATGGCAAACTCTTTGTAAACGACTCAGAATATGAACCACCAATAACAACAGGTGCAGAAGGGACGGCTCCAAAGAAGTTTGATCCGGAGACCGAAGGCTGGAAAATGGTAAGGGCGTTTTATAATTCAGTAATATCCAAGCCGTATGAAAATGTAGTGGTGCTAACAGGCGCGGGCACCTCTAAGCCCTCAGGTGGAAAAACGATGAATGAGTTTTGGCAAGAACACTTTCCTGAGGAAGAAAAGGCAAAAAATGATGCGTTTTTTGACTTGATTAGTTTTCCGATTCCAGAGAACGACAAGGATAAAAACATTGAGGAACTTCTCTCACAGGCTAGGAATGCAACACGAGTATTAAAGGCGCGTGCAGACGAAGTAATAGCTAAAGTAGACAATATACAGAAGTCTGTAGTAGCCGCATGCACCATATCACTTTCTGGGGCTTCTTCACATTTAAAATTTCTGAATAAAATCACCTCAAAAAAATTGAAACATTCTAGAGTGAAAGTTTTCACGCTCAATTATGACACTCTATTCGAACAAGCTGCAGCAGAAGGAAATTTCATTGTTATTAATGGGTTTTCATTTACCTCACCTTCTCATTTTAACGGTGTATATTTTGACTACGACATTGTCGTTCGAGATGATGCGCGTGTTAATCCTATTGAGAATTTTGTCAAAAAAGTATTTCACCTGTACAAACCTCACGGGTCAATTAACTGGATAAAAGATGGTACCCGTATTCTTGCTGAAGACATAAAAATGGCAAGTGCCGATCCGGTCATGATATATCCGAACTCAAGCAAATATGAGTCTGGGTATGATCAGCCATTCTTTGAAATGATGTCTAGATTCCAGGCGGCATTGCGTCAGCGAAACTCCTTACTCATATGTATTGGATTCAGTTTTGGAGATAAACATTTTAGGAGCGTTATTACGGAAGCCATAAAAACGAATCCAGGACTGTTTTTAATAATCGTTGCTCCAAATTTTGCTTCCAAAGCAGAGTTCACCGACCTTCAAAGTCTCGCTCAACAACAAAACAATATAATGCTAGTTAGCGAAACATTTGACACATTTACAGATCACTATCCTTTCGCAGAGGCATACAGCCATGATGATAACGAATAATAGACCCTTTGATAATAACCACTTCATAGGCTATGTGAAGCAGGTGACCCCCGAGTATGTAATGGCCCATATTCCAGCATCTCGGTTGCTTTCACTATATCATTACGGCGGTGAACGTCACCATGCGGGAATTGTTGGAACCTTTATCGCTATAGAAGGAGCAGAGTTTGGCTTTGTAGGGCGGATATTAGAGTTAAGTTTATCAGAAAACGAACGATTGAATCTTACGGAAAGAAGTTTCGAAAAGGAAGAGTTCCACCCCGTTGCTAAAATCGAAATCCTCATTTCCTTTAACTATTTCGAAAAGGGACAGATTAACAAAGGCTTGGACACCTTTCCTCATATTGGAGCCAAAGTCTTTAGTTGTACAGCCGGTTTTTTGCAACAATACTTGTTGCAATTTGGAAAAAATTCACTTGCTACAAGCAGCATTGAATTTAATCTTGGGGTTCTAGCGTCAGATCAGACGGTTTCAGTAACCGTTGAGCCACAATCACTCTTCGGCCGTCACTGCGCGGTGGTAGGAACTACTGGAGGTGGGAAAAGCTGGACGGTCGCAAAGTTGGTAGAAGAAGTGCTGGTCAATAAAGGCAAAGCAATTTTACTTGATGCAACCGGCGAGTATAGAACGTTTGTTGCAACCGGGGTGCAATCAGTGATCATTGGTGAGAATTCATACCTTCACTATTCTCAACTAGGTATTAGTGATCTGTTTTATTTATTACGCCCTTCAGACAAGGTACAGCGCCCGAAATTGATGGAGGCCATACGTTCGTTAAAAATGGTAAAGTTGAATGGTGGTGCTAATATTACCATGCACACCGGCGGGCCCGCAATTAAGGTGGAAGATGGATTGTTGAAAAAAGAAGGTTGTGACAAACACACACTCAATCGCTATTACCATAAGAACATTGGGCAAATAGAAACCGACGACCTTGACTTCGATATAAAAAAACTGCCCTTACAGATCGTCAAGGAATACATTTGGGATACTGATCGGAATAATTCTAGCATATATGGAGGGCTAAACGAGAGCGATCTGTCGTTTTGTACAAGTTTGATTTCCCGTCTCAATAACTTAGTGAACACAAGTAATTTCCAAAGTGTGTTTGGTTTTGATAAACCAATAGCAGATGCTACAGATTTAATTGGAATCATTGAAGCCTTTCTGAGTGATCCGAAAGCGCATATCCTCCGAATTAGTTTAGAGGAAATCGGATACGACTTTCAAGTGAGAGAGATTCTTGCCAATGCTATTGGTCGCTGTCTTTTAAAAAAGGCGCGCACAGGCCAATTCAAAACGAGTAAGTCACTAATTGTTTTTATAGATGAAGCACATCAGTTCATGAACAAAACCGTTCAAGATGAATACTCTCCTGTGCAACAATTAGACGCCTTTGAATTAATCGCAAAAGAGAGTAGAAAATTTGGACTGTTCCTTTGCTTGGCGACCCAAATGCCAAGAGATATTCCGCAAGGTACATTGAGTCAAATGGGAACTTTTATTGTTCATCGATTGATCAATCGACATGATAAAGATGCAATTGAGAATGCGTGCTCTTCTGCAAATAGAGCAGTACTTTCATTTCTTCCAACATTAGGCAGAGGTGAGGCAATTTTACTCGGCGTTGATTTTCCAATGCCGATTGCGATTCGATTAAATGCCCCTGATTTACCACCAGACTCAACCACACCCCCTGTAATATCCGCGTAAAAAAGATCGGAAGAAGCGCTGTGAAAATAAACGAATTCTCAAATCAGTGTGTAAAACATTTCTACTTTCACATCTCGTATTATAAATCATCATTCATGGCAATATACATCCTCACTTCAAACCCAACAGCTCTATTGAAAGCTTTCAAGAAGGCAATCGACGAAAGCACAATTTTAACCTGGGGATATGATAAAGATGGAGACTTTCCCATACCGCAGCTTAATGGAAGAATAAGGCCTGGCTAGGTGCCAAAGTTACATCGGACGCACTGGTTCTTTCTATTATACCCCCGAAAGGAGGGTCAGTATCAAAGGTAGTGTATGGCGTGTATCATGGACGTTTTATTGAATCAATGCTGAGTCATTTCAATACCAAATTTACTTATGCCTATGCATCAGCGAAAGCCGAAGACGACGATAACTTAGGAGTCTGATCTGAATTCCGCAGTGCAGTGCTTTCAGAATCTTTACAATCATGGGTAAGTACTATTCGAACAAAACACTTATTTATTTAGATCAATTTGCGATAAGTAATCTTGTCGATCAGGAAGAATGGTTTGAACTTCGCGATTTATTATACCATGGTGTTCAGGAAGGCGTTTTTTTAATTCCGTATTCAGCGGAACATATGCTAGAGACATCCGTTAGGACTTACGAAAAAGCAAAGGCGGCCGACGAACTTCTTTTCAGTTTAAGCAGAAAATTCGCCCTCGACAGCGAACCTATGATTACAACTTGCTTTCTTTTATTCGCCATTAGGAAAGTTCCTGTCGACTATCGAATTTTTTCACGAATTGTTCAAGCGCCTGCCTTGGAAGGAAATGCCATTTTAAAATATCAACTTCTGAATAGAACATTTCGTGAGATGGTTGGCGAAAGCACAATGCTACTAAACTTGGTTCGCTCAGTTGGTAATGGAAAGCGGGCAGATAATCAATTGTTGCAAATTGTACTAAATGAAAAAAAAAACCAATACTTAAGTGATCTTCTTGTCCGCCTCAAAGCATTTTCTTTGACTGGCACCTATGAAAGACAGTCGGTTGCGTTTTCGATGATTACAATACCTTATTGGGCCGACATCATCATGGATGGACTCATAGGAAATGACCTTACTCAAGTCGAGGCTTCTGAGGGGGTTCGTCTGTTATCACAACTAGGGCTCAACATTGTGCCCACCATCATGATTAGGGCATCTCTAGAAGCGATTTTTAGTGTGAAGAATCAAAAGGAGACTGCTGCGGATCATTTGGATATTCTTAGATTATGTGTCGCCATACCTTTTGCCGATGTCGTGGTAACTGATAAATCCAAAGTCTTTGATCTCCAAACCCTAGGATTCGATGAGAAATTTCAAACGGAACTCTTCAGCGGCAGTACAAAAGATATTGAACGACTTCATGATAAGTTGGCACTTTTGATGCATTAGGCAACATAGGGAATGCGGCTATTGTAATATTTCCAGCTGGACGCTTTTTAAATTACTGAAGCGGTTTGGCCGAAAGGTTTCGGCTGACATCAACTACCATTGATTTATGTTTAATCAATTTTCACTCAACATATTCAAGATTTAGTTCTAAATGAATCAGCCGTTCATAAAAGGAAGCAATTATGTTCAGCTTAGTCATTATAGCTCCTTTAGTGATTTTTGAATTTTGTGATTTCAAATCCCGAATTTTTGCTGCATACAATTGATCAAACTTCCGTCTGTAATGTTCGTCATGAATTTGTTTAGTCCTGATTCTAATGGCGCTTTCATGTAGCACTGTTTTAAGATCAACCGCAAGAGTTTTTATCATCCGATTAACATAGGAATTCGCCTCACCACTTTTTGTGCTAATTCTGTAGTATTCTTCCGTGTTAGCCAGTTTGTGGCATAGGGCATCAGTTGCGGCGTTCAGAATATCAAATTCGGCCCTCCGTTGTGCAAAATCATTTTCAGCTATTTCAGTACCATCGGGTTGTAAATTTTCCAAAGTCAGAAGGAAGGAATTATACCACATCTCATTCTGTTCAAATTTGAAGCGAATACCATCCTTGAACCAGAACCAATCGAATTGACAGACCTGTCCATCATATTCGCGAAATGATTCAAGAGAATTTACGAGCTCAGATTCTTCTTCCTCTGTGAGGTCATCTGAAGTGATCTCGTTTTCTAAGTTGAATAAACGGGGTTCTATAAATATCGTAGACACTCCCATTGACTTGGCCGTCTCAAATGAAAGCCTATCCGGATCGAGTAGGTCAAGATCATCGATATTCTTAATTTCCAGAGTTGATTCCTGGCAAATCAAAGTGAAGCCTACTGAATCTTCCGATAGGGCACATTTTACTACTGCGATTCCATTAGCTTTAAAAGTTTCAATACACCTTTCAAGTAGACTGGCCATTATTCGTTTGAAAATAGTATTTGCTAAATAAGTCGGTGCAATCGCAATCCAGTCCAGTTTTGCGTAGTTTTGACCCTGCTTAAAGTAGTCTAACACCACCACATGGAACTTGAGAATAAAGTAATTGGCCAGAACATCGCACGCTTTCGAAAGCTAAAGGATATCAAAGCTGCTGATATGGCATCAAGAATTGGCCTCGGAGAAGCTGCATACACAAAGTATGAGCGCGGGGAAACATCAATTACTTTGGACTTCGTGCAAAAGGTATCGAACGAATTAGGGATTGATCCAATCACACTCATATCAACAACCCCTGCAAATATTTTCGAGAATTTCACCAATTCCCCGGTATCAATTAATGGCAATAGCACGGTGTACTTAATGGATGAGAAACAATTGGATCAAATTACCAAACTCACTGAAAGTGTTATCGCTCTGAATCGAAAGGTTTTGGAGACACTGTCAAAATGAGTCTCGAGCGCTGATGATTGAATGTTGCAAAAAGTCGACAACTGGATATTCCGGCAAAGTTGACGGCAGATTCTAAAACTCGAAATAAAACTGCTTCTTACTTCGTTATCGTAATTGCAATAAAATTTTACAAGTAAACCAATCTCAGGATATGTTTCTGATGATCAGAAGTGCTAGAAACGATTGTATACATCCCCGATTTTAGTTGTGGAAGCGAAACGGTCTGACCGTTCGATTCAACCTCAACATATTTTCCATGAATCGAGTATATTTTTAGGTCATAGTAGATATTCCGCGTAAAGTGTACCACCTTTTCCGCGGCAAACTGTACCGCTATGGGTAGTGTCTGATTTATGTTAATAGTTTGCTGTTTCACTGGCCCTAAATTTACTTTTTTTAGAGCTTTAATTCTGAAGTTTCCTCGTTGTTTTCTTATTCTTCTTTATTTCGCCGAGGATACCAAATGACAATTGCATCAGAAATCGGCTGAGCATCCGAATAAATAAGAGGTACAATTTGCCGCGGAAAGCCAGGTACAGTGTATTGCGGAATTAGTCGTCTATATGAGGGTGGAGCTGGTGGTACACACTCCGTGGAATCTCCACTCAACTCCAAAGATCTATTAATCTGCTATCTAAGTGTGCATTTGCTGTAAGAGGCGTATCATTCCCATTTATTCGACACAAAAAACAAACCGCGCAAATTTTAAGTGGATACAGAAATGAATCTTTCATATGTTCATTCGTCTTTGAAAATCTGATTAAAATTTGCGCGATCTGCGTTTAAATCGAATTCCGAAGTCCGGTATACTTCAACTCATTCTCAATGCTTGTGCTCCAATTGTTTTTCCGTATTCCCTGTTCCTTGTTCGACTTGAATAACGAAGTCCGCAGTATGCAATTCACCTTTGTATGAAAACTGTATCCAGCCGCGGTAAAATCCCGGCTTTTCAAAATATGCATGAAGATCCAGGACGCCCTCATGTACTTCCGGATGCACGTGCAGGTATGATTTATCATCCACACCAATCACCACCATATGGGCCTTGGCTCCCAAAAAATCATCCAATTCAGCCGTGGTAATTGACTTTCCTTTCAACAACAAAGGAGCATCAATGTGTGAGGTTTGTCCGGTCAGGAATTTTCCAACTGCTGGGACAAGTGTCACAACAAAATCGCCACTCTTTGAAACCAGATTTTGTTTGCTCCAGGTTTTTGATGGCTGTGTTTTTCCATCTACATGCACATTGAATTTTTCCAGTTGATGATCCGCACCGGTCGGCATATAATCAGCAAATAATGTGTAATCGCCTCCGCCAGGAAATTGTGTGGTTGAATGTCCCAGACCGACCGCATTCACTCCGGCAGCATCACTCACCTCAATTTTGTATTCTCCATTGGCCTGAAATTCCGGATGAATGTGATCGAAATAAGTCAAATCATTGCTAACCGAAATGAGGTGAATTTTTTTGTCGTGTACTACATCCAATGGCACCTTTTCGGCATCTTTTCCTTTCACATGTGGAGTAAAAAAGAAACTGCCTTTCTGCTGCGCACTCATGGCTTGTGGTTCAGACCGCATGGTCATCACATATTCAACAGAAGTTTTTTCTGTATTCACCGGTACCATGTCCATTCCGCATTTCCCACATTTGTCGCCCATACTACCCGTCATTTCAGGATGCATCGGACACGCATACTGAGCTGAATCATGCATATGGCCTTCGTGGCCATCGGATGTGGAGTGTTCTTGTTGTTTGGTAGATGCATCACCACAAGAAGTGAAGAGAGCGAGTGCACCCGCAATGGATAAAACGTTCAATTTGTTCATTGTTCTTTTTATTTTAATTAAGTTGATTAGCATTTTATTTATGGTCAATTTTTACGATAGCAAAAACAGGTTGAGGATACTCATCAATACCATGATGCCATCTTCCACCAAAGTAATGGTGCTCATCGGCAGATTGAACACCGTCCCCAGGCAAGCGCATTGGATGGTTTGTTTCGCCATTAAACTTTTTATAACTCCAACGGAGGAAAAACCCATAACAATGATAGTGGCATAATTTGCTGTCAAGGGATTCCAGCCTGTCAGAAAAGCAACACCCAAAGACAATTCGATGAATGGATATATGTAGCCATAAGCCTTCCATCGCATAGCCAGCAAATCGTAACTGCTGTAACTCTCTGCAAATCCTTTTAGATCCAGAAATTTGAAAAAAGAAAAAACGAGGAAAAATCCAGCCATAAAATTGTTCATCCAATGCATCCAATCAAAATGATGACCCGTGAATGAAGAGAGCAAAGTGACAAACAAAATATAACCTGCAATCATCAATAAAGGCTTATAGGTTTTTAGAAAAGATTTTTCGCCTTCACCTGTAACTGACATCTCATGTCTGTGATTGCCCACTTCTGATATAGAATATCGTCCGGCGCTTGTCACCGCTGCGCTTAGTTCGCTCAATTGAATGTGATTTTGCATTTCGATGGTTGCTTCACCCGTATTTCTGGAGATGTCGACTTTAAGCACGTCCGGCAGCATCAACAGCGCCGATTTCACTTTTGCGGCACATGACTCACAAGTCATGCCTTCGATTAAATAATGGTGCGTCATTTTATTTATAGTTTGATGACGCAAATCACGCAACTCAATCAGTGCTGACTCTAACAAGATTCAATCGAATGCTGATATAATTTACAGGTTATCAATGGGTAGTCTTGCTACTGTCCGATTTTTCTTAAATGAAGCCGGCGTCATGCCTGTCAACTGTTTAAACTGTTTGCCCATGTGCGACGCGCTACTGAAGCCAAGCGCAAAGGCAATTTCCTCCAACGCCAATTGATCATAAACAATCATCTCCTTCACTTTTTCTATACGTTGCTTCAGAAAAAATTGCTCGATCGTAATTCCTTCCACCTGTGAAAAAAGGTTGCTCAAATAAGTGGAATGATATCCAAATTTCTCTGCCAGAAGAACGGAGAGTTTCACTTTTGGCAATTCATCCCGATGATGAATCATTTCGATGATCGTGCTTTTAATACTTTCAATGAGGCGGCTACGCTTGTCCGAAATCAATTCAAATCCCAATATTGCAAGCGAACTATCGACGAGCTCCGATTGAACATCCGACAGAGGATTGTTCAATGTCACTTCGCCCAATTCTACCAGTACAGGATGGATATTTAGCTTTTCAAAAGCTTGACGAACAACAATTTTGCAACGATCGCACACCATGTTTTTGATGAACAATTTTTCACTCATAACGCTAATTCCTGATGCGGCAACAAAGTCCAAATGATTATTCAATCAATACTTTTTTCGCAGAATAAAAATCTCTTTGATCTGAAACGATCAATAAATAAAGACCACCTGCCAAATCACTCACATCAAACTGCAATTTTTGTGATACAAAAACTAAACGACGCCATACTACTCTTCCCGACATATCCTTCAGTATAACTACACCCCTGTCCAACGTGTGATCAACCGGTAAAATAACATTCAACAGATTATGCGCAGGATTCGGAAAAAATTGAAAATCCGGAAGTGATTTTTCAACAACGGCAACCATTCCGGTTGAGAACAACCAGGTGCAGATCACAGAATATTCCGGCGCTGCCGTGTCCCACACACGCACTTGAAAAGATCCACTTCCTTCGCTCGCAGGATTAAGCGTCAGTCCAACAAAACTGCTTTCGCCTGGTGCAATTTCCTGAGCCATGATCGCTTGATCCGGTATGGTGACATAGCACGTTCCAAGATCACAAAATGTGTAAGACCAATCGGAAGGTATGTCCACAACTAATTTTTCCCAAGCCATTATTGTCGTCTCAGTGGAAGTGTTCAACTGAAAAATATCGTGGATAGATTGGACATTAATTTCCAAATTGTTTAACTCCAAAGTTGACGATGGCGTCACTTCAAACGTTTGCGCACTTCCCGCGATTGCGGCCATTGAAACAAATAATATTGTCCAAATAATTCTTGTCATTCGATTATTCCTTTATAAAATGTATGGCATTTAAACCATCAATGGAAATTGTATACATCCCCGATGAAAGAGACGCCACATCTATTGAAAGTCTGTTGTCAGCTACATCCATTTGAAGAGGAATCAAATTTCCCATCATATCGAAAACACGCACAGTCTGAGTTGACTTGTCAAAACGTTTTGAAAGCGACAAACTGACTTTGGATCTGGCTGGATTTGGATAAGCTATCCCTGTTAGCATATTTGAATCGTCAACGCTATTTGGATCAACCACAAGGAACGATCCCATCATTCCTTCATCTTCATGATGAAGTAAATGACAGTGATACATATACGGGGTGACAGGATCTGCAAAATCTTCGAATCGGGTAATAAACGTGACTGACTGCTGCGGCATCACAAGCACCACATCTTTCCAACCTTGTTGATAGGCCGCCGGTGACGAACCATTCACATCCAAGATTTGAAACTCTACATCGTGAATGTGGAATGGATGAGCTACCTGCGTTTGATTGGTAATGGTCCACGCTTCCACATCACCCAACTGAACAATTTCATTAATAACATCCATATCAAACTGAACATTATTAATTCCAAAAGGCCCTTCGACCATATTCATCGGCCCCATCTCCATCGCCGACATGGTCATGGTTCTGGACTGATCCACCTCAGAAATATTGATTGGTGTAATGGTGGTGAGTACAGAAGGAATTGTCGTGATTGCATTTGCTGTTGGAGCAACCACGTTAATCTGCAAAACCTGAAAGTCTGCACCATTCAACGGGTTGTCGTCATAACCTTCAAGAGTTGCCATTGTGCCAACATTTTCAGCTCTCATGGTTCCATTGGGCAAATCACTATCATAATTCATCAGATAAATGGTTTGATCTTGAAATGAGGAAAGATCCACGAGCCATTCATTTCGTTCACCAGGTGCTAACATGAGACGGTTTGTTTGATAGGGTGTTTCTTTCAAGCCTCCATCTGTTGCAATCTGCGAAAAATTCATGTCGTTTGAAAACCCGAAAAGAAAAGTTCTTTCGGAGGAACCATTCAGCATCCTCAGTCTCACCACTTGAGCAGGAGCATCCAGAAAAGCGTTCACTGTTCCATTCACCATGAGCAAAGTATCAGCATGCGTAGCAATCTGGATCTGATACAGTATATCAAAACTTTTGGTTTGAACGATGATTGGAAAGTCATCAATGCCATAAGTTCTTGGCAATTCCAAAGCGGCCTCGACTTCATCGCGAATAATAATCATTCCGGCGATTCCCTTGGACACTTGCATATCTGTTTTATTCTCACCATGAGGATGATACCAAAATGTTCCGGCGTTGTTCATCACTTCAAATTGTGGCGACCAGGTAGCGCCTCCTGAATAATCTGATGTGGACCTCCATCATTCATCGCAGCAACATGAAGCCCATGCCAGTGCATGGTTGTTGTCGTATTCAGATTATTGATCACGTTTAAAGTGACTTCTTCGCCCTTATTTAAAATCAGTGTGGGAGCCAGCAAATTTCCGTTGACGCCAAATGTGGGAGTATTGATACCTGGCCAGAACTGGGTGGTACCCATTTGCACATTCAGGTTAAAATCTGTGCCCTCTAAAAGCGGCGGGATCACCAACGCTGTTTGTGCTAAAAATGCTCCACCTAGCAGAGTGCAAAATGCTGTAATACCTATTTTTTTCATTGATTGCTTGGACTGTTTTTAAAATAATATAGTTCTCGCCTCTTTTTAGTTTTATCGCACAATGGCGATGCGCTGGGAATTAGTCAGATTGCCTGATTTTGCCTGAAGGATATACACTCCATTCGATAGATTATTTGTTGGTATAAAAATATTACCATTCGCCGAGTTGTATTTGCCCGACTGCAAAGAGGTTTCACCATTAGTTGAAAAAATGGTCAATTCTACGTTTTGTATTTGCTTCGATACATTCACTTGAATCAACTCCATCGATGGATTGAATCCAGAATTCCGCAGGAACAAATCCTCCGTATTTTCTGTCACGGCAAGTGGACTTCCGGCAAAAAATTCATCAATTGCCTGATGCACCAAAGCATCATCGCCAGACGAATATCCTACTTCAGAATAAATGATTTCATGATCCACTCCGGCAACCACCACGATAGTAGGCATACCAAATCCACCATAGTATGCTACCATTGCTGCTCCGTTGGTAAACGGCCTGGAAGGATAACCATTTTCGTTCACCCAATTCAAGACAGTTTCGCAGGTGTATGAATTATTAAAACCAAAGTGATACCAATCCACGTGACCGGGATAGTCCATTTGCAGTTCATTGAAATGTGGCAACAAATCATCGCCTGCGTCAATGCATGGATTGCAATTATCCATAAAAAACTCCAGGATGACTACACTGTTTTGTTCCAGGTACTCGAATAGATGCACTGTATTGCCATTGCAATCATCTTGAGTAAAATCCGTGGCTACAGTTTGAGCCTTGCTGGAAAAGATAGCCACAAAGGCTGTGAGAGTAAGATAAATATTTTTCATGTCTGTTTCTATTTTTAAAGTCTCAATGAACTATTGTACGATTAATTTTTCCGTTGTGATTCCCTTTTGACCAATGATATGGACGAGATAAATGCCCTCCGACAATTCAGGATGTACCGGAGTGAAGATATTATTCCCCGTAACAGTTTGTACCTGTTGTGAAGAAATCATTCCACCTTTCATGTCTACTAATTTCACCTGAACAATTTCAGCGGTAGAAGAACGGAAAGCAATAGCGAAGTCATCGTTGGATGGGTTCGGATAAATGGAAAAGCTGCTTGAGCTGTTTTCTTCTATTACACTTCCTGCAACATCGCCCTGAAAGGATAAGTTGTCAACCCATAAGTAATCGCTGTTTGTAGGATTGTTTCCACTGGCGTTCATATAAATTGAACAAGAATCAGGATAATCATCGCTGTTGTATTCAAAGTCAATACTGAAATTAGCCCAACTCATGGCCATACCAACCAGTGTTGTTTGCGCCACAGCAACTACTTCGCGCTGCATAGTTTCATTGTTCCATTTGGTAAGAGTAACAGCTATAGAACCTTGACTATTACCAAAAATCATGTGTTGCCATTTACCGTTGTAACTAACCGGACGTTGTGTAAACGGGAAACCACCTTCCGGCTGCATCGTTGTCATATTCAAAGTACCGCAAACCGCTACACCGGGAACCACTCCGATGCCAGTTACTGTTTTTGAAGTGAGTTTCAAATATGACATGCCCGGATTGCCTGGAGTTCCTTTTGTGCATGTGTAAACCGACATGGCATCCGTCATTGAATTGAGCGTAGACCATCCATCTGGAGTATTATATGCGCCCATGTCCGTCCAATCCTCAAATCCAGGATTTGGAATTTGTGCATTTGCACAGGCAGCGAAAAGTATCGCAAAAACGAAGAGTAGATTTTTTTTCATGTATTTAGTATTAAGGTGTTTCAAATTGTTTTTTATTTATGCGGGCAAGTCATAATTACGTTCCCATTCGTTTTATTCTTCTTTGCGCTCGTATTTGCAACAGTCATGAAGATTGTTGTAAGTGTTGTCTTCAGCGCGAAACATTTCCGTATCATATCCGGATTTAGAAATCAAGTGCTCGATTTGTTCTAGATTTATCAGTGTGCTGTCGTAACCGATCGACATCATTTTGGTGTCTTTGTTCCAATCAGCTTCCAGCACTCCATTCACATCCAGAGAGCCTTCAATCGTTTTTTTACACATATTGCAGTTTCCCCATACTTTGATTTCACTGGTTTTATTCAGTGTCCCATTTTGGCAGGAAGACATGGATAATAGCGTCACCGTTAAGTACAAAATTGACTGTTTCATGGAGTCTACTTTTTGGGTGAAATATTCCTGTCGTACTGGCAACAACCCGGTAATGCATTGTATGCAGATTCGCTGGCTTTTATCAACGAGGTGTCATATCCGGCATCGGCAACGGACTGGTGGATTTGTTCAATGCTTATTTTAGAAGGATTATACACTACCGTGAGCATATAAGAGTCCATATCATATGCCATTGATTTTACTCCTTTGAGATCCGCGGCCTGTTCTATTTTAGCTTTGCACATCTCGCAATCGCGATTGACCCAAAAGCTGGTTTCGACTGGTTTGGTGGTGGCTATGGTGAACGACATCGACAAGATTGCCGCAGTTATGACCATCCATAAGAAAGATGATTTTTTCATTATAAAAACAATTTGATAAATTGAGAGAAATTTTAAATGCACAAAGACCCGCAAACGCTAAGTTTCACAGGCACAAGAAATAAATAATCTCAAAGACGGAATACTTCGTAGAGAAGATAAAAATGACGGACGAGCATGTCCGGTGGTGCATGGTCAGACAACTGCAAAAGACCTGCTTCAACAGAAGAAAAATCTAATTTGTTACTCGAAGGAAGAGATGCGATCATCTCGTAAGCCGGACTAAACTCAGCACTCAGTAAATCCGGTGATGTTTGATCATCATCTACATCAAAGGCAATCTGCACATCTCTGCAGCAGTTCTTTTTGGCTTTCGCTGATTCGCAGCACTTCTTTGCTTCACCTGCAAGCCTCCAATCCACCACCTCTCCGCAGCAATAATGCATAGCCAGCGATACATGGCTGTTTGAAACCAGGTATAGCAAAAGAGCTGACCAAAGGAGAAATTTTCGAAACATGATCGTAGTTCAAAGGTAATTGACACATTGCTGTCAGTTGCAATGATTTTCGTTAGGATTGGAATTCTAAGAGCCTGTTTAAAATTTTATCAATTGGCTAATAGCTATCTCCCAAATAAATGCAGACCGCGATTTTTGAATTTATGAAGAATTAAGCCGCATCCTGTGCGACAGTGTTCCATCCAAAAGTTCCTCCGCACAGGCTTCTGGCACTATGGAAGCCTTGAGTCCTGATTTGTCCCGCTGCAATTTCGGATCTTCCCCCGCCCTTTCCGCAAACGGTCACGATGAATACATTTTTTGAGAGTGAATTCAAAAAAGCATCCAGACTGCCTGATGAAAAATTCAAAGCACCGGGTATATGCATGGCAGCATACTCTTCTTTTGATCTCACATCAATGATTACAACTTGTTTAGGTCTCTCAACTAAAATCCTCTCAAGTTCATCTTTGGTAATGCATGACTTTGGATCGTTCAATTGATTCGACGCCAAATCTCTTTTCGATTCCGGCATTCGAAAAAACAAAACAACTGCAGATAAGAAAGTGACCATTGCAATGAAGGCAATGGACATTTCAATATTGAATGCATCAGCGAGTAAACCCGTGAGGATGGCTCCTATCGCATAACCCAAATCCCGCCACAATCGAAAAACCCCAAGTGATCCGGCTCGATCTGATGGATGCGTATTTTCAGCAATGGACGCTAAAAACGTTGGATAAACCATCGCTGTTCCAACACCCAATGCAGCAGACAGCAGCACAAAATCAAAAAATGTTGACGCCCATAAAAAAAGCAGGATCGCAATTGCCTGAACCAACATGCCCATCTGAAGCATTTTTTTCTTACTCAATTTATCCGCCAGTGTGCCTGTAAGTAATTGGCCCAATCCCCACACAGCCGGATAAACGGAAATGATGATTCCCATTTGCGAAAGGCTGAAATTTTTAGTGAGTAACCAGATTGGCATCACACCCCACATCATTCCATCATTCAGATTATTTATCAAACCTGCCTGAGTGACAGACCCCAGTGAATTGTCTTTCCACGTGGTTTCCCAAAATACATTTTTCAGCCGACGAACCTGCGAGTCTAAAGACTCTTTCATCACATGGTCTCCGGTATCCTTTATAAAAAATACCGATATCAAAGTGCCAATACCAACCAGAAATATTCCGATATAAAAAGGATAAGGCCGGATGCCATACTTTTCAGCAATCCAGCTGGTAAAAAACGCCACCAAGGCAACAGAAAGATAACCAGCAAATTCATTCAGCCCCATTGCCAGACCACGCCTGCGTTCTCCCACGAGATCTATTTTCATGACTACTGTGCTGCTCCATGTCAGACCCTGATTGACTCCGAGGATGATATTGGCAAAAACGATCCACCCCCAGGAATGAGCATAAATCAGAATAAATGGAAATGGAATACCAATGAGCCATCCAAGAACAAGCATCCTTTTGCGACCATACTTGTTACTTAAAATTCCTGTGAAGTAATTTGTGATGGCTTTTGATATGCCAAACAAAATGATGAACGACAGTATGGCTGTGTTCGCTTTTATTCCGAATTCATTTTCCGCAAGTTGTGGCATGGTCGATCTTTCCATGCCTACCATGCCTCCCACAAACGCGTTCACAATTACCAACAAGCTAAACTGCTTCCAGTTTTCTTTCAAACCCAATTTGATGTGATCCGTTCTCATTGACTGCTCTTAAAATGTCAACACGATCTTGTGTTTGCGCACCAAATCATACAAGTCACTCATAGATGAAAATTTACAAACTTGTGGGTTCTCATTATTTCTGCTTTGCAAACAAGTGCCGCAGCCTAAGATGATTCCATTGCTATTTAAAAATGATTCTGATTGTTCCTTAATATCTCCGTTGGTCAAAATCAAATTTTCTAATTCAACACCCTTTCCTAATAAGAAGATGTCGACTGTGTCGCCCTTGCTGATAGAAAAATTGGCAAAGCGAAGTGCATTCCACATCGTTTCCGGGTCGTTCGTGGATATGACAATTCCCACGCTGGTGGGAATGGCAGTCGCGTTGGAATTATCATCACATTGAGAAAATGTTTGGTAGGAAATAATTGCCATCCCAAACGCTACAATCCATTTTTTAGAATTCATTTTTTCAGTTTATTAGATCAGTACCTTATTGCTCATGACAATCATTGAACCTAGCAGCGCATCTGAATATGATTGACTTCTCGATAACCGAATTCCCAATTGAAAGTTGATGCACTACCCTTAACAACTATGTCTTTTCAATTGCGGTAAGCGCCTTTAAGCAATGCAAAGGACCCGAAAGATTTTCGATAAACGTTTTACAATTGATAAATAATCAAACTTTCGCCCGGATGCGACTGAGACTTACTTGTGTTATACCAAGATAAGATGCTATGAATTTCAGCGGAACACGCTGTATCATTTGTTGGATTCGTTGAGCAATTGCAGATAGCGTTCTTCTGCAGAATGAAACTGGATGCTCTCAATGCGCTTGACTGTAGCAATATACTCCGACTCGAATATCTTTCGAAACAACCTTTCCACGGCAGGATAGGTATCATACAGTTGAAACAGTTTGACAGCGTCGATTGCAATGATTTCCACTTCCTCCAGAGCCTGTATACCCTTTCTGCTTGGTGCACCCGTAAATAAACTTTCTACACGCACGACGATCTCATTCTCAAACGAAAAACTATCCGTGATGTCCATCCCATCTTTGAAGTAATAAATTCTTGCCACTCCTTTTTTGATGAAGTAAATCGTCCGGCAAGTCTGACCTATCTGTTGAATGTGATCGTTTTTTTTTACAACTGATCCACTGCATATTTTTTGAATAGCTTCCCACTCCGCCTGATTGATCGGACTGAAGTGATCGAGGTATTTTTTTAACTGCTCCACGTATGAATAGAATCCCCCAAAGGTATTGGTGATTTGTACATACTTGAAGACCTCATCAAATCAAGTATTCTGCTCTTATTTCATAAACTTCTCTGACTATTGTCATAACATGGAGTTTGATTATGGGTGTGCTTTGACCTGAATAAAAACAAATTTCCACACTAATAACTGCACAACATGAAAAGACTTATACAAATTACCATTGCGTTGATCACGTGCTCGTTCACCATCAACAGCAATGCACAATGCTCTCCTGTTGGAGAAGGCACCAGTGCAGGCGTTCAGTGTTTGTTCCCGGATACGGAACATAATTGCCTTTACGCAGGAGGAGCGTTTCAGAATTGTGGAAGTGAAACCATGAATCATTGCACGTACTGGAATGGAACTGACTTTATGCCCATGACCATGAACGGTAGTATTGGGTGTAATGATTCCATTTGGTGTTATACTTATCATGAGGGCAGCATGTATGTTGGCGGTCACTTCACCGTGGCGGGTGGCGTTGCATGCAATCATATCGCCCGGTGGGATGGTGAGTCATGGTTTCCGGTGGGAGATGGTTTCAACGATGCAGTGCATTCCCTTTGTGATCATAACAACGTTTTGTATGCAGGGGGTGCATTCACAATGTGCGGTACGAATACAGCAAATCACCTCTGCTCCTGGGATGGCACACAATGGCTTCAGGTGCACGATGGCATGAATGGCGATGTGGAAAGTATGTGCACGTGGAATGGTTCACTCTGCATTGGAGGCAACTTCTCCATGGCGGGTGCAACAACGGTGAATCACATTTGTTCCTGGAATGGCAGTACCATGAATCCAATGGGAAATGGTTTATCCACGGAAGAAATGGGATCCACAATGGTTCATTCGTTGTGTGTCTACAACAACAATTTGTGTGCGGGAGGCATATTCGATCATGCAGGAAATATGGGTATGCACAATCTGGCAATGTGGAACGGATCGTCATGAAATTCAATGGGTGACATCGAAGGCGAAATGGAAAATAGTCTGAGTGCGATGTGCGTCTATAACAACCAACTTTACATCGGAGGAACTTTTAATTCTTGTGGGTCTTCGAGTGCTCAAAACCTGGCGTGCTGGAATGGATCCTCGTGGTTGAATATTGGCTCAGGTATGAATGGACACATATCATCATTAGCCGTTTACAACAACGAACTTTATATGGGTGGCGAATTTTCGAGTGCAGCCGGAACATCCGCAAGTAACCTGGCAAAGTATTCTACATCCACCGGAATTCAGAAACTATCTGATCCCTCCTTCTCATTCGGTTTTTATCCCAACCCCGCACAAGATCAAGTCACTCTTCAGTGGAACAATGTTGAGTCAGCGCCGTTCACGATACAGATAATCGACGTGAGTGGAAGAGTTATTGCGCAACAAAACGCAGGCACACTCCATCCCGGAAACTATCAGCAAACGCTTCAGACGTCAGACATTCAAGCTGGCTCCTATTTCATCCATGTGATTTCTGGTGAAAAGGTTCACACTTCAAAATTCACTGTGGTTCGATAAAGAAGAAT
Source organism: Flavobacteriales bacterium (assembly GCA_016722445.1). Taxonomy (GTDB): domain Bacteria; phylum Bacteroidota; class Bacteroidia; order Flavobacteriales_D; family Sanyastnellaceae; genus JAIBBG01. The sequence continues at coordinate 25,542 of JADKIZ010000007.1, read as the reverse complement.
AATTGCGATTCAATTTATAGTGCCCGTTGTTTTGCGACGGGCATTTATTTTATAACAACTTCATGCTGCACGCGGCTAATCGCCCGAAGTTTTTTTGCAAACCCCACAATCGAAATGACCAATTGGCTGCCCAACCTGACTTCCATTCTCTGATCCAAATTCGCAAATTGTTCCAAACGAGTCAGCTATTGGTTCATTCAATACAATTCTAAATTTCTACAATATTGATGCAGTAGTTTTTTTACTTGCATCTGTTTTTTTTGCACTTTATTTTTGGAATGCCATCCACCCCCTGGGCATTTCAAGACACTTCGCCATTCCACTAAATTCCTAATGTCCATCAAAACTTCTTAAACGAAGACTAAGAAGTATGACTACGATAGTAACGCCTACATCCGCGGTGATAGCCAAGGCAAGGTTGCTAAAACCCATTAATGCCAATACAATAAATATAATCTTAACGGCAATCGCACCAATCGTATTTATGCGAATAGTAGATATTGTTTTTCTTCCCAGTCTGATCAAAAAAGGAATAAGTGATAGTTTGTCATTCATCAGTGCGATATCGGCTGTTTCAATTGCCGTGTCGCTGCCTGCTGCCCCCATCGCTATTCCTACGGTTGACAGTGCCAGTGCCGGTGCATCATTCACTCCGTCACCAACCATTGCCACATACTGATGTTTTTTCACCAGTTCTTTCATGCGCGTTGCCTTATCCTCAGGCATCAATCCCCCAAATGAATACGAAATATTCACCTGCGAAGCAACGTACCTGCCGGCAACTTCACTGTCTCCTGTCAGCATATAACACTCCACATCCAACGATTGAATTTCATTAATGGCATTTGCACTATCCGGCTTTATTTCGTCCATCAGACCAATGATGCCTGCTACACCGTTTCCAAAACTGACAACGACACTTGTCTTTCCCTGTGCAGCCAGACCTGCAACAATTTTTTCTGCTTCAATATCCACCGGCTGATGCTCTTTGATAAAGGATAATTTTCCGATGTACACCGTTTCATCTTCACACACCAGACATTTTCCGATTGCTCCTTTTCCAATGATACTTTGAAATTTTTCTGCCGCATGTGGTTCAAAACCTTCCTTACGTGATGCGTTCACTATGGCCTGCGCCAGCGGATGCTCACTGAATAATTCCGTGCCCGCAGCGCATGCAAGCAATTCTTCTCTGGACGTTCCATTCATCGGAATAACATCTGATACGATGGGATTGCCAAAGGTTATTGTTCGCGTTTTATCCAGACAAATCGCATTCACTTTTCCAATCGCCTCAATGAACTTCCCACCTTTCACCAGAGCGCCTTTGGCCGATGCATTGCCTATAGCTGCGAAAATGGCAACGGGTGTTGAGATCACCAATGCACAAGGGCATGCGATTACCAACAATGTGATTGCCTGCAAGAGCCATTGATCAAAGTTGCCATCTAGAAAGAAGACGGGAATCAACAATAGCAACGTTGCCAGGACAATGATCGATGGAGTGTAATAGCGAGCAAACTTCTGAATGAATTTTTGGATTTCAGATTTGTTGGCGCTTGATTGAAATGTCAATTGAATAATCTTCGCGAATGTTGTATCAGAAGCGCTTTTGGTCGTTTTGATTTCGATGTAGCCACTTCGATTCAGTGTGCCAGCGAATACATTGTCACCGGCCCTTTTATCCTTTGGAATTGGCTCGCCGGTGATGGTGGCTTCGTCTACAGATGTTTCTCCCATCGAAATAACTCCATCAAGTGGGATCATGTCATGGGGCTTCACCTGAATTATTGTTCCAGGAAGAATCGTTTCTATGGCTACCGATTTTCCTGTGTCTTTGAGCGTAGCAGTCTTCGGTGATTTTGAAACCAATTCGTCTAATGCCGATTTGCTTCGTTCGATTCCAATTTCTTCCAGTCTTTCACCAAGAGAATACAGAACAATGACCACCGCAGCTTCAGGGTACTCCTCCAAATAGAACGCCCCGAAGACTGCAATGAGCATGAGCAGATTGATACTGCTAAAACGCAATGTGAAGAGCGCTTTGAATCCATTCCAGACAACTTCATACCCTATACCCAGAATAAGCGCCAGATAAAAAAACGGAGCATAAGGCATGGGTAAATGAAACCCCATCAACGAAAGTGTTTCCAATACAATCGAGAGTGCTACACAAAAAAGTAGCCAGCGGAATTTATTATCACGTATGCGGAATGTCATTTGAGTTTTGGGTATTATTTTTTTCAAAACATAAATGGATGATTCAGATGTGAATCAACCAGGTCAAAAAAAAAAATCAATGCTCTTCACCTTCCTTCTTTATCATGTCCTTACCACAATTCGGACACTTGCCGGCATCATGCATGTGCACACCCGGATGATCTGAACATGTAAAATAGGCTTCATGATTATGCCCTTCGTGTTTATGTTCTTCGACTGTGTGATCACCTTCGCCCTCTTTAGCAACCAAATCCATATTGCATTTTGGACATTTACCGGCCGCATGTTCATGCACTTCCGGATGATGCTCGCATGTGTAATAGGTTTCGTGTTGATGACCTTCATGGCCTTCTGCACCATGATCATGTCCATCACCGGCACGGTGCTCTTCGGTTGCACCTTCCTTTGGTGCTGCGGCATTGTTGTTTCCACATGCTGCAAACAATAAGACTGCTATTCCAGTCATGAAGTAATTTACCTTTTTCATTTTGATTCTGTGTTTATTATATTATTTGAATTAAGAAATTTACGAATCCTGCTTCCAATTTTCGTCATGTCTTTTATCCGACCATTTTATTAATGTGAATGTGCTTCGCCTTGATTCGTGATTGCTGCTAAGACATAAAATGCTCCATTGACCACAATACGTGCATCTTCAGGAAGCGCCTGAAGTGGAATTATTTCCGTAAATCCTCCGGCACTCGCTCCGCGCTTTACGGCTATCTTCAGAAATGCAATACTGCCTGCTTCCGGTTCAGCGTCCTCATGGGCTTCTTCTTCATGTGCATGTTCACCTTCAGCGGCATGCTCATCCGAATGGGCCTCATGTTCATGTCCTGAATGCAACAAGTCATGTTGCATGGCATCAGAATAAACGAAAATGACATCAACGCCTTGATAGTTTACTATCGCGGCATCCTTTACACAATCTACCAACTGGCCATCACCTGAAAGTATCACATTCGCATTCATGCCATCAATCAATCCGCTGCGGCCTCCTGTAATTTCTGCACGAGCTTTCACTGCTTTGGTTTCATTTTCAAAAGAACTACCAATATTTGAAACCTGGCCGGCATATATTTTATCCGGAGTATTTGCCAGTGTGAAAGAAACGGCCTGCCCAGAATGAATCAACGAAATATCTTTTTCGAATACCAGAATTTCCAATTTCGCAGCGCTGTTATCTACCACACTCATCAAAGTGGTGGCGAATTGCACATTGGTGCCGAGTGTAATCGAAATATGAGATACTGTTCCGCTCACAGGGCTCTTCACCACAATGGATGAAGTCAAATTCTCGCTGGAAAGCGAGGTTGCATTGATGCCGAGCAATTCTAATTGTTTTGCATGTGCATTTGATCGAACCAACAACGTCTTGTAATTCGCCTCTGCTTCCTGCAAAGTCTTTTTGGAATTTACGTTGCCGCTATTTAATTCTTGCTGTCGTTTATATTCCATTTCAGAAAAAGAAAGTTGTGTCCTTGACTCCAGATAGTCCTGTTGCAATTGAATAAACGAAGGATTTGAAATCGTTGCAAGGGATTGTCCTTTGCTTACCGCTTCACCTTCACTCACTAGTATATTTTGTACGATGCCTTCTGCAGGTGATGCAATATCCGCGCGGTTCTGCGGAGGTACTGAAATAAATCCGGTAAGTCGAATGGCATCAGCAATACTTCGTTGATGGAGACTATCCAATGTCAAACCAAGTGAGCTCATTTGTTTTGGAGACAAAACAACACTGCTGCCCTCCGGTCCGCCGCCACCATGATCGTGACCGGCATGTGGATCAGCTGATCCTCCGCAAGAGGCCAGCGTAATTGCAATAATTGTTGATATAAGTACGAATTTCATTTGTTTGTTTTTTTTATGAATTGAATTCATGTGTGTTGAAGATTTTGTTCTTCGGATTATCTATTTGTTTTTGGATCCAACGAGGTATTCCAGATCGATGACCGATTGATTGTATAGGCCTAATGCAACTAAATAATCAGTCTGAATATTCAACGCCCGTTCGAGGCCTTGAGTAAGTTCGAGGTAACTAATGTTTCCTGCTTCATAATTTTTTACGGCATTTTCTTGAATGAGGTAGGCCGTTGGCAAAGCACCAGAACGGAAATAGTTGATTGTATTCAAATTCTTTTGGTATTCTCCATAGGTGATGCATATTCTCCCGACAAACTGGTGTTGTACCAATCAGCATTTGCCCTAGACGTGAGCATGGAAATTTCGCCGGCCTTCACTCTCGCGGATTGTGGTTTTGCCCAAAGTGGAAACGCAAGTCCAACCATAACGCCCTGAAATCGCGTGGATGAGCCATACCATATCCGTATTGCTCAAGTTCATCAACCTGTCAAGGTTTGATTGAAATATCCGAGATTGATGTCCGGCAGCAGCTTTGACCTTTCTGCGTTGCGAATAGATTCCGAAACTTGCACCTGTTGAAGTAATAGTTGCAATTGCGGATTATTTGCAAGCGAAATAGAATCAGAAGTCAGTTCCAATTGAAGCGATTCATTGTCATCACCCGTGGAGGTCAACATTTCCGTCGAGTTCAAAAGTGTCTGTAATTGCTTTTGATAAATTGAAATATCAGCTTCACTGCGAGCCAATAAATTTTTTATCTCAAGTGCTTTACTTGCCGCTGTGGACTTTTCCAACAAATTACTCTCGCCCGTTTTTAAGCGAAGTTCTGCGGCAAAAAGAAAACGATCATAAATGCTGTCCTGCCTGATCATCAATTGCCTTTGCGCCTTTGCTTGCTTCAGCAGAAAGTAAACTGACTTGACCTGAAATCGAAGATCGTTCGCAACAACTTCTTTACTCAATTCCGCACTTTTTCTGGTCGCATCGTAGACTTGACCTTGGCGCCGGATGGCAGTGGGAAATGGAATACTCTGACTAATGGTGATACTGTTATCCTTGTAATAACTATTGTATTGTCCATACATCAGTGCCACACTCGTTTTTCCAATATCACTTGCCGTTGTGCGCATTTGTTTATTATATTCTATTTGAAGGTCAGCTGATTTCACACTGTTATTCTGAGACATGGCCAGATTCAATGCCTCTTCAAGTGAAATAGGTCGGGCTTGCTGAGCTTTCGTTTCAGGACTCCACAACAAAAAAAGAGGAATTGCCAATGCGATAATCATCACAGATGGATTCACGGTGATCATTGGAACTTTACCCTTTCTGCTATTGAAAAACATGTAGAGTGCCGGCAAAACAACAAGCGTAAGGAGTGTGGCTGTGATCAAACCTCCGATCACGACTGTTGCCAATGGTTTTTGTACTTCTGCTCCTGCACTATTACTAAAGGCCATCGGGAAAAATCCTAGTGATGCAACGACCGCCGTCATCAATACAGGACGCAATCTCGTTTTTGTGCCTTCGATGATTCGATCATATAATTTCATTCCTCGCTTCTCCAAATCATTGAACGTGCTGACGAGCACAATTCCATTCAGAACCGCAACACCAAACAGGGCAATGAATCCAACACCCGCGCTGATACTAAAAGGCATGCCTCTGATCCACAGCGCAAGCACTCCTCCGATTGCACTCAGCGGTATAGCAGAATAAATAAGTAATGCTTCTTTGCTCGAACCAAATGTGGCAAACAATAAAAGAAATATCAGCAACAATGCTACAGGAACAGTAATCATCAGTCGGTTGCTTGCTTTGACCAGATTTTCAAATTGACCGCCATATGTCACGTAATAACCAGCCGGTAACTTCATTTCGGAATCCATTTTTATCTGCAAGTCTTCAACGACACTTTGAACGTCTCTGCCCTTGACATTAAAGCCCACCACAATTCGTCGTTTGGCTTCTTCCCTCGAAATCTGGGCTGGCCCCAACTCCATGTCTACTGTGGCGAGTTGTTCCAATGGAATTTGAACGCCGGTGGGAAGCGGAATCAACAGCTTCTGCAAATAGCGGATATCCGTTCGCATGGATTTATCCATACGTACTACCAAGTCAAAACGCCGTTCATTTTCAAAAACCTGACCCGCTACTTCGCCTGCGAATGCCGCGCGAACAACACGGTTCACTTCTTTTAAACTCAATCCATAGATCGCAAGATTCTCACGCTTGTAATGAATGACAATTTGTGGCAATCCATTTACCCGCTCCAGTTGTGGCTCACTAACGCCATCCAATGATTTTACAATACCCTCCACCTGTTCACCATACTTAGCTAATGAGTCGAGGTCTTCACCAAAGATTTTGACAGCAACATCTTGTCGCACACCTGTCATCAATTCATTGAATCGCATTTGAATCGGTTGGGGCTTCATAAAAAACTCCTGGAATAACTTTGAGTGCAGTGAGCATCGTATCCATCAATTCCTCCTTCGTCTTTGCTGTTGTCCATTCGTCCTTATCCTTCAGAATGATCATCATGTCTGTTGCCTCCGGAGGCATAGGATCTGTAGGGATATCAGGCGCACCACTTTTTGCAACGACGCGCTTTACTTCCGGAAATTGCATCAGTATTTTCTCTACACGTGAGTTGTTTTCTATACTCTCGCTGATAGAGGAACCTTGTGGAAGTATGCTGTGAAATGCAAAATCTCCTTCTTCCAATGTCGGAATAAACTCACCGCCCAGTGTCCCAAAAAGCAACAATGCCCCAACGAACAAAGCCACGGACACACCTATCACCGCAGCCTTTCGTCTCAGCGCCCACTCGATCATTGGAGAATACAAGCGCTGAAAAAACTCCATCATCCGATCGCTGATTGTGCGATGATGAGTGATGTTTCTCGATAGACAAAGCGCACTCATCATAGGCACATAAGTCAGTGAAAGAATCAATGCACCGAGGATCGCAAATCCAACTGTTTGCGCCATCGGGCCGAACATTTTTCCCTCTATTCCTACCAGCGTAAGTATTGGCAGATAAACAATCAGGATGATGATCTCCCCGAAAGCAGCAGCACTTCTGATTTTGGATGCACTTTCATAGACAGCACCATCCATTTCTTTTCGAGATAATTTTTTACCGATAAATTTCGCTGTTATAAAATGCATAGTCGCTTCCACGATAATCACAGCGCCATCCACAATTAATCCAAAATCAATTGCTCCGAGCGACATCAGATTGCCACTTACATGAAAGAGGTTCATCATGATGATCGCAAAGAGCAATGAGATAGGAATCACACTGGCTACGATCAGACCTGCACGCAGATTACCAAGAAACAAAATCAAAACGAACAACACGATCAATGCTCCTTCAATCAAGTTCTTCTTCACTGTTCCCATCGCTCGTTTTACCAAATCCGTTCGATCCAAAAAAGCCCTCACGCGCACACCATCAGGCAATGACTTTGCAATCGTAGGAAGTTTTGCTTTTATATCTGCTACAACCTGCGCACTGTTATATCCTTTCAACATCATTATAATGCCTCCGACCACCTCTCCGTTTCCATCAGAAGTCATAGCACCATATCGCACCGCACTTCCGAATTGTACTTTAGCCACATCACGTATGAAAATCGGAATTCCGCTGTCGTTCTTCACCATGATGTTGCCAACGTCTTCCAAAGATTTAACAAGACCTAATCCTCTTATGAAATACGCGTTTGGTTTTTTGTCAATATATCCTCCGCCAGTATTTTCATTGTTATTTTCAAGAGCATTAAACACGTCACCAATGGTGATTCCTTTGCTCTGTAATCTTAATGGATCAATGGATACTTCGTATTGTTTGGATAATCCGCCAAAACTGTTAACTTCAGCAACTCCCGGTGTACCCAGAATTTGCCTTGAAACAATCCAATCCTGGATTTCACGCAACTTCATTGCATCATATTGCTCGCGATGCGCGCTGTCCGCTTCCACCAGATATTGGTATACTTCACCAAGACCTGTGCTTACAGGTGACAATTCCGGCTGACCTACACCATCGGGAATATTCTGGACAGCTTCGTCCAGGCGTTCACGAATGAGTTGCCGTGCGAAATAGATGTCCACCTTTTCTTTAAATACAATCGTGACCACACTCAGTCCGAATCTTGAAATCGAACGGATCTCTCTACATCGGGCAAAGAAGCAAGTGAGCGTTCGATCGGAGCGCTTACCAGTTGCTCCACCTCCTGCGTAGCCAGGGTTGGAGTAAGTGTAAATATCTGCACCTGATTATTGGTAATATCAGGTACAGCATCAATGGGTAATTGTGTAAACGAATACACACCATACAGAATGATACCCAGTGTCATCAATGCGATGAAAAACTTGTTGTGTATGGAAAATGAAATAATCTTATTGAACATGATCTTTCATGAGACTTTGGTGCACGCTTTTGAAGGCAATGCAGAATAATAAAAATTGATTATTGACTGCTTATCACAAGCAGTATTGTGCTATGAGAGCACATGCCGATTGGCAAAATCAAATTTTAGGAGGCTGCCAGAAAGTTGGCAAAAAGTCATCATGAAGATGGTCAACAGCGACGCTCAACAGTGCCGCGATTTCTGGAGAACGTGTGGGAAAATTAAATTCAGAAAAACTGGTTTCAATAGCATTTACGCATGAACAGACACAGAAAGGCGAACAAGGGCTATGACCATGTTCGTTATCTTGGTCATGCTGATGCTGGCCTGAAGGAGTCTTCGAAAGATCATGATGTTCCATATTGTGATGAGTGCAAGGCATTGCACTCGAAACAAACACAAACAGACTCAATATGATGGTGACAAATTTCACGGCTGCAAGGATAACGATAATTGAGCTATGTAAAAAAAAAATTAAGAAATAGGAAAGGTTTTCTGTCATTGACTGGGGCCAATTCTTAGAAAACTCACAAGTATTGTTTTAAATATAAGGAGTAATCAATCTTCGAAAATGAAAGTCATGCCGGTGCCTTTAGTAAACTAGCTTGTAGTATCAGTATTAAAAAAAAGCAACTTTCAATTAAAATAGAACTGGCACACCCTGAGAAAGGAAGGATATATTTAAGATGTTTGCCACCAAATACTACCCTCATGGACTTAAAAGATCATTGGAACAACGTGTACTCAACCAAAGCCGAAACTGAAGTAAGCTGGTTTCAAAATTACCCTAAAACTTCGATTGAATTTCTTGATTTGTTCACTCTGCCCCTTTCAGCCAATATCATTGATATTGGTGGTGGAGATAGCCATTTTGTCGATGTCCTTATCGACAGAGGTTATGAAAATATTTGGGTTTTGGATATTTCGGCAAAAGCGATTGAACGTGCAAAGGAACGTCTGGGTGAAAGAGCCAACAAGGTGAATTGGATTGCATGCGATATAACGGAGTTCAAACCGGAATTAAAATTCGATTTTTGGCATGACCGCGCCGCTTTCCACTTTCTGACAACTGAAGAACAGATTTACAAATATGTGAACATATCTGAGGATGCGATCAAGTCATGAGGCCATTTGATTTTGGGTACTTTCTCGGAAGAAGGTCCTAAAAAATGCAGCGGTCTTGATATAAAGCAATACTCGGAAGCGTCTATGTCAGCGCGTTTTGAAGTAGCGTTTGACAGGATTAAATGCATACAGGAAAACCATCTTACCCCTTTCAACACTATTCAGAATTTTCTTTTCTGTAGCTTCAGGAAAAAGCCATAGATCTTCGATAAACTATTCAGATTAATAGCATCTCAAAATTAATTGCGGTGGTGGCAATGAATGTCCAACCAACAGACAACGCAAAAAAACGTTTGTCTTTCTCGATAGAAGCGATCCTGGCTATTCGATAGGTACATTACTTCTGGATTTTATTCCGAACCTTCGAAGCATCATGGTTCAAAGATGGCGTTCGAATCCTATTCTCAATGCACGAAGATTGGCATCCCAAATTTCGGAGAGATTTCCTAGATCAAATGAAAACCCTCATTACTGAAAACATTTGCAGTAGATGAGCAACGCTCCATACTCTGACAACAAAATAGTCAACTTCTTAATGACTTAGCTCATAAGTTGGCCGTCACAGAAGAAAGGTATATCTATCACACAAGGCAAGTTTTATTAGATAAGGTTATCATTGAGAAAATGTCTGAGTAGAATTTGGAAATGAAAACATTTGGTTCAGTTTTTTACATTAAGTCCAAAACAATAGAGATATTCAATCAGTAATATAAGGTGGGACATGAAGTTGAATTTGCTGAGCGGCTTAGGTTTCTCAAAGCGGCTGATCCTAAATTAGCGAAAACTAAAATCATTGGTCAGTTGAAGATTACCGATAAGCTCTTCGAAATGCTATTGAACATCTAATTCGACGGAATTTAAATTTTGCTATTTGGTCTCAAGAAGAACCCTTAGAAGTTAATTGGGTCGCGTGGAACTTCATGTAAAGAGATTTACTTAATTCCGCTTCAAGTTGACAAGCGAATTCCATGTGAAACTGATTACTTAATTTCCGGCTCAATTGACCAGTCTAAAGCAGAGGTTTTTGGGCAATTTTCCTGGGAGATGAACGATGCTTGCGCACATTGCATCAGTGAATATCATAAAATTTTCACAAGCAGCCATAAGCGAGATACGTTTCACTTCTGTCATATTTGCGGTTAAAGCCAATAGTATTCCTAACGCAGAACAGGCTATTGCTCCGTTCACTTTACCTTTTGAAATAGCTCATTTTACCTCGAATTGTGCCGCATGCACAATCAATGGAAGGGCGCGAGTAAAAGGTTAATTTTATAGCTCATGTGTCTATCATCATAATCCGAGAGACCATTTCCGTTGGGAAAATACATGTCCATGGCATCGTGTAATTTGGGATTATCCATACTGCCGTCTTTTGGTTCTCGCTGGTTAAAGGAAAAATTTCCGATGTCAGTGTGTTACTGAAATAATACCTGGCGTCAATCATACTTCCTCTCCCTGATGAAGTAGTGAACAACCTATTATAGATTTGAAAACTTCCGGATTCCATGATCAGATAGAAAACAGAAAAATCTTTCGAGAATCGTTAAATAAAACCACAATCGACATATGCATAAATACAATCCTTCTTGCAAGTATGCAATGTATCATTGTGTTTTACGGTTACGAAGTCCTTACCTAAAAAATCGTTTAGTTTTATCTTATGATCCTTACCACAAGGGTGGGCATATGAAAGGTTTATATTTTGATAATTAGCATCTGTCAAATTAATGCCTCCGATTGGTTTTTGGGAGCGTGTTATGAAGGAATAGGTGAGAATTTAAAAAATAGGAAAAATCGTTTGAAATGTTCATGTAACTACCATTCTAAAAACGAGTAATAGAATTAAAAATGGGGAATCCTTTCCCCATTTTAAGGAACTTAGACTGTAGCGTGGGCAAGTTCTGCGCAAGCCTCAGCACATTTTTTGCACGCTTCTGCACATGCTTTGCAGCTTTCATGATGTGTTGCGTGTTTGCTGCACTCAGCCGCACACTCTTCACAAACCTTTGCACACAGGGCGTGCAAATCATGGGTATATTGAGAGCCTCTTGCTTCTAACCTTGCACACAATGCGCAGATATCCGCACAGTCACGACATAAGACAATACATTCCTGATTACCTACCTTGATACAATCAGTAATACATGCTTCGCAAGAAACGAGACATGCCAGGCAGATGTCAATGCAATTTTTTGAGTTTTTCATTGTGTTTTGATTTTTTGGATGAAAGAATTTTCACCATGCGAATTGATGACCAAAGACTCGAAATAAATTACGAAGTTTCTCTATTTAGTTATGACATTCATTGTATTTAGACTTAGCAGATGAATCATGCTCATTTTGATTATACAAACGTGATGATAACCTGATGATGAGCATTTTACATCACAACCCTTCCGTTCATTAGAGCGAATTGTTAGGATTCAAAGATTCAGGCGATGCTGCGAAGTCTTCTGGTATGGCAATCAATATGCATTTTTGTTGCGGCCAACTTGTCGATTGGGCGGTTAATTCAGAAGCCCAGCGTTGCGGTGAACCGGCGACCGCAAACAAGGAAGGCTACTCAAAGAATTGCTGCAAAGAAGTTCATTTTTTTATGTTACAGGATGAGTGCAGGCTAGCGTCAGCGAAGGCAAATTTTTCCTTTCCCCAGGATTACGAAGCGGAGCAACTATTTCCGCATGATTTTGAACCCATTTCTCGATTCTTCAATCATAAAAAACCTGGACTGCAGTCGCACGCTCCTCCGTTAATTGCTCTAGAGCGATATCTTGTAAACGGGGCATTCAGACTTTGAGAATTCAATAGCGCAACTGCTGAACTATAAGTTCAGCTCTTTGTGTATCAATTGTATTCATTCAAATCTGAATTCACCGTGAAAAAATTCAATCCTAATTCTGACTTTCAAGTGTCCTGCTCGTCCATTGCTGATGGTCACTCATTGGATGAATCTTTCAATGCAAATGAAATCGATATCATGCTTGGTGAACGTTACGGCATTATGCTTCATGCAACTATGCCTTATACCGGATTCATTTCAATAGACTATAAAAGCATGAATACCGATTCGATCAGGCAAACTGAAAGCGTCCCACTCAACATAATTCTGATTAAAGTTGAAGAAACGAATTCAGAACAACGTTCCCTATTTATTCCAATCCAGTTCACGATATGATTTCGTGGCCAAGAGAATTTCATCCAGTTATGTCGCTCATTCATAAACGTTAATGTCGATTGCTAGGAGAACATCAATCAATCAAAACCTCAAGAACTTGCAATTTAGAAACTTTAAACGCCGCATCTTATTCCATTTCTTTTTATAAAACGAAAGGTGAAACCCTATCAAACCAATTATTTATCAACAATGAACATGAAAAATCTTTACGAGTTCCCAAAGACCCTAACCTTGATTCTTTCTTTCCTCTTTACTTCGCCTTCCTGGTCGCAATGTGGAACAGGAGAAACGGCACTTTATCTCAACATAAATACTGACCAATGGGGCTATGAATGCTATTGGCAAATTACCCCTGTTGGAAATGCTTGCGATGTAGGAACAATTGAGGAAGGCGGAAACCTATCACAAGTAGGATGCAATGGTGCAGGTCAACAAGACGCCACAACCGCACAAGGATACGCCGACTTCGCATCTATTTCAGAAGGACCTATTTGCCTCTCTATCGGAGAAACCTACACACTTCACTATGTAGATGATTACGGAGATGGTGGAGCAGTTTTCGAGCTGGAACTTTTCGGCTTTCCTATTTTTAATTTTACCGGTATGGGCAATGATGATGAATTCGAGTTTACCGTTACCGAGCCACTGCCATATGATGTCGAAGGAGTGGCGGTTCAATCCTATTCATATGTTCAACCTGGTGACATTCCTGTGATTGGTGAATTTTTCTCTCGTGGCAGCGAAACGATAAACAATGTGGAATTCAGTTACCAGGCGAACAATGGTCCTGTCATTACCGGTACAATTGATGGCTTAAACATTCTGCCATTTACGTCTTTCTCGTTGACTCATCCGCAACCATGGAGCGAATTGAATACAGGTGAATACACAATGACGATTTGGATTAGTGCGATCAATGGCAATCCAGATATGAATATTATAAACGACGAGGCATCGCGGACGATGACTGTTGGCCCCGGCATTCCGAATATTCTTGATGACTACATGACCTTCGTTCCTGAAACTGAGCAAATAGCGGGAGCAGGACAAAGTGTCAATAACCCAAGAGACCTGGACTTTCACCCCGTTCTGACGAGAAAAGAATTGTGGGTAGTATTAAAGAGCACTGAGAATTCCGGCGGTAAAACGGTTAAGATCAGTGATGCCGGCGAAGCCTCACAAGACGAATTGCTTCAACAGGATGGTAACGCCTGGCATTTCATGTCGTTGCCGACTGGAATTGCTTTTTCAAGGAATGAAAATTTTGCAACATCTCCTGGAGTTTACGACGCCAACCACGATGGAGGAGCTCCATTTACTGGACCAGCACTCTGGAGCAGTGATCCGGATGTTTATGCGCAGCCAAGCGGAGGCAATGGAAGTCATCTGGACATGCTTCATGAAAGTCCATACAGTATGGGTATTGCATATGAAACGGACAACAAATTCTGGGTTACATGTGGTGAGCATGACGAGATCATGAGCTTCGATTTCCAACATGATCACGGTCCGGGCAATTCAGATCATGCAGATGGTATTATTTACAAATATCCAATACCCGGATACGATGAAGATCCTGAACATGAGGTTCCCGATCATCTTGTCTTGGATCAGAACACAGGTTGGCTCTATGTCTGCAATTCTCAACAGAACAGGGTAATCAGAATCAACACGAATACGGGAACCCCCGGTGCCAGTGCTACTCCACATGAGGCAACTGCTGTTTACAAATACATGGATGACTTCGTCTGGGAAGAATGCATCAGCACCGGACTTGATGCACCAACGGGTATTGACATTGTAGAGAACCGGATGATTGTTTCTAACTACAATACCGGAGACATTAACTTATATGATATCAGCGGAGACTTTCCCTTCTGCTAACCACCATTCCTACTGGTAGCAATGGCATAATGGGAGTAAAAGTTGGTCCGGATGGTTTGATCTGGTATGTAAATAGTGTTACTGATAAAGTTATGCGCGTCAACATGGGCCCTGTTTCTGTCAATGAAGTCAACGACGATATTTTATTTTCAATTAGCCCAAATCCAGCTAATCAATATCTGAACGTCGGCTATTCTCAGATAAATATTCTGACAAAAGCAGCGATTCAAATAGTGGATATGTCTGGTCGGGCAGTCTACAATGAATCGTTGAATTCAAATCATTCCACTCGTATTGACATTTCATTTTTGGCAAATGGAGTTTATAGCGTTATGCTAAAGGACAATAGCAGCATTCTTACAAATCGAAAACTGGTCATTGAAAGGTAGCAGTTTCTTTCATAGTGTTTATTTGGTAATAGGTCGGTCCGTTAAGATCGGGCCGACCTTAATTTTTTTTAATGGTGGAAAATAAAAACAACAACGATGAGGGGGTTCAGCGGAATCCTGCAAATTCCCTAATTACCTATCATTACCAGTCTGAGAATTCATGTATCTGCCCCAATGAAAAGGGTGTGCATTTTCCTATATATAAAACATCGCATGAATTATGAGGGATTTGATAATACTATTTGAACATCCTGAATGGCACGAACCATTATTTGCGGCACTAAAGAAAAGAAATGTGGATTTCAGCACGATAGATCTCAAGGTTGCCACCTACGGTGAAGATGATCTGCCAGAGGCGAGGTAAAATTACAACATGGTAAGTCCTTCTGCATATAAACGTGGCAACCAGCGAGCCATTCCATATGCATATTCAATTTGTCGTCACCTGGAATCCCTGGGTGTGAAGGTACTTAATGGCACCAGGTCAATGGCAGTTGAAATGAGTAAGAGCGCGCAGATCAGCTTATTGAAAAAACTTGAAATCCACCATCCAAAAAGCATCGTGTTTAATCATATTGAAGCACTTCGTAGCCGAAAATCAGACATTTTATTTCCAGCGATTCTCAAACCCGAACAAGGAGGAAGCGGCGCAAGAATGTACCTCGCCAACAATTGGGAGGAATTAGAAGAGATAATTATAACTGACGACCAAATATGGTGGCCGGACGGTTTATTACTCATCCAGGAAAAACTGGAATATGAACAGAAACATGGCATCATACGGCTTGAATTTCTAGGAGGCAAGTTTCTTTATGCCATGCGAGTTGTTACTCATGATAGCTTCAATCTATGCCCATCCCTGGCCTGCAATCCTCTTGAAGGTGATGGTGTCTGTGAAATACCTTCAGTTAATAAGCCTGAATTTTATCCTTTTGAAAATACCAGCGAGGAAATTATTTTGAATGCTACCCGCATATTGGAAACTGCCGGACATGACAGCGGCAGCGTGGAGTATTGTATCAACCAAATAGGGGAAGAAATCATTTATGACATCAATGCAAATAGTAATCTTAGAGAACTCATTGCTGCACATTTTGGCATGAATCCATTTGAACGAATAGTAGATTTTCTGCTCGACGAATTGCAACAAATCAATAACTGAAACTATGAAAAAAATCCTTGCTATTCTATCACTAACAATTCATCTGACCGGATGGACCCAAAGTGAAATCACATGGTCAATGCCAATGAATGTTGCAACAAGCAGCAATGGCAATATGCATCCACGCGTGATGCTCGACGCTCTTGGTAACCCGATGGTGTTGTGGGGGAAATCCAACAATGACGCGATGTTTTCAAGATGGACCGGCACGTCATTTTCAACGCCCATCGCTTTGAATTCCACTACGCCGGTGTTCACGGCCTCATGGGCGGGACCTGATCTAGCCTCTGATGGCGACACTGTTTATGCAGTTTTCAAGGAAACCCCGGAAGACTTAGGGAATATGTTTATGGTACATTCATACGATGGAGGTATGACGTTTTCCGATCTCGTCCAAATTGACAATATCGGAGATAGTGTATCGCGATTTCCCACAGTCACCGTGAGCGAAGACGGGCAACCAATCGTAGCATTTATGAAATTCAATTCCAATTTTGGAGATGCACAATGGGTAGTTACAACTTCACTGGATTTTGGCAGTTCTTTTCCTCCAAACGTTCTAGCAAGTGGCTGGAATGGTGCTACCGTTTGTGATTGTTGTCCCGGTGGAATTGTGGCAAATGAAAACAATTTGGCAATGCTTTACCGAAACAATTCATCGAATATCAGAGATACGTGGGCGAGTATTTCAACTGATGGCGGCAATACATTTGATGAAGGTATTAATATAGATCAGGAGAACTGGATGTTGATGGCTTGTCCATCATCCGGACCAGATGGATTTATTGCGAATGATACTTTGTACGCTGTTTATATGAGCGGCGCCAGTGGAACAAGCCTCGCGTACATGACAAAAACCTCACTCAATGATATATCCTCAGAAGGGGGTGAAGTATTAACCGGAAATTTCCCAGGTTTATCCAACCAGAATTTTGTAAGAATGGCAAATTCAGGCAGTTCAACAGCAATCGTTTGGAAACAGAGCGTTGATGGCAACAATGAATTGGCCCTATTGTTTACCAGCAATATGGACAATGGTTGGCCGGACACATATGAGGTTCCAGCAATGGATCACGTAGTTAACGCAGATGTAGCAATTAGTGATGGAAATATTTACCTGGTTTGGGAAGATGACAATTCAGGCACTGTGAAATATAGGAAGGGTAGTTTTTCGATTGATGAAACCATCATACAAAAGCAAACAAAGAATTCATTGGACATTTTTCCAAATCCATCTGTTGCCGAAGTTCAGCTAACGTTTGAGAATTTGTCAAATGGCGAAGTAGATATCATGATTCAAAATATTTTAGGTGAGGTTGTACATACTTCCACCTTCAATGCATTTTCTGGAGTAACACGCAAATTGGACTTGGAGAATCTCGAAAAAGGTATGTATCTGGTACAGTTGACTATCAACGGGGAACGTACGACTAGAAAAATTGTGAAGCAATAAATCATGCTCCTCTATATCAAAAATATGGTTTGTTCCAGATGCAAGATGGCAGTGGAGGCCGAACTAATAAATCAAGGTTTTCATCCAAAAAGAGTTGATCTGGGAGAGGTCGAAATCTTGGAAGAAATAGACCTGGTGCAGCGCCAAACTCTTGAGATGGCGCTATTACGCTGTGGTTTTTCCTTGATAGATAATCGCAAAGGACGTATTATCGAGAAAGTTAAAAACCTGTTGACTCAATTGGTGCAAGAACAACACATTGAACTGAAACAAAATCTCTCTGACTACCTCAGTGAACGAATGACCCTGGATTACACATACCTGAGTAATTTATATACGCACGAAGAGGGGAGGACGATTGAACATTATTTCATTAGTCAAAAAATTGAGAAGGTTAAAGAATTGCTTATGTATGATGAACTTACCTTGAGCCAGATAGCTGACAAACTTAACTACAGCAGTGTCGCGTATCTCAGCACCCAATTCAAACGAGTAACAGGCATGACACCATCCAGTTTCAAGAAAACAAAGGCCGATAAACGCACGCCGATAGATTCGCTTTGAAAGTGGAAATTCCGGTACAGTCGACCACCTCAAATGTTCTCTGAATGGGTTGACAAGCAGGACGATCCGTCTTTATGAATTGCCGATCAGATGCGGATACTTATGCAATTGGACCTCCGATCTTAAAATCCGCAGATCTTTTATTTGTGACTGGTCAATTCGAAGCGGAATTCAATGGTCACCTGTGCCGGAATTTCCACAGTTGCGCACCAAAAGGCAAGATCATACTTAATCAAGAACTCATCAAAACACCAAAAAGATGCATAGAGTATGTGATTGTACATGAAATCTGTCACCTTCTTCACCATGACCATACCCGGAAATTCATTGATCTTCAGAAGAAGGAAATGCCGGACTGGGAGAAGTGGAAGGAGAAGTTGGAAAAAATGATGGCGTAACAGAGTTTTGATCTAACAAATAAAAGCTTGAAAACCTTGCTATCTCTGAATTTTCGTTTACAACTGTTCAGATTTTGAGAAGTTCATCATCACTTACCAAATAAATTTGAATGAACTCGCATCCATTTCGCTAGCTAACATCTTCATAGAAATTCTAACATTTTCATACATCGCCATTCCAATACATATGCATCGATCCATATTAATTTGCATTCACGCGTATAAATTTATGTTCAGTTGCCAAAAAATGACGATTGATTCAATTATCCAATACAAATAGATACGCATTAATTCGTATTCATAAGGTTCAAGAAAATCCATTGAGAATTTCAAATGCCAAATAAAAAGCTGAGTGAAATAAAAGACAAAAATGTCAATCGATTGTTATGGGATTTTTTGGACAAGTGAAGCCTTAGGCGAATCAGACATGAATCGCCAGCAGGCTATTGGAAACAAGAAAACTCAATTCATCCGAGGGTACTTCTTTTTACCATTTCTCATTGAGTAGTACTCGAGAGTGAAAACACCGGAAACTTCATTCTCACACAATAAAATTCTCCAGTAACGCCGGAGAACGCAGTTAGGCCGCTGTTCGGAAACAGTATTAAATGGTGCATCCATGTCAAAACCCTTTAGCACCAGAGTTTTCAGTGACACTACCGTAATAGTGTTCTCAAATAATTCATACAGAATCTTACAATTTTTCTCAAAAGCCATTGCGACGCGATGCACAGGGGTGTCAGATTCCTTTTTCTTTTGTGCGGCTTTGTCATTATTGAAATCGATACGGCATTGCTCTTTACAAAACTTCATTCGTTTTGTTCCTGCAAAATCATTGTTGCAATTCGGACAAGTCCGAGAATACAGGCGAGTTATTGGATTAAAATTTGTCCTCATGACTAAAAATTGTTATTTTCGTACACAAATGTACGATTTATGATCAAATCCAAAAAAGATTCTGCTTTTTGGCTTGAGCCAGAGAATATGGACTTGCTCATGCAAAGCATGGACTTTTTGAATTCCCAGCAATTCACGATTAGTGATGCGGATGTTACCCATAGGTGGATTACCTATTGGGATCAGGAGGATGTCCTGCTTACAAAACAGGTGGAAGGTAAATGGCGCAAATTCAGTTTGACAGAATTTGTTTGGCTGAAGACAATTGTCAAAATGCGCTTGTTCAATATTTCCATGCCCACCATACGCACCGTTAGAGATTCCCTGCAAGTTGATGCCTGGCCGCATCTATTGACTCCAGAATTTCTGCATTCTTTTAAGACAACCATCGAACAACTCGCTAAAAGAAGTTTCTCCAAAAAGGAACTTGATGATTATTTAGAGAAAACAAAAGCGGAGCTTACCTTCAGTTGTTTATCGATTCTGATTTTTTCTGTCCTCGCTGAGAAGGTTGACCTCCGTATTATCCTTACTCATGATGGCATTGTAACGTTTTCGAGAAACGATGTACATAAAGAATTAGAAGTGATGGTTCCTGAATTTATAGAAAATCTTGCAAAAACCCATCTCTCTATTTCCCTGCAAGAAATAGTTTTAGAATCACTTAACTCAGAAAAAATTACTGCGCACCTCGTAATGGGTAATTTTATTTCTCCACAGGAGGAAGAAATTCTCAAAGTTTTGCGTCTGGAAAAAGTGAATTCTGTGCGAATTACCAAAAACATAAAGACGAAAGCAGTGGACATGTTAGAGTATACAGAATTAAAAGAGGTTCCGCTCAAAATTCAGGAACTGATTCTCAAAGACGGATACCACAAAATTGAAATCAAAACTAAAAAAGGCCAGGTGGTGATATGCGAACGAACCACAAAAATGAAATTATAATATCGGATGCCCCGGACCAGTTATGAATGTCTCATTTACTGAATGACTCAGAAATGAAACGCATCATGAACTCACTTGAAAACCATTGAAGAATGTAGAAAAACATTAAAGAACGACAACAGAGCATGGAGTGAAGAGGAAATTCAACAACTTTGGACATTCCTCCAAACTCTTTCTGATATTGCCATAGAAACCTATTACGAAAATGAACACAACCATCATTCGTCGAGCCGCCATCATGAGCCGCGTCAGTAGCGATGAACAAGCGAAAGGCTATTCCCTGAATGTTCAGGAAGAATCACTAATTAAACATTGCGAAAAAAACGGAGTTGAGATAGTCTATACTTTCAAAGAAGATCATTCAGCGAAAACATTCGAACGACCAGCCTTTAAGCAATTCCTCGCGCACATTAAAAAGAATAGAGGAACCATCGACATTTTGCTATTTACTTCTTGGGATCGATTCTCCAGAAATATCACAGAATCGCTCTTGATGATACGCAAACTGCATTCGATGGGCATCGTTCCGCATGCCATCGAACAACCCCTGGATATGTCAGTACCGGAAAACAAGATGATGCTTGCGATGTACCTCACTCTTCCCGAGATTGACAATGACCGCAGGTCGATTAAGGTACGTGGCGGAATGCGCGCGGCAGCAAAGGCAGGGCGCTATCCTAACTCAGCACCTGTCGGCTATCGCAATGCTCGGGACGAAAACAACAAGCCAGTCATTATTCCAGATGAAAATGCAGAACTCATGCGATTCGCGTTTCATGCGTTTTCGAATGGCATGAGACAAAGTGATATCAAAGATGCGCTGAGAAAAAAAGGACTTAAAATTATTGCTTCTAATTTGTCGAAGCAATTACGGAACCCTGTTTATATGGGTAAAATCAGAGTTAAGGCAGAAGGGAGTGAACCAGAAATCCTTGTCGATGGCTTGCATGAGCCCTTGGTGACTCAACACACTTTTGACCGGGTTCAAGAACTCCTTGAAAAAGGTTGTACCCTACGTAATCGACCGGGCGTAACAAAACGGCGAGATGAATTACCGCTCAGAGGCATTTTGAGTTGTCCCGAATGTGGAGAGAATATGACCGGCAGCAGCTCCAGAGGAAAATTAGGTGGTATCTATCATTATTACCACTGCAATCGTTGTAGAAAATCTCGTTTCCGCGCAGAAGCAGCAAACTCATTCATAGAGAACATTTTAGATGAGTTAAAATTCAGTCCAAAAGTCTCTGCGATATTTGAAAGTATCGTGCGCGAAAAATTGAATCTTTCAAAAATGAACATGGCAAACCGCAATGTAACAAACTTGACAAATCAGAGAACGCTAAACGATAGGGTTAAAAAGCTGCAAGACATGCTTTTGGATGGCAAAATCAGTGGCGAAGACTACGCACAAATGCGTTCAAGATTGAACAACGAATTGAAAGAAATGACATCTCAAAATTCTGTCAACCCGAAGGAATCTCAGGAGATAGGTAACAGCATAAAAAAGTGTATTCATGTTTTGGAAAATCTTCCACAGCTCTACAGAGATGCGGATACTGAGAAAAAGCAGCGGCTATTGGGTTCGATTTTCCCTGAAAAAATCACTTTTGACGGAAAAAAATGTCGAACCCCAAGATTGAATTCTGTCCTCCTTCTGTCGCTCGCGCCTGATAAAGGTTTCCGGAAAATAAAAAGAGGACAACTCAATCAAAAATTGGAGTTATCCTCTAAAGTAGCCCGTAGGGGAATCGAACCCCTGTTTACAGAATGAAAATCTGCTGTCCTAACCCCTAGACGAACGGGCCATTTTTTTCAAATGGGGTGCAAATATAGTCAGGGAACAGTGACTTGCAAGAGTCATGCGAAAATTTTCAAGTGAAAATACTTGCCGGTACTATTGTCGTGGGTGATTTCACACTGATTTTCAGCAACAAAGCCGAAATCAGAATCCGGTATCTTCTAATCCAAACCGAAATCCCATCCTTTTACCCGTGGCTAAGCTGCTGGAACTGGTAATGCTCTGAATTTCCTCCACTGTCACCTGTTGCATGTTTTCATATGGCGGCGTATAGAGGTCGAAATCAAGGGTGTAAAGCACACAACTGTCCACCACACTTTTGAGCGCAGCGTTGTCTAGCACATTGTTCACGAAATCGTTGTAGAGATAACCCAACTGGCGCTTTCCCTGCACCAGAAAATGCCCTTCCCTATTGACAAATATCCTGGCAATAAGATATCCCATATCCGATGTGCGCTGGTATTTGAAGCTATCGGCCAAAAAATTGTAGACATTGATAATGCCCACATATGAATTGTCGTCGTTTTCCTTGAGGTAGCTGCTGCGCCAAACGCTGTGCGATTTGTCAAACTGAAACACGTTGGTATGCATATAGAACACCAACACATCACCAGCAATTTTGATTTCCGCCTGAAAATCGCCCCTATCCCTATAATGAAAATCTACCCGACCATCGTGGTTGGCAAAATTGGTCTTGATATCGTTAACCGTTTCCGAAAGTGCAATCTTAAGATCACCGAAAGTCTTTACAGTGTGGGTATAAACATCCTGTTTCAATACAGCCTTCTCTTTTACGAGGCGGTAAATGGTTTCTCTGGCTTCTGTCATATCATTAATTATCAGACCGTAAAAATGAGAAGAAAGCTGGAAAAAACCTGCGTCAAGTATTCGAGAAGTGACAATAGTACCCGAATAAATTCTGATACAACTCATAGACATGAATCCTAACCTCTTCTCAACATTTCCCTTACCCAAATCAAGTCATCAAAATCCATAACAGCATTGAATACCATTTCTGACAAATGCTTTCCTGCCTCCAAGCACACTTACATGATCTCGATTATTCCGATACACACCATGAATGCTTGCCATAAGTTCATAATCTTCCGCTCGACTTCCACTGACAACGATTCGGGAAGTAAGCGAACGATTTAGTCTAACTCACCATTTGCCTCCATTCTTGATCGGGACCTATAAAACAGACACAGGCCACTCTTTGGAAGCAGCCTGTTTCATTTGGTTAATTAAAATGTGTGTTATCAGAACATAATGGAAGCACCCAAATAGACAGCATTCGTCTTGATTTTCGTACGATCCAAAATATAATATGAATTGGTTACATCTGTGCGATTGTTGTCGCTGATATCGAATAATCCGCGCACACCACGATATCCAAAGGATATTCTAATGGTTTGGTCAGGATTTACTCCGAAGTCAAGTCCCGCACCGAATGCAAACCCAACGTCTCCTTTGCGTACGGCAAAAATGCCTTGAGTAGCTGTTGTACCATCGCCACCACTACTGCTCATGCTACTTCCAACACTGATACCCATTTGTGGTCCTCCGACAAGATTTAAATTGACAGGAAGATTCTTATTGGTATTCAATGAAAGTAACAGAGGTATATTGATGTATTTCAAGTTGATTTTACGTTCAATTTCCTCTTCTTTATATTTCTGGGAAATAGAGCTGTAGATCCCCTCAGCCTGCACACCAATGTGCGGATTGAAATTGAATGCCAAAAAGGCACCCACACCATACCCCATTGTGGCTGAGCCTTCCACAGTGCCACCCGTAGAAGTATTTAGACTAAGAGCTGTGAATGTTGGCATGAAACGTAGTCCGAATTCACCATTTTGGGCGTTGGATACTTTGCTGCCGACCATCAAAAAGATGGCGATCATAAAGGTAAAAGTAATTTTGTTGTGCGTTCTTTTCATAATATTTTGTTTAAATAATACAGTGCAATGATCAAGCACAATATGATATTTAATATTATATAAAAGCAATTATTCGTTACACATTTCGTGCTTTTATTTCTGAAAAGAAAAAAAAACCTGGAATACCAGGTTAAGCCCTCATTCAAGCATACTAAACAATCTTTTTGCCTTGAATGACACGCAGAATGATGGCGATCAACGCAATAACCAATAAAATATGGATCAGTTTTCCGGCGTCATAGCCAACAAAACCAATTGCCCAAATGATGATCAGGATGAGTGCCAGTGGGTACAATAAATTTGTCATAATGGTGATATTTAATTGTTTTAAGGGTGGATGGGGGTGCTACTCCAATTTCAAGGTAAGCGCCATGGCCCTTTTATAAAATTATCGGTGTGGTGGTTTTACACACGCAAGATTGGATTCGTGCATATGAACACCACCTGGGTACAACAGATGAATAAACTCAAATTCGCTTGAGAACATTAAACCCAGATTATGCAGTGCCTTTCTATTCTGAATCAAAATCCCTGTGAATTCGCGCACTTGCTCGTTTCGAGTGTTCACCGTAATAAGGACTACGCTTGCGCGCTCGAAACTTGCGCGAGCACGCGAATTCTTTGGGCTTTTGAATCTCATTTACGAAACGCACTGCATAATCTGGGTTAAAACCACAGACGTTGAGAATCCCTGTTTCTCATTCGCTCAAAGTCTGTCACATCTCCACATATTGGAATTGAATCCATATGTACAGAAGTAGATGTATGCATCAACCCTGTTTGAATGAAAGTAGCAACAACATAATAAACACTTTGTATCGCATTATATATCCATGGAGTCATGCCACGAAGTTGCGCACTTAATACCTCAACTCCATTGCATGAGTTCGAATATGATTTACAGATGTTTTGGTTAACCGTTCCTTTCATTCGGAAAAGACCAATGAAAGTGAGCCTAAGAGAGTATTATTCTAACTGGATGTTTTAAATCACATGACACTCATATTACTAGGAAATACAATCCATGCGCCGAATAGCGCTCGCATCATCGTTCAACAACAATTGAAACCAACTCATTTCAGTTTAGCAATAGCCTCAAGCAAGTCAGCCTTCCTTCTTCTAGAAACTTCCAGTGTAACATTATCACTTGTCACAACAAATCCTCCCTCCCCTTTGATGTACTTGTCTATATATTTTAGATTCACAATATATCCATTGTGAATTCTGAAAAAGTTCATCTGTTTCGTAGCTTCTTCATAGTCCTTCAACGTTTTGGCTGAAGTAATTTTTTTACCGCTGACCAGAAAA
>JADKIZ010000006.1 GCA_016722445.1 Flavobacteriales bacterium | reverse complement strand
GCAAGACCTCGACCGAGCTGTAGTGTTAGGTGAAGAATCATACGGCAAAGGACTTGTTCAACAAACAAAAGATCTTGCTTATACCAGCAAACCTTGGAACCTTACGGTTGCCAAACATTACACCCTAAGCGGACGTTGCATCCAGCGTGACTGGATTATTCTCATCGTGATGAAGAAACCGGAGCAGAAGGTGAAAGCAGACTCACTCATCAAAACATTCAAACGAAAAACGGAAGAACCGTGACAGATAGCCGAGGAATATCTCCAGATGTGTATGAAACAGGAAGAAGGCGCTCATATACTGCCTCATTATTCAAACCGGGTGGTGTTTCATTGGGTCACCAACTATAAAACCAACCACACATCCATTGATCCTGCTTCTGCATTCAAACTCAGATGCTGAGTACTATGATTTTGTGAATTATGCAAAGCAAAGAGTTTCAATGCCAAACGTGCACGGAACAAATTTTCGTAAAGAGTTGGAAAAACTGCCAAAGAAGCACACTATTACGAAGGTTCAGAAAACACCTGGAAGCACTTTCGCTCAAATCGAACCGAAGAAAGAACCTGATCTAACCAAGTTCGAAATCGCAAATCAAAGAGTATCTTGTCAAAACAGAATTTGAAAGCTACAAGATTTCAAACCTGAAGAGCACAAAACGCATCTCCGGATCTTTGGAGATCAAAACGCGCTGCAGAAGTGCTTCCAGTGGGACTTCAACCCATCCTTCCTGCGACCGGCAAAAAAAACTAAGGATGTGACCTGGGATGTGCTGCACACATATTTCATTTTTGGAAATAAAGCCACGGAAGTTTTTTTGTTGCAAAGTCAAACCTGAAATCAGCACTGAACATCCTGCATCGGCTTGATTGGCTGGTCTCGTTGCCGCTTTCCCACCGAGCAATTTTCGGTGATGTCGGTTTCGGATGTTTTTCGTAAGCTCCGCAGGAGTTTGTCTGCGCAAGTCATCACGGATAAACAGAATGGAAAAATGGCACAAACCGCTTCAATTGTTTTTCCAAAACAGGCGCGTGGATGCTTTCAGCTTTTTATCTGCTACCCATCATCGGATTGATTTGGACGGATGGATTTCTTCGGTTGCGCCGCCTGGGTCTGCGTAAAATTGCCTTTGCTCATTCTGCCTTTTAGCTACCACACTTGGATCCCATCACGGACCTCGAATACTGACAAACTCTTGATGTCTTTCTATTGAGCTTATCGCTTGCTGTAGATTTGGTGTGTCGTTTATTTCCACATCATCCGGAAACCTTACAACAACATCAGAGAGATATCTGTCTTTATTTCTCCGTTCGATTTAGTCTGTTGTTGACTTTTGGTCTGTGTGTTAGGGAGTGAGTCATGGGACAAACCTTGACCTCACCGTGATCATTTCCGCGTTGTAGCCTTATTTTCTCTTACATCATTAGTATCACTTGCATCATGGTATTGAGTGTTGTCATGTTCTAAACTTATCAAGCACTTTGTTGAAGCCAAAAGAAAGTGCTCGGTACACATCATTTAATCTTCCTCATATTAATTCCATTGGTCACCTTCCTCTACCTGCAGCATGCATATCAACAATATTTTGGGGGTAGAAAAACCAGATTGGAAAACCTTCCCACACATACTGCCCGTGGTGAGAATACCAGCACTTCCCAGAATATCCGGCCATCGAAAAATGGTCATTAAGCATCATGACATACGTAGCGGGAGAATTGTATCAAGGCTGGCCTGGAACGATCTGAGATCTTTATCCTGACAGTACTGATGCATCGTGGTCATCTCCCAAAGGAGCTGATCCGCCGGTCTCGCCAACAAAGGACTCCAGAAAGGACCCCGATTGTTTGTGGGCATTGACCGATGATGATATTTATCTGATCGAACAAGGTTTCCCATCACCCGATGAAAAACAGTGTTGGGCATTCGTAAAAACCAGATTAACCGTTTGCTTATGATGGTCCAATGATATCGCGGAGGAAATCCCAATGGGCATAGGGGTGATCCAAAGACTTGAATTTTGGAAAACAGGTTCAGCCATCATTGCTGATCATCCGATATTCGGCGTTGGTACCGTGGAGATGTGGAAAAAATCCTTTGCATCAAAGTATGACGAGATTCAAACAAACTCGATCCGGAATTTTGATGAGGGCAACACAATCATTACATGACACTTTTGATTGGGTTATGGCATTTTCGATTGGATTGTACTTTGTATCATGCCTTATCCGCATGGAACAAAACAAAAAATGTGCTTTATACCCAGCCCTATAAATATTGCGATCATGTCATTTTTTTACGGAAGACACCTCGAATCTCCAAGCGGAGGATAAAAAAAAGTTCTTCGGATTCTTTTTGTTTTTCTGTTGCTAAAAAGGAAGATATCACTGCATACTCCTCTGGCCGGTGAATGACAATTTTTGTCCTTGGGTGGATGTTTTCCAGCCACGATCACATGCATTTTTTCCTACTGGAGACCAACGACCCGGATGAATCGGTCGCTTTAGGGAATACAATCCAAATGCGTGAATGCCGCAAGCTGAAGCGATATGAAGCGGCCCTGTGTTGGCAGCAACCAGCCCATCGTATTGATTGATAAAGGCAATCAATTCAGCAAGATTAATCGCCCGTGACATCATGCACATGTTTGCTCCTCTGGATTCCAAACCCCGTGAATCCTTTCTCCTTCTTCTTTGGTTCCTGTAATGAACACATCAAATTTCAGGAGAAAGCAATGCAACGAGTTCGCGATCAGTTATCGAGCCTGACCCAATCTGACGCAATTCCTTTCGACAGCGGATGTAAATGATTTTCTCTACCCCGATCAAGTCCGATAAAAATGAGTCCTGGCACTGTTTGCGTTTCATCTTCTCTCTCGAAAACCATAGTACCCAATCGACTAAAAAAAGAAGGATCAGATGTTCCCACCCAGTTTCTAGGTGCCAATGGGTTTGCGCAATTTCTAAACTACTCGGGACCCATGAAGTGTGGTGATGATTTTCTCGAGAAAACCAACTATTGCATTTGCTGATGAGAGAGAGTCTTCTTCCGGTTGCAAAGTACAACGGAATTCGAGCGCGTTTAGCTAGCCAAACAATACTTCTTTCCGTGGAAAAACATGGATGATTGCACCTCCTTATGGTCTGGGTAAAATAGCTATTTGGAAAGCACCCGGACTTTCGCTTTTGGCATCTCATCCCAGTCGAGGTATTCATCCACATGAACACAAGATTCAACGATTGACTTCGTGTAGGCCTCTCGATAAAAAGTATATCCTGCACTCCGGAAATTTTTCCTTGATTATGCCACGGGCATTGGCAAGGGTGAGTACTACATCTCCAATGCTATCGCCCTGAGGAGATGACTGATTTCGGATTCAACCTTTCGTTGCGTAGAAGATCCATCAGTTTGGCCGTGACGCAGCAAAGTAGCAAATGCCGACAATCGGGAGATCGTCCAAACCGGTAGAACCATCGAGAAAACCAAGTTTAAGAAAATAACTTTTGAAGAATTGAGTTACGACTTTCATCCACAACATCACATGTGAAATGCGGGCAATCAAAGTGTTGAAACAATTCTTCGCGGCAATGTCACCGAAATATTCGATCTGTTTCAAGTGATCTTCTCGGTGTAATAAGAGTAGTGAAGAATATCTCCTTTCGAATCGACCAAACGGCTCCGTGCAACATGTCCAATCTAACGTGGCGGATTTACGCCCGTCCATCTGGCATGACTTGTGTACAAGACGAACTTTTGTATCCGGATACCAACCGCAATGTCTTACCCCAATGTCCACACACTCGTGAGGCGATTCATCGAATAGCCCTTTAACTGCGGATTCTCTTTCATGGCCAAAATTGACGTTTTCAAATCTTCGTCCAATGCTTCATCCGCATCCAGTGACAACACCCAATCATGAGATGTCGATCAATCGCAAAATTTTTCTGCTGAATATGACCCTCGAATTCATGTGGAATAAATCAGCGCACCATACTCAAACAGATCTCTTCTGTGCGGTCTTTGGAAAATGAGTCCACTACCACAATTTCATCCACCACAGCGCAACGACTCAAGACACCTTGCGATGTTGCGTTCTTCGTTGTAGGTGATGATGGCGGCGGAAATCAACATTTTGAATTTTGAATTACGAAGTGAACTGTGAATTGGAGTATGGAGTATGGAGTATGGAGTATTGAGATGCAAGTCACTTGTAATGCGGTCTTAATGCTTGGGACATCATGATGAATGCTTTCCGCAAATTTCTAATATCAATTATGGTGGATGAATTATGAATTATGGAGTATTGAGTCATGAGTATTGAGATGGTGAAAGCATTTTCCTTCCAACACTTCCCTCACCATTCATAATTCATAATTCATACTTCATAATTCCAATGAAAACTCCTTTGGCGATCATCGCAGCAAAATTGCGCCGAGGGCGATGGCCAACCGAAGACACGGAATCCATTCTTGGGAGGAAACTGATGAAAATTTAATCGCAAGCATCGCAACGATGAATGCGACCACATTTCCACCAACAGTATTTTGAGGTTTTCACCAGAGAAAATTTCCGGTGTGTCTTTGATCCCTTTGTAAAGTTTTAAAACAGAAGCACCAAACAGAGTGGGCACCAGAAGAAAGAAAGAAAACTCTGCGGCTTGTTTGCGGGTGAGGCCTTGAGTCATACCTCCTATGATGGTTGCAGCGGAACGCGAAACGCCGGGTATCATACTGATGCATTGAAACAGGCCTATCAGCAAACGCTTTTGAAAAGTGATGATGACTTCTGTTTTGGGATGAAGCCATTTATCGATAAAGAGGAGGATGATACCACCAATAAGTAAGGTGATGGCCACTACCTGTACACTCTCGAGCAAAGATTCAATGGCATCATTGAACAACAAACCAAAAACAGCAGCAGGTATGAACGCAACAAAAAGTTTGAAATAGAAATCGAGACTTTGGAAAAATCTTTTCCAATAAAGAAGTACTACACTGAGGATGGCACCAAATTGAATATTGACGATGTAAGCTTTAACAAATGGATCATCAGGAACGCCAAGAAGTTTCTGAGCGATGATCATGTGTCCGGTGCTGCTGATCGGAAGAAATTCGGTGATTCCTTCGATGATCGCGTGATGATGATAGCCTGAATGATATTCACAGGCCAGGCTTACTTCTTTTGTCTTCGTTGCAACGGGCTGCCTGATCATTCTGAACGGCACTTTATCGCGATACATAATGGCATAACCAACAAATACATAACCAGCCAAAATCACGATCGGTGCCAGGTAATTCTGCGAAAACTAAAATATCTTCACTGAATACAGTTGATCTTCGCTGCCACCACCAGACATCAAGGTATATCCCACGATAAGGATCACCAGACCGATGAGGAGGAGCATGTAGTTTTCTTTTTGAAAAGCAAACTGCAGATTTGTGTTATTCGCCATGAGGTTTTCTATTGCAGCAAAGAAGCATTAAAAGCATGCTCCATCAAAACCTGTTTTCAATTTTTACCAGAACAGGATGTTGAAAAGTTGCAGGTCATTCTCAATAAATCCCATTTTTGCCCCACTTTATATATATGGGACACATTCATTTTGGCATTCCACGGAGCCAACGGTTCAGCTTCAGAAAATCCGGTATTCGGAACTTTGTTGAAACCGGGACCTATTTGGGAAAAACCTCAGCCTGGGCAGCGGAGCATTTCAATCTGGTACATACCATTGAAATCGCTGAAGTACTGCACCAGCGGCTCAGGAGAAGTATGTCCACCTGAAAACATCACTTTCCATTTGGGAGATAGTAAAACAGTGATGGGTCAGATTGTAAAATCGCTGGATGGTCCGGCGTTTTTCTGGCCGACGGACACTGGTGTGGTCGCGAAACCGGGGGCAAAAACAATGAATGTCCGGTTATGCAGGAGATCCACGATGCAACAGCCATTGATGGTTCCATCATTTTTGTTGACGATTTGCGCTGTTTTGTAGGGCCACAGCCCTTCGACAGCGGGGAGTGCTATCCCAATGTGACGGAGCTCATCGATCTCATTCGCAGCAGGAGGCCAGGTTATTATATCACCATACACGATGATACCTTGATTGCGGTTCCCGGGAATCTGCGCGAGGTGATCGATGCAGACTGGGTGGCGAATTACCGCCGCCGCTTTCCCAATACCCTTTCAAACCGCATCGACAAATGGTGGTGGAGAATTAAAATCTCACCTTCAGGAACGAATACGGCTCCTGAGGAGAAAATTCATGGGAAAAATCATTTTACGAACCCCGCTCCCGCCCCGCATTTCGGATAAATTGCACTTTTTCTTCGTCAGAATGTTGAAAAGTGCTTGCAGATTAGAAAAGGAAGTATTTTCGCACCCCGTTTTCGGAAAGAAGAACGTTAGTAATCAAGAGCAATGGATACTTAAGTTACAAACCGTATCAGGTAATAAGGAAACAGCCAACAAACAGTGGCTCCTTGTTGACGCTGAAGGTAAAAACCTCGGTCGCATTTGCAGCGAAATCGCCTACCTGCTCCGCGGTAAGCACAAGACCAATTTCACACCACACGCCGATTGCGGTGACAATGTTGTGGTGATCAATGCAGAAAAAGTAGCTCTCACCGGTAACAAGTGGGACGAAAAACAATACATCCGCTACACTGGATATCCTGGTGGTCAGCGCTTGCCACTCCAAAAGAGATGATGGCCAAGCATCCGACAGCCATGATTGAAATGGGTGTTCGCGGAATGCTTCCAAAAAACCGTTTAGGTCGCGCGGTGTATCGCAACCTGTATGTGTATGCTGGTACTGAACACGAGCAAACTGCACAGCAACCTAAACTTCATACACCAACCCGTTAAGACATTAGCCAATGGCCGCAATTACAAATACCTCAGGACGTAGAAAAACCGCTGTTGCCCGCATTTACCTCAGCGAGGGAACAGGCAATTTCACCATCAACGGCAAGGATTACAAAGAGTATTTCCCGACGCTTGTGCTTCAGTACAAAGTGCATCAAGCCTTTAAGGTGACAGAAACAGACGGTAAATACGACTTCAAAGCCAACCTCGATGGTGGCGGTATCACTGGTCAGGCTGAAGCACTTCGCCTTGCCATCTCTAAAGCGTTGATTGAAATCAACCCAGAGTGGAAAAGCGTATTGCGCATCGAAGGACTTACCACCCGTGACCCACGTATGGTGGAACGTAAGAAATTCGGTCAGAAGAAAGCCCGTAAGCGCTTCCAGTTCTCTAAGCGTTAATCGCTGGAGAGGAGCCGCTTGTTTAGTATCCAAATATTTCGGACTACTGAGGGGTAAAGACCCGCAATCATGGGAGACCATGGTTGATCCCGATAAAACCGGGATCCACAGGCTACCGAGATATTGGTTTAGAGAATGTAAACAAGAGCCGCCCGGAGAAATTCGGCGGACCAATTAAATCATAATGGCAAAAGTTACTTTTGATGAATTGTTGGATGCAGGTGTGCACTTTGGACACCTCAGCCGCAAGTGGAATCCAAACATGGCACCTTATATCTTCGGTGAGAAGAAAGGTATCCATATTATTGATCTGAACAAAACCGCTGTGAAGCTCGAAGAAGCGTCGCATGCCCTCAAACAGATCGCAAAATCAGGTAAAAAAATCCTTTTCGTTGCTACCAAGAAGCAAGCGAAAGACATCGTATCCGAAAAAGTAGGTGCGATCGGAATGCCTTTCGTTACTGAACGTTGGCCAGGCGGTATGCTTACCAACTTCGTAACCATCCGTAAGGGTTCGCAAAATGTCTTCGATTGAGAAAATGGAAACAGACGGTACTGCTGCTACATTGAGCAAGCGTGAGCGTCTTCAGCTTACACGTACACTGCAAAAGATGACCAAAAACCTTGGTTCTATTGCTGATATGAACCGTGTACCTGCGGCCATTTTCGTGGTAGATATCATGAAAGAACATATTGCGGTGGCTGAAGCCAAGCGTCTCGCCATTCCGGTGTTCGCTATGGTGGATACCAACAGTGATCCTCGCAAAGTTGACTTCGCTATCCCTGCTAACGACGATGCAATAACAAAGAGCATCAGCAAAATCCTCGATGTAGTGATCGAAGGTATCGCTGAAGGACTCGCAGAGCGTAAAGCCGATAAGGATAAAAACGAAGGTGAAGAAGGCAAAGGCAAGAAAAGCAAAGCTCAGGCTGAAGCTTAATCTTCATTTGTCAATTCCTTCATGATTCCGGAATAACCGGGAAAAACATTTGCAAACTCAACAATTATTAAAACCATGAATATTACAGCTGCAGACGTAAACAAACTGCGCCAAATTACAGGCGCCGGTATGATGGACTGCAAAAAAGCCCTCACCGAAGCGAATGGAGATTTCGATCTTGCCATTGATGAACTTCGTAAGAAAGGCCAAAAAGTAGCCGCGAATCGCGGTGACCGTGAAGCATCGGAAGGTGTGATCATTGCTAAGTCAGTAGACGGTGGCAAACGCGGTGATGATTATGCTCAACTGCGAAACCGATTTCGTTGCGAAAAACGCCGATTTCGGAGCAGTAGCCAGCAATATCCTCGAAGTAGCGATCAACAACAAACCAGCGTCACTCGACGAATTGAAAGCGTTGAACTACACGGGTACCAACCTTACCATCAATGATAAAATCGTTGAGGAGATTGGTAAAATCGGTGAAAAATCGAGCTTTCTCACTATAGCGTTGTGAATGCTGAGCAGGTTTATGCTTTACAACCACCCTGGTAACAAACTCGCTGCAGTAGTTGGTTTCAACAAACCACTCCTGATGAAATGGCGAAAGATGTTGCTATGCAGGTTGCTGCAATGGCACCTGTAAGTGTTGACGAAAAATCAGTTCCTGAAGAAGTAAAACAGAAGGAAATTGAAATCGGCAAGGAGCAAGCCATCAACGAAGGCAAACCTGCTGAAATGGCTGAGAAAATCGCCATGGGCCGTCTCAACAAATTCTTCAAGGAAAGCACTTTGCTCAACCAGGAATTCATCAAGGACAGCAAACTTTCAGTTTCTGCTTATTTGAAAACAGCAGACAAAGATTTGACTGTTACTGAATTCAAACGTTGCGCGTTGAACTAAGAGAAATTATTTCTTGAATATAAAAAGCCACTCTGAATAGGGTGGCTTTTTTGTTTCTTCAGACACTCATATTTCCGATCAATTACCGAATAACCATTTCACCACCTTCGCAATATTCCTAGCTTCATCCACACCACGGTGGTGCGTGCCTTCGAGCGGAATATTCAAAGTGCAAGTGCTCCGGGCCATGCCAACTTCGCGTTAGAGTTTCATTTATAATCCACCAAAAAAAATAAGGCCATCAGAGTTAAGGATTCATCAAATAATAAAATGAGGGAGAGGAATACAGTTTTAATAACTGATCAGAATGCTTGTAGTATCCAGGCCCGGAGCGATATACTCGTATTGACCAACACCACCGAAAGTGCCGTCGGTATACTCCATTCGATAGATAATACTTAAAGGGACATTTCCGGATGTACGCCAAATGATCCAATCTTCAGAAATGTTGGTAAGGTCGTTAGCTCCGAATGGTGGCAAAGCACTTACTTATAACACCTCTGGATTCAACGGTTCAATATCCACTGCCTTCACTTTTACCCACGCCTTTGGTGTTAATTGCAACCGACAAAGTCCACCATTTGCTTTATAACTTTGATAATTGACTTCAGTTGTATTCCGAATTGGGACTCAACACCTACCGCCCTGAATAAGATCTGCATCCAAATCCAATGGAATCTCAAATCTTCCACTAGAATCAGATTGGGTTTGTCCGAATAATGAATATGCATTTGGGCCAAGCAAATCTGTTGATTCATATTTCAAAAAAGGTAACGATATAGATAAGTAACCCACAATTCCATAAATATTTTTCGATTTACTTGTTTAACCCAATGTTTGAATTTACATTTGCTAAATCAAACAGAGAAAATGGAGAATTTCGAAAGTATAATTAGTCTTGTCTCGTTCTTCGATACCGAGGACAAATGTCTAAAGTATCTGGAGCAAAAGCGGTGGAAAAATGGCCCAATTTGTCCACATTGCTCTCACCATAAAGCCTATCGCTTTAAGGATGGCAAACGGTTTAAATGCGCCTCATGTAGAAAACAATATACTGCTAAGATTGGAACCATTTTCGAGGACAGTAAAATACCTCTGCAAAAGTGGTTTGTTGCCATCTACCTACTTACAGGCCATAAAAAGGGAATCTCCTCTCATCAACTTGCAAAAGACATACAGGTCACTCAAGCAACAGCTTGGTTCATGTTACAAAGGGTTCGGTTTGGGCTTGGATTCGACAATACATTGGATGAAAAATTGGAAGACATTGTCGAAGTGGATGAGACATTTGTCGGCGGTAAGAATAAAAATCGACACCACGATAAGAAGGTAAAGAATTCTCAAGGCGGTCATTTAAAGACAAAACTCCAATATTAGGAATGTTACAGCGCGGTGGCAGAGTGAAAACCGTAGTGATTCCATCAACATCTAGTGAACACATTCAACCGATATTGAGAAAAGTAATTGTAGACGGGGCTACATTAATGACTGACGAATGGAAGGCTTACACGGGACTTGGAAAATACTATAGCCACTACATTGTAAATCATGGTGCCCATGAATATGCCAATGGAGTTATCCACACCAATACTATTGAAGGTTTTTGGCCATGGATAAAACGAATGATCATGGGAGTGTATCATTGGACCTCAAAAAGACATTTACAATTTTATGCTAATGAAGCAACATTCCGATACAATACTAGAGAAATGACAGACGGCACAAGGCTGAATCACGCACTATCGTTTATTGAGGGAAGGATAAAGTATCAACAATTAGTGAGGGCATAAACATGGCGAAGAATGCAATTATAAATGTTCAAGGGCACGACATACGCGTATCCTCTGTAAACAATGAAGACTATATCTCTTTAACTGATATGGTTAAGTCGTTCGATGATTCAGGGGCACTAGTAGAAAAGTGGCTTCGAAATGTAAATACACTAGAATTTTTATGTGTTTGGGAAACCATGTACAATCCAAATTTCAATTCCACCGAATTCGGGGTAATTAGAAATCAAGCTGGATTGAATTCATTCGTTCTTTCTACGAAAAAATGGGTTGACTCGACAAATGGAATTGGGATAACTGCGAAAACAGGAAGACATGGGGGGGGCACCTTCGCTCATAAAGATATTGCTTTTGAATTCGGATCATGGTTGAGTCCACAATTCAAGTTCTATTTGATCAAAGAGTTTCAAAGGCTAAAGGAAATTGAAAGCGACCAGAACAACATCGAATGGAATTTCAAACGTGTTTTAAGTAAGGCCAATTACATACTCCATACCGACTCAATCAAAGAATATCTTATACCACAACTCCAAATCGATAAGGACAAGCAGTGGCTAGAATATGCTAATGAGGCCGACCTCTTGAATGTCGCCCTTTTTGGCTGCACTGCTAAAATGTGGCGAGAAGCCAATCCTGAAATTGCCAATGCAGGTAAAAACATTAGGGATATTGCCAGCATAAATGAATTAGCCGTACTATCCAATATCGAAAGCCTTAATTCTGTATTGATAAAGAACCGCATAGACAGGAAGACAAGATTTGATCAACTGAGAATCGTCGCACAAGCTCAATTAAAATCATTGGATAGTTACGACTACTTGAAATCACATAAGCGTTTGTCCGATACTACTTATGTAGACGCACAAAAAAAGAGTGATGTTAATTTTACAGGAAATTTTGGTGACGCAATTGGAAAAATAGCTAACGCAGGTAAACCTAAGAATAAATAAGTACCATATGGGTAATGAGAGAAAAACGGAAGACCTCGTGCGCAGGCACTTCAACAAGTATTCCGGAATTCTTTTGGAAGAACAAAAATCGGATAACGTCTCGATTCAAAAACTGCTACGTAATGCCTCCAAAA
Source organism: Flavobacteriales bacterium (assembly GCA_016722445.1). Lineage (GTDB taxonomy): Bacteria > Bacteroidota > Bacteroidia > Flavobacteriales_D > Sanyastnellaceae > JAIBBG01. The sequence continues at coordinate 259,816 of JADKIZ010000006.1, read as the reverse complement.
AGGGAGACCGTCATGGTTTACCTGAGTTCATCATTTCATTTGATGACAATGCCAAATTTATCATTGTAGTTGAGTGTAAAAGCGATGTGCGCAGGCACCAAAGTAAATCGCTGGACAAATATTCAGATTACGCTGTAGACGGCGTCCTGTTATACTGTTCCTTTTTATCAAAGGAATATGATGTATTGGGAATTGCTGTCAGTGGCGAAAAGTCGAGTGAAATTGTGGTGAGTCATTTTTTACATCTCAAGGGAGGCTTTACGGCTGTAGAAAAATTCGGGGGTAAGTTGCTCGATCCGGAAAGCTATCTTGAAGGATACATTAATAGTCCTGAAAAATTTAATCAGGACTATGGAAGTTTATTGACTTATTCTAAAACCCTAAGTGACAAACTTCATTCAATCAAAATCAAAGCATCCCAAAGAAGTCTTTTGATAAGCGGGGTTTTGATTGCTCTTACAGACCGCGCCTTTGAAGCGTCATATCAACTCCACACTACTCCAGAAGTATTAGCAAATACATTGGCTGAGACTGTCCACAACCAACTTCGCAAGGCAGATTTGCATAGCCGTAAGCTCGAAAATCTTAGAAACGCATACAACTTTATTCGAACCCACGCTGCACTGTCCGGAGAAAAGGGAGTGCTTGCCGGTATTGTTAAGGATATTGATGAAAACATCAACAGCTTCATAAAGACATATCAATATTTCGATGTCTTAGGGCAATTCTATATTGAATTTCTTCGATATGCGAATAGCGATAAGGGCTTGGGAATTGTTCTTACACCGCCTCACATAACGCAGTTTTTCTGTGATTTAGCTGGGGTAAACAAGAACAGTATCGTATTTGATAACTGCACTGGAACGGGAGGCTTTCTAATTAGTGCGATGAGTAAAATGGTCGAAGATGCAAGGGGAGATAAGAAAAAGATTAAGGCTATTAAGGAAAATCAATTGATCGGTATCGAATACCAAGACGACATTTTTGCATTGGCGTGCTCAAACATGTTCATACATGAAGATGGAAAAACAAACATTATAAATGGTGATTGCTTTGATACTGAAGTTATGAATGAGGTAAGGACGCGAAAACCGACTGTTGGGTTTTTGAATCCGCCGTATCAGGCGAACAAAAAGGATGATACGGAAGAGTTTGAATTTGTGCTTAACAATTTACAGGCGTTGGAGCGTTCGGGAACGTGCATTGCAATTGTCCCGATGCAATGTGTTCTAGCAACAAGTGGGGGGAAATTTCTTCTCAAAAAGCGCCTGCTCCAAGAACACACGTTAGAGGCCGTGTTATCAATGCCTGATGAATTGTTCTTTAATTCTGACGTTAATGTAATTACTGCCGTTGTTGTTGTTACAGCCCACAAACCCCACCCTAGAAACAAGGAGACCTACTTTGGCTATTGGAAGGATGACGGTTTTGAGAAGCGCAAGAATAAAGGACGTTATGATGTGCATGACACATGGGAAGGCATAAGACAAGAATGGCTCGAAAGCTACTTGAACAGAAAGTCCATTCCCGGTCTTAGCGTATTACGTCATATAACTGCGGAGGATGAATGGTGCGCAGAAGCCTATATGGAAACAGACTATTCAAGCCTTTCACAAGAAGACTTTATAAGGTCTATAAAGAGTTACGTGCTGATCAATGAATTATACTTCAAGGCATGAAACTAGTTCCTCTCAGTGATTTGTTCAATATTGGCTACGGAAACAGTTTCGATCTAGTCGCATTAGAAACACTTAAACCTTATGAACCTGCAAGGGTTAATTATGTTTCCCGTACAAGGGAAAATAACGGGGTTTCCGCATATGTAAAGAGGAAGTCAGAAGTTGCTCCTTTCCCACCTGGATTAATAACAGTTGCGGGAAGTGGCAATTCGGTATTGGAATCATTCATTCAGAATCGACCATTTTATACAGGTTATCATGTATTTGTCCTGGAACCGGTTGGGAACATGACAGAACTTGAGAAACTCTTCTATTGTTACTGCCTAAAACAAAATCAGTATAAATATAGCTTTGGACGACAGGCAAACAGAACCCTTAACGGCATTCTTGTTCCGGCAAAAATGCCTACTTCTTTTTCGAAAATAAGCGTAGAATCACTAAATACCACCAATTCTGAGAACCTTATCAAAAAAGGCTTTTCGTTGAAATTTGATAGTTGGGAGCATTTTTCTTTGGAAGATCTTTTTGTTATTCATAAGGGAAAGCGGTTGACGAAAGCAGACAGAGGTGTTGGTGGAACTTACTTTATTGGCTCGTCTGATTCTAACAATGGTATAACCGCTTTTGTTGGTCACGGGCCAGTGTTCGAAGGCAATACTATTACAGTAAACTATAATGGATCGGTGGGTGAAGCATTCTACCAACCGCATCCCTTTTGGGCTAGTGACGACGTAAACGTTTTGTATCCGAGGTTCGAAATGAATAAATATATCGGATTGTTCATTACTACAGTAATCCGACTAGAAAAATTCAGATTCAACTACGGTAGAAAATGGGAAATTCAAAAATGCGTGTGCAATAAAATCCTATTACCTTCAAAGAAAGGAAAACCTGACTTTGAATACATGGAAAAATACATTATGACGCTTCCATTTTCATCTTCAATATGACGGCGAGCTCTGCTAGGTAATTGTAATTTCCTACATTTGTTTCCATTTACAACAAAATGGAAGACACAAAAAAAATCCTATTACGCCTTGAAAGAATGGAAAGGACACAATTAGCCCTTTTCGCAACATTGCGCGGCATTGAAAGGCATCTCAATATTATAGGACCAAACACACACGAAGCCTTTAACATTGCTAAAGACGAGTTGTCTATGCTGGATATGAATATTTCTGAATCATTCCCACACATGCACGGAGACCCAAGAGAACATGAATAACGAGTTGGGTTAATTTTATATGTCGTTACCTCAAAAAATAAATATTGGCTTCAGGTACTGGAATGTCGGTATTGATTTGGCAAACAAACCCATCGAAATAAACTGGAGGGGCGACCTCTGATCCAAACGGGTTTTGTTTGGTGCAGCCAATGAGGATGAAGATGAATATTGGTACAAAGGTTTTCACCAAGCCAATATAACCAAATCCACTTTTCATTTGATAATATTTAATCAGATTAAATTACCAAATCGCTGCCAAAACGCTTTCGCCACATAACCAGTTGGTCCATTCTACATCTAAAAGTCATGAGCGTTACTATAAAAATGCAACAAAGACAATTGCACCCATTTTTCGCTGTATGCATACAGTGCATGATTCAACATTGAGGTAACAAATTGTAAAGGAGAATCAATAGTATATTTCTATTTCCAAAGTATCCAAACCTGGAGCAACAAAACTGTACATAGATGCGACGTCAAAACTACCGTCAGGATGCATTAGTCGATAACCAAACATAGACGGGATATTACCCGAAGTTTGCCATACCACCCAATCTTCAGATATATTGGTAAAATCCATTGCACCACCCGGTGGCAAAGCACTTACATATAACACCTCTGGATTCAATGGTTCAATATCCACTGCCTTCACTTTCACCCAAGCCTTTGGTGTTAATTGCAACCGACAAAGTCCACCATTTGCTTTATAACTTTGATAATTGACTTCAGTTGTATTCTCGAATTGGGACTCAACACCTACTGCCCGAATAAGATCTGCATCCAAATCCAATGGAATCTCAAATCTTCCACTAGAATCAGATTGAGTTTGTCCGACTAATGAATATGCGTTTGGGCCAAGCAAATCTGTTGATTCATATTTCAAAAAATAAATATTGGCTTCAGCTACTGGAATGTCGGTATTGATTTGGCAAACAAACCCATTGAAATAAACAGGAGGGGCGTTCTCTGATCCAAACGGGTTTTGTTTGGTGCAGCCAATGAGGATGAAGATTAATATTGGTACAAAGGTTTTCACCAAGCGAATATAACCAAATCCACTTTTCATTTGATAATATTTAATCGGATTAAATTACCAGATCGCTGCCAAAACGCTTTCGCCACATGACCAGTTGGTCCATTCTACATCTAAGAGTCATGAGCGTTACTATTAAAATGCAATAAAGAAAATTGCACCCATTTTTCACTGTATGCATACAGTGCATGATTCAACATTGAGGTAACAAATTGTAAAGGAGAATCAATAGTATATTTCTATTTCCAAAGTATCCAAACCCGGTGCAACATAACTATATACACTCGGTTCGCCGAAGGTTCCATTCGTATATTCTTTACGAAAATAAATACCAGACTCAATGTTGCCAACAGAATTCCAAACTACCCAATCCTGTGAAATATTAGTGAATATTATTGCGCCTCCAGGAGGCAATGCATTAATATATAACACCTCTGGATTCAACGGTTCAATATCCACTGCCTTCACTTTCACCCAAGCCTTTGGTGTTAATTGCAACCGACAAAGTCCACCATTTGCTTTATAGCTTTGATAATTGACTTCAGTTGTATTCTCGAATTGGGACTCAACACCTACTGCCCGAATAAGATCTGCATCCAAATCCAATGGAATCTCAAATCTTCCACTAGAATCAGATTGAGTTTGTCCGACCAATGAATATGCATTTGGGCCAAGCAAATCTGTTGATTCATATTTCAAAAAATAAATATTGGCTTCAGGAACTGGAATGTCGGTATTGATTTGGCAAACAAACCCATCGAAATAAACTGGAGGGGCGTCCTCTGATCCAAACGGGTTTTGTTTGGTGCAGCCAATGAGGATGAAGATGAATATTGGTACAAAGGTTTTCACTAGATAAAGGTAATCATTTTCTTGAATGAATTATCCTTCCGGTAAAATTTGTTCCAAAAAAAGAGAAATATCCCACTTCAATAGAATAGATGCTTCACCACCTTCGCAATATTCCTAGCATCATCCACACCGCGGTGGTGCGTGCCTTCGAGCGGAATATTTAAAAGCGCAAGTGCTCCGGCCATGCCCACTTCTCGATTGAGTTTCATTTTCAAACCGAAGAGATTTTTGACATTGATATGCGACATGCCGAATGGAAATGGCACCTTCAGATCGCGACACATGTTTGTGAACATGGTATGATCGTATTGGCCATAACTCATCCATGTGCGCTGATGCGTGAGATAATCGCTGCGCAAAATTTCACATGCTTCGCGGAATGTTATTCCTTCATCCACCATGTCCTGCGTGATGGTGGTGAGTTGTGTGCAAAATAGACTTACCGTGGATCGTTCAGGTTTCACCATGATGCCGCGACTATCTGTGATTTCACCTGATTGAACATCAAGCAAACAAATTCCGATTTCAATGATATCGCTTTGCTGATCTGCTGGCTGTGTGCCATCCCAACAGGTGGATTCAACATCTATGATGACAATTTTATCGAGAAGGCGGGACATGTGGGTTGTAATTTCTGAGTTGCAAAAGTAAATGGTTCGAACTTCGGGGCTAGGAGGATGCTGAGAGATGTGTGGAATTACTGGACGCAGAGGACGCGGAGGAGCAGAGAACGCGGAGAGATGAAGATGCGCAGGAGAATGCAACGAAGTGATCTCTGCGCTCTCTGCTCCTCTGCGTCCGGGTTTAGAATGAAAATGAGCATGAATATTTGAGCAACAAGGAGCATCCAGCTGACTTTTTACGATCTCCGCCACTTCTCGTGCTCATCGTCCAAGAATTCAATTGGAAAATTTGGACCAAGAGATAAATATTCAAACAATATCAAAACCAAACCATTCCCACTACCCCACACACTGCCTTCAGCAACATCAATCCATCGATGATGGTCAGATAATACATGATGTTTTTTCGTTTGAAAAGCGATCGAGCAACAACAAATAATGCGATAAATGGAATGGTGTTGATGGCGATTTTCATCATTGAAAATTCTCTAATGGTCGCAATCACCAGGAATGACGCTAAACCCAAGATAACCAACGGTGAAATAATGAATACAATCGTTTTGCGCAAACCGAACCTGGTGACAAACGTTTTCAATCGTTGGTTGTAATCGTCGACATAGTCCTTCACATCAAACATGATACAAAGCACGGAGATGAACATCATGTTCTTGATGAACAGAAAAGTGTACAGCCAAGAAAGTTCAAACACAGTTCCCTTTTCCATGGCTGAGAACATGGCTGGATACAATGTTACCAATCCGGACCATGTGAAACCGATGACAAATGGCTTGAGCCAACCAATGGACCGCAACGAGTATTTCCTGAACAACATCTCTCCTACCCCATGGTAAAAAATCGCCATGAACGGAACAGTGAATAACAGTAGATAAAACAACGGTGTTTGATTGCGAAATGAGATATTGAATTCCATGGCATACACCGCAATCAGTGTGATCAATATCAAAAGATAAACAACCTGTAGCTTTTGCAAGAATTTGTAATGATGTGTATACCAACGATTCCTCTCATGGTGAATTCCGGATTGGTCTTTCAAATACGCTTGCGTGTAGTAAACAATCACCGCAATAAAAACACCCCAATAAAACTTCCATGAAAGGAGATCTAACATCTGCTGAAGTGTTGCTTCCAAAGCCAAAGCAACCGCGCATACCCCGTAGAAAAAATTTCCGAAGAAAAAAAACCTGGACATGCCTTTGATATTGTTGCTCATTGAACTTGCAAACTAAAGGGAAGAATGGTTATTCCCGATTGACAATTTCACTCAACACACAATAAGCAGAAAGGTTGTGCGGTTATCATTCAGCAAGGAAAAAACCATGAAGCGAATTACCACGCTACTATTCACGTTGTGCTCATTTGTGCCACTATTGGCACAAACATGGACAGCAGAACAGCTCGCATCTGCCAACACAGCAGACAGCGTAGCTTCATTGTCTCAGGAAGAAAAAGATGTGATCTTATTTGTCAATCTGGTTCGTCTTTATCCTCAAGACTTTTTGAAATACGAGGTGAACGATGACTCTCGAATAGACAGACCATATATCACTTTAAGACAGACCCTCAAAGTCCAAAAACCATTGACAGCACTAACCTACAATGCCGAATTGCAGGATTTAGCGAAATGCTTTGCAGAGGAACAGTCGCATAATGGGCGGACAGGACATAAGCGAAAATCCTGTTCTACTGGCTATTGGGGCGAATGTCTTGCATATGGAGACCCTGGTGGAAGAAATATTGTTCTTCAACTATTGATTGATGAAAATGTACCTGACTATGGACATCGCAAAATGTGTTTGTCCAAAGAAGCGTCTCAGATAGGTGTGGCGACTGCACCACATCCCAAATATGCACGTGTAAGTGTCCTTGATTTTTTCAATTAAAACAAATAAAGGACGCTGAATCAATTATAAAGGAAAGCGACACAATTAAGGGTCGCTTTCATCTTTTCAATTGAACTCAAATCTGAGTTCATGTAAAACATCATCAAAAGAATGGATTAAAAAATGCGCACCCTCAAGTGAGCCATTTTTTATAGTATCCAAAGTTATGCTTTCATGCGTTTGAAGTAAAAACGTGTTACGTAAATACCATCACTATCATCTTTGCTTCCCACGCTTTCAACACCGGTAGTGATAGATACTATCTCCCAACCTTGAGCAAACATGTCGTTCACTTTGCTGTTGATCACCGCGTCGTTGGCGGCAATATTTTGAAAACGAATACCCCCAATATTGAAGAAGTTCAAAATCTTGGTTTCTTCAAAATTCTTCACACGGATTTCATCGCGGTCTGATTTGTTGCGCTCATTGTCTTCTTCTGATCGAACAGTAGTAAACTGCTTATAGTCGCGAGTTTCTAGTGCATTGATGATTCTCGAACGACCAATTCCGTTTGGAATGATGGATTCAACCACGGTGAAAGATGTGAATTCGTATTGTGCAACAGGTGCTTTCGAGGTAAATGAAAAGAGAAGGACTGTAACTGCAACCGATGCGATGGCGAGTGTAATGGAATGGAGGTTTTTCATATATGGATATTATTTGATTACAAAATATTGGCGTCTTTGGGACGATGATCCTGGGTCAAAAGTTACAGGAAAACCTTAAACCCGATGTCCGGTATCGGGTTATGATTGTTCCATCGAAATGTTCCCGTGACACTTTTTATATTTCTTCCCACTTCCACACCAGCACAAATCGTTCCGTCCCGGAATTTGAATTTTGGAATCGCTATCCAACTCCGGTACCCTGCGAAAAGCTTTCACCATAAGTTCGTACAACTGAGGATTTTTCTGCTTCATCATTTCTGGTCTTTCAAAAAAATACTCCGCTGCAACGGCAAAAAATTCGGCTTCATTGGTTCCGCCGTAGTCATCAAGGTCAGATTCATTCTTTCTGATTTTTTCAATCCCTTCGCGGATCAATTCCAGCCATGGTAAGGACATGTGTTTATCGAGCAACAATGTGGGTACGCCGTCTGCAGATCCATCCGTCATATCCAGCAGATGCACAAATTCATGGATCGCCGTATTGCGCTTATCCGTCTCATTGGAAAATCCCATCCTCAAGGCTTTTTGCGAGAGCGACATTCGGCCGTTCATTACGCCACCGCCGACCATGCCAAGGATTTTTCTGTTAGAACCATTGGTTTCGAAATTTGCATTAAAGGCATCGCGGTAAATTTCCACTACAGAAATATTCCTGTAAAACCATTCGCGAAAAGCAAAGAGTGGAATCACTGCGCTGGTCGCCACAAGTATGCGGTCCAGGTCGGTAATTTCAGTATCTACACCGACAATCTTGACCTTAGACAAAAACTCATGCACCTCTTCTTCGAAGACCTTTTTTTCTTCCGGATTCAATGCCCGGTAAAAGGAAACATGCTGTTGTAAATCGGGGATGATATTCACATCCAGACTTTGGTCTTCCCGCGTCTCGGAACCATTGCTGGACTTCCAAAAGCTTCCATAGGCAAGCCAAAGCAGAATGAAAAGGATTAGAATAAATAACAAAATCATTGAGCAAACATCGGTGAATAGTTCTTGATTTTACCGGAATTTTTCAGCTTTCCAAGTTTGTACTTTCGCCATTCGGGTTATTTAAAAAATATGAAGATCATAGTACCAATGGCCGGTATGGGCAAACGCCTGAGGCCACACACACTTACCACTGCGAAGCCGCTTCTGCCCATTGCGGGGAAACCTATTGTGCAACGCCTTGTCGAAGACATTGTATCCATCAGCAATCAAAAAGTGGATGAGATCGCATATGTTGTAGGCCGATTCGGCGATGCTGTAGAAAAACACCTCATCAGTGTGGCAGAAAACCTTGGCGCCAAGGGGACTATCCATTATCAGGATCAGGCCTTGGGTACAGCCCACGCCATACTTTGTGCGAAAAGTGCACTAACCGGACCGGTGACTGTAGCCTTTGCTGATACGTTGTTCCGCGCAGACTTTAAGTTAGATACCTCTGGAGATGGTGTTTTATGGGTTCAAAAAATCGAAGATCCACGACAATTCGGCGTTGTCGTCTTGGATGAAAATGGCGTCATCACTGAATTTCGTGAAAAACCACTGGAATTTGTTTCAGACCTCGCCATGATTGGTATTTACTACTTCAACGACGGAGAAAAACTGGGGTCGGAACTTCAATACCTCATCGACAATAAGATCATGAACAGCGGGGAGTACCAATTGCCGGACGCCCTTCGCAACATGGTGAAAAAGGGTGCAAAGTTTCTTCCGGGAACCGTTCAGGATTGGATGGATTGTGGAAATAAAGATGCCATGGTGGACACCAACACAAAATATCTTGGCTACAATCGCGATAAGAACTGGGTTTCAGACGATCTGAAATCCGAAAACAGTGTGGTGATTCAACCTTGTTATATCGGAAAAAATGTTATCCTGAAAAATTCAGTGGTGGGTCCCTGCGTTTCCATCGGTGATGGCTCGATCGTTGAAAGCTCTGTTATTAAGAATAGCATCGTTCTGCCTTCGGCATCGCTACATGGCGTTAACATTGTCAATTCCATGATCGGAAATTCTGCAGTGGTGATCGGCAAAGCCGCCGAATACAGCCTTGGGGACTTTTCGGTTATTAAAGATTAAAAGCATTGATATCTCTGAAACTCTTTCGCATCCTCCTTGCACCAACCATTGTGCTTCTGTTTTCCTGTAAAGGAAACAAAGACTCCACTTCCGGTGGAAAACCACACAATGGCAAACCGGGTGAAAGCGGGGAGGTAGAACCAGATCAGCTTCGACCTGATATCGATACCCGTTTTCAAGAAAAGTTCTTTCAGGCACAACTGGAAAAAGCCCGTGGTAATTTTCAGCAAGCCTATCTCATTTTCGAAGAATGTTTAAATATTGAACCCAACAGCGCTGCGGTTCATTACGAATTGGGTAAAATGGATCTCGAGCAGAAGAATGCTCCGGAATCCGCTTTGACACATGCTAAAAAATGTGCAGAGTTGGATAAAACAAATCCATGGTACCAACAATTACACGGCGATTGCCAAATGGCTCTCGGAAAATATGATGCAGCCATCAAAGCATATCGCGAAGTTGCCAAACTCAACCCCGACGATCCGAATATTTTATATCAACTGGCCAGTGCTCAACTCTACGCGGGTAAAAAATCGGATGCCATTGCCACTTATGATGTGCTGGAGAAAAAAACTGGACCCTATGAAGAATTGAGCATTCAAAAACACCAACTTTATCTTGAGCTCAAAGACAACGATAAAGCAGGCGCTGAATTGGAAAAATTAGCAACTGCATATCCCGAAGAGCCACGCTACTGGGGAATGGCGGCACAGTTTTATCAATCTATAGGTCACCAGGAAAAAGCTGAATATGCTTTGGAACAAATGGTGAAATCAGATCCCGGAAACGGCATGGTGCATTTTCAACTTTCTGAATACTACGCAGCCAAAGGAGATGATAAAAAATCTTACGATGAATTGAAGATTGCATTTGCATCCTCAGATGTAAAAGTTGATCTGAAGATTGGAGTACTTGCGCGCTATCTTCAACTCACGGATGTACGCAAAGAATTTTTACCACAAGCCTATGAGCTTGTGGACCTTGCGAGAAAAGTTCATCCGAATGATGCTGTGATTTATGCGATGACGGGGGATTTTTACTACCGCGATGGAAAGAAAGCGGAAGCTTTGTTGGAATATCAAAAGTCCTTGTTATTGGATCAATCACGCAGATTGATCTGGGAACAGGTATTGCTGATCCAGTCCGAATTGATGGACTTTTCATCTATGGCAAATGACAGCGAAAAAGCCATCAGCATTTTTCCGACCATGCCTGAGTTCTACTACTACAATGGTGTAGCACATCAAAAATTGAATGACTATAGCAAAGCAGCAGGAGTTTATTCTTTAGGAAAGGAACTGGTGGTAGATAATGACATCTTATTGCTTCGCCTCTATTCCTCATTAGGGGAGTGTTATCATTATCTGGGTCAACATGAAAAATCAGATGACGCGTTTGAATCCGCTTTGAAACTGGATCCGCAAAATGTTTATGTACTCAATAATTACGCTTATTATCTATCGTTGAGAAAAACGAAACTCGACAAAGCGGCCATCATGTCGGCCCGTTCCAATGAGTTAAATCCGGGTGTTGCTTCTTTCGAAGACACCTATGGATGGATTCTTTATCAGCAAGGAAAATACAACGATGCACTCACCTGGATTCAACGCGCCATCGAACACGATGAATCAAATGGAGAGTTATTCGAACATCTGGGAGATGTGCTCTTCCGCCTTGGTAGAACTGAAGATGCTGTTCTTAAGTGGAAAGAAGCTGAGAAGTTTGGCGGAGCGGGAAAGAATATTCAGCAAAAAATTCAGCAACAAAAAATAATCGACTGATTTTGTACACAGCCGAAAGACAAAATTCCTCTTCAATAGGTTCCTTAAAAGTCTTCTTGACTTTTATGATCGCCGCTTTGTTCCTGATTGCATGCAAAAGCAAAAAGGACACCGTTAAAAAAGATCCACTCAGAAACAGAACCGCAGGATTTCTGCTCAGACATTACGAAGAAAACAAATTTGACTTCGAATGGGCAGGCATGAAAGTAGATGCTGAATACATGGTGATGGGCGAAACACAGGGCTTTAAAGCGACCATCAGAATGAAAAAGGACAGTGCTGTCTGGATTTCGATTACACCGGCACTTGGCATCGAAATGATCCGGATGTTGGTGACGCCTGATAGTCTGAAATATCTCTCGAAGATTCCAGAAAATAAATTCTATTACCTCGGCACTTTTGAAGACATCAATAAACTGATTGGTGTTGGTCTTGATTTCGATATGCTCCAGGACATACTTGTGGGCAACGCCATCGGGTTGGAAAAAGATGAAGGAAGATTTCGCAGTGAAACAGAAAATGAATCTTACCTGCTCATTTCAAAATACAAGCGACGTGTAAGACGCGTGGTTGGGGTGGATGATCGCAGACTTGAAGACGATACCATTGTGGTAAACCCCAATGATCCGAGATATCAACGCACACTCAAAAGAGTAGATGAAGAAGATGGTATGATCATCTCGCGTTATTGGGTTGAACCGGAACATTTCCGACTCATAAAATCGGTATTCAACGATCTCATCAAACAAAGGACAATGGAATTGCATTACTCAGAATTCCAGTTGAATGAAGATCAAATATATCCTTCACAATGTCGTTTGATATTGAATAATCCATCAGCACAACAAGAACTGAATTTTGAAATTACGAAAATCAGTACAGGCAAACCTTATGATTTTCCTTTTGAAATACCTGAAGACTACATCCGAAAAGATTCACTGTAAAATGAAATCAAACTTTCATATTTCTCTGCGTCAATTCACTCTGATTGGTTTGGTGATTGCAACTACTTTGGCCCTTGTCCTGGGGACATCCAGTGACTCCTTTTCTCAAACCAAAAAACAACTTCAGAAACAGCGCGATGAATTGAATGAGCAAATTGAGATGACAAAAAAGCTCCTGAAGGAATCTGAGAAACAACAGAAATCGACTACAAGCCAGGTGCAGATGCTCAATGAACAATTGGCTTATCGCGAAAAATTATTGGCCAATATCAACCATGACATTTCTGAAATCGATGGTGAGATAGAAGTGAAAAACAAAGACATCGAAACGCTCGGCCAACAAGTAAGTTCGATGAAAGAAGAATATGGCAAAATGATTTATCAAGCCTATCGCAACCGCAGTAGTTACGATAAATTGATGTATGTATTTTCTTCTGAAAATTTTTATCAAGCATATAAACGCATGAAGATGACTCAACGATATGCGGAAGTGCGAAAAAAACAAGCCAACCTCATTTCAGATAAACAACAGGAAATCACCATCAATGTGAGTCAACTTGAACAAAGCAAAACCAATAAGTTGACACTCGCAGAAAAAAAGGCCCAAGAGAAACAAGAGATGGAGGCCAATAAAGTAGAACAACAGAAAAAACTCACTGAGTTGAAGAGTGAAGAAAACAAACTCAGGGATCAACAGAAAAAACAAAAAGCGGATCGCGACCGACTGACCTCCAAAATTCAAGAAATCATTGCCGAAGAAATCCGAAAGGAAAATGTGAGAAAGGAAGAAGAACGCAAGAAAAATGCCGCGGCCAACAAAACAACGACAACCAGTACTGCAGCAACATCATCAACATCGAAAAGCACCAAACTGGAACTTGCGCCGGAAACGGTCTTGATCAACACTGACTTTGAAAAAAACAAAGGCCTTCTCCCCTGGCCCATCAGTGCAGGTGTGATTACCTCTCATTTTGGTAAACACCAACATCCATCGCTGGACCAAGTCACTGTAAATAACAATGGTGTAGACTTTACCACGGAGAAAAACGCATCAGCGAATGCTGTTTTCGGAGGAACAGTTTCATCTGTGTTTTCCATTCCCGGTGCCGGACAGAACATTATCATCACACATGGCTCATATAAAACAGTCTATTCAGGTCTATCTGATGTTGTTGTTAAAGTGGGTGATAAAGTGAACACACGACAAAAAATCGGAACAGTGATGTTTGACGGAGAAGAGCACACGTTACACTTCGAAGTTTGGAAAGTGGGTAGCGAAGGCGGAAGTGCACAAAACCCAGAAATGTGGATGAAGAAAAAATAATCATCCCGCTAGGTTTGTAGTTCGACAACATCATATGGAATTTCATCCCAAAAAATTGTATACGTATTTAACCCGCATTTCATTCGCTCTATCATCCTCGTTAGGGTAATTCCTCCATACGAAGGAAACAAGGGCTAGAACAAAGTGTATCCTTTGAAGTGTATGGACTTCCAAGGGAAAAAAATTCCGCGGCAACGGTCGCGGAATTTTTTTTGCTTCAATTTGGATTTGTAGATGACAATTTACTTTCAGAGTCCATCGATTCAAGAAAATCATCTAAACAGTTGTTGGTAGAACAAAGAGATCGCAGATATTCCTTGAAAATCTTCAGGCCAAATCGTTTCGCAACAATTCCGGAATTCTACCTTGAAGCCCACCACTATGAATGACCAGGACTTTGGTTTGGGGCTTCCAATAAGATTCTTCGATCAACTTCATAACGCCATACATCAATTTTCCGGTATACACCTGATCCAAGGGTATCTTGTGCAAAACACGAAATTGTTGCATGAATGTGATCAATTCATCATTCCATTTGGCATAACCACCAAAATGAAATCGCGTGATAAAATCACAGGCCTGCATCATTTCATCGGCAGCATTTTTATCCATTAAAAAATACTCCAGATGTCTCCTCACTTCTTCCCTCATAAATTCTCCATCCTTAAAAACTGGAAAACCAACTATCCGTTGGTCGCCCGTGAGACTCATGGTGATTCCACTCATGGTTGCTCCTGTACCACACGCACAACAAACCACATCATAAAATTTTTTGTCATCGTCGGTTAGAATTTCCATACATCCATTTATCCCATGGAAATTGGAACCTCCTTCGGGCACAAGATGAAAGGAACCATAAACTTCATGGAGCCATCCTTTAAAATCTTCCGTGGCCTTTTCTGCATAGGCCATCCGGGTAATAAACTCCAACTGCATTCCACAAACCTTCGCATCACGCAGCGTCTCACTCCACTGCGGTGGTTCTTCTCCCCTTATGATGCCGATGGTTTTTAATCCGAATATTTTACCTGCTGCTGCAGTTGCATGAATGTGATTGCTGTATGGACCGCCAAAGGTCAAGATCGTATCATGGCCTTCTGATTTTGCTTGTTCAATATTGTACTTCAGTTTGTACCACTTATTGCCGTTCACTTCAGGATGAAGCAAATCGCAACGTTTGATGTCCAAAATAATTTCCCTGGAATTCAACAACGGATGTTCCACCCGTTGATTGATGGCATGTTGTAAATGAATGATATCACTATCCTCATTCATCATTTCACCACAAGTCTGCTGTGTGTCATATGATCGCCAACTCGCAACGACACATGATAAATGCCCGAGGGCCAAGGTGAACAATCGAACAGCTGACCGCTCACACAATTCAAAGAATTGATGAACTTACCATCGACACTGTAAACATTCAGCGTTCCTTGTTCATTGATCAATGATGAAGGAAATAAAATTTGAAATGTAGCATCTGCCGGATTGGGGTAGATCAACGAAATTGATGTAGCGACATACTCATTCACTCCAACTGTTTGTGAGAGCATCACACAATAATCTTCAATTTCACCATAGGTCCATGACCCGCACTTCGTTGGTTCTACAGGATCATTGCCTGTTGTATACCGCATGGCTACCCGCATTCTTACAATGCCTTCCTGAACATAATTCGGAACAGTGAATTCACCACTGATGGTCGTTGTTGTCGAATTCGGTGCATCAAAAACCAATTCATCCAGCTCATCAAAATCACCATCAGAATTGTAGTCTATCCATACCATGAAATTTTCATTGAATTGACTTGAAGGATATCCAGGTGTACAAGAAATCTGATGTGTCGTATTTGCTGAGAGAATTGTTGTCATGTCCTCCACCAGTATATAACCACCATCTGATTCTGAGCTTCGATTGATATTGCCCAATTGCACCTGAGCAATGTATTCGTAGGTGGATCCCGCACTTACCGTGCAATACGTCAAATCTTGGCAATCATCACAACCAGGAGTGTGAACAATGAAGTCGACAGGACTGAGTGACCCATCTGAACATCCGGAAAAAATGTTGACCGTGTATTCGGTGCAATTTTCAAGACCGGTAAATTCAAATTCTGTGTTTGTGATATCATTAAATTGAACTTCTGTTCCGCTCGACGAAGTAAAAAGCACATCATATTGATCAGTGGCCAATACTTCATTCCATTGCAACGTAATGGTTGAATCCGTGAAAGACAATTGTGAAATGATATCTGGGTGAATACAACAACCATCAGTGGTCCAGAAAAAAGACTCCGACCAATCGCTGATCGATTTTCCACATTCACTCATGACCTGCAATTCATAATCGGTGCAGGATTGCAGTTCAGATAAAGTGCAACTTGCTTCTGATACGCCGCCATCAACGATGATCCAATCCGGTGAACCAACAATACGGTATTGTACTTCAAAGCTATTCTGACCCTGCACAGCATCCCAGGTAATGGTATAGTCGAGGGTTCCGGTGGTTTGATTGTAGTTGAATCCGAAAGGAGCAATGCATGAACCGTTATCACAATCATCCATCAACATCAGCAGACTGTTGTTCACGTTCAAGCGACCTCCAGTGACCGTTTCATCCAATAGCTGATCAATTTGATCTACTCCATTGAAGATGTAATCACGAATCATTTGAGCCGCTGTAATTGGATCCTCCGTTGCAATTTGAGAAAGTGAATTACAAGGCGCTGAATAGAGAAGAGCAATAGACCCGGCAACACACGGCCCTGAAAAAGATGTACCAGTTGTAGTACCGTAAGTCGTATTGTTCGCAAGATAAACTTGATCGCCTGGCGCCATCAGATCGATCGTGGTTAACCCATATCCGCCAGAAGCCCTTACATCCTGATTGTTTGTGCGACCAACGGAAATAAGAAACTCACTTGGACAAGCTGTTGGCAGATCCCCAACTATGTCTACATTGGCATTGCTGTTCGTTGTCGATCCGCAACTCAGTACTCCATGAACTCCCAATGAGTCGTACATCGCACACCAAAGAGGCGCATTGGCAGGTTGACCATTATCGGTGCCCCAGCTGCTGTTGGTCGCAACGACGAATGCACCTAATGTTCCATTGGACTCATTGTACAACTGTCGCATTTTAAGTGGATAGTTATATCCTGCAATGGCGTTGGCTTCACTCACTCCGCCTATTTCCACCATCATCATTTTTACATTCCAGTTTACCCCGGTAACACCTGTGGTATTATTTCCTTTTGCACCTATCATGCTACAGACGCGGGTTCCATGATCACCATTGCTGATGTTATCACTCATGGAAGAAATATTCCAGCCATCATAATCATCCACATAACCATTGCCATCATCATCTATTCCGTTGCTGGCTATTTCATGTTCATTCACCCAATGATTATCGGCAATGTCCGCAACACCCACATTGCGCCACCTAATTCTACAACGCACACAACGATCTCATCGCCGGTAACTGTTGATCCTCCAGTGGTGATGTCCCAGGCTAAATCACTATCGATGTCATGGTCTTCCGCTTGTTGATGATGCCATTGTTGATTGAAGAAAGGGTCATCAGGTATGATACGTTCAGTGAGAATGTGATTGGCTTGTGCCGTAACTACTCCTGGTAATTGTTTTAGCTCTTCAATTAACGAATATTTTTCGATGGAAGATTCATCAAAACTGCAAAGCCAAATGTCCATGTAGTCACTGATACATTGGCGGAGTGCCAACTTCGGAATAATCCCCAATTCCCTTTCAACGATGGTAGAAAATTCATTCACGTCATAATCCTTCTCAAAACGAATCAAAACTTCACCAAGTACAGTTGCCGGTTTCTGCGAAAACGCAAAAAAGAAAACCAATGATGAAACAACTGTGAGCAAATATTTTTTCATGCCAATAAGTATTCAGTTCAAATATTCTTCAAAAGTACAGATACACTACTTCGATGACTCTGTATACCCTACTCCTGATGGTAAACCCTTTTGACCCGCTGGCTCACCGAGGTAAGCACTTCATAGGCGATGGTCCCGTTCATGGCTGCAAATTCAGTCAGCGAAATCTGTTTGCCGAAAACTTCTACTTCATCACCTTCGGCACATTCAATGCCGGTGATGTCGACCATGGTCATATCCATACACACGTTACCGGTGATGGGTGCCCGTTTTCCATTGATCATCACATGACCTACCCCGTTGCTCATTTTTCTTCTCAAGCCATCTGCATAGCCAACAGGAATGGTAGCGATCTGCATATTTTTTGCCGCAACATAATTTCGGGAATATCCGATACTATCTCCAGCAGGAATGTTGCGAATCTGTGAAATGACGGTCTTCATGGTGCTCACAGATTGCAGATGTGGTTGATCTATTCCACTTGCAGAAACGCCGTACAAACCAACTCCCAGACGCACCATATCATCACCTCGTCCGGCGAATCTTTCGATGCCGCCAGTATTCAAAGCATGTTTGAGAAATTTCTGTTTGGTCTTTTTTTCCAGCAACATAATGGCGTCATCAAAACGTTCAAGTTGAAGTTTCGTAAAATCATCGTGTTTGGATTCATCCGTTCCGGCCAAATGCGTGAATACGGAGGCAATTTTCAAATCAGGTCGCGACAAAATCACTTCTGCCAAACGATCTATTTCACCGATTTCGAATCCAAGCCGATGCACTCCTGTGTCGAGCTTGAGGTGAATGGAATAGGGCGCCACAGCGTCTGTTGCATGTAGAGCATGTACAAAATTTTCAAGTGTTCGAAAACTATATATTTCCGGTTCAAGTTTGTAACGTATCAATGTAGGCAAACTACTCCGCTCTGGATTCATCACCATAATGGGAAGAGAAATTCCCGCTTTACGCAACTCCACACCTTCATCCGTATAGGCAACAGCGAGATAATCTACTTTGTGATATTCAAGCAGAGAAGCCACTTCATGAGATCCACTTCCATAACCAAAAGCTTTCACCATCACCATCATTCGGGTGCCTGGTTTCAATTTACTTCGGAAATAATTCAGGTTATGAGCAATGGCGCTGAGATTAATTTCAAGTATCGTGTCATGCGTTTTTTCCTGCATGGCGTTCGCAATTCTTTCAAAACGAAAATCACGCGCACCCTTTACCAAAACCGCCGAATGAACAAACGACATGTTTTCCTTTTCCTGTAAAAACGCTTCAGTGCTTTCGAAAAATTTTGACTGTTCTGGATAAAATGAAGTATTCTTCATCATCCCTTTTCCAATTCCGATAAAGGAAGAGATGTTTTTTTCCAATAACAAATTCGAAATTTTTTCATGAAGTTCTTTGTCGTTGAGGCCCGTCTGAAACAGATCCGATAAAATCACAACCTTCTCATGATTCCGTGAATGTTGCTGCAGAAAATCCAGGGCAATTTCCAACGAATGCAAATCATTGCTATAAGCGTCGTTCACAATGATGCAATCATTTTCACCATCGATCAGCTGAAGCCTCATTTCGAGTGGACTCAACCTGCCCAGACGCATTTGAATTTCCTCAGGTGAATATTCCATCACCAACATGGTGTAGATACAGGTGATCGCATTTTCAACAGACGCACGGTCTGTGAATGGTATTTCAAATGGCCATTCTTTTTCACGCCACTTAACATTCACAAAAGTGTGGTGGTGGTGTGATGCGGTGCGATTGCTCCACAGGTCAGGTATAAAAACAATTTGTTTGAGTGGAAGCCACGGCAGCACCACTTGCATAAGGTCCGAGTCTTCAGGACAAATCAGGATATCTGTTTTCGCAAATAGGTTTAGCTTCTCGCCAATCAATTGTCTGCGGCTGAGGAAATTTTCACTGTGAGCAGTTCCAATAGATGTAAAAATTCCGATGGTCGGTTGTATCACCTTGGCGAGATTTTCCATTTCTCCAGGTTGTGAAATTCCTGCTTCAAAAATGCCAAGCTGGTGGGATTCATCCATATTCCAGACAGAAAGAGGAACACCAATTTGAGAGTTATAGCTCTTGGGACTTCGTACGATATGATATTCGTCGGACAACAACGTATTCAGCCATTCCTTCACAATGGTCTTACCATTACTTCCGGTAATACCAATAACAGGAATGTGAAATGAAGCTCGATGCTGAGCGGCTAGAATCTGAAATGCATGGGTCGCATTTTTTACCTGAACAAAAGATGCGCCCGCAAATTTTCCATCAGGTACCGACTCGACCATAAAATTGCGGACACCAGCATCGTACAATTCCTGGATAAAACGATGGCCATCGTGCCTTTCTCCTTTGATGGCAATAAATAATGCTTCTCTGGGCTGAATAATTTTTCGGCTATCGAGCAGCACGCGATGCACAAGACCTGAATCCTCGTGCTTAACCAGCTCTCCCCCAACGATTCCGGCAATCTGCTGAATGGTGTAATTCATTTGAAATGATTCGAAATTTTCACTGGAAAAGTAATTTGACGTTACAATCCCATCAAGAAGAAAAACTAGGACTTCTTAGACTTTTGACGTTGAGAAATGAAGGCTATTTATTCCTGACCCTTTTTTCTGGCTTGCATACGCATGTGATATGCTTCGCGAGAAAGTGGAACATAACTTTCCTGTTCACCAAGTTGAACAACAGAGTCACCTTCGGCATGGCGGTATGAGTAATTCGCGAGGTTTCCGGTGTCTACACAAATGGCGTGTACCTTGGTAACGAACTCGGCAATAGCAAGAAGATTTGGCATCGGACCGAAAGGTCTTCCCATAAAATCCATGTCAAGACCTGCACAGATCACACGGATACCCTGATTCGCCAAGTCATTGCATACATCAGGTAGTCCACTGTCGAAAAACTGTGCCTCATCAATACCAACCACTTCCACATCGCTCGTAAGCAGGAGAAGCTGCGAGGAATGTTCAATGGCGGTACTTCGGATACTGATCTGATTGTGACTTACCACATCTTCCTCATGATAGCGGTTATCAATTTTCGGTTTGAAAATTTCCACTTTCATCTTGGCAAATTCGGCGCGTTTCATACGACGAATCAACTCCTCTGTTTTACCTGAAAACATGGAGCCACAAATGACTTCTATCCAACCCTGTCGCCTTCCGCGGTGTGAGGTATTCTCCAGAAACATGTCGCAAACCTAACCGGAATTGACCCAGAACCGAGATAGAAGAGACCAAAAATGACCATTTTCAGTTCGATTTTGCCCGAAATGCCATGATCGCACTTGCAATGATGTGGATCGGGGGTTACGTTTGCCAGCCGATAAAAACCATATTCATGGGACGCATATTCGAAACAAGAAAACACAAAATGTTCGCGCGATACGATAAGATGGCAAAAGCCTTCACCCGTATCGGAAAAGATATTGTTATGGCAGTGAAGTCCGGAGGTCCTGATCCGGCGAATAATCCGCGATTGCGCCAAATTATGGCCAATGCGCGTGGTTTGAATATGCCCAAAGACCGTGTAGAATCTGCAATCAAACGCGCCAGTGACAAGGACAACAGCAACTACGAAGAAATGGTATACGAAGGATACGGTCCTTATGGTGTGCCAATTTTGGTAGAAGCTGCGACCGACAATCCTACGCGAACTGTGGCCAATATCCGTCTCTATTTCAATCGCGCTGGTGGTGCGCTTGGTACAAGTGGCTCACTGAGTTTCGTTTTCGAAAGAAAAGGGGTGTTTCGCCTCGCTCTCGAAAATGTTGCCAATCCGGAAGAACTCGAACTCGAATTGATCGATGCCGGACTGGAAACTATGGAACGCGATGAAACCGAACTGATACTCTATACTGCTTTCACCGATTTCGGTAATATGCAAAGGGCATTGGAAGAAAAAAATATCACGGTTAAAAAAGCAGGCTTGGAAAGAATTCCAAATTCCTATGCTGACCTTACCGATGAACAAACCGACGAAATCCTCGAATTGATCGAAAAGATCGAAGAAGACGATGATGTGCAGGCTGTTTACCACAATCTGAAGTAATTAATGCTATCGATAGGTCGAAAAATCTCCCTAAATGGGAGATTTTTGCTTTGTTAGGGTTGGCTTTCGCAGCAAGGAAGGATTTTTTTCGGGGAATTCACCCAAGTTTTCATTGTTTTGTAATTGTTAGAGGATTGTAAACCCGCTACTCAGTATTTGAAACCCGAAGGCGCATTTTTGTGTCTCCTTTATGTTTGTTTACCTGATTGCAAGAACTCACCGACATATTGAGCACTTTTAATTCTATTTCACTTTCTGAGATGGATGGCGTGCAGTTGATGAACAGAACGGATACCAAATTCATGTTCAACAGGGATACGTTGTTGGAAATTTTGCCAGCTCTAGAAACCCAATACCGAGTACTCGAAGTCGAGGGGGTGAGGGTAAATCGATATCAGACGCTTTATTATGATACGCCAGGATTCACTCATTACCTGCAACATCAAAATGGCAAAAAACACCGGTATAAAATTCGAAAGAGAGAATATGTAGAAAGCAATTTGGCATTCCTAGAAGTAAAAGAAAAAAGCAATAAAGGAAGAACTGCCAAATCACGGGTTAAGTTGCCGGTACTTACAGAAATTTTAGATGAAAAAAACCTCTCTTTCATTGAAAGGAAAGCTGATTATATTGAAAATCTAGAGCCCAAACTTTGGAATAGTTTTACCAGAACCACTCTGGTAGATACAGTGGCTGGAGAACGTGTAACACTCGACACCAATATTTCTTTTCATTTTAATGGAAAGACCAAAGATGTTCCTTTTCTTGTCATCGCTGAAGTAAAACAAGATGGTGCAAATCGTCACTCCGGCTTCATCCGACACATGAAAGAAAGATTGATCAGACCCGAGGGAATCAGCAAATATTGCCTTGGGGTAACCATGCTTTACGACAACATTAAATCGAATACTTTTAAGGAAAAAATTCTGCATATCAATAAACTTAAACCTAACGGTTTACCCGCATGATCAATAAACCACATATGAAAATGATGAAATTTAAATTCGCTATTGCTCTTCTTTTTGGCCTCCTGTTTTTCTTCGGAGAATCAAGTGCTCAGACGAACAGTGATGCGACAGAGACAGAGACAGAGAATACAACTCTTGAAACTTCTATAGTAGATTCTCTGAAAAATGTGAAGTATGTATATGTAAAAATGCCAGCCGATATGGTACTTGCAGATACAGCAGATGCCAAGAAAAAAGAAAGCCCCGAAAAGGAAAAAGGATTCAAACCACTAGGTGGAGTGGATTGGTTTAAAGGAGAAGATTTCCTTGGATTGGTCATTCGTCTATTCATTCATATGCTTTTCATATTTATCTTGGTGAGGCTGATCTATTACCCCATTGCCAAACGCAAAGATTTTCTTTTCACCTATTTCCTTTTTTCAATCTCCATCTTTACGATGTGTTTCCTTCTGGAAAGCGTTAAACTCGAAATGGGTTTTGCACTCGGTTTGTTCGCCGTGTTCGGCATCATCAGATATAGAACTGATGCGATTGCCATCAAAGAAATGACCTACCTCTTTATTGTGATCGGTATGTCGGTAATGAATGCACTGATCAACAAAAAAGTTTCCATTGCTGAATTGGCTTTTGCAAATCTTGCCATCATTTTTCTGACCTATGGCCTGGAAAAAGTTTGGCTTCTCAGACACGAATCTCAAAAACTGATCGTGTACGAAAGGATTGATCTTATACAAATAGGCCGCAGAGCTGAGTTGATCGAAGATCTTCAAACCAGAACTGGAATAAAAGTAAATCGCATCGAAATTGGAAAAATCGATTTTCTTCGTGATACTGTTATGCTGAAAATATATTTCTACGAAGACCAACAAGACAGTCAAATGGATGAAACCTTCAGCTCTGGATTCAACAATTGATGAAAATAAATATGAAAAAATCTTTTGGTATCATGGTGGCATTGGTCGCCTTGTTGTCGTGTAAAAAAGAAGCAGGTGATGGCGGAAACTCTTCCATCCACGGAACGATCAACAAAGAAATGCGAATTGTACTGACCAATCCCGCTACCAAAACCGGCACGTTCCCGGCTGCAGATCAGGATGTATTTATCATCTATGGTGACAACATTTCTCCCGATGATCGCATTCAAACGAACTACGATGGTGAATATGAGTTCATGTTTCTTCGGCCCGACAAATACAAAATCTACACTTTCTCTGCCGACACAAATTCTGTTGCGATTTCGTGGGATGAGGACCACATGACCATTCTTCAGGAAATTGAAATTACGGATAAGAAACAGGAAGTCGAAGCTGAAGAGATCACCATCTATGAGCAGCCATAAGCTCCGTTTCATACTTGTTGTTTTTACCTTCATTCCGGTTTGGGCATTGGCCCAGTACCGCGATGCAGGTTTATGGACTGGTGCCTCTGCCAACGCTCAGGTTTCCAAAAAAACTCAAATCAATCTTGCCGCAGAAATACGCTTGTCGGAAAACCTTTCACAATTGTCACGCGCCTTTTCCGAAGTTGGGGTTGAATACAAACTTCGCAAATGGCTCGACGGTTCGTTGACCTATCGCGGCGGTACTGCAAACAATCAATTATACTACGACTATCGACAACGTCTACAATTTGGACTGGCAGCCAAAAAAAAATGGGATGATTTTGCTTTGTCCTTGCAAACCCGATGGCAATTGGGAATAAACGGACCAAATTCAGATAGCGATTCTGATTTCTATACCACACTTCGCAACAAGTTCCAATTCAAATACACTGGACTCAAGAACCTCGACTTGGCTACATCTTACGAAATTTTCAACAATACCGGGGCATACCAATCTTTGATCTTGCAAAATTGGAGATGGGTGATTTCAGCTGAAAAAAATCAACAAGAAAAACTACCTTTCTCTGGGTTATATGATCCAAAAAGGTTTATTGGATTCACCACAGGAGCTGGATTTTATCATTTTGGTGAACTATAAAATCGAACTCGACCTGCGGAAAAAAGATAAAAATCCGGAAGAATTGACCAAGTAAAAATCTTCTCCGTTGAGAAGTTTAAAAAGTTCGGGTGAACACATGGTTCTATCTTCGCGGCGCCAAAAATTACCTGAACATGTCGAAAAAAATCTCCAGCGCACTTATTTCGGTATTCGATAAAGACGGTCTTGAACCCATTGTTCGCCGCATGCATGAACTCGGTATCGTGATGTACAGTACAGGAGGAACCCAGGATTTTATTGAAAAATTGAATCTGCCTGTCATTGCCGTTGAAGAACTAACTGGCTATCCAAGTATCCTTGGCGGTCGGGTGAAAACGCTACATCCCAAAATTTTTGGCGGTATTCTGCACAGACGGGATGACAGTGGTGATCAAACGCAGGTAGCAGAATATGATATCCCCAATATCGATTGCGTCGTTGTGGATCTCTATCCGTTCGAAAAAACAGTCGCCAGCGGGGCATCTTATGAAGACATCATAGAAAAAATTGACATCGGAGGAATCTCTCTCATCAGAGGCGCTGCGAAAAATTATGATGACGTCATCATAGTTGCTTCCAAAGCTCAATATGCTTTCCTGCTCGATGTCCTCAACAACCAACAAGGCTCAAGCACTCCAGAGCAACGCAGATTATTGGCCAGAGAAGCATTTCAAGTGTCTTCGCATTATGACACCAAAATATATCAATACTTCCTCGGTGATGAAACTGGTGTTTTGAAAATCACTGAACCTCAAATGCAGGTGTTGCGATATGGCGAAAACCCTCATCAAAACGGAATTTTCTATGGTAACATGGAAGCCCTATTCGATAAACTGAACGGCAAAGAAATTTCCTACAACAATTTGCTTGATGTTGATGCGGCAGTAAACCTGATCGATGAATTCAAAAATGAGTCTGCCACTTTTGCCATCCTGAAACACAACAACGCTTGTGGCATTGCCACTCGCCAGACCATGTTGGAAGCCTACAACGCAGCATTGGCATGTGATCCCGTATCCGCTTTTGGTGGTGTGCTGATTGCCAATGGAAAAATTGATCTTTCAACTGCAGAAAAAATCAATGATCTTTTTTGTGAAGTGGTTATCGCGCCAGAATACGATGCATCTGCAATTGATTTATTGAAAAGCAAAGTCAACAGGATTATTCTACAAAGAAAAAACACAACACTTCCTGCAACACAGGTAAGAACGTTGCTCAATGGTTATCTTTTTCAAGATAAAGATCTGGCAACAGAACGAGTACAAGATTTCAAATTGGCCACCACACAAGTTGCCACAGAGGCCCAATTGAGTGATCTGGAATTTGCAAACAAAATTGTAAAACACACCAAGAGCAATACTGTGGTGTTGGCCAAAAACAAACAATTGTGTGCAAGTGGTACGGGACAAACCTCAAGAGTTGATGCATTGCGTCAAGCCATTGAAAAAGCCCAGTGTTTCCAATTCGATCTCAAAGATGCCGTGATGGCTAGTGATGCATTTTTCCCATTTCCAGATTGTGTGGAAATTGCGAATACCGCGGGAATTACAGCCGTGGTGCAGCCAGGCGGTTCCATCAAAGATCAATTGAGTATCGACTATTGCAATGCACACCATGTCGCTATGTATATGACGGGCACAAGACATTTCAGACATTGATGCGGATGATGTAGTCTGGAAAGTTTTTGCTTATCCTTGCAACAAACCTCCGAAACCCAGATGAAACTCTTACTGACTTGTGTTGCATTCCTGCTGCTTTCGTTCAATGCCATTTCTCAGAATATCATACATGGCGTTGTTACAGACCAACTCACTGGTGAGTTGATCGTTGGCGCTATCATTCGCAACAAAGATGGCGGAGGAGCTGTTTCTGATATCAATGGAAATTTTTCGATAGAAAGCAATTCTCCCAACGACACACTGCGTATCTCCATGATCGGATACGAAGAGTATAAACATCCGGTCAAACCAAATGACATTCATACCAATATTCAAATTCCACTTCGACCCAAAGAAAACGAATTGCATGTGGTGGTGGTTTCTGCGGGAAAATTTGCACAGGATGTTAGTGAGGTTACCGTGAGTATGGAAGTGTTGTCACCTGAATTGTTGCGTGATAAAAATGTTCCTTCAGCAGATGAAATTCTTCAGCAAACTCCCGGTGTGAGTATTGTCGATAAAGAACCTCAGATTCGGAGCGGAAGCGGATACTCCTTCGGTGCAGGTAGTCGCGTTCAAATTTTGGTAGACGACCTGCCAGTACTCAGCGGCGATGCGGGAAGACCTTCATGGGATTATATTCCAGTTGAAAACATTTCTCAGGTGGAAGTGATCAAAGGCGCAAGCAGTGTGCTTTATGGAAGCGCAGCTCTTAGCGGGGTTATCAACGTGCGCACTTCTTATCCTGCCGATACCGCAAAAACCATCATCAACCTATATCATGGTGTTTATAGTTCACCGGAAAGTGACTCATCGGTTTATTGGCAACAACCACTGATGAGATCGGGGATCAATTTGCTTCACACCCAAAAATTCGGCAATCTCGATTTTGTGCTTGCTGCGAATGCCATAGGAGATGATGGGCATCTTGGTCCTATTCGCGATACCACCAACGGAACTTTCACTGATGGATATGATCCGTTTACCGTTGATAGATATGAAGCAAACTCAAGGGCACGCATCAATGTGAATCTTCGTTACCGTTCTAAAAAAGTAACAGGATTGAGCTATGGTGTAAATACCAATTGGAACATCAGCAATTCGCTCGCCACCTTGTTGTGGGCAGAATCAGACACCGGGCTGTATGCTGCTTTTCAAGGTAGTGCGACTAGAACAAAACAATTGCTCGGCACCATTGACCCATTCATCACATACTACAACAGCAAAGGGAACAAACATTCTTTGCGCACGCGTTGGCAAAGTCTCGACAATGACAATGACAACAACCAGGGCAACTTTAGTGACCAGTATTATGGCGAATATCAATACCAATTGAATTGGGAAAACCTGGGGATTCGCAACATGACCACCACGTGTGGTGTCGTAGCGATTCATACGGATGCCCGGGGTGAATTATTCGTTGGCGGAAATGATGATGGTAGAAATTATGCTGACAATTACGCCGCCTATCTTCAAGTGGATAAAAAGTTTTTTGAAAAACTCAATGTATCTGCCGGCGTGCGTTATGAGTATTTTGAAATCAATGATGCATCAGATAGCAAACCAGTCTTTCGTGCAGGATTAAATTACAAATTGGGTAAAGCAACTTATGCCCGCGCTTCATTTGGTCAAGGTTATCGCTTCCCTTCCATTGCCGAAAAATTCATAGTAACTGGTGTAGGTGCCATCAACATCTTTGCGAATCCTGATCTCATTGCAGAAACTTCTTACAACGCTGAAGTAGGTATCAAACAGGGTTTCAGAATCGGACAATTTTTGGGATTTGTAGATGTAGCCGCATTTCAACAGGAATATGACAATTTTATTGAATTCACATTTGGTCAATGGAAGTATGTGAGACCTGTTGAAAGTATTGCGGACTTCCCCAGATTTCAAGAAGAAATCCAAAAGAGTATTGGATTCAAAAGCGTGAACACTGGTCACGCAAAAATTCAGGGCGCAGAATTGTCTGTCATGGGCGAAGGAAAAATCAGAAAAGTAAAAGTGCAGTTGCTTGCAGGATATACTTACACTTTACCAGTGAGTACAACACCACATCACACCTACGGTACACCTCCGAATGGTGGCAATACGTCGTTGAAAATTCCGAGTGAATACACGTATATCACCACTTCCAGCGATACCACCAACAATATTCTGAAATATCGTATGCAGCATTTGGTGAGGGGTGATGTTTCATTCCACTACAAAAACATCATGCTTGGAATGAGCGGCAGATACAACAGCCACATGCAAAATATCGATCGTGCTTTCGAAGACCTCGAAACAGTTCCACTCGCTGAATTCAATCCGGGTATTTCCAAATGGAGAAAAGAACACACTTCCGGCGATTACGTTTTTGACCTTAGGCTCGGTTACACTTTCGCTCAAAAGCACCGTGTTTCCATCATCGTCAATAACCTGCTCAATCGCGAATATGCCATTCGTCCGCTTGCCATCGAGCAACCGAGATTCACGATGGTGCAATACGTATTGACCCTCTGACATTTCGTTGTGCTAACTTCGCAAACATGAAAATTCTAGGCATCATACCTGCTCGATTTGCAAGCACAAGATTTCCCGGCAAACCTTTGGTTGAAATTGATGGGAAGAGCATGATTCGCCGCGTGGTTGAACAAGCGACCTCATGCAATGCGTTGTTCGGAGTAATCGTCGCAACCGATGATGAGAGAATTTTTAATCATGTTCAATCTTTCGGATATCAGGTGGTCATGACCTCACCAGATCATCCTAGTGGGACGGATCGTTGTCTGGAAGCATACCAAAAATCAGGACTCCATGCTGATGCCATCATCAACATTCAAGGTGACGAACCTTTTGTTGATCCATCGCAAATTGATTTGTTGGCCAATTTGATCAGCAAACCAGAAGTAGAAATCGCAACGCTGGCAAAACGCATTTCAGATAACGCCTCACTTTTTAATCCCAATAAAGTGAAAGTGATTTTTTCACCAAATGGGAGAGCCATTTATTTTAGCAGACACGCCATTCCATATCAAAAAAACTCACCGCAAAACGAATGGCATTTGCACCACGCGTACTACAAACACATCGGACTTTACGCATATCAAGTATCTGCTCTCACCTCCATATGCAGCCTCGAAACTTCACCTTTGGAAAGGGCCGAATCACTCGAACAATTGCGATGGATTGAGTCAGGAATGTCCATCTACGTGGCTGAAACCGATATTGAAACTCCAGCAGTTGACACGCCGGAAGACCTTAAACACATTCTGGACAATCTGCTTTAACCCTTTGAATCCGTCCGCCCTAAAAAGCTAAGCTTTTCACAAATCACTGTGAAGCAATACATTGGATCGCTTTCAGCGCTTCAGAACCCGATCTATATTTGCAGCATGAGGCTTGAACCCGTCATATGCGATCTACTCTACGATCACGATTGTGTCGTATTGCCAGAATTCGGCGGGCTCGTGGCAAATTATCGCAGCGCTAGACTCAATCGTCGCACGCACGTGATTCAACCTCCGTCTAAGCATATCGGTTTCAACCGACATTTGAAAGACAATGATGGACTGCTGGTACAACATACCGCAAAGCTGTTCAATCTGTCATTTCAAGACGCATCTGAAAAAATCCGCCATCAAATTGCATCCTACCAGCAAACCCTGAATCAATCCGGGAGATTGGTGTTGGAACATATCGGGGTGTTTTTTCGCGATACCAGCGGACAACTTCAGTTCATCCCTGATGAAGAAGAAAATTTTCTAACCAGTTCATATGGACTCCGTCCAGTTCAACTGAGGTATATTGAACAACAGGAGTTACCTGTTGAGACACCAGTTATTCCAATCAATTCTGAAAGCAGAAAACAACAGGCCAGTTGGAAAATTGCTGCTGCAATTGCCATTCCTCTCTTGTTGGCGGGATCATTTTTAGCCGGCAATCAGTTGGGCGGTCAAGGTGAGTTTACCTTGGCTTCACTCAATCCATTCCATCGGGTGCGCATCGACTCAGACTACGAGAACCGTGAGTTTTCTTTCGCTCCTGAAACCGGTGTCGATAAATCTGTTTTGAGTAGTGCACTAGATACAGCATCCGGTAATATTCGTTTCGACTTCATGCAAAACAGGGTTACACCTACTGGTGTTGAAATCGAAAACAAGTTGAAAGAAATTGCGGCCCCGTCAACCACGGAAGTCAAAAAAGAAAACGACCAGAAAACACTCATCAGCAAAGAGCATCATTCAAGTAATCGCTTTGCCGTAATTGGTGGCGCTTTCTCCATTCCTGAAAATGCAGAAAAGTTTCTTCAAAAACTTCAGAACGATGGTTTCGAAGCTTCTTTAGCTGGTAAAAAAGACGGACTGCAACTTGTCGCTTATGGCTATTACCCAACAAAATCTGAAGCTACCGCAGCGATGAGAAAAATTAAATCATCTGGCGGAAGTGCCTGGATCAAACGTGAAGCGAATTAATATTTCTCCGTTTCTATTTTCAAAAAACTATGATTGATTTAAAAGGAATCAGAAATGTCATTTTTGATTTTGGTGGTGTTTTGTTCGAAATCGATTATCACCTCCCAGCTCCAGGCTTTTGCCAAATTAGGTTTTACTGATTTCAAAGAAATCTATACACAAGCCAATCAAAATCCGATTTTCGATAAACTTGAAACCGGCAAAGTTTCCAATGAGGAATTCATGCAGTACCTGCACAGTTTTGTGCCGAAGGCAACACGCCAGGAAGTCGATGAGGCCTGGAATTGTATTCTGTTATACATCATGCCTGAACAAGTAGAAATGGTTCATCAGGTGAAAAATTCAGGCAGAAAAACTTTTATGCTGAGCAATACCAACGCCATCCATGTTGTAGCGTTTGAAAAAATGATTGCCGAAAAAATGGATATCAACCATTTCAGATCGGCATTTGAAAAAATCTACTATTCAAATGTCATTGGGATCAAAAAACCATATCCGGAAACCTATCTCAAAGTTTGCGAATGGAACAATCTTATTCCTTCCGAAACATTGTTCATAGACGACAGCATTCAACACGTGAAAGGTGCTGGAAGCAGGATTAGCAGCATATCACCTCAAACCGGGCGAAAGAATTTCCGACCTTGTTGTAGTTTAAAAAAGACCAATCGGTCTAAAGCATTTTCAGAGCAATTATTTCTTTCAATACACGGTACAAAAGGTCAAGATCATTCTGATCGTTAAACGCATTGATCGAATAACGGATGAATACTTTATCACCTTGTACCATCACGGGTATTTCGATTCGGTATTGATCATACAACATTGCTTTCAATTTCAGCGGATCATTTGTTTTGATCTGAAAACTACACATCTGTCCGAAAAATTCATCTCCTATTGGTGCCAATGGCACCGTATCCAATAATTCGCAAAACCTCTCGATATTCGACTGAGCCAACTTCTGGCAAGATTTTGCCACTTCTTTCCATTGGTGCTTTTCCATAAAAGCGATGGACGCAGGCACAGTGAGAAAAGCCGAAAAATCCCTCGTGCCCTGCTGTTGATGATAATCCAAAAACTGCGAATGAGAAGGCAAAGCACTTTGATAACCCCAACTGATGAGCAAAGGATCAAACAATGATTGCATTTCCCTTTTTACATATAAAAACGAACAGCCTTTTGGTGTCATCATCCACTTGTGGCAAGCGCCCGTGTATATATCTGCCTTCAATTCTGACAGATCAAGATCTATATGACCCGGCACATGCGCTCCATCTACAATGGTGATCAATCCCAATTCCTTTGCTCTTTCACAAATCTCCTTCACCGGAAATATCAATGCTGTGCTGCTGGTGATCTGACTGATAAAAACAACGCGCGTTTTTTCATTGTAGCCCTTCCAGAATTCATGTAAGAACGCTTCTTTCGAAGTCAATGGCAACGGAATATTTTGTCTGCGATAGACATATCCATTTTGCTTTGAATAATAATTCCATGTTTTATCCATGGCACCATACTCCAAATCAGTGGTCAGAATTTCTTCTCCAGGATTCAATTTCAAACTTCTTGCGATAATGTTGATCGCATACGATGGATTCATCACATACACCAAATCATCATGATGACATCCTATGTATTTCCCCAAAGCCCTTCTCGACTCTTCAAGGTATTTCGGCCCTTGAACAGTCATGAATTGCACTGGTTCGGATTCAAGCATATCCTGCCATTTGCGGTAGTCCGCCGTGAGCGATAGAGGTGTTGCACCAAATGATCCGAAGTTTAAAAATGTTACTTCGGGATTTAATTGAAATAGTGATTTGTAATTCATTCTTTCTTGTTACCGTTGATTGAAACAAACAATTTGTAAAGTGGAAACCCACCTAAAAAAAGGACAAAACCAGTTAACGCAGTAGTTGGATCATGATAAAAAATCACACCACTGATGATGGCATAAACAGAGATGAAAACCATGGGCAACCAAGGATAACCGCGCATTCTAAAAACATCGTTCTGTCCTATTGTAGCTTTTCTTCTAAAAATAAAAATGGAATATGCCGCTGCCATGAAGGCTATGCTATCAAAAAACATCACAAACTTCAAAAGATCACCAATGGATCTGGAGAAATAAAGCGTGATCAAAATAAAGATCACAAAAAGTGTCAGCGCCGACTGTTGCACTTGAGTACGGGAATTCACTTTCATAAAAGTCGCAGGCATAACGCCATCTTGAGCCATCGCATAATAAATTCGTGGATTACTCATCACTGAAACATTGACATATGCCAAGACAGAAATAAACATGATCACAGAAATCCACGGAAGAATTTTTTCACCGAATAACAATACATTGATATCAGCAGCTATTGTCTTTGAAGAAGCTAACCCCGATAAACCCAATGCATGGACATATGCATAATTGACCATCAAATAAATCACCATAACCAACAACATACCGACGATAATGGCTCGCGGCATTGTTCGCTGGGCCACTTTGACATCTCCTCCAAAATTCATGGTTTGCTGATAACCACCATAGGTGAAAAACACTGGAATAAAACAAAGTCCGAAAGCTTGCATCCAACCCATGTCTCCAGTTCGCGCTACACTTGATGATTCCAACTGCTCCGGCAACATGAAAATCGAAATCATCATGATGAGCAACAATGATATTTTCACCACCATCAACACGGTCAAAATTTTTGCGCTAACTTTTATTCCAGCCATGTTGACGAAGTACAGAATCAATACTGATAAGGCGGAAATCAAACCAACAGTCATGTCATGATCCCATGCTGGAAAAAGCAATGGTGCCAAATATTCTGATCCCATCACAGCGACCAATGCGGTAGAAGCTGCGTTGCTCATCACAGTGATCCAATTGACCATAAACGCAAATGCCGGATGATAACAATGCGAGAAGATTTGATAAAACCCCCCAGCTCTTGGATAGGCCGATCCCACTTCCGCAAAAATGAATGCACCAATCATCGAAACGATCGCACCTGTGACCCAGGCCAATATAAAAACCTCGTATGACCCAGCCTTTTGTGCGACTTCCGCAGGCGTGCGAAAAATCCCCATCCCAATCACCAAACTGACCACAATGACCGTCAAATCAACAAAACGCAAACTCGGACGAATAACTGTCGTTATGTTTTCCAAAGTTTTTTTGTCGATCATACAATTTTTTTTAATACCTAGAGTTTCTATACATAGCAATTCTATGTATATTTGCCTCCGATGCCAACAAATGAACTCATAAAAGGAACACTGGGAACCATTATCCTGAAATTATTGCAGGAAAATGGCAAGATGTACGGATACGACATCACCAAAGTGGTTAAACAAAGAACCGACGGAAAAATTTTGCTGAAGGAAGGATCATTGTATCCCGCTTTGCACAAACTTTTGAAAGAAGGCTTCGTCAAGACCGAAGAAGTGATGGTCGGCAACCGACCGCGTGTCTATTACAGTCTAACGACTTCCGGAAAAAAAACAAATTGCAGTTCGCGCAGAAGAACTGTCTGGTTTTATGGAGAGCATTCAAATGATTATGGGAATCAAATTGACACCATCACATGGCTGATTTCACTGAAAAATACCAACAGGAAATTGAACGATTGATCAAGGCATCGGTGCGTGATCTTCAATTGCAAACAGAGTTGATTGACCATTGTTGTTGCAGCATTGAAGAACAATTACTGGAAGGACATTCCTTCGATGATGCACTGTCAAATACGTTGCACAACCTTGCTCCAAATGGCATACATGAAATCGAGGAACAAGTTCAGTTCATATTAACCCTCAAATACCTTTTACAATGAAAATCACACAGTATTTCTTCGGATTCGTAGCCACTGTATGTGTGCTATTGGGATTCACCTTCAAAACACTCTATTGGCCAATGGCGAATCATTTGCTATTCATCGGCTTTGTCTCGTTAGCCACATCCATGTTGGCTTTGATTACATCTGCCATAAAATTTCCAACTTATTACACCTATCGCTCGCGCACATTGATCGGTGCCATTGGCGGATTCATTTTCAGCATAGGGTCGTTGTTCAAACTGATGCATTGGCCGGGCGCCAACATGATGGCATTGTTGGGTATGCTGATCATAGCACTCGTATTTGTGCCTATGCTCTTTTGGCAACTCTATCAATACGACAATAACAGACTCAGGAAAGCTGAGTAAACAACGTGTAATCAGAATAAAAAAACCCGCTTCATTTGAGGCGGGTTTTTTATTTATAAAAGGAGATTTCTTTATTTATCTGGACAAACCAAAATGGCAACACCTTCATCATTGCACAACATTTTTTCCTTGTCCGCTTTTCCCATGGCCATCTGTTCCTGGTGCGTATCCGCAGATACACACACAAGATCATAGCCATGATTGTAAGCGTAGTTGATGGTTTGCTGCGCAAAACCCAACGACATCAGCTTTCGCTCTTCATTTACCGTAGAAAATTTCACTTGAATTTCGCTATAGTATGCTTCCGCTTCTTTGCTGTGTTTCGCAATGACTTCTTCAGTATCGCCAAGGTATTTTTCCATTTCATAATGAACAACGTTCGCATCGATTGATTTCGCGATCGTTCCACAATATTTCATTTTCGCATAAAATGATTCGTATGGACTTGCCGTTAAAAGGATATTGACAGGCAATACATTTCTTACCACCGTGTTTTCTTGAACCACAACGCTTGGGTAATGAATTTCTTGAACCAATTTCAAAATCGTTGCACCAAACAAAGTTTGGATCACGCCGCGAATACCATGCGTGCAAATCACCACAAGGTCTGGATTGATTTCCGAAAGCAATTGCGGTATGGATGAAAGTAGCCTGCCATGTCCGATCACGGCGTGAGAAGTGATCTTCTGACCAAGCATCGCAGAAGTGTATTCATCCAATTGATGCTTCAACACTTCATCGTTGTGTTGACCATCACTGATATTGACAGCAATAATTTCTGCGCCGGAAATTTCTGACAGGCGCTTCGCCATCATCATGGCTGGTTTACCACTTCGGGTAAAGTCTACGAGAACAGCAATCTTTTTCATTCAAGTTGAAAGTCTTTGGCCAAATATACAGGATTGTTCACTCCACTTGGACTGATTCATCACACTCAGGAATCCTCGGTCATTCGAAAGTCAAGGGCCGATCAACGCTGGCCAATTTCTTTTGATTTCCCTTTTAGGAATGGAATCAAAAACAAAGATTCCAGCAAAGCCATAGCCAATACGCAAATTAAGGCTACATCCTTTAATCACAGATTCACCATTACCTACATCGATTCAAATACTCTGTTGCAACAAATAACCTATGCTTCATGGTGGATGGCAACAATCGTGGATGTGCATTTTGCGATATACCCGATGGATTCGGGTTTTGTCATCTCCGCATTGGATAGAAACCACGACCTTATCAATTGATTTATTTACATTTACCAGAGAAATTAACCCACGATTTTTAAACCGCTTCCAAACCTTAGACACAAAATGAAAACAAAATTCATACTTCTATTCTGCCTCCTTTTCGCCTCCACTCAACTTCAATCCCAAATATTCGACTGGGCATTCGCATTAGGAGGCGATGTTCAGGATGAAGGCCGTGCGGTGGCAACCGACAACAGTGGCAATGTTTATACGGCTGGTCTATTTAGATATATCACTGATTTCGATCCTGAAGATGGTGTATTCGAGCTCACTGCCAATGGAGGGGGATCAGACGTTTTTATTCAAAAGTCTGATGCAAATGGACATTTTGTTTGGGCCATTCAATTCGGAAGTGAAAATTTTGATGAAGTCCATGGCCTAGCTATTGATGCCGCAGGTGATGTTTTGGTTGTTGGTCATTTTAACGGCACCGCCGATTTTGACCCTGATTCCACCAATGAATTCAATCTAACATCGGCCGGTGGAGATGATGTTTATGTCGCAAAATTTCATAATGATGGTGCTTTAGTTTGGGCTAAAAACATGGGAGGACTCACAACAGACGAAGGTCATTCTGTAGCCGTGGACAGTGATAACAATGTGATCATCGGAGGACGGTTTCAAGGTGTTGCAGATTTCAATCCGGGCGATCAGACATTCAACCTCACAGCAAATGGCGGGGGTGATGATTTTTTCATCTGTAAACTCGATGCCTCTGGCAATTTCATTTGGGCCTTAGGTACCGGTGCCAACAGCAATGACCATTGTATTGGTGTGACCACAGACAATTTAGGAAATGTGATCGCGACTGGTTATTACTTTGGTGTCACGGATTTTGATCCCGGAGCAGGAGAAAACCTCCTCACAGCCATCGGTGCCATTGATATTTTTATTGCCAAATACGACGCTACAGGATTACTTCTTTGGGTTAATTCATTTGGTTCTATCGGGTGGGAAGTTGGTTATGCGGTTCAAACCGATGCCGATGGTAACATCTACGCTACAGGTCGATTCGAAAACACTGTCGATTTCGATTCAGGCAGCGGGACAAATGAAATCACTGCTTTAGGAGAACAAGATATTTACCTACTTAAACTCAATGCAGATGGAAATTCGCTTTGGGCTCACGGATTCGGTAGTGCGTTACCTGAATGGGGTCAAAGTATTGATCTCGATAACAACTCGAATATTTATCTGACCGGATTTTATCAATCGACAATTGACTTCAATTCTGGTGCGGCACAAAACAACCTGACATCTGCTGGAGGTGAAGATGTTTTTATCTGCAAATATGATTTGAATGGAAATCACATTTGGTCACAAACCGTGGGCGGAACTGATGCGTCTTTTGGAGATCGCGGACAAGCCATAACAGTGGATAACAGCGGCAATGTATATACCACCGGTTGGTTTTATGCGACAGCCGATCTCAATCCTGAAGCTGATGTTTTGTCCATCAATTCGCATGGAAATTTCGATGCTTTCTTGATTAAAACTCATCCGATACCTGCTGATGTAGAATCGGATCATTTGCACCACTTCATACAAATTTATCCTAATCCAACTTCCGACTTCGTTCAAATCGTTTTTGATCAACCCATTCTAAATGCACAAATAGAAATCTTCAATACAACAGGTCAAATGATCGAAACACAAAATTTACTTTCAACCAAAACAGCAATCATTCCGCTTTCTGGTCCAAAAGGCATTTATTTTATTCAATTGAAAGACCACACTGGAATTGCAACAAAGTTCAAAGTGATCAAAGAATAACAACAATGTCCAAACGTGGTATTTATTTCAAAGCTTACCTATGATTTGAAAAAAGACATTTGAATTTTCATAACAAAAAAAGGGATGAATTCAGCTACTGAATTCATCCCTTTGTAGTCCCGCCCAGAATCGAACTGGGATCAAAAGTTTAGGAAACTTCTATTCTATCCGTTGAACTACGGGACCAAATGATTTTTTCCCCTTAAAAATCTAAATCCCGACTTTTCGGAATCACATTGTTGACACTTCTAAGAGTGATTTCAATTTGCTAAAATCCTTCGCTTTGATTTTAGACGATGAATTATAAACAAAAAGCCCAACCTGAAAATTTCAAGGGGCTGCAAAAGTAAAAAATCCTGTCCATGTAACCAGTGGATTCCTCATCCTAAGGCCTTCAAAGCGATTTCTTCCGGAAAAAAATCTCAACAATGATACGGTTCTGAACTTTGAGGTTTAAGACGAATTGAACGACTGGCTGGTGACAGTCGTTGAAGGTGTCGCACGGATTAAACCTGAACATCGGACGATGAAGTTCATGATTGCAGCCATAAAAAACCCGAGCTTTCAAAATTCAGGACACCTTGCAAAAGCCCTGTAGATCAAGTCTTTTTAATGATAACTCCACTTTTTTTAAATAAACAAACCCGTTTTTAAAACTTATTCAGATATGCCTCCGTATGAGAGCCGATAAAAACGAACATTACAGACTGATACACTACCTGACGGTAATGATCAACCACCCAAAAATCCTGATTATGATGCAACTTAAGAATGCACTGCGATTCACCGCAATCGTCTGTGGTATCGGCTTGGCCATGCAATCGTGCCAGACCAACTCCGATCAGCAACACGCTCAACCTCCGGTAAAAGAAGAAGTTGACTCCTTGCAAGCGGCAAGAACAAAGGAACTTGAGAAAATTTTCTTCTCAATCCCCTCACCAGTTGAAATGTCTTCCCTGATCAAAGAAAAGGGATATCAATTTGATGTCGGAAAACTCAATCCAGCCGAAAACGTGAGCAAATACACGGGTGAAGTCAAGCAAGCTGTGAACCTTGGTGTTTACGGTGCTGACCTCAGCTATGCCGCAATGTTCGACCAGAAGCAGGTTACCATGGAATATTTTGCCTCTGCGCAAAACCTGGCAAAACAAATGGGTGTTGATGGTGCATTGACCAATGAAATCATTGAGCGCCTTGACCGCAATCAGGAAAGCCGCGATTCATTGCTGAAGATTGTTTCAGAAGCATACGCAGATCTCAACGGATACCTGAAAGAAAATCAGCGTATTGAAGTGTCAGCCCTTGTTGTCGCTGGTGGTTGGTTAGAAGCTCTTTACCTGTCTTCCATTTATGCCGCAGATGGCAATGCTGATATGCGCCAGCGTATAGCAGAACAAAAATATGCGCTCAACAATCTCGTGGATTACTTCGAAAAATTCGGAGAGCATGAAAATCTCAAAGAAATGAAGGCTGACCTTTTTGTGCTGCGCGACATCTACAATGGTGCACAGGAAAACAAGGGAAAAACCTCTACAGGTAAGGATGCCAA
Source organism: Flavobacteriales bacterium (assembly GCA_016722445.1). Lineage (GTDB taxonomy): Bacteria > Bacteroidota > Bacteroidia > Flavobacteriales_D > Sanyastnellaceae > JAIBBG01. The sequence goes on along the minus strand of JADKIZ010000006.1, from coordinate 219,918 downwards.
CGGTGTTGTTACCATTGGTACAACTACAACTATTACAATTGATGATGCTACGCTCAAGGCTATCGCAACCAAAGCGACAGAACTGCGTAACAAATACACTTCGTTCTAATAACCACCCAAACTCAAGCAAATGAAACTTTATAAAATAATCCTCCCGCTGGTTCTTCTCGCACCATTCGTGGCCGATGCCCAATGCCGTGCATTTACCAAGAACCAATGCCTGCCACAATTGGAAGGTTATATTCAGAACGATAATTATAACTCTGCCATGCTCGTGCCCGGCGATGAAGCCGAACTCCTCCTCACTTTCTACGGTGGTAAAGAGTACAGACTAGTAGTTTGCGCTCACCCAATTCTCGGTAGTGTGGATTTTGAAATTACTGATACTGGTGGTGAATCCATCTACAAAGGTAATTCCGCAGAAAATGGAGTATTCGATTTCAAAATGACCAGCACCCAACAATTGATCGTGAAACTCCGGGTTCCGGAACAAAAATCTTCTGTATCTACCCATGAAGGTTGCATCTCGGTCATGGCGGGTTCGAAAGAATTGAATTGATTTAATCATCATAATCATTTGAAAAGCCACTCCATTTGGGGTGGCTTTTTTGATTTTTAACCCTGAATACGCGGGAATTTCTTCAAAAATGAATGGATAATCTCATTCGCACCAATCCAAGTTCTTGCTCAAACGCTATATAAACCTGACTTTTTCTTCAAATTCCAACAAGAGAGAATTCTGTGCAGCTCATCAAACTTTTACCTGGAAGAATTTGTCTTTCACAAAAATGAACGATGGCGTATTTTCGTTACCCGATAGAATGAAAGAACTGAGAATTTATCTGACACTGATTTTGTGCATGTTATTCATGCCGGAAATGTTGGCTACACACAACAGAGCCGGTGAGATTACCTATGAACATGTCTTTGGACTTACCTATCGCATTAGAGTTACTACCTATACCAAACAAAGTGCATTTGCAGACCGTCCAAGTTTGAAAATCCGTTGGGGTGATGAAGCACCAGGAACCGAAGAAGAACAATTGGATAGTTTGGATAGATATGTAGAAGAACTCAACGTTGGAGCTGACGTGAAACGCAACGAATATGTTGGCCTCCATACTTATAGCGGCAGTGGAACTTTTGTCATTTCAGTTGAAGACCCGAATAGGAATGCCGGCGTCTTGAACATCAACAATGGCGCACCAGGAACACCAGAAGCAGATAAAACGTCCACTTCAGTCATGGCCTATTTTGCCATCAAATCTGTTCTGGTTATCAGACCCGGAAATGACGGACACAACAACTCCATCAAATTCCTCAATCCTCCCATTCAGGACGCCTGCATCTTTCAGCCTTGGATACACAATCCAGTCGCATATGATTCACTCAATGGTGACCAATTGGTGTTCAGCCTTGTGCCGTGTTTGGGACAGGGAGTAGTGCCTTTGGAAACTTGGGAATCTCCGACAGATTATACCGACAATGCTGATGATACATTTGAAATCGACCCACAAACTGGCGACATCACTTGGAACACACCTTTGGTTGCCGGCGAATACAACGTTGCATTTTTGGTGGAAGAATACAGGAATGGCGTGTTTGTCGGCTCTGTAGAACGCGACATGCAAATTACTGTTGTGAATTGCTCCAATACTCCTCCGGTCATTGAAGATATTGCAGACTACTGCATTCCAGCTGATGAATTGCTCACTTTCCAGATCAGTTACGACGATCCGGACGGACTGGCCAGCGATGTGCATATTGAAGCACTCGGCGGTCCACTCACCGATGTTTTAAATACCGCAGAATACAATCCGCTTACAAGAACATTTTCATGGTTACCTCGTTGTGATGAAGTGAGGGCAGAACCTTATATCGTTTCCTTCATAGCTACAGACGAAGGAAATATCCCGCTCTCAGATGTAGAAACCATCCTCATCACCGTCGTTGCTCCACCCGTTCAAGACCCAGTAGCAACAGGTATTGGAGACCACATGGATCTCACCTGGAGTCCAACTCCTTGCTATGATTCTTTCGAACCAGATGAATTGGATGAAGTAGAATATCTTGTTTACAGAAGAAACAACCTTTTTGGCTTTGAACCGGATTCATGTGAATTGGGTGTACCTGCTTATACGGGATATCAATACATCGGAAACACTGAAGGTATTGATGCCACTTCTTACACTGATGAAAGTGTATTCTATGGTGGCATTTATTGTTATATGATCGTGACTGTATGGCCAGATGGTGCCTTGAGTTTTGCGAGTGAAGAATTTTGTGACACCATCATGAAAGAAATTCCTGTGATGACAAAAGTGAGTATTGGTATTACTGATCTTACCGCAGGTGTTGATACCGTTCATTGGTCGCCTCCAAGTGACATGGATACGACGGGCCTCGGACCATATCGCTATAGACTTTATCATGCTGCAGGAACTTTAGAACCTGTTGATTTGGTCTATACCTCACCTGACTTTACAACACTTGCATCTGGAGATTCAACATTCGTTCAATTCAATCTCGACACCAAAACAACTGGACACAATTATCGCGTCGAATTTTATAATGCTCCTAACGATAGTTTACTCTCTTCATCAACGCCCGCAACTTCTATTTTTCTGAATCTCGTGCCCGGTGACAATCAGGTTACGTTAAACATGCAGTACACGGTGCCATGGACCAATTATGAATACCACATCTTAAGAAAAGGTCCTGCAGATCCAGATTTCATCGAGGTAGGTATTGCGTACGAAGACACCTATGTAGACACTGGTCTTGTAAACAACGTGGAATACTGTTACTATGTCATTGCGAAAGGTTCATTCTACGCTGCGAATGTTCCTGATCCTTTGTTCAATGTGAGCCAGCAAGATTGCACCACACCTTATGATCAAACTCCACCGTGTCCACCAATACTAGAAGTAGAACATGATTGCAGTGCCGCTTTTGATGCACTCACATGGTCTAATCCAACAGAAGGATGCGATGACGACATCACTGCTTATAATATTTATTACACTCCGGTAGAGGGTGGACCAATGCAATTGCTTGCGACCATTGGTAATCCCGGAGATACCACGTACTTGTATCAAGATGAGGAAATTCCAATCAGTATTGCTGGTTGCTTTGTTGTTACCGCTCTTGATTCCTTGAATCTCTGGCCTGATGGTGCATTGCATCAAAATGAAAGTGGCTTTTCAAATATGATTTGTATAGACAATTGCCCGATCTATTTCCTTCCCAATATTTTCACGCCTAATGGTGATGGATTGAATGACTTGTTTCATCCATTCGAATACCGATACATCGAAAGCGTTGACATGAAAATTTATAACAGGTGGGGTAACCTTGTTTTCGAAACAACTGATCCGGATATCAATTGGACAGGTGTCAACAAAGATTCAGACAATATGTCGAGCGATGCTGTGTACTACTACGTCGTAGAAGTGAATACCATTCGCCTAAGCGGAATCGTCACAGAAAAATTCACCGGCACCATCAGATTGATGGATGGAAAAAAACCTGCCGACACCAACTAATTTAGTTTTATGTTCTCTGGAATTGTAGAATCCATTGGTATCGTTGAAAAAACCATTCAACACGAAGGTAATTTAGAAATCTGGGTCAAAGCTTCATTTGTGCAAGAATTGAAAATCGATCAGAGTATCGCACACAATGGAGCCTGTCTTACGGTTGTAGAAATCAAAGGCGATTCATATCGTGTAACTGCCATTGAAGAGACATTGCGCAAAACCAATCTTGGCAAGTTAAAATTGGTTCTGAAATCAATCTCGAACGTTGTTTGCGTTTGAACGACAGACTAGATGGACACATGGTACAAGGACACGTCGATCTTGTAGCGGTTTGTGAAAACGTGAAGGAAACAAACGGTTCCTGGGAATTTCACTTCACCTATTCGGAAGATTCCGGAATGATGACGGTACCCAAAGGCAGCATTTGTGTCAATGGAGTAAGTCTTACTGTGGTTGAATCTGCAATAGGAAAATTTTCTGTATATATCATTCCCTATACCATGGAACATACCAATTTCAGAATGATTCAAAAAGGAGACTTCGTGAATCTGGAATTCGACATCATTGGTAAGTACGTGCAACGCTATATGCAGTCACTACATAAATAATGACAACAATTGACCGCCCCTGAGCGGTTTACCTCAAGAACTCATTAATTTCGCCATACTTATTTTAACTCATGATTTTTGCATTTCAACTTCTGCTCAGCCTTTCCATTCTCATCATTTTGCATGAAGGTGGTCACTTTATTCCAGCGAAAATTTTTAAAACTCGGGTAGAAAAATTCTACCTCTTCTTCGATCCATACTTTTCATTGCTTAAGAAAAAAATCGGCGAAACCGAATATGGTATCGGCTGGTTACCACTCGGAGGATATGTAAAAATCTCGGGAATGGTGGATGAAAGCATGGATAAAGAGCAAATGTCACAACCTGCTCAACCTTGGGAATTTCGCAGCAAACCAGCTTGGCAAAGATTGATCATCATGATCGGAGGTGTTGTGGTGAATGTCATTGTTGGTGTAGTTATCTATGGCGTCATTCTCTACACCTATGGCAAACAAGTGGTTCCCGTTGAAAACGCTTCTTATGGTGTGCATTGTAGTCCGATCATGTATCAATTCGGATTCAAAGACGGTGATAAAATTTTAGCCCTTGATGGTGTTCGACCAGAGAGTTTTTCTGAGATCAACAAACGCATGATGTTGGATGATCCACACGAAGTAACCATCGAAAGATTTGGCGAAAAACATATCATCAAATTGCCGGATAACTTTGGACAAATGATGGTTGACAGCGGTGTAAAAACCGGCGCCTTCAGTTTGAGAATTCCTTTTGTGATTGATACAGTAGAGGTGGGAAAAAACGCCTATGCGGCAGGTATTTTAAAAGGCGATAGCATCACTGGTGTCGACGGATATTATTCACCATATTATCAGGAAATCGCTCGTGAAATTCGCAACAATAAAAACAAATTGGTGAGATTGCACGTGGTGCGAGATGGACAAACCATTGCCGTTCCAGTGATGGTCTCCAAAGAAGGTAAAATTGGTGTCGGCCCACAATCCATAGATCACTTTCTGGATGTAGATACCATGCATTACAGCTTTGCGCAGAGCATTCCAGGTGGTTTTCATGAAGCATGGGAAACGGTAACAGATTACAGCAGCCAGTTGCGTTTTCTATTCTCCAAATCAGGAGCATCGCAAGTAGGTGGATTCGTCACATTTGCGAAGTTGTTTCCTGATGAATGGGATTGGTGGGCTTTCTGGGAAAGAACTGCTTTCATTTCGCTTGTGCTCGCTTTCATGAATATTTTGCCCATACCAGCATTGGATGGCGGCCATGTCATGTTCCTGATTTGGGAAATGATTACGGGCAAAGCCGTCAGTCAGAAGATTCTTGAGCGATCGCAAATCATCGGAATGATGCTTTTGCTCGGCCTCATGTTGTATGGAAATGGAATGGATATTTTCCGGTTGTTTGCCGGATCATGATCATAGATTCAATTGCTTGAAAAATCACTACATCTCTTTCATGCTCAACTGGCGTGCTCGCTGGTAATTCTCGCATCATTTTTTTCGCAGCAAAAAAGCATCGCTCAATCCACAACGTGTTCTGACAAATACCGCATGGAGCGGGATATGAAATCACTCAGAATCATTGGACATGATTCGAGTTCATTTTTTGTTATTGATGAAAACCGAAAAACCAATTTTTTGCGTTTGACTGCTTATCATCTTGAAAATTCAACCACACGTTGGGTGGTGAAAATTCAATTGGAAGAAGATGAAAAATTGGAGTCGGTTACTTTCCTTGATTCAACCTTCGTTCTATTTACCAGCAAAACAGATCAGTCCAACAAAAAACTTCAATCTTCTGTTTGCTATTGGATCATCTTGGAAAAACGAAATCGGATAAAAAGCAGATACATCAAACCACATTCAGCAACGCTTCCAATCAACCAGAATTTGGCATAACGTTCTCTCCTGATAGCACGCGGCTTCTCCTCTATTTCGATCCTCCTTACGAAAGAAAAAGCTCAGAAGCGATTTCATTCAAATGCTATTCATCGGAGATAGAACTTATTTGGGAAAAAGAAATTCTTCTACCGTACACTCAGGAAATAGTTCAAGTTCATAGCTTTCTGTTAGACAATCACGGCGATTTATATATGATGAGCGGGCGCAATCCAGCGAAAGATGGAAAACTATGGCAGAAACCTCAGGGCGCCCGTTACGTCGTTTTTTATTACAATGCCAAAACAAACAAACTGAAGGAATATGATATCAGTCTCAAAGACAAGCAGGTGATGTCTGTGATTTTTCAACTCAATCAAAAGCAAGATGTCATTATTACCGGATATTATTCTAATGATTTTCATTTTAATGCGGCGGGCACCATTCAATTTGTGATTGGCGCGCATGGTGCTTCCGTGAAGTCGGCCAATTTTATGCCTTTCAGCAAAGAATTCCTTCTACAATTCATGGATGAAGGCGATCTGAAACGCAATCCCGCATTGCCGGATTTCTATCTCGACCACATGTTGATTTCTCTGGAAGGCGAAGTTCTCCTGATAGGCGAACAGTATTATGTGAGTCAGAATACCATAACAGATCCCACAACTGGACGTCAAACCATCGAATACCGATACAATTTCGATGAGATCATCCTCACAAAGACCGATTCTACCGGCAAACACCTTTGGAATCAAAAAATCTCCAAGCGACAATTCACCATTTCTGACACCCGGAATTGTTCCTATTTGTGCTTTCAGACTGGGGACTCGTTAAGTTTTTACTTCAACGATAATCCCGACAACACTGAACTTCTGTCCGCCGATCCGAAAGTCCAACCCAGTGCCTTTATGGGGAGCAAAAACAGCGTGACCACCCGGGTACAAGCCAATTCCGAAGGCTCTGTGAGCCGCACCACATTGATTCAAAACAAGGAAAAGGACGCTCTCCTCAATACCTATTATGGGCTTCGATCCATCTCCGGTCCACAAATCCTGGGATATGAGGATGGTAAAAAGTTCAGGTTTTGTATTGTTCGTTAGGTAAAAAAATATGACTATATTCGCAGCCCCGTTTTCTCGAAAACGGGTGATTTATTTGACTTAATGCCTAGATGGCGGAATTGGTAGACGCGCACGACTCAAAATCGTGTGTCGAAAGGCGTGTGGGTTCGATTCCCACTCTGGGTACTTTCAAAAGCTGACTTTTAAGTCAGCTTTTTTTATTTCTTGTAGACGCGTCCCGATCATATTGTTAACGATCCTGTCGATTTTCCGCTAAATCAAAATGTGTAACCCAGGAAACTTGCAAGTAAAATTGGTTAAGCCAATCCGCATGCCTATTGTTGATCCAACCGACATAAAGCAATCCTGTTTCCAAACTGCTCCAACCGTTGAGTTTGAAACCAATTTGCGCTGCCGACCAATTCTCGTTGAAAACGTATTGCGCCCCTGAAGTGGTATTGAAAAACGCTTCACTATATAAAAAGAAATACATCTTGTCATTTCTGATTGGCCTTTTCAAACCAATCAAATAACGCAATCGATGTGTAAATGGTGTCTTACCGGTTTCTCTGTCTTGTACAAAACGTTCATCGTAACGCAATCGTTGTTTCAATTCGGTTTTTCTAATTGGTAATTTCAAGGTCAATTGCTGAAATGCACGGTTTTCATTGCGAAATGAATTTCTGAAGGGATTCTGTCTTTCATAAACATATGATGCCGTTACACTCAAGTGTTTTGAAATAGCATAAGACAATCCCGCTTCACCGTAGATATAGAGCGAACGCGATTCGTCAGTAACATTGTTGATGGTATTCGAGTATGGCTTTATGGCATCGAATACATACACATTATAACTTATGCGTTTGCTTAACTCCGCACTGTGATCGATTGTTGGAAATAACCCTCCATATGAAATATTCTGGGCCATTGGTGGATGCGCCAAGAAAAATATCAGAGCAACAGATAGAAGAAATCTTTTCATAGAAAAAACTATACCCTCGAAAAAACATAAAATGTCTCGCGCGCAATCTGCCGGCATCGCTCATCATATTTTTCGTTTTGAAAAGGTGTATTGTCAAATGCCTTCGGATCCTCATATGTGGTACCAATACGCAATTCAACACCCGGAATAAAAGGACAATTTTCCTCTGCATCACTGCACGTCATGATTGCAGCAAAGGCAGATTGTGGATTTTGAGGGTGGTCGTACTCCTTCGAAAAACAAATTGCAGGCGGGATGCTTGTATCAAATACCACAGCATAAGTTGGATTTACTCCTTCTGTAATCTTCTTCATTTCAAAACCGATTCTGGTGAAGGCGTCGATCGCATTCTGATTGAATGCTGTGGCTTCTGTACCACCTGAAAAAGTGAAAACATCTTTTATTCCGAAAAAACTTGATGCAACATGCGCCCAAACCTGACCAAAGTGACTTCTGCGAGAATTGTGTGTGCAGATGTAAACTAAATTTACAGGACGACCTTCTGTTCGTTTGGATTGGATATAGCTTACAATTTTATCCAATAGTAATTTCCTTTCCATCGAAATCATTTCAAATTCCCGTGTCAATTCTTGACAATACTTTTGAATGGACTCAAACATTTTTATCAAATAAATTTTTATGTATAAAAACACCCAACAATGCTCCCACAAATGGAGCGGTGAGATAAATCCACAAATGCTCGATATGCCATGAAACAATTGCCGGACTTAATGACCTAATCGGATTCATTGAAGCACCACAAACGGGTCCGGCAAACATGGCTTCCAATCCTACCACACAACCAATGGCAATGGCAGCAGTAATACCTTTTTCCTTTGAGCCTTTCGACACATTAAAAATCACCATCACAAGTATCATGGTGAGTACCACTTCAAATAAAAAGGATTGCATATCACTGCCTGAAGGAATTGTTGCTCCCAACAATAGATTATCCGGAAAACTCAGTTTCAACAAGCCGCTGGCCGCAAACGCGCCAAGGCCCTGCGAAATAATGTAAGGTATCACATCCTTGAATGGAAATTGACCGGACACTGCAAAAGACAATGTGACTGCGGGATTCATATGTGCTCCGGAAACATCACCTAGTGCGAAAATCATCGACGCTACAATCAAACCAAACGTAATTGCAATTCCCACATGAGTAATTGCCCCTCCTGTTTCTTGATTAATGACTATCGCTCCGGTGCCACAAAAAACCATTGAAAAAGTCCCAACCAATTCTGAAATGTATCTTCTGTCCATCATATACTAACAACAATTACCATTCGCCTTCACATGTAATTCAAAAAGTTCATTCAAATATTTTCTCGCATTCGCCCACTCCTTTTCATCGATGCAATAGCACACCTTCGCTCCATCAATACTTCCCTTGATCAATCCAGCATCTTTCAACTCTTTCAAGTGTTGTGAGACGGTACTTTGTGAAAGGGGAAGTTCATCCACCAAATCTCCACAAATACAACTTTGTCTCTTGATCAACAATTTCAAAATGGCAATGCGAGCTGGATGAGCAAATGCCTTGGCGTATTTGGCAATGGCATTTTCTTTCAATGTAAACTCTTCTGTTTTACTCAATCCCATATTTCTTGCATATTTCAGTTGACAATTGTAACAATCGACATTTCATGCGCCCAACTTTCACGTTCATATCGCTTCAGTAACCAGAACTCAAACGTCAACTGATTTGCAAGAGCGTTTTGAGCCTAGCAACCATAAATTCACGGGGCAATGATCAGTAAAAATCACGACGACTATGTCATCGCAATATTACGATATGTTTATTGAAATACGAACCAGATCAAATTCACCATCTGAGACATATATTCAATACGCCTGGATCATGAAGACAAGACTATTTGAATAACTTGAAATTATAACCCAGTCCCACAGAACATCTCACTTCGTTTAAACTAACGGGAGTAGGCATATTACTGGTGACATGGCCAGAAACAGCCTGTACACGAAAAAGAAAATGAAACATCGATCCGACATAGTAGTTGAACCCTGCGGAAGCAGAAATGAGAGGAACAACCGAGACAGCGGATTGAGAAAGTTCGCCATGATTCAAATATGCGGACCGTACAACGCCAAAACCCGGTTGTATCATCACATAAGGATCAAATCTTCCTGGTTTTGCCCAATGATAAGCTCCACCCCAAAAGACGGAGTGATTCATTGTCACTCCAGTTTGCCAGGATCTGATGGTCGAGAATGAATACCAAGCAGAACCTGAAAAAGAGAACTGGTCATCAAAGTATATGTCCATGTCACCAGCGATATATGCATTCACCCTGGACTGATTTTTCATCAATCCGGGGGCTAGATTCGCTTGAGAACGGACATGGCCCTTCCTGCTCTCCCATATCTCTTGCGCATCAGCATTCGAGGCAAAAAAAACGGGCAATAGGCATAAACAAAACACCATACACGACCATTGTTGTTGCAACTTCATTTGAGTTGTTTTCCTGATGTCCATAACTGAGCAATTTTATAGTTCACACTAAGAATTATCATCACGTGCCCTTCCCAACCCGCATTTCGATGACTTTCAATATCCACTTTATTTTCCGGTGTCAATTCCACTTCTACCTCGCGTCCCAGATGCAAATCATAAAGTGATGACAACGTAATATCGAACCTTGGATTGATATTGTAGTGCGTACCAAACGACATTTGAACTGCGCTGGTCCACTTGCCCACTGTAGGTTGATCATCACCATTTAATCGAATACCTGTATAATCGAAACAATGTCCTGCAGCGAGAAAGGGTGTAAATGGCCGCTGAAATGATTTTGTATCCAATAAGTAATACATCACATTCCATCCAATGTGTTTATCAATTCTCTCAGCGCGCTGATACAATTTACTGCTCACATAATCTGCAAACCATTCTGTATTTAAACGTTCGCCAATTTGAATGCGAAAACACCCACCAGCACCCTGACCAATCATATCGGGTGATTCGAAAAAAACATTCATCGTATTTCTTGCACCCAAGGAAAATGTACCAGACTTAGGGGCGAATGTCTTCGGATAAGGGGAAGTAAAACTCAAGTTTGCACTGGCATTGAGGCTAGGCACTAGGCAACTTGCGATGCACAACCATGACATGAAAATCAAACTTACATTTTTCATCGTTCAGGATTTTAAAATGGAAACGTAAAGTGTATTTCATGTTCGGGTTTGATATCAGTAACGCCGCTTACTTCAAAATTGTTGTGTCAAACCAATTCCTGATATCTATTTTATTCAAATGAACGGATTCAATCGTCATGTCATTTTCCAAAACAAAGTAGAAGGCATAAACTTCTTTATGTCAGTTAGCATATAACGAAAAGACTAAATTTGCGCATTCAAAAAACAACACATGAGAACCGATCTTAGCGTATCACAATCCATTGTCATTCACGCTTCACTTGAAAAAGTTTGGAATGGCATGACAAATCCTGAAATCATCAAAGAATATTTATATGGCACGAACACCATCACCGATTGGTGCCCCGGAAGTGAAATTGTATTTCAAGGAGAGTACGAGGGGATGAAGTACAGAGATCATGGGGTTATTCTGGAAAACCAACACCATCGCAAAATCAGATACTCCTATTGGTCAGGGTTTTCTGGCCTTGAAGATAAACCTGAAAATTATTCCGAAGTGATGTATGAGTTGAAACAACTTTCAGATACAGAAACAGAATTCACTTGGACTCAAACAGGATATGCAGATGAAAGTCGGTATGAACACTCTAAAAATGGAATGAAGGAATTTGTGCAATCAATCAAGAAAGTAATTGAATCATAGTCACACGTTTTTCTCCAGTATGATCTTCTTAAAAACTGGTCAAATCAATGATGTAGCGAAATAAGTCAGCAGTTGCTGTCGCAAGTTTATCTTGTTGTCCATCTCCGTAATTGATTTGCGTGGTGAAGTCATCTCTGACCAAATTACATTTTCCCCTCTCATAATATTTCGTCAGCGGATCGTGGTAAATACTATCCACAATCGTCGAAGAATAGGCCAACTCACCAGTACAGGAGAAATCTCCTTTCATCCATGCATCATCATAAATTCCTTCACTCTTCAATTGAAGTTCGCATTGCAAAACTCCACTTTGACCAAATATGACTTGGGAGAGATCAGTTACGAATACCGTAAACAATCTAAATCCACTCTGCCAACCATCATAAGTGACTTTCATCGTTCCTTGATATAAGACACCATTGACGCCAAGACTTTCTAATTCACACCAATACTGACTACCCGTATTATTGAAGTTGACAGGATAGGTTGTCATCATGATACCAGAGCGTTTTTTACCGTCTGGATCCGTATCGGTGGTGTCACCAAAATTCAAAGTTATCTCTATGGAGTCACCAACCATTTCCTTCTCGAATAACACACCATTAAACACAGCTGAATCTGATGATATGTGCATAATCGAATCCACTATGGCAACAATGTCCGTGGTTGTTTGCACAAAAGAAATATGACTGTTCACCGTATTGTAATTCTGTTCGTCATACATACGTTGGTCCTTTGTGCAGGACATCAGGAACACTAAACTAATACCCAAAATTATTATTCTCATTCTTTCGCTCTTGAAAAATTCAACATGATTCCTGCGCGTGCATTGACATTTATCTTGTTGTCAATCTCAGTTGAAAATGCGCTTGGCAGTAATCCTATGGCCATGTAAAATCCAAATAAATATGGCGTGTTAACTACCATTTTCATGTGCACTCCGAATTTGCGTTCTTTCACCGGCATGCTCACATGCAGTTTTCTTGGCACGTAGTATCCATATGGACTATATAAAATATCAGTCTCAGTTTTGATTTGCGGCGCATACATCAAATCGATCGTTCCACATATTAACCACGTCGATCTGAATTTCTTCTCATGAGACTTGTCGTATTCATCTAAAATCAATTCCGTATTACCGGATGATTGAATTCTGGATGTCATGAAATTATAACCCAAAATATAACTTGGCGCCGAATACGTGATGAGTGGATTCAGTAATTGATAGCTCTTGCCTTGACCGTCGCTGATGGTCGTGGTCAAATCATGAATTGGCGACGCAGCCTGTGAAACCCAACGATTATCAGAATAGCCTATAGTAAAACAAATGGCATTACCAATGCTAAGCCTATAAGTATTATTGAAAAACGGTTTGATGATCTGTTGATCATCGATCATTCTATCCATGTAGGTCATGTCTGTGATCAATGAAAATTTCTTCCATTTCATGTGACTATACAATCCTGTGAAAGCCGAGAACATTTCATTACTTCCGTGAACATTGAAAAAATCAGCACCGCGATAAGCACCCAACATGAGCATATATTTTGGTGCCACTGCATCACCCTGCGCCAGTGAGCCTAGACAAATAAATGCGGATAAAATGATGGTCGTGATTTTGGTCTTCATGCTTTTCATTCTGTCATAACCTTTTTCATGAGACGTAGATTCTTGTATCGTTTGATCAATCTGTTATATGGTAACATATACGAAACGGTCATGGTTCGCACATTGGCCAGTGGTGCGTATTTGTATCGATAATTTTCCCAACTAACAGCCACAGCTCCCACTTCCAAGCTGATGAAATAGGTGAAAAAGGTGGTGTTTTCTCCAAACCGAGCATCGTTCACAGATGTGGTCAACCGTGTGTAATCGGATGTGGTCAATGAGTCAAGGTATTGAGGAGCATATGACCGATCATATTGTGGTTTGTTGACCAATGCATATCCACCTCCTATTCCTCCTTGTATTCTGGTGAATTTGGTAGCAGAAGCGCTGCCACTGGGTGCACTGTAGAATAAGCGCATCAGGCTTTCAACGAGGTCGAACCCTATTCGTCCTCCAATTCTTCCTGATTCATATGTTCCGGCAAACAAATAATCCTCTTTGTTGATCTTATTGTCTTTTGGTTTTGGCTCACCAATCACTTCGGGTTTTTCAAACGAAGAGGCAAAACCCATTTTTCCATAATCGGCAAAAAAATCAATGCCATACATGGGCATGCGTCCCGAAATACCCAAACCATACATCCGCGTGTTACCTGCAAAGTCATGATTGCTGAAAGTCAATCGCGGACCTATGGCCACAAACGGTCCAATGTTTCTTGCATATGCATCAAAATTATAATTCTCTACATGACGTGTTTCGGTGCGAATGGTAACCTCATATAACTCACGGGTGATTTCATCTCGCTCATAGGTTGTTCGAATTTCCACTGTTTTCCATGTTCTAGTGCCTTCGTAATGTCCGTTGCTCGTCCATTCTGGATCGAAGATGTTGTAAAGTCCATCAATCCGAATTCCAATTTCCGGATAAAAGCTTAGACCTTTAGCAAAGTCATGATTGCCTCCCCTTAAATCCATATTCAGGCGAATATCAATGGCTCCATAAGGCAATTGAAGACTCAAGGACGGCAAGACCTTCAACCCTTTTATGCTTTCGTTCTCGGCCGATAATACATTGTAACAAACTCCAATCTGTGGCACAAGCATAACACCACTGATATCCCAAAGCCTCCTGCCGATATTCCATTTCGGTATATTGAAGTTTAAACCGATACTGAAATCATTGAAGGCGAAAGTGTCTGCCTTATTGATGACATATTCACTTGGACGTAGGTATTTTCCCTGACCAAAACCGAGAAGAAAATAACTATCGTGGTACCAAAAACTCTCATAATCTCCGGCACCCAAATTTTCTTGCAGAAACGATGGCCTCGATTTGTAATAACCGAGTGATGCCATCATGATCTGTTTCGATTTAAATAAATTTCGTAGTTCCTGTTTGTCGGACTCAGACATGGTGGAGTCCTGTTGAGCTAACGCAAACAGAAAATGCACCAATCCAACAAATACTAAAATCAGTTTTTTCATATATGAAATTAAGACATGACGAAGGTGAACCAACTACCAATTGACTCATATCATCCCCGAGGTAGATTATTAACGAAGTACTGCACAATAGCATACAGCAACTTCTCTATTCTGCGCTTCGATTGAACCCCGTCTCACTTATTGAAATACCAAAATGCATTTAAACACACAATCACTTACACTAAAATTCCATAGTCTTCAATTTTCCTATAGAGTGTAGTGAGACCAATATTGAGCAGTCTGGCCGCTTCGGTTTTGTTTCCCGAAGTGTGATTCAGTATTTTTTGGATGTGTAACTTTTCTGCACTTGCCAGATCAAATGCTGAAATGGTTTTGTCCGCATTTGTTTGTTTTACCGGCTCTCTGATTTCCTGAGGAAGTGATTCAACTTGTAATGAATCATCCGATGAAAGGATGACACTTCTTTCAATTACATTTCTAAGTTCACGAATATTTCCTGGCCAAGAATATTGACACAACATCTTCACGAAAGCCTCTGAAGGTTGTTTGTGTTTTGTATTCAATTTATGGCAAAATTCAGGAACAAACTCACTGACCAAAACAGGTATGTCCTCCAGTCGAAGTCGCAATGGAGGTAATTCAATTTGAAATACAGAAAACCTGAAAAACAAGTCCCTTCTGAAATGACCATCTGCCACTTCCTTTTTCAAATCCCGGTTGGTTGCGGCGATAATTCTTACATCCACTTTGGTTGGCTTGGTATCACCGACCTTCACGAATTCACCCAACTCAAGCACACGAAGGAACTTCGATTGTAGTTCAGGGGCCATTTCACCAATTTCATCCAGAAAAATTGTTCCACCATGAGCTTCTTCGAACAATCCTTTTTTGTCTTTGATGGCACCTGTAAACGCTCCTGCAAGATGACCGAATATTTCACTTTCCAAAATTTCCTTGCTGAAAGCACTACGATTGATGGCAACAAAATTCTTTCTCTGTCTTTTCGATGCATGATGAATCGCGTTGGCAAAAATCTCCTTACCTGTACCAGTTTCTCCGGTAATCAAAACAGTTGTATCCTGAGGGGCCACTTTACCGGCGAGATCCAATGCTCTTTTGATTCCCTGGGAGTTTCCCGTGATGGCTTCGAAAGAGTGTTTTACATGTAACCGATGTTCGAGATTGCTCAACTTCCGGTTCAGCGACACCTTTTCTACGGCTTTATATACCAGAGGAATGATTTTATCATTGTCATCGCCTTTCACCAGATAATCAAATGCTCCCAATTGAATGGCCTTCACACCATCGTGAATATTGCCATATGCTGTGAGCAGTATAACCTCGATCATTGGAAAATCGCGATGAATTTTCTCCAAAATCTCGAGTCCATTTTCGCCTGGAAGTTTCATGTCACAGATGACCACATCCACATCTTCGTTGCTCAGTTTTTTGAGACCACTGCGTCCTTCAGGAGCTTGAAACACCTGAAATCCTTCGTCTTCTAAAATGCGCGAAAGCAGTGACCGGAGCTTGTCCTCATCATCTATGATCAGTAGTTTATTCATGGCAAATTTCCCCTGCAAGATTAGGCCAAACCGGTCGATCTCATCTGTTATCGACCCTATAAATCCATTTCCTTCCAAAAACTGACCTTTAAACGAAAAATCGGAACCGTTCATGCATCCCTCCCCAACCAATAAGCAAAATGAACAGACCTTTAGGTCAGGGTTAAGGTTCTGAGCATTTCAGAAACACCCACAAAAAGTTGTTTCAAAAATCTAATACCTGTAATTATGAATAACACTACTGATAAAACACTCATAGGACAAGGGCTCTGGATATTCAACGATAAGTGATTCGCTAAGCCTGTTCTCTATTTTGTTTTGGTTTTGGTTAAGGAAAAAGGGTCTTTTCGCAAGGCCTTTTTTCGTTTATTGCACCTACTATCGCTATTATCTTCACGAATCCGCAGTCCAATCGGATGCCTGAACCGATCGGTTTTTCATCCGAAAATGCAATTTGCCCTTGGTGTAACCCAATTTAAAGAAAAATGTATTCAGACAATAATTGATGAGTCTAAATTTTGAATACAATTCTGATTAAGGCATAAAGTCCAATCAGACCAAGAATGATTCCTGGCCATTGAAACCAGGGAACCCCCTGGTGGTGATGCCAAAAAATCGCTTGGGCGATCCATGAAAACAAACCGGCAAAACCTGCAGCGAAAATCGCCAGAATCAAATAACCCAATGCAGCCCAGTCTACCGCTATAAAAACAGCAATGGCAAAAAAGGCAATAGCAAGAACGGCAAACACTAACCCCAATACTGCCAAAGCAAGTCCGATTGAATTCAAGTCTTTCGTTTCCGGTGCTGGCACCCGATAACTTTCAACTAAAGTTGAAACCATTCCTCTTGCGCCCTTTATCTCGCGAAAAGGCGCAATAGCCTTTGATATTCTACCCGATTTCTGCTGACCTACATTGCTTTCCAGGGTTTTCTTTTCAGCGTTCTTATTGGTGGTTATCTGCGTATTCGAGCTTTGATCTGAAGTCAAAATACTTTCAAGTGATGGAACAGAATGTGTCAGGACTTTTGTCGTGTCGATTGATTCAGTATTCTTTTCAGCGATCTGTGTTTGATACTCTGATCGACGATTGTGCCATTCAACATGGTATCCATCCAAATATCTTCTTTTCTCAACGGAGCAAGAAGTAACGATGAAGGTCAGAACGACCAGACAAAACAGGCTAAAGCTCAAGTGTTTCATATGCATAAAAAGCGAAATTAATCAAGAACAGCAAGCGATTGAACCTGAGATATTGATTTCGTCAACTTTCGACGATTTTTGCAGGGCATGAATTTGTACAGCAACAAACAACGCTGGAAAATATTTCTCTTCTTCCTTGCCATGACCATCGTGGGTATCACGCTATGGTATAGCAAACACATTGCCGATCGAATCCGTATCGAAGAAAGAAAAAAGGTTGAGTTGTGGAGTGAGGCGATAAAACGTAGAGCAGAACTTGTCAATTTTACCGAAGAACTATTTAATCAACTCCGATCTGAAGAAAGAAAAAAGGCTGATTTGTTGGGAACAGCATATAACATCATTTCAGATCCGACCTATGAAGGTGACTTCACTTTTCTCACCGAATTCCTCAGAAATAACACCACTATTCCAGTTTTGTTTTATGATGAACAAGGTAAATTATTAAACAGCGCTAATCTGCCCGATGGCAAAGAACAGGATCAAGAATACATTGATTCATTGTATCAAGTAATTGTAAAAAAGAATGAACCAATTATACTGAGCGAGGTTGGTCAAAAAATTTATTACGACGACAGTAGATTGTTTACACAATTGCAGGCGACCATGGATGATCTCATCCATTCATTCATTGATGAAACAGTGAGCAATTCTGCATCTGTGCCAGTGATCGTAACGGATAGTACACAGAAGCACATCATGAAGTTGGGGAATTTAGATTCAACCCTTTTCAATACACCGGATCTGCTTCAGAATAAACTTTCGCAAATGCGCAGTGTAAATGAGCCTATAGAAGTGGTTCTTCCGGGACAAGGCAGGCAGTTCATTTACTACGAAGACTCTGAAGTATTGCGTCAATTGCAAATGTTTCCTGTCTTTCAACTTATCCTCATTGGTGTATTCCTCGTGGTTTCTTATCTCATCTTTTCGACTTTCCGCAAAGCAGAACAAAATCAGGTTTGGGTTGGTATGGCCAAAGAAACTGCACATCAACTTGGAACTCCGCTTTCATCGCTGATGGCTTGGAGTGCCTTGCTGGAGTCGCAAGGCGCAGATCCACAATCCATCAAGGAACTTAACAAGGATATTGAGCGATTGAGTACGATTACGGATCGTTTTTCCAAAATTGGTTCAGTGCCTGAGCTCATCGAAGAAAATGTGTATGATGTGATGCAACAATCCATCGACTATCTGCAACCGAGGGTTTCACCACATGTGCATTTTACGATTGAAAGTGTCGATAGAAACATCACTGCACATTTCAATAAACCACTCTTTGGATGGGTTATTGAAAATCTTGTGAAGAACGCTGTTGATGCAATGGATGGGAAGGGTTCGCTTGCTGTGATGATTTCTTCAGAAGGTCATAAAATTTACATTGACATTTCTGATTCAGGCAAAGGGATACATAAAAACCAATGGAAGACGGTATTTCAACCAGGGTTCACCACCAAAAGGCGTGGATGGGGACTTGGTCTTTCACTGGTTAAAAGGATTATTGAACATTATCATGAAGGTAAGATTTATGTCAAGCACAGTGAAATAGGAAAAGGAACAACATTTCGAATTTCACTCCGAGGATAAATCAAGTGCCAAATTTTTCACCATGATGTAATCATCCATAACAAAACCATTTCCGATATCGAAAACATCTTCGTGATCGATGATGAAATTATTGCGATGATAAAAGTTTATCGCGGGTTCATTCTTCTTGTTCACTTGTAACTCAAGTCTTTTTCCCCCGTGTTTAGTTGCCCTGTTACATACTTCATCCAAAAGTCTTCTTCCCGTGTTTTTTCCTTGTTGAGAGGTGAGCACATACAATTTATGCAGTTTGAATTCACCCGAAGCCATTTCACTATACGACGCAAAACCGACTATTTCATCTTTGACTTTGGCGAGAATGAATTCACAATTTTCCTCCATCATTTGTTTAAGCAACGACTCATCATCATACATCATGCGAAGCATGTAATCGATTTGTTGGGGAGTAATTACCGTCTTATACGCCACAGGCCACACATCATGGACAACACGGCGAATTCCATTGAAATCTTCAATGGCAGCGGTCTCTATGCTTACTTCTTGTATCAATCAGCCATGCATGGTTTGTTTCTTGCCATACTTATCCATCAATGTCGCTTCAAATTCCAGAAACTCCTTCCATCTGTTTTCGACATCAATTTTGCCTGCATACTTTCTGGCAAAGCCAAGGAAAGTGGTATAGTGATCAGCTTCGCTCTCCATCAGTTCACGATAGAATGATCGCAAACCTTCATCACTCACTTCTTCACTTAATATTCTGAAACGCTCACAACTCCTTGCTTCGATCATGGCAGAAAAAAGCATACGATCAACGAACTGTTGCTCTCTGCCTCCACCTTTGAAAATAAATCCCATCAAATCGTGCACATAATCATCTCTGCGTTCTGGTCCCAAATTCAAATTACGCCTTTGTAATTCTATCCGTACTGCAGCAAAATGCTCCATTTCTTCATCGCAAATCCGTTGCATTTCGTCCACGACATCCGGATAATCATGAAATTTTACGATACAACTGATGGCATTGCTGGCAGCCTTTTGTTCGCACCAGGCATGGTCTGTAAGTATCTCCTGTATGTCCTTTTCAACAACATTTATCCACCTCGGATCTGTAGGGAGTTTAAGACCGAGCATGACCTTATTTTTACCTTTCTCCATGACGCAAAGATATTTTGATAACCGGTGGATAAGTCCTGACTGACTCATATCACCATGTCATTAACTTTTTACCTTTGCAAAAATGAATTAAGTATTGAAAAAAACTAAACGCAAACAAGGAGATTTCAAACGTGATCTCCGCAATGAAATCCTCAACGTATTTCAGAAGTATCCTAAAAAACCCCTCAACCATAAGCAGGTCGCGTCGGACCTTGGAATCAAAGACAGCGGTGTAAGAACCCTTATATACGAATTATTACAGATTGAAGCAGACAACGGAAAGCTTCGTGAAGTCGAGAGAGGGAAATACATATTGACAGAAACCGCATCCAGTTCTATTGAAGGAATAATTCAAGTCACCAAATTCGGACGTGGTTTCGTCAGTATTCCGGGTCAGGAAAAAGACCTTGAAATTCCCAAAGGAAAAACTGGTTTCGCACTTTGGGGAGATACTGTTGAAATACAATTCAACCCAAAAGCCAGAAGACCGGAAGCACGCGTGGTCCGCGTCGTTCAACGAGCTAAAACAAGTTTTGTAGGCATCATAGAAATCAGCCGCGAGCATGCCTTTTTATACCATCCGACAATCACATCCATGTCGACTTCTTCATTCCGAAAGACATGATCGGCGGAGCAAAAAATGGCGATAAAGTCATTGCAGAAATCACCGAATGGACCGACCCGGACAGAAAACCATTCGGTCGGATTACAAAAGTTCTCGGTAAACCTGGTTCACATCAGGTGGAGATGCACGCCATCATCGCTGAATTCGGATTACCTTATGAATTTCCTTCTGATGTGCTGCATGAATCGGAAAAAATCGCTGATGATATTTCTGTAGACGAGATCAGCAAACGTCGCGACTTCAGAAAAATCACCACCTTCACCATCGATCCATTTGATGCCAAAGATTTTGACGACGCGCTTTCGTATCGCAAACTCGAAAACGGTAACTATGAAGTAGGTGTACACATCGCAGATGTAAGCCATTACATGATGCCAGATACGCTTCTCGAAAAAGAAGCGTACGTGAGGGCAACTTCGGTATATCTCGTGGATCGCACCATTCCAATGTTGCCCGAAAGGCTTTCAAATGAACTATGTTCTCTGCGACCACACGAAGAAAAATTATGCTTCTCTGCAGTGTTCGAATTAACTGAAAATGCCGAAATCAAATCTTCATGGTTTGGAAGAACGGTGATATTCTCTGACAGAAGATTTACATACGAAGAAGCTCAGGAAATCATCGAAACAGGTAAAGGAGATCATGCCGACGAAATCATTCACCTCGACAAACTCGCCAAGTTGATGCGGGCCGAAAGATTCAAAAAAGGCGCCATTGACTTTAACACGGAAGAAGTAAAATTCAAATTGGATGAAATGGGCAAGCCTATCGGCGTGACCATTAAAAAAATGAAGGACAGCAATCAACTGATCGAAGAGTTCATGTTGCTGGCGAATAAAAAAGTTGGTGAGTTCATTGGAAAAAGACAAGGAAATGAACAAGAACGCACTTTCGTATACCGCATCCACGATACACCTGATGAAGGCAGGGTTTTACAATTGAAAACATTTGTCAAACACCTTGGTTATAAAATCCCCAAGAATGCTGATCACAGTTCTTCTGGTATCATCAAAACTTTGATGGAACAAATTGCCGGACATCCGGAAGAAGACATCATCAAACAAATGGCGATCAGAACCATGGCCAAAGCAGAATATTCTACCAACAATATTGGTCACTACGGTTTGTCGTTTGAATACTACACGCACTTCACATCTCCAATCCGCAGATATCCTGATGTCATGGCCCATAGACTCTTACAACATTATCTGGATGGTGGAAGGAGTGCGAATGCCAATGATTACGAAGTAAAATGCAAGCACAGTTCACTGATGGAAAAACGTGCCGCAGAAGCAGAACGTGCAAGCATCAAATACAAACAAGTGGAATACATGCTGGAGCACACCGGAAAAATATTCGAAGGTGTTGTCAGCGGTCTTACATCATGGGGATTCTATGTTGAAGTTGGCGAAACGAAAAGTGAAGGAATGGTGTCACTGAAAAATCTCTCCGATGATCATTACGAATTCGATGCCGATAAATACATTATTCGTGGACTGCGCACCCACACAGAATTACACATGGGCGATTCTATTATGATAAAAGTTGTCGGTGGCAACCTGAATCAACGCACATTGGACTACGCCTGGATAAAGGCCTGATCGAATGGTGGAACACTTGTTGTTCTACACTTTCAACTGTTACAATGAAGAAAGGCCGGGAAAACCCGGCCTTCTTTATCTAAACCAACACAACCTGCAATCGTCTTAGCAGGAAACCATCAATGCCCTTCTTGAGGCAATTCAGTTTGTTTACGCTTTTTCAATGCTCTGTTCAAACGTGCTTTGGTTTGTTCACTCATTTCATACATCACTGGTACAAGTATTAATGTGATGAAAGTCGCAAACGCAAGACCAAATACAATGGTCCAAGCCAAAGGTCCCCAGAAGGCAACACTATCGCCTCCGAAGAAAATTTTCGGATCAAGTTCTGTAAACATGGTAACGAAATCAATATTGAAACCAATCGCAAGAGGAATCATACCAAGTATCGTCGCAGTAGCTGTAAGCAATACAGGAGTCATTCTCACACGTCCGGCTTCTGTAATGGCATCATGCAAATTGTGTCCACGTTCCCTGAGTATGTCCGTGAATTCAACAAGCAGAATTCCATTTCTCACAACGATACCCGCCAAGGCAACGATACCAACACCAGTCATCACAATCGAGAATTCCATTCCGAAAATCGCTTGACCAAGCAATACCCCAATGACACTAAAAATAATTTCAGAGAGAATAATGACAGTACGTCCGATGGAATTGAATTGTGTGATTAGAATCAAGAGGATCAACATCAGAGAAATACCCAATGCCTTCCCGAGAAATGCTCCTGTTTCAGCCTGTTCCTCAGCCTGACCAGCCAAATTCACAGTGACACCATTGGGCACATTGGTGTACAGTGCGGCTGCCGACTTCACTTCTGCGGCAACCTGATTATCATTAAAACCAGACAATACATTCGATGAAAGAGTTACAACACGCTTATGATTTTTACGGTTGATCCCTGAATAAGTACTGGTATACTTTACATCAGCAAAAGATGACAATGGCACTTGTCTCATCAAACCACCCATGTTCATGTCGCGGTAAGTAATCAGCAAGTTTTTAAGTGATTCTATGCTCTTTCTCTGATCCGCCTGATAACGCAGTTTGATTGGATAGTCATCATTCTCATCGCGGTATCTTGAAACCTCACGTCCCAATACTGCAAGATTTATTTCGCTACCGATTTGTGCCGTAGAAATTCCTTCACGGTTTGCGCGCTCACGGTTGATTTCAACCAAAATTTCCGGTTTATTCAACTGAAGATCCGATTTAATTTCTTCTACTCCGGGAATAGAAAGAGAATCGAGATGCCGCTTCAGATTTACTGAAGTGGTGATCAAGTCTTCAAATTTTTCACCTGAAATTTCAATGCTCACAGGCTTAGCAGTAGGAGGTCCTCCTTGCTCTTGATCGACGGCTACTTCCACGCCAGGAATACCTCTTGTGGCTTCTCTTATTTTATCCAGATAGTCTGCTGTGCTTACACCATTGCGTTGACCAAACTCTACGAATCCAACACCAACTTTTGCCTTGTGGGAATATGGAGTGCGGTCTTCGCGTGATTCATTGGCACCAACAGCGACATTCGTGATCACGGATTCAACAATTGGATTGTTCTCCCCTATCACCGAATAAACACGATCTTCGATAATCCTCGCAACTGAGTCAGACGCTTCGGGACTGGAGCCCACAGGAAGTGTTGCGTACACATAAACAAAGTTTGGATCTGCTTTAGGGAAGAACACAACCTTCGGTTGTCTTGCGAACGTGAGTACCAACACAAACAGCAACAATCCAACGGTACTCCAGAAAATGGCCCTTGGACGTTTCAATGCCCACTCGAGGAATCGCCCATACCGTGCTTGAATTCTTGGCCAAGTATTGTGTTGAAAGCGATAGATGAGCTTTTCAAGTACGAATGAATAGAACAAGTAAATCAATGCACATGTCACCATGAAGTTCCCCATTCCGAATGAACCCGATACATAAAACAGTAAGGCAAGTGCGGCGATCACAATTGTGACAACCATGATTCTCTTGCGCTTTTTCTTCTTATCTACTTCACCTTCGTGATGCATAAAATCTACCGCGAATACCGGATTGATGATATAAGCTACTACCAGCGATGCAGTAAGTGTTATGATCAATGTGACGGGTAGATATCGCATAAACTTCCCGATTACTCCACTCCAGAATGCAAGTGGCACGAAAGGAGCCAGGGTGGTTGCTGTACCGGAAAGGACTGGTAAAAATATTTCCCCGGCCGCGCGTTTGGCGGCCTCTTTGATCGGGACCTTACCATTGTCATATATCCGGTGTGTATTCTCAATGACGACGATAGCATCATCCACAACAATTCCCAAACCAAGAAGAAACGCAAACAATACGATCATATTCATGGTAAAGCCGATGCCTGGCAATATCAAGAATGCGATGAACATAGAAAGTGGAACTGATAACGCGACAAAGAGCGCATTGGTAACACCCATGAAAAACATCAGGATAATGGTAACCAAAATAAAACCAATGATGATGGTATTGATCAGGTCATGAAGTGTTACCCTTGTTTGACGCGATTGATCACCCGTTACTTCGATAGAGAGTTCATCTGGAAATTCTGACTTCTTCATCTCCTCGATAATCTCTTTGATCTTATCGCTCGATTCGATGAGATTCATCCCAGTGCGTTTGATGACGTTCAGCGTGATCACATTTTTATGGTCCAAACGAGCATAACTTTCCTGATCAGCAAAACCATCTTTTACCTCAGCGATATCCTTCAAATAGACTGTAGCACCAGACATCGAACGAATGACAATATTCTCGATGTCTTGCATGTTTTTGAATTCTCCAGAAACCGTCAGAGACCTATTCATATCATCCATGCGCACGTTACCGCCAGGAATGGTCGAATTTTCATTCTTCACAGCTGTCATCACGTCATAAGTGGTCACACCGGCTGCCTGCATTTTATACATATCAAAATTGATCTGTATTTCACGATCCAGCGCACCGACAATATCCACGCGTGTGATTTCCTTCATGGATTCAATGCGGTCTTCCAATGCTTCAGCATAATGTTTCAAATGCGCCAGGTCATAATCACCAGCGATATTCACAAACAAAATTGGAATTTCAGAAAACTCAATTTCCTGAACCGTCGGCTCGTCAAGTAAATCTTTCGGCAAATCGGGCTTCGCCTTGTCCACCGCATCCTTCACTTTCTGTTTGGCTTGTGCCACTTCAACATCTGTGTTGAATTCTACAACCACGGCTGAGTAACTCTGCACAGAAGTGCTGGTGACCTTTTTAACCCCAGGAATGGATTTGATTTCTTTCTCAATTGGTTTCGAAACCAGATTCTCCATGTCCTTCGGTGATGCTCCAGGATAGACCGTGGAAACATACATGGTAGGAATTACGATATCTGGAAACTGCTCCTTCGGAATACTTTGATAAGAAAGTATTCCCATCACGGTTATAAAAATGGTGAGCAGATATACCGTCGTTTTGTTGCTTACCGCCCAACTGGTCAGGAAGAACTCTTTGAATTTGTCTTTCATAGTAGTGAAATTGGGAAGTGATTAAAAACGAATATTCATTCCATCAGCGAGCTCATTCTGACCAGAAGTCACTATCTTATCATTTGCCGCAAGTCCAGAAGTTACTTCAATTTTGCCATCATAACTCATCCCGGTTGTGACTTTGATTTTTCTTGCAACAGATCCGTTTCCTTCCACAACAGCCTTATAAATAAAATCCTCACCGTTGATCGTCTGCACTGCATTGATCGGTACAACAATCGCGGAAGGGTTTTCATAGTCCACAATCTTAACCACAGATACCATGTTCGGATGATACTCACTGTTTTCACCTAATAAATCGGCTTCGATTTTAAATGTTCTGGTCAAAGCACTGATGGACCTTTCAACGAAAGTGATCCTCGCTTGAGTATCTTTCTTGAGGTCTGGAAAATGCAATAACACAGGATTTCCTGTTTTCACTTTAGCAGAATATGATTCCGCGATTTCCGCAGAAACTTTTAACCCAGACAGATTAATCACAGAAAATGCAGGTAAAACGCCGGCTGATGCAAGTTCTCCAACCTTCAATCCAACAAAATCAACAGTGCCAGAAATTGGTGACTTGATTAAATACATATCAATACTTTCCTTGATTGATTCAATTTGTTTCTCCAATGATTCTTTTTGTGTTTGAACTTGCAGCAATTGAATCTCCGATCCAATCTTTTGATCCCAAAGTCTTTTCTGTCTGTTATAGACATCCACAGAAAGATCATATTGAGGTTGAAGCGCTGCAAGCTGTTTCGTCAATACATCGTGATCAACTTCTGCCAATACTTGTCCGGCAGAAACTTGATCTCCCTCATCTACGAGAACTCGCACCACTTTGCCTGGTACGGTAGGTCTGATATCAACTGACTCATCAGCATCCACATAACCTTGAACGTCGATATAGTGTGTGAAAGGTGTCGCTTGAACTTCTGTGATCACAACATCTTTGGTCTTCACAACCTTTGAGGTGTCTGTTGCAGCGATTTCAGCTTCAAGTGCCTTGATTTTTTCACCCATTGAAGCATATTCCGATTTCAATTTTTCCAGCTCAGCTTTTTTATCACCGCCGCCACCGCAGGCGACAAATACAACGCTGATCAAAAGAGCAGCAAAAACATATAAATTTTTCGGTTTCATATCGTTGATTTTTTTCGTGTTGATCATGGTGGTGGTTTATAACTGGTTCAGTGATTTTGCAAGCTTGGTGCGCGCATTCAAAACACGCATCATTGCTTGTATGTAAGTCGCCTGTGATTGTACAAGCTGATTGTTTCGCTCTGTAACATCGAAACTGGTGCCCATCCCTTCAGTGAATTTTACTTTGGATTTGTTCAAGATGTTCTTCGCTAAAGTCAGTGAGCTTTTTGATGACTCATAACTTTCAAGCGCATTGCTCAATTCCGATCTCGCTGAACGATATTCAATCTCAGCAGTTTTTTTAGCCAATGCCTCCACCTCTTCCATTCTCCTTACTTCTACTTCCACCTTCTTCACTTCATATTTTCTCATTCCCCCAGAGAGTATTGGTATATTCATCGTAACACCCCACAGATTACCATAGAAGTATGGAAGCTTGGTATCAAACATGTTGAACTCCTGACGATATGCCGCAGTTTGGAAATTGATGAACGCACCTAGGTTGGGCAAGTATGCCGCCTTTTTTGACTTCAAGTTGAGGTGTTGTAAAGCCAGTGTATTGGAGGCCATTTGCACATCAATATTGTTTTCAACTGCGAATGTGGTGCTCAGCAAATCGGCAGCGCTTGCAGACATGAACGTATCCAAATTGTCTTTTAAAACCAACTCGGTACTCAGGTTCATTCCAGTTTGAAATTTCAACATATCATATACAAAACGCTTTTGTTCCTGGGCATAAGAGATTTGAATGTTCAGGTCATTCACTGCCAACTGAAGTTGCTCGACATTTTCCACTTCAGTAAATCCCGCATCATACAGACCTTGGGTTTGATTGAGCATACTCATCAAATCCCTTTTTGCTTCATCAAGTATCTTGAGATTCTCTTCAGAAATAAGCGCGAGATAGTATGTGTCAGTTACGTTGGCTTTCACATCAAGAACAGATTTACTGATGTTCTGATTTTGGAGCTTTTCATACCCCTTGGAAGCCTGTAATGCAACAAGCCATGTACCATCAAATAACAATTGGCTTGCGGTGGCACCAACAGTCAAAGTATGCGGATTGCCAAATCTTACACGAAAATCACTGGGGCCAAATGTTCCAGCCGGAATGATCGAATATGGCGCGTAGATATAATTGTTGTATTGAACAGATCCATTGATCTGTGGTAAGCCAATGGCCTTCAGCGATTCCGTGTTGTACTTCGCGGATTCAGCATCAAGATTGGCGCTTTTGGTAAGAAAAGAATTTTTGATGGCATATCCCTGCAATTCTACCAAAGTCATCTCAACACGCTCTTGTGCGCGAACTGAGATCACCGCGAAAAGCAGTATCGTCATCATAATTCCTGTGAACTTATGTTTCATAGGCTGTGGGATTTGTGATTTAATATTTGATGTTTTTGAGTTTCTCTTTGAGATATTCTAACCCTTCGGTACTTGCAATTCCCCGTATGTGGTATTTGAAAATTTCCTTGTACAAATCGATGTGATGGTGCTCTTCCGTTGGGAAAAGTTCCTGATCGAAAATGATGTCGATACGTGAGATATAAACCTTGGCTATGACATCCGCATTAAAATCTTTGCGGTAATAACCTTCACGTTGGCCTTTTTTCAGATTCTGTCTTGTGCAATCGTAAATGGCTCTGTGCCTATTCAGTTTCATGGCACGTGACACTTCGGGATGGTATTTTTCCAGGTCGTAATTCACCGATGGATGAATATGTTGCAACACACTCAAAACCCAACGCATGATCTCCAGACTCTCATCAATTGCATTCAAACCCAAATGACAGATCTGTTTGATTTCGTGATCCTCTTTGGTGCAAAAAAATGCAACTGATTTTCGTACGAGGTCTTCTTTGTCTCTCACGAACTGATAAAGTGTCTTTTTAGACATGCCCAGGTGTCTGGCCATATCGTCCATATTGACACTTTTGATCCCATACTTCATAAAAACACCTGTGGCGTTTTCAATGATTTTTGATTCTTTATCTTGTAATTCTAGCATGGCGGCCGCAAATGTAAATGCACATTTGCAAATTGGAAACGTTTTTCATATTAAAACGTTTCCATTGGTCAAAATGTATCGGTAAGTGGTCAATACCAGTCGGTGAACGGAATGCACGCCAAAGTTGATGACAGACTGCCAGTGTAGCAACGGTGTAAATATCCGTCAATCACCGGAAAACGTTTCCGTTGTTTCCGGCGACTATCTTTCAAATAATGGTGAAAATGGAGTACTTAGGGCCCGATTAAAAACTCATCAATTGGTCATCTACATCATTGGGAATAGTGACCACGAGTTTTGGTTCCATCTCCATGGCACGGCGAATGGCGAACAATGCTTCTTCATTTCGTGCCCAGGCTCTTCTGGCAATTCCGTTGTTTACATCCCAATGGAGCATTGATTTGAGGCGGCGCTCGCTATCCTGCGAACCATCCAACAACATACCGAAACCACCATTGATTACTTCTCCCCATCCAACACCACCGCCATTGTGAAGGCTTACCCAAGTGGCGCCTCTGAATGCGTCGCCAGCAAAATTCTGGACAGCCATATCAGCCGTAAATCTCGATCCATCGTAAATATTCGAGGTTTCCCGATAAGGGGAATCTGTTCCTGAGACATCATGATGATCACGACCAAGAACAACTGGTCCGATTTCTCCCGAAGCAATGGCGTCATTAAATGCCTTAGCAATCATCATTCTTCCGAGCGCGTCAGCATAGAGAATACGCGCCTGAGAACCAACCACCAATTTATTTTTTCCTGCCTCTTGAATCCAGCGGATGTTATCTGACATCTGTTGTTTAATTTCTTCAGGTGATGAATTCATCAATGAAGTCAGGACGTTTTCTGCAATACGATCCGTTTTCTCCAAATCTTCAGGTTTGCCGCTACAATAAACCCAGCGGAATGGACCAAAACCATAATCAAAACACATCGGGCCAAGGATGTCTTGTACATAACTAGGATACCTGAATTCGCGTGGTTTGCGTCCCTCTTTCATTTCTTGTGAGGAAAGAATATCTGCTCCTGCTCTTGAAGACTCAAGAAGGAATGCATTTCCATAATCAAAAAAATACATACCGCGATCTGCATGTTTATTCACTGCCGCAGCATGTTTACGCAAAGTGTCTTGCACTTTCAATTTAAATGAATTGGCATCTTCTGCCATGAGCTTATTGCTTTCTTCGAAGCTGATGCCACTTGGATAATATCCGCCCGCCCATGGATTATGAAGTGAGGTCTGATCACTTCCGAGATCGACATGAATTTTTTCATCATAAAGCTTTTCCCATAAATCGACAATATTTCCGATGTATGCGAATGATCTGATTTGTTTGGCAATGATAGATTCACGCACCCCTGCGCACAACTCATCGAGGTTGTTCGTTACAACATCTACCCAACCTTGTTCGTGACGTTTCCATGCCGCTTTGGGATTGACTTCTGATGTGATAGAAATAACACCCGCGATGTTACCCGCTTTGGGTTGAGCACCGCTCATACCGCCCAATCCCGATGTAACAAACAGGATGGGTTGATCTTCTTGCAGTCCTCGTTCCAAACGCATTCTTCGCGCGGCATTCATCACGGTGATCGTGGTACCATGTACAATTCCCTGAGGACCTATATACATATACGATCCGGCAGTCATTTGACCATACTGCGTTACACCAAGTGCATTGAATTTTTCCCAATCATCCTGCTTTGAATAATTTGGAATCATCATCCCGTTGGTCACAACTACGCGAGGTGCCTCCGGATGAGAAGGAAACAATCCCAGTGGATGACCACTATACATCACAAGTGTTTGCTCGGTGGTCATTTCGCTGAGGTAGCGCATGGTGAGCAGGTATTGCGCCCAATTTTGAAAAACAGCACCATTGCCGCCGTATGTGATCAACTCATGAGGATGTTGTGCAACCCTTGGATCGAGATTGTTCTGAATCATCAACATGATAGCTGCAGCCTGCTGACACTTTGCAGGATACCAGTCTATTGGACGCGCATACATTTTGTATTGCAGACGAAAGCGATACATATAGATCCTTCCATACTTCCGCAACTCCTCTTCGAATTCTGCGATGAGCGTTGCATGCATCTCAGATGGAAAATACCTCAGTGCATTTCGCAACGCGAGTTTTTTTTTCATCAACAGATAAGATATCTTTTCTTTTTGGAGCGTGGTTAATGTCCTGATCATAGATCGGCATTGGAGGTAAATCATGAGGAATCCCTCTGCTAATCTGAATTCCAAATTCCGACTTGTTCATTTCCATTTCCTGGGTGATACTTTCCATAATTTTTGATGCTGAAATGCCCGACAAATCTCGGAATAAAGAAGTATCCACGGGTACGGGATGAAAAATTCGTTAGATCATCTTTTCCACAAAATAAGCAGGGATTCACCCCCGCTCCATTACTTTTCCCTGAATTTGCCGGTCTTCTTATCGAAGCCATAAGGACAATGTTTACAACCACTTTGGCAACAATATCCGCGTTTCAGATGATATGCTTCAGTGAAAATAATGAACCCTTCTTCTGACAAATAATAATCCACTCCTTCCTTCTTAGGCTGAAACTCTTGCATACGGGATCCTATTTTTTTTCATCAGGGACAAAATCCAATGAAATTGAATTCATACAATATCGCTGACCTGTTGGTGGTGGACCGTCATCGAAAATGTGACCAAGATGCGACTCACACCGACCACACAAGACCTCTATCCGATGCATTCCATGCGAGTGATCTTCGTGATATATGCATGCTTCTGGTCTTCTTGTTTCAAAAAAGCTAGGCCATCCGCAACTGCTGCTGAATTTGGCATCGGATCGAAACAACTCATTGCCACACACCGCACAATAATAGGTGCCTAAACCATCATAATCCCAGTACTTCCCAGTGAAGGCGCGCTCGGTACCTTTGTTTCGCGCAACTTCAAATAATTCAGGTGAAAGAATTTTTTTCCATTCCTCATGACTGACTTGCAATTTAGTCGTGTCGGTTCTGGAATAATATGGGTTGTTTTTGTTGTCTTTTTGCTCCATTTTGGATTGATCTGTAGGCTGGTTGGTGCATGCAGATATCGTCAGAAATATTACGATGAATGCAGCAATATACCTGTGTAAGTTCTCAGTGAATATTTTTTCCAATTTTTTCATACTTGAAAGAAAACAAATCAACGCCGAATATTGTTCAAATTCGGGGCAATCAACTTCTTTTAACAGTCAAAAAAAATGATGTGCATTCGCAACTACACCAGATTTTGGGAGGAGTTCATTCGAATGAAATAAATCAAAACTGTCTACTTAGAACAATTGGGTAATCCAATATGTAACCGCACCAATCAATGCTGATATTGGAATCGTGATGATCCAAGCCACCAGTAGTTTACCCGTCACTCCCCATTTTACAGCAGAAACACGTTTGGTAATACCTACACCGATGATCGAACCCGTGATGGTATGAGTAGTACTTACAGGAATACCTTTAATGACTTCACCACCCATTTTCCATGGAAATTTCAATCCTTCTGTAAAGAACAAGGTGATGGCTCCGGCGGTTTCTGCAGCTACTCCTTCAAATGGTGTCACCTTGGTAATTTTTGCTCCCATGGTCTTCACGATTTTCCATCCACCACTCATGGTTCCAAGGGCAATTGCAGCATAACAAGATAGCGGAACCCAATTGGGCATTTCTTTCATAGAAGTGATTTTACCGCTCGCAATGAGTGCAACAGTGATGATACCCATCACTTTTTGCGCATCATTACCACCGTGTCCGATACTGAATGCAGCAGAAGAAAACAATTGAAGTTTCTTGAAACTATTGTTGGCTTTAGAATTTTGCATTGAACTCAAGAACAGGGTAAACACACCCATCACAGTAACAATAAAGCCGAGAAGTATCCATTTGAAATTGGCACCATGAAAGAGGACTTTTAGCCAATATGTTTCGAAGTTATTCTTCAAATTGGAGGTGTCAAAACGATCCTTGGCATCCTGATCAATTCGGTGGGTTTCAGCAATGGACACAGCCAACCCAGCTTTTTCAACCTTAGCAAGAAGTTCTTTAGTCAGTGCAGCATTTTCAGTTGTTTCGCCTGCCTTCTTCATGAAATCAGTGCGAACAACATAAACTTGACCTGATTTATCCTCAGCTCCGGTGGAATCTTTTCCAACTTTGATCAAAGGCGCAAATTCTTTCAGATCTTCTGTTTTAAAAGTCAATGCTTTTTTTAGGTCATCCTTATTCACTGGCTTATCCAAAACCAATGTGTATGAACTACCTCCAAGGTAATCTTTTTTATATTCCAATGCATTGCCGACCGCGAACACAACCAAAGCGATGATAGAAATCGAGACGATTTTCATACCTGGTCCTTTGCGGAATGAATTCAAAAACCAAACGGAAATAAGGTATGACATCAACATACCTGCCATCGGAGCAACAAAAATGAAAATCACAGTTGCCCAAATCACACCGGAATTGATCGCCTGCCAACCAAATGCAGCAAGGAATGCACCGGCAAAACCCCCGATGAGTGTGTGTGATGATGATGATGGAATACCATACCACCAGGTAATCAAGTTCCAGGAAATCGCAGAAATCAACCCAGAAAGAATCATGGGCAACGGATTATTCGATGTTGCTATGTATGTTTCCTTCACTGACTTCGCAATTGTCGCAGCTACGCTGTGATCTTTAAAAATAAAGAAGGCTACGAAATTGAAAAAAGCAGCCCATACAACAGCTTGAAAAGGGGATAATACTTTTGTTGAAACAACTGTTGCGATTGAATTCGCTGCATCGTGAAAACCATTGATGAAGTCAAAAATCAGCGCAAGCGCAATAACAGCAATGAGTAAATATGAATATTCCATAACCGTACGCTTAAGAGTTTTTCACCAAAATTGATTCGAGTGCGTTTGCTACATCTTCACATTTATCCGTAGCAGTTTCGAGTACCGAAAGAATTTCTTTCTTCTTGATCATTTCGATCGGATTGGTTTCTTCGGCGAAAAGTCTTGCAATAGCCAAATCAAAGATGCTATCGGCTTCATTTTCCAAATCATTGATTCGCACAATGGCCTCACGAGTTCGCTGCGCATTTTTCATATTGCGCAAATTCTGAACTCCGAGATCGATTTCTACAGCCTGACGATGAAGAACGCTTGCCAAACTGTGCATGACCTGATCAATTTCTTTCAGTTGGTATAAAGAAATTCTGGATGCCGTGCCATTGATAAAGTCGGCAACATCATCCAAAGAAGTAGCTAAGTAGTGAATATCCTCACGATCGAAGGGCGTGATAAAATTTTCACTTAATTCAGTGAAAATTCGGTGGGTTATTTCGTCTCCAACATGTTCCAGATCATGGATTTCACGCACGATCGATTCACGCTGTTGCTCATCAGTGGTGTCCAGCAATTCCTTGAACTTTTGAGTCATTGCCAGCAGGTTGTTTGTTGCTCTTGAGAAAGAGTCAAAAAATTTGCCCGACTTCGGAGCAAACATCGAAAGGATCTTCATAAAAGATTTTTTTGCAAAACAACCGTTTCAATTCGACCCCCACCTTTCGCCAATGTTATCATATTGTTACGCCGACATAAAACTCCCGTATATCACATACCTCAGATTAAATCCCCATTTCATAGGCTGTCAGTCAATTGCATTTACGCAGAATCCAAAATTTAGACTTATACCAAGATGTTCTTTAAGTTACATTTTCTTCATCTTGCGCTAACATATCATTGACTTTCAGCATCTCTTTTTGCGCCCAGTTTTCATCTTCTCCTAACAATTACTGAATATACATATGCGGGCCAGAATCATTCAACTCTTTGTTTTCGTGTTATTTGTTTCCGTTTATCCATCGGGATATTCCCAAACTGAGAAAAAACCTCAATTTCAATTCAAAAGTGGTGTTGGTGTTACGGCACCGGACAGTTCGTTTTCGATCAATGTCAGATTCCGAATGCAGAACCGGGTTGGTTTTACGCTAACCGATGAAGACACAACTTGGTCGCCGTCCGCAGTAGAATTTAGGACCAGAAGAACCCGTTTGCGCTTAGATGGATGGGTCTTCAACCCAAAATGGCAATATGCCCTTCAATTATCATTTTCGCGGGGAGATCAGGATTGGGACAATTCAGGTGTGCCCAATGTTTTGAGAGATGCGATGATATTTTACGAAGTGAACAAGAACCTTCGTATAGGTTTCGGACAGGGAAAGTTGCCGGGCAACCGCCAACGTGTCGTTTCTTCGGGAGAACAACAATTCGTTGATAGGTCCAATGTTAACGCCATATTCACAGTCGATAGAGACTTCGGAATTCAGATGCACTATGGTTTCAACACCGGACCGATCAAATACAATATACGTGGAGCGATTTCTTCTGGAGAAGGTCGCAATGAAGGCGTGAGTAAATCAGAAGTTCCTGCAAACACAGGCTTGTGTTATACGGGCCGTTTTGAACTTCTTCCTCTTGGGGCTTTTGACGGTAAAAGTGACTATTACGAAAGTGATCTAGCCAGAGAGCCAAAACCCAAACTTTCACTCGCTGGAGGTTTATCATTTAATGATGATGCCATACGCACTGGCGGCCAATTGGGCAAAAGCTTGTACACCAGCAGGGATATCAACACCTTTATATTCGATGGACTATTTAAATGGAAAGGTTATAGCCTCTATTCTGAATTTATCAAGCGGTATGTAACCGGCGGTGGTTCCTCCATCACCATGGATGAGGATGGAAATCATGAATTTGTATATGATGGTGAAGGCATTCTTGTTCAAACAGGATACCTTTTCAAAAACAATTTCGAACTTGCTGCTCGCGTTGCTCAAGTGCGTCCTATAGGTGAAACTACACAATTGAGGAATGTGGTGCGCGACTACACGTTCGGTATCAATAAGTTTATTCGTCTTCACAAACTGAAATGTCAATTTGATGCCACTTTACAGCAACAATTGGACAACAACACGGGTGAAGTGAAGGGACAGAATATCCAATTCAGATTTCAAATTGAACTCGGAATCTGACCTTACGCTAATTTTGTGTTAACAATAGAATAACTGAACATAAACAATCATTCAAATTTCGCACATGGCACCAGAAAAAAAATTCGAAGACCTTACTTCGCGGAAAGAAGAAAAACCCATTATGCAACGGTCTTTAGATCTGGTATTCCATGCCTTGTTACCAAAGGATAAAAAATTCTATCCATTGTTTGATCAAGCTTGCGCCAACATGGTAGAAACGGCACAAGCACTTGAAAATGCTTTGAAGTCTGATTCTGTTACTAGGCTTCAGTCACATGAACGTATTGATTTGCTCGAAAAGCAAGGTGATGAAATCACACACGCCATCATGCAGGAAGCTGGTAGCACTTTCATCGTCCCATTCGACAGAGAAGACATTCATAGCCTTGCTATGGCCATTGATGACGTAGTTGACTACATCTATGGCACATCAAAAAGAATAGATCTCTATAAAATTCACCACATTCAACCGGAAATTATTCGACTGGCTGAAATCATCACTCTTTCTGCTATTGAGCTTCAGCATGCCGTAACGAATATGCGTTCATTGAAAAATGTGAACATTGTAAAAAGACATTTGCTGAACATCAATGTCTACGAAAATGAGGCGGACAACATCATGAAGGCAATGGTAGCAGAAATGTTCAGATCGGAAAAAGATGCCATGACAATTCTCAAAATGAAAGAGGTCATTACGTTTCTTGAAATGGCTACAGACAAATGTGAAGATGCTGCCAATGTGATTGAAAGTGTCATCATTAAATTCTCCTGATTCAAAATATATCAAATAAAAAAGGCCACTCATGCGAGTGGCCTTTTTCGTTTTCATTTATTACTTACCGTTGAATGAGTAATTTTTCTGTGATGACTTCTCCGTCAAATGTGAATTCAACAAGGTAAAGTCCTGTGGTTATATCATCTCCAAAGACGATTTCTGTGTTCAAATATCCATCTGTGAAATATCTGTCAGCAAACATGACACGACCGATCGCATCAATGATTCTCACACTCACTTCTCCGTTGTTCACTTCAGGTATCATCACCTTGAGAAGATCACCATTGTTCGGATTTGGATAAATATTCACGAGAGTAGTTTCGTCTCTGTATTCTTCCTGATCGTCAAATTCATCAGCTTCTTCAGTGGCCATACCTGCACCGCCAATTTGCATACAACGAACAGGACCCCAAGCACTCACATATCCATTTGTATACGTCGCTCTTACTCTTACATTATAAACAGTAGCTGCAGCAAATCCATTTGCCGTGCTTAATGTCAGGTTATAAGAAGTACCCGTATTCACATAGAAAGCAGGTAATGCCAATGATGATACCTGACATTCCCATTCATAAGCACTTACACCACATACAGTAGTATTTGTTCTTACAATGGATCCAAGTGAACGCGTGCTTGGGCAAGATTGGTTATCACGCAAATAAAGACTTACATCTGGTGATGTAATCATTGAGCATGTCTGCAATCCAATCACCGTGATCAGTTCATTGGCACCGCTTGAAGTAGCTACATTGTATTTAGCATCAATGCGCACATCAAATGTGTGGCCCAATGGAAGCCCTGTTACAGAATTGAGTGAACAATTCACACTTCCCTGAGTGCGGCTATAGGTAATTCCGCTTGTCTGTGAAGTGAAATTAAATATGTACTGATAGGCAGAAGTATTCAATGCTTTAAATGTGGAACACAACGTATATGGACCACTTGGAGACGCACACTGTGATGCAGGTAATTCTGTAAGACAGATGTAGAAGGTACCAGTGCCTTGTGCAGAGTCATAGTTTCTGATGGCCACATAGTACGTTTGACCTACGATCAAATTACCATTATTCAATGTTTCATTTGTCTTAGTAGACATCATGTTTTCACTGTCAATGGTATTACCAGAAGCATCCTGTAGCTCAATGAGGCCATTGAATGCAGAAGTCAACACACGAATACGCACACCAGGTGTAGTTGCAACGAACGTGAACCAAACATCCTGACCTGTAATAGCAGTTGTATTTGCTTCCGCAGAAACTGTTGCTCCAGACAACGTGCTTGTAACAGTCGTGCAAGTGTTATAAGGATTCAAGCTCAGAGAAACTGCATTTTCATAAAAATCATTCGGTAAACCAGAGCAGTTGTCATCTACTACTCCGTCGCAGTCATCATCTACCGTGTTGCAAAGTTCTACTGCGCCAGGATACCTGCCAGAATGACTGTCGTTGCAATCCAAGTGATTTGTAACGTAACCAGGTACAACAGTGCAAGATTGCTGAGAAACATTCGCATTGCCATAACCATCACCATCTGCATCCTGATAGTAGATTGGTCCAGCATTCTCATCTATTTGGGTATCGCAATCGTCATCGATTGAATTACATGCCTCTATTGCACCTGGATATGCTTGTGGATTATTGTCATTACAATCGCCTTCACACAGTGAATATCCATCATTATCCGTATCGAACCCTTCATCAATTTGGGAATTGCAATTGTCGTCGATGAAATTACAAACTTCAGTTGCACCAGGATAAACAGCAGGATTGCTGTCGTCACAGTCGCCTTCGCAAATCAGGAATCCATCGTTGTCACTATCAAATCCTTCATCAATAGATCCATCGCAATCATCATCGATAAAATTACAAGACTCCGTTGCGCCAGGATTCACTGCATTGTTGTTGTCGTTGCAATCGCCTGCACAAGCACTATATCCATCACCATCGGTGTCAAAACCATTGTCTATGATTTCATTGCAATCATCATCAATAAAGTTACATACTTCAGAAGCACCTGGATAAATAGCATCATTACCATCATCACAATCGCCTTCACAAGTTGTGTATCCATCACCATCAATATCAAATCCTTCATCAATGGAGCCGTTGCAGTTGTCATCAATAAAATTACATGATTCCACCGCACCAGGATTGATCGCATTGTTGTTGTCGTTACAGTCTCCATTGCAGGTGGTAAATCCATCACCATCTACATCTTCAACTTCATCTGTAACACCATCACAATCATCATCTACTCCATTACAAGTTTCGCTGGCGGCTGGATTGATGTTGATGTTGCTGTCGTTGCAGTCGCCCTGACAAACAGTATAACCATCACTATCAGCATCGAGACCATCATCGATCAATTCGTCACAATCATCATCAAGAAGATTGCATACCTCTGTAGCTC
Organism: Flavobacteriales bacterium; assembly: GCA_016722445.1. Taxonomy (GTDB): domain Bacteria; phylum Bacteroidota; class Bacteroidia; order Flavobacteriales_D; family Sanyastnellaceae; genus JAIBBG01. The sequence continues at coordinate 180,414 of JADKIZ010000006.1, read as the reverse complement.
CCGGATAAATTGAAGCTACGGTATCATCACAATCGCCTTCACAAATAGAATATCCATCTTCATCAGAATCAAATCCTTCATCGATATTGCTATCACAATTGTCATCCACACCGTTGCAGGCTTCAACCACATCAGGATTCACAGAACCGTTGTTGTCATCGCAATCGCCTTGACAAATTGAATATCCATCAAGGTCTTCGTCAAATCCTTCATCCGTAGTGCCATTGCAGTTGTTATCAGTACCGTCGCATACTTCAGAAGCTCCAGGATTTATTGCCGCGTTATCGTCGTTGCAATCTCCGTTGCAAGTCGTGTAACCGTCGCCATCCATATCAAATCCGTCGTCAGCAACAGCATCACAATCTTGATCTACTCCATCACAAAGCTCTGCTGCACCTGGGTGAATAGCATTGTTGTTGTCATTGCAATCACCACCACAAGAAGTATATCCGTCACCATCGACATCAAAACCTTCATTCAACAGGCCATCACAATCGTCATCAAATGCGTTGCAGAGTTCTGTTGCACCTGGGTGAATATTTCCGTTTCCATCGTTACAGTCACCTTCACATACGGTATAACCATCGCTATCCGTATCGAATCCATCATCAGCAGTGCCGTTACAATCGTTGTCTACACCATCACAAAGCTCAGAAGCTTCAGGATTAATTTGATCGTCGTTGTCGTCGCAATCTCCGTTGCAAGTTGTGAATCCATCACCATCCACATCAAATCCTTCATCTATTGATCCGTTGCAATTGTCATCAAAGCCATTGCATTGTTCTGTAGCGCTTGGATTAACAGCGTCGTTGTTGTCGTTGCAATCGTTCTGACAAACAGTGAATCCGTCGTTATCTACATCATAGCCTTCATCCACAGATGAATCACAATCGTCATCCACGTTGTTGCATAATTCAGTAACACCGGGATTTATAGCGCTATTGTCATCATTACAATCACCTTCACAAACGGTGAAACCGTCGTTGTCAAGATCATATCCCTCATCAATTTGTCCGTCACAATCTTCGTCGGCATTGTTGCATATCTCGAACGCACCAGGATAGGTGAGTTGGTTATTGTCATTACAGTCACCATCACAAGTGGTATATCCATCGCCATCGAGGTCGAAACCTTCGTCAATGGATGCATTACAATTGTCATCAATGTCGTTGCATGTTTCAGTAGCAGCTGGATTCACATTTGGGTTACCATCGTTACAATCACCAGCAACCGTGCTATAACCGCCAGGATTCGTGCATGATGAAACCATCACTGCGGTATTACCATAGCCGTCGCCATCATTGTCTTGATACCACTGTACTGTTGCTCCAACGACAATGTAATTTGTTTTGATTTCAGTGTCAGAACCCGTAACACCAGTTGCTGTAAGTGTTACAGAATATGTACCGGCAGTATTATAAGTAATTGTCGGATTCTGAGCTGTTGAAGATGAAGGTGATCCACCAGGGAAAGACCAAGACCAAGAAGTTGCTCCACCAGTAGATGCATCAGTAAATGTAACTGACTGGCCTGCGCAAACACTGTTTTGGTTTGCTGTGAAATCAGCCACGACAGGTGCGGCCACATTCACACAATCTCCATAAGTAAACAAAGTATTGTGCTGCAAATCATTGATCACATCAACAATATTGCTGATACAAACTTCATTACCAGAAATAGATGAATAGTGAACACGAATGACTGACGTTGGCACAGAATACATCGGAATCCAACTGTGTGCATTGCTCATCACTGCAATGGTATTTCCATCAACTTCATAATGAAGGTGAGCGCTCCAGGTTGCTGATGGCAATAAATTTTCGATTCCCGAAACAACTACACCAGAAAAATCAACTTGAAAAGCATAGAGTTCATTGATTGGATTTACCACATAAATATCGAAGTAGTGATCAGTGGTATTCAGATTCGTAAGACCTAATGTCACATTTTCACCCATATCGAGGAATTCATCATCCCAAGGGCAAGAAGTATATTGCAATGGATTCACGCCAAGATCTTCCTGCGCGTGAATACACTCGCCAGCATAAGCAGCGTCTGCTACTGTAATTTCACCGTCATTGTTGAGGTCATTACAAGGAGTTGCAGTGGTTACTCCATAAACTGCAGCTTCAGCGTACAAATGTTCATCATAAGGTGTGAATAAACCATCGTTGTTGAAGTCACCTTTGATGACAACACCAGGGCAATTACCAGCACAATCTGGATAGGTATCTCCGAAAGGAACGCCCAAACAGTCTTCAATAACTGGACAAGTTGCAATATTTTTAGTGATGCTCAAAACACCACTTGTATTTCTGGTCAATGTGATACAGACCTGTGCCCAGTTGTTGTCATATCGCAATTCGTAGTGACCAAGCTTATCCGGGCTCTGATCCCAATTGGTTCTAACCACAAGATAATACGTACCATCTGGAACGTCGGTAACGTCAACCCATTGGCAACTCAGACTTGAACTGTAGTAATCGGCGCAACCGTGCGAAATACCCATGTTTCCGCAAGAATATTGAGCAGAACCACCATTCGGGCATGTCAGATCGAGTACACAAAATCCATTTTTAAAACCAATTTGAGGCAAAGGATTACCGTCCTGATCAAATATCAAATACTCCGCATAACCAGCATAGTGATAGTGGTTGTGACAAGGGTCGAAAATGAATTGCGGATTCGCTGCATTAGGTACACCGATAAAGTAATCCTGTGTTCCAATGTTGGCAATGTATGTTGTGAATCGAAGAATCTGGCGATTGCCCAATCCCTGCAAACAGCCTTCGTTTACCAGGCAGGCGTCAGTTCCATTGATCGTTGTAGCAGTAAGTGAAGTGTATAGTTGATCCAGGTTTACGGCAAGATCGGGTCCGAGACCAGAGCAGTTTGGGTCGCCATTGTAATAACAAGGCCCACCAACACTCGCCAATGGATTGTAGTTACACGCATTGATATCCTGACAACCAACTACAGGACCCACGTACTCAAACAAGACTTGATAACTCTGTCCTGCGCAAGCTCCTGCACTACCAATTCTCACGTAGTAAGTATTTCCTCCAGTCATGAACACATCACTTTGTGCCTGAATTCCACAGAGGTCATCATTATAGGTGTAAGTGGCTTCAACACTGTTGTCGAAATTGGCCATCATACAATATTCATAGATCCATATGCGGGTATCACAAGTCGCAAGTCCGCAAGTTGAAATGCGGTATTGACCATTTTCAGCAGGAGTAAAAGTGAACCATGTATTATCGAAAGGCACATCGTTCAAACCCAGTTCAGCGTCGATCGTCTGATCACAGCTGATACCATCCGGACAATTGATGAAACGAATGTCTGTACTTGTGAAAACTGCACCAGTAGCCACTTCTAAACCATTGAGGTAAACTTTATAGTTGCCGCTTCCTGTAAGACCGTTGCTACCGCTGTCATAGATTTCGAATCGATGACATGTATTAGGAATACAGAATGTGGCGTCATTACTAGTTCCCTGCGCAATGATGTTATCTGAATCATCAAACACCGCCCATGAAGTCTGGGTAGGGTTTGCATCTGGGGTGATGTCGACTGTAACTATATTACCAGTTACAACACTGATAGCATTGTTGCTGGCGGTATCCGATGCAGGTGTAGCGTCGGAAACTATGAGTGTCGCAGAATAAGTTCCTGCTGCAGGATAAGTCACCACCGGATTTTGAGCCGTTGAAGTAGAAGGACTTCCACCAGGGAAAGACCAGTCATAAGCAGTAATATTACCTGAGCTCGTGCTGGTGTATTGGATATTGAGACAGTTTGTTCCTGTTGGAGCATAACTGAATTGTGACGTAAGCACCGGATATACGCAGCTACCATCATTGGTTGAAGCGCATGGCGAATAATTTGTTGCCGCCGGATCAGTGCATCCCAAAAGACCGGATGCAGTAACCTGCATGGTGAAAGCACCAACAGTAGCATTATAACCTCCTGCTTGGATATAATAAGTATTTCCTATGGTGAGCTGTCCACATGTGAATGCGATATAAGAACGATAAGTTCCGCCGTAATCGTCGTTACAAGCCAACTGCGTGCCACCGCATGATGAATAGATGGCTAGACGAGTATCCGTGTTTGTACCGAGTTGCGTTTCAACAACAACTGAACCACCGGTATAAACGAAATAATACCACACATCCCGGATCAACGTACTACCACCGCAGCTTGGGTTAGGCCCATTGTTGGTGGTTGTCGAATTGCTCACAGAAATGTATCCGCCATTCACCGTAATAGGCAAAGCGCCGGAGCATTGATCATTTACTTGTGAAAAGGAATTTAAAAAAGCGGCGAGGATAAATGCCGCAGATAACGCGTAGCGTCTCATCATGGATCGTTTGATTAAGTAATTACATTAGGCTGAGGGGTGAACAAAGAAACAACAAATCACTGAAAATCTGTATGTCCAGATTGAAAAAAAAGTGCACTCAGGGGAATCCTGAGCGCACATAGAATATCAAAACCCTCTTCAAATCCTTTATTTCACTGTAAATCTGGCGATTGAAACTGATGACTCATCCAAAATTTTAAATACGTAATGGCCTGGTCCCAACATGCTGACATTCACCGTTTGTTTAAGTGATTGTGCCAATCCGGAGTAAACCAGTCTGCCATCCACCGAGTAAATCTGAAAAGTTCGGCCAGATCTGACTTCTTTCTGTTCGATGTAGAGAAGGTCATTCGCCGGATTAGGATATAGAACCAAGTCCTGGACAAACTCTATTGGATTCACTCCCACCGTTTCAAGTTCTGTATTACAATCTTGTAGTTCTTCTTGAAAAAATAGACGTATGCTTTTTTCACGTAAATCATGGAAATTAAAATGTTGATCTGCGGTTGTTTCACTTTGTTGCGAAACGATGAAAGCAATATTCAGTTCGTGAATGGCTCCTGGTGTAAAAGTAAATGGACCACATGCTGCAATCATCCTGCGGTCACCCGGCAAGTTTCCGGCTGAACTTTCTTCCCAACCTGAGGCAATGATACCTGAAGTTCCTTCGAAAAGCGGATCGGTTGAACCCGGATAAACATATTTCGATACTGTTCCTGCCGAAGTGTTCACGCCATTCAATCCATACTCCAAAGAGGAGCCATTGAGCCACTGCTGACGTAAGTAATTCATGAAATCAGCCGCCATTGCCGGTTCGCCGTTTATAGGGTTCGTATTGTTATTGTAATAAATAGAACCGGATAACCCCAACCTTTCATTGTCAATCACATTGTCATTGAACCCGAAACCATAATTCCCATATGAATTGGTTTCTGTAGAATAAAGTGCATCGGGCAAAGGATTGTCCAACCCATCTGCATCCATTGTTGCGCCAGCCAAAATCATCATCGATTGAATGGGAAGATCATTGCCATATCCATCTGTACCAGGTCCAGCTTCATCCAAGTTGTCACCATTAAATGCAAACACTGAACTTCGCTTGACATTGGTTCCACAATAATCATCCTGACCATTTCCCATGTCAAAGTCGCTCCAAACGCCCAGGCGTGTTTGAGTAAATGTTTGAGAACCTCGGTTTATCAATTTGTATTGGAGAAAAAGTGTGTGACCAACATCAACCGAGGAAGGCGAATCGAAAGCGTAGAGCATGCCATGTACTTCAAGGCCTAAAGCGGGTACTTGAGTTTGGATATGAGGACCACCATTGTCGTTAAAGATGAAAAAGACGCAGTAATCTCCACAAAACATGGGGTAATCGCCGCCATCCGGATCATAATACCCATTGGAGTTATAGTCGAAAAATGGAGCAAGATTGAAATCAAATCCCGCCTTGGTATCGCCATGTGCAGGCCACTCGAGCATCCATTGTGGTATCTGATAACTTCCACCAAAAGGATCAGGATCACCATTGGAAATTGCTTCAAAATAAATTCGATGAAGATTCACATCTTCTGAGTTGGCGGACCATACACGATCATACATGTCCATCACAGCCTGACTCGTTTCTGCACTTCCCACCATTAGAGGACCGGGATACCAATCTTGACTGCTTACGTAAGTTTCTGCAGCCATGGACAAAGACATTTGATCATCCATTCCGCCAATCCAAAGATTGGACGAATAAATGGTGGCCAGATTACTTCCAGATGGAAATTCCAACCCTGGCAAATCTCCATTTGTTTCAGGCTGAAAGAGTTGACCTGTTGATGTGACTCTGGCTGCAATCGTACCATTAGATACGACAGCTGATTGTTGTGAGATCCCAGATAATGGGCGAATAAGTACAAGCGCAAATAGTAAGTAAAGGTTTTTTTTCATAAAGGAATAAATTGCTTTTTCGAATTTACCATTCTCCATTCCAATCTATCCGACAATACCTATTCAATCTCCTGCATTTTTTACATGTCTGAAGACATTAACTCGAATCGTGCCGTCGAATTTCTATTCCAATCCAAAACACCTTTGAATCTCATTGACGAAATCGACTGAATGTTCAGGTTTAACAACTCGTCGAAAATGAAAGCCGGTAATACCGGATTCATTCACTTACTTCGCTGACCCAATTTTTCAATGCATGATCTCAAAAGAATCTGACAAAAAACTATTTCTCCTCGATGCATACGCACTCATATTCCGTGCTTATTACGCCTTTATCAAAAACCCGAGGATCAATTCAAAAGGGCTCAATACTTCAGCCATGTTTGGATTCACCAATGTGTTATTGGATATTTTGAAAAATGAAAAACCATCACACATGGCCGTGGTTTTTGATCCACATGAAGATACTTTCCGGGTGGATGAGTTTCCTGAATACAAAGCAAATCGCGAAGAAACTCCTGAGGACATCAAGCTTGCTTTTCCTTACATCGTCCGAATCATTGAAGCGATGAATATTCCTGTTTATCAGATCAGCAAATTCGAGGCGGATGATGTGATTGGAACACTTGCCAAACGTGCAGAAGAGCACGGCTTCCTCACTTATATGATGACGAGTGATAAAGACTATGGGCAACTTGTAAGTGACAATATTTTCATTTATAGACCTGGTCGTGGCGGCAATGAAGCTGATATTTTGGGTGTTCCCGAAGTGTGTGAAAAATTCGGCATCGAAAGAGTAGAACAAGTAATCGATATCCTGGGAATGATGGGAGATGCCGTAGACAACATCCCAGGAATTCCTGGCATCGGTGAAAAAACTGCTACCAAACTCGCTCAAGAATTTGGGTCTGTGGAAGGCTTGCTTGCGAACACAGACAAACTGAAAGGGAAACAAAAAGAGAATGTAGAAAACAATAAAGAAATTGCATTACTCTCAAAAAGACTTGCAACCATCGTTGTGGATGCTCCTGTCCCTTTCGAAGAAGAAAAACTCAAGGTACAAAGTGTCAACAAAGAATTGATTCGCGAGGTTTTTGAAGAATTGGAATTTCGCACCATCCTAAAACGTGTGATTGGTGATAGTCCTGCGCCTTTCGAAGGTAAACAAGGCGAATTATTCGCTCCGGATGAGGTGGAGTCAGCAGCAGAAAAAGAAGCCAATCCGGCAAGTCAATTAAAAACAATTCAAGATGTTCCTCATCAATATCATTTGGTCAAATCAGATGAAGAAATAGATGTACTGATTAAAAAACTCATGACATCAAGCGTCTTTTGTTTTGATACGGAGACAAGCGATATAGAACCCATCAATGCCGATCTTGTGGGTATGTCATTTTCGATACAAGCCGGCGAAGCTTGGTATGTGGCTGTTCCTAAAGAAAAAGATGCAGCGATGTTGCTGGTCAAAAAATTTGAACCCCTCTTTACTGATCCACAAAAGGAACTCATCGCACAGAATTATAAATACGATTTCAAGATGCTGAGAAAGTACGGCATCGAAGTTCAAAATCGGGTATTTGATACCATGGTGGCCCACTATCTCATCAATCCGGATGGGAAACATGGTATGGATTTTTTGAGTGAAGTTTATTTGAAGTATTCGCCGATTTCAATTGATACACTCATCGGAAAAAAGGGCAAAACACAAGGAAGTATGGCCGATTTGAATCCTGAGGAAATCAGCGACTAAGCAGCGGAGGATGCGGATATCACGTTGCAACTCAAAAACATTTTCGATCCTCAGCTCACAGATCGTGTTCGAGAAGTTTTTGATCAGATTGAAGTGCCACTCATTCCAGTGCTTGCCGATATGGAATGGGAAGGTGTTCGCATTGACGAACCTTTTTTGCGCGAATACAGCAGTGAATTACAGAAAGACATCGAGACACTTGAAGCAACCATTTGTGAAATGGCCGGTGAAAAATTCAATGTCGATTCTCCGAAACAACTAGGTGTGATTCTTTTCGAAAAAATGAAGATCACCGATCAAATTAAAAGACAAAGACCGGTCAATACAGCACCGATGAAGCGACTTTGTCCACATTCGAACATGATGCACCCATCATTGCTAAAATTCTTGACTATCGGGAAATCAGAAAACTCAAGTCGACCTATGTGGATGCATTGCCCTCAATGATCAATCCGATCACGGGTCGTGTGCATACCAATTACATGCAAACTGTAGCGGCAACAGGACGACTTTCTTCCAATAATCCCAATCTTCAGAATATTCCCATCAGAACACTTCGTGGTAAAGAAATTCGCAAAGCTTTTATTCCAAGAAGTGAAGAGTTTACCATTCTTTCCTCAGACTATTCTCAAGTTGAATTGCGGATCATCGCAGCGTTGAGCAATGATGAAAATATGTGTGAAGCGTTCATGCATGGAGAAGACATTCACAAAGCAACTGCAGCCAAAGTTTTTGGTGTGCCGATAGCAGAAGTCACCAAGGATATGCGTTCAAAAGCCAAGGCGGTCAATTTTGGAATCATCTATGGTCAAGGAGCTTTTGGACTTGCTCAAAACCTCGGAATTTCCCGCGGTGAAGCCAAAGAAATTATCGACTCATACTTTAGACAATTTTCCGGATTGAAAACATACCAGCAACTCACGATCGAAAACGCAAGGAAGAACGGATACATTGAAACCATCCGCGGAAGAAGAAGATATCTTGCCGATATCAATTCTGCTAACGCTGTTGTGCGAGGATTTGCAGAACGAAACGCCATCAATGCACCGATTCAGGGCTCAGCGGCAGACATCATTAAAGTCGCCATGATCGATATTCACAAGGAGATGACTCATCAAAAACTGCAATCAAAAATGATGATGCAAGTGCATGATGAATTGGTGTTTGATGTGCACCATTCTGAAGTCGATATTGTAAGAGCAATCGTATCTGAAAAAATGAGCGGCGCCGAAAAAATGCGTGTTCCACTTGTGGTGGATATGAACACGGGCAATAATTGGTTAGAGGCTCATTGATTGTTTTTCTGAAATTGGTCTTTGGCCAGTTTCAGTTTATCCAAATCAGCCAAGGCTGCAGCAACTTGCAACTGCTCGTCTTTGATCTCACTTTCGTTGGTGTCCTGATCTCCTTTGATGTTTCGAATTTCATGTTCGTATTTATCACGATCATTTTTCAGATCAGAAAGTTTTGCCTCCACTTTGGTTTTGTTTTGTTCTTCTTTAAGAACATTGTTTTCAGATTTCGTAACGGTCTCCGTGGTTTTGGTCACATTCTCTTGCAGCTTGTCCATTTTTGACCTGAGTTTTTCAAGGTCTTTGATAACACGTTCGCCTTCTTTGGAATTTAAAGCACCCGCTGCATTCAGGCGATTGTATTCAACTTCTTTTTCTTTCACCAACTTCAATTGCGCCTCTGCTTCTTTTTGTGCCTGATCAGAAGTTTTCTGATCTTGTTGCAATTGAGCATTCAACGATTTGATTTTGCTTTCACTTTCTGAAACCTTCAAACTGGTTTTTTCCATGCTTTTGGTGGTCTTAGTGACGTTGTTTTGATTGTCTGCTAAATGACCTGCCAACTTCTCTTTTTTGCGTTGCAGTTTTTCTAAATCAGAATTCTGTGCATCATAAAACTTTTGCTGATCATTGATCTTTTCATCATAGTATCGGATGTAAAAGTCCTTCACCTGAGTGGTGATGGATGACTTCATTTTTTCTATCACTTCGTGATGTGTGGCATCAGAAATAAACTTACCCTTGCTTTCACCCAACAGATAAAGTCTGCACGCGTCTCCATCCGGTGTGATTTTGAAATGGTAGTTGATACTGTCTGTACTCCATACCGGAATCACACCACCTATCACGGAATAGAAACCGGAGTTCTTTTTTCCTTCGGCCATCATGGTTCCTTTCATCCAATTACGGAAATCTTTGGAATAAACATCCTCATCACTCGTGATCAATATGGAAAGAGACGGTTGTGATTTATCTTGAAAACTAATTTGTTTTTCTTCAAATGCGATGTACGGGGCATTCATCAATGCCGTGGCATATTTATCTGGCTGCCCCAAAATTGAGAATTGGCATAAAATGATAAATAGGATAAAATATAGCTTTTTCATATCCCGCAATGTAGCCACAAAATTTTGATCTTCTTCAGGACGTATTACATTTGCGCCCCGTAATTACCGGAATGCACCTATAGCTCAGCCGGTTAGAGCATCTGACTCATAATCAGAGGGTCCCTGGTTCGAGCCCAGGTGGGTGCACAAACTCATCAGCTACACTGTAAAATGTGTGGCTTTTTTTTTTCCTTGCAGTTTCAGTTAGAGCATCCCGATCCATTGATCGGGAGGGTCCCTGGTTCGAGCCTAGGAGGGTCCACAAACTCATCAGCTAGACAAAACAAGAATTGCTTTTTGGAAAACTTTAGGTATTAAATATTCTCAAAAAGAACAAGTCTTCACGCGTTTACCAAAATTCGTTTTTCCATTTCTGATGCAAAACGACCTAATGGTTTTATTGCAAACGACGGGATTCCGTGCTCTTGACATAACGATTGATATGTTGCTACACTATCCTCTGCAACAGCCACCAACAATCCTCCACTGGTTTGTGGATCACACAATGTGAACAGTTGTTTTGCATCCAACGTATTCATTTTGGAAGCATAGTAACTGTAATTTTTTGTCGTCATATCGGAATAGATGAATTGATCCAGATATGTTCCAAGAAATGGATAAACTGGAACATCTGAAAATTGTATTTCGGCCGAGAGGCCGGAACCCTCACACATTTCCACGAGATGCCCTGCCAGTCCAAAACCAGTAACGTCGGTCATGGCATGAACACCTTTCAGTTGACCCAAATCTTCTCCGATACGATTGAGTGTGCTCATATAAGAAACACATGTATCGAAGGCTTGTGCGTCAACTAAACCTCGCTTTGCCGCAGTAGTGATAATGCCATTGCCCAAAGGTTTTGTGAGAAAAATCAAATCGCCTTCTTGCGCAGTGTTGTTGCGTTTGATGTTTTGTTTCGATACAAGCCCGTTGACGGCCAAACCGAATATCGGTTCCTGACTTTCAATACTGTGTCCTCCTGCCAATGTTATACCTGCCATCTGACACATGAAACGTGCTCCTTCGAGCACCTGCTGTGCAACATCAGGCGAAATCTTGTCGATTGGCCAACCCAAAATCGCCAATGCAGTGATTGGCTTACCTCCCATTGCATATACATCACTCAAAGCATTTACTGCCGCAATTTTTCCAAACTGATATGCATCGTCGACAACAGGCATAAAAAAATCCGTTGTACTGATTAAACAACTGTCTTTACCCAAATCAAAAACAGCAGCATCATCATTGCTTTCATTTCCAACGAGGAGTCTCATGTCTGCAGGTAATTGATGATCTGTCTTCAGTATTTGCTGAAGTACGGATGGTGCAATTTTGCATCCACATCCAGCACCTTTGCTGTATTCTGTGAGTTTAATCGATGACATTTGTTGATGTTTGATTAGGTGCGGATACTGTCTTTAATAAACGAATGACCTCTTCATGCTTTTCGATTTCGAGATCAATACTCAGAACGGTATTCACTGCAAATCGCGTTTTTCCATGTTGATATGATTTATCATAATACATCAACAATGGTCTGATCCATCCGGCCAGATCACCGTTATCCAATGCTTCCAAACTAATTTTGACCTGATCACCACCCATTCGTTTGATCACTGCTTTGGTTTTTTCGGCAAGAGCTTCTGGAGGAAATATGCCGTACTCACGTATGATTCTATTTATTCTTTGCTCCTCCGACAATCGCAATTCTACATGAGGCGCATTCATCATTCGGAGAAAAAACACATCAGGGATTCGCAATCTTCCGATAAAACGACTTTCATCTTCCAACCAAATTGAATTGTCTGCTTTATGAAACAACGACATCCCCAGCAAATTTTCGAATTGCTCTTGATTGTGTTGCTCCGGCTGACCCAATCCACCAAAAGCAGATCCCTTATGGTGTGCGATTTTTTCCAAATCAATCACCTGTTCTTTTTCATCGGCAAGCAGATTGAGCCAATCCGTTTTACCAGTGCCTGTCATTCCGGTTAGGACAACGAACTTCCCGCGTTTTTCGAATAAGTCATAACACAATCCGCGATAAGATTTATAACCACCTTTCAAAAGGGTCACTTCAAAACCTGCAACACCAAGAATCCAAGCCATGATGTTACTTCTCAATCCACCCCGCCAGCAATAGAGATGAATTTTACGATCGTGTGATAAACTCTCAGCTTGGGAAATAAAATCAGCAAACTTGTGTCCCACCAATTCAAAGCCCTTTTTCACGGCGTCTTGCTGACCGGATTCCTTATATGTAATTCCTACAACATGTCTCTCCTCATCATTGAGCAAAGGAAAATTGACGGCTCCGGGAATATGACCTTGAGCAAATTCTTTTGGACTTCGAACATCCAACAAAACAACAGCACCGCTTTCATTGCGGTGCAGTTGATGTATAAATGATATTGTTTCTGTTTGATGAATCAATGGTATACGATAACGCGATTTTGTTTACCTACCATCGCCATCTAGCAAATTACCCAATCCTCCTAAAATACTACCTTCCTCTTTCCTGCGAACGCCACCATAACTGATGATACGTGATGCAAGACGCGAAATAGGCAATGTCTGTAACCATACTTTACCAGGTCCACGGAGTGAAGCGAAGAAAAATCCCTCGCCACCGAAAAGCGTATTCTTAATACCACCAACAAATTGAATGTCAAAATCTACTTCCTTGGTGTATGCAACTACACAACCAGTATCGATGCGCAGTGTCTCACCGGGATTTAGGGTGCGTTCAATGATATGTCCACCAGCATGACAAAACGCAAGGCCATCACCTTCTATTTTTTGCATGATAAAACCTTCACCACCGAAGAGCCCGGTGCCAAGTCTTTTCTGAAATTCAATGCCAACGGAAATACCTTTAGCTGCACATAGAAAAGAATCCTTTTGGCAAATGATTTTTCCGCCAAGCTGTTGAAGGTCCAGAGGGATAATCTTTCCTGGATATGGTGATGCGAATGCCACACGGGCCTTTCCCTGAGCGGTATGTGTGAAGGCTGTCATAAACAGACTTTCACCGGTTAGCAATCTTTTTCCTGCACCAACCAATTTATTGAAAAAGCCGCCTCCACTATTGCTGCCGTCTCCAAAGATGGTTTCCATCTGGATGCCGTTGTCCATATACATGAAGGCGCCAGATTCCGCAACAACTGTTTCCTGCGGATCCAGTTCAATTTCTACACATTGCATTTCTTCACCAAAAATGCGGTAGTCGATTTCGTGATTTGATCTCATGGTTTTTCTTTTTATAGCGGTCAAAAATAGTGTTACCGCAGCCGGTTTATCACTCCAATTGATGACGGAAGGTTCGTAAATCCGGTGAAAAGCAACTTATGGTAGGTGAATGGAAAAATTTCGTAATCCATCCTCACCAAACTAATTGCTATATTTGGATTAACCTTAATTAAGATGCGAATGAAATATGCTTGTTTCATTGGTGTGATGGTCTTGTTGATGATGTCAACAAAACTGTCATCGCAAACCTCACTTGAAGGATCATTCTTTCTACCACGTCCGGTCAATCCAGATACCCTTGTCACGTCCGGTTGGATTGAACAAATTGATGCACGCACTGAGTTTACAGCCCAATGGAAATTTTCCGATGGAAAAATTCGCGTCGAATATTCCAAAAATCCAATTCACTTCAAAGACGAAAAAGGAAATTGGAAACGCATTCGCCCAACTTTAAAACACATCAATCATCAATGGACAGCCAAAGATCAACCGCATGAAGTTTCCATTTCTGACAACGGCACAATAACTATGAATGCAGGCAGTCCAATGCAGTTTTCTATGGGTGATCATGCGAAAATCAATGGACAACACCTATCCGGCGATATTGTTCTGGAAGCTTACAATACCCTGATTCAATCGGACGCTTCTTTGAATATTGACAAAGAAATGATGGCTTACGAAAACAGTGTAAAAACCAATTATCACTTGTTAGAGATGCCAGAAAATATGGAAGAATTTTACACTGTTACAGAAGAAATCAAACTTCCTCCAGGTGGAAATATTATTGAAGATCCCGAACATGGTAGTTCAACTGAACATGGATGGAAAGGAAGACTAATACTTGTTGATGGAAACAATCAACCGATTGGATCAATTGGCGCGTTGCTGTGTTACGATGCTTTCAACCAATTCGAAATAGGCACCTATACATGGCGTCGTAAAAATGGGTCTGATTGTTTCGAACTGCAATCGCAAATTCAGACATCATGGTTATTGGATGATTCTCGAAATTTTCCCGTGGTAATTGATCCACTCATTACTGGCGTTCTCGCCGAATGGGGAACTGCCTTCATGCCTTCTTGCTACAATCCCGACTTCCATGTAGACAGTTTGCTTATCACGGTTCCCGGACAAATTACTGTAACGGGTTTTTATGTCACAACAAGCTTTTATGCAGATCCACTATCCGGCGTAGGAACCGTCATGGGCGACGGCCAAATGTTTTTCAGTACTACGTGCGACACAACAAACATCTTCACCGCACAAGCTCCCTTTGATACATTGCCAGGAACAGCGTATTTGCTCAATTTCGATTTCAGAGATCCGCTGATGTGCTGCTTTGAACCCTCTTGTTCGGAAACTTCATTTTATTTCCGCATGCATCTTGGCAGAACATATCCTCAGGGCGATTGCAATCAAACCTTTGTTTATTACACACCGTTTTCTCTCTGGCCATTCACAGCATATGCTGAAGGATACACCGTTGAAACATGGGGGCCGGGTTGGACCGTTGATCAATTTCCGATTTGTTCTGATGAGTGCATTACTGATGGCAAAATTCGCATAAGACTCGGTGTACCTCCATATACGATAGATCATCCGTGGATGACGCAACAAGTGATTGCTGAAACACCAACACCTTGCGACCTTGGTAGTAAACTCATCGACCTTCCTTTAAACGTTCCAAATTGTCCATTGTATTGCCCTGGATTCTTTTCACTTGATGTACCTCCCCCAACTGTTACTGATGCATGTGGCAATGTGGTAACAGGAGTTGTAACTGATATTCTCAATGTGAAACCAACACCCATTATCTCCATTCCTGAAATTGACCTTTGTAGCAATGAGGTAGCGGATTTTGCGCTCGAAAGTTGTGATGAGGAAGCCGAAATAGAATGGTCACTGAATGGTGAAGTGAACACGGGAAACATTTATCTGGTCCAAGAAAATACGGGTAACGAAGTGATCACTTACGAATACAGTAGTTGGGCAACCGCGCATGGTTGCGAATCAGACACCCTGAGTTTTGACATCGACATTCATCCTGCTCCCTCGGTTGATTTTACCATACATACTGACCCCGGCACATTGAACAATCCGGTGAATTTTGTTGGTGAAAGCCTCGTCAATGGATCAGACATCGCAACATGGGAATGGCAAATTAACGGATCAGAAAATTTTAGTGACAGCAGCGTGATCTTCACGCCAACTCTACCCGGTGAATATTCAGTTTGTCTCACGGTGACTTCAGAGGTTGGTTGTGAAAATGCCATATGCAAAATCTTCTCAGTATTGCCTCCACAAGTATTTGCTCCTAATATTTTCACGCCAAATGGTGATGCCAGCAATCAATTCCTTCACTTTAAAAATCTCGAATTGGTACCTGATAATCATTTGATCGTTTATAACCGTTGGGGCAATGTGATTTATGAAACGGACCATTATCAGAATTCATGGAGTGCGGATGGAATAAGTGACGGAACGTATTACTTCATTCTTGAATTGAATGGCGTGGAGACATTGAGTGGGAATGTGCAGATCATGAGGTAACAAAAAAATGACTGAACCCATGACTTCAGACGACATAAAATGCGCAAAGCTGCATATACGTCATTTTTAAACATCCGCTTTTGCCTTATCTTCGCACAATACTCCCTTCTACAACACACAGAACTACCATGAAAAATCTACATTTTGCCTTCTTCTTCTTGTTGTCGGCATTCATGAATGCACAATTGTTCAATTATTCTCCTATCACCAATCAGACGGAAATAGATGCCGCCGTGAACGAGGTGTTACTTGGTGAAGGTGTTGCTATATCGAACATTACTTTCAACGGCATGGCTGAACAGATGATTTCTGCAGATGGAATGACCAATACTGGGATTGCTAATGGAATCGTCATGGCCACTGGCCTTGCTTCTGATCTGTCAACTGGAACCAATGCCGGAAGTTATGTGAATGGTTTATGTTGTGATCCAGATTTGCTGACTGTGGCCAATTCCGTTCCACCTCTCATTAGCCAATCATTTTATGTCAATGAAGTTTATGATTGGACTTCACTTGAATTTGATTTTACGCCACTCAGCGACAATATTTCTTTTGACTTCATTTTCGCTTCCGATGAATATCCCACGTATGTGAATACATCATTCAATGATGTGTTTGCGTTCTTCGTGAGTGGACCGGGTCTCTCGGGTCCTTATACAAACAGCAGCGTAAATATTGCAGTTGTACCAGGCTCTGATCCCGCTCTTCCAATTACAATCAGTTCTGTGAATGATCTACTCAATACTGCATACTATGTTGAAAATTCGTTGCTACAAAACATTTCAACGAATGGCTATACAGTGCCCATCACCGCAAGTTTGGGAGATCTAGTACCAGGAGAGACTTATCACATCCGACTGGCAATTGCCGACGGCTCTGATTCTGCCCTCAACAGCTATATCATTCTCGAAGAAGGAAGTTTTAGCAGTAGTGTACCTGCGGCAGGCTACGAGGCTACCGATTTCAACGGCGATGGCATCATCAATGTAGATGACTTATTTGTCCTGATGAGTGATTATGGGTGTGTAAGTGCATGCACAGCCGACAACACCGGCGACGGTATGGTAACCATTGCGGATCTTATGTTTTTTATCGGTGCTTTTGGAGAAATTGTGAATTGAACCCCAAGAATGTCTATTTGGGGTTGCTATAACCATTCAATCAAACACCTTTGATCGCCTCGATTTTTCGATAGGATATTTTCACAATTGAGCAACGAGTGATTGATGGTCATAGAAAACCATCTGTGAAGGTTGTTTATCTAATTCCTCTTCCTGATTACCTGCCATATCATTGAAAGGCTTTTGATGCATTGCTACTTGTATTGTTTGCATTGTTTTGGCGTAACCCAAGCATTTTAGACACTAAGGAGGTTATGACACACACCGTCACGAAGAATTATGTCGTGATTGAAAATCATACAACATAATTAAGCCCCATATTGTTGCAATCGCGAAGTGAGGAATTCTCGATGATGGCCAGAAAAGTCTTTTAATCGAGGCAAGGTTCAATTTCAGGCGTCACCTTACTTATGAAATTAAACCTCGAAAATGAGCGTTTTGAAAAACCTGGTATAGAATGGGTTAATAGTTTAAAACACTCATGATTGTTGGGGATTAATAAAATGAAAAAAGCCACGCCTAAAAGTGGCTTTTCCATCGAAGCTCCCCAGCTTGGGCTCGAACCAGGGACCCCATGATTAACAGGGATAACACCAGGAACTCACACGAAGCCTTCATTCATCGCCTTGGTAACCGCCTCAACAGCGCTGGATACGTGTAACTTTTCGTATATGTGAGAGATGTGCGAATTCACGGTCGGGTATGAGATGTTGCATTGTGCAGCAATCATTTTATAGCTAAGCCCCTGAACTAGGAGTTTCAAAATTTCCTGCTCGCGTGACGTAAGGTCAAAACTATTTTTGAGTGTTTTGTGGTGCTTATTGTTGAGGAGTTGCAGCACTTGTTTGGCTACAATAGGTGTCATGGGTGCACCACCGGCATGAACATCACGAATGGCATCAAGGAGTTTATCAGGCGCGGTTTTTTTCAGTACGTATCCATCAGCACCGGCACAAATCGCATCAAAAATTTTCTCTTCATCCTCAAAAACCGTTTGCATAAGGACCCTCATCTGAGGGAATTGTTTGCGAATGATTTTAAGACCTTCTATACCATTCACGTGGGGCATATCAATGTCCATAAGCACAACATCCGGCATGATGTCCACAAGATGCTTCAACACATCGCGGCAATCTTCAAAGGCGCCTTTACACTCCATCCCTTCTGTTGAATTGATCAGCAGTTGCAACAATTCCCTGCGGGGTTTGTTATCATCGAAAACTACTATGGACATTGTACTCATTGTGCAAATGTGGTTTCAGTTTGTTCATCCGGCACTCATTGATTGCAATGATTTTTTTATGCGCTGATGAAAAGTTCAAGGGTCGTGCCTTCGTCTGGATCGGATTTGATTGTCAGTTTGCCGTGTATTTCAGCGGCACGATTATGCATGTTGTATAGTCCATTGCCTCCCATGGATGCGTTTCCATTTTCCTTATCGGATACTGAAAATCCTTTTCCGTCATCTCTCAATTGAAGCATGACTGCCCCATCAATTCGTCTTGAAAAATTTACCCAAAAGTTTTTACAACCTGAATACTTAGCTGCATTGTTCACCGCTTCTTTAAAGATGAGGTAGAGATTCTTCCTTTGCTTCATGTCAAGTTTTAAATTGAGCAAGTTTTCATTCACATTAAAATGCACGGTACAATCGAGCGGTTCCATGATCTCAATTGCAAACGCCCTCATGCGATTGACTATGTTTTCGAAGTGGTCGTTTTTAGCGTTAATGGTCCACACAATATCACTCATGGCTTCCATCATGTTGTCGGTATTGTTGCCGATTTGCTGAAGCAGGGTTTTCACTTCAGGATTGGCATCTTGCATTTTCCTTTGAATCACAGTACTTGAAAGCGAAATACTACTGAGTGTACTTCCGATCTCATCATGCAAGTCGCTCGCAATATTGTTTCGCACAGTGAGTAATTTGGTTTGCTGAGCCAGTCGATATCGGTACAATAGATAAACAGCTGAAAGAAAAAACAGCACCGCCAAAGTGCTGAACCACCACGTTCCCCACCACGGAGCTGCAATGAAAATGGTTTTCGAAATTCCGGTTTCGTTCCACACACCATAGCTGTTGCAAGCCTTTACATGCAATGTATAGGTGCCCGGTTTCAGGTCGGGATAATTTACAAAACGCCTGTTGCCACACATGACCCAATCCTTGTCAATACCATCCATTTTGTAGGCGTATTGGTTTTCTTCGTTGCGAAAAAATCGAGTGCGGCAAATTCAAAGGAGAAATTATTTTCGTTGTGATCAAGACGGATTTCCGAATCCGCATACGGACGTGATTCACCTTGTACACTAAACTCGGTGAATACAATACGCGGAATTGTGGCAGAACGATTCATGGAGTCCGGATGAAAAAAGTTGAAGCCATCGATTCCTCCGAGTGCGATCCATCCATCCCAGGTCTTTCCGGAAGAGTTTCCATTATATTCGTAATTCTGAATGCCGTCTTTTTCTGTATAGGTTTTGCAAGTCAGATTTTTCGTATTGAAGTTGCAAATCCCTTTATTCGTCCCCATCCAAAGATTGCCTTTGTGATCCTCTTCGAGTGAATAAATAACATTGTCCGGCAATCCCTCTTTGATGGAATAGGTAGTGTAATTATTCTTACTCTTATCCCAAACCTTAAGACCACCACCACTCGTACCTATCCACATCCGGTTATCTGAAGCTCGCAGGATGGTAATCACGGCGAGGTTCGGTTTTCTTTCGTCAATTTGTTGCTTGGTATATGTGTCTGTTGCATAATCATAGATATACAAACCATCCATTCTGCCAATCCAGATTTTTCCATCAGCACTTTCCGAAATTCCTGAAGATACTGCGGCAAACGACAGGTCAGTCGGGTGTGGGCCTTTCACATAAACAAAATCGGATGTGGCAAATTTGGGATCTGTAAAATTCGCAGTGTTGATCACTGTCATTCCTTTTCCTCCGCCAAACCAAAGATTCTCCCGTGAGTCAAGAAAAAGCCCATTGGATGGTGCTGGAAGCGGAACATCATATTTGAGTGCTGCAATATGAATCGTTCGTTTGTTTTTGTAGTCGAGATAAAGTATATCGTTATCCCAACCGTGCAGGTAAAGATTGTCATGCTTATCCTTTATCATGTATCGTATACCACCGGGAATCATAAAAGGAGATCCATTTTCAGGTCTTGGAATGGGTGAAAACGCATGTGTATTTCTATCGAAACGACTTACTTCCTCAAACGTCGAATAGAACAATGAATGTTCGTCCAATTCTTCAATGGTGCGCACGTTTGGTTGAGTGACGATGGAATTGATGAAACTCGTCTGGCGATAAGTGGACATCATGGGCTGCGAAAACTCAACCTTTACCAAACCCACACGTGAACCAGCAAGCCACAACACCTGGTCGCTGCTTTGAAACGAAAAGCCCATTGAAGGATCAAAAGGCAATGCGCATAAATAGCTGTCACCTGTAGTTAATAATTGGAAAGTTTCCGGACCATGGCTAAAAATAAACGTGCCAATATCCCAGGCACTGATGCATATATCACCATTGAACAATTCAAAGAGGTGAACCTTTGCAGGGCTGGGAATGGACGATGATATCAGACCGGCGTATGAATATTCATGAATATTCCCTGTCCTGATTTCGATCCTGTATAAATTCTTATTTGTTCCATGCACCCACGCATAGCGGCCATTGCGGGAACAGATGATCGTATTAAATTCCTGCAAATTTTCCAATCCAATCTTTTCAGTGTGAACTGCAATACTTGCTTTCGCGTCATGTTCCGTTAAGGAAAATAGCTGATTGCTAAAAAGAAAGAACAGGCCATCATTCACTTTAAGAAATCTCTGGTCATTGGTGAATTTTTCATCACGTGTTTCATGGAGGACTTCTTTAAATTCGGAATGAACGGGATCAAAAAGGACACATCCATTTTTGGTTGAAAACCAGAGCTTGCCGGATTGGAAACAAGTGGTAGAATTATCCCGGTGAACAAATTCGGAGGGAATCGCGAAGCGTTCGATGGTTTGTTCAGGCATTCTTATCCTGACGAATTGGTCCTTGTCAGAACACCAGAATTCAGAATTTTCCCCAAGCTCCAGCATGTTGGATTGAATGGGCTGCCCTTTATCCCGAATAGGTTCTATAAATCCGGATGCCTTATTGTACCAGCAAACATCCGAAGGATTTGTAAACAGGAGATGGCCTTTGCCATCATCTGCCATATGGTTTCCAGAAACCAGATTATTATCCGGGTCGCCCGGGTCAGACGGAAATGTTTTAAAATTATAACCATCGAATCGCATGAGCGGCTGCATACCAATCCACAAAAATCCCGAACTGTCCTGCCCCAACACTTTGCACGTCATGTTGGCCAGCCCGTCGTCTACATCATACATCGTGAAATGAATGGATTGTTGTGCGCGAATTGTGATGGAGCCGGCGACAAGTGCTGTCACCAAAACAGTGGCAGTTATCCATTGGCGTACTATGGACAATGATGTTTTCAATCGGTGTGAAAATACTTCAACATCATTGAAGTCAATGATGCCCGGGTAGTGGTCAACGATCCATCTCATTGCATCCAACGATTGCCGGGGTAAGCAGTAACCGGCATGTTTGTCCCATCAAATCTTTAGTACAAAATCAATAAAAAAACACGATGAAAAAAAACTACTTCTGGATGGCGATGCTTATGGTGATGGCTTTTCACACCCGCGGTTTTTCGCAATGGACGGATGTCCTCAATAACGACATAAACTTTGAATTTAAAATCTGGTCGGGTTATTATGGTGGAGGAGAGCCTGATGGTGAGAGCGTAGCGGAACCGGTCATGAAGACCAGGATTTTTATCGATGATCCCGATGGAACGCAGTACTGGATGAATGAATTGTGCGGTTCGTGGCAAACCACTCCGCCAGCTTGGGATCTATATGCCGACTGGATGTATTGGTCAGCACAGAACCGGTCATTTGGTACCACCTTTTTGACGGATATGAAATTTTATGAATCCGACATTCCCGAAACTGATGGTTGCTATCCGCACGAAGATGATGATCAAAATGGCGAGGCCAATGGCTACCTTCGGGATGGGCAAACAACTATGCCGATAGTCTATCCATCTGCCGACTTCAGACCGGCGCAATGGATACCTTACCTGGGAATTGACGGTAGTATCTGGCTTTATGACTACCTTGGAGGACCGTTCGATCAGGCAATGGCTCTTACATGGAGATACTCCGCCGGTTCAAGCATAGGCGATTGTCTCAACTTCGCAACGATTAACAGTGGTACTACGAAAAGTGACATCAATGCAAATAGACCTGTTAGCACCCAGAGCGGAGTGCCACTCCAATACAACAATACTCTTGGAAATTCATCCCCCGATGTCTGGTATTCGTTCACCATCGCTGAGAAAAGTGATGTTACTATTAGAACCGATTATCCTGAAACAGATTTTGATACGTATATCCGTATATACGATTCTAATGCAACAGAAATTGGTTATAATGATGACGGTGGCTCCAACAGTACTTCGGTGTTGAACACGCAATTGTGCGCGGGAACATACAGGTTTTGCGTGGAAGGTTATGACACATATAACGGTTTGTTTAAGGTATCTGTGAATGCTACAATAGCACCTCCTTTGAGCATTGTAAATGAAGAAATAGTTAACGCGAGTTGCCTGAACTCCACCGATGGTTCAGCAACATGGCAAACTGAGAATGCACTTGGGGCCATTGATTTTTTGGTGAACGGATGGTCGATATCTGAAAACAGCATTTCAAACCTTCCCGTAGGTGATTATGTGGTATACGCTGTGGACATTTGCAATTCGAACGATACCTGGACCTTCACTATCGCTAATGGTGACAATATTCCCCCAATTGCAATATGCCAGAATTCACTCTCTGTTGTTGTTTCAACCGGAAATCCAGCAGTACTCACGGTAGATGAGGTTAATAACGGGAGTAGTGACAACTGCGCAGATGCAACTGCGAGCATATCACCCTCCACATTCGACGTCTTTGATGAAGGAGATAATGTGGTAACCATGATCGTCACAGACGCTAATGGCTTAACTGCGGAGTGCACTTGCACAGTGAATGTTGAAGTAGTCGTTGGGTTGGAAGAAATGAACGAAGCGAAACCAATTATCCTTCAACCCAACCCGAATAACGGCAGTTTCCAATTGGATCTTTCTGCACACCATTTTTCAACCAATGCTCAGATGCAAATAGTTGATTGCACCGGCCGCGTTGTTTACCAAAGCAAGGTGGTTAATTCTAAAAACATCGTCTCGCTTGCGGACGCAGCGCCCGGGGTATACTTGATGAATCTTACGGACAACGACCATAAAATCTCAGCACGATTTGTTGTTCAATAATCAAAATGAGTCATCCTAAAATAGGTTGAAAAGTTTAAAAAATGGTCCCGACTGCCTCAGGTGGTCGGGATTTTTGTTTGATGTACCTCCGGAGGCGTCCGCATATTGAGTGTTAGAATGGAGCTTTTACATCTTCATCCAAACATCGCAAGACATCATGAAATCCCCAATAGATATAAAAATCAATAATGAAGAGATGCGCAGTCAAACATGGAATCTTTTGTGGGAGCTGCGCGTGCTAATGGCGTGTAAACAAAAATAAAAAAGGGTTGCAGTTTCCCGCAACCCTCGCCATTACTGGCCCCAGCCTGGGCTCGAACCAGGGACCCCATGATTAACAGTCATGTGCTCTAACCAGCTGAGCTACTGAGGAATTTGAGTGAGTTTACTTGGTAACCTCAGTCAAATATCTCAACTTCAGCATCCCGTTGTTTTTGGGATAGAACACCGATACATCAAAGGGCCTTTTTTCAAAAGGGGGTGCAATATTACGATCTCATCGCTTTCAGACAATATCTTTGCAAAAATTTTTTTTCTCCCATGAATCTTATCGCAGTCGGCACTGTTGCCTTCGATTCCATCGAAACCCCCTTTGCACGCAGGGAAAAAGTTATTGGCGGTGCCGCAACTTATATCACCCTTTCTGCTTCTCACTTCGTGAAAAGCTCGGGCCTTATTTCTGTTGTCGGTGATGACTTCCCACAGGAATTTTTGGATACAATGACTTCTCGAGGCATCGATCAGGAAGGACTCCAAATCAAGAAGGGAGAGAAATCTTTCTTCTGGTCAGGAAAATACCATTATGACCTGAATAGCCGCGACACTTTGGTTACTGACCTGAATGTGTTGGCTGATTTCAATCCGATCGTACCGGAATCCTATACGGAATGCGATTTTTTGATGCTCGGAAACCTCGCACCTGCTGTGCAGATGCGTGTCATCGAGCAATTGCCGGTTCGTCCGAAATTGGTGGTTCTCGATACCATGAATTTCTGGATGAATGTCGCTTTGGAGGATTTGATGAAAGTCATCGCTAAGATTGACGTACTCACCATTAATGATGAAGAAGCGCGTCAGCTAGCTAATGAATATTCTCTTGTTAAAGCGGCTCGCAAAATCCTCAAAATGGGCCCGAAATACCTGATCATTAAAAAAGGAGAACACGGAGCTTTGCTTTTTGATGCTCATAACGTCTTTTTCGCCCCAGCCCTACCTCTAGAAGAAGTCGTAGACCCAACTGGAGCCGGAGATACATTCGCAGGTGGCTTTATCGGATACCTTGCACAATCACAGAATATTTCTTTTGAAAACATGAAGCGTGCTGTGATCATTGGTTCAGCAATGGCATCATTTACCTGCGAAAAATTCGGTCCAGACAGATTGCTTGAATTGACACGTGATGAAATCAATGAGCGCGTTGAACAATTTGTACAGCTTACGGATTTCGAAATTTACGTGGAAGACTGACGTTTCCCTATTGCGTAAATGACATATAATCCAATGGATTAACAGGCATCCCGTTTTCCCATAATTCGAAATGGAGGTGCGGTCCTTCACTGTGATCTCCGCTATCACCAATGAAGGCTATGGATTCACCTGCCTTCACGACATCGCCCATTTTCTTCAACAGTGCGGAATTGTGTTTGTAAACAGAA
This sequence comes from Flavobacteriales bacterium, assembly GCA_016722445.1. Lineage (GTDB taxonomy): Bacteria > Bacteroidota > Bacteroidia > Flavobacteriales_D > Sanyastnellaceae > JAIBBG01. Next base: position 155,002 of record JADKIZ010000006.1, on the reverse strand, counting down.
ATGATGTTGTTGGTGTGCTGTATCTGGATCACATTACCGCCATCAGCAGTAAATGAGGCAACTATCACGGTGCCATCTAAAACTGCTTTGACAGGATCGTCTTTAGGTGCAATCAAGTCAATCCCAAAATGCCCTTCTTTCGGGTCAAATCCCCCGGAAAGAGTGCCATTCACTGGTTTATATAACAAAAAACTTCGACGTGCGGTGTTGGTTTCTTCTTGAACCTCCAAACTATACCGATCTTCCTCAGACAATCGCTGCCGCAAAGCGTCATCCACATCACCTACCTGATAATTGAGATTTGATTGACCAACGACCTCAGGAGCCGCTGTATCCGCGGCATTGCTCAATGTTCCTCCGGATAAAATTACACGGAGATCATTGATGTATCGTTCATTTTTCCGGGTGACCTCCAGCAAAGAATCAACCGTAACCCGGGCATGGTGCGCTTCTTCACGCAAAGTGGCATCAGCGATATCCGGTATCACATAATTCTTGAGGGGTGTAAAAGCCACCAACAGATAAATCAAAGCACCAAAAACGATGAGGAGTCCGCCAAACATGATGATCAGGTTCAGCGGCGTTAGGGAATATGACAGCTTTTCCTCAAACGTATTTTCGTTCAACACCGTAAGCCTGAAGCGGCTTTTCAGCTTCTTCATCAGCTTTTTCCTTCTGGGCTGTCGGGTGGCTACCATGCTTTTGTTTGTCGTCTGAGGGATTGAATCACCTAATGCAGGCAAAATGAAATATTTTTGACGCTTTTCGGTTATGTGTCCGCCTGAAATTTAACTCCGGTTGACCCTAAGACCGAATTATACACTGATTGTGAAACTCAGAATCTCAACAAAACTACTGCTCATCCTGGTGATAACCGCCGTACTGATGGCCTGTTCCAACAAAAAAGACGGGACTGCCTACAGGGTGTATCACAATATGACCGCGCATTATAACGGCTATTTTAACGCAGATGAACTTGTGAACAAAGGTGCGGAGACCGTGCGTAAAGCTCACAAAGAAGACTACGATAAGATTCTTCCGGTCTTTATCTATGGTACTGAAGAAACTTCCAAAGCCACTTTTCCAGACATGGAAAAAGCTATTGGTAAGTGTGAAAAGGTCATTTCTAAACACACCATCAAAGACGACAGCAACAAAGAGAAGAAACGCCCGGAATTCAATAAATGGATCGATGAAAATTATCTGGTCATCGGACGAGCATATTTTTACAAGAGAAATTATTTCAAGGCAGCCGAGGTTTTTCAATATGCCAACCGCAAATTCAAAAACCCAGTCAATAATGTCGTTTCTAATACCTGGCTTGCCCGCACTTACATTGAACAGGAAGAATATGGCAAGGCCATTCAGGCACTCACAAGAGCTGAAACTGATGCAGAAGACGAAAAAGTAGACGCCTCATTGAAAGCGGAATATCATATGGTTTTCACCGATGTGTTGCTCCATCAGAAAAAATACGATAAAGCAGCCGAAGAACTTGAAAAGGCCATTCCACTGATCAAAAGAAAAAAAGACAAAGCCCGTCCGAATTTTATTCTGGCTCAAATCTATCAACAACTCGATAGAAGCAGCGATGCACTTACATGCTATGAAACTTGTATCCACTCAAGACCAGTTTACGAATTGGAATTTCATGCACGCATCAATAAAGCCCTCTCCTACAGCAGAACTGGTGGCTCATCCAACGAAATTCAAAAGGAACTTTTCAAAATGCTGAAGGATGAAAAAAACCTTGATTATCGGGATTTGATTTATTACGCTCTTGGAGATATCGCTTGGGAAGAACAACGCAGAGTAGATGCCATCGACTTTTACGAAAAGTCTTTGATGTACAATAAAGACAATCAAAAACAAAAAGCAAAAGCTTTCCTCAGATTGGCTGACCTTTATTTTGATGAGCGTCAATACCAACCCGCTCAATTGTATTACGACAGCACGCTCACTACCATCGACGCCACACATGATCGTTATCTGATTGTGAAAGCCCGTGCAGAAAGTCTCACCGAACTTGTTGCCAGTCTTAATGCTATCGAATTAAATGACAGCATTGCAAAAATTTGCGCGCTTTCGCCAAAAGAAAGAGAGAAAAAAATGAATGAACTCGCCGAACAATTGGCGCGAGAAAAAGAACAACAACGAATAGAAGACGAGCGCCGTGCAGAAGCAGCAAAAGAAGCAGCTCAGGAATCAGAATCACTGGTTCCTTCTGGGCTTACAATGAACCGCTCAAGGAAAAGGGAAAAGCAAACTTTATGGACTATTGGGGCGAAAGACCTTTGAAAGACAATTGGCGCCTACAGTCCATTTTAGCTACTTCTTTTGGTCCAGGTGAAGAAGCTGATTTGCCAGGGATCATTGCACCAGATGATAGTACAGCAATTGCTGAAGCAGAAGACAGATACAAAGCTCCTACCGCTGACGAACTCTCCGCCGCACTTCCATGCGACGATGCTGCACGATTGGCTCAGATCAAAGCAGATGCCTCTGAAGGATATTATAATGCTGGTGTGATCTACAAAGAAAAATTAGATGACGATGACAATGCACTAAGCACATGGGAAGAACTTCTTGCCAATATCGACACCAGTGCTTTCCACCCAACTACTTATTATCAGCTTTTCAGAACTTGGCTTAGTAAAGAGAACAGCAAAGGCTATTTGAAAAATCCATTCTGTGAAACTTGCAACAGCAAGTATTGGGGAGATGAGATCAAAAGAATTTACCCCGGAAGTGATTGGGCAATGTTGGTGGACAATCCCGGATACCTCGATATTCAGGATATGAAAAATGCGAAAGAGGATGAAGCGTATCAGGCTGCTTATTCACTTTATTCAACACGCAATTATCCCGGGGCAAAAACATTTTGCGACAGCATTATCAGAACAGAAGCGGACAATCACCTCTTGTGTAAATACCGCTTACTTCGCGCAGTATGTGTCGGGTATTCTGACGCACCATATGGTGTAAAAGAAAACTATCAAGCTGAACTCAATGAGATCGTAAAAAATTGTGGTGGTTCCGATGAAGCAAAGCGCGCTCAGGAATTGATCAATGCCATCGGTAAACCTGAATCAAGCGAAAACATCAATACAGAAATTCGCACTGATGAAAGCACCGGAACAGACAATCAGGTAAAACCCGATACCACTGCTACCATGAATGTTCCAGACATGGTGAATACCGATAGTCCCTATAAATATGACGTGAATGCTGAGCATTATTTCGCTGTATTCATTCCTGTTCAGGGTTCTGATATCAATAAAGCTAAAACCGCTGTTGCTGATTTTAATATGGCTTATTTCACCTCTTCACAATTGAAGGTGACCAATAACCTCCTGGATAAAAACAATCACTTGCTCCTGATCAAATCTTTCAAAAAGATGGATGAAGGAGTAAACTATATGAAAACATTCAGAGGCGATACGGATAAGCTCGCGGAGATCAATCTCGCTCAATATCGCACTGTACTTATTTCGAAACAGAATTACATTACATTATTCAAGAACAAAGACATTGATCAATACATGGACTTCTATGCGCAGTTCTACGAAAACTGATGATTATTTGACTTTGTTTTATATTTGATGTAAGTTGCATAACCTGATAGAGAACCAAGCAAGCACATCCACCCATGTTTAACAACGAAAAGCGTATGGCGAGAAACAATGAAAATGTAGCCGATATGGCCATCAACCGCATTGTGGAAGGTACAAGCATTGAAGGTGATATCAAGTGCGAAAGCAATATCCGAATTGACGGGACTTTTACAGGAAACTTAACCACCAAAGGCAGGTTGGTGATAGGACCAGCAGGTAAAATTGAAGGTACCATCCATTGCCAGAATGCCGAAATTGAAGGTTTGGTAAAAGGAAAAGTTTATGTGCAACAATTGCTTTCATTGAAAGGAAGTGCAAAAGTTGAAGGCGATATTTTCACCGATAAATTAGCTGTTGAACCTGGCTCATCGTTCACTGGTGCTTGCAATATGGGCGCAAAAGTGAAAGAACTCAGAAAAGACATCAATGATGGATCAACAGCAGCAATCGCAGGAGCAATGGCCGCCTCCACCGCAGGAGCCTCGTCGTCGTTCTGATCAGATTCTTCGGTATTCGGGAATGGCTACTCAGATGGCAGCAACCATTTTTGTGGGAGTTTGGGGTGGAAAAAAATTGGATGAATATCTTAAAAATGAAACCCCTGTCTTCACATTAGTATTTTCGCTGCTGGGTGTTGTCATTGCCATGTATAATGTGATCAAAGACTTCATCAAAAAGAAGCCATAATCTTCAGGCCAATATGAACTCTCGCGCTATCCTCATTCCTATCGCAATTGCTACGGTATTGCTTTTCATCATTGCTATCATAGCTCTTTTTGTCACCAAAAAAACCATGCCCGCTGTGGTTTGGGGACTTATTCCCCTCTATGGAATCGTGACCTATTTTCTTTATCAAATGATCGGTAATTCGAGTGTAAAAACACCACATCGATTTGTAGCTTCCGTTAACGCATCTGTCTTGATCAAACTTTTCATGACTGCAATGATTGTCGGAGTATATTTTTTTCTCGGTCTACCAGGAAAAAAGGCACTCGCGCTGGCCGTCATGGGTATTTATGCAGTGTATACCACTGTGTTGATTCGGGCTTTACTTCCTATCCTGCGTAAGGGAAATAAATAATTCCGAATGTCATCGGAAAAAAAATCATATGTCGTTGCCGGTCTGATGAGCGGAACTTCACTCGATGGTCTTGATGTGGCCATTTGCCGTTTCACTAAAAACAACAAATGGAACTATGAAATTTTAGCTGCAAAAACCTTCGACTATGGACATGAGCTAAAACTAAAATTGTCAGAAGCACATCTCCTCAGTGGGGAAAAACTCATGCGTCTTCACAGCGATTTAGGAATGCTTCATGGTGAATGGGTACATGATTTTATACTCAGGCAAAAGATCGAAATAGATTTTATCGCGTCCCATGGTCACACGGTTTTTCATCAACCTGAAAAAGGATTTACCCTACAAATTGCATCTCCGCAACATATCGCTGCCATTGCTGGAATACCCGTGGTTGCAGACTTTCGCACACTTGATGTAGCGCTGGGTGGACAAGGAGCGCCACTCGTGCCAATTGGCGATCTTCAACTATTTTCCAACTACAAATACTGTCTTAATCTTGGAGGTATTGCCAATATTTCAATGAAAAATTCAAGTGAAGAAATTATCGCATTCGACATATGTCACTGCAATATGGCCTTGAATTTTATAGCAGAAAAGTTAGGGCATTCATTTGATCGAGATGGCAATATTGCAGCGAATGGGAAGATTATACCGGAGCTTCGAGATGCACTCAATCAACTTGATTATTTTCAAAAACCAATTCCTAAGTCACTTGGCAAAGAATTGTTTGAGCAAAAAATTCTTCCACTCATTTCGTCATTCATTCCTGAAGAATATGTACTGACCACTATTACACATCATATCGCAGACCAGATCTTATCCGTACTACATCAATTCGGTCCGGGAGAAGTACTCGTTACGGGTGGTGGTGCCTATCATAAATTCCTCATTGAACTTCTTCGGGATCAAGCTGCTTCGAAAATTGTGGTGCCCGAAGACAATATCATCCAATTCAAAGAAGCACTCATCTTTGCATTCTTGGGAGTTCTCAGATGGCGCAATGAACCCAATTGTCTCGCATCCGTGACTGGCGCATCACGCAACAATTGTGGTGGTGTGATCATTTTACCCAACGAATAATCCTCTATCGATTTAGCCTGCTTGCCACACAAGTGGTAATTTCGCACGCACATAATTTTTGCAATGAAAGAACTTCTAGAAAAATACGAAAACAAAAAACCTGAAATCGTTTTTGAATGGAAAGATCCACTGAGTGATGCGGAAGGATGGGTAGTGATCAATTCTCTTCGCGGAGGTGCCGCAGGGGGTGGAACCAGAATGCGCGCCGGACTCGATAAAAGAGAAGTTGAATCGCTCGCAAAAACCATGGAAATTAAATTTACCGTGAGTGGACCACAAATCGGTGGCGCTAAAAGTGGTATCAATTTCGATCCACGAGACAAACGCAAACATGAAGTGCTTGAGCGTTGGTATGCAGCTGTTACTCCATTACTCAAACATTATTACGGTACTGGTGGTGATTTGAATGTAGATGAAATTCATGAAGTTATTCCAATCACTGAAGAATGCGGCATTTGGCATCCACAGGAAGGTGTATTCAATGGCCACTTTGGCCCTACCGAAGCGCAAAAAGTAAAGCGCATCGGTAACCTTCGTCTCGGTGTTATCAAAGTTCTTGAAGATGAAAAATACTCACCCGATTTAAACAAAAAATTCCGTGTAGCAGATATGATCACGGGTTATGGTGTTGCTGAATCGGTAAGACATTATTACAACCTTTGGGGCGGTAGTATTGCAGATAAAAAAGTGATTGTTCAGGGTTGGGGAAATGTCGCAGCAGCTGCTGCATATTATTGTGCACAAGCCGGCGCCAAAGTTGTAGGAATCATCGACAGAAGTGGTGGACTGATCAGTGAAAACGGTTTGGGTCTCGAAGAGGTTAAAAAGCTTTTCCTGGAAAAACAGAACATGCAGCTCACTGCTCCGAGCCTATTATCCTATGACGAAGTCAATTCCAAAATTTGGGATCTCAATGCAGATATCTTTTTGCCATGTGCGGCTTCGAGACTTGTCACCGAAGACCAAATGACCCGAATGATTGAAGCGGGAATCAAGGTGATTTCATGTGGTGCCAATGTGCCCTTCGCAGATGCTCAAATATTTTATGGCCCAATTGCAGAAAAAGCTGACGAACATGTGAGTGTTATTCCTGACTTTATCGCAAACTGCGGGATGGCCCGTGTTTTCGCTTATCTGATGAGCAATGGCGATGTGGACATGACAGATAGCGGAATTTTCGAAGATACTTCAAGGACCATCTACAACGCCCTCGAAGCTGTACACGAGAGAAATAAAAACAAAACTTGCATCACTCGTTCTGCATTTGAAATTTCACTCAAAAAACTTGTCTGATGGAAATTGCCATACTCATTGTGTTCATACTGGGCTACGCAGCCATTGTTGCCGAACATCCGCTGAAACTAGACAAAGCGGCCACAGCATTGATCACAGGAGTATTGTGCTGGACGATATATTTTTTGGGAAGTCAGCGTGTGCAACCTACACTCACAGATGAATTTGCCGCATATCAAAATGATCATCTTGCGCTTGGCCAAAATTCAGTAGACCTGCTATCATTTTTAGACCATCGACTTCTTCACCATCTTGAAGAAATCGCAGGTATTCTATTATTTCTTATGGGCGCTATGACCGTCGTGGAATTGGTTGATGCACATGATGGGTTCTCGGTTATTACTGACCGCATTAAGTCAAATAAGAAAATGCGACTATTGTGGATTGTTAGCTTCCTCTCCTTCTTCTTATCGGCTGCTCTTGATAATCTCACGACCTCCATTGTCATGATCAGCTTGACAAGAAAACTCATTGCTGATCAAAAAACTAGGTGGTTTTTTGGTGGAATGATCATCATTGCTGCCAATGCAGGTGGAGCATGGTCTCCTATTGGTGACGTCACAACAACCATGCTCTGGATTGGAAAAAACATCAGTGCCTTGCCAGTAATGAAAGAAACATTCCTCTGCAGTTTGATGAGCCTGCTTGTGCCGCTTTCTATCCTGTCATTTGTGCTCAAAGGGAACATAGAAAGACCACAGGTTGCTGAAAAATCGGGTCATACAATTTTAGCTTTTGAAAGAACATTTGTTTTTGCGCTCGGTATTGGCGGGTTATTGTTTGTGCCGATTTTCAAAAGTGTAACGCATCTACCACCATTCATGGGAATGATGTTTTCACTAGGTATAATCTGGTTGGCAACAGAGATCATCCATGGTAAAAAAATCATGGAAGAAAAATCAAGATTTAGTGCGCTTCAGGCGTTGAGGAAAATCGACATGCCTTCCATTTTATTTTTCCTCGGTATTCTGCTTGCCGTTAGCGCGTTGGGTGAAGTAGGACATTTGGTTTCTCTTTCCGGATGGCTCAAAGCTGAACTCGGAAATGCTTACCTCATCAACATCAGTATTGGCTTGCTATCGGCAATTATAGATAACGTTCCTCTAGTTGCAGCGAGCATGAATATGTATGAGTTAAGCCCAGCAGTTACCGGTGATGCCTGGTCAGATCTTTTTGTACAGGATAGCGTGTTCTGGCATTTTCTCGCATATACCGCAGGAACAGGAGGCAGCATACTCATCATCGGAAGTGCTGCAGGTGTTGCAGTGATGGGACTCGAAAAAATAAGTTTTATGTGGTACCTTAAAAAAATATCACCTTGGGCACTCATCGGATATTTCAGTGGAGCGATTGTTTACATCATTCAAATCGCTTTGACTCATTGATAAGTTCAAATTCCAGCAGTCCATTTTGCATTTTCATCTGTGTTTGTTTTTGACAACACAGAATTTTTCAGAAAATCCATCGTCTTTTTGGTGAGATCTGTAATCACTGGAGGCAAGACTTTGTTATCGGCACCGTCTGTCATAATGATGAGCATAAATGCGTGATCATCACAATAAATGACACCCGCTTCATGAAATTGCGAAGCCGTATGGCCATCACTCCATTCTCCAAACTTGTGAGCTACCGGTGTTCCTATTGGCAACCCAGCCACTATTCCATTTTTAAAATCCGATGACGCCAATAATTCCATTGCGTATTCTGAATTTTTATCATTCAAATATGACCCGTTAAATACCGCACTGAGGAAAAGACTGTATTGAACAGAGTTCATTGTAAAATTGAAATCCATTAAATCCGGCACTTCCATATGTAGATCCTGATACATGCTCACATACAAAGCCTTGTCGATGTTTTTCAGCAAGAGCATGGTGGCCGAATTATCAGAGAAACTAATCATGTACCTCAACAACTCACGTATGGTGTAGCTCTTCCCGTATTCTATTCTTTCACTTTGTATCAGCTGCGGAGCAACGAGTTCTTTAGAGCATCAAAAAGCAATCGCTTATCTAATAAACCAGGAATGGATTCACTCATCTTCAAATACGTAATCAAGACTGGAACTTTCATCAATGATCCAGGATGATATTCGAATTCCGGATTCACACTGGTCCATGAACCATCTTCGAAATTCCGAAGAAAATAAGAGATGTTTTTAGCAATTCCTACCCGATAGAAGGAATCAATAGACTGCGCAATAATTGATTTTAAACCCGCAAGCTGAGGACTTTCGCATTCCTGTTGAATGAACTGAACAGGTTGAATGAATTTATATCCATCCTGACGTAAAATCTTAAATCCACAATAAGATTGATGAATTGTCGAATCCGCTTGTGCTGCGCCAATAGGTGCGTCCGATTTGCGGTACGTAAAATAATAAGTCAAGATACTACTCACAGTTGCGGTGAAGACAACTATCAGCCATTGAACAGTTTTTTTCATGTCAATCGAAAGGTTGATTCAGTTCTCCTTAACCGAGCCTACTAACCGATGACTTCAAAATTGATCTAGTTGTTAATCAAATTTTAATGATGCCAAACATAACGATTTCAAATCAAATGTCAACCAATTGGCAAATATTTCACATGGCAAGTTCATTATTTGATACCGAAAACATCCGCAAATAACGTGTATAGTATCAACAGCCCGTCCTAAATAAGTTTTTGTCTTAGCTGAGTACTCAAGCAATTCATTCACAACTTTCGCGTTGTGCTTGCAGAACCACCTGCATCACGGAAAACGTTTACCCATTTCTGTAAAAACCATTTTGAAATCATGGACATTCTCTTTTTTCTGCAAGAAAACCTGACTGGAGCAATTCAGGACGGCGTTCCCACTGTAAATAATCCTGCAGTGCATAGTCCTGTTGGACATTTCAGCGTCATGGATCAACTCATCAAAGGCTGGTATATATACTTGCCGCAATTGATCATGAGCATTATCGCTGTGTATGTGATCATTGAAAGAACGCTTACGATCAACAGAGCGGATAAAGAAGAGGTCAATTTCATGGCTAAAATCAGAGAGTATGTGAGCAAAGGAAATTTGGACAGTGCCCGCAATCTTTGTGGTACTTCACAAACTCCAGTTGCGCGAATGATCGAAAAGGAATCAGTCGTATTGGTATTGCGAAATCAACCAAAGACATTCGTGAAGCCATCGAAAACGTCGGTAGAGTAGAAACTGCCAAGTTGGATAAAAACGTAGCCATTCTCGCCACCATTTCCGGTATTGCACCGGTATTCGGATTCTTGGGAACTGTGTTCGGGGTAATCATCATCTTCCGCGATATTGCTGAGCAAGGCAGTCTTCAAATTGGAACCGTATCAGAAGGTCTGTACTTGAAAATGATCTCGTCTGCTGTCGGATTGATCGTATTTATGATAGCCTACATCGGATATAACAACCTGGTGACTCGCGTCAATAAAGTGGTGAACCGAATGGAGAGCCAAGCCATTGAATTCATGGATATCCTTGAAACACCTTCAAACTAAAGAAACATGAATTTCGGCCGCAGAAATAAAGTCCATGTCGAGCCAGCGATGTCCGCATTGTCGGATATCATCTTCATGCTCCTCATCTTCTTCATCATCGCAAGTACACTTGCGGTGAATGGAGAACAAGTGAATCTACCCAAAACTTCAACCGGAACGCCGACGCAGTCTACTGTTACGGTTACCATCACCAGCGACTTACGCTACATGGTGAACTCCGCTGAAATCGCAAAAGAAGACATTGAAATTCGTCTTAGAGCAATACTGGACAGCAGTCCGGATAAAAAAGTTGTGTTAAATATTGATCGGGATGTACCAACTGGTGAAACAATTGAGTTGTTCGCTGTACTGAAAGAAAACGGCTGGCAACCGTTTATTGCTACAAAACCCAAAGATGAATAAGTCATGAGTACTACTGCAACACTTCAGAAAGACAAAAACGTGTCACTTACAGGAACCATTCTGTTTCATGCGGCATTGGTCGCAAGTCTGTTTCTTTTTAAATGTCAGGGCACCGGCGGCGGCGGCGGGAATGATGGCCTTGGCTATTCAGGACTCATGTCAATGGATGTTGCAGGAATGGGGAACGATATAGATGGTTGGGGCGACAATCCCGACTCGGAAGCGCCAGCAGAAAACAGCGTGACTGAGCCAGTAATTGAAGACAATAACGCCATCACGGATGAGAACGCCAGTGCTGAAACTCCGGTTGTCAATAATAAACCGAACAACAAACCCGCAGATAAACCCAAAGACCCCAACACCAAACCGAAGGATGATCCCAAACCTCAAATTTCAGGTGGATTGAGCGGCGCGTTGGGCAACATCAACAAAGGCGGAAACGGCAATACGAGCGGATCTGGTAATCAAGGAGCAGCTGATGGTAAGATCGATGGCAAAGGAACCGTAAGTGGTGGTGGAAGTGCAGGAACTGGCGGGGGACAAGGTGGTGGTAACGGCACTGGTACTGGCCCTGGCAATGGTCCCGGTTCTGGCCCAGGAAGTGGTGGGTTAAATGCCAATTATTCGTTGAGCGGACGCACCATGAACCGCAAACCTTCTCTCAAAGAAACAGCTCCCGAAGAAGGTGTCGTTGTGGTGGATATTTGGGTAGATAAAAATGGAAACGTGACCAAAGCGGTAGCCAATGCGGCTAAATCTCAGGCAACTTCAGCGAAGCTCTTTCAGCTTGCAGAAAAAGCTGCACGCGAAGCGAAGTTTAGTTCTTCAGGCCAAAACGAACAAAAGGGCACGATCACCATTACTTTCAAACTGAACTAAAGTATTCTTGTTTTATTTGCAAACCTTACAGAACTATTCTGTAAGGTTTTTTTATTCATGAATTATCAGGAAATCCTCGATTACATGTATGCGCAGTTGCCGATGTACCACCGCATTGGTCCGGCAGCATACAAACCAGGTTTGGACAACACAATCACGTTGCTGGATCAGGTTGGCAATCCACATCATGGACTTCGCTGCATTCATGTTGCAGGAACAAATGGGAAAGGCAGTACTTCACACCTCATAGCATCAGTATTACAAGAAGCTGGATTCAAAACCGGACTTTACACCTCTCCTCACTTGAAAGACTTTCGTGAGAGGATTCGGATCAATGGAATTATGATTCCCGCAGTTGAGGTTGTGCAATTTGTAGAAACATATCGAAATGCCTGGGAAGATCTTAAACCATCATTTTTCGAAATCACTGTGGCACTCTGTTTTTGGTATTTCAAAAAAGAGAACACGGATTTTGCCGTGATAGAAACCGGGTTGGGTGGAAGATTAGACAGCACCAATGTCATTACACCTGAAATCAGCGTCATCACCAATATTGGTTTCGATCACATGAATCTTCTAGGTGATACAATAGAAAAAATAGCTTCGGAAAAAGCGGGAATCATCAAAAAAAATGTTCCGGTTGTGATGGGTAAAATGCGTGATGACGCAAAACAAATCATGCAACAAAAAGCCGCATTCGAAAAAGCTGAATTGATCGACTCTGCTCAATGCACGGATAGCATCGCAGAGGTACCATTGCGCGGTTTTTATCAAAAAGAAAATAGCACCACCGCCTGGTGCACACTAAAAACACTACAGCGAAAATTTCCAATAACCGACGCACATATCCACAAGGGCTTTTCGAATGTGATTACAAACACCCAACTCATGGGTCGTTGGCAGACTTTGCAGGAATCTCCGCGTGTCATTGTGGACGTAGGTCACAACGAAGACGGTATTCGTTTCATCGTGCAACAATTGCAAAGCGAAACATACAATCGACTTCATTTTGTTCTTGGTCTCGCGGCTGATAAAGATTTGAATCACATACTCAGACTATTACCCAAAGACGCCATCTATTATTTCTGCAAAGCGAATATTCCACGTGGGATGAACGCAGCATTGCTCGCTCAAGAAGCGGCTATTCACGGGTTGAATGGCGAAGTATTTTCAACAGTATTCGATGCATTTCAAGCTGCTAAAAATTCGGCAGATCAAAACGACTTGATATTCGTCGGCGGAAGTTTCTTTACCGTTGCAGAGGTTCTTTAAGATCTTTCAATTTGATAAAGAACTGGACGAGATGGTGTGGCGTCATTTTCAAATGGCGCGGTTTGAAGATTCAATAAATATTCTCCATCCGCAATCAGATCAGAAACAAAAATAAATTCAGTGATGGTGCAATGTTGTCTAGTAGCCACAGGATGGTTCCAAAATGCATGATGAGCCATCAATGCACCACCATCACTTTCACGATCAACGGATGGTAAATCCACGAGCAAATGCTCTACACCAAAATCTGACAACAGTTTCAATGCTTCGCTTTCAAAGTATGGGAAATTGGTATCCGAATAATTTGTGTGACATTTCGATTCTTTGTTGGGCTTGGTTCGAAGAATCAACGCCTCCGGTCGGTGGCTCCCAATCGCCACGGCCAATTGTTTCGCAGTAATCAACTTATCACCCATTTTGGTAATCAGCACGTCTTCCGTTGCCAATATTGGATCGATGGTGATCAGCAATGCATCAAAAAAATACTGTTGCAGCGATTGATTCACACTTACAAATTCTCGGGTGATGTGACCAACGCTTTCAGTATGTGTGCCATGTCCGTGTGGATTGAAAAAAATGTTGTTGAAGTTTACACTACCATTCAAAGCAACACTACCGGCAAAATGTGCATTGATCACCGGTGAGATTTTCATCGGATCAACATACCATGCACGTGGCCCTTGCGGCGACAATGGAATTGAAATATCCAAGGGTCGACTTAAATCGACACGAAACGTTTTTTCTTTGTGTTGTATGGTGGCTTTCATGCTACAATAAATAAATCCGAGGCTATCCGATCGGCAAACAAAAATCCTTGTGAAGTCAATGTCAAAACACTTCCCGACTCCTTCATTTTGCCTTCTGCAATCCACGCCTCAATTTCACCCGAATAAGATGATTTGATATCTACTCCAAATTGATCACGAATGTATTGAAGGTCCACGCCCCATATGGTACGTAATCCTGTCATCAAATATTCGTTCAACCTCATTTCCGGAGTGAGTTCTTCACGCTCAAACAATAATTCGCCTTTTGACAAAGCACGAATGTATTGCTGATTGTTGGCTACGTTCCACTGCCGATTCTTCCCGTCAAATGAATGTGCCGATGGACCAAATCCGGTATACCATTCTCCCTTCCAATAAGAAGAATTGTGTTTTGATTCGAATCCTGTTTTTCCAAAATTGGAAACTTCATACTGACGATACCCATGTTCCGCAAACGTTTCAACCATCATCAAAAATTGATCTTGACTCAAAGATTCGTCAACAGGCGTAAGTAAACCCTTTGCAAAACGATGACCAAAAACAGTTTTCGGTTCGATGGTAAGACTATATGCGCTGATGTGTTGCACTTCAAGATCCATGGCTTTTTCTAAATTCTGTTGCCAAGAAGACATGGCCAAACCAGGAATGGAATAAATCAAATCAATGGTGATGTTTTCAAATCCCGCGTCCTGTGATGCTTTCACAGCATATTCTGATTGTTCTGCACGATGAACACGATTCATCAATTGTAAATCTTCATCTCTAAAACTTTGAATTCCGATGCTCAAACGATTGATCCCAGCATCATGGAGTGATTTGATTTTTCTTTTGTCCAAATCGTCCGGATTCGCCTCTAGTGTAATCTCAGCACCCATGGCTACTTGATGTGTTTCAAATAACACGTCCAATAACCGTTTCAAATCATCTTCATCGAGTAATGAAGGTGTTCCCCTCCAAAATAAATCGTGTTGATTCGTTCGTTGTGAACATATTGTTTACGCATCCTGATTTCGGTATGCATCGCAGCCAATAATTCGGATTTGCTGTGCAATGTTGTTGAAAAATGAAAGTCACAATAGTGACAGGCTTGTCTGCAAAAAGGGATGTGTAAGTAGATTCCTGCCATACGGCGAAAGTATGGTGGTTAAAGACAGACTGAAATCAATTAGTTTCGTGCCATTAATTCTGAGCATATGTATCACGCCAAAGTTAACGGAACAACGCAATTTGACCTCGAATGGGATGGGAAAAGCGAGGAAGGAAAAATAAACGGCGAAGTATTTTCCGCTGACATGATTTCTACGGGTCAAAACAAAACCCATTGGATCCTAAAAAATAAATCATTCGTGGCGGAAGTCATCGACTTGAACATGGAAACCAAAGAAGTTTTAGTAAAAGTGAATGGTCATGTTTATCCGGTTCATCTTAAAGATCGATATGATGACCTGCTGAAAAGTCTCGGAATGGAAGGGGCTGGTGCTGCAAAATTGAAAGACCTCAAAGCGCCAATGCCGGGTCTTGTTCTTGAAATTCTTGTGAAGGATGGCGATCTCGTAGAAAAAGATACTCCTTTGCTCATCCTTGAGGCCATGAAAATGGAAAACGTCATCAAATGCCCAGCACCTGGATCAGTCAAAAAAATCAATGCCATCAAAGGAAAGGCTGTCGAAAAAAACCAGGTTCTTATAGAATTTGCATAAATACACAGGTCAAAACACTGTGTTAAGCCGGTATTCTGCACAACATTCAAATGCTGAAAACGTTGTGCAAAAAACCGCCAACATGACGCTGTACTTCATTTCCAATGGCCGTCCAGCCAACTATTTTCGCATACTTACGTTGAAGGCTACCCGAATGAAATTCATGAGACTGTTTCTGTACTCTGTCATTTGCTTTGCTGTATTGGAAGCCAATGCGCAGGGATGCGGTGATGCACTGACCAATCCCATGTGTTCAGGCACCCCACAGCCAGTGGATACATTGACAGCAAACCCGGTAGTTACAGCTTGTTTCAACGCAGCAGAAACATTCTACTATTCGTTTCACACCAATAGCATCGCACAGGTGAGTTCTGTGGAAATTGTCATCAACAATTATGATTGTGATGATATTCTAGGCAACGACAGCATTCAAGTACTTGTGGCGCCGTTGCTCGCCAATACCGATCCTTGTGACCCTGCCAACTACATCAATCCATTGTGCTTCGCTGATAGCGCATCCACATTCACCATTGACATCGCAAACCTTGCAGACAACCAAGATTACATTGTCATTGTAGGTTCAAACCATGACTCAGCGAATTATGGGCCTTGTGCTTATGACGTCAATATTTCAGGCACCGCGGTTGAAATTGTCGCTGGTGTAGCTGGTGGACAAATTCTGATTTCATTGGGAGAATCGGTTGAACTGAATGTTGCCGGAGCGGATACAACAGCTTCCATCAATTGGTCGCCTGCCCAATTTTTGGATGACCCTACAAGTACGACTCCGGGCGCTACGCCAGATGAACTACAACTTTTCAAGTAACGGGCAGTGTTGGAGATTGTGTGCTTACTGATCTCGTTTCTATCACAGTAAGTGATCCCGTGATCATTTTTAACACGTTCACACCAAATGGAGATGGCATCAATGATTCGTTCCGCATCAAATACATTGAAAGATTTCCCAATTGTCAAATTGAAGTATTCGACCGTTGGGGACAAAGTATTTTTAAATCGGTTGGTTACGCACAGCCATGGGATGGAACATACAAGGGACGCGAAATACCTACGGGTCCGTATTACTATGTTATAGAATTGAATTCACTTGAAGTGACTATACCACCAATAACTGGCGTAGTGAGTATTGTGCATTGAGCATGAAAAAATATTATGCGATCATATTGTTGCTTTTAACTGTGCTGACTTCATCGGCCCAGCAACTTTCGCATTTTTCTTTTTTTACCTACAACTACCTTCAATACAACCCAGCAGTGGTGGGCACCGCTCCTTGTCTGGATTTGAAATTTGGTTATCGTCGACAATGGAAAGGTTTTGAAGGCGCTCCCAATACCGCTTTTGCAAATCTTCACGGCAAGATTGGCAAAGACAGTAAATTCCGGATTACTGGAATTGGAGCCACGATGGAAAATGATGATGCGGGTCCTTTCAGTTATACTAGCCTGAATCTTTTGATTGCACATCACATCAAGCTTTCAAATAAATATTTTCTATCCGGCGGATTGGGTGTGGGCTTCGCTCAATACGCCATTGAATATGGCGAAATGACCCTGGAGTTGCAAGACATTGATCCTGCAATCACAGGTGGTGTGAATGATTTTGTTTTTCCAACCTTCAATGTTGGCGTTTGGTTGTATAGACCAGACCGTTTCTATGGTCTTTCCGTACGCAATGTGAACAGTC
Organism: Flavobacteriales bacterium; assembly: GCA_016722445.1. Classification (GTDB taxonomy): domain Bacteria; phylum Bacteroidota; class Bacteroidia; order Flavobacteriales_D; family Sanyastnellaceae; genus JAIBBG01. Next base: position 137,716 of record JADKIZ010000006.1, on the reverse strand, counting down.
CTAAAATTGATGGACCAAAGGATACACGACTGCAAAGACACTTTTCTTTTGCCAATGGATACGCAATGAAACTCACAGAAGAAATGACATTCAAGCCTGCATTTCTGATCAACTACACTGGCAAAAGCAGAGCATCTATTGATGCACAATTTCTACTCGACTACAAAGACATGGTTGCTGTAGGTATGGCAGCTAGGTCCGGACATGGGTTCTCAGCCTTGATCAAGTTAGCGGTTGTGAACTATGTTACCATTGCATACGCATACGACATTACCATGAATAAAATTCGCTACGACGGAGCTAGTACCCACGAGATTATTCTTGGGATCAGGGCATGTACAAAGCCAAATCCATTGCACGTGCCGTGCGCTGCGTACGATTAATTCACCACGTGATGAATATTGAATACTACAGACAATATTGTTTGGCGAAAAAGGGTACTTCTGAAGAATTCCCATTCGATAATCGTACACTGGTATTTAAAGTCGGTGGGAAAATGTTTGCCCTCACGGATGTTGAATCTTTCGAAAGCATCAATTTGAAATGCGATCCTGAACGTGCCATCGAACTGCGCGAACAATATTCGGCCATCATCCCCGGTTATCATATGAACAAAAAGCATTGGAATACCTTGGTTTTAGACGGTTCTTTACGCGACAGCCTTATCTGCAGCCTCATTGATGACAGCTATCTGTTGGTAGCAGGATCTCTGCCAAAAAAGGATCGTGAAAAACTTGGCATTCTCTGATTGTTCAAACACAGTTTTGAGGTATACATTTGATCATCATTAACAATTGCTGCCATGATAGACAACCTGAAATACCAAACCCTGCAGGAAATAGCCGGTAACATCAAACACAAGCTGGACAACCTTCTCACGGGAGAACTCAGCAAAAGTGACCTTGAAAATCTCACCGAGGCCAGCCGCGAACTATTTGAACGTCTTATCGTCCTTCGATATAAAGCATACGACGGCGAAGTAAAAGAACAGGTTGTCGTGTCTGCTCCAATTGCACAACAACAGACACCAGACACAGAATCATTGCCGGAAATTTCTTTTCGACTTGAGGAAACCAAAGCAGAAGAACCTCTTCAAATATCATTGATTGATGCCATTGAAGAAGTGACAAAAACAGAAGTGAACACCCACGTCCCAGAGGAAACCAAAGTGGTTCCTATGATCACAGAACCTTCGAAACCTGCCGCAAACGTTATGTCGGACGTGAAAGAAAGCCTACATGAGAAATTAAGCCGTGTTGTTGCCGCATCAGAATCGCTGGCGGAAAAAATGGAAAATAATCCCATCCCTGACTTGAAAAGAGCCATTACACTCAATCAGCGCTTTCAGTTTTCAAGAGAGTTGTTCAAGGGAAATAATCAAGATTACGAAGTAGCCATCGACAAATTGAATAACACCACGCGTGAAGATGCTATGCAACAACTCGCAAGTTTGCGCTCGAAGTATGCATGGAGCGAAGAATCTACCGTCACTACTGATTTCGTAGAGCTCATAGAACGTCGATACATGTAATCCTTCACCACAAAAATCTAGCTGGTGAAACTTACACTTGTGCCAACGCCCATTGGCAATCTCGAAGACATTACTCTTCGGGCCATTCGCACGATGAAGGAATGTGATTACATCCTTGCTGAAGACACACGCGAAACAAAAAAATTGCTTGCACATTTATCCATAGATAAACATGTACAGAGCTATCACCTCAACAATGAGCATGCGGTTCTCAAAAGTGTTGTTGAGCGAATCAAACAGTCGAATCACGTTGTCCTCGTCTCTGATGCTGGCACTCCAGCCATCAGCGATCCTGGATTTTTATTGGTTCGTGAATGCCTTCGTGAAGAAATAGAAGTGGAGTGTTTACCTGGAGCCACCGCTTTTGTGCCAGCCCTTGTCGTGAGTGGTTTGCCATGCGAGACATTTACCTTTTGTGGTTTTCTTCCACACAAAAAAGGACGTGAAACCAGAATTAAAAAAATCGCTGCAGACGAAAACACCAGTATTCTTTATGAGAGCCCTCATCGTTTGCTGAAAACACTTGACCAACTCATTCAATTTTGCGGCACAGAAAGAGAGTGTTCAGTAAGTCGGGAGATCTCCAAAAAATTTGAAGAGACAGTGAGGGGTGATTTACAGACTGTAAAGGAACATTTCACCTCACATGAACCGCGCGGCGAATTTGTGATGATTGTTTCCGGTAAACGGGATTGATTATCCAAAAAGGTGAGATAAAATCTCTTCCACCCTACCTACTTCAACAATCTGTATCCCCTTTTTTCCGGTGTAATTACCTTTATTGTACCTCGAAATAAAGATGGTTTCGAAGCCTAGTTTCATTGCTTCATTGATACGCTGTTCAATTCTTGTAACAGGTCTTATCTCTCCGTTAAGCCCAACTTCACCAGCAAAACAAGCGAGTTTAGGAAGTGGAATTTCGCTGTTGCTAGAAAGGATGGATGCCACAACCGCAAGATCCATTGCGGGATCCTCTATTCGCATTCCTCCCGCTATATTGAGAAATACATCCTTCATCGCCAACCGAAAGCCGCAACGTTTCTCGAGTACAGCAAGTAACATATTTAACCTTCTCGCATCGAAACCAGTTGTACTGCGTTGTGGTGTGCCATAAACCGCAGTACTCACCAATGCCTGAATCTCAACCAACATGGGCCTGATGCCTTCCATGGTTGCAGCAATTGCAGATCCACTCAATGATTCTGTGTGCGAATGAATCAATATTTCAGATGGATTGGCCACCTCTTTCAAACCTGCACCGAACATTTCATATATACCCAGTTCATTCGTACTACCAAATCGATTTTTGGTTGTTCTGAGCAATCGATAAATATGATGACGGTCGCCTTCGAATTGTAGCACAGTATCCACCATGTGCTCAAGCACCTTAGGACCTGCAAGTGTGCCTTCTTTGGTGATGTGGCCAATCAGAAATACAACCGTATGTGACTCCTTTGCAAACTTCATCAACTTTGATGCACACTCTCGCACTTGCGAAACACTTCCCGGTGAACTTTCTATGGATTCAGTCGAAAGGGTTTGAATTGAATCGACAATTAAGACGTCTGGCTTTGTTTCCTCCGCTGCCGTGATAATGTTCTCCAGTGAAGTTTCCATCAATACCATACAACGCGGATTGTCCATAGCCAATCGATCAGCGCGCATTCGAATTTGTTCTTCACTTTCTTCACCACTGATATAAAGCACCGAAATATTCAATTGACGCAATGCCATCTGAAGCATCAATGTGCTTTTACCAATACCTGGTTCACCCCCGAATAAAACGAGACTGCCCGGTACAAGTCCACCACCCAATACTCGATTGAGCTCCTGATCGATCAAAGCAATTCTTGGTAGTGCTTCTGTCTGAAGTTCACTGATCAATTGTGGTTTATTGACAAGAGATTTTTTTGCACCATTGGCTGTCTTTTGCACCACTTCCTCTACATAGGTGTTCCACTCTCCACATGCGGAACATTTACCAATCCACTTCGGTGACTGATTTCCACAATTCTGACAGAAGTATGCTGTACGCGTCTTGCTCATTGGACGCGAATCTATTCCATAGAATTCAATTCACATGAAATGAAATATGCCATACGTTATGTTCTCTGATTTGACATGCTCTCAAGCTAGATTCAACCGCTAATGAATGCCAAGGTCCAAAATTTCAGCAAAAAAAAAGGACCTCACATGTTGTGAGGTCCTTCATATCTTTTGACAAGACAATTATCGCATGATGGTGATATTGCCTTTGTATTCTGTCTTCTGTCCGTATGGAAGTTTTATGATGTACCAATATGTACCATCACTCAATTCTTCAGCAGTCCAGTTATTCAGATAATTGGTGCTTTCGAAGACTTTATTTCCCCATCTATTGAATACATACAATTCGACATTGTTGTAATTCTCTAAACCACGGATGTAGAATTCATTGTTTTCAGAATCACCATTCGGGGTAAAAATGTTCGGGACATAAATTTCACACGCATTGGTCTGTACTGACCAACTTGCCTGATCACTTCCACATTCATTAGTCACCGTTGCTGTGATACTGATAGGAACACCTAAACAATCCTGCGGAACGCCATTCGCACAATATTCAATAGCAGCGCTAGATGAATTGATTGGATAACCCGAGCAACTTGTAGTCCATGTAAATGAAGGGTTTTCCGCATTGACAATGATTTCAAGCAGCTCACACTCATTCGGACATAGCGCCATCATATCTCCACCACCGGAAGATGTTGTTGGAGCATCAGAAATATTCACTTGAGTGCATCCCTGTGCCAACGAATTACAGTTGTAAATATCTGTTACGGCCTAGCAATAGTTACCATCTTCATCAGCTACAACGCTATTGGTAGATGATGTATTCGGTCCTGTCCAGTTGATGGTATATTCTGAAGCATTATTATAATTCACAGTAAGCGTTAGGTCATTGTCACTACACTCTAACAAATAGTCATCCGGAAAATTGGTAACTGTTGCAGGAGCAACATCAATCACTTGAGCAGCAACTGGTGCACTTTCGTCGCAGAGATTTGAAACCACCACAGTGTAGGTGCCAGATGCATTCACCGTAAGTGTTGAAGTGTTTTCATTTCCTGGCGACCATTCATAAGTCAAATTCGGATTATCAAGATTAGAAGGAATCGGATCCAGCGTAACTGTTCCGTTGTCACATAAATGTTGTGTACTCAAAACAGGAGTTGGAACATCACCCTGGTGATTGACTACAAACTGATCACTGGCTGTGCCACATGCATTCGTTATTGAAGCAACGATGGTTGCTTGCGTGTAGCCGGTATATGGTCCAATCACCGCGGACATTTGATCCGATGCTGGAGTAACTCCAGTTCCCGTCCATGAAATAACACCTGTACCACCAACATCAGTTACGTTCAGACTTTGATTCAAGGTCTGATCATCACACATGGTAAAGTCTAAGCCTGGCGTAATAGAAATGGTAGGTGGCTGCGCATAAACCAGATCATAACAATGATCGATACTACAAGCAGGATCATTGAAACAAAGTTCATATACGCCGTAACCACCCGGAGTGAATGTCGAAGTCATCTGATTCATGTTCGTCATGTTCCAGCCAGCAGGACCATTAACAGTCCATTGACCAGCAAGTTCTGACGGATAACAAGTAGACATGGCATTGAACACAAAACCAGTTGTAAGTGGCGCAGGAATAATCGTTGGTGCAGTTTGGCCACAATTCACTACCCAAAGTGAATTTCCTTGAAAATTATTTCCATTGGCAAAATACTCAATGGCTATGCTGTCTCCAGCACCAACCATGATACTTGTTAATTGACCAAGCGCTGCAAACGTGGTGAAGAAGTACTCTTCCATTGGACCACCATCAGCAGGATATATGTAAACGTTTATATAAGATCCTTGCCATCCATTTTGGTTGGTGCTCAACCCATATATGATCAAGTTGTCTTCCGCAGGATTGCTATAACCACAAAAATCAACTGACTCAAGTGAACTGCAATATGCACCGTTGTTATCATCATTCGTTTCACAAACGAAGGACTCGGTGATATTGACCAATTTGATATTGAACCCTTCGCAACCATTCTCATCTGTCACGAGAATAGCGTAATTACCATTGACATTTCCGGTTACTTGAGCGCATGGCTGATCCAAGGGTGTGCCCGGAACAAATTCACCATCATATCCCGGATAGATATACCATTCGTAGGTCGCATAATTACCTAGAACGCAGATGGCTGTGTCCTGACCGGGACACATCTCAATGGGCGTGTTTCCACCTTCGAGTAGAGGAATAAAATATGGGGTTACATCAATGGTATCAATAGCGACTGCCGCGCAATTCCCGAAATGTCCGATGACCGTAATAGGACCTTGAGAAGTCACTACTGCCGTTTGGCCTTGTTGTCCATTGCTCCACGTGTATGAATCGAATCCGGGTGATGCCGTTAATTCTGTCTCACCCCCAGCACATATAGCAGTAACACCGGAAATAGTAATCGGAGGCGGAGTTGTTTCCTCTACCATGAAAACATAAGTTACCGTTGTGCTTGCTGCCGGTGTTCCATTGTCGGTTGCTGTTATAGTTACTGTATTCGAACCAACATTGGAAGCGCTCGCAACAAATAGAGCATTTGTCAGATCCGCATAATTACCACTTGTTGAACCGGCAGAGAAGCCTGTTCCGCTTTGTGTCCATGTAATAGATGTACTTTGATTAGACTCAGGGCTGGTAAATGTCAATTCAAAATCGAAAGTTTCACCAATACACATCGTAATGGTATCGCACGCTTCACCAACAACAACTGGAGGTTGATTGATGTTGAAATTGGCAACACTTGTGTTGAATTCAATGATACGACCATCGAGCCAGTCTACGCCATCTTGTTGATTGGCTGCTACTCCATATGGACCATTGTAATCATCGCTGTTACAAATATTAAAGCGACCGAATGCGTAGTGTTGGTTGCCGCTTGATTTATCGCAACCCACATTGGCAAGGTTTGTCGTAGCCATACATCCACCTGCAGCACCGCTGATTTGGCTATTGGCAAATTGCATATCGTAGTAAGTGAACTGAACATTGTTGCCACCACCAATTACATCACTTCCATTTGGCGTGATAATGATTTGCATTGAATTCACCTTGTCACCCTGGTTCGGCCAGTAACCTACATCAATGTAGTTTACATAAAGTGCCTCCGGGGTGAGCAAATAATAAAGATCTCCTGAAGCTCCAAAGTCAAAATCTGTCCAGAAAGCAGAAATGTGATTGTATTGTTGGGTACTCTCAGACGCCAGTGGATCTGGAAAAGCGGAAGGGGTAAAGTCGATGTATCCTGAATTCCCAAGTACGATCGTCCCTTTTGTAGTCAAGACAACTTGATTGTAGTTTGTTCCAAAGAAATCAAAATTCCATCCTAGGTTAATTGGATCGGAGTAATTGTCGGTACTATTTCCAGGGCTACCCGGCCACATGATGGTGTTCGGGTGTTCATAGTCATTTGTTGGCTCAATCCAAGTGCAGTTTGCCTCTGCAGAAGACTGCAAAGACTTTCTCATACCCATGGTGTATTTATGGTTTTCTTTCCATTCCGTTTTAATGTCTGAAACACGTTGAGCATCAAAACGCGGGTCCTGACTGAATTCAACCCAATCCTCTTTTGACATTTTCTGCAAAAAGGTTGTATCATACAATTGTTCCATGGACATGTCCGATGAATATCGAGCATTAAATGGCGCTTTGTATTTTACTTGGGATAAAACTGAAGTTGCCTGCAACAACAGAATGGAGCACAACAAAAAGAAATTTCTCATGGAAATGTATCTAAATCCTTTCGGGTGATAATAGTTAAGCTTCATCATCAATTACTTCGTTCTAAAATTTCGGGGGGATGCAAATATAATCGGAACGTCTATCGAATGAGGGTAACATAACCCTTCTTTTCGAGTATCTCATGATTCCTGTCGTGTGCAGTAATGATGTACTGATACTGGCCCGGATCACATAACATTCCCGCTGGATCCTTGCCATCCCAGAACCTCTCACCTGAACTTTCAAAGACCCTATTCCCTTTCATGTCAAATACGACAACCTTATCAAAATCAACAGATTTCGATAAAACAGAAGGGTCAAAAATGTCATTTGATCCATCACCATTTGGGGTAAATACGTTGGGAATAACTACAGCTCCGGGTCTATAAACCTGGATATGTTGTTCGGAGGTCACAACTCTTTGATTCTTATCCATCAATCTCAGGACAATTAGATACTCGCCTTCTTGTTCGAATGTATGCGACGGTTGGCTCAAATCTGAAGTATTTCCATCGCCAAAATCCCAATGATATTCAAATGATCCATTCGCTTCTGGGTGGAAAGAAACTACTAATCCTTCCCGATTTTCCTTCTTAACCTCAAAACCCGCGCTCAAACGAATCAGTACTTCTTCTTCTGTCGATGAGGTGTTATTGGATGCAGGCTCATTTTCTGATTCTTCAAACTTTGGAGTCACCTGCTTTAGATCCTTACCTCCATTTACTGAGCTGTTTATTTGTACTGGATATTCAACTATTGGAATTTCGGGCTTCAATTCTTCTTGATTTTCGTCGACCTGAGCAAAGCCTGGAGTCATTCCTTTCGTTTTGGGTTCTTCCAGATGTTGTGCCTTAATTCCATCTTGAATGGTACCATTCGATACAGATTCAATTTGAGCCGACTTTGATTCCTGAATGGTTTCATTTTCACCCTTCTCCGAAGGATTGATTTGGTGTGTGCCCTGTTCTTTGGATTGCTCATCTCCGCTTGTCATCCAAATCGCAGTTGTTGCAATACTTACAGCAACGGCCGCAGCTATGCTCAACTTGAGCAACCCTGACATTCCCGTGCCGACTGCACTAGAAGCGCCAACCGAAGAGGCGCCCACTGAAATCTTTGCCTGCACTGCATTCCACAGCTCAGGAGAAACAGGTGATTCAATGTTTCCTAATTTCTCAGAAAACACTTCCCTGATATGTTCGTCAATGTGTTTCAATTTCTTCAACTGGTGATACCAGATTCTTTTTTAACCAATTCTTTGCTTTCAGAAACTGCGTCTTTGAAGTGCTTTCCGAAATACTGAGCGCTTCCGCAATTTCTTTATGTCCATATCCTTCTACTGCGAATAGATTGAAGACTGTTCGGTATCCAGCCGGCATCTTTTCAATCAATTTCAATAAGGTCTCCTCATTCATCTTGCTCACGGCATCTACCTCCTCAGCATCCAACTCTTCGGCGTGTTCCAGATCAATGCTGTTTCTCCACTTATGTGCACTTCGTAAATGCGTCAGTGCAGTGTTGACCATGATTGTTCTGATCCACCCACCCAAAGGACCGCTTCCTTGCCATTGGGACATCTTCTCAAAAACTTTGATAAATCCCTCTTGCAGCACGTCTTGGGCTTCTTCTCTGCTGTTGCAATAGCGCATACAGACACTCATCATCTTCCCGGCGTATGTCTTCCAAAGAGCATATTGCATCTCCCTGTTTCCCTCCAGGCATCCCTTCGCTAATTCATGGTCGGTCATGCTGCAATGCAGTTGGATTGATGAGTATAGTTATAAAAAAGTTGCCCGATGAACTCGAAAAGTTGCATCGGGCAATCAATATTCCTTTTTCGATTGAAAACCTAAACTATCGCAAGATATTCACGTGGCCTTCAAAAACCTCTATTTCATTGGAAGAAAGCGGCTCCACTTCCATACGCCAGACATATGTTCCGTCTTCTATGTAATACTCACCATTCTGATAACCTCCCGTCCAGGCTTTGTCAAAGTCCTCGGTATAAAACACGATATCTCCCCATCGGTTGAATATCCAGAAATGATATGTTTCCTTCTTTATACCGCTGACATATGGCAAAAACACATCATTGATTCCATCGCCATCAGGTGTAAATGTATTTGGAACAAAAACTTCCAGAATGCTCTCAATAATGATAACCTGACAAAGTGTATCAGCACAACCATATTCATTCACAGCGGTAAGACAAATATCAAAATCTGCCTGATCTATATCTGGAAAATTCCATGTTGGATTACGGAGTTGACTGGTTCCCGTATAATAGAAATTCCAATCATAACTGATTGCCCCAGTTGTGTGATTGATAAACTGTACCTCATGTTCCAAAACAGTAACGGGCTGTGGCTCCCAGCTAAAGTCAATTTCTGGATACCCGTGAATCACAATTGGATCTTCTAATGTATCCGTGCCAACACAACCAAATTCTGTTGTGATGGTCAATGAAGGATAGAAGTCTCCGAAATCAGGATAGGTATAAGTTGTGTCACCACAATAGTCGATCACTTCATTGTTGCCAAATCCCCATTGACAAGTATGATCATCCAAAATTGGGAGTGATAAATCGAAGAATGAAATCGTGGCAGGATAACATCCTTCCATGGTATCAGTTTCCAAAAGAACAACTGGCGTTTCATGAACTGTAACATGGATGGTGTCGATCACCGATATTGAACAGCCGTCGCTGGCTTCAATCCAATAGTCTGTGCTGAACAATGGACATACCGTAGCAGTGTCTCCGTGTAAAATGGCACGTTATCCACTGGTATTTGATACCAACTCACAAATACGTTTCCATTACCTCCGCTCACCTGCGCCATGAGCTCTGTGCAATCGTTCTGACAGATTACTGTATCAATACTTGGATCAAAATTGAATTCGATTTCCGGATAAAGAAATGCATTTGAGGAAATGGTATCCGAAGAACAGTTGTTCTCATCTAACGCAAATAGGTATAACGTGGTGTCCTGAACAATATCAAAACACAATGGGTTAGCCATCGAGATTTCACATCCGGTAATGTCAGCACAATCACTCCAGTGGATTGACAGATTTCCTGTACCACCATTTGCATCCGCATTCAAACAAACCTCATCGTTTAAACAATATGTTCCTCCATCGTTATTCACAGAAATCAATACTTCTGATGAAACACTCAGCAACGTTACCGGTGTGTCTGCTACACACAATACACCAGGCACAAGTTCAACTTCCATGCTCAAAATGTAATCGCCCGCCGGAAGATTGTCAAATTGATAAGGCAATGTATTATCAATAATATCCGGTCCAGAAGTCGGATGCAATGTGAAATTGGTGCCGTCAGGATCATCAATAACGATTTGTCCTGTTTCATCACCAAAACAAATTGGATTGTTCCAAACTACCAGATCGATGATTTCCTCTGGTCTTTCTAATATTGTAAACTGACCGACCACATGACATCCTTCTGTATCCGTAACGTCGTAGTCGTAAACTCCTGGACAAAGGTCAACCCAGTCTAATGACGGATCACCATTCACCTGATAAGACGGATAGCCGCCGGCTACATCATACGCAGCAAACCCATCGCATGTGCCAAAACAAACTTCATCACTGAAATCTACAGTCACTGTTAATTCTGGGGCTATCACTACATCAATCGTTTCAGTCGCTGAGCAGATCACGCTATTGTTGTCTTCATAACCAGTTACAGTAAATGTTTCATCTGCCGTAGGACACGCTTGCACTGCACCAATGTTCAATGCACCAGCAATAGATGGCGTTGGGTCCCAAACATAATTATCGGCCCCTGACGCAGTTAATGTTGCACACGAATCAAAACAAAGGGTAACATCACTAGCGACAATGTTGACTGAAGGAAGAGCGTAAACAGTTATTGTTACCTGATCAGTTGCCGAGCATTGCGCAACAGTAGCGGTAACAGTGTATACATAATTATTCGGAACGTTGAGATTCACTGTAGGTTCTGCAAGTACGCTTTGTCCAGCCGCCATGCCAATGGTCGGTGACCAAGAATAGGTTTGGCCCGCTACTGCAGGTGTCCCTACGGTTGTTCCTGTTTCAGCGCATATTCCACCATCAGGGCCTGCATCTGCTACCGGTGTTGCGATCTCATCAATATGTATGATGTCTCCACCCGTGCTTACACAACCATTGCTGTCTGTCACATCCACCAATTCATAATCACCAGGTTCACAAACAGTGATAGTATGCACCGCGCCAATGTTCTGCAAATTGGCAGAAGTAACCGCCGGATCAGAACTAATGATGTTCACATCGAATGTAGAAAGTCCGGTCATGGCTATTGTTAGATCTATACACGACCCTTCACAAAAAGAACTATCACCAAAACTCCATTGTATTGTCGGCAATGGATTCACAGTCAGATTAACCTGTAAACCATCGGCTGTATTTGTGCATCCGTTGGCATCAGTAACAGTGGTTATGAAATATGGACCGGCCACACCAACACAAAATTGGTATGGGTCATTTGATGTCTGTGTAATAATTTCATTGACAGCATCCGGATCATTGATTTCAATGTCCCATGGTACTGTACCGGTTAAATCAATATCAAAACAATGATCAGTGCCTGAGCATGTTGCCGCACTTGCGCTGAAGGTGCCGGTTGGTAATGGGTAGATGGTCACACTGGCGCAACCACTCACGCTTCCCGGACAGTTGGCCGGACTATTCGTTACACTTTGTAGGCAATAGTCACCCGAGGCATTTACAGTCCAAACATATGGACTTCCTCCAACAGGGACGGTAATAGAAGCTTGCGCCACACCGTCAATCGTTGGAACTACTGTCCAAGGACCCTGACCAGTGAATGTAATTTCAAGATCAACAGTTTGTCCTTGACAAGCTGTAAGACCATTCGGTGATGAAACAGTAGCGGTTGCTGCCTGATACCAAACCACAGGTTGTCCAGTTGAAACCTGAACATTGGCTGCGGCAAGATTCACACAACCACCAACTCCAATTCCACTTCCATCGCCAGCAACGGATGAAATATAATAAGTGGTGCCGCTTACGATCACGCCAGCAGCTGTAGCGGCTCCGAAAGCAAGTGGAGAATCAGCATCACCGAAGATGGCATCATCACAATCAGTAGCAACTATGGTTCCTAACGCTCCTCCAGCACCTGTATGCAAGACAAACATTTGTTCATCATTGCCATCCATCACTTCATCATTGTTGAAAGTCCCCGTTCCAGTATTGGGCGTCACCTCGCCACCACAAACTGTAATGAGTTGGTTATCCATGGTTCCGGGATCAGTAATGATAGGACAGGAATATGGATTAATCGTGAGCGATACCGAATTACAATCATTTACATCACTAAAAACATAAGGACCTGAGCCTGATCCGGAATTGATCCACCCCGTGGTGAATTGTGTGCCTGTGACATCCGGAACAGCATTCACTCCAGCGGGATCCTCATCGTAAGGAGCTTCGCCATCACTCACTTCAAAAACCACTTGATATTGTGTAGAGATATTGTTGCATATCGTATCTACTGGAGTGGCCAAAATTTCTTCATTAAGGTTTACTGTGATGCATTGGTTCAAAACGGTTGCACATTGTGGTACACCCGTGAAAAAAACCGAGTCAAGACAATATTCAGTAGTAACTGTTGGACAAACCACATAATCAAAAGGGCTATTTTGTCCCGTAGCCTGACCCAAAATTGGATCAGAAGGAGTTTCAGAAAACTGAATCGTGAATTGATATGCGGGAGTAACTGTGGCGTGAAGTGTAGCACATTCTGTCGGGCAGAGTTCTGTATCAGCAATCGAATAGGTAACCTGTGGTTCGGCATACCATGTAACAGGTGTTCCAGCCGAAATCTGTACGTTAGCCGCAGCGGTGGCAACACACCCACCAATTCCCCCTCCACTATCATTGCCAACTACGGATGAGATATAATACGTGGTGCCGCTTACAATGATGTTCGCTCCTGAGACAGCTCCAAAGGTCAAAGGACTATCCGCATCTCCAAAAGATGCATCATTACAATCAGTTGAAATGACTGTACCTAAAGTACCGTTGGCAGTCGTATGTAAGATGAACATTTGCTGGTCATTGGCATCCAAAAACCCGTCATTGTTCCAAACCGCAGTAATGGCATTGTTTCCACAGGTTGTTTGAGGAGTCATAACCATTGTTCCGGCATCACTCAGTACAGGACAGATATATGGTGCCTGAGTAAAAGAAATGTTGTTACAATCGTAAATATCACCAAAGACCCAAGGACCATCGCCTAATCCACTTGTGATCCAAGCTGTGGTGAACAAGGTACCGGTGCCATCCACAGTAGCGTTATCACCAGTTGGTGCTTCATAGTAGGGCATCGTTCCACCCGAAATTTCGAATACCAGTTGGTATTGGGTAGAAATGTTATTGCAAATAGTGTCAACACTGGCTAATGCAATTTCACCATTTACTTCTACTGTGATACACTGATCCACTTGAGTGGCACATTGTGGAGTTGATGAATAGTAAACTGAATCAACACAATAGTCAGTGTCTATAGTTGGACATAAATTAGGGCTATAAACACCATTCAAATTTGTTCCCGCTGCAGGAAGACCGGTATCGTTTGGAGACTCATCCCAAGCAACGTTGAATGTGCCTGCAGGAAGTACCGAAATACTCGCGGTTGTGCAGGTTCCTTCACAAATTGTTACATCAAAAACGGAATAACTAACAACAGGAAAGGGAGCAACCGTAATGTCGGCACATTCACCTGCTACCGTATTGCTGCAATTCGAATCCTGCACATTGGTGACACAATAAGTGGCATCATTTGCAGGACAAACTTGCCAAGTATAATTATACGGTGATGCGGCGGCTGGAATATTCAAAACCGGCTGCGCAACTCCACCAATCGTATATGTGACGGTCCATGGACCAGTGCCAGTAAGCGTAAGTGTGAAATTGTGGCAGTCACCATCACAAATGGTGGCGTCTCCACTCATTACTGCAGTTGGCAATGGATCAACAACCACATTGATAGATGGATTTGCCGCATCTCCACTTGGACAAGTTGGAATTGTGGTATAAGAAACCGATTCAATATCGTATGTAAAAGTGCCGCTTGTCGCTGGATCTGGCACATCAAGTGTGCCGCCATCTGCTACAACCACTGCCGGAGCTTGCAATACTCCACCAATGGAATACTCTACACTATAGCTTCCGGCTTGATTATGATCCATATCCAGAATCAAATTCGAGCCAATGCAAATATCCGCCTCAGGATTGAATACAGATGTGACCAATGGTCGAACAGTCACTGTGACATCAAGATTCACTGCTGCAGTGCATCCAGAATTATCAGTGACGTTAGCAATAGTATATGTCGTCGTTGTGGTCGGTGATACATTCACGGTATAACCGTCGGGAACATTATTCACGTCCGCAGGAGGTGAAGCCAGAAAATCGATATCAAAAGGTGCAATACCCGCACTAAAATCCAACATAAGTGTTGCAGTGCCACCATTACAAATGGTCGTATCGTTGGTAAATGTCAACGCTGGTTGCGCTACATCTGCAACGTTGGTAGATTCAGTCAATGAACAACCATAAACGTTGTCCGTCACAGTCACAGAATAATTCTGTCCTACTCCTCCATGCAATCCAAACTGATCTTCTTGCCCATCTACAGTGTTCGTTCCTGTCCATTGAAAATCATAATTTCCTGAACCATCTCCTTCCACCGTCAGATCAATTGCACCATTGTTATTTCCACAAGTCTCAGACATTGAATTGAGGTCTAGGTCAGTCATTGCCACTGTTACACAAACAGTATCAGAACTTGCACATTGTGCGGGTACACCCGTAGCACTTACGCGATAGCACGTCGTGAAATCCGGTGTCATGTTCTGTGATGCAACATTATTCACAGGCGCCGGACTGTTGTCGCCACCTGTGAGCACACTCCAGTTGTAGCTCGTATTTGCTAAACCTGTTGCCTGCAATGGTATGTTCTGGCCGAAACAGATGGTTGTATCTTGTGTGATAAGCTGAATATTCGGACTAATCGTAATATTCACGGTGATGTCATCTATATCAGGGTTTGGGCAAGCATCATCCTCAGCGTGGATTTGCAATGCGTAAGGTGAACCTGAAATCATAGCGGGGGTTGCAAGTAGGCTAAACGTTCCCACAGCTGGATTAAGGCCTGTTTGCGTAAAAGTCAAAGGCAACGCAGGGATATTGGTATAGCTTAAAGTGATACCCCTCGTCAATACAGGATTGTTTGCTTCAACAGTGAATATCAAAGAGTCTCCTACACAAACAGAAACATTATTGCCTCCGGTAAGGACTGTACCACCGGACACAGAAGTAACTTGTGGAATATCAAAACTGGTATTCGATGGTGAACAATTTCGCACAACGAAAGCCATGTTTTCTGTCATGGTGCCGATATAAGTTGGACCGTCGTAGATTTCAATTTCCAGACAAATGGCGTAATTACCCAGTTGTGTTGGAGTCCAATCGATTTGATTGCCGGTAAGGGTTAATCCAGCCGGAACCGTATAACCACTTGCCGTGATGGAAGTATTGGTTGTCGCTCCGGTAGTTTGACAAGTACCCAAACTATAGTTCAAAGTATAACCTGAAGGATTGTTTACCGGCAGGTCCATAGAAAAAGGCGTATTCAAACACAAATATGGTACTTGAGGATCAGTCGCATTCGACACGATATCCGGAGAGTCCTGACAAGGCTGTGAAGTATCAATGTAAGAAGTAAAATATGCGTTCTGCGGAACCGCGTCCATATTGCCGAAATAATTCCAGTCACCATTGTTCCAGATTGCCTGCCAAATACAGCCCGCAGTTAATGTTACGGTTCCGGAATAGACGACCTGAGATGTCCCAGGCTGAAATCCGCCACTGTTACATGAACTATTTACCAATTCGGTTGCGCAGAGGTCTGAAATCTCAGATGTGCTCACATAATTCAAATCGATGGAAAAAGGTACAGCGCCACAACCGCTCGGATAGAAATACATATTCTCGGTGGCCGGGTCAGAAGGCGTACCGTAACAATCTTTATACAAGGTGAAGGTGATCTCGTACTGACCGGCGCCGACACATTCCCACGTAATGTTTCCACCGAGTACGTGGTTTGCACGAACGGCACTGAAACTCAGCAATAAGGCTAACAAAGAGAATAGTCGAATTAATCTCATGAAATTCACTAAGCAGTTAAAATTCTGAACAGTCAGGGTATAAGGAATTTTCAAAACTCAACAAAATCGGGCTCAATATCAGCATAAATCTCAAAGGTTATTAACAATTTTGAATGAAATGAAACCCGCAATTCCGTCAAATTCAATTCCAATACCCTATCTCAGACTATAGTAATGAACAATTGATTGCATCGTCACCAAAAAAAAGCGCACGAACATATGTCGTGCGCCTTGTTTGGATATTTACACAATGTTATTTCACTACCACAGTGGTATGATGAATTCCAGTCTCTGTATAAATGTTCAAATGGTAGATGCCGGGAGATAATTCACTGATATTCAAAGAACAATTCTTC
This sequence comes from Flavobacteriales bacterium, assembly GCA_016722445.1. Lineage (GTDB taxonomy): Bacteria > Bacteroidota > Bacteroidia > Flavobacteriales_D > Sanyastnellaceae > JAIBBG01. The sequence continues at coordinate 120,784 of JADKIZ010000006.1, read as the reverse complement.
TTGAAAATGCTTACAAACTGCTCTACTAACTGTCCTTGTGCATTCAACATGTGAACTGTTTGAATCATTTCATTCGATTTCAGCCAAACCATTTCCGTCGCAGGATTTGGATAACAAACCATTTCTGTGCTAATCACTTCATCCAATGAAGTAAAAATTACTTCCACGTTTTCTGTGTAAACATCAGTACACCCTAATGCACCACTCACACTCAAAGTAATTGGCAAATCTGATAATCCACTTAAAAATGCATAGGTGTAACTGTGTGCGGGATCGGTCAGTAAAGAAGTACTTCCATCACCAAAGTCCCAAGCATATGTATTGGCTCCTTCGCTTTCATTCGTCATTTGAACACTGGCACCTTCTAATCCATACACGATATTTCCTATAGCTGTAAAAGATGCGATGACAAAGCCATCCATATCGGTGAGCATTCTCGGCCAAAAAACATAATTTCCATCATAAGGTGCATCCGGATCAGCTTGCGCACCGATACCCACCACATTGAAGTGCCCTTCCGGCGCACTCGCTGGAAATATGTCGGTATTAAGGTCAACGTGCATGGTAAAATTGTTGACTCCATCTGTCAATTCCACATCAAAACCAGAGCCTGTTTGCAACCACTGAGTAGGATCGACAACTTCTACACACTCCATGCGGACCATATGGCTTTCGTTCACTTCACTCAAGGAAGTGACCAAGACGGGCGTTTCGAGAGCGTGACCTCCGTCCACATAAATAATTTCATCGGGAAATAACTCCGTCATACCCATGAACTGAGATATCTGTCCCATAACCAAAATACTATCGCCCTCCTGAACTGTATAACCGAAACCTTGGTCTGCATCGAAAACTTTTATCCCTCCTGATCCCTGTATAAGAGTAAACTCAGTACCTGCCGGATTGAAGTTAATACCATGAACAATACCCGTCAGGGTACAGAAAATATTCAAACTATCCGCTATTCCATCAGTCGTTTCCTGTGTTACCTCTTCGATGGTATACATAGGATAATCCTGATCGCTTGGAGAAATTGAAACGGTAATATTTTGATTCACGAACGTGGCAAGATTCAGATCGTCATTCATTGTCAACGTAATATATTCATAGAGAATTTCTTCTTCCAGATCATCAATCAAATCAATCGTTACCACTTGCTCATTGTTTGCTGGTGTAAAGGTGAGTGTCACAGGAAATGATGCGGTGAAATCACTTCCCAAGGTGGCTGAAGCACCTAAAATATCCACCGTAATAGGCACGTCTACTGATACATTGTATGCATGTATAGTGAGTGAAACAGTACCAGCATCTTCTTCTACCTGAATAGCAGCAGATTCAAACGTGACAAATGCTTCTCCGGCACATGCCTGAGCACTATGTCCACCAAGGTGTGTCAAATCCGAACCATCGTATACATCCCACTGACCTTGCGACAAAACCCAATCTGTTGTTGGGGCATTTACTTCGAGTTTTCTTACTAAAGAGTGATTCACAGTTGAACCTAACCCAAATTGCCAACCATTGATACCTGGATCAACTCCAACAATACCGATGACATCAATAGGTTCGAGATCATAAGTAAGTACCAGTGCATCATTACCATTGAAAGTAGCAAGTCCGGCAGTCATGTCTGCCTCCGCAAGAACAGATTCGCTCGCTTGTGAATTTGCTACAATATACACATCACCCGGCTGAATGGTTCCTGTCAACGCTACAACTGCCGTGAAATCCAATCCACCGTTAGCGTACGCGAAAATGTCATAATCTCCAAGATCAACAGGAAATGGTGTCGGGTTAAAAATTTCAAGTGCTTTGTCATTGGAATTTCCTTCGAGATATTCTGAGAAAAACAACCTTGTACAACCTTCCACCGGAGCACAAGTCAATACATGTATTTCTATGGAATTATCCGAAAGATCCAAACACGCACCAAGGGTACTCACTCCTGTAATTGGATCGCCGGGTTCTACACTATTAGGATCAATTCCGGTAAAATAAGACAACCCATAAATCAGATAATCACCCACTGGCAATGTATTCATGTCGATGGTGGCTGTCTCGTAAAATTGTACGATAGCACCAACTGCGTCTGTGATGATGTATCCATACATATCAGCATTGCCCGCGATGGTGTGATCAAAAGTGAATTCGTCCGTGTTTTCATCCGAACAAAGACTAATGTAGTTATTCGATCCAACAACACTGATGACACCACCATCACAAGTTTCAACGGAACAGTCAGCAACTGTTATCGTCAAAAAATTCTGTGATAATGAAAAGCAATCATCTGAAGTAACCCCTGAAAGTGGCTCTCCTGTATTGATAGAAGATGCATTGAGAACGCCATTAAATGAAAAACCCCAAACGTGGTAAGTTCCATCAGCTACAACATTTATGTCGAATTCACCGGTTGACGATGATGATACAATTACATCAAGCGCGTCAGCTAGAAAATAGATATAGTTATCGCCGAAAATACTTGTTGTAGTTACTGTGAGCGGAGCGGTTACTACATCACTGCAAAATTCTGTTGAACCAGAAGTCACGGAAACACTACCTCCGGAACATGCCGGAATATTCGAGGCGCCTGGTGTCGGATCTTGAACGAGATAACTAGCCAAATCATTCGCATCTCCACCATTAGGAACCCTGCTAAAAGAAAGCGCATCATTTGCTGCTGAATTCAGTTGGGTTTCGCCAGGAGTGAGTGCATCCAACAGAGTGGTTGCGTCAGGATCATCCGTTCCATAAACAACAGCATCGACCAAGCCAACAGATGTAGCGGCTGTACTTACAGACCAATTCACCGCATCACCAACATAAACTGCGGCAGCATCTGCGCCATTCTGTATGTTATTGCTGGCCCCGCTTAGTTCCATGTCCACATTGCTTACCAAGGCGGTTCCTAAAACGAAATATCCATTTTCATCCAATACCTCTCCATCCAGATCATATGAAGCATAACTTAAGTTATCTGAACCACTGAAGAATACAATGACTAATCCATCTAAGGATTGTCCTGCTTCGCCATATAATTCAATAAATTCTTGTGTATCGGTGGAGGGTTGGTCAGGATCAATTTCATTTATTCTGACATCGGTATATGGACCGCTTCCTGCAGGCTCATCTGACCATTCGTCCAAACCACTTGCCGATCCATCGCCAACATAATACCACGGACCTGTACCAGTCAAAAACTCCCCTGCCGTCCAAAGACCAGCAGTGGCAGCAACGTTTTCGCGGCCTTGTCCACCAGCGCCATATTGGAAAAAGTCAACCATACTAGAAGCAGATGTAAATGCACCTGTAGGCAAATACAATCCAACATCACTTGCGGAAGTATTAAACCCGCTTGAGCTGCTCCAACTCACCACCACCTCTTCACTTGAAGAAAGATTTAAATCGCCTGTAAGAATGCTCACATCACCGACCGGAATGTTGGCATATTCAAACAATGCACAAAACCGATAATTGGTAATGTCAACATCAGTGGTGCCGAAATTTTTGATCCTGATTTCATTGGTTGCAGGATTCACATACGTCAACTTGACTTGTGCTTCACTTAAGCCAGCCATCAGGACAAATAGAAAGAGTAAGGATCTTTTCATAGACAGGAATTGTGTTTTCAAAAATAAATTCGGGGCGAAAGTTCGTTCAAATGCTTTTCATTAGAACAGCTTTTCTGTCAAAGTTCATAGCTGAATACTTCCGACGATCCATTTACCCGCATTTGCATTTGTTAAACCAGGAGAAAGTCTTTTCGCATCATGCTCCACACACGAAATAATCACAAACAAAAAGACCGCACAATGGCGGTCTTTTGTATGTTTTTACTGAAATGGATTAAACCGCTGCGTCTTCGTATAATTCAATAGGAGGACAAGTACATACCAGATTTCTGTCGCCGTATGCATTGTCAACACGCCCAACCGCCGGCCAGAATTTGTTTTCTCTCAAACCAGACATTGGATATGCAGCGCGTTCTCTGCCATATGGGTGATTCCACTGATCGGAGGTGAGTTCAACGGCAGTATGTGGCGCCATTTTCAAGACGTTGTCTGCCTTGTCTGCAGAACCACTCACCACTTCTTCAATTTCTTTTCTTATCGAAATCATGGCGTCACAAAACCTATCCAGTTCCGATTTCGGTTCACTTTCTGTTGGCTCAACCATGAGTGTACCCGCCACAGGGAAAGAAACAGTTGGAGCATGGAAGCCATAATCCATCAATCTTTTGGCGATATCTTCCACCTCAATGCCGGATTTTTTGAACTCACGACAATCCAAAATCATTTCGTGGGCTACATGTCCATGTGTACCGGTATACAACACATCGTAATGTGATTGTAATCTCGATTTCATATAGTTGGCATTCAGAATAGCATATCGTGTTGAATCTGTCAATCCTTTACCACCCAACATTTTGATGTATCCATAGGAGATCAACAAGATCAATGCACTTCCATATGGTGCAGCTGATACTCCATGAATTGCTTTGTCACCGCCGGTTTTCACCATGGCATTACCAGGTAGGAATGGAACCAGTTTGTCATTTACACCAATTGGTCCCATACCCGGGCCGCCGCCACCATGAGGAATAGCAAATGTTTTGTGCAAATTGAGGTGACATACATCTGCGCCGATATTGCCCGGTGAAGTCAAACCCACCTGAGCATTCATATTCGCTCCATCCATATAAACCAAGCCACCATTGTCATGAACAATTTTCGTGATCTCACGAATGGCCTCTTCAAACACACCATGCGTGCTTGGATATGTGATCATGAGTGCTGCAAGATTGTCTTTGTATTGTGCAGCTTTAGCAGCCAAATCCGCCACATCAACGTTTCCGTTGTCGTCGCATTTGGTCACTACCACTTGCAAACCAGCCATAACAGCTGATGCAGGATTTGTACCGTGTGCGGATGATGGAATCAAACAAATATTGCGGTGACCTTCGCCACGACTTTCGTGATAGGCCATGATGACAAGCAAGCCCGCTAATTCACCTTGCGCTCCACTATTGGGTTGGAGACTCACTCCAGAAAATCCTGTGCATGCACATAGGTCTTCAGTCAGCTCTTTCAGCATTTCCTGATAACCTAAAGTTTGATCAGATGGCGCAAAAGGATGTAAATCCGAGAACTCAGGCCACGATAGCGGAATCATTTCGCTTGTAGCATTCAGCTTCATGGTGCAAGATCCAAGTGGAATCATGGCATGAGTGAGTGAAAGGTCCTTGTTTTCAAGTTTTTTGAGATAGCGTAGCATGTCTGTTTCACTCCTATGTGAATTAAACACAGGGTGCAACATGAATGAACTTGTTCTGGCAAATGTTCCCAGATTCGATTCGTTGGTTGATGAAACAGCAGATCCACCTAGAACTCCGGCAATCGTTGCAATATCATCAACGTTGGTTAGCTCGTGCATAGAAACACCCACTGTACCATCTTCGAAATAACGGAAATTTATTCCTTTGGATTCAGCGTCCTTCTTCACTTTCGCAGCATCCGAAACCTTCACCCGAATTGTATCGAAATAGGTTCCATTGAGTTGCGCCGAACCAAGAGCTTTGGCAAGTGAAACAGTATGCGAATGAATTTTTTGTGCAATCTTTCGGATTCCATCAGGCCCATGATAAACACCATATGATGAAGCCATGACTGCAAGCAATGCTTGTGCAGTGCAAATATTCGAAGTTGCTTTTTCTCTTCTGATGTGCTGTTCTCTCGTTTGCAAAGACATCCGCAAAGCAGCACGGCCATGGCGGTCCTTTGATACGCCGATGATACGACCAGGCATATTTCTTTTAAAATCCTCTTTAGCACAGAAAAATGCAGCGTGTGGTCCTCCGAATCCAATCGGAACTCCAAAACGTTGTGAATTTCCGAAACACACATCAGCACCCCATTCTCCAGGAGGAGTAATCAATGCCAAAGCCATGAGGTCACTTGCACAAGCAACGAATGCGCCCGTAGCATGAACCCGGTTCGCAAACTCGCGATAATCGTTAATCTGTCCACTATTGTTTGGATATTGAACGAGTGCCCCGATATAGGATTGATCAAACTGGTGTGTTTTATAATCGCCAACTACCAAATCAATGTGAAGATGTTTTGCCCTTCCCTTCAAGACATCAAGTGTTTGTGGGAACACTTCAGCATCTGCAAAAAATTTATTGGCGCAGGCTTGCTCTTTCTCTTTGCTCAGACTGTGCATAAACAAGATCATTGCTTCTGCAGCTGCGGTAGCTTCATCAAGTAATGAAGCGCTGGCAATCGGCAATCCCGTTAAATCGCTGGTCATGGTTTGAAAATTCAACAACGCTTCCAAACGACCTTGTGCAATCTCCGCTTGATATGGCGTGTATGCAGTATACCATCCTGGATTTTCGAATACATTTCTCAGAATAACTCCGGGCACTATCGTCGGGTTATATCCAAGTCCGATGTAATTGCGATAAACCTTGTTTTTTGCAGCTTTGCCACGAAGCATCGACAAATAATCATGTTCAGCCATCGCATCACTTACGTTTAATGGCTTTTGATTACGAATGAGTGAAGGTACCGTCTGATCGATGAGTTGATCAATTCCTGTAACTCCGATAGAATTCAGCATGTTTGTTAACTCTTCATCACGTGGACCAATATGACGTGAAGCAAAATTTGTGCTCGACATAGTTTTTTTTGTTTTGAAAAATCCCATGATTCAAGGACTTTTCTGAAGTTGTTTGTTTCTGTTGATTTTCCCTTAGGGATGCCAAATATAAGAGGTGAGTACCCTGACAAAAATCAATGTTTATTCACCGATTTATGGCTGCGATATTCAAACATTCATTGGTTCGCTTCATGGGTTTACATTCGCAGCCGATGTCCGACTCGTTCAATATCCCGACAACCGGTGACCGAAAATCCAAATACGAGCAATTGATCCCTCAATTGAAAGGGCTTTTCCATGGCGAAAAAAACTTTCAGGCAAATTGTGCAAATGCCATGGCCGCCATTCACCACACTTTTCAATTTCATTGGACCGGATGCTATTTTGTAGATGGACCAGAATTGGTTCTTGGGCCATTTCAGGGACCAGTTGCATGCACCAGAATTGGCTTGGGCAAAGGTGTTTGTGGCTCCGCCTGGCAAAACCAAAGCACAATCATTGTCGCAGATGTTGAGCTTTTCCCTGGTCATATTGCGTGCAGTCCTTTTTCCAAATCGGAAATTGTTGTCCCATTGAAAAACACAAAAGGCGAAGTGTATGGGGTGCTCGATATCGACAGTTCCCACCTCAATGATTTTGATGAAACAGACCAACAATATCTGGAACTTATTGCTGGTTTATTGATGGAATTGCGCGAAAATGAAAAGTAGATTTTTCCTTCCCCTGACCTTATTATTCATACTGGTGTCGTGCGCACAGGTGAGAACCGTTAGCGGTGGTGAAAAAGACATGACTCCACCAACTGTTTTATTCGCCGATCCCGCCTTTTTGAGCACGAATATCACTCCTAAAAAAATCACATTCACTTTTGATGAATATGTTCAATTGAATAACATTCAACAAGAACTCATCGTCTCACCACCGCTTAGTCATCAGCCGCAGATAAAAATCAAAGGCAAGACACTTGAACTCAATTTTCAAGACACCTTGCTTGCAAATACAACCTATCAAATCAATTTTGGGGATGGCGTAGGCGATGTAAATAGAAAACAACAAAGCGCAAGATTTGATTTTTGTTTTCAGCACCGGTTCAACCATTGATTCTCTCTCCTATTCCGGAACCGTACACCAATTTCATACAGATGAACCTGGCAAGAATTTAAAAGTGCTTCTCTTCCAAAATGATTCCGCCATCTTCATTAAAAAAAGTCTGCCGATCTATTTCGCAAAATCAAAAGATGACGGCACATTTCATTTATCCTATCTCACCGGTGGAACCTATCACCTTTTTGCATTGGATGACTTGAATGGAAACTACACCTGGGATGAAGGCGAAGCCATAGCCATTCATCCTGAACCCGTGATTGTACAACCTCAAGATTCTTCAATGGTTGAATTGGCTTCGAGTATTCCTCGTTCTGCTCATCCTACAGTGAAGGAATACATCACCGATTCGATTGGAAGTGTGAAGTTAGTTATCGACCCATACTATCATGATCTGAAAATCACATCCCTTTCAAACAAACATTTTCTGACCAAGTCAAATAACGATACGCTTCAAATCTGGATGAATGATTCCCTAACCCTAGAGGAAGAACTTCTGCGGGTGCAGTGGCAAGATCAAATTGATGACACAATTACCACGCGCACGTTTTCGGAAGCCACGACTAAGGCATTCCCATTATGGTCGCATCAATCAAAAATTCTTTTGACCGATCATTTCGAAATACAATCTTCTCTCCCGTTTTCAATTATTCAAGATGATTTATTTGTGTTGGAGGCAGATAGTGTTATTCAATCATGCGAGATTGTAAAAGGTCTAGCGGCAAATTCATTGCTGCTCAAAACAAATTGGCAAGCTGGAAAAAATTATAACCTCCGCGTGTTTCCCGGTGCTTTGGCATCGATCTATGGCGCAACAAACGATACCGCAGAGTTTCGATTTTCTTGCTATAGGCTGGAAGAATTAGGGGTCCTGAATCTCAATCTGAATCATTTGCCGATAAACACAAATTGTGTCTTTACGCTGTACAACAAAACAAGGGAAGTCGTTTATCGAAAAGCGAATTGTAAAGATGAGGTCATAACCATACCGAACCTGCCCGCAGGCGAATATTCTGCAGAATTGCTTCGTGATGATAACCACAACGGGATTTTCGATCCAATTGATTTGAAGACAGGAACTGGTCCTGAAAGAGTATTTGTTTATACAGGAAAAATGACTGTACGCGCCAATTGGGATGTAAAAGCTGATTGGCCGGTGATCAAATAAAGATTAGAATTGGAAGTAAGTTCTTCTTTTAAAACGTGGCTTATCATGCTTATCGATACATAATTTTCGATAATTGTATTCTGCATCACTGTAACCCATCTCGGCTGCCTCAAACCAATCGCCGAAAGCTCCTTCCATATCATGGATATTGTAGAGTGCTTCGCCCCTGTAATAGAGGACTTCAGCGGTAAAGTCTATGTTTTCAAGTTTGAGCTCTGAAAGCACTTCCATCGCATTTCTGTTCTGCCCCATGTCCAACATGATGATGGCAATATTGAGTTTTGCTCTGTGCATTTTCGGATCCAAAACGTATGCTTCCTGAAAATCTTCCAGGGCCAGATTCAATTTGCGCTGATCTGCATAATTCGCAGCCCGCAGGTAATAAGCATCAGCATATGTGCTGTCACGCCACAATGCTTCATCAAGATACCTCAAACTGGCTTTGTTTTCCATATTGAGATATTCCAATTGCCCCATCCAATAATAGCCGCGGGGGTCTTCTTCATTTCTTCGGATATATTCTAATAAATCAATTCTGGCCGACTCCATTAATCCGAGTGTCGTTTTGCAAATACCTCGGTTGATCAGTAAATCATCCTTAGCATATCCGGAAGATTTCGCCTTATCGTATTCATCAAGTGCTTTGGAATAATCACCCAACTTTTGCAGACAGTCTGCCCGCAACATCAAAGCATCAGGTGAGGCGTGTTGACTCACCGCAATTTCAACATTGCTCAAGGCTTTTTCATATTCACCGGATTGATAGGAAGCCATTGCTTGTTCCAATGCCGATTGGGCATCAGCATTAAAAGCAGTAACAATCAGGAAGATTGATAAATGGAGATTTTTCACTTTCATTCTATTGCAGTTTCATTTCTACGACGAATTCCGCGGAATGTTCAGTTGGTCTGCAATTTTTTTACATCAATGAAAAGGGGGCCATTCAGGCCCCCTTCTTATTTCCTTTAAATCATCACAATCAAATTTGTTTGATTTTGATCTTTTGTCCAACGGTCAGTTTGTTCTCTTTTAACCCGTGATTGAGATTCTTAATCTGGGCAACAGAAACACCTTTTGCACTGGCAATTTTGTACAAAGTATCACCCTTTTGAACGGTGTAATACTTGTATTGTGGCTTACTTACTTCCACTTTTTCAGTAACCTGTGCTTTTGCTTCGTCCTGATAGTTTTCTTCTTCAGATGCTTCAGAAGATACCTGAGATTTTGTTACCTCCGTTTTCTGTGCAACTTCTTCTTCCGGTGCGTCAGTGTAAATGGTCCTTTTCACTTTCGTTTGAACCTTCAAGGTTTGACCAGGTACGATTTTAGAGTTTTTGATCTTATTCCACTTGCGCAACTGGGCTAATGTCACATCGTATTTGTTGGCAATACTTCCCAACGACTCACCTTTCTTCACCTTGTGGTTTTTCCACCCTGTTTCCCAAACCACATTGGACACCTTGCCATCCGGTGTCTTTTCTCCAACAGAAGCTGTTGCGGTCACTTCCGGCTCATACCTTCTTATCTCACTTTGGGTATAAACTGCCTGCTCATTCACCATGAAAAGACCCATTTTGTCAACTGGAAGAACCAAATAATGTTTGTGTCCATTATCAGGAATTTCCTTCAGTTTGTAGGTGCCATTGAGAAAAGCTATGTCTTCAACCGGCATACCAATTACCTTAGAAAGTTCATTGAAATCAACACGTTTGGAAACTCCAATGGTATCAATTTCGAAAAATGTCGTCAGAGGTTTTTTCGGGTAAATATTGTACTCTGGTGCATGGTTCATGACATAATTCACAGCGATAAACGCAGGAACATAACCTTGTGTCTCCTTAGGCAGAAACGGTTTGATGGCCCAAAAATCGCGTTTACCACCAGAGCGACGAATAGCTTTGTTCACGTTGCCCGGACCACTATTGTATGCTGCTAATGCAAGCTGCCAATCACCGAATGTATTGTAGAGAAACTTGAGGTATTTGCAAGCTGCATCTGTTGACTTGTACGCATCAAAACGCTCATCCTGATAACTGCTCACATCTAGACCATACATTTTACCCGTACTAACCATAAACTGCCAAAGTCCACCAGCGCCAGCTTTCGATATCGCGGTCGGATTAAGCGCAGACTCTACAATGGCGAGATACTTCATCTCAAGAGGGATGTCGTATTTGGCAAGTTGTTCCTCGATCATTGGAAAATACAATTCCGACATTCCAAGTACTTTGGTTGAAATATCCCTTCGACGAACCGCGTATAGGTTGATGAAATCCTGAACGGTTCCATTGTAAACCAAATCAAACGGCGTGTTCTTGTCCAACACTTCCATTCTTCTAGCCACCAAGTCATCGGTGAATGTGGGTACAGTTTCCGGACTATAACCATAAGCATTCAGAACACACTCTTCTGTGCTGAAGCAATAATGGTTGAGGTAACTCGAAACCAAAATGCGGTCGATTTCAGCCAATTCCGGATCATCTGCATGGAGCGGAACTGTATTAGAGGGTGGAAGGGAATCTTTTTCCGTAACAGCTGTGGCGCCCAATCCTGCCAATAGCAGTATGAGCAAGAATGCGTTTTTCATCATGATTTCCTTGTTTATGGTTGAAAAATACCGATACCGGGTTCAAAAATGAGCCCGGTTGATGCCCGGCTTTGGCACAACAAAATAAACGAGCACAAATTGTGATAGTTTCATGGATTGTCCTTGTTAAAAATTCAATGTTTTCAACAAGCCTATGAGAAGATCAATGACAAAGACGAACTCGCAGATTCTTTAGATAGAAATTCTGTAAAAAAATGACCCACAGCCAATTTCATGGCCTATTGCGGTCAAAATTCTGCCAAAACGAAGAAAAACTTACTTGTTTTCGGTCTTTTCCGGAGAATCCGGCACATCACCTTTGCTCGCGTCTTTGAATTCCTTCATGCCACGACCAAGTCCACGCATGAGTTCCGGTATTTTTTTTCCGCCAAAAAGCAAGAGAATAATCACCAAAATGATAATGATCTCAGTAGTTCCTAGTCTGCCCATGTTAATTAGAATTATCCTTAAAGAGGGCTACAAAGATAGCGGAATGACAGAGTATTTGAACGACTCATCGCTTTTTATTGATCACCATATTGTCGATCAACCGGATTTCACCAATATAAACCGCTACAAGTGCAACCGCTTCTTCATTCTCCGGCCATTCAGTTAGCGGTTGAAAAGTCGCAGCATTCACTATCGCGAAATATTCCAGTCGCACTCCTGGAGCGTCGGACAATAAATCCATACCTCTTCGCACCAGTTCCTGTGGATTAGAAAACGCACTTTCCTCATTTACCCGCCTGAGTGTCCTGCTGATGGCCAATGCTTCTATGCGTTGTTTTTCATTCAATCGCACATTTCTCGAACTCATGGCCAATCCGTCATGCTCCCGCACGATAGGACATCCAACTATCTCCACTGGCAAAGATTCCACTTCGACCATTTTTCTGATCAAAGCCAATTGCTGGAAATCCTTTTCACCAAAAAATGCTTGTTTCGGACTCACAATTTCCAGCAATTTCTGAACGATGGTGAGCATACCATCAAAATGCCCGGGACGATAAAAACCTTCAAGACTGGAGGTCAAAAGACCAAAATCCCAGTGCTTCTTCTCGGGTTTCGGATACATTTCCGGGATGGAAGGATAAAAAAGAGCATCACATCCGACAGATTTCAAAAGTCCAATATCGTGGTCATATGTTCGCGGATAATTCGCAAGATCCTCGCTATTGTTAAATTGGGTCGGATTGACAAAAATCGAGACCACCACATGATCACAGGCATCTTTTGCCCTGTCTATCAACGACATATGACCTTGGTGCAATGCGCCCATGGTAGGAACGAAGCCAACCGACTCGCCCTTTGCCTGGAGATCTTCCGACCATCTGCGGACACCCGTAATCTTTTCAAAAACAACGACTGACAAGGAAATTGTGATTTTTCTGCGGGTCCAAATCTAATTGTTTGGATTTATGAACAAAGATTTATATCTATCTTTGCAATCTCTTTTTTAGTTGAAGCATCAAATAACGTATGAGCAATAAAACAAAAATTCTATACGTATCTCAGGAAATTCTTCCCTTCACACCGGAAACAATTACTTCTCAAAACAGCAGATTTCTACCTCAGGCGGTACACGAGGGCGGCAAAGAAACCAGGATTTTTATGCCCCGGTACGGTAAAATCAACGAGCGCAGACACCAGCTTCATGAAGTAATCCGGTTGAGTGGTATGAATCTGATCGTTGACGATACAGACCATCCGCTAATCATCAAGGTTGCGAGTATACCTCAAATTCGTTTGCAGGTTTATTTCATCGACAATCAGGAGTTTTTCCACAGGAAAGCTTTCTTCCACGATGACAACATGGAGTTTTACCCGGATAATGACATGAGAATGATCTTTTTCACAAAAGGTGTTCTCGAAACGGTAAAAAAACTTGGCTGGGCTCCGGACATCATTCACTGTCATGGATGGTTTGCCTCCTTGATGCCGATTTATGTGAAGAAACTCTACAAGCGTGACCCGCATTTTGCCGACGCAAAAATCGTTACGACGCTTTACAACGATGATTTTGGCGGCATGCTCGACAATAAGATTGCCCAAAAAATATCTTTCGACAGCATTCCTGTAGAAGATATGGCGCATCTTTCTAAACCTAGTCACCTCAATTTGGCTAAACTCGCTCTTCAGTACTCTGATGCTGCGATCATTGGTGAAGAAGGGGTGAATTCCGAACTCGAACAATATTGTTCTTCAATCGATGTTCCTGTCCTCCGCCAGTACAATGAGGTGGATTATTTGCGCGCGGTTGATGAATTTTACGATTTTGTTGTCCTGGGAAAGTCAGAGCTCGTTGATTAGAATTTTCAAAATAAATATGCCTATAAAAAACAGCCTCAAGCAATTGGGGCTTTTTTCCTTATTTACTGCACTCCTCTTTTCTTGTAAAAAACCCGACGAAACTTTTGGCGAAAGCCTTCAGCCTGAATCGGATAAACTTTACGCCACACAAACCGACTCGTTCAGTCTTGCGGCTCAAGTGTTCAAAAAAGAAAGGACCCGGGTGGATCTTTTCGCCAATTTTATGACTGGCAATTACGTGGATGATGTCTTTGGCACCGTTCGCTGTGAGGCCATTTTTCAGCTAGCTCCGTCGAACACTTTAACGCCACCCAATGCTGACACCAGTCTGACCGGATCAACCTTGATTCTGGATTCTGTGATGATTCAACTGCCTTTGCAAGCAGAAGCTTATGGTAAAAGCGTACCGATGTACTTCACTCTTCATGAACTTCTGGATGAAATCCACATCGATAGCACATACTACTCCGATTTCGAGGTCCATAAAAAATCTCAGAACCTCATTTATCCTGGAAGAGAATGGCAGCACCCCAAACCAGAGAGCATTTCATCTTCTGATTCTACTACTCTTTTTAGCATTAGGCTCCAAGATGAATTTGGATATTTCCTTCTCAAACGAGCTCCATTAAATTCATTCAGTGATTTTCGTGATTTCTTTCATGGTCTGGTTCTTTCAACCACAACCATGGATGGACGGGTTCTTAGTGTTGCTGCCTCTGATACAAAAATTGTCCTTCATTATCATACCTTGGATGATCCAGCCTGGTATGAAAATGACCAAAATCGCACATACGAACTGGTTTACACATCGTCGTGTGAATCTTTCACCAAGGTCGATCACCAGCATTATGGCACTCTTCTGTCGCCCTTGGCCTTCAATCAAGAAGTAGACGGTTCGCAATATTGTTATGCCCAACATGCCGCCTCCACCAGAATAAGGGTTGACCTTTCCGATGTCCTGAGGTTACAAAATGATCCTTTGATCACCATCAACAAAGCAGAATTGGTTGTCCCATATGACTATGACTCCAAGTATGCGCCAATAGACCTTCTCACTCTCACGTATTCCACGGATGGCAGCAACTACCTAAAAACAATAGACTCCACTTATATCGGCGGATTGGTGAACAAATCCGATGGACTTTATCGTTTCAACATTACCAGGCACGTTCAGGGAATACTCAATGGCGAAGTTGAAACTTCAGACGTGTATATCACGGACTATCCCCTCACGACTTTGTATAATTCAATGGGTGTTCGAAGAAGTTTGTTACACGGACCCTATTTTTCTTCAACGGACCCACATCAAAATATGAGATTACTGATCACATATTCTTATTGATTTTTGGTGATCTGTCGTTTAATTTGTATCAAAATTCACCCGCTAAAACTATCACAATATGTGTGGAATTGTTGGCTTCATTGGTAACCAGGACGCTTACCCTATTCTTGTAAAGGGACTCAAAAGATTAGAATATCGCGGCTACGATAGTGCCGGAGTTGCTATGATCGAAAATGGCAACTTTAACCTCTACAAATGCAAGGGCAAGGTTGCTGATCTCGAAAATCTTGTTCAAAAAAATGATATCGACGGACATATAGGTATTGGTCACACAAGATGGGCTACTCACGGTGTTCCAAACGATGTCAATGCACACCCTCACATTTCAGGAGATGGTAACATCGTCTTGATACATAATGGAATAATTGAGAACTATGCTTCTCTGAAAGCCGCCCTCATCAATCAGGGGCATACTTTTAAAAGTGATACAGACACCGAAGTACTCGTTCATTTTATTGAAGACATCTGTGTAAAAGCCAATGTCGACTTGTTCGAAGCTGTGCGCATGGCGCTTGGTGAAGTAGTTGGTGCATATGCGATTGTTTTAATGGATAAACGAAATCCAGACCGACTGATTTGCGCTAAAAAATCAAGTCCATTGGTCATTGGAATCGGTTCAGATAACGAATACTTCATTGCATCTGACGCTACACCATTCATTGAATACACCAATAATGTTGTCTATCTTGAAGATGAAGAGGTGGCGTTAATCGACCGGACAACCGGACTGAAAATTGTTACCATTCAGAACAAACAAAAGACCCCATATATCCAAGCGCTTGAGTTAAAACTCGAAACCATTGAGAAAGGTGGTTATGATTCCTTTATGTTAAAGGAGATTCATGAACAACCCAGATCTATACAGGATTCTATTCGCGGCCGTCTCAATTTGGGATTGGGCATGATCAAGATGAGTGGGATAGATCGCCATGAAGAAAAGTGGGTGAATGTCAATAGAATCCTTATCGTAGCATGCGGCACATCTTGGCACGCCGGACTTGTGGCAGAATATCTCTTCGAAGAATTTGCTAGAATTCCGACCGAAGTGGAATATGCTTCAGAGTTCAGGTACCGCGACCCGATCATTCAAAAAGGAGACATCGTAATTGCGATTTCTCAATCTGGAGAAACAGCGGATACACTTGCGGCCATTGAGTTGGCAAAAGAAAAAGGTGCCTACATTTTCGGGGTCTGCAATGTGGTTGGCTCAACTATTTCAAGGGCTACGCATTCAGGTGCATACACCCATGCCGGACCAGAAATTGGTGTGGCATCTACCAAAGCATTTACAGCGCAAGTAACAGTATTGTATCAGATCGCATTGGCTGTAGCACATAAACGTGGTACGATCACCAATGAAAGACTGCACCGCTTGATGGCTGAACTCAATTCTATTCCAGACAAAGTAGAGGAAGTTTTGAAAACAAATGCACAGGTAGAGACCATTGCCGAGATTTATAAAGATCACCGCAATGCTCTATATCTTGGACGTGGATACAGCTTTCCTGTAGCATTGGAAGGCGCTTTAAAACTGAAAGAAATCTCCTATATCCATGCCGAAGGTTATCCTGCTGCAGAAATGAAGCACGGACCAATCGCACTTATTGACGAGGAAATGCCTGTGTTTGTGATCGCAACACAAGGACATTCCTATGAAAAAGTGGTGAGTAATATTCAGGAAGTGAAGGCGAGAAAAGGTAAAATCATCGCCATTGTGACTGCCGGAGACAAAACTGTTAAAGACTTAGCGGATCACGTTATTGAAATTCCAAAGACGGATGATAGTCTGGTTCCGATCGTTTCCGTCATCCCACTTCAGCTCCTTGCATACCATATTGCAGTGATGCGCGGGTGCAATGTTGACCAACCAAGAAACTTAGCAAAAAGTGTCACCGTTGAATAAATCACTGTTTTTGAGGGAATTATCTATTTTAACACTTTTGTATTAACATGAAAAGTGTGAAAAACATGAGATTTTTCAACCGGAATCACCGATTTTATTCAGATTATTGCCGTTACAAATCCAAAAACTCAACATTAATATGAAAAAAATTATCTTTTCATTGGCAGTTGCTCTTCTCACTGTGACGGGAGCAAACGCACAAAAACAAGAAGGTGGCGAACACAACCTCGAGGTTCAGTTTGCACCACTCGGTGGAAGTCCGATCAGCGTTAACGGTATCCGCTACCGTATGTTCCTCAGCGAATCAGGCGCTCTCCGTGTTAATCTCCTTATGAATGGCGACAAAACACAAACTGTAAGAGCTCAGCAAACTAAAGTTCCAGGTAGCGATGGTAAAACTGTGGTAATCCCAGAACTTTACGATACAGAAGCTAACCGTTCTATCGGTATTGGTGTAGGTTATGAAATGCACTTTGCAGGTACTGACCGTCTTTCTCCATACGCTGGTGCTCAGCTCTATTTCATCACTGGTAAGTCAACTTTGACTCGTGAGTTCCACAATGCAAACAATGCAGACGACACTTCAAAACCAGAAAACTTCCAGACTTGGGAAATGGAGCGTATCCAAGGAACAAGCACTTTCGGTCTTGGTCTTGTTTTGGGAACTGACTTCTACTTTGCAGATCATTTCTACCTCGGTGCTGAACTCGGTCTTGGTTTCCAGTCTACAAAATACAAAGACAGCGAAACTGCAGCATCTAACGCTGACGCTTGGAAATATAGCGCAGAAGCACAAGGCGATACTGACTTCAACGACCAAGCTGTTTGGAACGAAGAAGCTACTGCTGTTGAATACAACACCATCATCGGTGATGGCAGTGGTAACTACAAAGAGTCTGCATGGGGTGTTACATTCCAGCCTACTCTCCGTCTCGGTTGGTTGTTCAACTAATCTAACAAAATACCATGAACAAATCGTTTAACCTGAAAAAAGCACTCTTTGGCACTTTGGCTGCCAGTGCTATTTTTATAGCAGGGTGTAACAAAGAAGAGTATGTAACCACTGCAGGAAGCGCGAAAGAAGTTCAAGAAGGGAAAAAAATCACCCTGACAGAGCAACAGACACGCACTGCAAAGGACATGTATGCTCGTTTACCTAAACTACGCTACTGGGACGCTGTAAATGAGCGTTTCATTGAATTGAGCAATGGCTCACGTGATCTGGTTTTTGCAGATCCTGATGCTGGTTTCTCTTTTGATGACCCAGATGGCAATGGTGCTATGGTTTACACTGACGGAAGCGGTGACTACCTCGTGATTACAGCGGGTGTTGGTGTTTCTGGTGGTGGCGGCGGTGGTACTGTAGTTGCAGGCAACACTGCGCTCAACATTGATATTTCAATTTGTTTGAGCGTTGAAGAAGTTGCTGAAGGAGATGGCTTCGGCGATCTATTCGGTGGTGACACCGGTTGGGAGGAGTTCGGAGCTGTATTCGGAATTTCCGGAGACTTTGAAGGACTTGCCAACGCAGATATGAACGCTGAGGATTTCGATCCTTTTGAATACATCTTTGGCTTCGCTGAATACTTCGTATTCTCTGAAGACCTAAGCGGTAGTCACGAAGTGTTTAGCTGGTTGGATGAAGATGCTGATTCAGATCTCGAAGATTTGGCTGGATCTTTTGTCCTCGATTTCCAGGACTTCAATTTGTACTTCTCTAATGGGGGAACACTCACTGTTTCTGGAGGTCAAATGAATTTCAATGGTACCTACGTTGGTATTTTCGATCTCTTCGAATCATTTATCGAAGATGATGGATTGGGCGACGAAGAACCTACTGTTGAAGAAGTAACAGGTTTCGGAGTAATGGGTTGTAATTAATCCCATTCATACCAATATTGAAAGCCCCGCTTCATGCGGGGCTTTTTTTTACAGAATATTTTTACCCTGTAACTAATTTGAAAGTACTTCGTCTCATCTTTGAAAGAACTCTTCAATATTCATGACTACCGCCGAATACAACAAATGTGTTGACTTGTATTCCGATGGCCTTTATCGATTCCTCCTGAAAAACGTGAAGGATAAAGATAAAGCCAAGGATCTAGTTCAGGACACATACGCCAAGTTGTGGACGAAGGTTGAAGAAGTAAGTTTTGAAAAAGCCAAGAGCTACATCTTTACCGCTGGTTATCATACTATGATCGATCAGATGAGAAGAGAGAAACGACATCAAGATTATAAATCAGAAGAATTAGCAACCTCAGATCGAGGCACCAATAGACAATACAATGACTTGCAGGAAATACTCCAGGATGCGCTGGATCGCCTGCCCCCTGTGCAGAAGAGCGTTATCATGTTGAGGGATTATGAGGGATATAGTTATGAAGATATTGAGAAAATAACTGGACTGAACGAGTCACAGGTGAAAGTGTATATATACCGCGGACGAATAGCATTAAAGGATTATATCGTTAAACTTGAGAACGTGATGTAAAGATGAAAATCAGCAGAGAAAATTATGAAATATGGTTCATCGATTATCTCGACGGCAAACTCAGTGATGATGCCGTTCAAGTGCTGCATGCCTTTCTCGAAGTGAATTCTGATCTGGCCGAAGAATTCGATTTGATTACAAATCAATCATTGAAATTCGACAGCCCTGAAGAAATCGTTTTCCCAGATAAATCTATTCTGAAGAAAGCGCAGGACGAATTTTCGGAAGAACTCAACCTGCTCCTTGCCAAAGAAGCAGAATCCAATCTGACTTCATCTGAAAAGGATTTTCTTGAATCACAACTCATTCTTCACCCGCATTTGCGCAAGCATCAGCAAGCGATGAAACGCGCAAGATTGATAAGCTCTAAGACCATCTTGGAAGATAAATCACCCATACGTTTTAGCGAATGGCCCACTGGACTTGAAGATGAATTACTCATCATTTCAATTCTGGAAGGTGATGCGAGTCCTGAAGATGTCAAAAAATTCGAGAAAAGACTTGCTGCAGAACCTACCTTCAACCAGGTTTACGAAAGATTTTTATCCATCAAACTTTCGTCGAATCATGTTGCTTTTCCTCATAAAGGCGAATTAATATTTCCTGAAGCACCAAACCTCTCCAACAAAGAGATACTTCTAGCGGCACATGCAGAAGGTGATTTAACAGGTGCAGAAAAGAGTGCTGCAACGGCATTGATTTCATCAGAACCAGAATCAGCACGTCTGTTTGAAAAATTGCAGAGCTTACGTATTGCAAGCCCGTCTCATATCACTTTTCCGCACAAGGCATCGCTGTATCAGAAAGCTGCTGTGGTTATACCACTCAAACGATATTTTGCATACGCCAGTGGTGTAGCGGCGGCCATTGCTGTGATCATGTGGTTTAGCAATCAAAAAACAGGAACAGAACAAGGTTTTGCCGAAACCAGCAAACCCCAAACTGTGGAAGTTCATGCCCCGCTAGATTC
Organism: Flavobacteriales bacterium; assembly: GCA_016722445.1. GTDB lineage: Bacteria > Bacteroidota > Bacteroidia > Flavobacteriales_D > Sanyastnellaceae > JAIBBG01. Next base: position 100,249 of record JADKIZ010000006.1, on the reverse strand, counting down.
ATCAACGGATACAACAGTGAATTCAATGGCATCACAACAAGGCCAAAGTGCCAGTGGGGATTCAGATGTGGCAAATCGTCCAGAAGCCTTGAAAAACGATTCATCTGGCTCGAATAGAGTCATAACGCCAATATCGCCATTCGAAGCCGTTAAAAGCGGGGAAATAGCTCAAAACCGTCTGGAATTGCCACAACGACTTCAAAGTAAAGATGGGCTTTTGCCTGTGTATCAAAACTTGACGGAGTTGGCCATTGAAGCTCCAGATATGGAGTTGGTTTATACTCCAACTGCCGCTCCGATTTACACTCCATCATCTGGGGACGCGAACCTCTTCTCCCTATTGGGCAGAGCCGCTGCGAATAAGCTTGAAAACACCTATGCATACTCGCTGGCAACGCGTCAAATGAACCGGATAACTGAAGTGAAGGAAGAATCACTAGAGATGAACACGGCTGCTTCGGAAGACCGTTTTCGAATTAAAATCGGACAATTCAGCTTTGATCGTCAAGTTTCAGCTAATCAACCGAAACAAAAAAGACATGGAATTATCGGAATGATAGAGCGTGTCTATGACAAGGTATCAAATCCTTAATTCCCTATTTCGTATTGAATTGATTCATCGTACGCGCCAAACCCGCGAGTGCGAAGCTTAGCGTTGCTTTGCAGGCTTCATCAATACGCTCAGGAAGAATTTTCAATTCTTCATCTGACCATTTACCTAATACATAATCTACTTGCTTTCCTTTAGAGAATTCTGCGCTGATACCAAAACGCAAACGTGCATATTGCTGTGACTGAAGAATTTCATTGATGTGTTTCAGACCATTGTGACCACCGTCGCTTCCCTGACCACGCATTCTGATTTTGCCAAGTGGTAACGCGAGATCATCCGTGATGACCAGAACATTTTCAAGTGGTATTTTTTCATGCTGCATCCAATAACGCACAGCATTTCCACTCAGATTCATATACGTTGATGGCTTGATGAGCACGAACGTTTTTCCCTTGTACTTCAATGTTGCGACATCAGCATACCGGTCCTGGGTAAAAAAAAGATTGGACGCTCCGGCAAGAGCGTCCAATATCATAAATCCGATGTTATGCCTGGTATTGGCGTATTCACTGCCGATATTTCCAAGGCCAACGATGAGGTATTTCATATCAAATGAATGACCTGCTTAGTGCAGAACCGAAAGATTATTTCTTCTTCTCAGTAGCCGCAGTTGCAGCAGCATCAGCCATTGCAGCACGGGTCATCTGAACTGAAACTACAGCAGAAGCTTCTGCTTCCAACAGTGTACAGCCTTCGAGTTGAATGTCACGAACACGAATCATATCACCAATTTTCAAATCTGTGATATCCAACTGGATTTCATCAGGAATGAATTCTGGCTTTGCAATGATTCTAACTTTACGGTAGTTCTGAAGCAGACGACCACCGCTACGTACACCTTCAGATACACCCGTAGTGCGCACTGGAAGCGTTGTTCTAACCATTTTGCCTGGGACAAGTTCCAGCAAATCAATATGCGTTACCTTGTCTGTTACAGGGTGCATTTGTGTTTCCTGAATGATGGTTGCGAAAGTTTTACCGCCAACTTCAATGTTGATCTGAAGGGTGTCAGGACGGCTAACGATTTTATCCCAGTCATTTTTCAGAATGCTGAAAGCTACTTGGCTGGCACCACCATAGATTACACCAGGAATGCGACCGTTTCTACGCAATTCCTCTGCGCCTTTTCTTCCTACGTTCTCTCTTGGAGAACCGCTCAATGAGACTTGTTTCATGTGTTTATATTGATTTATTGAATTACGAAATAATAAAATTAGAACTAATACTCTTGTTCTCGATGAGGTTGTGAAGCACTCCGCTAAACAATCCTGAAACCGGCAGGACTTTTATTTTGTCCTTCGGACGTCCATCTTTCAATGGAATGCTATCGGTGACAAACACTTCAAGCAGTGAAGATCGATCGATACGTTCATATGCTTCACCACTTAAAACAGGGTGTGTGCACAATGCGCGAACAGATTTCGCTCCACCTGCCAGCATTACATCTGCTGCCTTGCAAAGTGTTCCTGCTGTATCGCACATATCATCGACAATCACCACGTTTTTATCTCTCACATCTCCGATCACCGTCATGCTTTCCACCTGATTTGCCACTTTGCGTTGCTTGTAACAAATGGCCAAATCACAACCAAGTAATTTCGAATATGCGTTTGCTCTTTTTGTACCCCCAGTATCTGGTGCAGCAATCAAGAGATCAGGAATATTGAGGCTTTTCAAATAAGGTATAAAGATGGTCGACGCATAAAGATGATCGACAGGAACTTCAAAAAATCCCTGAATCTGTTCCGCGTGAAGGTCCATGGTAATTACACGATGAACACCAGCAGCAGTCAGCAGGTTTGCAGCCAGTTTTGCACCAATTGCAACACGTGGTTTATCTTTTCTATCCTGGCGTGCCAATCCGAAATATGGAATGACGGCAACAATGCGCTTGGCCGAAGCCCTTTTCGCGGCGTCGATCAACAACAGCAATTCCATCAAGTTGTCACTTGGTGGAAAAGTAGATTGGATAATCACCACGTCTTTTCCGCGTACCGTTTCTTCGATAGACGGCTGAAATTCACCGTCACTGAACCTTTGAATGATCACTTTACCTAATTCCACTCCAAAGTCACGGGCAATGGTTTCACCCAGATATTGAGAGGCCGATCCGGCTAGTATTTTCACCATATCATTCATACGACACAGGTTCCTTTTTGGGGGCGCAAATATAGTGTCTCGAATGGATTTGGAGCAAAGATTTCTGCTGATTTACAACGGAATTGAATTGTATCTACAAAAAAAAGGCCGCCTGGTTCAGGCGGCCTTCTTTTGAAGTCTTATTCATCAAGGAACAAAGAATGTTACTTGGAAGAATCCAAGTGAACACGAAACTGAAAGCGGTTCAGCATCAGCAGTCGTCAAAGATCCGCTGAAAGTTCCACGGTAATAGTAATATGTACCTGGCAGTTTGTTGCATCCGTCAGTTGTGCTATTCGGAATGACCAGAGTAGCAACCTTGGTCAAAACAAACACCCCTTCACCATCAAGATTGCTGGTAGAGTAAGTTACTCCCATATCGTCCACAAATGTGATTTCATAGTCAGCAATTGTAGCGTTGGTGCTTGGGAATGAAATACTAGCGGTTCCAGTAACTGGCCATCCCGCAGCCGGAGGTTGAGGCTCTGTAATTTTCAATGTGAGCTGACCAACAGGGGTCAGGAATTCGTCATCAGGCTCCACAGCTACGCAGCCAATGAATTCCAACACAGTTGGACCAGGAACAGGAGATTGAGACTTAATGATCGCAATAGAAGGAGTATAATAACTTGTTCCGCCAATTTTCCATGTCAGAACGCTATCACAATCGTAACAGGTGTTTCCTCCACAATCCGTATTGAATTCCATTCCGTCCATCAAGCCGTTTACACAGCTTCCAGTAGAACAGCAAGGAGGGCAATCTGGGCCACCACAGTCAATTCCTTTTTCTTGCCCATTGAGGATACCATCAATACAAGTTGGGCAAAAATCGCATCCGCCTTGTTCAGTATCATCTTCATCTTCACAGTCGATTTGATCTTCGTATCCGTTGAGTAGTCCATCGTTGCACAATAATTCGCAACCACCACATGAACCTCCGCAGTCGATTGCCACTTCATCACCATCCATAACGCCATTGGCACACTGAGGACATGGGCCGCATTCGCCACCACAGTCCACCCAGTCTTCATCCTCACCTGGCTCCCACACGCCATTGGCGCAATGGTCGCATGGTTCGCAAGGACCACCACAATCGAGCATAACCTGACCGGTTAGGCGATCTACATAAAGTTCTGGATTTTCGCCATTGTTGAAGATTCCATCATAACAATTTGGTGGAATTTTATTTTCTTCATTGAGACAGCTGGCCAAAAAGAATGTCCCGGCCATTGCCGTGATGAAGATGATCAGATAGGAACGAAGCTTCATTTTTTGAGTTATTAACAGGTTTCGAAAATACGTATACAAGTCCAATCTCAAAAGGCTTTGGTTGCATAAACTCACAATTTAGTTGTAGAATACACCATTACCAGTTGAAATTCGGGGTTAATCAAGAATATTTTATGCTCGAATGGCATATCTCAAACTACCGTCATTAAGGAATAAACCCTATCTACGCCACATGAATAAGAGATGGAAAAAAAGGGATGCGGCCAAGGAAGAAATCGTTCTGTTATTGATGTCAGAATTGAATATTGGCAGGACTTTGGCCTCCCTTCTTGTACAACGTGACGTGAAGGATCTTGAATCGGCTAAAAGATTTTTCCGTCCGCAATTGAATGATCTCCATGATCCGTTTCTCATGAAAGATATGGATCTTGCCGTAACCAGATTGCAAGATGCCCTTGAAAGCGGCGAACGAATCTTGGTTTATGGAGATTATGATGTGGATGGCACTACAGCAGTAACACTGGTTTTCTCTTTTCTCAAAAACATCGGTGCATCCTGTGAATTCTATATCCCAGACCGATATGAAGAAGGTTATGGATTTTCCTTTAGAGGTGTTGACTTTGCTGCCAGCGAAGGAATTACACTCATTATCACCCTTGATTGCGGAATTAAAGACACGGAAAAAATTGTTTACGCCAAACAAAAGGGCATTGATGTGATCATTTGCGATCACCACAATCCTGATCAGATTCCACCAGCATATGCAGTTCTAGATCCAAAAAGACCAGATTGTGCATACCCTTACAAAGGATTGAGCGGATGTGGTGTTGGTTTCAAGCTACTTCAGGCGTGGTGCTTAAAACGTGATTACCCAATGGAGGCATTGTTTGAATATCTTGATTTGCTAACCATTTCCATTGGTGCTGACATCGTACCGATTACGGGTGAAAACCGTGTTTTAGCCCATTATGGCCTACAACAAATCGGCTTGAAAAAACGACCCGGAATTGAAGCGATGCTTTTTCAATCAGGATTCAAAAAACCAGGTCTAAATATCACTGATGTTGTATTTGTGCTTGCTCCCCGCATCAACGCTGCCGGTCGAATTTTCAGCGGAATGCAAGCCGTTCAACTCTTGTTGTCCGAAACAATTGAATCTGCTTTGAAAATTAGTCCTGCGCTTGAAGAAAACAACAACCAACGAAAACACCTCGATAAAGAAATCACCAAGGAGGCTGTTGAGCAAGTTCTGTCTGATCCGAAACATGTCGAAAAATTTTCGATCGTTGTTTATAGTGAAACATGGCATAAAGGCGTTGTCGGTATTGTTGCTTCACGCCTCGTTGAAACATTTTATAAGCCCTCCATAGTTTTGGTGAAAGATGGTGACAAGCTCACAGGAAGCGCACGCTCAATTGACGGTGTGGACCTCTTCGATGCATTGAGCGCCTGCTCAACATATCTTCAAAAATTTGGGGGACATACAATGGCCGCTGGTTTAACCTTGTCAATAGATCATCTTGAGCCTTTCAAAAATGCATTCGACAATGAAATCAGTTCCATATTACATCAACAACTGCCCATTCAACAAATTGAATATGATGCAGAGATTGACTTCGATGAAGTGGATGAAAAGTTCCATCGCATCTTAAGACAATTTGGGCCATTTGGTCCGAGTAATATGAATCCCGTGTTTCTAACGCGACAAGTCGTGAACGATAGATTTACAAAAACAGTTGGTGACACCAAGACTCACCTTAAGCTTCACATCAAACAAAAAAAGGGTGGTAATAAAACGCTTGATGGCATTGCATTCAATCTTGGTGAATGGTCAGAACACTTGTTATCAGGAGGCGAAGCAGACATACTATTCACCTTGGAAGAAAACGAATATCGCGGTAATGTCACGCTTCAATTGAATGTGAAAGATATGCGAGAGAGTGTTGTCCATGAAGTATCTCAAGGATGAGCATCAATTTTTACCAACTTTGCAGGGCGAAATAATTCATGGAAAAAGAGAATAGAACAGAGCTTTCCGAGTTGGGAGAATTCGGATTGATCAAACACCTCACTGATCAAATCCTGCTTCAGAATAAGACCAGTATGAAAGGCGTCGGAGATGACGCGGCCATACTTAGCGCCCCTGAAGGTCAAAAAATATTATTGAGTACAGACATGCTCGTTGAGGGCATTCATTTCGATTTGTCATATGTCCCATTACAACATCTCGGATATAAAAGTGTAGTCGTAAACCTGAGTGATATCTGCGCCATGAATGCCATACCACAACAGATTACGGTTTCTGTGGCTATGAGCAATCGTTTTTCATTGGAGGCGATGGAAACGCTCTACTCTGGTATCTTTCGTGCCTGTGAAATGTATGGTGTTGATTTGGTTGGTGGAGATACCACCAGCAGTAATTCCGGCTTGGTCATTTCGATATCAGTGATTGGCTATGCTGCAGAAGAAAAGATAACAACGCGATCCGGCGCAAGAGAGAGTGAATTACTTGTCGTAAGTGGTGATCTCGGTGGGGCGTTTTTGGGATTACAGGTTCTTGAAAGAGAAAAAAAGGTGTTTTTAGAGACACAAGGAATACAACCAGAATTAACTGGTTATGATTACGTACTGGAGCGCCAACTCAAACCAGAAGCCCGGAAAGACATCGTTGATTTACTGCAGATACTGGATGTTAAACCAACATCGATGATTGATATTTCGGATGGATTGGCATCAGAAATTCTACACCTTGCAGATCAAAGTGATGTTGGTTTTGATCTTTATGAAGAGAAAATTCCTATGTCACCAAGAACAGCAGAAGTGGCAGATGAGTTCAATCTGATCAGAACCACTTGTGCGTTGAATGGCGGAGAAGACTATGAGTTGCTTTTCACCATCAAACAATCGGATTTCGATAAAATCAAGGGTAATCCTAACCTCACCGTGATTGGACATGTAACACATGCCGCTTCAGGGTGTCGCCTCATCACGCTTTCCGGAGAGCCCATTGCGCTTCGTGCTCAGGGTTGGGACCCCCTTCGGTAGATTCAAGCCGCTATGAGTTCGCGGTATTTTTTACCATTCACCTTGCTTTTTGCCCAAGCCAGAAAATCGAAATATTCAAAGACTGTGCGCTCATAATTGTCAGATCGAATTTCTTCCAGCGCTAACACCAATTCCTCGTATAGAGTAAGCATGGGTTTATCTTGACGCTTCTTCAATGTTTCATTGATGAAGTTGAGAAATACTTCCTCAAACTTGTATGACTTTTTCCTGGTCTCTAAAAATCTTTGGGTACTTCTCAATGCATATGGCAACAAACTTTTGTTGCCCAACTCAAGGTGAATGACCATGTTGAGAATCTGCGCCATACAGTGTATGTCGCGGGTTTTGTCAATTTCGACATTGTTCAACAGTTGGTTGATCCATTTCAAAGCTTCATGATATTGCTCCGCGCCAAAATGAATCACCGCAATGTTGAAATAGAAATGAGCCCTACGCACAGAACTTAATTTATCCCCATATTTGGAAAGACCGTCTTCAATTTCAGGTATCAGCGCAAGCCCTTTCTCAAAGTCACCACTTTGAGCATACAATGTCAGTTCTGTGCTTTTCGAAAGAGAAAAGAGTCTCAACTCCACATCTTCGGATTGATTCAAAGAAAGTTTTTGGGGTAGTTGACGGAGTTTTTCATTGTTCTTTAAAGCTTCGTTCCATTTACCAAGTCGCATGCCTACATAGATAGCGTTGGTGAGTACTGAAATGTATGCGTTGGGTTCCTCCTGAAACAAATAAGATTTTTTATCCATGAGTTTGAGGTTGTCGATGAGGTAGGGATAACATGCCTCATAATCACCCTGGGCAAAATGATATGCGCTTCGAATGTGATTTAACATGTAAGTATTCTCGCCTCCAACCATTTTCCCTTCCATCTTGCCGGCAGCATCGTCGATGATGCTTTTCAATTGAGATAATTCCTCTGCATTGCGCACTTTTCCCTGCTTAAACAACTGTGAAAATATCCGGCTCTTGATGTGCCAAAGTTCATTGTACGCTTGAAGGGTTGTGGTAAGCTTTGTATCGCTTTCCAACATTTTGTTCAATGTATTTGCATTGCTCAAACTTTCATAATTGTCCTTTTCCAATATGCGTTTTTCCCAACGATCCAATTCAAGTTGAAAAGTATATTTTTCATGCTTAACTGCAATCTTTCTTGCGCTATGTAACAGCTTAAGACACTGGTCGTACAGCGATTTGTGATACAAAATTTCTATGGCGTGTAATTGTCTTTGAAGTTGCGCATCAATACTGCTGTTGCTGTGAAACGAGTCGAGGCTTTTGAGTAAAGCCGCGTACAGTCTGTTCTTCGCAATGGAGAATCTGCTGGTAAAAGTTTTATCCTTAAACTTTTTAATGAGTTTCGCCTCATCATATTCAACTTGCTTATCAATAGCGTCGAAAAGGACTTGGTAATTGTTGCTATCTCCAATGATGTGTCTTGAAGAAAACACTTTGAAATACCGTTTTTCCGGTTTGGTCATACTCTTCACAAGTCGATGAAGATTATCGGAGGCCTTGTTACTCATAGCGATGAAGATTAAGGTTGGTACAGTTGAAATAATTGACTCTAAAGTGAGACTTATCTTTTCGTCGCAGAACTGCAATGAATGAACGGTAGGGTTCCAATGGTTATCGGCAGATATTCATGCGCCTTGGGAAATCAGCTCCATAGATGTGTTTTGGATTCATCGGATACGGTTTAGATTGAGCACATTAATTCCGAAGTAGCCAATTGTAAAATGCGGTATCATCTATTTTTGGCTCGTTGAATACCAATTTGAAAATCTGTTCGTTCAATACGCGCATGAATTATTTTATGAGAACCTTGATGATCCGAAAAAGCCTTCTTTTCATTGTACTTCTATCATCTCTTACCCTGAAAGCGCAGTTCAGTATTGGAACATGGCGCGATCACTTGCCCTATGGCGACTGTGTCGATTTATGTCAAGTGAAAGACCTGATCTATGTCGCAACACCCTATTCTGTTTTTACATATAATCCAATAGAAAACGACATTACCAGAATTACAAAGGCAACTATTCTCACCGATGTGGGCATTACTGCCATTGAGTACGATCCGGTGAGCGAATATGTCGTGGTTGGTTATGAAAACGGCAATCTGGATCTGATCAAAGGAGAAACTGTATTTAATATTCCTGATATCAAATTCAGCACAATCATAGGCGACAAAGCCATTTATGATATTTTGCCTTATCAGGATCGCGTTTACCTGAGCATCGGTTTCGGTGTTGTTGTTCTGAATATGACACGCCTTGAAGTGAAGGAAACCTATTTCATCGGACCGAATGGTGGGCCAGTTAAAGTCAATGATGTGGCTATTTATTCGAATAAGCTTTACGCAGCCACAGAGACCGGCCTTCTGACCGCAGATTTGAACAATACCTTTTTGGCCAATTTCCAGAATTGGACATTGATGACTGATTTGCCTGCAGATAGCACGGTACAACACGTTGAATTCTTCAGCAATCACATGGTCATTTCCATTCCTGAAGTTGATCACGACATACTTTGGAAAAAAGAAATGAGTGGAAACGATTGGCAGCAGCAAGTTTCCATGGAGAATTACAGAATCAATCAACTATGGTCCAATGAAGAATGGTTGACTGTTTCGGGGTCATATGCTTTCCTAGTCAATCATCTTGACTTTGGTTTTACCAACAACGTATCGCTTTTGGCTGGTCGCTTATTGCATACAAAAAACTGCATTATTGGTAATTACGGCCATATATGGGCTGCAGATAAATTCTCTGGCTTGATGTGGCGCCAAGAACAAGATGGCTCCAAAGATTTATTGATTAAACCAGAAGGCCCACAAACCGCCAATTGCAGAAGAATAGGCGCATACAACAACAATGTATGGATTGCACATGGCGGCGTCCGTCAAGATTGGGGTAACCTTTGGAATTCCGATGGCATGTCTGGATTTGTAGATGGGCATTGGGTGCACTTTGAATCAGACACCATCAATTTTACGGGCAATGGCTTTAATCCACATAATGGTCAGATATCTGATTTTATGGATGTGGTAGTTGACCCAATCGATAATAACCGGGTTATTGCTGGTTCCTGGGAGGAAGGACTTATTGAAATGAATGTTTCAAATATGACGCTGACATCTAGAAATGGCACCGCACAAAATGGTCCGGATGGTTCGGGTGTCACTTGGGCTGAAGGATGGACAGGTGTTGCTGGTGTTGATTTTGATGAGGCTGGCATCTTGTGGTGTTCAAATAGTTTTACATCAAAGGCAATTCATGCCTACGATAGAAACGGTGTCTTTTATGATTTCAATTTTGCGCCATCGATTGGTGAAAACGACATCATTGGCGATCTGATGGTCTCCAAAACTGGGCTTATCTGGGCCACTGTTCGCAATGAAGGATTGCTTGTGCTGAATTACAACGGCACTTTATCTACGTTTTCGGATGACGATTATAAAGTACTAACTGATGCGGAAGGCAACGGAAAATTAGCATCAACGGATGTGACTTGTATGGAAGAAGATCTTGACGGCGAAATATGGGTTGGCACTGTGAATGGACTCTCCATATTTTATAATCCCGACGCCATTTTCAGCAGTGAAAGTTTTGATTCAGAGCAGATTTTGATTGAACAAGACGGTAATATCCAAATACTGCTGGAAACAGAAATCATCAATGCCATCGAGATAGATGGAAGTAATCGAAAATGGATTGCGACACAAAACAGTGGTGTGTATCTATTCAGTGATGATGGCTTACAACAGATTTATCACTTCACCAAAGAGAACAGTCCGCTACTTGCCAATACTGTTTATGACATTGCGATCAACCACAATAATGGCGAAGTGTTTTTTGCCACGGAGAAAGGTGTCATTGGTTATTTCTCTACTGCTACCAACTTCGATGCTGAATTATCCAATGTACGTGTATTTCCGAATCCAGTAAGACCTGAATATGATGGAAACATCACCATTGATGGATTGGCCTATAATACAAGTGTAAAGATTACAGACATACAGGGAAACATCCTTTTCGAGACAGAAAGCGAGGGAGGACGTGCAGTGTGGAACGGTCTGAAAAACGACGGCGGCAGACCTGCCACCGGTGTTTATTTGGTATTCGTAACTACTCCCGATGGAAGCGCAGATGGCGTCAAGAAAATTACCTTCATTAAATAAAGGCTACTTCAATCCTCTGTTTCCATTTCGGTGATTGCTTGCTCTTTGTAAAAGCCATTCCATTTTACCACTTTTACGAAATAGCTGATCGCTTCTTCAAAACGATCGAGTTTCTTCAAAGACTTTCCGTGATAAAAAAGTGCCTCTTCATTAAACGTATTGATGAAGTTCTTTTCAACCTTGGCAAATAAATCCACAGCTGTGGTGTAGTTGCCGGTTTTATAGTGGCTCATGGCCGTGTAAAACAATGCATTGACATCATCGGGATATTGCTTTAAAACGTCAGCAAATTTGTCAATGGTCATTGCAAATTTATTTTCGTCGTAAGCTCTGATGCATTGGCTGATATACTCAATATAAGGAATGGCTTGATCTGGATTTTCTTTCAGGTATTTATTTCGCTCCTCTTCATTGCTGAACCTCGCCGGAACACCAACATCCTGCAGTGAAAATTTCTGCCAGTTATTCTGTCTCAAGGCTGTGTAGTCAGCGAGTTTATAATTCAACACATGAATAATTCCAATTGCAATGGTTGAAGAGCGTTTTGGTTCCAAAGCCGGAGTGCTTGTCTCTGGTTTTTCTGTCAACACAATATCTCCCGCTTCGACCGGACGAATAGATGAAAGATCGGTTTGATTTCGACTTGCATCATCGGTTGTAGAACCCATTTGTGTTTCTGTGCCGTTGGTCCGGGTTTGGACCGTCGTCAATTGATTCGTGGTGTTTTGTGCCGTCGCTGTTTCGAAATCAACGGTGTCTTCTGTTGGTGTAATTGAAGGCGTTTCTATTGATTCAGATTGGCGGATGTTTTCGGTGTCAGGATTTGTAATCTCTGCCTTTTCTTTGTTCGACTCCATGACTACAGCAGTTCCCACAGCAGCAGCCGTTCCGGTAACAACACCGATCCACCAGCCATTGAGGTGCCACCAAGGTGTACCGGCTTTGAGAATGGCAGCCCCTGCTGTTCCTAAAGTACCTGCAGCGCCGGCACTGCTTGCTTCAATGATACCTGCCTGAATAACCGGCAACATGGAATATGATGGTTTAGCAGCAAAACCCTCGAGTGCTTCTGCAAGAAGCGGGTTCTCCTGAGCCAACAACTCAATTTCATGTGATCTCATAGGGCCGAGCTTTCCCTCATGATACAGCCTGATCTCTTCAGGGGTAGGCAAAGCGCTATGTTCTAAATTATTTTTCATTTGTTCGATGTAAGCAGAATACGCAGGTTTCGCCGGCCATTCTGCAAATGTGATTTTACTTCTCCTATTGTATATCCAGTGGTTTCAGTGATTTCTTTATAACTCTTTTCTTCCAGATAAAACATTTCAACGCATTGTCGCTGGTCGAGGTTCAGTCTTGAAATAGCTTGTTCCAATCGTTTCAATCCGGCTTCCTTCAACTCTGCAATGCTGATGATTTCCGACTCTTCCATCATGCCAACAGAGTTTTCGGCATGGTAGACATATCTTCTTTTTTCTTCTCTGCCTTTGGAACGAAGCACTTCAAGGCAATAATTCCTGCTCACTGCGTACAACCAATGTTGAAACGTGGCTACTTCACGGGTTTTCAAATCGGTGATGAGTTTTTCGAAAATGGCCAACACAGCATCGCGGGCGTTTTCATCATCCTTCAAATATTTCAAACACAAACCAAATACGAGGTGACTATACCGATTGTATAGCTCGCCCAACCAGACAGGTTTCAATTCTTCCCGATATTTTTCGAGAAGCTCCATGTCGGTATGATTTGATATTTTTTTTCTAAAAAACAATTTCCTTCAAATTTAAAAAGAAGGGTCGCGGTCACGTTTGCCCAACGACCCCTTGGTTGGTTTTTCCTAACCTAACGAAATTATGAACTGTTTGTAATGAACGTTTTTATTACTCCGCTGCCAACTTCTTGTAATACTCTTCGGTATAGCTCTTGGTATTAACCAGAATTACTCCGCTGGTCGTGTCGCCATATTTCGCAGGAACTCCAGCGGTATAAACCGAAACAGAACTGATGCCGCTTGCTGGCACAGAAATATCCGAGTTGCGAATTTTCACGCCATCCACATAAATCAATGTGCCTCCTTCCCTACTTCCACGAATCGACATTCCGCTGCCTTCACTGGAAGGTTTGATGTCGGAAGACATGCTCTGTACAATATTGGCAATCTTTCCTCCATGTGCCGTCGGCAAGTGTTTGATGTCCTCCGACCTCCAGGTTTGAATGTGTTCAGCGTCCTTGTGTATGAGCGGGTCGCGAATACCATCAACTTGAACGGTCCCAGTGGTATAACTCGATCCACTATAAGGCAGGATAGTGATTTCCGGCACAAATGATATTTGTTCAGGATCAACGGTGACATTAAAGTGCCTGATTGTATCCATTCCATTCATCGTGATCATCAGATCATACTTCCCAGGCCTTAAATGATTGATCCTATAACGGCCGTCTACGTTTGTGACTCCTGTAGCGGATTCAATACCATTACTTGCCTGAACATAGGCGCCAATTGCCGCCAACCCTTCACCATCCAGAACTTTGCCCTGAATTTCACCTAAGCCTTGGGCCGAGGTGCAGATAACAACAAATACTGCGAGTGCGGTGCAGATGATTTGTTTTTTCATAAACATTGTTTTATCAACTTGTTTGATATTAAGAAGCCGGTCTGATCACAATTGCACAAAATCAATCAAAAAAAATTCATTCCTTGATCCTGTTTAATTTGAAACAGGTCATGATAGGCGTATTTTTGCGGCCTCAAAAAATTGGACTCGTCAATAAACAGGGCGCACCTGGTATGAGTGACAGCATCAAGCACGAGTGCGGTATAGCACTCCTCCGACTGAAACAACCACTTCAGTTTTACACCGAGAAATACGGCACTGCATTTTACGGCCTCAACAAAATGTATTTGTTGATGGAGAAAGAGCACAATCGCGGACAAGACGGTGCAGGTTTGGCCAACATCAAATTAGATGTTTCTCCAGGGAAGAAATACATCAGCAGGATTCGCAGCAATGATCAACAGCCCATACGTGACGTGTTCTCGCGCGTGATGTCTCGTTTTGCTGAATTGGAAAAAAGCCAACCAGAAAAACTACGAGATGCTGCGTATTTAAAAGAAAACTATGCCTTCACGGGTGAGGTTTTTCTGGGTCATTTGCGTTATGGTACATATGGCGGGAACAGCATTGAAAATTGTCACCCCTTTCTTCGACAAAACAATTGGATGACCAGGAATTTGGTTGTGGCGGGCAATTTCAACATGACTAATGTAGACGAGTTGTTTCAATTGCTCATCGACCTCGGTCAACATCCAAAAGAAAAAGCTGATACTGTAACTGTGATGGAAAAGATTGGCCATTTTCTCGATGAGGAAAATCAGGAGCTTTTCGATCATTATAAAAAACAAGGCTACAACAATATTCAAATCACAGAGAGAATTTCAAGGCATATCGATTTACAGCGGGTACTCGCAAGAGCAACACGCGATTTCGATGGTGGATATGCGATAGCAGGATTGGTCGGCCACGGAGACGCCTTTGTGCTTCGTGACCCGAATGGCATCAGGCCAGCCTATTGGTATGAAGATGATGAGATTTGTGTTGTGGCAAGTGAAAGACCACCTATTCAATCTGCTTTCAATATTCCAGCGGAAAAAATCAAAGAACTTGAACCTGGTCATGCTTACATCATCAAAAAAGATGGTAGTTCTGCATTGAAAAAAATACGTGAGCCACAAGAAAAAAAATCTTGCTCATTCGAGCGAATATATTTTTCTCGCGGTAACGACCAAGACATCTATCGCGAGCGGCAAAATCTCGGTAAAAACATCGTGCCGCTGGTTCTCAAATCAGTGAATCACGACCTTGAGAACACTGTTTTTTCTTTCATTCCCAATACAGCTGAAATTGCTTTTTACGGAATGATGAAAGCTCTCGAGGATTATCTGAACGACAATAAAATTTCAGAAATTCTCGCACTTGGTCCGAATGTGACCTCAGATGATCTGGAGCGCATCTTGCGGAGAAGAGCTCGTCTTGAGAAAATTGCGATCAAGGATGTCAAACTAAGAACATTTATTACGCAAGACAGCGCAAGAGACGAGATGGTGTCGCACGTTTACGACACCACACATGGAGCCGTAAAACGCGATATTGATACACTCGTGGTGATCGACGATTCTATTGTGAGAGGTACAACCCTCAAAAAATCGATCATCAAAATGCTTGATCGACTAGGTCCAAAAAAAATCATCATTGTCTCATCGGCACCTCAAATCAGATATCCCGATTGTTATGGTATTGATATGGCCAAACTTGGCGACTTCATCGCATTTCAAGCGGCAGTAAGTCTTCTGAAAGAAAGAGGATTATACGAACATCATATGGACGTGATTCTGCGCAAATGTCTCGATCAGGAGAATGCGCCCAAAGAGACGGTCAAGAATTATGTTCGTGAAGTATATGCGCCATTCACCACGGAAGAAATTTCCAAAAGAATTGCAGAATTGGTTACACCTTCAGAAACCGCTGCTTCGGTAGAAGTTTTATTCCAAACGATTGAAGGCCTGCACGATGCGTGTCCGGATCATCATGGAGATTGGTATTTCACAGGACATTATCCAACGCCGGGCGGAAACAAAGTGGTGAATAAAGCATTCATCAATTATATGCGCGGTAAAAACGAAAGGGCTTATTAATTCGACCTTTCGCAGATTCCTTTCATAAATTTGGTTTTCATTCATCATGTCAGAAATCATCAATAAAGTTGCTGCTAGCGGGTTGATCACGCTTGATCTGGAAGACTGGTATCCGACAGGTGACAGGGTGTGTATTGATATCGCGAATCAACTTTGGCAAGGATTAGCACTTCGTGAAAAGGATTTTCGCGAATGGATCAAAACACATTCTTGGGAACAATATCGCGATGCTTATGTGGCCGTGTATTGCTCGGTAGATGCTATTGTTCCCAATTGGGCATTTATGCTCGTTGCATCCGCATTGAATGGAATCTCACGGAAAACGATCTTCGGGACTTTGATCACGTTGGAGGAAATCAATTATCGCGAGATCATTTCAAAACTGGAAATAGAAAATTACCGCGACAAAAGGGTTGTGATCAAGGGCTGCAGCAATAAACCCGTTCCCGTTTCGGCCTACGTTGATTTGCTCAACAAACTACAACCTGTTGCAAAAAGCATCATGTTTGGTGAGCCATGCAGCACAGTTCCGGTTTTCAAAAGATAACCCCCGCATTCCACTGAAATCATGAAGGCGAAGCTTGCTGTCATTACATTTGCGCGCCTTATACATGCGTCATTCAATCAAATATGACTAAAGCTGATTCTGCCCCAACATTCAACTTTTTTGCTTTCACCGTAGATGTCGATTGGGCACCGGATTATATGATCGACTATATGGCAGATGCATTTACAGCTGCTGGTGTCAAATGCACTTGGTTCATTACACATGCGTCGCCGGCTATCGACAGGTTGAAATCCAATCACCTTTTTGAACTGGGTATTCATCCTAATTTTCTACCTGGCTCAACCCATGGAAATTCTGAAGAGGCCGTGATGAAGCATTGCATGGAACTGGTGCCTGGAGCGAAAGCAGTGAGAACACATGCACTGCATCAGAATTCTAGATTGATGTGGATGATGCGCAAGAATTTTGATATTCGAGTGGATTGTTCTTTGTTTCTCCCTTTCACTCCTAACTTGATACCACATACGCTCTGCCATAGTGCCGCAGCCATTCCTCTGGTTCGTATTCCATTCTTTTGGGAAGACGATGTGGAATGTCTTCGTCCGGGAAAATCGTGGAATTCATCGGATTCAAACATCCATGTTCATGGGATCAAAATGTTCAATTTTCACCCCATGTATGTTGGATTGAATGAAGATGATTTTACCAGATATGAAAATGTAAAAAGGGATCTTTGTCGCAACAGACCACTGAATGAGCTTACACAACAAGAATTGATTCCCTACACCAATATTGGCACAGGTGTGAATTCATTTTTCAAGGGTATTCTGGAACATCTTCGCATCAATAATCTTCCATCTTATACCGCAAGTGAAATTGCGGAACTTTATTTGTCTTCACTATGAGTTTCATTTCACCTAAAGCAAAAATTGGGCTCAATGTCCATTTTGGTCACAACGTCATCATAGGCGATGATGCAGAAATTGGCGACAATTCGATCATTGGACATAACACGATCATTGACAGAACAATCATTGGTCCTGGTGCTAAAATCGAAGAGAACTGTCATCTTGGATATGGGCATATCACTGGCTTTACAGGCAGGCCTGGTGCAGGAGTAGAATCTTCATATGAACTACTTCGAATTGGAGAAAATGTCTTGATTCGCGAAGGTGTGACACTGTATGTTGGTTCCGACATTGCAAAAAACGTTCGCATCCATCACAAAGCATTGATTCGCGAAAAAGCCATCATCGGAGAAGGATCATCAATCGGTTCCATGGTTGAAATGGAAGGTAAAATGAAGATTGGCCGATTTACCTCCATTCACTCCAGAAGTTTCATTTGTATGGGTACCGAAGTTGGCGATTACGTTTTTATTGCGCCAATGACCATCACAACGAACGGAAATCCTGTTGCATATCGCCGACCACAAGTCACGGCGAAATTCGGTGCAGAGCGGGGTTCTATTATTGAACATGGTTGTCAGATTGCTGTTCAATGTGTTATTTCACCCGGCGTAAGAATCGGCCATGAGAGTTTTGTTGCGGCCAATACTGTTGTCACCAAAGATTTTGAACCACTCAGTATCATCATGGGAACTCCTGCACGAAAGAAAGGTGAAGTGGAAGAACTTCATCGCCTTCCACTTGAGATCAGACAAGAACTTGGATTAAAATAAATCAACACAGATCGTTCAGCATGTTGCAAGAAAATCAGCACATCACAACTCGGGTTAAAAGAAAGTGGTTGTTGATCATTCTGGCCATTAAGCTTGTTTTCTTTCTCTATTGGGCGATTCATTATGACCTCTATTCGAAAGCGGGACTTGTCAAGAATCATATTGCTGTTGAGTTAGCCGATACCGACACTTATTACAATCCAATCGATACGTGGGTGAATACCGGAGAATATCCGACCATGTGCCGAATGCCTGGTTTAGCGCCACTTTATGCACCCTTTTACATGTTGTTTGGAAAACAGGTGGCCTACATTGCTGTTATCGTTTTACAGTTTCTGTTTTCGGTTATTTCCGTTTACTTTCTTTCCATTGTTGCTTCAAGAATTAGCAAATGGAAATATGCATTTCATGCAACCGCGATCACTTTTTCAGCAAGCGCATTCGTTTCTGTTTGGGATCACGTCTTGTTGTTTGATAGTTTTTCTGTATCATTCCTCCTCTTCAGTCTTTATCACTTCACAAGTTATTTCACACAACAAAAAAAGATATCACTTTTCTATGCGGGATTTTGGTTGACATGGTCGGTCTTCATTCGACAAATCGCTGTCATTGGCTTTCCTGTGGCGTTGTTGATCCTCTTCATTGTTGAAAGAAAAAAAATATTGCGCTTCATTCAGATAGCTTCTATATTTCTGATTTCATTCATGATGATTGACGGCTGGTGGGTCATACGAAATTATCGTAAGGAAAATATTTTGGTTCCAATGGTCAAGCCGATAGCTGATTGTTGGAAATCATATTCCAAACAGTTTATGGCCATCAATGATTTGCAGATCACATGGGGTGAAGATGTTCAATATTGGATCGCGAACTCTTCAGCAGCATGGTTTAGTGCGCCGAATAAACAAGAAAAACCCTATCCATTCCGATCGGGAATCATGACATCAATTTGCAATCAAGATTCTATTCTCTCATTACAACATGACTATGTGACATATCGGTCTGAAAAAGACTCAATACTCAAGAATCTCGCAGGAGAAAGAGTACTTGCAAAATGTGCGGCATTTAAAAAAGCATACGTCAGTGAACATCCAGCAGATTATTGGATGATCAAACGACTTCTGATGTTTCGTCAATTCGTCTTGCCATTTAGACACGATAATCTTCCGGGACCTTCATTTGCTGAAATGAATATTTTTCAAAAAGCAGTAAAATCCGGGTTCCTCGGCTTGTTACTGTTGGTGAATATACTCGCACTGTTGGCCCTTGGTTTTGCTGTCATAAAACGAAACAGCACAATCATCATGTTTGGTCTTTTACCAATAGGAATTGTAGTATTTCTAGCGATCCTCCTCGGATACATAGAACAACGGTACTTTGTTCCGGTATATCCGTTCTTCCTTGTACTGGCCATTTGGTTTGTGGGAGAAATCATTTCCACACGAATAAATAAAGCCACACGCACTTAACTAGTTGATCTCAGGATTCTCGTGAGAATATTCTTCCATTGACGTCATTTCTTCATCCGACATTCGCTGGATGACACGATTTCGAATTTCTGTGAGATTCAATTCATCCATCGCAGAGATGATTCTTTCATATGGTGTATCTTCACATGTCTTGATGATAACTACTGGTGCCCCCTTCGCTGATACGATGCCGGAATATTGTACTCGAAAAGTTTCTCCAGATATTTTTCCCTGCTGAAAATCATTCCGCAAAACATTGACTTCATCAATTGTATGGCCGTTCCTCTGAAACAAATATGCACGGAATTGTTTTGGAGAAAAATCGGTATGAAGGAGTTGTGTTGAATCTCCACGAAACAAACCCTCATAATAGAATGTTTGTTCACGAGAATGACCGAGGAGAAGTGTAACCGCTCCGTCCTCATTGATCGGGCTTGGCTCCCCGGAGGAATCAGGATAAATGATCTCAATTACTTTAGGTTTGGTTAAGGTAGCTGCCAAAACAAAAAACGTGAGGAGTAGAAACGCAAGATCCACCATAGGAGTCATATCAATCATGGGTCTCCTGCGAATTGCCCTAGAGCCTTTTGCGGCTTTTTCGGCTTGAATCAGATCTGCCATGGTATTGCTTTTTTGTATCAACGTCCCGCTGTCATATCCATTGCGGCTGCGGGGGTTACCTTTTGACATAAATTACACGTCCATCACGAGTCACATTTCTCAAACAACATGATTTTGAGAAAAAAGAAAAAATTTCACCCATTACCCAACCTTTCGCTGTCGAACTTCGTGTAGTAGTTTAAACCAATAAAAATTTATGATTATGAAAGCTATTCGTTACTCATTATTTCTCTTGCTCTCAACACTAGGATTCACCGCCCTTGCTCAGGGAAACCTGAATGTTAGTGGCGTTGTTCAGGGAGCAACTGGCTCCGTTGCAGTCATCATTACTGTGGATAACAGCATTTCTGTTACTGTGATGACCGATCCATCCGGTGCGTTTTTCTACAACACATTCGCTCCTGCAGATAGTGGGTCAGTGACGGTTCAAGTACCTTGTAATGGAATGATTGTAGAAACACAAACTCAAGGATACTATTTGCCGGACAATGTTAACCTCAATTTTAACCTCACCTATTGCAACACCAACCCAATTGACGATTGTAATGCATACTTCTGGGCTTGGAATGATTCCATTGGAAATGACAGTATCAACATCGATCCATTTATGGTTTATGTGATCAATCAGTCCACTGGCACCGACATTTCATACCTGTGGGATTTTGGAGATGGATCTACCTCTACCGAGCCATATCCTAACCACTACTATGAATCTACAGGCGAATACACCATTTGCCTGACAGTAAGTAGCACTGATTGTGAAGATACCCAATGCCTCACTTTCACAGTTGATGATAGCGGCGAATTCAATGGTGCAGGCGGAGCACAACTTGGCTTTACCTTGAATGTAGTAGCTGAAATCACCATTGATGTGAATGAACTCAGTGGTATTCCTGCCGCGCTTTCAGTATATCCTAACCCAATCAATGAGCAATCGGTATTCAGTGTTCAGGCGAGTCAGTCATTCAAGGCCAATTTGCAAGTCTATAATATGATGGGACAGCAAGTACACAATACTCAAGTGCAGATCAATAAAGGTCAAAACAGCCTTTCTCTGGAAGCGGACTACTTGACCAGCGGTAACTACTTTGTCAGAATTTTAGACGAAGCTGGTCATTCAGCGAGTCTGCAGTTCACGAAATAATCTCCTGCATCGCTGAGGCATTGCAGATCGGTGATGAAACCAACAATCAGCAATGCGCAGTGATGCAACCATGAATATAACTCCGCTGGTCGTACTTTTATCTGGTGCGGCCAGCGGTTTTGTACAATGAAAGAAGTATCACGAGAACTCATCAAGCAATGCTCCAAAGGAGACCGGAGATCACAAACAGAACTCTACTCCCTTGTGTATCCAATGATGATGGGTATGTGCAGAAGATATGTGGTGAACCAAGATGACGCTATGACGATTGTAAACAACGGATATTTAAAACTAATCAACTCACTCAAAACATATTCGTTCGATGGTGCTTTCGAAGCGTGGTGCAGAAAAATTATGACAAACACCATCATTGACGAATACAGAAAAAATAAAACCCGTTCAGAAACACTACAGTTGCGAGAGGATGTCACTTCCATGTCGCGATTACATATTCTGAACGAAACAGAAGAAAAGTATACTGCAGAGCAACTTGAAATTATGCTCCTCGCGTTGCCGGAAGCAACTAGACTTGTGTTCAACCTTTATGCGATAGAAGGTTATTCCCATGCCGAGATTGCCGAAATGCTGGGAATAAGCGACGGAACGAGTAAATGGCATGTGAGCAAAGCGAGAGAAGAACTCAAAAAGATGATTGCTTCAAAACAAAAAATAGCGTCAGCCTGAAGATGAAAGAAAGAGATGAAATAGACCAGATTTTCCATGACCAACTCTATCGTCGCGAAGCAGAGATGGATCAGCATGCGCTTGAAAAAGCAATGGAAATACTGGATATTCAGGAAAAAGCCATTGCAAACAAAAGAAAAAAACGTATCGCACTCTTCGCATTCCTAGCACTATTGATCACGGCTATATCAATCGTACTGCATAACCAAAACACTACTTCGGAAACCACTATCAACAGTCCGCAGGTCACTGAAAAAACTGAATCCACTACTCAAATAAAAACGCCAGAAGCTGCATCGGTTCAGCAAGAACATGCAACCACTGTTGAAGAGTCTTCTCGTCGTCAGAACAACAAGATAACTTCAACTTTTGAGGTAGAAACAATACAGTCTGAAAACACGGTCAATCATAAGAACGAAGAGCAGCCAACTTCAATAGATCAAAACAAGGAGAATTGTTTGCCAACAGAAGTCCTGACTAAAGGCGAATCCAGTGTGGTTGAAAACACTTCACAATCAACGGCAGAATCCGTTTCCATCAAAGAGAGTGAATCGACCTCTAAACCAGTGGTATCAAATTCTGTTCTGAGTGATACTCAAAATAGCATCTCCCAAGAGATCGAAGGGAAAGACTCAACCGTAACTCCAACCAATCGCAACTTAGAGGTGATAGAACCGCCAGTTGCAAATATTGAATTTCCAATATCAACCGAAAACCAAGATACACTCGCTCCATCAGAAAAAAACAATAACCACTCTGATGTTATCAAAGAAAACACAATCGCAACTGATTCGGTAAACACTCAAAACGCCGACACAACAATGGCTCAGAGCATTCAATCGGCAACTGAAGAAATGAAAAACAACAAAAGAACCAAGTTGTTTTTTGGCATGAGTGGTATTCAGTTTAACTCCACATTCATGAGTGACGAAAAAGAACTTGAGAAGTATATTTCTCAAAGAAACAACCAGGAAAATTCAATTTGGGGTTTTGGAGTTGATGCTGGGTTGGCTCAAAACTTCAACCGTTCTTCATTGGAATATGGAATTGGTTTCTATCAATCTGGAGAGGACATCCAATATCACGGCACCAATACCCAAGTGGATTTTGACACCACAAACACTTGGGATTACAGAACATATGTCCTTCAAATCGTAGATGCATCTCAAAGCGGTGGTGTTATTCAGTACGACACCACATTTGTTATCGCATATTCTGACTCAACTCAGCTTGCCAACATCGACTCAACCTCATACACGTTGAAAAATGAGGCTATAGAAAAACACAACGGCACTTCGAAAATATACCATGTCACCATTCCATTCAGTTACAAATATTACTTCCTGCAAAAAGAAAAAATGAGCCTCGGCGTCCTTGCCGGAGTAGAAGCAGATTTTCGAATTGGTGGTCGTTCACAGTACTTAACTCAAGATCAACAAAGCATTCAATCCTTCGAAGAATTTGATGGATACAGAAAACTAATGATGAATGGCGCCGTTGGACTTGAATGGCAATACACACCTGCTCAGCATAAAATTTCTTTTGCAATGGATGCTGGTTTGAAACGCAACCTCTACAGTTGGAATAAAAATTTCAGTCACGTTTATACCATGCCATTCGCTCGCTTGAGCATCTCTTATTTTTTGAACTAGAACAATTACCAAAACACAACAAGAGAAACACGCATGTAACGATTCTACCTTTTTTCCTAAACAATTTAATTCTTCTTATCATGAAAAAGGTATCGTTATTTCTCTTTGTATGCACCCTATGGCATACTGTCTCCACCGCTCAGGTCCATTTCGTTTATTACCCATCTGCGAAAAGCGGGCTTGACAGCGCTTCAGAACAACAGATCTCTACATTCATCTCAACATTGAAGATGAATGAACAATCTCACATTACCATCAGTGGTCACACAGATGCAGATGGCAATGAAACTGACAATCTTCGTCTTTCTGCTGACCGTGCGCAATGCGTCAAAGACTTCCTTATGAATATTGGAGTCCCTGGCAACCAACTTGTCACCGAATATTTTGGTGAAACAAATCCAGCCACAACAGGCCAAACAGAAGCGGACAAACAAAAAAACAGGCGTGTTGAAATCCGATATGAATCCTGTGATGCCACTTCATCTTTATCCGACTTCGACGTGCCTTGGAAAGAATTTTCTGTAGACGCCAGTAAGTCATTGAACATTGCACTCGACGGCAAGGGCACCGTGCTGCACATTCCTGAAAACTGTTTCGTGGACCAAAACAATGAGCCGCTTCAAAACTGCAAAACCACTCTTCGATACCGTGAGTATCGCAACTCAGCCGATATGGCTTTTTCCGGAATACCCATGGATTATCATGAACAAGGGCAGGAATTTCTTTTTAATAGTTCGGGAATGTTTGAGTTATCTGCCGAATGTAATGGTGAGCCCGTTCGTATAGCCGAGGGAAAAAACATGACCATTGACTATGCTTTGGCTCGACAGAATCCAGAAATCAGCTTTTTCAATCTCGATGAAAATTCAGGTGAGTGGAATAAAATACAGGAGATACAGCCCAACAACGGACAAATTAATGCGGAGCAAGAAATCACTCCAGTGGATGAAGTGATTTCCCAAAGAAAACTCATCGTGCGTGATTATCGTCGTTCACTTAAAGATAATTTGAAAGGAGAAAGAAAGTTAGAGAACATAGGATTCGAGGACAATGCTTTTGATGCAGTGAATTCATTCAACCAGGCAAGGCTGTTGGGTGGTGGCTCAGATCCTGGCCACACTTACCCAGACATCATTCGCGGATTAAATGTCCCAAACTTTGGTGTATTCAACTGTGATCAAATTTACCAATTACAAAAACCCATTCAAATCACAGCAACATACAAAGACGAGAATGGGCAGCACATCGATGGTCTGAGGGTACTATCGATGATGGATTTAAATTACAATGGGGCTTTCAGCTTTGATCCAAAAAGATTTACATGCAGCGCAGTAGGAAAAAATGCTTTGGCTTTATTCACAAAGTCCGGGAAACTTTATATCATGGAACCATCAAAGTTCAAGGAAATGAACATCACGAAAAGTGGCGATTACACTTTCACGATGAAAGAGATGACAAATGAAATCAAAAGTTCAGATGACTTGGCAAAGTATCTTGGAATTACGCTATGAGGATTTCCTTTGTCACATCATTGCATTCTGAACAGTAGGTATTCTCATTATTCTTATGTCCTGATTTTTTCAATGAATCTTCATTGAATATTGCTAACGCGACATCTGATTTTCAAAAATATCCCGATTCACACGGGATATTTTTATTTCTTCTTGGCCTTGACCAAAACAATGCGAGGCGTGCTATCCGATAATTGAATGAGTTTGTGCGGTCCACTTCTAAGTTCACGCCCGAATTTCAAACTGATTAGCTTGTCTTCTCTTGCGTGTAACTCGAGGATTTTATCAGAAATCGGTAAGTCGTATATGCGTGACCGATCACCTGAGTCATACCAGCCAGTAGTTCCCCCTATTCTTTCTTCATTCAAAAAAATATCGACTTCATGCACACCACGAAATCTCGAATAACCCGATACATACCTGGGGTAAATTAATCTCGCTTGCGTATAATAAGATTCGCACTCATAAACACTATCGGCTACAAATGCGTCATTGATATTGATACCATCCAAAAAAAACTCAATCTCGACTGGCGGGAGATACGCTGTGTTAAAGGTGAATTTTCTATGAATGCCATTATGCAAATACAAGGTCAAATGAATTGGCTTGTCCGGATCCGGCAATTGATCAAAGTGCATTAGCGATTTTATCGTAAAAACTCCCGAATCGCCATCTACTATACTAAATATGCTGTCTGAAACAACCTTCACAGAATCTACCCATTCAACAGGTTCAAAACGCAACATATTATTCACCCCATAATACACTATTGGAAGTGGTTGTTCATTTGAATTCAAGTCTATTTGAAAGGGCTCATTCTTACCCTTTTCCTGAGAAAAAACAACGAAATAAAAAACCAATAAAAACAACGTGAGGACAATTCGCAACATGAGACGAAAGTCCATTCATCAAGAGTATCATTGTCAGAAGTTAACTTTTGAATGAATAAATCAAAATTCATTGAAATCAAAATTGATTACTCTTTGATGTGAGTAATTCATCAATCAATGAAGTTTAACTAGAGAATTAAAATGACAGGACGCGAAAGCGCAAATCATCTGGCTTAAGCAGTCTTCATGCTTCGGCTCTCACCAACCATATCAACTGCTGTCGCCACAATTGCAGCTTTATCGTAATGACATTCTGCCCATAGTTCTTCCTGCGATCCATGTTCGATCAGTTTGTCAGGAATACCGAGTCGGCGTACTTGTGCAACATAACCATTGTCTGCCATAAACTCCAGAACTGCAGACCCCATGCCCCCTTGTATACAACCATCTTCCACAGTTATAACTGTCTTAAACTTAGAGAAAACTTCATGGAGTAAAATTTCATCAATCGGCTTCACAAAGCGCATGTCGTAAAGCGCTGCTGAAATCCCCTTCGATTCTAATTCCACACACGCCTCAAGTGCATAATTACCCATTGGGCCAATGCTCAAAATGGCAACATCACTTCCACCGCGCACCTTTCTTCCTGTGCCCGGCGTAATGTATTGTAATGGTGTTTTCCAATCCGTCAGAACACCATTCCCACGAGGGTAACGTATGGAATATGGTCCGGAATTTTCCGCCTGAGCAGAATACATCAAATTGCGAAGTTCACTTTCATTCATTGGCGAACTCACAATCATATTCGGAATGCAACGCATGTATGCTAGATCGTATGCACCATGGTGTGTATAACCATCTGCACCAACAAGTCCGCCACGGTCCAAACAAAACACCACGTTTAATTTTTGCATGGCCACATCGTGAATCACCTGATCGTATGCACGTTGCATAAATGATGAATAGATGTTGCAAAAAGGAATCAATCCCTGCGTCGCCATACCTGCGCTAAACGTCACGGCATGTTGTTCGGCTATTCCCACGTCAAATGCGCGATTTGGCATTGCTTCCATCATATACTTGAGCGAACAGCCAGTAGGCATCGCAGGTGTGACACCTACAATTTTTTCGTTTTTTCAGCCAATTCGATAATGGTGTAACCAAATACATCCTGATACAATGGTGGTTGTGGAGATTTGGGAACGACTTTAACGATCTCGCCGGTTTCTTTATTGAAAATACCTGGAGCGTGCCATTTTGTTGGACTTCCCTTTTCTGCGGGTTCATAACCCTTGCCTTTCACGGTGACGCAATGCAAAATCTTTGGTTCGGGAATGTCTTTTAGATCACGAAGTACTTTGGTCATATACTCCACATCGTGGCCATCGATAGGTCCAAAATACCGCCATTTCAGCGATTCAAACAAGTTACTTTCTTTGACCAAAGAACCTTTTAGTGATTCCGAGATTTTATGTGCGATAGTTTGTGCACTGGTTCCAAACTTGGAAAGTTTGCCCAGCATATTCCAAACTTCATCCTTCACTTTGTTATAGGTGTGAGAGGTGGTGATATCCGTGAGATACTCCTTTAGTGCTCCCACATTCGGATCAATGCTCATGCAATTGTCATTGAGCACAACCAGAATATTCGCGTCAGATGTACCGCCATGATTGAGTCCTTCGAATGCAAGACCCGCGGTCATTGCCCCGTCACCTATTACCGCAACGATCTGTCTGTTTTCTTCTTTTTTGAGTTTGGAAGCAACAGCCATTCCCACTGCCGCACTGATCGAGGTGGAAGAATGCCCTACACCGAAAGTGTCAAATTCACTTTCACTTCTTTTTGGAAAACCACTGATCCCTTTGTACTTACGATTGGTATGAAACACGTCTCTACGACCTGTAAGTATCTTATGACCATAAGCCTGATGACCGACATCCCAAATCAATTGATCATAAGGTGTATTGAAAACGTAATGCAGCGCTACTGTCATTTCGACAACGCCAAGGCTTGCCCCGAAGTGACCACCTCTTTCAGATACAATATCAACAATATACTGACGAAGTTCATTGCTCAATTGAACGAGCTGTTCTTCACTGATCTTTGAACGAAGATCTTCTGGGCTGTCAATTTGAGCCAGAAGAGGTCCGGGGATGTATTGGTTTGCCATTCGTACTTTGGAGGAACTAGCCTTTGTTTTGTGATAAACAATCACAACCCCGCAAAGTTCGTAACTCCGGCTTTACAATCGCCCTCAAGGAGACGAAATTTTGATATTAGTGAATTTTGGGAATGAAAATCCCTGTTGATGCGAGGGGCATCAGGCATTAACCATGGCCAGAATACTTTCGAAAATTTCTCTTCCGTCTGTGTTTTCCAACTCGAAATCAGCGGCACGCTCTGGGTGTGGCATCATTCCAAAGACATTTTTTGTCTTGTTTGAAATTCCGGCAATATTTAGCATAGAGCCATTCGGATTGGATTCCTCAGTGGTCTCCCCTTCAGTATTGCAGTAACGGAAAAGAATCTGGTCATTTTGAATAATTTCCTTGCGCTCATCATCAGCGGCAAAAAAGTTACCCTCGCCATGCGCAATCGGAACCTTGTAAACCTTTTCGAAATCAAGATTTTTGGTCGGTAAGGCACTTTTTGAAACCGGTTTCAGAAATACATTTTTACAAATGAATTTTCTGGATTCATTGTGTAACAATGCTCCCGGTAGCAACTTGGCTTCGCATAAAATCTGAAACCCGTTGCAGATACCCATCACAAATCCTCCTTTGTTAGCATGTGCTACCACTTCATTCATAATTGGCGAAAAACGCGCAATTGCACCGCTTCGCAAATAATCCCCGTATGAAAAACCACCGGGAAGAAAAATGAAGTCAGCTCCTTGCAAATCGTGGTCTTTATGCCACAACTTCACAACATCCTGATGTAATACATCGCGAAGGGTGTATACAAGGTCTTCATCGCAATTGCTGCCTGGAAATACTACTACGCCAAACTTCATGTGGAGGTGTTTTGGTGGACAAATTTAGTTATTCCGGCTGATCGGCGTCAGGGATATTTCTACCAAAAACAAAGAAATCAATAACGCCGCGATTTAATGTTCGAGACTCTTTTCCCATTTACTCACAGCCACTGTTGCCACAGCATTGCCCACGACATTGGTGGCGCTTCGGCCCATATCCAGTAAATGATCAACTCCCAAAAGCAAGAGCAGCCCGGCTTCCGGAATATTGAATGAAGACAGCGTGCCGGCAATCACCACCAAAGAAGCGCGGGGCACGCCGGCAATTCCTTTGCTTGTAATCATCAAAACCAACAACATCGATAGTTGTTGATCAAACGGCATGTGAATGCCATAACTCTGGGCAATGAACAAACTGGCAAACGTCATATACATCATGGACCCATCCAAATTGAAAGAATATCCCAGTGGCAAAACAAAACTGACAATTCTGTTTTTACATCCAAAGCGCTCTAGTTCCTCCATTGTTTTGGGATAGGCCGCCTCACTGCTGGCTGTAGAAAAAGCGAGAAGCAAGGGTTCTTTAATTCTTCTGATCAAGGCCCATACGCGGTTTTTTACTAGAAACCAAGCTGCGATCAGAAGCACAATCCACAATAGAATCAATCCGGCATAAAATTCTCCAATAAAAATTCCATAAGTACCAAGGACACCAAGTCCCTTTTTCGCGACGACGGCGGTCATAGCAGAGAATACAGCGAATGGCGCGAAATTCATCACATAGCCGGTAATCTTCAACATCACGTGGCCGACTGCATCCAAAAATTTTATGATGATTTCACCGTGTTCTCCAATGGCTGCGGTTGCAACACCAAAAAAGAGCGAAAACACAACGATCTGCAAAATCTCATTGGTAGCCATCGATTCTATCACACTCTTGGGAAAAATATGTGTGATAAACCCTTTCAACGTCATTGCAGCCTTGTCTACCCCTGTAGCAGCATCGACAGGTGGCAATTCCAATTGCATCATCAAACCGGGTTGAAAAATATTGACAAGCAAACAGCCAAGTAACAGTGACACAAAAGACGCAGTGATAAACCATAACATGGTTTTTCCTCCAATGCGACCAACAGCTCTAATATCTCCCAGTTTTGCAACACCAACCACCAGCGTCGAAAACACCAGCGGTGCAATGATCATCTTAATCAAACGCAAAAACACATCCGTGAAAATGGTGATGTTGTCGATAATCGGCTGGAGATCTGGATGTGGAGTACCATCAGGATTGTAGGAATAAGCTGAATTCAGCCATACTCCGGTAACAACGCCCAATACTAGAGCGATAAAAATCCAGAGTGTGAGTTTGTTTGATTTGGTCATTTGGCGAAATAGAAGGTCGCCAAGGTAAGATCACTTTTCAGAATACAATCAACGCTTCAAAATTCGTTCGTCTTTCAAAATTGCCGTATTCTTATTCGCCAACTGACCACAAGCAGCGTCAATATCCTTTCCGCGTGAGCGACGAACATTCACAATAAGGTTTTTGGATTCAAGAAATTTAGCGAATGCGTCAACGCGTTCCGGTGATGCCTGCTGGTATTCACCATCGTCGATCGGATTGTATTCGATGATGTTGATCTTCACCGGTAGACTCTTACAATAATTCGCCAACTCATGTGCATCCTTGATGGAGTCGTTAAAGTCTCTGAATATGATGTATTCAAAGGTGACACGTGTGCCGGTTTTTTCATAATAGTAACACAACGCTTCCATCAACGTCTCAAGGTTATTGGATTCGTTGATCTCCATAATCTTGTTGCGTTTCTCATCATTAGCGGCATGTAGAGAAAGAGCAAGATTAAATTTTACCTGATCATCACCCAGCTTTCTGATCATCTTCGCAACACCAGCAGTACTGATGGTGATTCTTTGCGGCGACATTCCCAATCCTTCAGGTGATGTAATTTTCTCAACCGAGGTCAGCACGTTTTTATAGTTGAGCAATGGCTCACCCATGCCCATATACACAATATTTGAAAGTGGAATGTTGTATCTGGATTCAGCTTCGTTTTTCAGAAAAACAACCTGATCATAAATTTCACCTGCTGTCAAATTTCGCATCATCTTCAGTCGACCAGTCGCGCAGAATTTGCACGCAAGACTACAGCCAACCTGAGAGGAAATACACGCCGTCATCCGTGAAGTCGTGGGAATCAAAACCCCTTCAACGATTTTTCCTGGCTCAACCTCAAATGCGCATTTGATGGTTTTGTCCCCACTGATTTGCTCATCAGTGAGTTTAATCTTGTTTAACTCAAAATGTTCTGCGAGCAACTCTCTTGTGCCGATGGACAAATTGGACATCTCTTCAAATGTTCCTGCCGACTTCTTCCAAAGCCACTCCATCACTTGTTTCGCGCGAAACTTTTTTTCCCCGTGTTGAAGAAAAAATTCAGCCAACTCATCGGTGGTGATAGTTCGTATGTCCTTTCTTATCCCTGTCATTTTCGCTACAAAGATAACCTTGTAGCAAAAGTCATTCATCAGGCTGTTGGGCGAATGAACTCGAAACGAAATGCAAAGACTTTTCCGGCCAATCCTTCGCTTACCACCACTTTCATGGATTCGATCTTTGATTTAATGATTTCACGCTCTTCGGCAGTAGCGGCATTTACATTCAGGACTTCCAGTTTTCCTGTCTCAAGAATTTTTACTTCTGCAAAAGCAATTCCCTGAAGAAAGGATGCAGACAAGTCGTGATAACTAAGTTGTTCGCTGATTGCAGTGGCGATAATCGTTCTTGTTGCAGCGTTGACATCGTCACCATCCGCAGCGTTCGAAAAAGTCATACTGAATAAGGAAATAAGCAATACAATTGTTGCTTTCATGGTTTGAGTTTTTTGTTTTTGTTTTTCCGTGCAAAAAACGTATGCATACATGAAGCGGTTACAATCTAATCATTGAATAAACGTGAAGGATTTGTTGAAGAGTGTTAACTGTGATTTCATAATCACGAATAAATCCTGTTCATGAGAATCGTAAATGACTAAAAACACAAAAGCCGCAGATAACTTTTTATCCGCGGCCTCTGTTTTCTTAGACCTGTATATTGATTACTACTTGCCAGATTAATTCTTTGCAACAAACACGAAACGATATTTAAAGATTTGCCCAGATATAGCGTCTTGTTTGTCAACTTTCATTTTTCTCACTTGTCTTTCGATGAATTTTTTCATCAGGGGATTGGCTGTTTGAATTAAAACAACTTGAACATCTCCTTCCGGCATCATTTGCAACATCACGTCCGCCTTGCCTTCCATTGACTCACCTTGTGATGGGTAATAGATGTGACGGTTCACTTGTTTATCCAAAGCGTTTTTCACGGTTTGTTCTTTGCTCACGTCTTTTGGTTTTCTCTTTTCAGTGGAGAATACCCCAGCTTGTGATTGAAAAACGGTGATCAACATAACGAGGGTGATGGCGAGTGCTTTCATTGTTTTGGTTTTTTACTGATTTGAACATAGGGCGAACTCGAATCAATATTTGTTACAAGCGAATTGAAAAAATTCTTTAAAAAATTCAATACACAATCGACGCGCACCGAAACGATAGATGTAAAGAGCTAAGAATGGTGAGTACTTTATTCGAATAAGACTTGCGACAGCATCTGAAAAACATAGATAAGGAAGTGTTCAATAAAGTCATTTCAGAATAAAATGTGTGGAATTTTTATACAATGGCTTTTACCAAATCAGATCGCCACGTCAATTCAATCCTTATCAGGCTTGTTTCTTGAATACGAAACGGTATTTGATCACC
Organism: Flavobacteriales bacterium; assembly: GCA_016722445.1. Lineage (GTDB taxonomy): Bacteria > Bacteroidota > Bacteroidia > Flavobacteriales_D > Sanyastnellaceae > JAIBBG01. The sequence continues at coordinate 67,438 of JADKIZ010000006.1, read as the reverse complement.
TTACCTACTTGAGTGTTTCCTTCCGACAGCTGGATCTTCGAAAGTTTCTTGATGACATATTCAGAAAGTTGAGGGCTTGTAGAATTGATGTTCAATATCTGAACTTTCCCTAACTGATCAATTTTAAAGCTTACTTCCACCACACCATCAAGATTGGGCTCTTGTTCACCCGGAATGTTTTTTTCAATCACTTTCCGGTTTTTCTCCTGGACTACCGATTGCCCTGAAGCCAATACAGTGAGCGAGGCCATGAAAAACATAGCAACGAGTACCATATGTGACCTGTTCCATTTCATCGGGTAGTGTGGTTCTTCAGGTGTGACGTTTCAACACCGCGTGAAGTTACATATAGAAGTAGGGTCACCCCCTGCACATTTCACAAATGGTTAGAAATTTTGTTAAGCGGTAATTCGGAAGGGAAAACGTCAAAATCAGGTAGTGGAGACTCGTATGAATAAGTGTATTGGCCACGAACAAAAGCAACAGATCACATCTCACTCAATTTTTTTTGCGGATGCTGTAACTAAGTCGATTTACAGTCGTCCTACTCCTGAAAAGCACGAAAAAATAATATTACTCCAAAAAAACAAGAATTATGAAAACGCTGAGTATGACCATCGCCGCAATCCTGACTTCCTTCATCGGTTTTGCGCAGACAGAATCAGACACTACCAACATCATGTTGGGCGATAAACAGATTCTGGTAATTGAACCAAAATCTACCAATGATACCCTGAACCTCAGTGTAAACGATACCGTTGTCGACGATTCGGACGATAAAAACACCCTCACACATTGGGATGGTATTGATGTCGGTGTAAATATGCTTCTGACCAAAAGTGGCAGCATGACAATGGATTCCGCTTCTCAGTGGCTAGACCTTGATTACAGCCGTTCTTTTAGCTGGAGATTCAACATTTTCGAAGAAAAAATTCGCTTCTACAAAGACTATGTTGGCCTCATTGTCGGCGCCGGGCTCACTTATAACAGCTATGGCCTGAAAAACAATGTTCGCGTTCAAACAGTCGATAGCTCTGCAACATATGCTGTTACCATACCAGATAGCATCATGGACTTTTCTAAAAACAAACTTCGTGCGTCGTATGTGAACGTGCCGTTGATACTGGAAATCAATACCAGCAAAGACAATGACAAGTGCTTCCACATTGCTGCCGGTGTAATCGGTGGATGGAAAATGGGAAGTATCACCAAACAGAAATGGGAAAATGGCGGTGAAAAAAACGAATACCGCAACAAAGCAGATTACAACCTGTCGCCATTCACACTTGACGCTACAGCTCGCGTTGGATACAGAAATTTCACGGTCTTCGCAACATATGGGCTTACCCCGCTTTTCCAGAAAGACAAAGGACCAGAAGTTTATCCTGTGACTGTAGGTCTTCAACTCGTTCCCTTCTAACCATGAAAATATTCGGTTGTCGTACTTCGTAGACAATCCGGACAGGCGATTACAAAACGAAGGTTTTTTCAACGATGGCCTCCCTTGCGGAGGCCATTGTTTTTATGCTGTTTCCATCAACAATTCTTCCTGGACCAACAATGGTTCTCCGCGAAAAGCAAGAAACAATTGGGCGACTGTGACAACATCTTTCCTGCAATACACTTCAATTCGGTTTAGATCGTTGTTTTCATAATAGACGTCATGTACCTGACTTCCATCGATGTCGTCTTTTGGAGTCGGTATCCCGAATATGTGCGCAAGCAATTTTAATGAGGTGTAATGCTTATAATCTCCAAACTTCCAAAGCTCCATGGTATCAAGATGAGGCGTCTCCCATGGCTTCTTTCCGGCCAAATCAAGCATATCCGGCAAAACAATTCCGTTGATTAACATGCGTCGTCCGATATAGGGAAAATCGAATTCCTTTCCATTGTGAGCACACAACAACCGAAATGACTTACGGCCATGTTTCTTCAGTAGATCAGCAAACTCATTCAACAACTTTGCTTCATCGTGGCCAAAAAATGAATGCGTCCGAAATTCCCTCGATCCTTTTTGTGATTTGAAAAACCCGACTGAGATACAAATGATCTTGCCGAACTCGGCATGTATTCCGGCTTCGAGGTAACTTTCGTCAAGACTAAGTTGCTTTCGCTCCCTCGTGAATCTGGATTTTTCTTCCCACAATGATTGCTCATATGCGGAAAGTTCTTTAATGGTTCTGTGTGCAGATACTGTTTCGATATCAAGAAACAATACCTCTTCTGGTTTGAGGTTTTGTAACATATTACGTTAAAGGTTTGTGTCAAATAATCTCCAACCGGCAATCAGTGAACCATCACCCCCGGCTTGTTGAGCAGCGGAATCATAACCATCCTGTCCTGGCTGATGGTGTTCGCTGCAAAAATGTACTTCTTGTCAAATATTTTCCCGTCTTCATAGAAGCTCACCCAATACTGATTATTCAAAGCAAACGTGTCAGGAAAAATCAATTCGAATTTCTTGAAGCTATTTGCTTCGACATCTTTCAGAAAAAAACGCAACGTGGCCGTGTGTTTTTCTTCTCCACCGACCATTCCTCGTGCTTCTGCGTTAATCAACACATTACTTACCGTAACTGATTTCAAGTTTACAAAATAAACTGACCATTCAGTAGATGCCGACTCGGGTTGATCGGGCACCATAGCAATGGCTATGTCCTTCACTTCTTCTATGTTGAGGTCCTTTTTCATGTCAATTAGTTGGTTTGCGCGGCAATTGATCTGGCTATATCCATATACATGAATAGATCGGGAGGCATGTGCGCTGTTCTGTCTTTGCGTTGAAGGTGTCCTAATCTCACAATCACCAATCCCGCGTCAGGAATACCTACAATATATTGTCCTCGCAATCCACGACAGGAGAAAAACTTCTGCCCATTTTGTTCTCCCAACCACCAGTGCAGGCCGTACCAATAACAAGGTTCTCCATCAACATCCGGAATCATGTTTGGCTGTAGGCATGCATCTACAAAATCGGGAGACAACAAAGTGTCGCCATTCCAGACACCATGGTGCATATAAAGCTTTCCAATTCGTGCGAAATCTCTCGCTGTGGCATAAAATCCAGTGAACGTTTTTTCCAACCCTCCTTCATGATCGAGATTCCAGTATGCGTGATCAGCTGCATTCATTGGTCCCCAAAAACTTTCAGCGAAATAATCGCTCGGTGTCTTTCCTGTGGCATTCTTCAGGATCAATCCCAACAAAATGGTATTGCCACCCTCATAAGTCCAGAACGTGCCTGGCTCCTTCTCCACACGAAATTTCATGGTTTCTTCTGTCAATTCATCGCCATAATAGGCTTTCGCCATAAATCCAAACGGGCTGCTATAACTTTCTCCAAAAGGAATTCCGCTTGCCATTTGCATCAATTGTCGGATAGTCAATGTTGCATTTTTCCTTCTTTAAATTCAGGAATAAAATCTCCAACAGGTTGATCCATGTTTTTTATAAATCCATCATCGATGGCCTTACCAATCAACATGGCTGTGAAACTTTTTGCCACAGAAAACGAGTTACAAACCGTGTGTTCATCGAATTTTCTCCAATACTGTTCGAATAGAAGTGAATCATGTCTGAATACAAGAAATGCCGTGGTGCCGAGTGAATCCAACTCTGGCATGTATTCAGAAGGTATTTTGCCTAGGTTGTACTTCTGATGTACGGGCCAGGCCATTGGATTCGATGCCGAAATTTTACTCACATCGAAATAGGGCATATCGTCTATGTCAGGCTTGGATTTTCCCACCAAATAAGTACAACGTACCCCGCGTAATACATGACTGTTGCCAGAAACATACAACGCCACTACAGCGAGCAACAGCAATGCCGCAACGCCTTTGAGAAGTATTTTAAGTAAACGCATAGACGATCCTTCTTTGATTCAATGCGCAATGTAAACCCGGTTCGATCCGCATAAAAAATTCCTGTTATGTGTTTATGAAATATCCTATAGAATAAATGATCCATAATTTTTTGCCAAAACACACCACTTCATTCGCAACTTGCGGCCCCAATTGTTTATCGAAATGAAAATCGCAAAAGGCTCAAAAATCGCCCTTCATTATAAACTGCATTCGGACGGTCCTGAGGGTGAACTTATCGAAGAAACCCGCCAGGAAGAACCCATGGAATTTGTTATGGGTGATGACCCCATGATTCCGAAATTTGAAGAAGCGCTGATGGGTCTACAGGCCGGCGAAAAATTCACCGTGAGCATCAAGGCCCTAGACGCCTATGGTGAAGAAGACGAAAAACTCTTTGTCGAATTTCCAAAAAGCGATTTCATCGAGGATGGTGAACTCAATGAGGAAATTTTTGAAGAAGGCGAAATCGTGCCGATGGAAACTCCTGATGGTGAAGTTGTGGAGGGCGTGGTATGCGAGGTAAAACTCAACTCTATCGTGCTCGATTTCAACCACCCTCTGGCTGGTGAAGATCTTTACTTTGAAGGTGAAGTAGTCTCCGTTTCTTAAGCGGAACTCACAAAATCAGTCATGCCCTGTTGACAACGCACTTGATTCTGCGTTCAGTTCTCGGTGAATTCATGTTTTCTTCGCAGACAGAAGATGGCAAGATCATTATTCAAAACTAACGGAAGCGCAATTTCGTCCTTCTCAACTGTTGTCGGAATCACTTTGGTTCTGATCATGGTGGGTATTCTACTCACTGTAGCATTGCTTGCGGTTTCGCTTTCCGACCATTATCGCGGTCAGGTCGTTATCCAAGTGATGATGAACGACGACGCCTCTGAGACAGAAGTCCTCCAACTCAAAAAACAATTGGAAGCAGAGTCATTCACAGCTTCGGCAAAATATACTTCGAAAGAAGAAGCCGCTCGCATCATGCAGGATGAACTCGGTGAAGAATTCGTAGACTTCTTAGGATACAATCCTCTACCTTCTTCAATCGATATTCGCCTCAACCCGGGATTCAATCAGCAGGAAGGTTTGAATAGCCTCATCACAGATTTACAGAACAATAGTTTGGTAAGAGAAGTGGTGTATCAAAAAGATTTGTTGCAACAAATGAATGCGAACCTCAGCAAGTGGAGTTTGGCCATTGTAGTTATTGGCGCCCTTTTACTTGTGATTGCTGTAGTACTTATTGTGAATACCATCCAACTCGCAATTTTTTCACAGCGCTTTCTCATCAAAAGCATGCAACTCGTCGGTGCTACCCGTTGGTTTATTCAAAAGCCATTTCTCCGACGAGGCTTGTGGTATGGATTCATTTCTGCAGTATTTGCCCTTGCTGTCTTGTTTGGTGTGTTGTACTATTTCAGAGAAGATTTTGCCGATATTGTTGAAGTCATGAAAGAAAAATCACGTTTACTCATTCTGATCGGAGGCGTGTTTTCAATTGGCTTGCTGATTTCCTGGTTGGCAACCGCTTATGCGGTCAATCGCTTCCTGAAAACAGAAGCAGCCAAACTTTATTGAGCTTTTCTTGTTTACTCTTGCGCATCTAATGTGCATTTCCTGAATGTCCTATCATCAAAAGAAAACAGCCGTATTACTGGTCAACCTCGGTTCACCAGACAGCCCCAAACCGCGGGATGTATATCGCTATCTCACTGAATTTCTCAATGATCCACGAGTGATCGATATCAATTGGCTTGGAAGAAAAATTTTGGTCAATGGCATCATCGTTCCTTTCCGCCACCGTAAAAGTGCGCGTATTTACGAAAAGCTCTGGACAGAAAACGGATCGCCGCTCATTCATTACGGACAGCGAACCAAAGAACTTCTTCAGAAAAAATTCGATCAACAAAATGGCGAAACAAAAGTCTTTCTCGCCATGAGATATCAGCATCCATCCATGGAATCGGCCCTGATGGCCATCAAAAAATGGAATGCCGATAAGGTGATCATACTTCCACTTTTTCCGCAATATGCGTCAGCCACAACAGGGTCAGTGATTGATAAATGCATGCGAATGATGCGCGACTTATGGGTATTTCCGGAAACGGTTTTTATTGCCCAATTCTGGGATCATCCTGGTTATCTCGATGCATTCGCTTCAAGAGGTAAGCAGTTTAAAATTTCAGATTATGATCATGTGATATTCAGTTTTCATGGACTCCCCGAAAGGCAAGTGGACAAAGTCTATGAAGACCGAAAATGCACCAATCACACTTGTGAAACAGAAATCAACGACGACAATAAATTTTGTTATAAAGCCACTTGCTACGGCACCTCACGTGAATTAGCCCATCGAATAGGAATTGATGAAAAGGGTTACACCGTTTGTTTTCAATCCAGACTAGGAAAGGGTTGGATTGAGCCTTTCAGCGACGAGATAATCATCCAACTCGCCAAAGCTGGAAAGAAAAAACTATTGGTCTTTTCGCCTGCCTTTGTGGCTGATTGCCTTGAAACAACGATTGAAATCGGAGAGGAATATCAGGAGTTATTCGAAAAACATGGTGGTGAAAAAATTCAACTCGTACCTTCACTCAACGATGGTAACGATTGGATTGAAGCATTACATTCGATCGTATCACAGCGTTTGTGACATATTCCACAAAGCCAACTTTCTAAAGACTATTTAAACCATCCGGAATACATCACATAATTATTCGCGATACGCTGTATCTCCCCTTCGAACAATTCCTTACTTACTTCTTTCACCTTTTTGGCAGGCACTCCTGCATAAACACTGCCGGAGTTCACATGCGTGCCTTCCAGTAAAACAGCACCTGCAGCAATGATGCTGTTGCTTTCAACCACACAACCATCCATAACGATGCTGCCCATGCCGATCAACACGTTGTCGTGAATCGCGCACCCATGCACCATCGCGCGATGTCCAATGGAAACATTGTTCCCAATATTCAACGGTGCTTTTTGATAGGTGCAGTGAAGAATCGCTCCGTCCTGAACATTCACCTTGTTTCCCATGCGGATATAGTGAACATCCCCACGAATCACCGCAGTAAACCACACACTGCACTCATCTCCCATTACCACATCGCCTACAATGGTCGCGTTCTCAGCGATAAAACAATTACTCCCAAACTTTGGAGCAATACCATTTACTTCTTTGATCAATGCCATACAACTTCTAATTCCGACAAATCAACGAAAAAAGCCTTCAAGTTCATTGTATGCCTTTGACTTTGTCATAACAATAGAAATGGGACTTCAGTCCAATCAAAAGAGTAGATTCTTTTTAAATCCCAAATAATCACTTCTGCAACTGACATTTGTTGATATGTATCAAGTCGCCAAGACAGTCTTGTTGATGCACATCAAAGTCAATAAGGTGAATGCAGCGTCACTTTTGCCCACCAAAATTTCTCAAATTAAAATCAGACATGAAAAAAAATCTTTTGATTGCATTCGTTGCCGCTTCAGTGATCTTCACATCATGTGGCGAAACCAAAACCGAAACTCCTGCACCAGCAGCTCCACTAACTGCTCTTCAGGGAGATGCTAAACTTTCTGTTGATGCAACAGCAAGTAAAGTAATCTGGAGTGGAAACATGACGGGTACCAAAAGCTATTCTCACAGCGGTACCATCAACCTGACATCCGGTAATATTGAGCTTAAAGAAGGTAAAGTTGTTGGTGGAACATTAACTATCGACATGAACTCAATCAATCCTACTGATGCCAATTACACAGCAGAACAAGGTCACACCACTGCAGATTTGATTGGTCACCTGTCTTCACCTGATTTCTTTGATATTGCGAACAACCCAACGGCAAGCTTCGCGGTTACTGCTGCAAATGGCAATAGCATCAGCGGTAATCTTACCATTCGCGGAAAATCAAATCCAGAAACTGTTGAGGTTTCATCTATCGCTCTTGAGGGTGACAACGTTCGCCTGAAAGGCAAACTCACTTTCGATCGTCAGAAATACAGTGTTGCTTTTGCAATGCCTGTGAAAGATCTTATTCTCGCAGATGATATCAGCCTTGAGTTCGATATCCTCGCAAAAAAATAATTTAGGGGTTTTATTTAACCAGGAGAATTCCCGGTTTAAAGCTGCAAGGAAAAAAAGTCGCTCAACATTGGGCGGCTTTTTTATTTTCATGGAGGAAGTGGCCCGTGATAATCCGCACAAGGCACCGCTTGCCAACTGCAAGGAATATGCTGATTGACCTCTATGACCAACGGTCGTCGCTCCACGGAAAATGAACTTTCAGGTTGCTTAAACCAATCTTCCAAACATGACTTATCGATGGCTGAATAATGCCTCGTCTCCTTGCCATAAGTCTTCAATAAATTGTTTTTCGATTCGAGCGTTTTGTCCTCAAACACAAGGTAGTACTGGCCTGCAGGTAATTTCACAACAGCATGACCATGTTTATCTGTTACGCCTTCGAATATAAATTCCTTCCCCTGATTCACTACTCCAGAACCAATGTAGAACTTCACTTCAGCGGCCGGTTTGGGCGTTTCGAGATCTTTGACCATCTCATCGGATGGCCTCGCACCACCACAATATGATGCGGTTTTGGTGATCTGCACCTGCACTTCTGTTGTCGGTCCTTTTCCTTTGGATACCGACTGATTGGATCCACAACCAGTAACAAGTACCATTGCGCCCATGAAAAATATCATTACGTTTCGTCGCATTAGATTTTCATTATCCTGCCCGAAACTATGGTATTTCCGCTTTGGATGATCGATAGGTTATAAATTCCTGATGAAAGATTATCTAGACCCAATAATTGATTTAGACCCGGAGTGAGCATCACCTCTAACACGATTTCACCAGTCATAGAAATAATGCGCGCCGTAATTTTTCCAGACAATTGGAGTCCATTGATCGTGAATCTCAAATTCTCATTGAATGGATTCGGAAATATCTCCAACGAACCTTGTTGTTTTTCATCAATCGATAGCAGGGAATCACACACCCCTTCTTCCGCCGGATTATCCCAAGCCAGATTATTGGCTTCATAGAAACAAGTAATGACGGGATAATAATCCACGATGCCGCCCAATGCTCCATCAATCGGTCCATACATAGAACCCACTCCTTCTATCCAATATGAAGCTGACCATTGGTCATTGTAATTGATTTTCTTCCTTGATGTGCCGCCTACATCCACGGTTTCAACACTTGTAACCGTAATGTTTTGCTCCATGCCAACGCCCCAGCTTGACACAATATCGCCAGCTTCCACGTCAAAATCATAGATCAAATGCTCCTCTGTTCCGGTCCAGATGTACACCTTTTCATTCAACACGTCTTCGCGCATCAATCCAACCATATAGCCCATATCAGAAAGGGTACTGCCAGAGTAGATCTTTTTCCATACCACATCACCCATCAATGAATCGCCTCCGATGTTTTGAAAAAAGTCATAGACACCCCAACCATAAGAAATGCCCCGCCATGTATGTTCTGTTTGTAGCATAGGATGATATTGCGCGTTCGCTATAGAAGTGGAAGCGAATACAATGAAAACCAGAAATAAAATTCTTTTCATGATAGAAGGATTTGAGGTATAGACATGCAAAGTACCGAAAACGTGGCTTATAGCCAATTCATTCAGCACGATTCGTTATGAAGAGTTGTATGCCGTCAATGACATACGCGGCGAAACCCGACCTCAACTTCTACTCTGTAAAAAAAACAATCATCAATCAAACCATTTTTCCTTGTGTGCAAGGCTCAATGCCTGCGCTTTTGAATTGATGTGTAGTTTTTCATAAATGTTCGCAATGTGTTTTCTCACCGTGAAGGTGCTGATGTTGATGACGGATGAAATTCTTTTTGCATCCCAACCATTCACCATGTACTCGAGAATTTCTTTTTCCCGTTTGGTGATGCTATCAGGCATGCTTGTTACATGATTGTTTGTTGCAGAAGGTTCAGGTGTAACGCGGGTAAGGATTTGCAATGTTTTGCGTGCAATAGCGGGACTCATCGGTGCGCCACCGTGTTCCAATACACTTTGCACAGCGTCTTGCAACACCTCTGAAGATTCGTGTTTTAAAAGATAGCCTGATGCACCCGCTTGTATGGCTTCAAAAATTTTGTCGTCATCATCGAAAACCGTCAAGACGATGAAATGCACAGTGGGATAAAGAGCATGCGCAATTGCAATGGTCTGTATTCCATCCATGCGTGGCATTTCCAAATCCATAAAAATGATGCGTGGCATCTTCACTTCAGGTAGACCTTTCAGCTTTTCTAAACACTCCACACCATTCGGGGCAACGAAGATCAATTCACAATTCGTGAATTCCTTAAATTTCTGTAGAAATGTATTGCGGTTTACCGCGTTGTCTTCTACATACGCTATACGAATAATCTCAATACTCATGTGTTGTGTTTATTGCGACATCCATCCCTCTCACCGCTTGTTCATTGATGGTTGTAAACCTCCTCGTTCCTTTTTAACCGTGAAATAATCAATTTGTGTTATTTCGATTGATCTCAACAACAATTCCCTGGTCATTATTCGGCTTCCATGACAATTGCCAATGAAGTAATTCCGCGCGGTGGCGCATATTGTAAAGTCCATTCCCCGATTCGCTGGATTCCAACTGCTCAACTTTTCCCGTGCCGTTGTCCATTACTCGCACATATGCACTTCCTGTCTTGCGCGAATGAATTACAACTGAAATCACATTCGCATGGCTGTGTTTTAAGGCGTTGTTGACAGCCTCCTGAATAATGCTGAACAATTGAAAGGCATGAGATGGCTGAAGCAAAAAATCTTCTTCAATATCTTCTATCACCTCCAATTGAATGCCGGGATAACTTCGCCCCAATCGCTGCAACATCACCTTCACCCTATCGCTAATCATCGTAAACGACAGCTTTTCTTTTTTCAAAGCCCAAATGGTATCACTCAACATAGAAACCATTGCTTGAGAATTTTCGCCAAGTTCCCGCAAAGTCGAGGCGTTGTCAGTGGTTTGGTGCAGGTGTTGAATATTCGACACAATAGAGGCTGCATATGAACCAAGGTTGTCGTGCAAATCCGCAGCAATACGCTTCCGTTCATTCTCTTCCGCATCGCGTATCGCTTGTTCAGATTTCATCTTGTCTTGCTGCATTTGGATTTGCATCTCAAGTTTTTGTCTGCGTGAATTATTTCGAAAATGAAGCCAAAGAAAAATGGATATCGTTAGAAAAAACACCAAAGAACCATACATCATAATGTTCTTCTTGCTCAACTGAAGCTTTTGTTCTATGATCGTGTTCTCCTTCTTTTGAACTTCATACTTCGTTTGAATATCTGCGATAGCTTCCGCGGAATTGATGTCATACAAACTATCCTTGGCCATGAGAATATCTTCCATTGCTTTGCCATATGATTTCAAATCTCCCTGAGCTTTGTAGCATTTCGCCAATGCTTCATAATACTCAAGCCTGATTCCCCATTTCGTAGCATTCCTTTCGGAAGACTCGCCAGCCTTCTGCAATCGATCCTGAATGAGCGCTATGGCTTTGTCATATTCCTTGCTTTGTATATGGTAATTGATGAAAGACATCCAATAATTCATGTCTCCATCACCCATATGGATTTGCTCATTCAGCGCTGATAACCTATCGAGAATAACTTTCACATTGGTCAAGTCATTGACACTGGTAAGCATTTTCGCCTGACGTTGAAGAGCAATGGCCAGATTGTATAGATCTTCTGTTTTTTCAAATTGATCTATTGCCTTGCTGTTGTAAAATACAGCGCTGTCAATCATGTTCAATTGCATATACGCCTTACCCATGGTGGCCAATACGGTAGATCGTACATTGTTCGCATTAGGACTGTCTTCCTCTAAAAGCGGCAAAGCTTGTTTCTCCCACTCAATAGTTTTAAGCGCATTCTTCTGTTGTCCTTCGATGATCGCGATCAAATGCATCGTTTGTGCGATGTGAAGTTTGTTGCCTTTCTTCTGAACTTCATCTAAAAGTGGAAACAAAATTCTGAGGGCTTCTGTATTGTTTTGTTCGCTTTGATAGGTGGTGGCTTTAAAACTTTTCAGTTTAAAAATGACGTCCGATAAATCAGGATTGCTTTCATCCAGTTTGAACAAAGCCTCATCTATTGAAATACGCGAACTATCGTTGTTGCTTTCCAGATAATGTGCCCACGCCACAAAATATGCCGACAGTCCTATCTTCTTTTTGTCTCCACTTCTTTCTGCCAAATCTTTCGATTCAAATGCCAATTCATTGAACGTATCCAAATCAATGTCGTTGCGCATACACACCTCAAGTATCGCATCGAGTTTATCGGCATCAGTGCCGGCAGCCTTCACCTTCTGCAACAAAGAATCAGTGCTCATCGACTGGCCACAGACAAGACAGAACGATAACAGTCCGATCACCATGAAAATGATTTTGGAGTAAATAAACTTTGACATTAGCGTGATGTGATTGTATTCGTTTCGTGGACAAATTAAACACCTTTCGGTTGGTTGTTGGTTCTAATAAGTGTTTCAATTTACGCGCAAGGATGATGATTGAAAATTGCTTCTGGTAAAATCTTTCCTACCTCCGCTTCAGATTGAGAAATACTACAAACTGATTATTTCAGAACAAACCGGGTAGTCGTCTTTTTGGACCATAGAAACAAACATCCCAAAAACCTCTAAAATGAAAAAGATCTCTTTACTACTCGCAATGTTTGCATTGAGCATATTCTCAATGTCTGCTCAATGTGTCCTTCGTTATACTCCTTCTTCCGGTGAGGGGCAGTCATACACATCATTGGACCAAGCTTACGCCGATGCACAAGATGACGATATCTTGTATTTGTCTGGACACACATTTCAGTTCAGCACAAATGCTGTCGAAAAACGTTTGCAATGGGTTGGTGCAGGAATAATTTCTGATTCAACTTATGCAACGGGTTCTACAAGAATTAACCCTACCAACAACTCTTCAGTATCCTTTATCATACACCCTCAGGCGGGAGGCTCCAGCTTTACAGGCATCAATTTCGGTGGTTTCCGTTTGAATGATTGCGATGTCTCTGGTGAAATCAGTTTAGTAACATTCACCCGATGCAAATTCATGAGCGATTGGGTCAGCCTCAGTTTCACAAGCAATCTTGAATCACAATTGCACTATCGTTTTCAGGAATGCATTTTCAACACCATTGTTTATGGTAATGGCTTCTGTCCACTTGCACCATCTGATATCACTTTCGACAATTGCATATTCACACATGGGTTGTTCCGCCTTAGAACAGGCACATACAATTTCAGAAATTGCACGCTCTGGGCTGCGGGAGCATCAGATGGCATTTCCCAAAGTGAGGGTTGTTCCTTCTTCAACTGCATCTTTTGGGATGCCGCTAATGTCGCTTTTATTGATGCCGGATACATGGCTTCCGGAAACGTATTCGACCATTGCGCATTTTCTCACCCTACTATTCCTGTGTATGGCTCTGGCGCAAATCCAACACAGATCAATTCTTGTATCGCCGGCGTTACAACTTTGTTTGTCAATACCAACGACAACTTCACATACGAAGAGGATGACGACTATAACTTATTGGCCGGTAGTGAAGCATTAACAGCCGGCATTGCTGATAGCCAAACAGGAATTTATGGCGGAGAATATCCCGTGAAGCCGGGATATGTTCCGTTTAACCCACATATCAGTTCCAAAAATATCGCCCCGGCGACAGTGAATGGCCAGCTCAATGTGAACTTCATCACCACTTCACAAAATCATTAATTACATCCATTCAACGCTATGAAAAAATATATACTCTTGATGATCTCGTTGTCGTTGTTTACCTCATTGGTTGGTAAATCTCAAACGATAACAGCATATGAATATTGGTTCGATTATGATTATGACAACCGCGTATACGTGAGTGTTGCAGGAGGAACAGTTGATCACATCGATACTGATATCAGTACAACTTCCATCAGTACCGGATACCACATATTCTGGTTTCACACAAAAAGCAGCGATGGTAAATGGTCTGTTCCTGTGAGTAGTAGTTTTGTAAAAGGCAATAATGCCATCATCGGCATTGAGTGGTGGTACGATGATGATTACACAACGCGTGTATACATGGATCTCACCCCTTCTCAAGGAGGAGCTTATCCACTCGCTTTGCCCGTGTCCGGACTATCAATTGGCAATCATAATATCACCATGTGTTTTGTAGACAATGAACAAGTTCGCTCCGCACCCGTTAGTGCAACTTTCTACTACGATGGTATAAGTGGATTGGAAAACGCAGCATTCAATGACGGATTGAAGCTTTTTCCAAATCCAGTCCAATCACAATTGCAAATCACAGGTATTACTGAATTGTCACAATTGGTCATCTATGATCACGTTGGAAAAACCGTATTCAATCGTGCTTTGAACAATCCAACAGAATCCCTCAACATCGAACAACTTCAACCAGGGACTTACACAGCACTTGTCTTAAGCCAGACAAAATGCAAAACCATGACTTTTGTAAAAAACTAACTCTAAATTCCAAAACATGCAGGGCATAAACCGAAATTTTGGTTTGTGCCCTGTTTTGTTTTTGATGAAAATGTCATCGCTTCCTAAAACCGCAAGTTCTCACCCCGCCCAATTCTCCCTATCCAAACTCCGATAGTGAATCGCCTCTGCAAGGTGTTCAGTGCGGATATTTTCTGATCCTGCTAAATCTGCAATCGTCCGCGAAACTTTCAATATGCGATCATAAGCGCGTGCAGAAAGTTTTAACCGATCCATCGCAGCACGCAACAATTTGTGGCCTGCATCATCAATCACACAGATTTCCTTTAGTGATTTACTATCCATTTGCGCATTACAATGTATCGCCGATTTTTTCTCATAACGCAACTCTTGAACCTTGCGTGCTTCAATCACCCGTTGTCTGATCGGCTCACTTCCCTCGCCAACTCTTCGCTCACTCAACATATCATAGCTCACTGGGGTCACTTCAATGTGTATATCTATCCTGTCCAACAAGGGCCCACTTACCTTGTTTAAATATTTCTGAACCACGCCAGCTCCACAAACACATTCTTTTTCGGGATGATTGAAGAAACCGCAAGGACAGGGATTCATACTTGCAATCAACATAAAACTCGCCGGATATTCAATCGAGAATTTGCTTCTTGATATGGTGATATAACGATCTTCCAACGGTTGTCGCATGACCTCAAGTACCGTGCGTTTAAACTCTGGCAATTCATCTAAAAACAACACGCCATGATGAGCCAATGAAATTTCTCCCGGTTGCGGAAAACTGCCACCACCTACCAGCGCTACATCACTGATGGTATGATGCGGTGCTCGAAACGGCCTGACACTGATCAAAGAATCTTCTTTGCGCATCTTTCCTGCAACACTATGAATTTTTGTGGTCTCCAACGCTTCCTGAAGATTCATCGGCGGGAGTATGGTTGGAAGTCTTTTGGCCAACATCGTTTTACCTGCTCCTGGAGGCCCGATCAATATGACATTGTGGCCACCAGCTGCCGCAATCTCAAATGCACGCTTGATATTCTCCTGTCCTTTTACATCTGAAAAATCAACCGGAAAATGATTGAGCTTCTGACTGAATTCCTCTCGTGCATTCACCACGGTCCTCGATAAGGTCGTAGGATCTTCGAAAAATTTGACCACCTGTTGAATGTTCTCAACACCATAAACTTCTAAATCACTTACAATGGCCGCTTCTCTGGCATTTTGCGAAGGAACGATCATGCCGCGAAAGCCATCCTTGCGCGCCTGTATCGCAATGGGCAATACTCCTTTGATTGGTCGTAAACTTCCATCGAGTGAAAGTTCACCCATGATGATAAAATCTTCCAATTGTTCGGCCTTGAGTTGCTCCGTTGCAGCAAGCAAACCAATGGCCAATGGAAGATCGTATGCTGAGCCTTCTTTCCGAATATCTGCCGGTGCAAGATTGATGGTAATGTTTCGAACAGGTAATTCGTATTGACAATTAGACAAGGCCGCTTTGATGCGTTGTTGTGCCTCTTTAATCGCTGAATCCGGCAAACCAACAATGGAAATTTGCGCACCGCGATCAACGTTTGTTTCAATAATAATGGTAGCGGCATTCACGCCGAAGACGGCGCTGCCAAAGGTTTTGATCAGCATGGTTAAAGGTCGTGTTATGAAAAAAACTACTACATATTTCTTTCGATATAATCTATCCAAGAATGAATCACTTTGATATGAATCTCCTGTATCCGGTCTGCATATTTCATCCAGGGTACGCGAACTTCTGCATCACACAACGCCGCAAGTTTTCCGCCATCCTTTCCCGTTAATCCTATCACCGCAATGCCCTTGGATTTTGCCACCTTCGCTGCTTCTATCACATTGGCCGAGTTTCCGCTGGTGGAAATTCCAAGCAATACATCTCCGCTTTGACCAACACCCTCTACATATCTGGAAAAAACAAAATCAAACCCATAATCATTGCCCACACATGTGATGTGTGATGGATCGCTGATGCTCACTGCGGCAACGGATGGCCTATTGTCGCGATAACGACCGGTAAGTTCTTCTGCAAAATGCATTGCATCACACATGCTTCCTCCATTGCCACACGAAATGATTTTTCCTCCTGCCTTGAGCCTTGCTGTCATGATTTTCCCAGCGGATTCAACCTGACCTACAAATGTTTCATCTCTCAGTATTTGCTGAAGCAATGCGCTTGCTTCTTCAAAATGTTGACGGATATCGTTCATGTGGCGAAGGTAATGTGCTCTCGTGAACTCCTTATTCCCGTTTCATATATGTCATGGCATAAATGGAATTTTTTATTCCTGCCTTGATTTTCACACGATTTCCCAGAAGACTTGCTAACTCATGAAAATTGCCAGCACTTGTTTACCTTCGTCAGAAAATTTTACAGATGAAGAAAATTCTACCCCTGATCATCTTCTCGCTGTCCATTCTCTTTTCCTCGAATATGATGGGCCAATGTCCCACTTGTGTTCCCGACGAATCTTGCACCAGCGCTGATGGCTTTCCAGCAGTATGTCCTTTGGTTCAACCCAACGCCACAGCGGGGAATTATTACGAAGAACAGCTCACGTTTTTCATGCCCGCAGAAATTACTGATCCGGGATCAGGCATCAACGCAACGCTACTATCCGTAACAATTACTTCGGTATCTGGACTTCCATATGGACTTCAGTTTACGCTGAATGATCCTGATGCTACTTATTTGCCTTCTGATGGTGAAAATTTTGGTTGTGCTACCATTTGCGGCGTCCCGCTTCTTCCGGGTACTTATAGCGTAATGATCACCGTTTCAGCTTTGGTCAATGCCCTAGGTTTTGAAGTAACACAAGTGGAGTCCTTTGAATCTGTCCTCATTGTAGATCCAGGTCAAGGGTCTGCAAATTCTTTCAGTTTCGACAACATCGCGGATTGCGGTGGACTGTATGTGAATTATGATGCTCTGATCGTCGTTCCTGAACCTTCTGTTGTTGAATACAGTTGGGATTTTGGCAACGGCCAACAAAGCGCAGTGAAAACTCCTCCTACCGTTTTTTATGATGAAATCGGTGATCACGAGGTAGAATTGACAACAACTATTTCTGATTGGTATCTCGATGTTGTCACTGTTTCAACACTCAACGACAACTGGAGTGGTGATATCGACGATCTCATCAGCACTGCTGATCCCTATTTCCAAATATTCGATGGCGACGGCAATCTCGTGTACGCAGCCGCACCCCAGGACAACACCACAAGTACCAGCTGGATCGGCTTGAGCTACCTGTTGTCCAATCCGCCATACGCCATTCAGTTCTTCGACGATGACGATATTTCAGCGGATGATGATTTGGGCTCTACCATGATTAATCTAACCGAAGGAGCAAATATTTTCGATGTTGGAAATGGTACGACCGGAGTAATCAATGTCACCCTTGCAGTCACCAATGCGTTTTCTGATAGCATCACCGTTTCTGTTCTTCCAATTCCAGATGCCACCATCATTCAAAATGGCGAGGTACTCTCGTTTACCGATCCTACACTCACTACTTTTACATGGTACCGCAATGATGTTCCCATACAGGATGCCAATACTGCATCTTACACCATGACAGAAGGAGGAGAATACTATGCGATCGTTGGCAATGAATTCGGTTGCACTGTCACAAGTGAACCCGTGTTGTATTGCCCAAGCTTCAACATCACTTTTGATGCCGTTGCGATGGAAGTTTCTGTTGCGGATATTTACGATTCCTATCAATGGTATTTCAATGGACTAGAAGTATCAGGAGCAACTTCTTCTTATCTCGCAGTTACCGAAACCGGAAATTATGCTGTTGAGATCACCACTTCATATGGCTGCACCACCACAAGCGAAGTGCTTACTGTTGATTTAGCTGTGGATGAAAACACTCATGATGGTGTTGTGGTTTATCCCAATCCGGCAAGCCAGATTCTTTATCTGAATCTCATTGAAAATCATCCTCAGACCGTCGTAAATATTTACGATCTCACGGGAAGAATTATTGCAGCCGAATCCATTGTCAACAATAACAGTACTGCTTCGATCTCCATTTCAACCTTGGCTCCAGGAATCTATTTTGCAGAAGTGAATCACCAACGAATCCGATTTATCAAACGTTGAGGAGAGTTGCGGTCTTAGACAGAAACGGAACCATTTATCGCGACAAACAAGAATGTCTCGATCATCTTGATTTATTGGAATCAATCGAGGCTCCCGTGCATGGCATTGAGGTGGTAAAACTCACAAAACTGAATGCAGAATCTAATCTCTATAAAGTGATTTGGTTCAAAACTCAGGATGATGTTTATGAGAAAGCGCGTGAATTCATCCGCGAACAAATGTTTGGTATTTGGAATTACGCTGAATTTAAGTGAAAAATATGTTGAGTCTCATTCGCCGTTTAAAGCCTGCTTACGCACTGTACAACTTGTTTCACCCGTCTCAGTTGTCGCATAACAGCGCTTTGTACAAAAAGTTAGGCCTCAATAAATCATATTTCTCACCGGTTTCGAGCAAAGATTTTCAATCGTTGAAACATCAAGATCTAGGGACTCATCTCAACGTCGCATTACTCGAACAACTGCCCGCGTTTCAAGCTCTGTCTGAGGAAAATAAAAAATCTGTACGCAGCTTCAATGACAATGGATATGTGATACTTCGTGGTTTCTTTTCTGCCGAAATCATTGAGCAGATCAATGAAGAAGTTGAGAAGCTTTTGGCTTCAGGAAAAATATCCTTCAAGTATCAAAACAAAATCATGTTTGCCATTTATCAGTCTGCCCTACTGAGGCAAACAGGCAACAATCCTGATCTGATTGCCTTACTATCGGCATTGATGGGTAGACAGGCTATCTTGTTTCAAAGCATCAATTTCCTCACCGGAAGCCAGCAGCGCACACACAGCGACAGCATTCACATGACCACCTATCCGCTTGGCGGTCTTTCCGCTTGTTGGATTGCGCTTGAAGATATCGCTGCTGAGCAAGGGGCTCTGCACTATTATCCGGGAAGTCACAAGCTGCCGTATTACCTGAACAGCGACTACGGCAATGAAGGCAATTCACTATTCACAGGATCAAAAACATATGGTGACTACGAAGATTTTATTCAGAAAAAAATAGTTGAACACAGAATCAAAAAAGAAGTCTTTGAGGCGAAAGCTGGCGACCTGTTGATATGGCACGCCAATCTCTTTCACGGTGGTGAGCCGCATTCGAATAAATCAAAAACAAGGAAAAGTATTGTGTTCCATTACTTCGCGGAAGGCGTGGTCTGCTATCATGAAATCACACAAAGACCCGCGCTGATCAGAAAATTCTGATTTTATCCCCCGTTAATTTTCTTAAACATTTGTTGCTTCGTGAAATTCACAACCAAGTGTTGCATACTTTTGAGACTTCCGGCCCGTTCGGGCATTATACACCATTGAACTTTTCAGCCTGATAAACGTACCGGAAACAGAATGATCACCCGATGGAGATGAAGTCTAACAATGCGGAGTACAACTTATTGATCCAAAAACTGGATCAGTTCATCCGTAAGTACTACAAAAACAAAATGATACGCGGGGCCATTTATGGCTTGGCCTTGATTCTCGCGACTTATTTACTTGTGATACTTCTTGAGTATTTCGGAAGGTTCAGCATTCTCATGAGAACTTTTTTGTTTTGGTTGTTCATTGCCTCCGCCTCATTCGTCCTGATTCGCTTTTTTATCATTCCACTCTCTAAAATGTTCAGGCTTGGTAAAGTGATCTCACATACTCAAGCTGCGGAAATTATTGGTCGACATTTTCCGAATGTGCAAGACAAACTGCTCAATACACTTCAGCTCAAAACCTCGAAAGTCAATCCGGCGACAACTCTCTTCTCGAGGCGAGTATCAGCCAAAAAATGAGCGAATTGCGGCCAGTTCCTTTCAGCAGCGCCATTGATTTACGTGAAAACAAAAAATATATCCGCTGGGTTCTTCCTCCATTGGCAATCATCATCATTTTACTTTTTGCCGCACCAAGTGTCATTACCAACCCAACAGACCGCCTGTTGCGTCATGGACAGATCATTCCGGATGAAGCACCTTTTAGCATTGTAGCCACGGAAGACCATCCTTCGACTCCTGAAAACTCAGATTACACATTTCGTTTCAGCGTCACAGGAAAAGAAATACCGGATAAAATTTATGTGGTCATTGGCTCGCAACAGTTCATCACGGAAAGAGACTCTGCAACAAGTTTCAGTTATACTTTCAGAAACGTACAAGAGGATGTTCCTTTCGCCTTCTTCGCCTCTGGCTATTACTCGGATCAATATGAGTTGCTTGTTTTGCCAGCGCCACGCCTGATCGATTTTGATGTTGAATTGAACTATCCTTCTTACATCAAAAGAACAGACGAAGTCATTTCAAATACGGGAGATTTGGTTGTGCCTCAAGGTACCAAAATCAACTGGAATTTTTCTACTAAAAACACCGACATTCTCAGTATTCAGTTTGGCGATAGTCTTTACGATGTTCCTTCTGGTGATGATGAATCTTCCTTTTCACAGACCGCGATCAATTCACTCATGTATGCTTTGCGAACAAGCAATCAATACATGCCAACTGGCGATAGCATGAGTTATAGAATTCAGGTTGTACCTGACGTTCATCCCGCAATCAATGTGGAGGAAGCGAGAGATAGCGCTTCGTTGTTACAAATGTATTTCACAGGCGACGTCCGAGATGATTACGGATTCAAGCGTCTCACCTTCAACTATCGTTTCACACACCATGAAAGCGGAGAAGGTGACGATCAGCTGCATACCATAGAACTTCCTGTTTCACATGAAAATATCACCGATGAATTTTTTCACAGTTGGGACTTGCGTCCGTTGAATATTCAGCCTGGAGATAAAATATCTTACTTCTTCGAAATTTGGGATAGCGATGGATTCAACGGATCTAAATCTGCATCAACTGGTATTCGCGAATATGCCGTCCCTACTGA
Organism: Flavobacteriales bacterium; assembly: GCA_016722445.1. Taxonomy (GTDB): domain Bacteria; phylum Bacteroidota; class Bacteroidia; order Flavobacteriales_D; family Sanyastnellaceae; genus JAIBBG01. The sequence goes on along the minus strand of JADKIZ010000006.1, from coordinate 46,027 downwards.
AGAAGAACTCGAAGATCGCATTGACCAGAAAAACGAAAACATCAAAGACAAGCTTGAAGAAAGTGTGAAAGATGCAAAAGCTTTGGAAAAGCAATTGGAGGAACTCAAGCGCCAACTCATGGATAAAAAAGAGATGAATTGGCAAGATCAGAAGAAACTGGAAGAGCTGATGAAACGCCAAGCAGAGCTTCAGAAACAGGTTGAGGAAATTCAGAAAGAAAATCAAGAAAAGAATCAACAGGAAAATGAGTTTAATCAACCCAACGAACAACTCAAAGAAAAACAAAAGCAGTTGGAAGAACTCATGAATCAAGTCATGACGCCAGAGTTGCAAAAACTCATGGACGAAATGCAACGACTCATGGAAGAACTCAACAAGGACGAAATACAAAAAGAATTGGAGAAAATGGACCTCTCCAACGAAGACATGGAGAAAGAACTCGATCGTGCTTTAGAGCAATTCAAACAACTCGAGTGGGAACAGAAAATGGAAAAGGCTATCGATAAACTCGAGAAGCTAGCTGAGGAACAAGAAAAGCTTTCGGAACAAAGCGAACAAAAAAATGCCGACAGTGAAGAGATCAAAAAGGAACAAGAAAAATTGAATGAAGAGTTCAAGGAGATGGAAAAGGAATTGGAGGAGTTGGAAAAATTGAATGAAGAATTGGAGACACCAAACGGTATGCCTCAGACGGAAGAGCAACAAAAGGATATTGAACAGGAACAGCAAAAAAGCTCTGAAGAACTTAGCAAAAACAAGAAAAGCAACGCTTCCAAATCACAGAAAAGTGCTTCGCAAAAAATGAAACAAATGGCCGCTCAAATGGAGATGGCTATGGAGTCGGGAGAACAGGAACAACAAGAAGAAGATATGGCCGCATTGCGTGCGCTATTGGAAAATATTGTCACCCTTAGTTTTGATCAGGAAGAAGTGATGGCCAAATTTCAAACCATCGACCACAAGGATCCCAATTATAAGAACCTGGGTCATACACAGCGCAAACTGAAGGACGATTCCAAAATGGTGGAAGATTCTCTTTTCGCATTGAGCAAACGCGTGCCTCAAATCAGCGCTGCCGTAAACCATGAAATCAATCTCGTGAACGAATACATGGAAAAGGCGCTCACGGGTATTCCAGATCATAAAACTGCGGAAATAACAACCTCTCAGCAATATGTCATGACGAGCTTCAACAATCTCGCGCTCATGCTGGATGAAGCATTGCGACAGATGCAACAACAATCCGCCAATAGCAAACCCGGTAGCGGTAGTTGCAATAAACCAGGTGGTAGTGGCAGCAAACCAAAGCCCAGCGCAAGTCAGATTAAAAAAATGCAGGAAGGTTTAGCCAAGCAGTTGGAAGAAATGAAAAAGCAGGGCAAGAACAAAGGCGAAAGCAAAGGACAAGGTCAAAGCATGAGTCAACAACTTGCAGAAATGGCGGCTAAACAAGCCGCAATCCGCAAAGCGGTGGAAGAAAAAGCAGCTGAACTCAATCAAGACGGCAGCGGAAATGGCAATGAACTTAAACAAATTGCCAAAGAAATGGAGGAGCTGCAACGCGACATCGTCAACAATCAGGTCGACGAGGAGACTATTCGACGCCAAAGGGATATTGAAATTCGTCTGTTAAAAGCTGAAGAAGCAGAGCGTACCCGAGATAAAGACAACGAGCGAAAAAGCAACGAAGCACAGGATTATCCGACGTCTAACCCTATGAAGTACGCCGAATACATGCGCAAAAAACAACAGGAAACGGAACTGTTGAAAACTGTTCCACCTTCCCTGAAACCATACTACAAGGAAAAGGTAAATTCGTATTTTAATAAATTAGGCGCGAAATAATCTGCAACATTCCATGGCGGCTGCAAAACGAACACTGAAGTTTCCTTCCATTCTGGAAAATATTCACCTCGCTGAAAAACTCATCGATGATGTCGTGGCCGAATACGGCGTGAAGGAAGATTATTACGGCGAATTGCTTATCGCAATGACGGAAGCGGTGAATAACGCAATCGTACACGGCAATAAACTCGATCCAGCCAAACAAGTCACACTTACTTTCGACATCATCGAAGATCGCTTGATGCGTTTCATGATCGAAGATGAAGGGCCTGGATTCGATTACGATCATCTACCAGATCCTACTGCACCGGAGAATATTGAAAAGCCTCATGGTCGTGGTGTTTTCCTCATGAGAAAGCTTGCAGACCAGTGCGACTTTCAGGACAATGGCCGCATTGTGATCCTCGATTTCGCAGTATTGGCGAATGACGGCGTCGTTTCAGAATAATTCTGTAATTATCCAACTATCTTCAATCACCCTGTTTCACGGGAAAATCAACCCATGAAATTCATCGCGCCCTATTAAATTATCCCATCCGGATACAACCGGTAGATAGCGCCAACCGGTCAGAAAATCCTCCATCACGTATTGCCTTCATCACGCCAAACGGCCTGAAATAAGGCAATTGATCAACTTACAAAGTGCATACAACCACTTAAACCTGCCCCCTGTTAATTTGATCTGTCTCATCCATCTATTCCGCCATAAACAATCACATTTATCTGTATCGTTAAGAGTTAACACCTTGCACTCAGAAAATCAACATTATCAACAGTTGTTGATAACCGACTGGCCTACCTTTGCAACATGGCAATTCAATTCCATCAAATCGACGTCAAATACAGCCTCAAAAACAAACGAAGACTGAAGACTTGGGTTCAGGACTCTATTCTGACAGAAAAACGCTCAATGGGGCCGATTAACATCATTCTGTGTAGTGATGAGTACTTAATTCGAATGAATGAGGAATATCTTAAGCATAATTACTACACAGATATCATCACCTTTGATTATACGATTGAATCAACAGTGAGTGGCGACCTATTCATCAGCATAGATCGGGTCAAAGATAATGCAATCAAAAATTCTGTTTCTACCGAAAATGAAATACAACGTGTTATTATTCATGGGGTTATGCATTTATGCGGATACAAAGACAAGAAATCCGACGAGATAAAAACCATGAGATCAAAAGAGGAAAAATACCTCAAAAGATTAACAACAATTTCAAAGTAATGTTTCCACGTGGAACATTTTTCAAAAACAAAAATGAGCAAGTATCCAACATATGATATCGTAGTCATTGGTGCAGGACATGCCGGAAATGAAGCAGCTGCAAGCGCTGCAAATCTCGGTGCGAAAGTCCTACTTATCACTATGGATATGAACAAGATAGGCCAAATGAGCTGCAATCCAGCGATGGGTGGAATAGCGAAAGGCCAAATCGTTCGTGAGATCGATGCGCTGGGCGGATATTCTGGCATCATCTCCGATAAATCTGCTATTCAATTCCGTATGCTCAACAGGTCAAAAGGACCAGCGATGTGGAGCCCAAGAACGCAAAACGATCGCTTGAGATTCGCTGAAGAATGGCGCAACGCCTTGGAAGCCACGCCAAACGTGGATTTCTGGCAGGACATGGTGCGTGAGGTCATTATCCAGAATAATCAAATTGTCGGTGTGCTTACCGGAATGGGGATCAAGTTTTCGTGCAGGTCAGTGATTGTAACAAGTGGAACATTTCTAAATGGGGTAATTCACATCGGAGAGAAGCAATTCGGCGGAGGAAGAATCGGGGAAAAGCAGGCTGAAGGACTGACAGAACAGCTTAATTCTATTGGCTTTCGAAGCGGCAGAATGAAAACAGGTACACCGCCCCGCATCGATGGCAGGTCACTCGATTATTCCAAAATGGAGGAACAATTGGGTGATGAATTCCCAGGAAAATTCAGCTATACAGCCACAGAAAGGCTTAAAATTCAAAAGTCCTGTTGGATTACATATACGAATACCACCGTGCACGACATCTTGGCTACAGGCTTTGAAAAAAGCCCCATGTACGCTGGACGAATACAAGGTGTTGGACCGCGGTATTGTCCGTCAATTGAGGACAAAATCACAAGATTTGCAGATAAGGACAGGCACCAAATATTTGCCGAACCAGAAGGCTGGAATACCGTGGAGATATATGTTAACGGTTTCTCCACAAGCCTGCCGGACGACGTACAACTCACCGCCATACGCCACATTCCCGGATTCGAAAATGCGCGAATGTTCAGACCTGGCTACGCCATTGAATATGATTATTTCCCGCCAGAACAACTTAAACACACCCTGGAGACGAAAGCTGTTCCTGGGCTATTTCTAGCCGGTCAAATCAATGGCACCACAGGCTATGAAGAAGCCGCCTGTCAGGGACTTATCGCGGGTATCAACGCTGCATTATGGATCAAAGACGAAGCCCCATTTATCCTATCCAGAGATCAAGCTTACATCGGTGTTCTGATCGACGATCTGATCACGAAAGGTACAGAAGAGCCCTATCGAATGTTTACAAGCCGGGCAGAATTTCGGACGCTTCTTCGCCAAGATAATGCCGACGAGCGTTTAACACCACTGTCTCACAAAATTGGATTAGCGTCAGATGAGCGGATGTTTCATGTGGAACAAAAGCAACGCGGCAAGAATTTGACGAAAAAGTACCTCGAGCAGCTCTCAGTATCCCCTGAAGAGATCAATCCAATACTCGAAAAGCTCAATAGCGCCCCAATAAACCAAAAAGTCAAGGCCGTGAGTATCCTGAGTCGACCCGAGTTGAGTTTGTCGAATTTTACCGCTCTATTTGCGGGCATAGCTGAAACCGCAGCCCAGAGCGGAATTGACACGGACGAAATACTCGAACAGGTCGAAATTGATATCAAATACAGTGGATATCTTCTCAAAGAAAAGGAGCTCGCCGATAAGATGCTCAGATTGGAGCATCTCCTTCTTCCCGCAGAATTCGATTACGATAAGGTAATCAACCTAAGCACTGAATCCCGCCAAAAACTAAAACGCATCAGACCAGAAACCATTGGACAGGCATCACGAATCAGTGGGGTCAATCCATCGGATATCAGTGTCCTTCTCTTGCACATCGGCAGGTAAACGTATTATCTAGCACAACATTCTTGACCTTCCGTAATGGAGGTGCTAATTCCTGCACTTTGGTTTCAAAAGTTTCTTGATAAGCGCTTAAGTAGTGGTTTCACAAACGGAAACAACGACACGTGTAGATTTCAATAGATTCAGAAGAATCCTTGAATTCATGCCCAGAAAAATCCAATAAAAATTGTTTAATCAATAAATGGGAAGAGGTCAATATGATCTGGCCTCCCTACCCAATAGAATCCTCATTTAAAAATAGCTTTATCTCGCGGATTACCGCATGTACCGGCCAAGATTAGAAGTCAAACTTAATACCCTGAGCTAATGGTAAACTTGAGCTATAATTGATCGTATTGGTCTGACGACGCATGTAATTTCTCCAAGCATCAGAACCGGACTCTCTGCCACCACCAGTTTCCTTTTCACCACCAAACGCTCCTCCGATCTCAGCGCCAGAGGTTCCAATATTCACATTGGCAATACCACAATCGCTACCTTCAGTGGATAAGAACTTTTCAGCCTGACGCATATTTGTAGTCATAATACTGCTGCTAAGTCCCTGAACCACACCGTTTTGCATCTCAATTGCTTGTTCAAGTGTGGAGTACTTCATGATGTATAAAATCGGAGCAAATGTTTCGTGTTGCACAATAGGAAGGGAGGAATCTTTGACTTCAATAATACAAGGCTTCACATAGCAACCACTTTCATATCCTTTTCCTTCAAGAATGCCGCCTTCCACAACGATTTTACCGCCTTGCGCTTTCGCTTCCTCGATACTTTTCAGATATAATTTTACCGCGCCCTGATCAATGAGCGGACCCACGTGATTGGTTTCATTCAGTGGATTTCCTATTCTCAATTGGCCATAAGCCGCCTTCATTTTTGCAACAACTTCCTCATAAACATTTTCGTGAATAATCAATCTACGCGTAGTTGTGCATCGCTGACCAGCCGTTCCACAAGCGCCAAATACAGCACCGATAATAGTCATTTGCAAGTCAGCATTTTCAGTAACGATGATGGCGTTGTTGCCTCCCAATTCCAGCAGACTTTTGCCAAATCTTTCCGCAACCTTTGAGCCCACAATTCGACCCATTCTTGTACTACCCGTAGCACTGATAAGAGGCACTCTTGTGTCGGAAACCATCCAGTTACCTACGTCTGCACCGCCAGTAATGATAGACGAAATACCTTCCGGCAAATTATTTTCTGTGGCAACTTCATTCCAAATGTTTTGACAAGCAACCGCACATAACGGTGCTTTTTCAGACGCTTTCCAAATGCATACATCGCCGCAAATCCAGGCCAAAGCACTGTTCCAACTCCAGACTGCCACCGGAAAGTTAAATGCTGATATGATACCAACAATTCCAAGCGGATGCCATTGTTCATACATGCGGTGCCCAGGACGCTCGCTATGCATGGTCAATCCGTATAATTGGCGAGAAAGTCCAACAGCAAAATCACAGATATCGATCATTTCCTGTACCTCACCAAGTCCTTCTTGAAGTGATTTGCCCATTTCATAAGAAACCAACTTTCCAAGAGCCTGCTTGTGATGGCGAAGCTTTTCTCCGAACTGACGCACAATTTCTCCACGCTTAGGTGCAGGAACCAATCTCCATCTTTTAAACGCTTCAGTGGCAGAAGCAACAACCATTTCATAGTCGGCTTGCGTTGTAATCTTCACAGTTCCGATCAAAGATCCGTCTACTGGCGAATATGAAGACAACTCTTCACCGGAAGCAAAAAACTTCTGACCCGTAGAAGTTCCGTTATTTACACCTTTCAAGCCCAGCTGCAATAGCTCAGATTCAATGTTCACTTTTGCGCTCGTCATCACGTTTTCCATGAGATTTATTTTAGCGCAAAATTAAACGTAAGATCAAAGAAAAGTGCGGAAGAATTATCACCAAAAGCAATCAACCTAAATTGACACAACACCGTTCCACATGAAAAAAGAGAATCAACCAAAATCTATACATTCCACCTTGTTTATTCTGTCTGTGGCGCTTATTTCCATTTTGTATTCCTGCAACAATCCAAATTCAAAAAACGAAAAAACTCATCAGATAAATTCATGTCGGTATTCAACCAAACAAATAGGTCAACTCATAGCGCAATTTCCAACGGATTCAACAGATATCATTTTCATAGGCAACTCACTTATTTCACGAGCCAATTGGTCAGAATTGTTGGGCATTTCACATCACTCGAATTGGGGTATAGGAGGAGATGAAATTCCTTGCATCCGAGATCGCGCTTATCTTCTCGCCAATCACAAAAGCAGATTTTGGATCATTGAAGCCGGCATCAATGATCTACGGATTTATACCAGCGATACCATCTATCAATGCTTCCGTGACATCGTACGCATTGGAAAAAAAACTGGTGCGGAAGTCATTCTCAATGCTGTCATAGCCGTTTCAAAAATTGCGGGAAATCAAACCAATGGGCGAGAAGAATTTCGGGAAGTAAACCAACTTGTTACATCCATGAATCAACAATTGCGCATTATTGCAAAAGAAGAAGGGGCCGTATTTCTCGACATCAACAAGTCTTTGACATATCCAGACGGAACACTTCAAGATGAATACACGACAGATGGTATACACTTGTCGGATAATGCATATCTCATTTGGGCAGACAGCATTTCAAGCGTTTTAAATTAAGTTGCTAAACTGACTTCGTATTCTTTTTGTCCTTAGAAGCAAACTGAGCATCCAACTCTTTGATGGAAAATTTCGCATACTCTTTCATCTTGACTTCTTTGTCACGAGTATTCGCTGTAATGGTTGAAATCTGTGGCGTGCCTCCACGGTCTTCAATAGACACAATTCTCACTTTCTGATTTCCGGGGACGCCACTAAAAACCGTTCTATTGCCCATACGAACGCCCTTCACAACGCTATTGATGTCATCGAAAACCATGCTTACTGCGCAATCATATGACGAGTTGTTGTCAACATAAAAGTCCACCTTCGGATTTTCATCTTCATAGAAGCGATCACAATTGATCCATCCGAGTTCGCTCGAAGTAAGAACATAAAAATCCAAATCCGCCGCGTTTACACCGCTCATTTTAGCTTCGGGATCCTTCATAAATCTCTTCTTGAAATTCGCAGCAATTTCATTTTGTTCACGACCTATGTGACTGCCGAAGGTCAATATGCAAGCGTGTTCATAGGTGTAGTCGGGCATCAACACACTCAAATCCAGCGGCGGCATGGCTTTTAGAAACGATACGATAGCATTGTCATAAATTTCACTCGCTGATTGCGAAATGTAATACGAGTCGAATTCGCCATTTTCATTTACCTTGAACGTGATCTGACATTCCAACTTTTCATTACAAAAATCATTGACCATTTGCAGGTCCGGGTTAAAGCCAGAAACAAACCACTGATTCAGTCCCTCACCACTTTGAAGGCGCCAATTGAAATAGTCCATTTCACTCACCCTAAAGTCCCTTCTGAGATAGCTTTCCGTTATTCTGATAAAACAATCGTTTGGGCTTGAAGCGGCTATATCTGGAGAAGAAGAGGTTGATTCAACAGATGCGTCTTCGGGCACACCAGATATTTCGTTATCGGCCAAAACCCAATTCATGATATCATCTTCATTTCGCTTCCCATAGAAAAGAACAAAATCGTCTTGGAGATTACCATTTCTAGGAAAGCCTATGGTGTAAGTTTTGTCTGAAGCAATCTTTAGTTCTTTACCTTTAGATTTCGCAGTAAGCTTAATCATACCCGCCGTTTCAAGCATCTTCTCATCGCTTGTGGTGGAAAGTTTTGCACGAAGAATTTCCGGTATGCTATAACATTCTTCAAGCGTGAGTGTGATTGCGCCACTCACAGCAAATCCTTCATGATCAACAAAAGCATCAGGAGGAAAAACGATTTCTGTTCCTCGTTTTCCTTTGACGCGGTTCGCGGTTCGAGGATTTAATACATGAGTGGACACCGTTGGTTTCCATTGATCCTTCACACTTTCCAAATTAGAAACCGTGGTCGTAATCAATTCAGGCTTGTCATCCACAGCCATATTGGTAGCGGGTTTACCGCTTGAATACTCAACCAATTCATCGTTGAGTTTCACAAAGTACAAACAAGAGAGTGTAGCGAGGGTAGCAGAAAATATGATCAACTTAGATTTCATTTCCTGCATTGGTTTGGTTCGACATGAACTAAAAGAGGAGTGGATTATTGCACTTTACCCGAAAGTTGTCATTGACTCCGTTTGATATCAACAAGAGAACGGTCATTGTTTATTGTAATCATAACAGAAAAAACCGTGAAAGAAGTTTCATCTTTGTGTGGTGAATAGCCACGAGTGATGAAGCCCTCTCATTTTGTATTGTTGTTGTTATCCCTTTTTTGTTGCAATCATGCAGAAAAGGAATCTTCAACAGAGAAAATTCTGCGACATTCCGCAGGGGGTGATTTCCGTGGTGTGAATATCGGAGATGGTCGTGAAGATGTGATCCGGGTTGAGAATGGCGCAACGGTGTATAGCATGCCAGATGAGTTGGTTTACAGAATTGGTGATGATAAAAATGATTCAACCTGGTATGAAATCTCTTACAACTTCAATCAACAAGGGTTGTACGATATCAGTATGGATATTTTTCCCAAAAACGACAGTGGACTGAGTGAATTGAGAAATGAGTTCATTTCATACTACATCAACAAGTATGGTGAATGCAAATACAACGATGGATATTGTCAATGGCGAACGATGACGGAGAACGGACACATCGTAAGCATCACGCTCACCGACACGCTCACCGAATCCCCAAGACCTTGTTTGCGGGTTATTTTCAATGAGTCTCAATGATTACTGATTATGCCATAGAAACGCATTCGCTCGGAATTTCTTTCCGTTCCGGCGACGACATTGTCAAAGCAGTAAGTGAAGTCAACATTAGCCTTAAGCACGGCAAAACCCTAGCCATTGTGGGCGAATCCGGAAGTGGTAAAACCGTTTCGTCACTGTGTTTGATGGGGCTTCTGGACAAACGCGCTGCAATTTTCGATGCCGGGAACATCTCCTTGAGCAAAGAGTTGATTGGTGAAAATGGAGAAGGAAAAAGTGTATTTCAACCTGGTGATTCAATCTTCCAAACCATTCGTGGAACTGGGATTGCAATGATCTTTCAGGAACCGATGACGTCCTTGAATCCTGTTATGACATGTGGGGATCAGATCACCGAAATGCTCAGACAACACAAAGGAATGAGTAAAACAGAAGCGCGACAAAGATGTGTAGAACTCTTCCGCGAAGTGCTACTTCCAGATCCTGAGATTATTCCTGATAAATTTCCATTTGAACTGAGCGGAGGTCAGAGGCAGCGCGTCATGATCGCTATAGCCATTTCTTGTGAGCCTCATGTTCTCATCGCTGATGAGCCTACCACAGCACTCGATGTGACCGTTCAAAAGGAAATACTTCTGTTGCTCAAAACACTGCAGCAAAAGCATGGAATGGCGATGATATTTATTACGCATGACCTTGGGGTGGTAAAAGAAATTGCCGATGATATTGTCGTGATGCGCAGAGGTGAGGTGGTTGAATCAGGATCTGCCAATGAAGTATTGTATCACCCAAAACATGTCTATACGCAAGGACTTCTGGCATGCAAACCCTCTCCCAAACACAAGGATCAACCGCTACCCACGCTAAAAGAAGAAAACATTCAACCAGAATCCTCTGGCAATAAAAAACAAACACCAGACTTCCTGCCTGATGAAAAAGTTTTGACGGTGCGCGAACTCACAAAAACCTATCAGATCAATCGGGGTTTATTTGCTAAAGGAAAAACGAAGGCTGCGGTTGATGCGGTAACATTTGACGTCCAGAAAGGTGAGACGATTGGTCTTGTTGGTGAAAGCGGATGCGGCAAAACAACTTTGAGCAGAATGTTGTTGGGGCTCATTGAGCCAACCCATGGACAAATTCAGTATCGTTTTCATGGCCGAGAATATGACATCCCTGCTAAAAACACTCGACTGCCTTCTTCACTTAGAAAAGAAATTCAGATTGTATTTCAGGATCCATACTCCGCGCTTAATCCTAAACACACCATTGGATTTGCCATTACAGAACCAATGGCTGTATTTGGTTTACACGAAAGTGACATCAAAAGAAAATCCAAAGCCATTGAGCTTTTAGAGCGTGTAGGACTTAAGGCAGAACATTTTCACAGATATCCTCATGAATTCAGCGGTGGGCAGCGACAACGAATCGTTATTGCACGTGCACTTGCTTGTGAACCCTCATTCATCATCTGTGATGAAAGTGTGAGTGCTTTAGATGTTTCTGTTCAAGCGCAAGTGCTGAATTTGCTCAACGACTTGAAACGAGATTTTGGTTTGACCTATCTATTCATTTCTCATGACCTCAATGTCGTTTATTACATGAGCGATAGAATTATGGTGATGCAACGTGGAAAAATAGTAGAGTTTGGTACAGCACGCGAGGTCTTTTTCCATCCTCAGAACGAATACACCCAAAAGCTCATTCAGGCTATTCCAGGTGGGTTTTAATTCGAAAGTACACGCCGAATAATTTTCAATACTTCGTTACTTTGGTCTCGCAAACATGAGAACCTGTCTTTTGATCTGTTTATTGATGTCGTGCGTCATTGTCAACTGGTCCCAATCAGAAGAACAACGTCCGCAAGATTGGCAAAATCCGTCACTGGCCGATAGCGTTCGATTCAACATTGTGTACAATTTGGCCTGGGATTATGTAAAAGTCAATACAGATACTGCATGGTCATATTCGGAAGCCGCGTGGAGCATTGCTGCTCAAGCCGACAACAAGCGTTTCCAAAGCAAAACGAAAAACTTACAGGGTTCCATTTATCAAGTCAAAGGGGACTATGTACAATCCGGTATTTTGCTGAAAGAATCCATTGCTTTGGCAGAAGCATCCGGTGATTTGATGATCATGGCATCAGTTCAAAACAATTATGGGTCGTTGCTTTTCCAACAAAACAATTATCCGGAAGCGCTACTACATTTCAGATTAGCACACGACGCATATCTGAAAGCGCATCACCCAACAGGACAAGCAACCGCTTTGAATAACATTGGCATGCTTCAGGAACAAACCGGTGATTTTGATTCAGCTTTAAAGACCTATGAACAAGCCTTGGAATTGAAAAAAACATCCGGAAGTAATTTGGGGTTGTTGATTATCAATATTGGAAATATTTACCACGAGAAAGGCGAGGACATTAAAGCAGAAAAATATTACCTTGAAGCCATCGAGCAATTAAAGATTGAGGGTGATTTATGGAACCTTGGAGATGTCTATTCTGATCTTGCTGAATTGCGTTCGAATCAGGGGGAGTATGTTACTGCGCTCGAATATTATGACGTATGCCTTCACTTGAGTGAACAGGTTGGAAGTCGCGGTTTAGCCGCCTTTGCACTTCACAAAAAAGGAATCATATATCTGACACTGCATCAATATCCTGCGGCTAAAAAAAGCTGTTCTGAATCTTTTGATATTTCAGAGAAGATGAGTGATCTTGAAAATAGTCAGTCTGCTTGTGAATGTTTGCATCGTTTGTACAAAGAAACCGGCGACTATCGCAATGCCCTATACTTTCATGAATTAGCATCCATCAAGGCAGATAGCTTGATGCTTCTTGAGAGCGTGGATGAAGTGTTGAAATTATCCATTCGACATGAGTATGAAATGAAGCAGCTTTCGGATAGTTTGGATCGTGAAGAAGAAAAACTCCGCACCGCATTTGAACATCAGGCAGAACTTGGTCATAAAAAAAACGAACGCAATTGGTTCATTGCGCTCGCGGTTTTTATCCTGATCACCGCTGGGGTGCTAGCGAGCAGGCTTCGGTTCGCAGTGAAGACAAGAAAAATCATTCAACAAGAAAGAGAGCGTTCAGAAAATTTGCTCCTTAATATTTTACCATTTTCTGTTGCACAGGAATTGAAACAACATGGTAAATCAAGCGCCCGACATTTCGAGAATGCCACGGTTCTTTTCACAGATTTTTGCGCATTCACAGCTCTCGCAGAAAAAATTTCCGCAACAGAATTGATTCAAGAAGTGGATCATTGTTTTCAGGAATTTGACCGCATCATCCAACATCATGGTCTTGAAAAAATAAAAACCATTGGTGATTCTTACATGGCGGTTGCGGGATTACCTGACGGAAATACCGCTCAAGCAAAAGATGCAGTGTTGGCTGCATTAGAAATGCTGGCATTCATTGAGAACAGGTATCGTGAACTCTGCGAATTGAATAAACCCGGTCTGCGGATGCGGGCAGGTCTGCATAGCGGGCCATTGATTGCCGGCGTCGTTGGTTTGCATAAAATCCAGTATGACATTTGGGGAGACACCGTTAATACGGCATCGCGTGTTGAAAGCGCAAGTGAACCTGGAAAATTGAATATATCGGCGGATACCTATCGTTTGGTCGCTGACAATCCTGAATTTGAATTCATCGCAAGGGGGTTTGTTGCAGCGAAAACAAAGGCCAGCTCGAAATGTATTTTGTTCAAAAGGCAGAAGCCAATAGCTGAAGACCTTCTGATGTTCTACCTTTGGCCGCCAACCAATCCGTGAATATGCAAGACAGAGTTGCCACACTTCAGAAAAAAACAGCCGAGGCTCAACTTGGCGGAGGTCAAAAGCGCATTGACGCACAACACAAAAAAGGAAAACTTACTGCGCGTGAGAGAATTCATTTTCTCCTTGATGAAAATTCATTTGAAGAACTGGGAATGATGGTTACCCATCGTTCCACCAATTTCGGTTTGGATAAAGAAATTTATCTTGGTGATGGTGTAGTAACAGGATACGGCAAAATCAACGGGCGTTTGGTCTATGTGTTTTCACAAGACTTCACGGTGCTTGGCGGTTCGCTTGCCGAAGCGCACGCTGAAAAAATTTGTCGCGTCATGGATTTGGCCATGAAAAACGGAGCTCCCGTGATTGGGTTGAATGATAGTGGTGGCGCCAGAATTCAAGAGGGTGTTGTATCACTTGGAGCATATGCAGATATTTTCTACCGCAATGTGCAGGCGAGTGGTGTTGTGCCGCAAATCAGCGCCATCATGGGGCCATGTGCAGGCGGAGCTGTTTATTCACCCGCGCTGACAGATTTTATCATGATGGTAGAAAACACCAGCTACATGTTTGTAACGGGTCCTAATGTTGTAAAAACCGTGACACATGAAGAGGTTTCCAGTGAAGAACTTGGAGGAGCTTCTACCCATTCGACGAAAAGCGGTGTAACACATTTCACTGCAGAAAATGACATCGATTGTTTGAAGAAAATTCGCACACTTCTCAGCTATATGCCGCAGAATTGTGAGGAAGAAGCGCCAAAACTTTCCTACGAAGTCTCCAATGAAACAAGATCAGAATTAGATCAAATCATACCAGCCAATCCAAATCAACCTTATGACATGCACGATGTCATTACACGTGTCATTGATGAGTCTTCGTGGTTTGAGGTTCATAAAGATTACGCAGAAAATATCATTACAGGATTTGCGAGAATCGCCGGCAGAAGTATTGGTATTGTTGCCAATCAGCCAGCATATCTCGCGGGTGTATTGGACATTAAATCATCCTCAAAAGGTGCGCGTTTTGTTCGTTTTTGCGACGCATTCAATATTCCATTGTTGGTGTTCGAAGATGTGCCGGGATTTCTTCCAGGCACCGATCAAGAGTGGAATGGCATTATTTCGAATGGAGCCAAACTTCTTTATGCATTCAGTGAAGCAACGGTTCCACGTGTAACCGTAATCACCAGAAAAGCATATGGCGGTGCATACGACGTGATGAATTCCAAACACATTGGCGCAGACATGAACTATGCTTGGCCAACTGCAGAAATTGCTGTAATGGGAGCCAAAGGAGCAGCAGAAATCATCTTCAAAAAAGAGATATCTGAATCCGCGAATCCAGAATCAAAATGGAAAGAAAAAGAGGCCGAGTATGCAGAATTGTTTGCCAATCCTTACAGCGCAGCCGAGCGCGGATATATAGATGAAGTGATATTACCTTCTCAAACCAGAGAAAAACTCATTCGTGCTTTTGCCATGCTCGAGAACAAAGTCGACAGCATGCCGAAGAAGAAGCACAGCAATATGCCACTATAAAACCCTATAATACTCAACCATGCTAAGATCCATGACAGGCTTCGGAAAGACCGAAGGCACCATTGGTAATAAAAAATTCACGATAGAGCTTCGATCGCTCAACAGCAAACAGCTGGATCTGAATATGCGAATACCAAGCACATATCGTGAAAAAGAGTTAGAGCTTCGGTCGTGGTTGAGCGAAAATATACAGCGTGGCAAAGCTGACTTTCTGATCTATTATGAAAGCCTAGAGGCAGAAAAACGCATGTCTTTCAACAAACCACTTATGGCTGCATACTATCAGGATCTCAAAGAAGTGGCTGATCAGGTAGGCATGGAGGGTGGTGATTTTTTGAACGCACTGATCCGCATTCCGGATTTGCTCAAGCCAGAATCAACCGAGTTGGATGAAGAGGAGTGGAATAGTTTGATGGCACTCATCAAAGATGCGTATCATCGTTTCGACTCATATCGCAGGATAGAGGGAGAAAAACTTCGTGATGATTTTCGCATGCGCATTCAGCTCATCTTGTCGCATCGCAATGATCTGAGTGAGCCGATCAAAAATCGCAATGAAAAAATCAGAGAAAAACTCCGTAACAGTCTGGAAGAATTAATTCCTATTGATAAAATTGATCCGAATCGTTTCGAACAAGAGTTGATCTATTATTTGGAGCGTTTGGACATCAGCGAAGAGCATCAGCGTTTAGAAACCAATTGCGCTCATTTCGATGATGAATTGGGGGGTGAATCACAGGGTAAAAAACTCGGATTCATATCGCAGGAAATTGGCCGTGAAATCAACACGATTGGCAGCAAGGCCAATGACGCAGAGATGCAACGCCTTGTGGTGAAAATGAAAGATGAGTTGGAAAAAATCAAGGAGCAAATCAACAACGTGCTTTAACTGAGAATAGGCGTTAGAAAGTCGTTCAACAGAAACCTTATTCTTCCGATATTTGTCGCCTTCTATGAGTCAGGGCAAGGCCATCATTTTTTCAGCTCCAAGTGGTGCGGGTAAAACAACCATCGTTCATCACCTGCTGTCTGTGCCCGATTTGAAGCTGTCTTTTTCCGTTTCAGCCACAACAAGGAGTAAACGTATTCATGAAGCAGACGGCAAGGATTATCACTTCATCCAGGTAGATGATTTTTTGAAGCGCGCCAGAAGCGGCGAGTTTTTGGAATGGGAAGAGGTCTATCAAGGCCAATACTATGGGACACTTAAATCGGAAATTGAAAAAATATGGGCTGATGGGAGAAATGTAATTTTCGACCTTGATGTTCTGGGCGGCCTCAACCTCAAGAAAATATTCGATGACCGTGCACTTTCGGTATTTGTGAAACCACCAAGTATTGAAGCCCTTCGTTTTCGCCTCCGTAATCGCAGCACAGAAACCGCAGAGAAGATTGCTATGCGCATTGAAAAAGCCCAGCACGAACTATCGTATGAGCCAAGATTTGATGTAGTGATTGTGAATGATATTCTGGAAGACGCATTTATACATGCTGAACAACACGTAAGAGATTTTCTGAACAAGTGAAAAACGTCGGACTTTATTTTGGTTCGTTCAATCCGGTGCATGTCGGTCACCTAGTTCTTGCCAATCACATGATTTCTCATTCGCTTGTCGATGAGATTTGGTTTGTTATCAGTCCGCAAAATCCCCTGAAAGACCCACAAGAACTTGCCCCCGAGCAAGATCGTTTGCACATGCTCAATGCGGCTATACGGGGTTCGCATAACATGGTGGCGTGTGATGTAGAATTTGGGCTAGGCCGACCCTCATACACGTCTAACACGCTAAGACATCTGCGGTCAAAACATTCCGACCTTCAATTTACAATTGTTCTGGGAGAAGACATTAAAACGAACTTTCATTTATGGAAAGACTACGAATGGATTCTAGAGCAATTTCCCATGTTTCTATATCCCCGTCACAACAGTGATTCCGATGAATCACCTATACGATGGTCGGATTATCGTGTGCACACATTGTCAGCGCCAAGGATAGAAATATCCTCAACGGTCATTCGGGCAGATATCAAAAAAGGTCTGGACATCCGGTTTTTAATTCCCGATGCAGTGATTGAATATATCCGGGAGCATCAACTTTATCAGTCCTAGGGTTCTGAAACGCCCGTTCATGGCTCGGTTCAGCGTGCCTTTCGGTTTTGGCACGGTGGTTGAAATTGTGATCACATCAAATTGATCAAACAATAATATTCAACAATAAAAACCTAAAGCGATGAACGAACTCAAGAACAAATATTTCGCGATGAAACAACAGGCGATTGAAAACATGCAACACGGTAACGTCAATGCCTATCTCGCAAAACTCGTTAGTTTGAATGATCTGAAGATGCAGATGATTCAAATGACAGGAGGCAAGTAATACTAAGTTATCCGGCTCAATTGCAATAACCAATGCGTTTAGACCGGTTGCTCAAATAGGTGAAAGGTTGAAAAAGCCGCTCTTTAGGGGGCGGTTTTTTTATGCCTGCTCCACCATTTGTTTTCGCTTCATAAAAGCTTCAATGAACAACGTGGAAAGAATGATCACCGCACCCAAATAAAACTGCGGACTCATGTATTCGTTTTCTCCATAGAACAAGAGTGCCAACAGAATGGTGTAAACGGGCTCTAAATTGATGGCAAGAGCGCAAGTAAATGGCGACAATACTTTCATCACTTCAATACCAGCAACGAAAGCGAAACCAGTACAAATAATCCCAAGAATCAACAACAACATCAAATCATATAGGCCAATGTTGGTTATAACTGCAGGCATATCACCTCTGAAAGCAAGAAAAACAGTGAGTGCGAGGCATGCAGTAAGAACTTCCCAGAAAGCGATTTTAAGGGCGGTGTGCTTTACAATAAGCAATGAGTTAAGGGTTGAAAATGTAGCGGCAAAAAGCGCAGATAACAATGATAGAATGATCCCCTTCGTGTATTGACTTTCGAATCTAAAAATCACTGCAAGCCCTAACACAACCAGAATACCGAGGAACAATTCATAATAATGAAATTTCTCCCGCCTTATCCATGGTGAAATCAAAGAAACAAAAAACGCAGTGGTACTGATCACCACGAGGGCAACTGAAATGGTAGACTCTTTAATACTGCCGAAAAAGCATAACCAATGGAGGGCAATGATGATACCTACTCCGGAAAAATAAATCATATCACGTAGACTGGCTGAGATCTTTTTTCGCATGACGACAGAAAACAACAACAACGCAGCGGATGCGATAAAGACGCGCCACCACACCAATGGTAAGGGGCTAAGACTGATTTCGTAACCAAGAATTCCGGTGAATCCCCAGATAAAAACCAGAAAATGCAGCAATATCAGATTAACTGCCCTTCTGCTTTTCATCTTCGTGGTCGAGTTCAACGATACCTCCGCTCACGGTGTATTTCATAATGTCCACAGCATTTCTTTCAATGCGTTTGATGTTTCGCACTGGCACAATCATCATATGACCCGCGAAGCTGTAGCTCATCGGAAAATAAACAGCCACTTTACCCGTGATGTCGCCCAATTCCGATAAATCCGTATCTGTTATAAAGCCAATCATTTCCAGATCTAGTTGGTCACTCACTTTTACCAAAACCGGCTGATTAAACTTCTTTTTGTTGCCAACCAGAGCGCCCATGATGTCTGAAATCGTGCTGTAGAGGTTATTTACACCGGGTATTTTATTCATAAGCTTCTCAAATGCGCTTTTGAGCTGTTCATTGATGAACCGACTACCCAGCCAGCCCAAAACGAACAACATCAAAACAAGAACAAAAATTCCCCAACCCGAAAAACCACCTTCTCTTTCGATGAGTTCCTCATTAGAATACCACAGTCTGGGCACAATTGAGTCCAACCATCTGAACAAATTATAGATGATATATCCGGTGCCGAAAACAGGCAACGTGATGACCAATCCGTTAAGCACATAACTGATGAATTTCCGAAGATGTCTGTTTTTCATGGTGAAAAATTGTAACGGGCAAAAGTAACACGCCCCATCGACTGTCAATCGCAACCTTTCAAGTAACTCGTGTGTATAAACGAGGACCCTATTGCGCAAAGGTGATTTCACCAACCATTCATAATATTCAAGAATACGTTTTGACGCGTGTTCGATGGACGCTGCTTTTCGCGGCGTTATTGACATTTTCAACCGCGGTATCACAAACATTTCAAGCAAACAACACCAGCGGTTGTGCTCCTCTAGGCGTGGTTATTTCAGTTACCTCGCCGGCACCAGGTAGTATTTCAAGCTATAACTGGCAAATTACAACCCCAAGCGGCGCAACACTCACCTCAACTTCTCCGCAATACATTTCAATACTCACGCTGCCCGGCAATTATGATGTCACCTTGACGATCAATGGTACACAAACCACTACGATCCAGGATTACATCAGCGTGCATGCGTTACCTGTTGCAAATTTTGTTGTGGATGATGACGCGGGTTGTTTTCCCCTTTGTGTCAATTTCAGTGACATCAGCGTCATAGGTGAGGGAGACATTGTTGAATGGTCTTGGGACTTTGGAGATGGAGGATCATCTACGGATGAAAACCCGATGCACTGCTATAATCAAACTGGAACTTTTACGCCTGTGTTTTCTGTTGAGGACGAATTTGGTTGTTTCGCCGATATTACATTACCCGGTCTGATACAGGTCGTGGATCATTTTCCCAATGCCGTCTTTGCGCTTAGCAATCAATTGGATTGTAATCCACCCGTAGATATTTCCATGACTAATTCGTCGACAGGAGAAACCACACTTTCATCCATATGGGAATTCGGTGATGGCGGTACCCAAACCGTCAATGGAATCGATGAGGTATCGCATACGTTTCAATCGACTGGGATTTTTGATGTCTGTCTCACTGTAGCCGATGATGTTGGTTGTTCTGACCAGATTTGTCATCCTGTCGAAATATTTAGTACAGCCAATGCGACATTCACCGTAAACCCACTGACGGGTTGTGAGGGCGATGTCTTTACATTTACCAGCACTACCACACCTGTTCCTCCGGTTACTGAATGGGATTTTGATGGTGACGGCATTGCGGATGCAACTGGCATCACAGCAACTTACACTTATGCGGACGCTGGAAGTTTCATACCCTCATTAGAGGTTTCTTATAGCAGTGGTTGTGTGGACACACAGGTAGGGCCGGCCACAATGACCATACAAGAAGGCACTGATGTTTCCTTTGAGGCTGATGTTCTTGAGTCCTGTTCCTTTCCATTCAATGTTCATTTTGAAAATTTATCCGTGGGACCGGGCGTTATTTCCTACGAGTGGTTTGTTGATGGCACTTCTGTTGGGGCTTCAACAGACCTCGTTTATACCTTCAATGATTACGGCCTATATGACATCCGCCTTGTAGCGACAAGCTCCAGCGGATGTGAGAATGAATTCGAGTTGATAGACTATATCACCGTTCAGTTGCCAACGGTTCATTTCAACCATGCTCCTACAGCTTGTACCAATCAATTGGTGTCTGTTTTCGATGTGCTCGTGAATACAGTAGATACAGTAGAATTCTACTATTGGGATTTCGATGGAGATGGACTGACCGATGCTGAAGGTTTGGCTCCAGAATACATGTATACGACGCCAGGATTCTATCCAATCACGCTTACCATACAAACCGAGTCGGGTTGCACAGCTTCATATACGAATCCCAACGACATCAATGTGCTCACTGAAGTGGACGCTAACTTTACGGTTTCCACAACAACAACGTGTGCGGGTGAGCCCGTTGAATTCTGTGTAACAGAGCAGCCGGGTAATACATTTTCATGGAATTTTTATGATGGAAGCGGGTGGGTCATCATGTCGCTTTCTGAAGATTGTATCACGCATGACTTTCCGGATACCGGTTGGTTTGATGTTTCGCTCACGGTTTTCAATGGTGCGTGCAACATCATGCAAACCATGGAAGATCTGATATACGTTGAGCCTCCAGTAGCGATTTTCGAATATCAAGTGATGTGTGGAGAATTGTCCGCAACATTCAATGACATTTCCATTGGTGCCGATTCTATTGTTTGGGATTTTGGCGATGGATCAGGTTCATTGATCAATGAACACACACCAACACATATTTTTCCAGCTTCAGGTACGTATACTATTTTGCTAACTGCGTTTGCCAACGGATCAGATTGTCCAGACACACAATCGGTGGATATTACTGTTTCTTCACCAAATGCGAATCTTAGTTTCACACCCAACAATGGCTGTCCTCCGTTGGATGTAGACATTCATTGTGAAGTGTTCAATCCACATTGGGATGTCACATTCAGCAGTGGGGATCATATTGTGGTAAACTGGATGGCCAATCAAGGTTATTGGCATATCACACATACATGGAATGATGGCGCACAAAGTTTTGCTTTTTCAAATCCTGATTACTTCTGGTGGCCCAGCGTCATTATAGAAGAGGGTGGGTTTGTAGACGTGACAGTGACCACAACAGACGCCAATGGTTGTTCCGTCGATTTGTTTTATGATGATGCTATACACGTTTCGAGTAATCCGGATTTTGCATCGTTTTCTACAACGACCATTGACGCGTGTAACAATGTGAATTTGGGTTTTGAGCCCGACCTTGGTAATCTCACGTCTTGGCAGTGGATTTTTAGCGACGGCAGCATCAGTACAAGTGAAAGCCCTTTTCACACTTTTCAACCGCCATACAACTATGATCAGCCCTTAAGCGCAACGCTCACGGCAACAGACAGTCTTGGTTGTACATCCACAGTAACGCAAGAAATCAATGTTGTACTTCCTCCTGTGGTCAACTTTATTGCCGCATCAGATCCGAGTTGCGTTGGAGATGAAGTACAATTTGTAAACTACTCTGTAGGTCCTGATGACGTAACATACGCCTGGGACTTTGGTGATCCGACAAGTTCAGAAAACACAAGTACGCTCGCCGCGCCGACGCACGTATTCGAGGCCAATGGCACTTACGAGGTATGTCTAAATGCTGATAATGGTGCTGGCTGCGTTCGCAGTTATTGCAACGATCAGGCGGTACACATTGTAGATCCTGACGTTTCATTTGATTTTACTTCAACCATCAACAATTGTCTATACGGTGTTCAGTTTGTCAATACTACCCCCGGAACTGTAGTCAATTCAGTGTGGGATTTTGGTGATGAACAAGGCGGTTTTGGAATCATGGCATTTCACACTTACCCGATTGGTGTATATGATGTATCGCTCACTGTGGTCAATAATTATGGGTGTGAAGCAACACTTGTAGTCCCAGATATTCTCAACTATGGAAATCAAGTTGGGCCGTTTACACAACTGCTGGATACGGCGGTATGCGCTCCGTTTGAAGTTTCTATCGCGGCGTTTAATCCTGCTGATACCTATTTTGAATATTTCTGGGACTTCAATGATGGATCTGGTGATCCATCGGGAAATACTTCTACAACACACACGTATACCGTGCCCGGAACCTATTGTCCATCCGTAATTATGACGGACCCAAATGGTTGTCCTGTTCTTGTTGCCTGTACAGATTCGATTGTTGTCGAAGAATTTGTTCTTTCTTACCAGGTGCCGCAATATTTATGTGCAGGTGACACCGCTTATGTCACCATTGAAAACGCAACCTCTTATGTCTGGCAGGACATGAGTGAAATTTCAAATGGTGCAACAGCCAACGAGTTTTTACTTCACCCATCCGATGACTATGATTTTTTGCTCACCGGATACTATGCAGATTGCGTGCGAACAGATACGATTCACATTGAAGTAAAAGATCTACCGACCCTAACGCTAAGTGAAGATCCGCTTGTTTGTCATTTGGATAATACATTTGATTTAATCACAGGAAGCCCTTCTGATCCGCCCGGCTTCTACACTGTCAATGGCATTGAGACAACTGCATTTGATCCTTCATGGGCTGAGAATTTAAATTATGTAGTGGAATACTTTTACACGGACACATTCTCGTGTTCAAATAGTGTGTCACAAAACATCTTCATCAAACCATTGCCTATTGTGCAGTATGCGGATTTAGGCAATTTCTGTCTTGATGCGGATACGATAATTCTGCAAGGAGCAACACCGATCGGAGGAAGTTATACCCTGAACAACGACACCATCAATTATTTTGTACCACAGAGCGGAACTGGTACTTACGATATCGTTTATGGGTATGTTGATTCTGACGGTTGCGCCGCATCGGATACTTCAACCATTATTGTTAGGCCCATACCCGAAATTTCAATACAGGCAGAAGATGTTTGTCACGACCTGCCACTGAACATCATCAATGAAACGGCCATCCAAACAGGAGTTATATCTTCTACGGTTTGGAATATTGGCAACAACGTTGTGAGTAATGAATACACTCCACCGACAGTTATTTTTGATTCTACTGGAACACAACAGATCAACATGACCAGCACAAGTGATTATGGTTGTGTTGCCTCAATCGATACATCCATATTTGTGCATGCTTTTCCCCTAGTAGTATTCAGCCATGGAGATGCTTGTCAATATTCCGAACAAGTTTTTTATGATTACAGCACGATAAGCACTGATTCAATTGTTTCGTGGACATGGAATATTGCAGGTACAGAAATAACTTCACCCGATTCTCTAGTCTATACATTTATGAATTATGGTGAAATTGATATCAGTCTCACGCCTGTGAGCAGCTTTGGATGTGACGACACGCTAACACATACCATTCAAATATTTCCAGCGCCATGGCCTATCGTAGAGATCGAAGATGGCTGCTTTGGAATAGAGTCACATTTCGCCGCGGCATCCACCATTGCGGAAGGTATGATCATGCAAGAAGAGTGGTCATTTGGTGATGGACATCCAAATGAATTCGGCAATACCGCTGACAATCTATATGAAACACAAGGAACTTATCAGGTAGTTTACATTGCAACCAGCGCGAATGGCTGCGCGAGTGTGTATTCTGATAGCATTGAAATTCATCCTTTGCCCATTCCAGATATTGTTATTGGAAATGAAGCAACATGTGAGGGGAAAGAGGTTCAATTGTTGGATTTAAGCACCGTTGAACTTCCTTCTGTCATCACAGATTGGCTCTGGTCGGTTGAAAATGGAACAAGCAGTGCACAACAAAATACCAACCTTGTCATGGACGAGGCTGGAACATTTGATTTGACATTGACGGTTACAACTAACCATGGTTGTACTGCTGATTCAACATTGTTCAATGCCCTCACTGTATATCCAAATCCCAATGCCGGGTTCACGTGCGAGGATGAATTAAGTTATACGAATCCTCTGTTTCATATTACCAATACATCAAGTGAAGATGTGACCAATTGGTATTATGATTTTGGAGATGAAACATTCGAAATATTCCCAGAAGGTGAGCATCAGTATGAAGATCACGGACACTATTTCATTACGCAAAGCGTGTGGAATACATTCGGGTGTAGAGATACAACATCAAAACTGGTGGTTGTAAATCCACAACTGTTGGTTTTTGTTCCAACGGCATTTACACCTGATGTCAATGGACATAATGAGGTTTTTTATCCCGTTGTAACCGGTTTCGACATTACCCACTATCAGTTTAGAATCTACGATCGGTGGGGAATGGAAGTGTATTCTTCTGACACACCATTTAAAGGTTGGAACGGAACCTATCTTGGAGAGCCAGCACAAGATGGATCATATGTGTCGACGCTTGAATTGAGGACCGCAACAGATGTGACAATACAAAGAACCAATGGCAGCGTGATTCTACTTCGCTAATCGCATTCTCAATTTTCCAGAACTTTTTGTAACTATGCATCTTCACGATGCGACTGTTACAACTCATTCTTGTCCTTTTCTTTTGCCTGTTGTCGCTGCGATTTTATTCGCAGGATGCTCCGGTATCACAAACCATTCGGGGAATCATTGAAGAAACGGAAACACATTTTCCTATCCCGGGAGCAGTAGTGAGTGTATATCGCGATACCATTTTTATAGCGGCAAAAGCATCTGATGCACAAGGTCATTTTCGTATTGAGCAAGTTCCCGTTGGTCGAGTGAGAATCGCAATTGCGATGACTGGATACACTACCCGTATTCTTGATGACGTGATGATTTCCAGCGGAAAAGAAACCGTTCTTCAAATTGAACTTGAACAACAAATAGTAGAGATGGCCGAAGTAGAGATACGGGCTACGCGTGAGGGTGAATCACAGAACGAAATGGCCGTTGTGAGTTCAAGGCAGTTTAGTGTGAATGAAACCAATCGCTATGCAGGAAGTCGCGGTGATCCTGCGCGTATGGCCAGCAATTTTGCTGGTGTTCAAGGCGCAGATGATTCCCGAAACGATATCGTGATTCGTGGCAATTCACCCCAAGGTGTTTTATGGCGTTTGGAAGGGGTAGATATTCCCAACCCCAATCACTTCAATATACCCGGCACTACCGGTGGTCCGGTAAGTATCATCAACAATAAATATCTCGCCAATTCTGATTTCTATACAGGTGCGTTTCCTGCTGATTATGGCAATTGTATTTCAGGTGTATTTGACTTGCGCCTTAGAAACGGTAACAACAGCAAACATGAATTCACTGGTCAGTTCGGTTTTCTGGGTACTGAACTGATGGCTGAAGGACCTATCAATCGTGAGCGGGGGAGTAGCTATCTTGTGGGTTACCGATACAGCACAGTGAGTATGTTTTCAAAACTTGGTATTGATATCGGTACAGATGCGGTGCCCAGATATCAGGATGGCAATTTTCGTTTGTTCTTTCCCGGTAAAAAAAACTCAACTTTTTCTGTTTGGGGAATTGGTGGAATGAGCAAAGTTGATATCCTGATCAGCGATCAAAAGAGTCCCGATCAAAGAAATATTTATGGTCAAAATGATAGGGATCAATATTTTGGTTCCGGCATGGCTGTAGGCGGAGTGACATGGAGCAAAACCATTTCCGATCGATCGTTTTTAAAAATGACACTGGCCGCAATGACGGACGTTGTGGATAGTTATCATGAACTGGTGTATCGCCACTTAGATGCTGATTCTACCTATCAAGTCGACTCGCTAAAGCCGTTGCTTGATTACAACTTCAAACAAAATAAATACTCTGCGGCTTTAGTATTCAATCACAAGATCAATAAAAATCACCTGCTTCGATTTGGTTTCAATGCAGACTATTTCACGTGGAGCATGAATGATAGTGTGCGCAGTTCGCTCGATGATACTTTAGCGTGGTACAATCACTGGACTGTGAGATGGCAAACGCAGGCAACAGCAGCACTCATTCAACCCTACGTTCAGTGGAGATATCGCATCACAGAATTGCTCAGTTTGACCATGGGTATTCATAGTACACATTTCACGTTGAGCAACAGTACAGCGTTCGCTGAACCACGAGTGTCTATCAAATGGCAATTCAACGAAAAACAACACATCGCATTCGCAGCAGGAATACATAGCGGTACACAACCCTTTTACATGTACTTCTATCGTGTTGCGTTGTCGGATAGCATCGGAGGACCCAGACAGACGCTCAATCAAAAAATGGATTTTACCAAGAGCAATCACTTCGTGTTGAGTCATCAGTGGCTGCTCAATTCAGGCGTTCGCATACTAACTGAAGTTTATTATCAGCAACTCAGTCATATTCCGGTTGAAAAAAAATCTTCATCCTTTTCCTTGTCCAATACCGGTTCTGGATTTTCAAGATTCTTTCCCGGCGAATTACAAAATACTGGTAAGGGTGAAAACTACGGTGCAGAAATCACGGTTGAAAAATTCTACAGCAAGGGTTGGTTGTTTTTGTTGACCGGTTCTGTCTTCCAAGCTCAGTACGCTGGAAGTGACGGAGTCATCAGAAATACCGATTTCAATGGGGGATATGCCTTCAATGCTCTGGCCAGTAAAGAGTTTAGCCTCCGGAAAGGCGGAGCATTTGTCATTGGATCTAAAGTAACTACAGCTGGTGGTCGTTGGTATGGGCCGGCAGATATTGCTGCCAGCAACATAGCGCGCGAACTTATTTATGTGGATTCCTTGAGGAATACCCTACAATTTGAACCCTATTTTCGTTTAGATGTGAAAATGAATTTCAGGTTCAACCGGAAAAAAACATCCCATGAGGCTGGTTTAGATCTCGTGAATCTATTGAACACCCAAAACGTATTGTCGCTTACTTATGCACCAGATGAATCAGGTGATCCGTCCAATGCGGTACGAAAGGAATATCAATTGGGTTTGCTCCCGGTATTTTTCTACAGAATTGATTTTTGAGCATCAAAGAATATTGATGCGCTCACCGAACTCATCGCGATAATTACCTCCAACAGGAATTTCTTTTTGAATGTCGGCCAGTATCACATCACTACCTGAGATAGCAGAAATTTTATCCATGTTCACGATAAACGAACGATGAAGACGTTGAAATACGGACTTCGGTAATTTGCGTTCAATATCCTTCATGGTGGCGTGAATGGTGTACTTCACATCGGCAGTGACGATTTGCATATAATCCTTTAGCGCCTCCACATAGTACACGTCTGCCGTGTTCACTTTAACCAATTTTGATTGGTGTTTAATGAATAGATAATTAGCGGATGACTTAAAATTCGTGAGTGATTTCAGCAATTCGTTTTCAACTTTCACTTCCCGTTCCTTACCATGTTTATGAATCGCCATTTCAATGGTGGTATGCAAATCCACCTCTTTGAATGGCTTTAAAATATACCCGTGTGGTTCAGTAAGTTTCGCTTTATTCAAGGTCGGCTCGTCGGCGTATGCTGTGAGATAAATGACCGGAATATCCATCTCTTGTTTAATGGCTTCGGCGGTTTCTATTCCGCTCATGTTGCCCTTAATTTGAATATCCATAAGGGCCAGATCTGGCTTGGTTTCTCTGGCAACTTCAAGCGCCCTCTCGCCGTTGTCGGCATGACCAACAACATGATAGCCGAGCTTTTCAAGACTACGTTCGATGTCCTTTCGAACGATACTTTCGTCTTCTACAACAAGAATATTAATGGCCATGATGGGTAGGATATTAGGGTGAATCGCGCACTAAAGTACGGTGTGATCATAAACATTGCAAGGGGTAGGACCTTACTCTGATCATTTCTTTTTGAAAACGATTGAAAATGACGCCCCTTTTTTATTGGCAACATCCATTTTCGCATCTAGCTGCTCCGTAAGCGCATAGACCAATTGTATACCCAGAGAATCTGTTTTATCGTAATTAAAATCCTTCGGCAAACCCACGCCATCATCAGCGATGATCAGGGTGACCACACCATCCTTTTCATTCAATGTGATCTTCAACTTGCCTTTTTTCTTGCCTTTGAAAGCATATTTTAATGCGTTACTCACAAGTTCGTTCACAATCAGGCCGCATGGAATAGATTGATCCAGATTGAGAAACACTGTTTCCATATTGTCTACAAAATCAATATGCACATCTGGAGTCCTGTAACTCTGAATGAGATTGGAGGCAATCGAACGCAAATAATTCGTGAATTCCAGTTTGCTGAAATCTGCAGTCCTATAAATGGTTTCGTGGAGAAAAGACATGCTCTTGATTCGCTGCTGACTTTCTCTCAAAACCTCAAGCGTCTTTTCATCCTTTACATAAGACGACTGCAGATTCAAAATACTTGAAATAACCTGCAAGTTGTTTTTCACCCGGTGATGTACTTCCTGGAGAAGCACTTCTTTTTCTTTTAGTGAGTCGCGAATTCTCCTGTCAAATTCCTTGCGTTCTGTATTGTCATAGAGGAGACAGGACAATTCCTCCAGCTTGCCATCCATGTAAACCGGATTCAAAAAGGCTTGTAGCCAGGTTGTTTCGTTGCGGCGATTTTTCAACGCAAATTCAAACTGCTGCGGCCTTCCCTTGAAACCGTTTTCAAATGCGCGCAGCTGACCTTGATACAAATCTTCGTCGAGATGCGGTTCCAACACTTTCATGATGTTATCCTCAATGGATACCTTTTCATCAAACTGATCATTCATCCATGTGGTGAAATTTTTATTCATACCCGTGATGTGATAGTTGACATCCAGGGTCCACATCATCAGGTTTTCAGTAGAATTAAAAATAGACTCCAACTTAGCTTTCTGTTCAGTGGCGTTACGGCGCTCCTTTTCCAGTTTCTCCTGTGTTTGTTTATGCCCAGCGATTTCAGCTTTGAGAGCAGTGTTGATTTCCTCGATCAAGCGTATGCGCATTTGCTCCTGCACAAGTTGATTTCTTGTGCTGACGTTATTGAGTGTGACCTGAATGGAGGGTTTGTTTTCATAAACAGTGAGGATGGATTTGATACCAATATCCAAAATTTCATCGCGCTTGTTTTGCAATCTCACCTCACGGTATTCGATCTCTTGTCCATTGCGGATTTCCATGAGATCTATCTTCAAACTTTGTTTGGTTTCCTTATCAAAAAAGGTCAAAAAACTTTTGTCGTACAGTTCGTCTTCATCGTCCACACCAAGCAATTCGCATGCAGCAAAATTCAAATAGCGAATTCTTTCGTCGGTTAAGATGATCACGCCATTCGGAGAGTTTTCCAATAATCGTCTAAAACCAACAACACTTTGTTGCAGCGTCTGTTCCACTTTTTTGCGTGTGGTGATGTCCACGGCAACTAGTGCCAGACTGTTTTTTCCCTGATACATCAAATGACTTCCAGTGATCTCTAGAAAAATTGTTTTTCCCGATTTACCTTGAAGTCGGATTTCAGTTTTGTTCGCAGACGAAATATTGACACTTGTCTTGATTCGCTGCAAATCCGCAGGATGAATGTACTCAACCAATTCTCTACCAATGACCTCAACACTATTGGTATATCCTAGAATTCTCGCAAACTGATCGTTGCAATCCTGGATAACATCATGACTGAAAAAAACTACCCCTTCAGTAGAAACTCCGGAGATAGCTTTAAACCTCTGTTCACTCTCCTGGAGCGCCTGTTCCATCTCGCGTTTTTCAGTGACATCGATGAGTGTTCCACTGATGATGCTTGTTCCTGAAAGTGATTTATCCAGGTACGAGTTTTCCAAACAGCAGGAAATGGTTCCATCCTTCCGAACAACTTCCAACTCAAAGTTCATGAGGATTGGTTTCTTCTGCAGTTGTTCGATATATCGTTCGCGCAATGCGGGATCCTTGTATAATGTGCTGGTGTTTTTTCCAATCAGTTCTGCGGGAGAATCATAACCAAGGATATGAGCAAAGGCAACATTGCAAGAAAGCAATTCACCATGTACGTCAGATTGATATACGCCAGCCAAATTCTTCTCGAACAGCTGTCGATATTGCAATAGTGCTCTGTTAAGTTTTTGACTGCTGAATCTGACTACGCAACACTTTTCCCCACCACAATTGACCACATTAAAAAAGATATGGTTTTCCGGATCTGTTTCTTTGTCAATGAGAAAATTAGTTTGTTCCAATTGTTGAATCAACAACTTGGCTTTTTCACGGGGAACTTTTTTTCCAATCAGCTCATAAACCTGCTTACCCTTAAATTGTTCTGTCGTTTGATTGAGATACGCTTCAAGATTACGGTTACAGACAATTAGACTCAAGTCATCGGGATTGACAAGGGCCAATAAGTCTGTTGGGTGGTTTAATATCTCCGCAATAAGCGGTTGCATAATTTCAGTTTTAGTTTTCTTCCGGTGCCTCTGGTAATTTAATTTTTGTGCCGTTTATTTTTATTGCATGTCCTGCTTCATATTCAACCTGAAGTTCAAGTAATCCTATTTCATTGAAATAGTCCCACTTTCCACTCATCTCTCCTCCTTCGTATGATCCAGCCATATATACCTGTCCATTGCTGTACCAGTATTTGTGCTTGTTCACAGGAATTCCGCTTTGAAACTCACCTTGAAACGCCTTTTGTCCGTCGTTATACGTCCAAATCCATACTCCGTTTCGTTCTCCGTCAAGATATTCGCCCTCTTCGTGGTGATCGTTGATAGTCAATACCCAAGGGCCCGTTTTTTTTCCATCCGTATAATCACCTTCGTGAATTACAGCGCCACTTTCATCGTATTCAACAGCATGTCCATCTTCTTTTCCCTTACGGTAATTTTCTTCACGGTGCAGTTTTCCATTGGCGAAATACCATTGCCATAAACCAGTGGGTAGATCACCTTTGTAAATACCTTTTTGTTCGGTCTTTCCATCTGCGTAATAATACTGCCATGGACCTTCTTTCAATCCTTCTTTATATTCTCCAACTGCCCGCAGTGCTCCATCGGGGTAATACAATTTCCAAGGACCTATTCTTCTGCCCAAACTATCTATCCTTCCTTCACCCATGCGTATATCCCCATCGTATAAAACTCCACCCACTTCCACACCTTGTTCATCATATTCCCTAAAGTTACCCTGTTTTTTTCCTTCCCGGTATGGTCCAGTTGATTTGACTTTACCGGAATCGTAATAGTCACTTCTTAAGTCTAAGATGGCGGTCGATGCCTCATCAATCACCAAGACTCCATCTTCATATTTTTCTAATTTTTCCAGTGCACCCTTTTTGTCGTAAAACTTAAAAACACCATTCCTTTTTCCATAGCGCCAGTTTCCTTCTTCCTTCACTACACCGCCAGGGTATAAGTCCTTCCAAATTCCTGTTCTATCGCCATTCAGATCATATCGGTTTATCCTTTCTTCAGAATAAATAAAACCATTCTTGTATACCAGATTTGTGATGATTCGACCATCCTTTTCGAATTCTGTGGCTTTACCTTCTTCTTTGTTGTTTATGAATTGTGATACCTTTTTCAACTCACCTGTATCATAGTACAATTTAGCTTCTCCGTTTTTTATTCCATTTTTGTTTTGAAATTCCTCTACCATAATCTCCTTTGGACTAAAAATCTTTTCCGCACCATTTTTCAAGTCTTCCCGATATGTGATCACTCTTTCCAAAGTTGAATCCTCACGGTAGAATTTCCACGTGGAGTCCAATTTGAAATTCAATCGGTTACCCTCAGTTTTTAAACCACCATCCGGATAGTAAGTTTTCCAGTATCCATCGGGCTTTCCATCTTTCATCTTCCCTTCACTGCTGACCACCCCATTTTCGTAACGAAATTGAGTGATTTGGCCATGAACGGCAGACACCAACAACACGAAGAGTGCAAAAACTGATATGCGGATTATTTTTCCATTTGACTGATGACAAAACTACTTCAATCCAATTGAACCTGACCCTAACGCAAAAACCTATCTTTCATTCTAACCAACATACATAACAATATATCTTTTTTAAAATAGTATTATTGTAAATAGTATGGTCTGTTCATATCGTGTACAGATTCTTGGGGAAGGACTTGACATGAGATTCTATACACAAGAGTAAGTCTTTTCTGAACACGTTATCACGGTATGTTTATATTGAGAATGAATTGGTTCACGGAGTTACACACAATAGGTAAATTTTCCTGATGTTGGCAATTGGGCTGTGTATAAAGCTTGTGAATAGTGCAGAAGATTGTTCACTTATGGGTGATATCAAATGAGAAAGAAACGCAGGAATTGTTCCAAATGGAGTAATGGACTATTTTGTTGTTCATAGCAAATTTTTTATTGAAAAGTTGTGCATGCACTTATCCATGATCGGAAGTGTTGTAAGTTGATAAAGTGGGTATTCACAATTGTGGTTGTATAAACGGTAGAATTTCACGTGGCACAACACTTAATTTTGAGGCGAATAAGAAAATATGAAGACCATTCACATAGGAAGTGATCATGCAGGCTATGATCTAAAAACGAAGATTAGTGCGTTTTTGACGAAACAGGGATTTATAGTCAGGGACCATGGGACATTTTCCAAGGAAAGTGTGGACTATCCTGATTATGCCCATTCGGTAGCGAAAGAAGTACAAGACCATAAAGGAGATGGAATTTTGATATGTGGATCTGCCAATGGCGTGGCAATTACTGCCAATAAGCACCAGGGAGTAAGAGCTGCTCTGTGCTGGAACGAGGAAGTTGCAGGGTTGGCAAGATCTCATAATGATGCGAATATCATTTGTCTACCAGCGCGATTTATTACTGTAGAACAGGCGGAAGCAATGGTAAAGACCTTTTTGGCCACATCCTTTGAAGGAGGAAGACATCAATTGCGGGTAAATAAGATCGATTGTTGATCAAAATAATCACCAGAGAAATATGAAAGAATCTATGAAAGGGGGTATGCGGTATTTTGTTGTGCTTGTATTCATGTTGGTTTTTCACGTGGATCAGTTTTTCGCACAGCAGGCGCCAACAGTAGAAAAAATTGCGGAAGGCATTCGACCAGATGAATTGAAAAAACACCTGGAAATTTTGGCATCGGATTCTTACGAAGGACGCGAAACCGGTACAAAGGGTCAGAAAATGGCAGCCCAGTACATCGCAGACTATTACACGAGTTTGGGTATTGAGCCATGTGTCAATGGTTCGTGGTTTCAAACTTATCCATTGAAGCGGGTGAGTCACTTAAAGTCTTATGCGACAATGGGTACACAGCGATTTGAAATGATCAAGGATTTCTACTTTTTTGGATCAGACCAAAGCACTTTCGAAGCCCGAGATATTGTGTTTGTAGGATATGGAATCAAGGAAGGAAAACACAACGATTATAAAAACGTTGATGTTAAAGGTAAAACAGTGATGTGTCTTACAGGTGAGCCATTGGATAAAAAGGGACGCAGTCGCATTACAGGTAGTACATCGTATTCAGATTGGAGCATGGATCCAGGTTTGAAGGTAGAACTTGCTGAGGCAAACGGAGCAAAGAATGTTATCGTCATCAACACCAATTACGATGCCTACATGGAGCGTGTAAGATACTGGTTGGAGCAAGCACCCATGCGATTGGATAATCCGAAACATCCGCAGGATGAAGAAGGTTTACCTACAGTTTTTATCTCAGTAAAAATGGCGGATTTGCTTTTGAAAAATACCGGAACTGATGTAAAAAAGTACAGTAGTCAAAAGAAACAGAAGGCGTTGAAAGTGGCTTCAGACCTGCTTTTTCACATGGAACGCGAAGAGAATAAATTGAACGCTGAGAATGTTTTGTGTTTTATAGAAGGATCTGATCCCCTGCTCAAAAAAGAAATTGTGGTGATCAGTGCGCACTATGATCACATCGGAATTGTGAATGGTCAGATCAACAACGGTGCGGATGACGATGGAAGTGGAACTGTGGCCGCACTAGAACTGGCACAAGCTTTTACAGAGGCAAAAAAATCGGGACTTGGTCCGAAGAGAAGTATTCTCATCCTAAATGTGAGTGGAGAAGAAAAAGGTTTGTTGGGCAGTGAATGGTATTCCGATTTTCCTGTTTTCCCATTGGAGAATACAGTTTGTGATCTCAATATTGATATGATTGGAAGAAAGGATCCGCAGCATGAAAATGCAAATTATGTTTATCTGATAGGTTCGGATAAACTGAGTACAACACTGCATCGAATTTCTGAAGATTGCAATAAGCAATACACACAATTAGCACTGGATTATACCTACAACGATCCAGCTGATCCCAACCGTTTTTATTACCGATCAGATCATTACAATTTTGCCAAACACAATATTCCTGTGATTTTTTATTTTTCTGGTGTGCACGAAGACTACCATAAGCCGGGCGATGATGTGGAGAAAATATTGTTCGATAAAATGGCTGTTATCGCTAGGTTGGTTTTCCATACAGCCTGGGAGGTTGCGAATCGTGACGAAAAACTTAAAGTAGATGTACAAAATGATTTTGGCGGGGAATAAAAGTTTGACTTACCTTTGGGGTACTAATTCCTTTATATCATGAAAAAGAACATCATTATGATGGCCTTGGCATTGGCCTTTACAGTAAATGCTCATTCACAAACCCCCGTAGAAAAAAACGAAAAACCTAAAAAGGTTTTTAATGGACCAAGTGGTCATGCCATTGGTGTAGCCATCTCGTCCAGCAACGGAAAAGGCTTGGGGTATCGATATTGGGCAGAGAACGCCGGATTTCATGTCACATTTTTTCCATCGTCGTCGAACAACAACAAGTATTACAACGGAGGAGTGACGGGCTATTTGAATTTGCGAGAATATAATTTCGGAAGATTGTTTCTGCATGCGGGAATTGAATATGAATATCGGGAACGAAATGATTCGTATTCGATCGAAATGCCGAGTAACAATTATCCGTATTACTACAGTTATCAGCAGGTATCCTATCAGCAAAAGTGTAATGGATTCAATATCGGTGCGGGACCCGGTGTCCATGTCTTAAGTAAATACGTCAGCATGGATATTTATCTGGGCTATGGACTATACACAAGAGATTGGATGTCGAATGACAGTGCAGCACCGGCCAATAAGGATACCCAAGTAATGACCCTCACGGGTGGTGTAGCGTTGTGGCTCGAATTATAAAATTAAAATTCTTCAGGAAAGCGCCGGTGTAAACCGGCGTTTTTATTTTTCAGAAGTGGCGCCAGTAAGCAAAGACTCTACGAAATGCGTGAGCTCACCACAATTGCGCACATAATCATCACCCGTTCCAGGACCATAAAAGCCGGTATGGATTTTTCGGATCTGACCATGTTGATCAACAATAAGCAACGTTGGATAAGATAGGATTTTACTCAGCATTGGAAACACTTCTGAAGCCGTGCCTTTTTTTCCTCCGAAGTATGGTTCGTATTCAAGCTCCAATTGTGAAAACTGTTCTTTTACAAACGACATTGCAGGAGCGAATTCATCAGATCTTTCAAATGCAATGGGTACAATTTCCAATCCGGAACTGTGGTATTTTTTATACAGGTCTTTCAGAAAAACACTTTCATCTGTGCAATTCGGACACCACGAACCGAACAATTGTACGATCGTAATTTTTCCGGCAAAGTCTGTGGAGTCGAATACAATGGTATCACCAGCGATGTTTTTTACATTGAAAGTAAAAGGAATTTTTTCTTCCTTCACAAAGGTGAGACTGTCGGGGTTGCGGAGTTTCGCACCGGAATTTAATTTTCCAAACCACTCTTCCTGCCAATGATTCCCACTATAGAAATGACCATCGGAAAGTTGATCGTTCTGAACGTTAGCACAGAAGTAAAATAAGTGTGTACCATCGAAGGTGGAAAGCTGAATGCTCTCACCGGTGTGTGTTCCTTCAAGAAAGCGGTAATCGCCGGATTCAGTCATGAAAGTACCTACAACGTGTTTGTCCTGGAGGTAAAATTTCCCGATGGCGTTACTTCTATCGTCCGGAGAATCTGGAGAAAAAACAGCTTCATAGATGAGTGTATCAACATGAAGGTTGGTTGATTTGGTTACGCCAGAGCGCAGAATTTTAGCTGTAAAAGGAACGGTGTAGAGTGAGTCTCTGGAATGATCCGTCCATGTTCCGGTAAACGTTGTATCAGAATCAATCATACCGTCGAGGGCGGTATTGAACAGAGGCATTGCAATATGAAATTGGTTCCCGTTAAAAACGACCGAGTCAAGCATGATTCTCTCTGTCCAGTTGTGTATACTCCATTGGTTGGGAGTGTGTACTGTGAGTCGTACAGGAATGTCGGTTTCACCTACATGAAATTGAATCGTGTATTCGCCGGTTAACAGCGCAGGGGTATTATCAATCCGCGGAACATCGTTGCATGAACTAAGTACAATTAACGTAATGATGAAGGCGGTAAGGCGGTGAAGTAAGTTCAAAAAAGGTCTCTAAAAATGGGTTGGCGGCAAATGTAACAGGAGGTGCATTTCCTTTTCATACAATCTGCACTTATTCAAGGAGTCCAGAATGCATTATTCTATGAAGAATTCCTTTTCTACATGGATTTCACGCCCGGTAATCAACACAAAATATTTACCCGATTTGCAAGGGTTTTCAGCAATTTCGAAGGGGTGGGTATCTGGTGAAAGGGTCGCTTTTTGTTGAGAGACAAGACACTCACCACTGAAAACGGTTATTTCCACATCTTGTTCGGACAAGCATCGGACATTAAAAACGATTTTTTCCCCTTGTTTTAGGTGGTCATTTTTCATTTCAACGTTCACGACTTGAGCAGCCAGTGAATGCGAGAGTCCAATCAGTGAGATTATAACGAAAATTGTTTTCATGGTTTTTTTACAAAGGTGACATATCTAGAGCGGTCAAACGAAGCCGTAAGAAGAGTTTTTTCACGATTGCTTTTTGAACACCAATTTTTCGCTTCTACCTTTATTGAAAACGTTTCTTTCTGCCTTTGCATTTTTTCGAATTTGGCGCTGGGTTTCTTCTGGCAGGTGAGTGATGCCCATACATTCGTTTGAACAGCAGTTTTCGTATTGTTCTTTACATGAATCGCATTGGATGAACAGAATGTGACATCCCAGATTTGCGCAGTTGGTATGGAGGTCAAATGGTGTTCCACATTGATGGCATCTTGCGATAATATCGTCCGAAATGCGCTCAGCCAATCGCTCATCAAAAACAAAATTTACCCCCAAGAAGCGGTTTTCAAGGCCCTGTTCTTTTACATCGCGTGCATATTTGATGATGCCACCCTCGAGTTGATGAACATGGGGATAACCTTTATGTTTTAGGTATGCCGAAGCTTTTTCGCACCTGATGCCGCCTGTGCAATACATCACAATGTTTTTCTCTTCCTGTCCCTTGAGCATTTCTTCTACCATGGCAATTTCATCCCGAAAAGTGTCTGCATCCGGGAGAATGGCGTCTTTGAAATGTCCAACTTCGCTTTCATAGTGGTTTCGCATATCAATGAGAATGGTCTCGGGGGATGCTGTTAAAGCATTGAATGCGGCCGCATCCAAATGAACCCCTGTGTCCGCTGGATTAAAAGTTGGATCTTCAATACCATCGGCAACGATCTTGTTACGCAGTTTTATCTTCAGTTGGTAGAAGGATTTATTTCCTGAATCAACCGCGTAATTAAGTCTGACACCCTTCAAAAAAGTGATTTCTTCGAGGTTGGCAACAAATGCTTCCTTGTTTGATTCCGGAATGCTAATTTGAGCGTTGATGCCCTCACTTGAAACGTAGGTTCTGCCAAGTACACCCAGCTCTGACCAATGGATGAAAAGAAAATCTCGGAAAAATGCCGGATTCCGGATGTGGTAATACTTATAAAACGAAATGGTCGTTCTGGATTCCTGATTAGTCAAGAACTTTTCTTTCAGAACTTTCCGGTCGATCGTGTTGTACAATTTCTTCATCTTGCGCCTCTTAACTTCCTGATTTGGGCCGGCAAAGATACATTCGACATGTGAAAGGATGTGAAAATGAAACAGAACAGAAAATATTCCTACCCAGGAGATGTTTTATCTAAAAAGATTACCCGTTTGTCTTGAGTTTTTTTCAGCTGGCCACCGGTTAATAAAAAAACTGGTGTTAAAGGATGTCAGAGCGTGAAAAATTCAGCTATTTTAGACCTCGGGTTTTTGAAATCAATTAAATTTTGGAACCATGTTAGAAATGTGCAAGGAAGTGCTGACTAAGGTCAGCTTCGATCGCTTGTTGTTCAGAAAGGAGCTACAAAAATCGATCAGATGGATTCAGGGAGATGACCTAGTACGTCTACGCCAATGGTGCTTGGATCAATTTGGAAGTATTTATCAAGACATTATCATCTCGTCGTTTAGACCAGTGATGTAATGAATAAAAAACCCGCGATTACGCGGGTTTTTTTTGTCCGAATCAATATTCGTTATTCGAAAATAAGTTTCTGTACTGCGGTATGGCCATCTTTTCTCAATACCAGATTGTATAGTCCGGCAGGTTGATCAGGAATGTTGATCAATTGTCTGCCAGCCGATACAGCTCCTGAATAAATTACCGAGCAGAGTTGTCCTGTCGCATTGTAAAGTTCAACAGTGATGGCGTCATGGTTGAGCTGACCCAATTCAAGTGTCATGCAGCCTGATGAAGGATTGGGATATACATTGTAAAGAAAAAGTGCTTCAGGTTGATAAACACCACTAACACCAGAAGCATAAATGTTGATGTCGTCCAGA
This sequence comes from Flavobacteriales bacterium, assembly GCA_016722445.1. GTDB lineage: Bacteria > Bacteroidota > Bacteroidia > Flavobacteriales_D > Sanyastnellaceae > JAIBBG01. Next base: position 6,892 of record JADKIZ010000006.1, on the reverse strand, counting down.
TAAAAATTGTTTCCACCGAGACTACTGAAATCAAACTTTACGCGAAAGCGATCATTGTACCAGTCAACATTGTTGAGGGCCATGATTTCACCTCCCCAATCATCCACATTTACCGGGGTGAATTGTGAATTCGTAGCTGTCGCGGTAGGTAGGTTGGTTGTTCCTTTTCTCAGTTTGCGGATGACCCAAGAATTTCCACAATCACCAGATGCACTGATTCTAAATTTATCGTCGGTTGTTGTAGTGCGGTTGGCATACGCCCATTTGTAACTGATGAAAATAGTGTCTGCACCAGTCATATCGAAAGTAGCGGTGTACAATTCGTCTGTATTTCCTGAATCGATACTGTAATTGCGCAATTTGAGGGAACGACTTCCTGAATAATGTGCAGATGGTGTGATCTCCCAAGTTTCATCTCCATTGGGATTAGACAACATCCAATTGTCTCCAGGCCAAACAGCTTCGAATCCTTCCACAAAAGGAGATTGGATCATAGCGGTATCTAAAATGGTCAGCATGGTGCTCTGCACAGTTGAAATGCTTTGTGTCCCGTTGCTCACCTCGAGGGTAACATTATATGTACCAGGAGTCGTGTACTGGTGAATAGGATTTTTGAATTCCAAAGGATCTGTTCCAGTAAGGATAGTGCCATCTCCAAAATCCCACGTCCATTCTGAAACGTTGTGATAAGAGGCATCGGTGAAGTAAACAGAATCTCCAACGCAAACGGAGGACATGTTGACGGTGAAATCTGCAAGGCAAAGCGGGGGATTGGACACTCCGGTTTCTGCAAGGTTGTTCGTTGTCCAAAGTTGATTGCGCTGAGCGGTAGAGGAAGTAAGTGCGGCGCGCATGCGTGTCCGCTGGCCTTCTGTGAACATTCTAGAACAAAAAGAATACTCCATGAAATTTTGAACGTTATCCAAGGTGCTGCTGCATGTTGCCCCAGTTAAGTTGCATGACGTCCATCCAATGGTTTGCGGTGTGTCGTCCACATAATCAGTCATATCGCAATTGTCTGCCAAACCGGGATTGTTAGATCCTCCCCAAGGGTGGTATAAGTTGAGCCAGTGGCCAACTTCGTGTGTAAGTGATCTCGAATGAGAAGAGGAGCTTGTGCCAATAGATCCAACATAGTCGCTACGAATAACGATTCCATCTTCACCGGCAGCCCAATTGGAAGAAACATTACCGGGCAAGTTAGAAAAACCAGCCACGCCATCTGAAATGTTTGCACAAACCCAGATGTTTAAATAGCTGTTACGTGGCCAATAACTGAGTTCTTTCAGGGCTGGATCGTCACCAGTAAAAGTGAGGTCGCTGGATATGCGGACAATTCCCGGAGAACAATCGCCATTGGGATCAATGGTGGCAAGACGAAACTCGATACCACAATCCGCAGCGATATCCTGAAAAGCGTCTACAATCAATGCTGTGTCTGAGTTCAGTTTGCGATAATCTTTGTTAAGGATCTCGATAGCATCGAAGATTTGCTCATCAGCTATATTTTCATTTCCGCCCTGATGAATGATGTGGAAGACTACAGGAACAATATAAATCTGTTGTCCTCCACCCCTTTCCGATGAAGATTCATCTTGGTATTGACGGGTATATTCCTCCAGCAACTGCTGGTTGGCAAGGCATTCAGCTTCAGCTCCAACATGGTGATGAAAGAGTCGCAGTTGAGCGGCCGACTGACCACAGAAGTAGGTAGTGTGGTCTTGAGCAAGACTGCGCCATGAGGACAATAAAGCTAAACCGAGTAAGATTTTTTTCATGATGATTTCTCTGCAGGGTTGCAAAGGTACGTTGCGCAAACCCGCCAAAATACCTATTACAATAAAATAACCCTACAACTTTGGGTTCCAGATTATTTTACAAAGGGGCTCAAAACCGCTGATATAGACGTACTTTCGCGCTCCGTTTTTTAGAAGATACATGAGTCAGAAGAATATCCGGAATTTTTGCATCATTGCGCACATTGACCACGGTAAGAGCACACTTGCAGATAGGCTTTTGCAGGTGACTAAAACCGTGGACGATCGTAAACTAGTGGCGCAGACACTGGACGATATGGATCTGGAGCGCGAGAAGGGAATTACCATTAAAGCGCATGCGATTCAAATGAACTTTGAATACAAAGGAGAAAAATATGTGTTGAATCTCATTGACACTCCGGGACACGTGGATTTTTCCTATGAAGTATCTAGGTCGATTGCGGCCTGTGAAGGCGCACTTTTGATTGTGGATTCTACACAAGGTATTCAGGCACAAACCATTTCGAATCTGTATCTGGCGTTGGAGCATGATCTTCACATTATTCCGATTCTCAACAAGCTGGATTTGCCCAATGCAGAACCCGAATTGGTGAAGGATCAAATTGTGGAGTTGATTGGTTGCGAACGCGATGAAATCATCCATGCCAGTGGAAAAACCGGATTGGGTGTGGATGAAATTCTTGCCGCAATCTGTGAGCGAATTCCTGCTCCGAAAGGAGATGAAAAGGCGCCACTACAGGCCATGATTTTTGATTCAGTCTTCAATTCTTTCCGTGGAATTATTGCCTATTACCGTATTCAAAACGGCACCATTAAGAAAGGTGATAAGGTGAAATTCATGGCTACGGAAACGACCTATGAAGCCGATGAAATTGGTGTAATGGGTATGGTACTACAGCCGAAAGCGGAAGTGAAGGCGGGCGATATCGGATACATTATCAGCGGAATAAAAACAGCGAGCGAGGTAAAAGTGGGAGACACCATTACCCACGTGGATAATCCTTGCCAGGAGATTGTTAAGGGATTTGAAGAAGTGAAGCCAATGGTTTTTGCTGGTTTGTATCCTGTGGATACCGACGAGTATGAAGATCTGCGCGCGTCTATGGAAAAACTTCAGCTGAATGATGCCTCTTTGGTGTTCGAGCCGGAGAGTAGCGCGGCACTTGGCTTTGGTTTCAGATGCGGGTTCCTTGGTATGTTGCACATGGAAATCATTCAAGAACGTCTGGAGCGCGAGTTCAATATGACGGTGATAACCACTGTACCCAACGTGTCTTATGTTGCACACACCACCAAGGGAGACATTCTTGAAATCCACAACCCAAGCGAACTTCCAGATTCAAACAAACTTGAATCCGTAGAAGAACCATACATTAAAGCGCAGATCATCACCAAAACCGAGTTTACCGGATCAGTGATGAAACTATGTATAGAAAAGCGTGGAATGCTTCAGAATCAGCATTATCTCACTGCAGACCGCGTTGAGTTGACGTTTGAGATGCCTCTTGCGGAAATTGTATTTGATTTCTATGACAGGCTTAAAACCATATCGAAAGGATATGCGTCTTTTGACTATCACCCGGTTGGGCTCAAACAAAGTGACCTCGTGAAGATGGACATCTTGCTCAATGGTGATCAGGTTGATGCTTTGTCAGCGCTAATCCACAGAGATCACGCATTCGATTTGGGTAAAAATATGCGTCAAATTGAAAGAGCTCATCCCGAGACAACAATTTGAGATCGCATTGCAGGCTGCTATTGGGGCAAAAATTATTGCGAGAGAAACCATCAGCGCACTTAGAAAAGACGTTACTGCCAAGTGTTATGGTGGTGATATTTCGCGTAAGCGCAAACTTCTTGAAAAACAGAAGGAAGGTAAAAAACGGATGCGCCAAGTAGGTAGCGTTGAGGTGCCACAAGAGGCGTTTTTGGCCGTGTTGAAACTGAACTCGTAAAGGGTAGGTTTGGTTAGGGTCAATTAAAGCGTTCATTCAATCATTCATCTAAAGCTTCTTATCCCAAGTAACTCATTTTGGGTTGTAGCTGCTGTTCTCATTATTTCTTCTTTTCACCAAACCAAAACATCCATTATTTTCGGGCTGATTGAATTGGTCTTATGGACATACTTGCGCCAACATTAGCTTCATTTAATCCGGATGAAAGAAAACAATTCCGGCATTGGATTACTCGTCAAGGAAATCCAAGACTAGAAACGCAGCTCTTTGATCTTATGACTGGTGGCCACGAATTATCATACGCCGAATTGAGGGAGCATTTGTATCAAAATGGATCGACGCATGGGTACAAAAAATTGCGCACGCGTCTTCTCAACCGGGTCACGGAGTTTTTGGTATTGCGGCGACTGGAATCGGATCATAGCGGAGGAAGCAATGCGTTGGCCATGATCAGTATTTGTCATTATCTGATTGGAAAAAATATTCCGGAAGTAGCTATTGAGTTTTTGAGGAAGGCAGAAACGGTTGCGAGAAAGCACAGAAAGTATGAGATTCTGGAAGTGGTATATCCGAATTATATCGCGTGTGCTGATGAATTGAATTTGGATGTAGAACCGATAATCGCCAGAGCTGAGCACAATGGTCAAAGGTATTTGGCGATGAAAAAACTGATTCACGCACATGCCGCATTACGCCAACTAGTGCGTCGTTCCCGTCGCGTGGGAGAATTGCTTGATGTGGAAAATCAATTGAACACCTTGCGTGGGACATTCAATCTAAATGTCGAAGAAGCCAATGATCCCGCATACATGGTTGAATATGTTTCCATGTTCCGAAGTGCTATCATCTCAGGTAAAGACTATATCGCGTTTGAAAGATTTGCTAAGCGTATTTATTGGCGAATGTCCAATGCTTCACTTTTTCAAGAGGGCGATATCGAATATGAAACGGGATTTATTTTCATGATTGCGCACGCAGTTTATCGCAACCGAAGATTTGCGGAATCGCTCATGTGGCTGGAGTTACTCGAGTCTAAAGTTGTCACGAACAATTTCCCCAATGCATCTATTTATCCGAAGTATATATCGCTGAAAGCAGCGGTGGCAAGTTATTCTGGAGACAATGTGAAAGCTGTATATGTGATGCAAACAGCTTTGAAGTCGCGCAATAAAATTGCAGAGATCCGTGAAATACTCAATATGAAATTGAACCTTGCGGTTTATCATTTTCAGGCCAATGATTTTAGAAAAGCCATCAGGATGTTGCAAGATCTTGGATTCGACGACAAATGGCTGGAAGAGCGGATGGGTAAAGAGTGGAGATTTAAAAAAGAAATGATCGAGCTGATTGTGCATTACGAATTGTCAAATGAGGAATTGTCTGTGAAAATGCTCAACCGGATGTTGAATTATTACAGCGGATTTTTGAATCATCCTGTTTATTTCAGGGCGAAACTGTTTCTTGATTTCGTTTCTATTATGATAAAAGATCCGCACAGTGTTTCAAACCCGGAGTTTAGAAGTAAAGTCCGCGAAGCACAACTTGGTTGGCCCGGATACAAGGAGGATGTACAAGCGATTACTTTTTTCTGTTGGTTGCTCAGTAAAATTGTGAAGCGACCATATTATGAAGTGCTTTTGGAGCGGGTTCAAGAGGATGTTGAAACCACAAATTGATATTTTCTATACTTTTCCAAAGAAGGGTTTGATGTCCCCATTCATCGGGCATTGCGTCCCGGTCAACCAACATAACAGGCACGAAAACAGCCAAATACACCTATCGTGTTGTTTTGTGGGTGCATTTTAACATGTCCCCAGTTTATTCATTTCGGGTTGGAATGGACAAGCGATCGTCTAAACATTTGCCTCGTTCAAAAAACAGAAACCCTTTAACCCTCATACCATGATGGACAACAAGTATAGATTATGGAGGTATGAAAATCGAGCGGATGACCGGACTAAAGTGAACGGTAAGTTTAAAAATCCTCTTGACGAATTAATCCGCAATATCAAGTCCTCATGTCACTAAACCTGAAAGCCCACCACCCGGTGGGTTTTCTATTTTTCGTGATTTTAAATCAACGGACAACGTTCATCGCAACTTGATAGTCACTATGTTTGAGATTAGATTTTGAAACCATTGTATACCCGTTCTGAACAATTCCGCGCGCTCTTGTTCGTCGTGACCATCGTTGCGATCTGGTCTATCGTGTCTTGTAAGAAAGATGACCCAGAACCCGAGCCGAATGATCCACCACTGGTGGAATACACAGGAGTGAACCTCACTGCTGATGCATTTCCTCAAGAAAAACTCAGTTCATATCGTTTTTATACAGGAGAACTGAAACAATTGGTACCCAATGAAAGGGTTTTGCCATATTTGCCAAGTACGCCTTTGTTCAGCGATTATGCGCATAAGAGCCGTTATATCTGGATGCCAGAAGGCGTGAGTGCAACATATCAAACCGATCATTCCATATTTGATTTTCCTGATGGAACAGTTTTGATCAAGAACTTTTTTTATGATCATGTTTTACCTCAGGATCAACGCCGGATACTTGAGACCAGGCTCATTTATAAAAAGAATGGCGAATGGTTGTTTGCGGACTATATCTGGAATGAAGAACAAACAGAAGCATTCTTTAGTCTGGATGGAGCATATATTCCAATCAACTGGATAGATGATAATGGCGTGACACGCGATGTCAATTTTAGGGTTCCATCGGAAGCAGAATGTCATACTTGTCATAAAGCCAATCAAGTGAATAGCCCAACAGGAGTGAAGCCACAAAACATCAATTTTGATTATTCATTTTCCGATGGCTCTATGAATCAAATTCAGAAGTGGATACAGGCTGGCTATCTAACCGGTGAAGTGCCCGGGGATATTGTGAGTGTAGCCAATTGGAATGACGAAACACTTCCGGTGGATTTGCGCTTGAGGTCTTATCTTGACGCAAATTGTGGACATTGCCACAGTGATGATGGCCATTGTTATTACCGGCCTTTGCGATTGACTTTTCAAGCCACAGAGAATCAGGATAACATTGGCGTTTGTTTGATACCACAGGAATATATCAATGAAACCCTCACGCACATTATTGCCAGAGGCAACAAGAATCGGTCAGTGATGTACTACAGATTAAATACTAATGACCAA
>JADKIZ010000005.1 GCA_016722445.1 Flavobacteriales bacterium | reverse complement strand
GAAAGCGACCCTTAATTGTGTCGCTTTCCTTTATAATTGATTCAGCGTCCTTTATTTGTTTTAATTCGAAAAATCAAGGACACTTACACGCATATTTGGGATGTGGTGCAGTCGCCACACCTATCTGAGAAGCTTCTTTGGCCAAACACATTTTGCGAGTCCATAGTCAGGTACATTTTCATCAATCAATAGTTGAAGAATTTCATTATTTCCACCGGGTCTCCCATGCAAGACATTCGCCCCAATAGCCAGTAGGACAGGATTTCGCTTATGTCCTGTCCGCCCATGTTTTCGACTGTTCCTCTGCAAAAGCCTTTCGCTAGATCCTGCACTTCGGCATTGTAGGTTAGTGCTGTCAATGGTTTTTGACTTTGAGGGTCTGTCTTAAAGTGATATATAGTCTGTCAATTCGAGAGTCATCATTCGCCTCGTATTTCAAAAGTCTTTGAGGATAAAGACGAACCAGATTGACAAATAGATCCCATCTTTTTCTTCCTGGGACAATGAAGCTACGCTGTCTGCTGTGTGGCGATAGGGGAGCTGTTTCTGTTGTCCTGCGTTTTTGTGCCAATAGTGGCACTAATGAGCACAATGAATAGTAGCGTGGTAATTCCTTCATGGTTTTTCCTTGCTGAATGATAACCGCATAACCTTTCTGCTATTGTGTTGATGGAATTGTCAATCGGGGAATAACCATTCTTCCCTTTTAGTTCTTAAGTTCAATGAGGCGTTAATATCAAAGCCATGTCCAGGTTTTTTTCGAAATTTTTCTACGGGGTATGCGCGGTTGCTTTGGCTTTGGAAGCAACACTTCAAAGATGTTAGATCTCCTTCATGGAAGTTTTATTAGGGTGTTTTTTGCGGTGATTGTTTACTACACGCAAGCGTGTTGAAAGACCAATCCGAATTCACCATGGGAGGAATCGTTTGATCTAATATCATACAAATTCTTTCAAAAGCTACAGGTTGTTTATCTTTTTGATATTGATCACACTGATTGCGCGTGTATGCCATGGAATTCAATATCTCATCTCGCAATCAAACACCGTTGTTTTATCTACTGTTATTCACAGTTCCGTTCATATCGATTTTTTACCATGGGGTAGGAGAGATGTTGTTCAGGAAACACTCGTTGCGGTCCACTGGTTGGCCAAGCCATTTGTCATCGGTTTCACATGGTCCGGATTGGTAACATTGCATCCTTGCCATGTTCTCAGCCAGGAAAAGGGAACTGTGTTTGAACTTTTCTTGGTTGTACATCTTTTCTGTTCATCAAGAACATGATGTTCATCTCCGTGCTTTGTATCAGCTTATGGCAGGACTATCGACGATTACAACAATGATTGAAAACGTTTGTCACCAGGTTCGTAGTGTAAAACGGTTTATTCATATTTCACCGTTGGTTATCTTGGGGATTTGGCGTCATTCCTGGTGATTGCGACCATGAGAAAATTTTTCAATGATGAAATCGCCATCAACACCATTCCATTTATCGCATTATTTGTTGTTGCTCGTTCGCTTTGCAAAAAAAACATCATGTATTATCTGACCATCATCGATGGATTGATGTTTCTGAAGGCAGTGTGTGGGGTAGTGAATGGTTTGTTTGATATTGTTTGAATATTTATCTTTGGTCCAAATTCTTCCATTGAATCTTGGACGATGAGCACGAGAAGGGGGGATCGTAAAAGTCAGCTGGATGCTCTTTGTTGCTCAAATATTCATGCTCATTTTTCATTCCTAAAACCCGGACGCAGAGACAGAGAGCGCAGAGATCACTTCGTTGGATTCTCTGCGCATCTTCATCTCCGCGTTCCCTTGCCCTCCGCGTCCTCTGCGTCCAGTAATTCCACCATCTCTCAGCGTCCTCCCCTCCTAGCCCCGAAGTTCGGAACCATTTACTTTGCAACTAGAAATTACAACCCACATGTCCCGCCTTCTCGATAAAATTGTCATCATAGATGTTGAATCCACTCGTTGGGATGGTACAGCCAGCAGATCAGCAAAGCGATATCATTGAAATCGGAATTTGTTTGCTTGATGTTCAATCAGGTGAAATCACAGATAGTCGCGGCATCATGGTGAAACCTGAACGATCCACGGTAAGTCTATTTTAGACACAACTCACCACCATCACGCCGGAAATGGTGATGAAGGAATAACATTCCGCGAAGCATGTGAAATTTTATGCAGCGATTATCTCACGCATCAGCGCACATGGATGAGTTATGGCCATACGATCATACCATGTTCACCAACATGTCGCGATCTGAAGTGCCATTTCCATTCGGCATGTCGCATATCAATGTCAAAAATCTCTTCGGTTTGAAAATGAAACTCAATCGAGAAGTGGGCATGGCCGGAGCACTTGCGCTTTTAAATATTCCGCTCGAAGGCACGCACCACCGCGGTGTGGATGATGCTAGGAATATTGCGAAGGTAGTGAAGCATCTATTCTATTGAAGTGATATTTCTCTTTTTGGAACAATTTTATCGGAAGGATAATTCATTCAAGAAAATGATTACCTTTATCTAGTGAAAACCTTTGTACCAATATTCATCTTCATCCTCATTGGCTGCACCAAACAAAACCCGTTTGGATCAGAGGACGCCCCTCCAGTTTATTTCGATGGGTTTGTTTGCCAAATCAATACCGACATTCCAGTTCCTGAAGCCAATATTTATTTTTGAAATATGAACAGATTTGCCTGGCCCAAATGCATATTCATTGGTCGGACAAACTCAATCTGATTCTAGTGGAAGATTTGAGATTCCATTGGATTTGGATGCAGATCTTATTCGGGCAGTAGGTGTTGAGTCCCAATTCGAGAATACAACTTGAAGTCAATTATCAAAGCTATAGAAGCAAATGGTGGACTTTAGTCGGTTGGATTACCACCAAAGGCTTGGGTGAAAGTGAAGGCGGTGGATATTGAACCATTGAATCCAGAGGTATTATATATTAATGCACTGCCTCCTGAGGCGCAATAATATTCTACTAATATTCCACAGGATTGGGTAGTTTGAATTCTGTTGGCAACATTGAGTCTGGTATTTATTTTCGTAAAGAATATACGAATGGAACCTTCGGCGAACCGAGTGTATATAGTTATGTTGCACCGGTTTGGATACTTTGGAAATAGAAATATACTATTGATTCTCTACAATTTGTTACCTCAATGTTGAATCATGCACTGTAAGCATACAGTGAAAAATGGAGTGCAATTTTCTTTATTGCATTTTTTATAGTAACGCTCATGACTTAGATGTAGAATGGACCAACTGGTCGTGGCGGCGAAAGTGTTTTAGCAGCGATCTGGTAATTTAATCCGATTAAATATTACCAAATGAAAAGTGGATTTGGTTATATTCGCTTGGTGAAAAACTTTGTACCAATATTAATCTTCATCCTCATTGGCTGCACCAAACAAAACCCGTTTGGATCGAGAACGCCTCTCTGTTTATTTCGATGGGTTTGTTTGCCAAATCAATACCGACATTCCAGTAGCTGAAGCTAATATTTATTTTTTAAATATGAATCAACAGATTTGCTTGCCCAAATGCATATTCATTAGTCGGACAAACCCAATCTGATTCTAGTGGAAGATTTGAGATTCCATTGGATTTGGATCCAGATCTTATTCGGGCAGTAGGTGTTGAGTCCCAATTCGACAATACAACTGAAGTCAATTATCAAAGTTATAAAGCAAAATGGTGGACTTGTTTGTTGCAATTAACACCAAAGGCTTGGGTGAAAGTGAAGGCAGTGGACATTGAACCATTGAATCCAGAGGTGTTATACGTAGGTGCTTTGCCACCGGGTGGTGCAATGGATTTACCAATATATCTGAAGGTTGGGTGGTATGGCAAACTTCGGGTAATATCCCGTCTATGTTTGGCTATCGACTAATGCATCCTGACGGAGCTTTGACGTCGCATCTATGTACAGTTTTGTTGCTCCAGGATTGGATACTTTGGACCTAGAAATATACTATTGATTCTCTCCTTTACAATTTGTTACCTCAATGTTGAATCATGACTGTATGCATACAGCGAAAAATGGGTGCAATTGTCTTTGTTGCATTTTATAGTAACGCTCACGACTTTAGATGTAGAATGGACCAACTGGTTACGTGGCGAAAGCGTTTTGGCAGCGATTTGGTAATTTAATCCGATTAAATATTATCAAATGAAAAGGGATTGTTATATTGGCTTGCAGAAAACCTTTGCATTCATCTTCATCCTCATTGGCTGCACCAAACAAATCCTGTTTGACTAGAGGTCGCCCTCCAGTTTATTTCGATGGTTTGTTTGGCAAATCAATACCGACATTCCAGTACCTGAAGCCAATATTTATTTTTGAAATAAGAATCAACAGATTTGCTTTGGCCCAAATGGCATATTCATTAGTCGGACAAACACAATCTGATTCTAGTGTGGAAGATTTGAGATTACATTGATTTGGATGCAGATCTTATTCGGGGCAGTAGGTGTTGAGTCCCAATTCGAGAATACAACTGAAGTCAATTATCAAAGTTATAAAGCAAATGGTGGACTTTGTCGGTTGCAATTAACACCAAAGGCGTGGGTAAAAGTGAAGGCAGTGGATATTGAACCGTTGAATCCAGAGGTGTTATAAGTAAGTGCTTTGCCACCATTCGGAGCTAACGACCTTACCAACATTTCTGAAGATTGGATCATTTGGTACATCCGAAATGTCCTTTAAAGTATTATCTATCGAATGGAGTATACCGACGGCACTTTCGGTGGTGTTGGTCAATACGAGTATATCGCTCCGGGCCTGGATACTACAAGCATTCTGATCAGTTATTAAAACTGTATTCCTCTCCCTCATTTTATTATTTGATGAATCCTTAACTCTGATGGCCTTATTTTTTTGGTGGATTATAAATGAAACTCTAACGCGAAGTTGGCATGGCCGGAGCACTTGCACTTTTGAATATTCCGCTCGAAGGCACGCACCACCGTGGTGTGGATGAAGCTAGGAATATTGCGAAGGTGGTGAAATGGTTATTCGGTAATTGATCGGAAATATGAGTGTCTGAAGAAACAAAAAAGCCACCCTATTCAGAGTGGCTTTTATATTCAGAAATAATTTCTCTTAGTTCAACGCGCAACGTTTGAATCTCAGTAACAGTCAAATCTTTGTCTGCTGTTTTCAAATAGCAGAAACTGAAAGTTTGCTGTCCCTTGATGAATTCCTGGTTGAGCAAAGTGCTTTCCTTGAAGAATTTGTTGAGACGGCCCATGGCGATTTTCTCAGCCATTTCAGCAGGTTTGCCTTCGTTGATGGCTTGCTCCTTGCCGATTTCAATTTCCTTCTGTTATACTTCTTCAGGAACTGATTTTTCGTCAACACTTACAGGTGCCATTGCAGCAACCTGCATAGCAACATCTTTCGCCATTTCATCAGGAGTGGTTTTGTTGAAACCAACTACTGCAGCGAGTTTGTTACCAGGGTGGTTGTAAGCATAAACCTGCTCAGCATTCACAACGCTATAGTGAGAAAGCTCGATTTTTTCACCGATTTTACCAATCTCCTCAACGATTTTATCATTGATGGTAAGGTTGGTACCCGTGTAGTTCAACGCTTTCAATTCGTCGAGTGACGCTGGTTTGTTGTTGATCGCTACTTCGAGGATATTGCTGGCTACTGCTCCGAAATCGGCGTTTTTCGCAACGAAATCGGTTTCGCAGTTGAGCATAATCATCACACCGCGTTTGCCACCGTCTACTGACTTAGCAATGATCACGCCTTCCGATGCTTCACGGTCACCGCGATTCGCGGCTACTTTTAGCCTTTCTTACGAAGTTCATCAATGGCAGGATCAGGAAATCTCCATTCGCTTCGGTGAGGGCTTTTTTGCAGTCCATCATACCGGCGCCTGTAATTTGGCGCAGTTTGTTTACGTCTGCAGCTGTAATATTCATGGTTTTAATAATTGTTGAGTTTGCAAATGTTTTTCCCGGTTATTCCGGAATCATGAAGGAATTGACAATGAAGATTAAGCTTCAGCCTGAGCTTTGCTTTTCTTGCCTTTGCCTTCTTCACCTTCGTTTTTATCCATCGGCTTTACGTTCTGCGAGGCCTTCAGCGATACCTTCGATCACTACATCGAGGATTTTGCTGATGCTCTTGTTGCATCGTCGTTAGCAGGGATAGCGAAGTCAACTTTGCGAGGATCACTGTTGGTATCCACCATAGCGAACACCGGAATGGCGAGACGCTTGGCTTCAGCCACCGCAATATGTTCTTTCATGATATCTACCACGAAAATGGCCGCAGGTACACGGTTCATATCAGCAATAGAACCAAGTTTTTGGTCATCTTTGCAGTGTACGTAAGCTGAAGACGCTCACGCTTGCTCAATGTAGCAGCAGTACCGTCTGTTTCCATTTTCTCAATCGAAGACATTTTGCGAACCGCCTTACGGATGGTTACGAAGTTGGTAAGCATACCGCCTGGCCAACGTTCAGTAACGAAAGGCATTCCGATCGCACCTACTTTTTCGGATACGATGTCTTTCGCTTGCTTCTTGGTAGCAACGAAAAGGGATTTTTTACCTGATTTTGCGATCTGTTTGAGGGCATGCGACGCTTCTTCGAGCTTCACAGCGGTTTTGTTCAGATCAATAATATGGATACCTTTCTTCTCACCGAAGATATAAGGTGCCATGTTTGGATTCCACTTGCGGCTGAGGTGTCCAAAGTGCACACCTGTCGGCAACAATTCATCAAAAGTAACTTTTGCCATTATGATTTAATTGGTCCGCAATTTCTCCGGGCGGCTCTTGTTTGCATTCTCTAAACCAATATCTCGGTAGCCTGTGGATCCCGGTTTTATCGGGATCAACCATGGTCTCCCATGATTGCGGGTCTTTACCCTCAGTAGTCCGAAATATTTGGATACTAAACAAGCGGCTCCACAATCAGCGATTAACGCTTAGAGAACTGGAAGGCGCTTACGGCTTTCTCTGACCGAATTTCTTACGTTCCACCATACGTGGGTCACGGGTGGTGAGTCCTTCGATGCGCAATACGCTTTTCCACTCTGGGTTGATTTCAATCAACGCTTTGGAGATGGCAAGCAAGTGCTTCAGCCTGACCAGGTGATACCGCCACCATCGAGGTTGGCTTTGAGTCGTATTTACCGTCTGTTTCTGTCACCTTAAAGGCTTGATGCACTTTGTACTGAAGCACAAGCGTCGGGAAATACTCTTTGTAATCCTTGCCGTTGATGGTGAAATTGCCTGTTCCCTCGCTGAGGTAAATGCGGGCAACAGCGGTTTTTCTACGTCCTGAGGTATTTGTAATTGCGGCCATTGGCTAATGTCTTAACGGGTTGGTGTGAAGTTTAGGTTGCTGTGCAGTTTGCTCGTGTTCAGTACCAGCATACCACATACAGGTTGCGATACACCGCGCGACCTAAACGGTTTTTTGGAAGCATTCGCGAACACCCATTTCAATCATGGCTGTCGGATGCTTGGCCATCATCTCTTTTGGAGTGGCAAAGCGCTGACCACCAGGATATCCAGTGTAGCGGATGTATTGTTTTTCGTCCCACTTGTTACCGGTGAGAGCTACTTTTTCTGCATTGATCACCACAACATTGTCACCGCAATCGGCGTGTGTGTGAAATTGGTCTTGTGCTTACCGCGGAGCAGGTAGGCGATTTCGCTGCAAATGCGACCGAGGTTTTTACCTTCAGCGTCAACAAGGAGCCACTGTTTGTTGGCTGTTTCCTTATTACCTGATACGGTTTTGTAACTTAAAGTATCCATTGCTCTTGATTACTAACACGTTCTTCTTTCCGAAAAACGGGGTGCGAAAATACTTCGCTTTTTCTAATCTGCAAGCACTTTTCAACATTCTGACGAAGAAAAGTGCAATTTATCCCCGAAATGCAGGGCGGGAGCGGGGTTCGTAAAATGATTTTTTCCCATGAATTTTCTCCTCAGGAGCCGTATTCGTTCCTGAAATTGAGATTTTTAATTCTCCACCACCATTTGTCGATGCGGTTTGAAAGGGTATTGGGAAAGCGGCGGCGGTAATTCGCCACCCAGTCTGCATCGATCACCTCGCGCAGATTCCCGGGAACCGCAATCAAGGTATCATCGTGTATGGTGATATAATAACCTGGCCTCCTGCTGCGAATGAGATCGATGAGCTCCGTCACATTGGGATAGCACTCCCCGCTGTCGAAGGGCTGTGGCCCTACAAAACAGCGCAAATCGTCAACAAAAATGATGGAACCATCAATGGCTGTTGCATCGTGGATCTCCTGCATAACCGGACATTCATTGTTTTTGCCCCCGGTTTCGCGACCACACCAGTGTCCGTCGAGCCAGAAAAACGCCGGACCATCCAGCGATTTTACAATCTGACCCATCACTGTTTTACTATCTCCCAAATGGAAAGTGATGTTTTTCAGGTGGACATACTTCTCCTGAGCCCGCTGGTGCAGTACTTCAGCGATTTCAATGGTATGTACCAGATTGAAATGCTCCGCTGCCCAGGCTGAGGTTTTTCCCAAATAGGTCCCGGTTTCAACAAAGTTCCGAATACCGGATTTTTTCTGAAGCTGAACCGTTAGCTCCCGTGGAATGCCAAAATGAATGTGTCCCATATATATAAAGTGGGGCAAAAATGGGGATTTATTGAGAATGACCTGCAACTTGTTCAACATCCTGTTCTGGTAAAAATTGAAAACAGGTTTTGATGGAGCATGCTTTTAATGCTTCTTTGCACTGCAATAGAAAACCTCATGGCGAATAACACAAATCTGCAGTTTGCTTTTCAAAAAAAAACTACATGCTCCTCCTCATCGGTCTGGTGATCCTTATCGTGGGATATACCTTGATGTCTGGTGGTGGCAGCGAAGATCCAACTGTATTCAGTGAAGATATTTTTAGTTTTCGCAGAATTACCCTGGCACCGATCGTGATTTTGGCTGGTTATGTATTTGTTGGTTATGCCATTATGTATCGCGATAAAAGTGCCGTTCAGAATGATCAGGCACAGCCCGTTGCAACGAAAGACAAAAAGAAGTAAGCCTGGCCTGTGAATATCATTCAGGCTATCATCATCGCGATCATCGAAGGAATCACCGAATTTCTTCCGATCAGCAGCACCGGACACATGATCATCGCTCAGAAACTTCTTGGCGTTCCTGATGATCCATTTGTTAAAGCTTACATCGTCAATATTCAATTTGGTGCCATCCTCAGTGTAGTACTTCTTTATTGGAAAAGATTTTTCCAAAGTCTCGATTTCTATTTCAAACTTTTTGTTGCGTTCATACCTGCTGCTGTTTTGGTTTGTTGTTCAATGATGCCATTGAATCTTTGCTCGAGAGTGTACAGGTTGTGGCCATCACCTTACTTATTGGTGGTATCATCCTCCTCTTTATCGATAAATGGCTTCATCCCAAAAACGAAGTCATCATCACTTTTCCAAAAGCGTTTGTGATAGGCCTGTTTCAATGCATCAGTATGATACCCGGCGTTTCGCGTTCCGCTGCAACCATCATAGGAGGTATGACGCAAGGCCTCACCCGCAAACAAGCCGCAGAGTTTTCTTTCTTTCTTGCGGTGCCCACTATGTTTGGTGCTTCTGTTTTAAAACTTTACAAAGGGATCAAAGACACACCGGAAATTTTCTCTGGTGAAAACCTCAAAATACTGTTGGTGGGAAATGTGGTCGCATTCATCGTTGCGATGCTTGCGATTAAATTTTTCATCAGTTTCCTCACCAAGAATGGATTCCGTGTCTTCGGTTGGTACCGCATCGCCCTCGGCGCAATTTTGCTTGCGATGATCGCCAAAGGAGTTTCATTGGAATTATGAAGTATGAATTATGAATTATGAATGGTGAGGGAAGTGTTGGAAGGAAAATCTTTCACCATCTCAATACTCATGACTCAATACTCCATAATTCATAATTCATACTTCATAATTGATATTAGAAATTTGCAGAAAGCATTCATCATGATGTCCCAAGCATTAAGACCGCATTACAAAGTGACTTGCCATCTCAATACTCCATACTCCATACTCCATACTCCATAATTCATAATTCATACTTCATAATTCAAAATTCAAAATGTTGATTTCCGCCGCCATCATCACCTACAACGAAGAACGCAACATCGCAAGGTGTCTTGAGTCGTTGCGCGGTGTGGTGGATGAAATTGTGGTGGTGGACTCATTTTCCAAAGACCGCACAGAAGAGATCTGTTTGAAGTATGGTGCGCGATTTATTCCACATGAATTCGAGGGTCATATTCAACAGAAAAATTTTGCGATTGATCAGACATCTCATGATTGGGTGTTGTCACTGGATGCGGATGAAGCATTGGACGAAGATTTGAAAAAATCAATTTTGGCCATGAAAGAGAATCCGCAGTTCAAAGGCTATTCGATGAATCGCCTCACGAATTATTGTGGACATTGGGTAAGACATTGCGGTTGGTATCCGGATACAAAAGTTCGTCTTGTACATAAGTCATGTGCCAGATGGACAGGCGTAAATCCGCACGACAGATTGGACATGTTGCATGGAGAATCGTTTGGTCATTTGAAAGGAGATATTCTTCACTACTCTTATTACACCCGAGAAGATCACTTGAAACAGATCGAATATTTCGGTGACATTGCCGCAAAAGAATTGTTTCAACGCAGTGCCCGCATTTCACATGTGATGTTGTGGATGAAAGTCGTAGCTCAATTCTTCAAAAGTTATTTTCTTAAACTTGGTTTTCTCGATGGTTCTACCGGTTGGACGATCTCCCGATTGTCGGCATTTGCTACTTTGCGCAAATACACCAAACTGATGGATCTTTACCGCAACAAAAAGAATTGAATCCGAAATCAATCATCATATCGCGAACTGATAGCATTGGAGATGTAGTACTCACCTTGCCGATGTGTGGCATAATCAAGGAAAAATTTCCGGAGTGCAGGATATACTTTTTATCGAAGGCCTACACGAAATCAATCGTTGAATCTTGTGTTCATGTGGATGAATACCTCGACTGGGATGAGATGCAAAAGCAAAGTCCGGGTGCGCAAATAGCTATTTTGCAAAAGACCAAAGCCGATGCAATCATCCATGTTTTTCCACGGAAAGAAGTGTTGTGGCTGGCTAAACGCGCTCGTATTCCGTTGCGCATTGCAACCGGAAGAAGACTCTACACCATCAGCAAATGCAATCGATTGGTTTTTTTCTCGAGAAAATCATCACCGCTTCATGAGTCCCAATTGAATTTGAAATTGCTCAAACCCATTGGCATAGAAACGGAACATGAACTAACTGATCTGATTGGGTACTATGGTTTTTCGAGAGAAGATGAAAAGGCAAAACGTGTAGCGACTCAATTTTTATCCGACTTTGATCCGGGTAAAAAGAAAATCATTTTACATCCGCTGTCGAAAGGAAGTGCGTCAGATTGGAGTCTTGATAACTATCGCGAACTCGTTGCATTGCTTTCTCCTGAAAAATTTGATGTGTTCATTACAGGAACCAAAGAAGAAGGAGAAAGGATTCATGAGGTTTGGAATCCAGAGGGCAAACATGTGCATGATGTCACCGGGCGATTTAATCTTGCTGAATTGATTGCCTTTATCCGTCAATGCGATGGGCTGGTTGCTGCCAGCACAGGGCCGCTTCATATCGCTTCAGCTTGCGGCATTCATGCATTTGGATTGTATTCCCCAAAGCGACCGATTCATCCGGGTCGTTGGTCTCCAGTAGGAAAAAATGCACATGTGATCGTGGCTGAAAAACATCCACCCAAAGGACAAAAATTGTCTATTTCACCGGCCGAAGTGTATGCAGTGATATCTTCCTTTTTGTAACCAGAAAAACAAAAAAAGAATCCGAAGAACATCACACCCGCTTGAGATTCGAGGGTGTCTTCCGTAAAAAATGACATGATCGCAATAATCATGAATGCGGTATAAAGCACATTTTTTTTGTTTTTGTTCCATGCCGATATGAGCATGATACAAAATGCAATCAATCCGAAAATGCCATAACTAATCCAAAGTGTCATGTATTGATTGTGTGCCCTCAATCGAAATTCCGGATCGAGTTTGGTTTGAATCTCGTCATACTTTGATGCAAAGGATTTTTTCACATCTCCGGTACCAACGCCGAATATCGGATGATCAGCAATGATGGCTGAACCTGTTTTCCAAAATTCAAGTCTTTGGATCACACTATGCCCATTGGGATTTCCTCCGGCGATATAATTCGACCATTCATAAAACACACGGTTCATCCTGGATTTTAATCCCCCCCTGTTTTTTTCATCGGGTGATGTGAAACCTTGTTCGATCAGATAAATATCATCATCGGTCAATGCCCGCATACCATCGAGGTCCTTTCTGAGTCCTTTGTTGGCGAGATAGCGGATCAATGTTCCTTTGAGGAGATGACCACGTGCATCGGTACTGTCGGGATAAAGATCAGATCGTTCGAGCCAACCTTGATACAATTCTCCCCACGCTACGTATGTCATGATGTAATGACCATTTTCGATGGCCGGATATTCTGGGAAGTGCTGGTATTCGTCACCACGGGCAGTATGTGTGGGAAGGTTTTTCCAATCTGGTTTTTCTACCCCAAAATATTGTTGATATGCATGCTGCAGGTAGAGGAAGGTGACCAATGGAATTAATATGAGAAGGGTAAATGATGTGTACCGCAGACTTTTTCTTTTTGACTTCAACAAAGTTTTGATAAGCGCCCAGAACATGACAACACTCAATACCATGATGCCAGTGATACTTCCAATGATGTAGAGAAAATAAAGATACAACGCGGAAATGATCACGGTGAATGGTTTACCCATGGGTTTGTCCCATGACTCCACTCCCGTAACACACAGACCAAAAATCAACAACAGACTAAATCGAACATGAGAAATAAAGACAGATATCTCTCTGATGTTGTTGTAAGGTTTCGGATTGATGTGGAAATAAATGAGCAGACACCAAATCACAGCAAACGATAAACTCAATAGAAAGACACCAAGAGTTTGTCGGTATTCGAGGTCCGTGATGGGATCAAGTGTGGTAAGCAAAAAAGGCAGAATGAGCAAAGGCAATTTCATGCGCAGATCCCAGGCGGCATAACCGAAATCATCCGTCCAAATCAATCCGATGATGGGTAGCAGATAAAAAGCTGAAAGCATCCACGCGCTTCTGTTTTGAAAAAACAATTGAAAGCGGCTGTGCCATTTTTTTCCATTCTGTGTATCCGTGATGACTTGCAGCAGCCAAACTCCTGCGAGCCAAAACATGGAAACCGACATCACAAAATTGCTCAGTGGCAAAGCGGCAACGAGACCAGCCAATCCAAGCCGATGCAGGATGTTCAGTGCTGATTTCCAGGTTTGACTTTGCAACATAAAAAACTTCCGGTGGCTTTATTTCCAGAAAATGAAATGATGTGTGCAACACATCACGTCACATCCTTAGTTTTTGTTTGCCGGTCCTTGAAGGATGGGTTGAAGTCCCGCTGAGAACACTTCTGCAGCGCGTTTGATACAAGGATCCATAGGAAGTGCGTTTTGTGCTCTTCCGGTTTGATAATAATAACGTGCTACAATTTCGTTTTCAAGATACTCTTTGATTTGCGATTTGAACTTGGTTAGATCAGGTTCTTTCTTCGGTTCGATTTGAGCGAAGAGTGCTTCGAATTGTTTTTCTGAACCTTCGTAATAGTGTTCTTCTTTGGCAGTTTTTTTCAACTCTTCGAAAATTTGTTCCGTGCCTGTTTCATATTGAAACTCTTTGCTTTTTGCATAATTCACAAAATCATAGTACTCAGCATCTGTGAGTTTGAATGCAGAAGCGGGATCAATGGATGTGTGGTTGGTTTTATAGTTGGTGACCCAATGAAACACCACCCAGTTTTGAACCAATGAGGCGAGTATATGAGCGCCTTCTTCCTGTTTCACTTCTACATCTGGAGATATTCCTCGGCCATCTGTCACGGTTCTTCCGTTTTTCGTTTTGAATGTTTTGATGAGTGAGTCTGCTTTCGCAACTACTGCTCCGGTTTCTTCATCACGATGAGAATAATCCAGTCGCTGGATGCAACGTCCGCTTGGGGTGTAGTATTTGGCAACCGTGAGTTTGAGTTTGCTGTTGTAAGCAAGATCTTTTGTTTGTTGAACAAGTCCTTTGCCGTATGATTCTTCACCTAACACTACAGCTCGGTCGAGGTCTTGCAAACTTCCACTCACAATTTCTGATGCCGATGCAGACATGCCGTCCACAACCACAATCAAAGGAATCTGGGTATCGATAGGTTCATTGATGGCAGTATAGGTTTTATTCCACTCATCAATTTTTCCTTTGGTGCGAACGATTTCTGTTCCTTTTGGAACGAAGAAATTCACAATTGCAATCGCTTCGCGCAACAAGCCACCGCCATTGCCACGAAGGTCGAGGATGAGCTTTTGCATATTGCGTTTTTTCAAGTCCATAAAAGCAGAACGCACTTCCTGACTTGCCGTTTGAGTAAAGCCATTGAGTTTGATGTAGCCTGTTGCGCTGTCTGCGAGAAGTGTATAAAACGGCACATCTGGAATCTTGATTTCTTCGCGGGTGATTTTGATATTCCTTGTTGAAGATTCTCCCGGTCTTTGAATGGTCAGTTCTACATCGCTGCCTGGTTGGCCGGTGAGTTGATCGGTGATTTCATCATGTGTTTTACCCTGAACAGATTTTCCATTGATGCTGAGAACTACATCTCCGGCAAGCAATCCCGACTTCACCGCCGCATAACCCTCATAAGGTTCGGTGATGGTGATTTTACCCTCAATGGTATTGACCAAAGTTCCGATGCCACCGTATTGTCCGGTTTGCATGAACATCGCATCTTCGATCTTTGATTCGGGATAATAAACCGTGTAGGGATCGAGTGATTTTAACATCGCATCGATGCCGGTTTTCATCAATGCACCGGGTTTGGTGCCATCTACGTAATAGATATTCAATTCTTTGTAGAGAGAAGTGAAAATTTCCATGTTTTTGGAAATCTCAAAAAACTCTTCCGGTAGTGCGGCCGAGATCAATCCTGTGGCGAGTACAACTATTGCGACGAATTTTCTGAAACGGGTACGCAGTAATGTTTTCATCATGTGTTATTGTTGTTTGACAGTGCTTTCCGGGAATTTTTCCTATGCCTCATTTTCCGGACTGACTGCATTTTGTCGTGATAATTCCACGCAGAAACGCTGAATCAGGTCAGAAATTTTACCATGTGCATAAGGTTGGTTCGGAAGCTGTCGTCCGGTAAAAATAAAATGAAGTGCGGCCTGCTTTCCGGAGGTTTCCAGCGAAGTATAAACAATGTGCTTTTGTTTACGATAGGCTTCCTTCATGAGTCTTTTCGCGCGATTCCGATCATGGGCGCGTTTAAAAATCCTTTTACTCACACTGAACATGGCCTGTGCAGGGAAGGTGCAGGGCAGTTCCGTGAAATGATAGACGAGGATAATTGCCGGACTTTTGATGGCTATTCCTTTGGCATGCAAGGCCTCAATGATTTTTTTGCGGGAAAGCCTTTCCTCTTTCCCCAGGGTATATCTGATTTTTTTTTCCTGCACGCGGCGAAATTAGCGGATCAGGGCCTGTCTGAATTCACTTTTTCAATGGGGCCACTGATTTCCGTCATGAAATGAACTACAATAGATCAAACCATGTTCGTATCATTGGCGACTTCTTGCGACCATGATCATCACGAGTAAAGAACTGATCCGGAAATACAATGTCCCAGGTCCGCGGTACACAAGCTACCCAACTGTACCCTTCTGGGATGAAGCGGGCATTAGTCGTGCTCAGTGGAGACATGATGTGATCAAGTCATTTCTGGCGACCAATGAAAAGGAGGGTTTGAGCCTTTATATCCATTTGCCTTTTTGTGAAAGTCTTTGCACATTTTGTGGTTGTCATAAACGCATTACCAAACGCCATGATGTGGAGGTTCCATACATCGATACGCTGCTGACCGAGTGGAAGCTTTACAAAGATTTGCTCCGACACAAACTGCGTATTCACGAATTGCATTTGGGTGGTGGTACACCAACGTTTTTCAGTCCGGAGAATTTGAGGAAGTTGATCAACGGCATTTTGGATGATTGTGAGTTGACCCAGGATTACGAATTCGGTTTCGAAGGACATCCCAACAATACAACCACGGAGCATCTTCAAGTATTGTATGATCTTGGATTCAGGCGGTGCAGTTTTGGTGTGCAGGATTATGATGCGGAAGTACAGCGCGTCATTCATCGTATTCAGCCGTTTGAAAATGTGAAGCGTGTTACGGAAGAAGCCAGACAAATGGGATATACATCCATTAGTCATGACCTGGTATTTGGATTGCCCAAGCAAACATTGCAGGGAGTTCTGGAAAACATCCGCATTACCGGTGAGCTGAAGCCCGATCGTATTGCTTTTTACAGTTATGCTCATGTGCCTTGGATCAAAGGATTGGGGCAGCGTGGATATGATGAAAAAGATTTACCTGCTGATGAAGTGAAACGCGAGTTGTATGAGCAAGGAAAGATGATGTTGATGGAAATGGGATATGAAGAAATCGGCATGGACCATTTTGCGTTGAAGACAGATTCACTTTACCTGGCCATGCAAGCGGGCACATTGCATCGCAATTTTATGGGATATGCTTCCGGAAAAACGCAACTGATGATCGGTTTGGGTATGTCGTCTATCAGTGACAGCTGGTACAGTTTTGCGCAGAACGAAAAAAGTGTAGAAGACTATGAAGCCCGGGTCCATCGTGGTGAATTACCTGTCTTCAGAGGTCATAGTCTTACAGAAGAAGATTTGTTAATCCGTCGACACATTTTGAATTTGATGTGTCGTTTTCATACCTCATGGTCCGGAGAAGAAAATCTCCCTGAAGTATTTCATCAACTTCCGCATTCACTCAAAACCATGATGGATGATGGTTTGGTTGTATTGGAAAAGGAAAGTCTCACTGTTACACCACAAGGTATTCCTTTTGTGCGTACGTCTGCATGGCGCTTGATGCGCGCATGATCGCAGGCGATACATCCAAGCGGATGTTTTCGAAGACGGTTTAGTATTTTGATATTTAAGATTTAAGATTCAATATTTAATATTGGCAGAAGACATATTGTTTCATTAGAAAATTTCATCGCCCTTCCAAACGATCTTAGTTGGGCGAGCAAACAATAGTGTTGAAGCTAAATTCAAGCGCAACCTTGCACTTTGAACCTTGAACCTTGAGCCTTGCACCTTCCACCGAATCTCTCTCCCCACTCATTCACTTCTGCACTGGTATTCCGGCGTAAACCTTAAAATCGTGCGCCACTTGAAGCGCCTTTTTAAAGTCCTGATCGCTCTCGAGTAACACGCGGAACATGGCGTTATCATCATAGAGATTGCGTGCCATCTGTGCTTTGATGCGTGTTTTGAGTTGAGGCATGATCTTTTTGAGGATGGATTTATTGACTTTGATTTTTTCTTCCTCAGCCATTTTCACCAAGGCATTCACCATGTCTTCACCAACATTGAATTTTGAAATGAATTCATCTTGATCTTCGAATTTGGAAATTTCTTTGCGATGTGCGTCGAGGTAGTTGAAGCAATAATCGCGAATCAAGCCACTGTATGCAATTTCGGAAAGAAGACCAGAGAAATAAATGCTGTCGAGAGGTACGAATACATCGGGAGTAATACCTCCACCGCCGTAAACAGTTCTTCCTCCAGGTGTTTTGTATTTCAATGAATCCGGGAAATGAATGCTGTCAGCGCTCGTCAATTCGCCACTCACCAATCGTTGGTGGAAGTCGTTGGTGTAATCGATGCTATCGCCATATGGTTTTTGAATACAACGTCCGGTTGGGGTGTAGTAGCGTGCAACGGTAAGGCGAAGTGCGCTGTTATCGGCCAATTCCATTTCATGTTGAACAAGGCCTTTACCAAAAGATCTGCGACCAACAGTGATGGAGCGATCCCAATCCTGCAATGCGCCGGCTACAATCTCACTGGCAGACGCTGAATTCTGATCGATCAGTACAATCACATCCATATCACGGAATTTTCCTTTTTTGGAAGAACGAATGACATCTTCACCAGTGTGAACACCTTTGGTCATCACGATCGTGCGGTCTTCAGGTAAAAATTCTTCCACCATCTGAGCAGCTTGATTCATCAGACCACCGCCATTGCCACGCAAATCGAGCATGAGTTTTTTACAGCCTTTGTCTGCGAGTTTTTCTGTCTCTTCGCGGAATTCGTCATAAGTGGTTTCTGCAAATCTTTCCACTTTGATATAACCTACACTATCATTGATCATGAATGCAGAAGGAACGCTTTCAAGCGGAATACTTCCTCGTGTGATGGTAAAATCAAGTGGAGATTTTTCACCGGGGCGGAGAACGGTCACATGTACATCGCTACCTTTTTTTCCCTTGAGCAGTTTTTGTGCTTTTTCACCATTGAGTTCTTTCCCGGATATTTCTTCATTTTCTACTTTAATGATGCGGTCACCTGATTTCAGACCAGCGTTGGATGCAGGTCCTTCCGCAACTGTTTTCACCACCATCAGAGAATCGCGCAAAATCAAAAACTCAATGCCGACGCCACTGAATTCCCCTTTCATTTTTTCCTTTTCTGACTCCATGTCTTCCGCTTTCATGTAGTAGCTGTGCGGATCGAGATTTTGAAGCACGCTTTGTATGGCATCTTCAATGAGTTCTTTTTTATTGATGCTATCGACATAATTATCTTCGATAAAATCGATGAGGCTCACAAGCTTATTCGGGTTTTCTTCAGTTGCAGCTTTTACCTGAAGAAGATTTTTATCACCTAGGTTGGTACCAATGAACATTCCTCCGATGAGGGTAAGCGCGAAAAGCAATGGTTGAATGGCCGAAGGTTTTTTTCTGTCGGTGTTTCCGGTCTGAGCCGGCTCGTATTTATTCAGATTTTCGTTATTCATGAGTAGGATATACTTCCGTATACAAACGCAAATTACGTCAGTGAAAGGATGTTTACGTCAGTGGTAATGAAAAATTGTGAGATTCGCGGCGTCTGTTTAAGATTCTGGTTCCAGATGAACAATATCCACACCAGCGCTATGAAGGAATTTCAATCCGGTTGTGTCTTTGTATTCCTGGATGTACACGAGTCTGCGTATACCTGCCTGCAGGATGAGTTTGCAACATTCTTTGCAAGGTGATAGTGTGATATAAAGTGTAGAATCCTTTGCGTTATTGGTTGAGCGCGCCACTTTCATGATGGCGTTGGCTTCAGCGTGGAGCACATACCATTGGGTATCTCCATGATCATCTTCACAATCGTTGGGGAAACCGCTTGGAGTGCCATTGTATCCATCGCTGATGATCATATTGTCGCGCACGAGCAACGCACCTACTTTTTTCCGTGTACAATGTGATAGAGTAGCCCATTCAACGGCCATTCTTAAATATGCCCTGTCGTATCTTTCCTGTTTGGCGATGTCTTTTTGCATGAAAATCAAATTCGGGTGCAAATGAAGTGATAAACCAAACAAAAGTGATCGACCTCAATCCGTAAAACACCTGTAATGGGCTTTTGCGAAGTGTGGCTTCTCAATATACATGTACTTTTGGTTCATGAAGATTTACACCCGGAAAGGCGACGATGGAACCACAGGGTTACTGGGAGGGAAGCGTGTTCCCAAGCATCATAGCCGCATTGAAGCATATGGCAATATCGATGAGTTGAATTCGTATATTGGGCTGCTGGCAGATTTATTGAATGGCACAAGCCACGCCGCAATGTTGCTGGAAATCCAGGACAGGTTGTTTGTGATTGGGAGTCACCTGGCTCTGGATCCCGAACATGTCGGGAAAATGCAATTGCCTGAGATTACCGAATCGGATGTGAAAAAGCTGGAAGATGGAATGGACGGCATGGAAGCGCTTCTCCCAGAGATGAAAAATTTCATCTTACCGGGAGGACACCCAACGGTCTCTCATTGCCATATTGCGAGATGTATTTGTCGCCGGGCTGAAAGATCTTTGACCTACCTCAATGAACAAGAACCCGTTTCTGGTGTTATCTTGCACTACGTGAACAGGCTGAGCGACTACCTTTTTGTACTCGCCAGGATGGTCTCTTGGGAGAATGAAGCGAGGGAGGTACCCTGGAAGCCGCGTGGTTAGTAGAAAAAGAAGTTTTTTTGAAGAATTTCATTCAGATGTTGTTTGAATAGCTGAAATTTTTACTTTCGCGACTCGATAAGAGTTGGATTCAAATAACCTACTGACACTATGTATTGGACACTAGAATTAGCATCATACCTCGAAGATGCGCCATGGCCGGCGACGAAAGACGAATTGATCGACTTTGCCATGCGCACCGGAGCTCCGCTGGAAGTGGTAGAAAACCTTCAGCAGATCGAGGACGACGAAGAAGTATTCGATACCATTGAAGATATCTGGCCGGATTATCCGACCAAAGAAGATTTCTTCTTCAATGAAGACGAATACTAAAAGACATTCACCGTAAACAGGTATTTTGAAAGAGATACTTGTTGTTTTCATGGTAAAAGGGAGCTACCCCGGGTAATACCGGGGTAGTTTTTTTATCAGCCGTTATGATTCAGAAGGCCCGTAGGGCCGCACTGAATCATTACGGCTGATCATCCCGATAGGAAAATCCAGCATAACGCAAGCTTTGTAATCCTTCCCATCGATGATTTTCTGTATCGGGATCTCAAACCTTTAGCAAATCACTTTTGCGCACCGCCCGCACTGAATCCACAAAAGAAAATCGAAAAACTTATCTTGGATTAATCCTTTCGTACGCGGACCGGCCTTTGAGAAAATCCTTAGAAATCCCAACATCGCAGGGCAAAAGAGCAATAGGGTGTTTGACGACTGAATTCAAAAATGACCACCTTAGTTTCCGCGAAGGGCATCGGTTGATTCATTTTTGAATGAAGGAGGTGTTCCGATTGGTCTGCCCGGAGATGTTGAGGATTTCAAGGATTTACTCAATAGCCTTGATTTTTTTGCTTCTTTTTGCATCAAGGCAAAAAGAATGAAGGAGAAAATTCAGAACACACATATTCGCTTTGCGAAATACCTTATGTTGGTGCTGACGGCCTTTGAGAAAATTCCAAGAAGTCCCAACAAAGTTGTCAATCTGGAATGAAGTGTTTCCGACGAATACGGTCTTCAAGTCAAACATTTTTGAAACCACCAAAATTCACAAAGAAATTTCACGCAAAGAACACGAAAGAAAAATCAGTGTACCTGTAATCCCTGCGCGAAACAATTCATGTTGGTGCTTTCTGCCTCAACAGAATAATCACCTTACCACCATCCTCACCGTTTGCCGGCTCCGTTGTTCCAACAATACTTCTTTGCCTGATGTCAGCATCTGCAGGGTTTTGTCGTCCCAGTGCCGCACTGTGATGAGGGTAAGATCTTCGTTATATCGCACCTGATAACTCTGCCGCAAGGCATCAAAAAGACTCTCGAGCTTATAAGAATCTTTATCGGTACAAATGGAAAAACTGATGGCTGAATTTTCCATCAGACTAATGCGAATTCCAAGTTGCGCCAGAAGATCGAAAATTTCTTTCAGGTTATCTTCAACGATAAAACTGAAGTCTTTTGGCGTGATGGAAATGAGAACTTGATTCGCCTTAAAAATATAGCTTGGCACCAAATGATCTTGGTCCATGCTTTCCTGAATCACACTGCCTTCAGCGTCGGGTTGGATAAACGATTTGATGTAAAGAGGAATGTTTTTATTCTGGAGTGGTTTGATTGTTTTCGGGTGAATAACACTTGCTCCGTAATACGCCAGCTCGATGGCTTCGCGAAATGATATTTTATCCAATTTCACAGTGTCTTTGAACCATTTTGGATCTGCATTGAGCATACCTGGTACATCCTTCCAAATAGTGACGTCTTGCGCATTGAGCAAATAAGCCATGATGGCTGCGGTGAAATCGGAACCTTCGCGGCCAAGTGTTGTGGAAAGTCCTACAGAAGTGGAACCGATAAATCCCTGCACAACGACAATGTCCTTTTTTTCGAAAGCATGGAGCAACTGTCCGATATTGGCGGTGCTGTGTTCCCAGTTGATTCTTGCATCACGAAATCTATTGTCGGTGCGGATGATTTGGCGAACATCAAGCCAGTGCGTTGACATTTTTTCCTGATGTAAAAATGAGTGTACCAGCGCAGTAGAAAACAATTCACCATAACAAACCAATTGATCGTATTCCATATCGAACTGTCTGGAACATGGACTGGCCAATACTTCATCGAAATGATCAAATTGATCATAAAGTGATTTCAACTTTTCATCACCTTCGAGACCAAGGTCTTTGGCAATGCTTACATGGAATGCCTTCAATGCTGCAACATCTTGTTTGTAGTCATTTCCATGAAAGCGCGCCTGATGAATGACTTCAAGTGCGTTGGTGGTTTTGCCCATGGCGCTGATCACCACCACGATTTTTTCACCTGAGTATTTTCGCAGGATCGATGCGACATTGCGCACTGCTGCTGCATCTTTTACGGATGCACCACCGAATTTGAAAACGCGGATTTGATGATTGTCTTGCGCCATAGTATTTCTGTGAACGAAATTACATCGTCCATGCTTCACTTCATTGTCGTTTTATTTTTCCAATCGAGCATCATACTGCGCGACAGCTTGCCATTGACCCACTCCGGATCAAGCACGGCTTCATATTTTTTGTAAAAGCGGATGGCATCCTTATTCCAGTCCAGGACTTGCCAAATCATGCCTTCATAATTTTTTTCAATGGCATAATCCATACATGCTTCGAAGAGCAGATGCCCGATTCCATTTCCACGTTGGTTCTCGGTAACCACAATATCTTCGAGGTAAAGCATTTTTCCTTTCCAGGTGGAGTAACGTACATAATGAATCGCGATGCCCACGATTTTTCCTTCAGACTCTGCCACGAACAAACCGAATACCGGATTTGGACCAAAACCATCTTCAAGCATCATGGCTTCCGTATTGGTCACTTCCTGCGGTGCCCGCTCAAACAATGCCAGTTCCCGCACCAATTGGAGTGTCTGGGGAATGTCGCCAGGTAGACCTCGCCTGATTTGTACATCATTCATGCTGCAAATAAAATGTGATTGGCAGGTAAACCTTCAGACAGGCTTACTTTTGTGCCATGTCCAGTGTCAGACTCGAAAAAATCGGCTCGCTGATCAAACGCGAGCTAGCCATCATCTTTCAGCAAAACATGAATTCCATGTTCGGCGGAATGATGGTGACCGTCACCATCGTTCGCGTTTCTCCCGATATGGGCGTTGCCAAAGCTTATCTGAGTTTTTTTCCTACGAATAAAAAGGAGGAAGGACTTGCTTTGGTCAATGAAAAGAATCATCAGATCAGAAGGCTTTTGGGCGAAAGAGTTGGAAAACAAATTCGGAAGATTCCGGAATTGAGTTTTTTCATCGATGATTCGCTCGATTATTTCGAAGAAATCGACAAATTGCTCAAGGGGAAATAAGCCTTTTCGTGGATGTTTCTTTTTTCATAGCACGTCGTCACCTGTTTGCGAAAAAATCGCGGGGTATCATCAATCTGATATCAACCATTTCCATGTTGGTCGTTGCATTTATCACGGCAGCCATGATTTGTGTGTTGAGTGCATTCAACGGTATTGATGAATTGGTGAAGGATCTTTTTGCCAATTTTGATACTCCGCTTACAATCATTCCTTCAGAAGGAAAGTCATTTCCAGATTCACTCCTGACTGATCAGGCCATCATGAACCTCGGAGGAATTCGCGGTGTGAGTCGTGTGATTGAAGAAGATGCATGGTTGACATATGTTGATCATAATGCCGTGGCCACAGTAAAAGGTGTCGACGAAAATTACCTCAGCCTTTCCCCCATCGATAGTATGGTTTATGAAGGTGATTTTTTGCTGGAAGACAAAAATTATTTCTATGCCGTTGTTGGTTTGGGCGTTCGCAGTGAATTGTATATGCCGCTCTACGACTATGCACCAACGGTGATGAATGTGAATGCGCCGATACGCGGAAGAAAACTCTCACGTTATAAGGAAAATGCATTCAATCGAGAAGCCATTAATGTGAGTGGAATCTTTTCCGTGAATGCAGAACTTGATGGCAAATACGTAATTGTTCCACTGGCATTCGCTAGAAAATTGTTTGAAATGGAAAACGATATTTCTTCCATTGAAATTTTTCTTGAGAATGATGATGAATCAGAAGCGGTGAAAACAAAACTGAGTAGTATCTTACCTCAAGGGCTGAAAATTGAAACGCGATATGAAAAAAATGCGTTGGTCTATAAAACGAATGCATCAGAAAAGTGGGCGACATTCCTGATCTTGTTGTTTATCTTGTTGATCGCCTGTTTCAATATCATCGCTTCTCTCACCATGCTCATCATTGAGAAGAAAAAAGACATTTTTACTTTAAACAGCATGGGAATTGATGCATCAGGTGTGGAACGGATTTTTGTCTACGAAGGAATCCTCATCAATCTCATCGGTGCGGTATTGGGTTTGATTCTGGGACTGGGATTGTGTTACGCACAATTGAAATTTGGTTTGATTGGATTGGAAGGTGCGATGGTCGATGCCTATCCTGTGAGCATTCATGCGATAGACGTGGTAGGTATTCTGCTTACAGTGGTGTTGATGGGTTCGCTTTTTTCTGCTACCCTTGTTCGCCTTCTCGTTCGGCGTTTTGCAAGCAATGCCATGATGAAAGTGGAATAACAAAGTTGAATATCATGAAACACAACCTCATTTATTTTTTCATCGCCGTAAGCTTAATGCTCACCTCTTGCGAGGAACTTGGATTTCGTCAACCGATGCCTCATGACACAGCCAATTTGACAACATTTCCCGAGGAGTGTGTGGGCACTTTTGTTTCTGAATCGGATATCAAAGACACATTGGTCATTTATCGGGATAGCGTGAAGGACGAGAGATTTATCCTGAATGAAGACAACATCATGCGCAAGTATGGAAAGTACTATATCGTCAACCAGCGCAAGCGCGATCGCTGGACAGTAGCCGCATTGCGTCCGCGCGGCAAAAAAGGATTCGATATTTATTGGTTCAATATTGAAGGCGAAAAAAACAAGAATTCACTGTCACGCGTGACAAAAACGGTCATGGTGCAGGATCCGGAAACCACCAAAGAATACATGCTGGTTGATCCGACTTCCCGGGAATTTGACAGAATGCTTCGCAGTCGGGCTTTTCAGAGAAAGGACAAATTTCGCCGGATAAAGTCCTGAGTTCATTCACATACGCATGTCAGAATTCAATCTGACATGAAATTTTCCTACGGATTTCGTGTTCTACTTTCACCACAGCCCTGAAATGCACGATACGTGAAAGTCCTCAAACGAATATTGGTGATTCTGCTCAGCCTGATCGCACTGATCGCGTTGGCATTGTTTATTGTTGTTCGGTATTATGAGGATGATGTTGTGGCTTACGCATTTGAGAAGTCAAAATCAGCGTTTACTACCGAAGTTGCTATAGGAAAAATTGAATTGTCTTTCTGGGAAACATTCCCCAATGCGGCTTTGCAACTTGAAGATGTCTATGTGGAGGAAACATTCGCGGAAAAGGACACACTCTTTTTTGCCCGCAAAGTCTTTTTGGAATTTAGTCTGATGGACTTAATCAGAGGCAATTATCAGGTTCATTCGATCGATATCAATGAAGCCATTTGTCAGTTGGAAAAAAATAAGAAGGGAGAAGACAATTGGCATTTTTGGAAAACCGATGATGGCGACACCAGTCAGGTTCAATTGGAATTGGAAAAAATTAAATTGTCTCAAACACGTGTACTTTACGAAGACAATAAAGCGCAGTTCTTTATGGACTATAGCGCTGATGAAGCCAGTGGAGTTGGAAATTTCAGTAGTAAGCAGTTTACGGTGGATGCGGAGCTAAGTGGACAATTGTATCAACTCATCAACGGGGAAGAAGACTACACCGTAAATCGCAGACTTGAAATTGAAGCGAGTCTAAATGCCGATACAGAAAGGAGTTTGTACAGTTTTGAGAAATGTGAAGTGGACATTGAAAAGATCCATTTTCTCTTAAGTGGCTTTGTGAATACATCAGACGATTCATCTGTTGACCTCACCATTCAAGGTGATGATGTTGATCTCGATGAACTCATTTCTGTTTTACCTAAGAGCCAAAAGGAGTCGATGGCGGATTACGCCCATCCGGTGAAGTATCACTCGATATTTTCAATCAAAGGAAAACTTCTGGGAAAAACACCCCATTTGTTGAGGTACACACTGTGATGCACGATGGTAAATTCAAACATCGTGAATCCGGTACATCATTGCAAAACTTGAGTTTTGATATTCGTTATGAAAGAGGAAAAAGCGGAGATCAGTTAAAAATTAGTCAGGCACAAGCAAACCTGCACGAGGGGTTGATTTCCTTGAATGGAACCTTGAAGAATTTGCATCAACCGGAATTTGATTTACAACTTGGAGCTTCAATTGATCTCGCGGCACTTAGAAATTTTTTCTCATTGGATACCCTCGAAATATTTCAAGGAAGTTTATCGATTAACACCGCTATAAATGGTAAACTGGATTATGTAGAGTCGGATTCTTCTTACAACTGGCGCTCATTGCTTACGTCGGGATCTGCAACGCTACAGAATGGCGTGGTTCGTTTAAAAAATTCAAATCGTGTATTTGATCAACTTTATGCGGAAGCTGATTTTGATCGCCGCAATGTGCTGATCAGAAGTTTAAGTGGTCATGTGAATGGAAGTGATTTTGCAATCAATGGTTCTTTGAATAATCTCATTCCTTTTTTATCCAGTGATGTAGAACACTTGCAGTTGGATGCACAACTGCGAAGCAAGTTGATTGATTTTACCAATCTTGTTGAAACCAATTCTGGTTCTTCTTCTTCCAATCAGTATTTATTCGAACTTCCAATGAGAATCGATTTTGATTTGAATTGCAAGGTCGATAAATTCGTCTTTCGCAAATTTGAAGCTACACAGGTGCGCGGCGATGCTAAATTGGATCTGGGTGTCTTGACTATTGATCCTGTTGCTTTCAAAACTGCTGATGGCGAATTTTCCGCGCAAATTGTGATGAACAGAACATCGGCGGATCTCTATCGACTCAATTGTCTGGCCTCTTTGCAAAGCATCAACATCAACAAACTTTTCACTGAATTCGAAAACTTTGATCAGGATTTTATCCAGGATAAACACTTGCGTGGTACCGCCAATGCTACGGTGCAGTTCAGAACTCCCATTACCACTTCTCTCGATGTTGTGATGGACAAAGTGGAAAGTGTGATTGATATTTCAATTACCAATGGTGAATTGATTGGATTGGAATCATTACAAGATATTGCACAATACATACGAGAAAATAAGTTGATCGCTCCTTTTGTGAATGAGGACAAGTTTGCGGAAAGGATGAAAGACATTTCATTTTCAAAACTGGAAAACGTCATTGAAATTCGAGATCGGTTGATCACCATTCCGATGATGGACATTCACAGTAGTGCTTTGGATATTACCGCGAAAGGAAAACACACTTTCGATAATCAAATAGATTACGCCATCGGATTTAACCTTCGGGATGTTTTGGTAAGAAAGGAAAAGGAATGGCAGGAATCCGATGACGGTTTGGGAAAGCGCCTCTATATATCAATGAAAGGAACCACAGAGAATCCCGTTTTTGCGATGGATAGAGAACTTGCGAAAGAGGTGCGCAAGGAAGATATCGAAGCGGAAAAGGCGAATGTGAAAGCCTTGCTGAAGGAGGAATTGGGTTTGTTTAAGAAGGATAAAAACGTGGGCAGTTACAAACAGGAAACAGCACCGGGTGGAAGTACCATCAGTTTAGAATGGGAAGACAATGATCAACCAGTGAAGAATGACACTGGTGATCAAACTCCAGACAATAAGAAAGCGCCAAAGAAAGAAGACCCAATCGTTCCTGATAAACCGAAAAAGAAAGTTCCAAAGTGGTTGGAAGAGAAGGAGTAGTTTTGATGGTCGCTTTATAGATGGCCTGAGTTCTCAAGATGGGTCATTACTTTTCATGATGTCGATTATGTTTGTGGCGGATGGAAAAATTACCCCAGTCATTCGTCGATCGAATTTTACATCAATTTCCCGATGACGGTAAGGAATTGCTCACTGCTTTGGATGGCCAGCCGAGGACCAGTATTCATCTGCATCCATTGAAATCTGTTCATGTCGGTTTATCTGGTGAAAATGTACCTTGGTTTGATCGTGGTTTTATACTTGCTGAAAGACCTTCATTCACTTTAGATCCGCTTTTTCATGCGGGTTGTTATTATCCGCAGGAAAGTTCTTCTATGTTTTTGAATCATGTTCTGTATTCGATCTGGAATGAAAAAAGGAGCATCGTTGCATTGGATTTATGCGCATCGCCTGGCGGAAAATCACTCATCCTTTCATCATTCATCGGAAATGATGGCTTGGTGATTAGCAATGAAGTGAACAAGACACGCAATAGCATTTTGTGTGAGAATCTGCAGAAGTGGTCAGCTACCAATACGTTGGTGTCTCAGACTTCTTCGGAAAAATGGAGTACTGCCGGAATTGATTTTGATTTGGTATTGGTCGATGCACCATGCAGTGGTGAAGGAATGTTTCGCAAGGATCATGAATCCAGAAGCGAATGGAATGAACATGCTGCGGCTGCCTGTGGCAGAAGACAAACTGATATTTTAAATGATGTTGCTCCCATTATTCGTGAAGGTGGAATACTCATTTACAGTACCTGCACTTTTGCAATTGAAGAGAATGAACAACAATGCAGAACTTTGATGGAATCCGGGCAATGGGAAAGTGTTTCGATTGGAATTGATCCTTCATGGAATATTCGAATCATCGAAGAAAATGGATATCAAGCGTATCAATTTTTGCCACATCGTATCCCTGGCGAAGGTTTTTTTATAAGTGTATTCCGAAAAAAGTCGATTACATCAACGCGTAATAAGCAAAGGCCTGTTCGTGTTTTTCGTGCTATTAACCGCCAGGAAAAGGAGATCCTGAATTCCTGGGTCGATGGTGATTGCCATCTAACGGTAGCACCAGATCAATCTATTTACGCGTCAAGTGTTGATGCTGATACACTCAATTCGTGGGCATCAGGAATATATTTTACCATGCCGGGCATTGAAGTAGGTCGGTTGGTGCGCAACGAACTGATTCCTGCACATGCTCTAGCATTGTCGCCTTTGAGACATCCTTCGATACACGAAGAGGAATTGAATGAGGATGAAGCATTGCAATTTTTAAGAGGGGAGAGCATACAACCATTTTCACATGCGGGATGGGTAGTGGTAAAATACAAAACCCATCCGTTGGGATGGGTTAAGTCATTATCAAATCGGGTAAACAATTACTACCCGAAAGAATACCGGATTAAAATGCGGTAATCTTAAATTCTGTTCTTCGATTGAATTGGTGTTCTTCTTCTGAACATTGAACATCATTTTTACAATGATTGAGAATCATTTTTTCTCCATAGCCTTTACCATACAATCTATCGGAAACAATTCCTTGTGAGATGATGTAATTCGCCGCTGACTTTGCTCGTTTGTCAGAAAGATCCAGGTTGTATTGATCGCTACCACGAGCATCAGAGTGTGAACCAAGCTCAATCTTCATGGTAGGATTGTCCTTCATGATCTGAACGAGTTTGTCCAATTCTTTGGCAGCATCTGGACGGATATCCCATTTTTTGTAGTCGTAGTAGATATTGTCGAGTCGCACCACTTCACCAACTTTCGCTTTGAAGAGCTTGAAATCGTGTGTATGAATTTTATTGACTGGATCATTGGTTTCGAAACCATGTGTCTGTCGAGCATACTCCTCTTTCGTTGCGACAAGTAAGTATCTACGTACTTTATTCAGGTTAAATTGATAATTGCCTGTTTTGCCAATAATCACTGAATCGATAAATGTGGTGTCAGCACCCGTAATCTCAAATAATTTCACCATAGCTCCTTCTGCTCCAGCGTTGTTGTCATCATAGTACACTCGACCATTGACCATGTAATCAATTTTCTGAAGTTTCAAATTGACATCTTCGAGGTATGCAGAGCGGGGATTAGCTCGGCCAGATGCTTTCCCGGGTTGATAGTTCTTAAGATTACCTTCAATGGTAACTTCTTTTTTGTATGGTGCTTTGATCAGATATCTTCCTTGAGCATCTGTCATGACTTGTATCAGACTTCCATCATCAGTGGGTACCGTGATGGCAACATTGGCCAATGGCAACATGGTTTCAGCATCAGTCACAACACCAGATACCAAAAGCGTATCAACAGGCTCAAGTATATACTCATAGATATCGTCATCTCCTTGTCCCTTTGTACGATTGCTGCAATAGAACCCATTGATTTCATCTGCATAACAGATCAAACTGAAATCATCTGAATGCGTGTTCAGAGGATATCCGGCATTGGCAACTGGTTTAGCATCGAATGGGTTGGTGTAGTACACATCCAGACCACCTAAACTAACATGTCCGTTGGATGAAAAATACATCAAGCTGTCTCCTGCCATAAATGGAAACATTTCATCCACAGAGGTATTGATTTTTTCGCCAGCATTTTGTGGACTACCCCATGATTCTCCTTGTTTGTCGCAGTAATAAATGTCTGTGCCGCCTTTACCTCCTGGCATATCACTTACAAAATACAATCTGTTTCCTGATGGAGCAAGCGATGGATGACCAACGTTGTATTCTTTATTGTTGAAAGGGAATTTATCGAGGTCGCTCCACGTTTGTTCCGTGGCATTGTATTTTGAAAAGTAAATTCCTAGATTCACTTTTCCAGTGGACGATTTTTCTACTGTTCCACTATAGAAATTATTTCTGGTCAGAAATAGTGTATTGGAACCTGGGCTGTAAGCAAAGGTTCCTTCATGGTACCTTGAATTGATCACACCTTTGATCATATCAGCACCATTGAGGTTTTTTTCTGCGCCTATCGATGCCTGATATACGTTCAGATAGGGTTGTTGGGTTCGGGAATAAATACGTTGGTCTTTTGCGAGATTGCCTCTTGCAGAACTGAAGATGAGTTTATCGTTGATGAAAAAGCTTGGTGCAAAATCACTCGACGAAGAATTAATCGCTGAATTTTTGATGGTGTAAACAGCAGAATCCCTCATAATGGAATTGGGATAATCGCTTTGTTCTGCATATCTTTTGGCTACATCATCATTTGGATATTTAGCCAGAATGTCTTGATACACCTGCAGTGCTTCTGTGTATTTCCTCTGATATTTCAACACTTCTGCAAGGCCGCGTAAATCATCAAGTTTGGCAACACCTAACTTGATCAATTGTTTGAAGTAGCCTTCTGCCGAAACCATGTTGCCAATCTTGATGTCACATTCTGCAGCTCTTCTTAATGCCGTGGTGTCATTGGCGTATTTCGCAGTAGCAAGTACGTCGCGGTAAATATTGCCAGCCATCTTATAATCATAAGACTGGAAAAAGTTTTCCGCAAGTTTGATTTTTGCTTTTTGTGATTGCGCGTTTGTCGCCATGATGATGAAGGCGGCCGTGGCAATCAACTGATGTATTCTTTTATTCATGTCTTCGCGTGAAGTGGTTGAGTTTAGAAATACCTTGGTGAAACATCGCCCGGAAATCCTTTGATCAAATCAAAGCCGAGCATCACTTCGTGTGATCCATCACTGTATTTTCTGATGTCGGACAATGTGTAGTCATAAGCATATCCGATCTTAAAACGATTGTTGATTTCATACTGCAGAAGTACACCCGCAGCATCCTGCCACCTGTACATCAAGCCAGCCCATAGTTTTTCGTAAAACAAAAACTGAGCTGTGACTTCTGCACCAAGTGGTGCACCATTCACGGCTTTCAATAAAATGGTTGGTTTGAATTTGGTATAATAGCTCAAATCAAATACGGCCCCAGCAATCAAAAAGCCATGGTTTTTTTCCTGATTGTTGACGAAGTCCGGGATCTCACCATCAATGAGTTTATTCTGCAGCAACTTGGGTACAGATGCACCAACATAGAATCTTTTGCTGTAATACATCACACCGAATCCAAAGTTCGGAAGCATTTTACTTTGAATGTTGGTGTTGAATGTGTTGTCGTTTTCATCATATGGATTCAAATCCATCAAATTCGCACTAAACAAATTTGTCCCCGCTTTCAACCCGAATGCCAGTCTTCTTGAACCCATAAAGATGCGATACGAAGCATCCAGATAAAAGCCGGTTTGTTTTACGGGTCCATGTGCATCGTTTACAACACTACCACCTATGCTGATGTTTTCTTTTTTCAGTGGTGAATGCATCGTGAATGTTTGTGTAGTAGGCGATCCTTTGAAATTGACCCACTGTGAGCGATGCAATGCCACGGCACTTAGCCTGTCAGCACTTCCGGCATATGCAGGATTTACCGAAAGCGTGTTGAACATGTACATGGTATACATCGGATCTTGTTGTGCCATCATGGACTGACAGAACAAAAGCACAGGAACCATCACGAGATAAATTCTCATCATTTGGTTTTGTGTGAAATATTGAATTGACTTTTTCATGATTCCTGGTGTTTAGCGTTTCAGATATACAAATCCGGTGAATACTCCATTCGATACTTCTTCATACTCTGAACCTATATTGAGTACATAGTAGTATGTTGATACAGGAAGTGTTTCTCCAATTGTTCCCGGCGCTTGTGATGTTCCATCCCAATCACCTTTGTAAGGCGAGGCAGAATAAACAAGCGCACCCCATCTATTGAATATCTGTATATTGTTTTGTGGATAATGCTGAAGGTTCGAGATAAAGAACACATCATTCACTCCATCACCATTCGGTGAAAATGCATCCGGCACTTTCACTGTTTCACAATCCTGGAGTTCGAACATGATGGTATCCGAAGTGCTTCCACAGACGCCGTTATCAATGGTCCAAACCAATGTATCAAATACACTCATAAGTGGCACGGTGATTTGACCGAGATAGGTCACCAATGCATCATTAAGTTGAGGATCTTCGATATCTGCTGGCCCTCCGCTCACGGTCCAAAGTCCAGTGGCAGGCGCTATGGCTTCGTTCGCATTCAGATTGAACGAGACAAAATCGCCTTCACAAATAATGGAACCTTCACCAGCATAAGCAACTTCCTGCAACGGATCGTAAACGGTGATGCACACTTCATCAGATGATGTACCGCAAGCTCCATTGTCTACTGTCCATGTATAACAATTAACACCAACAGGCATATCCGTGACAGTTGCTGATGATGTTTCCGGATTGACAATGGTACCTCCACCACCAGTCCATACTCCTGAAGCAAGCCCTGTGACTGTACCTACGAGTTGACTACCTTCTAATGTAAATGATACTTGTTCACCGCAGAATGTGCTGTCTTTACCTGCATCAGCAACGGCTACTTGTGAGTCGTAGATATAGAACCAAACTGTATCTGTGGTCATGCTGTTCGCACAAGCGCCATTGTAAACATTCCACACAAAGGCTGATTCATTCAAAGCCAGACCACAAGCGGTGGTCACATTTGCTGTGCTGTCTCCAATGTCTGAAGCAATATCCCCGGCTATTTGTTCCCACCAGCCATACGCCGGAGGTAAAGTAGAAGAGCCTATCAGATCTACACATGCAGGTGGATCACAAAACAGACTATCGCTATTCGCAGTCGCCGAAGGTGACGATGGATCAAATACAGAAACGTACATGGTATCATTTGAAATACCACATGCGCCATTATCAAATGTCCAGATGATTTCTGAAATACCAATGGAAAGATTCGTTACTGTAGTTGTAGAATCGTTAGGATCAGTGAAGAATGGTGTTCCGGTTGTATTGCCAAATGTCCATTCTCCTGAACCAGGATAAGTGATTGAACTTCCATCCATCTCAACAGTATCTTGTGGTGCGCAGATTTCCTGATCAGGGCCTGCATTCGCAAGAGGTGCAGTAGCATCATATACAAATATGCTTACAGCATCTACGCTTTCAGGATTGCAAGGTCCATTGTACACGTGCCATTCAAGGGTGTGGACACCTGCAGTCAAAAAGTTGAGGACTGCTGACGGATCATTTTCATTGCTGATTGTTCCGCCAAGTGAGATAGGCACCCACGTGGCCGTGGAAGGGACTGCCGGCATAAGCGCTGTCAATGTCACTGAAGAATCTGGTGTGCAAAGTTGTTGATCACTACCCGCCAATGCAACTTGCGGATTGTCAGGAAAGACATGTACGACAATTGTGTCGACAGTAATTGCGTTTTCGCATGGTCCGTTATCGATGGTCCATGTGAATACGTGATTTCCAACGGTCAGTCCAGATACATTGGTTATGCTTGCTGTTGGAGAATCGATGTTGGCCGTTCCGGAAATCAAATCCCAATGTCCGATTGCTGGTAATATTGGCGAGTTACCACTGAGTGTTGTTGTGGTGTCCGGATAACACAATTCAATATCGAGACCTGCATTTGCCGCTGGTTGTCCTTGATCGTATACATAGATGCACAAGTTGTCAGAAGGCAAACCATTTTCGCAATTACCGTTATACAATTCCCAATTGAAACAATTGATTCCGACTGGTAAGTCATCTATCACGGTTACTGGATCACCTTGTGTTACGATCGTACCACCACCTGAAATCAACGTCCAGGTACCATAGTTAGGATCCTGTGGCACCGTTGCATCCATAACAACGGAATTGACTGGTGTGCAAATCGACTGATCTGGACCAGCTTCAACAGTAATACCTGGATCAAATACGCGCAC
Source organism: Flavobacteriales bacterium (assembly GCA_016722445.1). Lineage (GTDB taxonomy): Bacteria > Bacteroidota > Bacteroidia > Flavobacteriales_D > Sanyastnellaceae > JAIBBG01. Next base: position 264,673 of record JADKIZ010000005.1, on the reverse strand, counting down.
ACAAATGGTGTCTTGTGTAAATCCTACTGGACACGGTCCATTATCGACATTCCAAAGGAAACATTGCGTGCCAAGGCACAGACCAGTAACTTGTGAAAGTGGATTGTTTACGTCGGCAATTGCTATTGATCCACATCCATCGAGAATGCTCCATTGTCCAACTGCTGGATAAAATGAGAAAGAAGCGTTCATGGTGACTTCTGTCAACGGCAAACAGATTTCTTGATCTAGTCCTGCATCTGCTGGAGGATTGAACTCGTCATAAACGAATACGGATACATCATCAAATGATGAAGTTCCACACGCACCATTATTGAAGCGCCATAAGAAGATATGCTGACCAACGGTTAAGTTGGTGATTTCAGTATTTGGATCGCCGGGATTAACAACGATCACATTCGGTGTAATACTCTGCCAATAACCATAGGATGGCGCACTCGGCGAAGACGCACTCATGAAGTGTGTGCTTGTTGGTGTGCAGTAGAATGCATCTGGGCCAGCTGATGGCTGACTGATGTTCGGATCATTGATCACGACAAGCACTGTATCAGATGTGGTACCACATGGTCCATTATCTATAGTCCATTCGAATGAATAGGTACCAACTATCAAATCACAGATTCCCGTGATGCTTGTGGTTGTATTGTCGAAAGTTGCAATGGATGGTCCAGCGATTTGTGTCCATAATCCGGTTGCAGCACCTGATAGAATTGATCCATTTAGCGTGGTGCAAATTGGAGATAGATCAAATGGTGCACAGAGTGAATCATTTACTCCTGCATTGGCATCAGGAAGGCTTGAATCGAACACATGTATCGAAATGGTATCGGATGTAATTGGTGGTACGCAAGGACCGTTTGTTATGGTCCAACTGAATTGTTGTATACCAGGTACCAAACCTTCGATAAGTGTTGTGGCCGAATTGATGTTCTCAATGTTGCCTACACTTGCTCCAATAATGCTCCAATATCCTGTTGCAGGGAAAATAGGCTGGGTTGCGCTCATCTGCACGCTGTTTTGAGGTGTGCAGAATTCGACGTCTTCTCCTACATCAGACGCAGGTTGATCATGATTGAAAATATTAATAGTGACAAAATCTGTCGTATTCGTCGATTCGCATGGTCCATTATACACAGTCCACAGGAAGGTGTATTCACCAACACCGAAACCAGTTATTTCAGTAAGCGGATCGTTCATGTCGACAATACTCGTTAATCCACCGATCTCTGTCCATGTGCCAACACCCGGAGCTGCAGGTTCGGTGGCAGTCATGAATATACTGGTGACTGGATCACACCAGTCCTGATCATCGCCTGCAAATGCAATCGGCGCAAACTGATCGAATACATCTATTTGAATAGTATCACATGTCGATGCATTTGGACAAACGCCATTCGAAATACACCAACTGAATTCATTGGTGCCTATTGGAAGATCACTGATGATCGTTGCTGGATTGTCGGTATCCTCAATGTTGCCACTTCCACTAACTACAGTCCATACTCCAAAGCCTGGCAGATTCGCAATACTTGCATTCATCTGAGCACTATTCTCTGGAGTACACATTTCAATATCATCTCCAACGGAAGCTGGCTCTGTGCTGTTGTCGTAAATGGTAATGGTCATTTGATCGCAAGTGACCTCTCCACATGGTCCGTTTTCTATACACCATTGCAATACGTAAACACCAGGAATCATTCCGCATACCTCTGCATTCGGATTGTGTGAGTCATCAAAGGTGACGGAAGTGAGTCCGCTGATTTGTTGCCATGTTCCTTGTGCTGGTGATATTATGCTATTACCGGCAAGTGTTGTACAATTGGTAATTGTCCCGCAAACGTCTTGATCCGGTCCTGCATCTGCTGGTAATTGATCTTCTGGAAACATGATGATATCCACACAATCTGTAGTTGTTGGAGGATCACATGCTCCGTTGTCTATCGTCCAGCAGAACGTATTGGTGCCAAGTACAAGGTTGCTCACATCGGTAGCGGGTCCTGTTGGATTACTGATCGTAGCTGATCCAGTTGTCGTCCACGTACCGAATGCCGGAGCAATTGGATTATTGCCGACCAACGAAGCAAAGTTGTGAGGAGTACACCATTCCTGATCAAGACCTGCATCAGCATCAGGCTGATTCACGTCGTTGAGGAAAATGAATACTGAATCAACAGTGAATTCTGTCGCAAGACATGGTCCATTGTAAATGGTCCAGATCAATGTGTCGATACCCTGAGCAAGATTGAATACTGTAGTATTTGGATCATTATCGTCTTCAAAATCCGCTTGTGGGGTCAATGACGTCCATGTTCCGAAGCCTGGTGGAATCACCGAGTTAGCGCTCAATTCAGCGCTACTTGTCGGTGTACAGAGATATTGATCTGCACCTGCAGATGATGGAAGTTGTTGATCACTATATACAGTGATGGTAACTGCATCTGCTTCTGATCCGCATGCCGAATAATTGAGGCTCCATTCGAATTCGTAGATACCAATTGCAAGATTTGAAATACCGGCAAGTGAGTCATTCAGATTACTAAATGTCACTGTTGTCGGTCCACTAATTTGATTCCAAGTTCCTTCACCAGGCGATATCGCACCATCCGCATCCATTACTGTGCTGGATGTTGGCCAACATAATTCCTGATCAAGACCGGCATTGGAAGGTGGAAATCCACTATTATAAACACAAACAAGTACTGTGTCGGTAGAAATCGGATTGGCACAAGAACCATTGTCTATAGTCCAAACGAATTCATAACATCCCACATCAAGTCCTGATACACTTGATTCTGGATCGGAAGCATTAGCAATTGTTGCAGTCGTTGGTCCGCTGATTTGTGCCCAGAAGCCTGTTGCAGGAGCAATGGGTGTATTTCCTTCGAAATTGGTTGTAGATTGTGGTGTACACATATCCTGATCTACTCCGGCATCTGCCAATGGTTGGTTACTTGGGTATACGTCTACACACACGAGATCGAATGTAGTACCTGCACCACATCCACCATTATCAATGGACCATTGAAAGCAACTTGTTCCAACAGGAATATTGGTAATTTCTGTATCAGGATTAGATGGATCGACAATCGCACCTCCGCCAGATACCAATGTCCATGTTCCCGTTGCAGGTCCAACTGGATCATTGCCATCCATGAATACGGCGTCCTGTGGCGTACATATTGATTGATTTACTCCTGCATTTGCAACAGGAGCGTCGGTGAAAAAGACTTCAATGGTTACTTGATCGCATGTGTTGGCATTAAAACAATTACCATTGTCGACACACCATTCCAATACATAGGTTCCAACAATCAAATTGCTAAGGGTAGCATCGTTTGCGTTGTTAGAACTGAATGTTGGAGTGTTTGGACTGCTGATCACAGTCCATGTACCTACTGCCGGTGAGATGATTGTATTCGCAGCAAGTGTTGTTGTAGTCAGTGGTGTACAAATGATTTGATCCAGACCTGCATTCGCTTCTGTCTGACTATCATCAAATACACAAACTTGAACATCATCAAATGTGGATGGTGGTGTACAAGCGCCATTGGTTACAGTCCAACGAAATACATAACAACCAACTATAAGTCCGCTTAACTCTACTTGTTCCAAGTTCGGGTTATTGATACCCGCTGTGTTCGGACCACTGATTTGTGTCCATAAACCTGTTGCTGGAGAGATCAGTGCATTCGCGGTTAATGTGGTTTCTAAAACAGGTTCACACAATTCAATATCAGCTCCTGCATCAGCTTCCAATTGTTCGTCATCAAATACTTCTATCGTCATTTCATCGAACGTCAATGTCGGACTACATGCCCCATTGTCTATCGTCCAACGGAATGTGTATGTACCTGTAATGAGATTGCTTACAGTTGTGGTTGGATTGTCTGCAGTAAAAATTGGTGTATTTGGACCATTGATGAGTGTCCATGTACCTATTGCAGGACTATCGGCAGCATTGGCTGCCATGGTTATTGAACTTTGTGGTTGACATATTTCTATATCCGGACCTGCGTTCGCAGCAAGTTGGTTGTTGTTGAAATAATCCAATACCAAGGCATCAGATGTATTGCTGCATGGTCCATTGTCAACCGACCAGGTGAATGTGTATGTTGTTCCTGGTGTAAGATTCGATACTGTAGGATTACTAATACTCGCATTAGAGAATGTCGGACCAGCCGGACTAACTGTCCATAAACCTGTCGCTGGTATCGAAATCAAACTTCCTGTAAGGTTGATGGAAGTGATATTACTACAAATATCTTGGTCTGGTCCTGCAGAAGTTGTATTCAGATTTACATCAAACACGTCTACAACAACATCATCGCTGAGAGTGGCTGGTGTTGTGCATGGACCATTGTCAATGGTCCAGCGATATACGTGATGTCCAATCGGAATATTGGTAAGGGCAGTGACAGAACTTGTTGGATTAACAATGGTTCCTCCACCGGAAACTATTGTCCATAGTCCCGTTGCAGGCGAGATCAGGTTGTTCGCCAACAATGTTGTATTAGGATTGGTTGAACAAAGTTCTTGATCTGTACCGGCATTGGCAGAAGTCTGTCCTGGAGCATACACATTGATGATCATCGTATCTCTTGCAATACCGCATGGTCCATTATTGACAGTCCACACAAAAGCATGAGCACCCACAGGTAAATTCGTCACTGAAGCTGATGGACTGTCATTCGGAGTGAGCGATCCTGAATTAAGTATGGTCCATGTGCCTGTAGCTGGTGAGACCGGTGTTGTGGCCGCCATTACCGTGGAGATTAATCCTGAATTCGCACAGAATTCCTGATCGTTTCCCGCATTAGAAACGGTTGCAGTGTTATCGAATACATTTACAATGACGTCGTCCGAAAGTGTTCCGCAACCTCCATTATTGACAGTCCAACGATAAGTATTTATTCCTATCGGAATATTCGTCACAACTGCATTTTGGTTGGTGGTAGATGAGAATGATCCATTACCTGTAATTATTGACCAAGCACCTGTAGCTGGCAAAGCCGGCAGTGTAGCAGCCATGTTTGCGGAATTGTTCGGTGAACACATATTCTGATCTGGACCTGCATTGATTGTGGATAGCTGGCAGTTGAATACATTGATGATCATTTGATCGCAAACAGGTGCATCACATGAACCATTATTCAAACACCATGTGAATGTGTATTGTCCTGGCGTGAGATTCGTTACTCCAGATGTTGCGCTGGCTGGGTTGGTAATAATCGGACCTGCCGGACTCACAGTCCATGTACCCGTGCCAGGTGCGGTTGGAGAATTACCAGCAAGTGTTGTTGTTAAAGCTGTTCCACTGTAGTTGAAATTTTGATCTACGCCTGCATTGGCAGCCGGTTGCGATACTGGAAAAACAGTGATCGTCATTTCATCAAAGTTGCCATTGTTGGCGCAGTTTCCATTTGAAACTGTCCATCTGAATGTGTTCACACCAACACTCAAGCCGTTCACAACTGATGTTGGTGATGCGCCATCAACAAAAGATCCTGTACCTGCTACAGTAGACCAAACCCCTGATGCGGGAAATGTCGGCGTTGTCGCTGCCATTGTAGATGAATTATTGGGCAGACAAATGGTTTGATCTATACCTGCATTGATGGGTGAAGATGGATTGTATACATATATACATACTTGATCTGTCGTGCTTCCACAAGGCCCGCTTGTAACGGTATAATTGAAACAATATACCCCCGCCTGTGATAATCCTGTGATGGAGGTGGACGAAGTGTTCGGTGATGAAATGGTAGGGGTAATGGGCCCACTTACAAAGGACCATTGTGCAGTATTTGCTCCTATCAGAGCATTACCCGCCAACGTCACAGATGTAAATGTGCCAATACATCGTGTAATATCAGCTGGGGCTATAGCTTGTTGTACCGATGGAAACACACAGATAACAAGTGTGTCTTTTGTTTCTCCTCCAGGACAAGGACCATTACCAATATTCCATTCAAAGTTATTACAACCTGCACAGAGGTTGGTTACTGGTGCATTGGCGTTGTTAATGTTGAATATGGTACCACATCCACCGAAGATGGTCCATGTACCTGTAGCCGCAGTACCGGGATTATTCGCACAAAGAGTATAGGAAGTCGTTCCACATAGAATTACTGTATCAGGAAGATGGCTCACCGTACTCGGATAACAAATGTTGGCGTCGGCTACTGGTGGAGTTCCGTTATACACATATATCGTTACTACATCCACGTTCTGATCACAGGGATAGTCCTGATGCCAGATGAAAATGTTTGAACCAAGTTGTAAGCCTGTCACGTTAACTGTTGTACCTCCTTGCTGATCCACACCTGGAATCGCTGGTGAATCAGTTCCACCGGAGATGGTACCTGGGCCAGTGAGTTTTGTCCAATAGCCTGTTGCAAGTGGGTCGGGACTCACCGCTGTCAGCGTTGTAAAATTGGTTGGTGAACACAACTGTTGATCTGCTCCCGCATTCAATGGTGTGTTAGGATTCACTACAATGATGGTAATCTGCAGCGTACCTATTTCGCCCAAATTATTGGTTACTGTGAAAGTCACCGTATTCGGTCCGGTAAAACTAAAAGGCGCGGTATAGCGAAAACACCGTTGAAATGGATTGGATGGAGGCGCAATTACAATTGTTCCGGCGCTTCCGGAAAATGAAGTGATGCTGTGACTTGAACCAGCACTGGTCACAGAAATACAATGATCAACACTCGCACCCTGACACAAGGATGGTGTTAATGTGTAACTGGTTGTAGGTGCCCCGGATACCGGATCATAGAATGTGAGCTGTGCATCGGCAAGCTGAACAATAAATGAAAATAAGGCGGTAATAAGGGTAATACGTAGTGAGTTGATCATGTCAATCCGTTTAGCAGCAAGTTTTTCAAAAGCATAGTCCGCAATGGAAATGACTCCATTTGCGGTTGGTACAAAAGTCCTTGTTGACCTGCATGAGTCGCCCAGATGGTTGGGAAGATTTCAACACTGAATAGTGAAAGTAGAGAGTTACTGCAATTTTATACTACAAAAAGCGTGATGTATAGGCGATTGCAGCAGTTGTGTTGCCTCTGTTTTATAGAATTAAATTGTTTTAACCCAATTTTCAAGAATGTTGGTGAAAGGGAGTTTGTGTCTTGGATGATCTTGAAAGTGGATTCAGACATTTTAAGTTGCTCCACATATTGAAATGAAGAAGGCCGGCTTTCGCCGGCCCTCTGCCCAAACACTAACCCTATCATGGGTGGTGAAGATGTATCACCTGGGTATTGCCATTCGGTCTTGTTACAAGTGCTTCATCATCACATGATCCATCTCCGAAATCGATACTTCCATTTCCATTAGGACCTTGTATTTCAATCACACCTTGTGTGATGTAACCGCAAATGCGATCAATAATCAATGGAACAACTATGGTTCGCGTTCTTGTTATTCCATCTGGTCTGGTTATACTACCACTACCTGTTACTGAAAAAATATTATCGCCACATTCTTCGGTGTCATAACCACTTAACCATGTCACTGATTCAATGGCAACTCTTGTTACTGTATTGCTGTTGCGTGTAATGGTGGTATTCACTTCGCGATGAAACATTGGATGGCCAAGTTCATCAATACCTGTATTGGTAAGTGTTCTACTGCCTTCAATAGAAGTATTGTTGATCTGATAATTCTGAAAGGTAACAGTGCGTACCGCTCCGACATTTATCATATCATCTGTAAGAACGATGGTAATCATTCCGCTCTTGGTAATGTCACCTTGAGTGCATCCACTGCCATAATCTATTGTAATAGTTTGAGGATACGTTTCAGCACTCACATTTACAATCGCACATTCGGGAAGTAGTTCCTGCCAGTTGCAATTGCTCTGCAATCCGGGAGCTCCACCACGCATCGTTGCTGCGTCTTCGTCGGTGATGAGATTTTTTTCTACAAATGAAGACATCGATTCATTGGATATGTCCTGTGTATCTACACCTGCAGTTGCCTGTTCTTTTTTACAAGAAGTAACCATCAATACCATTCCGGTAAGGATTGTTAATAGAAAGAAATTCTTCTTTTTCATGGGAGTTGTTTTTGAAGTTCAGCTTTGAGACACGTATCATTCTAAAAGGTTTAACCCGGATCATGCAGTCGGTATCGTTATGAAGTGCTGAAAGCCAAAAAGGACGGGCGCTACCGCAAGATTTTTATTTGAAAGCGTATCGTTCATACGGTGAAAATGAAAATCGAGGAAGTGCCCGTCATTGAAGGATTTCAGCGCTGTAATAGATTTCGACTGCATGATTCGGGTTTAATGCAAAAAAAAAGCCCCGGAATTCCGGGGCTTTTAAAAGCGTTCTTCAAAAATTATTTCTGAATAATGACTGTGTGATGTTCAATATTCTTTTCTGTAAGAATTTCAATCACGTAGTTTCCTTGAGCAAGAGTCGATACATCGAGTGTATGACTATTGCCTTCGATCACAACGATCTGCTCATTCATCACCAATCTGCCTGTGCTATCCATAATTCTGATTCCAGCAACTGGTGCAGCACCATTGTTAGTGATAACAACTTTGTCTTTTGCAGGATTTGGATAAAGTGTGAAGAAGGAAATCTCTTGTTCTTCTACACCGATGTAAATACAAGATCCATCATCAATGGTAGCATCAGGATTGTAATTCAAAGCGGTTGGGTCTGTACAGCCATACACACCTGGAACAGAACAATCTTCTGTCATAGGTTGTGATGTAAGGAAGCAATCAATGGTGTTACTAGTTACAAGCACTACAACTGGAACGCCATTCGGGAATGGACCCATGATCACTGAACCTGTCAATGTCATCACCTGCTGTTGGTTATTGTAGCTATTGGTAATGGTATATGGAGCACCGTTACCAAGTGAAGTAAGATCTACATCAATGTAGAATCCATCAAGATCGCCTTCCGTACAATGCGAATCATAATTCACATTTGGCCAGATGCAATTGTAGATACATGATCCATCGTCATTGGTAGCAACAGGATCGTAGTTCAATGCATCAGGATCAGTACATCCATCAATTTGTAAGTAAATACAAGAACCGTCATCTACAGTTGCAGTTGGATCGTAGTTCGATGCATCAGGATCTGTGCAACCAGTACATGAAATAAATTCACATGATCCGTCATCAATAATCGCTAAATCATTGTAGTTACATGCTGCTGGATTTGTACAGCCAACTTGTAGGTTATAGATACATGATCCATCGTTGATAGTAGCCTGTGGATTGTAATTGATTGCAGTTGGATCAGTACATCCAAGAACTTCAGTTACATCGGTACAACCGTTGAATGGAGGCAATTGTCCGTCACATACGTTGTAAGGATCAAAGTTCGGTGCACCTTCAATGTCTCCACAGTCATAACCCCAGGTAGAACAATTGAAATTCACATATTGTCCAGCCCATTGATAGAAATCATTGTCGGCAAATCCATCACCCAACCATGCTGTTACTCCGATGCTCAATTGAGTACCATCACAGTCACAAATGGTAATTTCATTGTCACAATTTCCTGTAGTAAAGTACTAGAGGAAAGATGAAGCACCATCATCCGGCGTGTAATACATGGTGTAATTGGAGTTTGGTTGAAGGTAGTAAAGCATTCCTTCGTCACCACTGCCCCAGTTATTGGCAGCAACGTTGATTTCAGTGAAGTCACCGCCATCAACGGAATAGAAGATGGACTCAACAGTACAAGGACCACTGAAATCGAAAATATAACTGATCGTTGGCATCAACTCGCCCTGTGCGTTTGGAAAGCATGTTCCTTCAAAGACATTCAGAGAAGATTGTCACAAACCGTTTGTGGTCCCGACAGAATTCTCCGAGTGAAAATAGAAGTGTATTCATCACCATTCGCAAACACAACATAACCAGGAACGCTATAGTCGTAAATACCAGTATAACCGATATTCAAACAATCGTCACCCGCAAGTCCATCGCTGAATTCATCTGTAATCATATACGTGTAGCAATCCGCTGGCAGGCACATGCTGAATGTGTACAAGTTGTCGCTCAACAAAATAAAGTCAAGATTGCTAGCGGTAAATACCTGGTCACCGTTCGAGTTGAATACAAAAACAGCGATGTCTTCTGGATGGCAATCTGTTGCAACATCTACATCGATGTTATAGCAAAACTCATCTACACAACCATTGGCTGGTGGCACAGAACCAGAGCATACATCGTATGCATCATAATAGAAGTAACCTTCTGGTAACTCATCACCACAATCGAAGCCCCATGTTCCGCAATTGAAATCTACCGGATAATCAGGATTGCTATCCCAATTGAAAGATCCATCATCCAATGTTCCATCACCCAACCAATCCATTGCTTCAATTGGAATCTGAGTGCCTGCACAATCGCAAATCATTACTCCGCTATCACAACTTGGATTGGTGAAGAAAGTACTCGGTGAAACACTGCCATCACTCAATACATAATACACTTCGTAGTTTGCATCTTCTACGTTGAAGTATAGACCAATGTCATCACCGCTGGTAAAACCATAAGCGCTGAGATCAAGGTATTCATAAGCCCCACCATCTACTGAAGTGTAGACACCTTCAACAGTGCAGCCTCCAGTGTAAATCGGGGTGATTGTACCGTTTGGTGTTCCACTTACACATCCATTATCTGTGTAGAAAATCTGCAAACCACTGCACAGGGTCTGATTATCACAGGTACCGGTTGTGTATGTGTAAAGAATAGATGTATTGCCATCAGACAATTCGAAGTAAAAATCGTAAACCGTATTGTCCAATGTCAAATTGATTCCGATTGGGTCACCAGAGAAATAAAGACCAACAGGTAATGTTGTTTCCTGCCAACCTCCAACTGCGGTATATGTCCACAATGAAGTAACGGAACAAGCTCCAGTGAAATACACGTAGAAAACAACGTTTTCATCGGTGTCAATACATCCATTGTATTGATATTGTACATCTGTTACGCTACAACCTGTAACATCACAAGTGCCCGTGGTATATGAATATGTAGCACTTTCAACCAGATTATCTAATACAAAATAGAATTGATAAAAAGTGTTGTCGTTGTTAAACAGGATTCCAATTGGATCACCAGAAGTATATCCGCTGGCCGACAAGTCAATATACTGCCAATCACTCGCTAGTGTATAAACCCACATGCCTTCAATGGTGCAAGCTCCGGTGAAGTATGGCGTAAACACCATGCTCTCAGAAGTTCCTTCACAACCTAATGATAGATAATCTACATCAGTAAAGGCACATGTTGGCGCAGGACATTGTGTTGTGTTATACGTGTAATCAGCACTAATAGTGCCGTCGTTCAATTCCCAGTAATAGATATATGTTGTATTGTCAACACCTAATAAAATCCCGATTTCTGATCCAGATGTGAATCCATCTAAGGTGAGATCAATAATTTCCCAACCGAGCAAGGTTGAGTATAGATAGAGATAACTTACTGTGCAATCACCTGTATAGTAAGGATAGAAATTCACCCATTCCTGGTCGCCAAAACAAGTCACGTACTGTGCGTCGGAATCTGTGAAAGCGCAAGACACAGCACAATCGGTTTCTTGGGTTACCGTCAAAGTTGTATTGGTTTGGTTCGCTGCGCAAGGATATTCATCCAGAAGAAGCCTCACCGTACCAGTCATATTTGAAGTCCAATTGATAATACTCGCTCCGGCAAATTCACCACATCCGTCGTCATTGTAGGCCAATAAAGTACCAGCTGGAGTATACAACGCAAGCTGAGAGTCAAAAGCTGCACCACACACAGAGAATGTGTAGTTTGCACCTTCACAAACTCCTACGTTCACATAGTCGCCACCCCACATCTGCTGCACTGTTACTATTGATCCTGCTCCGGCTGGAGTAGCATTGACATTATAGAGTGTGTTGTTACTTGCACATACTTGAGAACATGACCCATACTGTGTCATGATTAAAATGCCACAATCGAGATTGTCAGTGCAATTGTATTGATCCACCATGATGTTCACCATGCCAGTATACGTTGCCGTCCAAAGCAAATAAGATGGACCGCCAACAGTGCCGCATCCGTCATCATCATAATCCAGGAAATTGCCTGCATCATCATAAAGCGTGATCTGGCTGTCCCATGTAGTAGCGCACATCGAAAACTCGTATGTTACGCCTGCACAAACATCAGCAACGAGGTATTCGCCACCAAAGACGCAGAGAACGCCGCTTTGATCGCCATTGTAGCTCGTTGAAATGTTCGTGTAGTAAGAATTGTCGTTGCCACATTGCGCGAATGTGCTTCGACTTAACAGTAGCATAGTCAAAAAGACCATACTCCGATAAATTGTTTTTGTAAGTGTAGAGTGTGTCATAAATATAGTGTTTTCATCAAAAAAAGCCCGCGAAGATAATGAAAATCTGGTTAAAGCCTTGTTTTAATGGGGCATTTAACAGTTACAGAATGACATGTTTTGAGACCTGTAACGTTGATATTTTTTTATCCAGACTGGCTATTCCCGTCGTCATGATGCAGTGAAGTGATAAAAGGATCGACAATCACACAAGATTTACCTTTTGAATACCGGATAATCTGATTAGGAAGAATAGGAATCGAGAATTTTGCTCGTCATCCACGGCTTTTATTGTTGTAACAGATTTTGATGACATGATCTGGGTTAAACATATTCATGTTGTTTTTTACGATGAACGTGCCGCACTACATTTGACGCCCTGTTGGATACCCTCGACAAAATACAGCGACCGATTGCGGCAGAAATGGATGAGTTTGAGCGCTATTTCAAATCTGCCATGAAAAGCGATACGGTTTTGCTGGACAAAATCACCCACTACATCATCAAAAGAAAGGGCAAACAAATGCGCCCAATGTTCGTCTTTTTGTCGAGCAAACTGTGCGGTGATATTACTCCAGCTACCTACACGGCAGCCTCCCTCATCGAATTATTGCATACCGCTACACTCGTCCACGATGATGTGGTGGATACCGCCAATTTGCGTCGTGGATTTTTCTCCATCAACGCACTTTGGAAGAATAAAATTGCCGTCCTCGTTGGTGATTATTTGCTCTCACGTGGTTTACTTCTCAGTGTAGAAAATAACCAGTTCGAATTGCTCAGAATTGTTTCCCAGGCAGTAAAAGAAATGAGTGAAGGGGAATTGCTTCAACAGGAGAAATCACGGCTACTTAACATTACTGAAGAGGTCTATTACAATATCATCCGACAGAAAACAGCGTCACTCATTGCCGCTTGCTGCAGAAGCGGCGCGCATGCAGGTGGCGGTAATCTAGAGCAACAGGAAAAAATGTATCAATTCGGACTGTACATTGGTCTGGCATTTCAAATCAAAGATGATCTGCTGGATTACGGGTTCGGCGAGATGATCGGGAAACCTGTTGGAATCGATATTCAAGAAAGAAAAATGACGCTTCCTCTTATCTACACTTTGATGAAATGCGACAGCTCAGACCGGAAAAAACTGGTGAATATTGTGAAGCGCCACAACACCGATAAAGCCAAGGTAAACGAACTTGTACAGAAGGTGATGGAAGTGGGCGGCATTGATTACGCAAGAGACAAAATGAATCAATTTCGTGATGATGCTATGTCAATTCTCAATACCTTTCCGGAAAGTGATATCAGGAACTCATTGAGCGACTTAGTCCATTTTACCATCAATCGAAAGAAATGAAATCAGGAATAAAGTTTTTGTTGATCCAATCGTGTTTGGTTTTAATCTTAGCTGCATGCAATGAAAAACCCGCGCCTCTGAATGCACAACCAGGTAAAATTTCTTTTTCATTACCAAACACCACAGAAGAAGTCATTCTGAAACATGCCGATGGAACGCACCACGTTTCTCGTTTTAAGGACAACACAACAGGTGAAAAAGTGGCTGAGGTGGAATTTCACCCAAACGGTCAACCGAAAATCCATAAACACTTTGAGCAAGAAATTCTGCAGGGCGAATCATGGTGTTATTATGAGGATGGAAAACCTTGGAGCTTGAATACATTCCGCGATGGCAAATACGAAGGCATCTATAAAACTTGGTTTGAAAACGGTCAGCTTCATATCTCCGGACAATACATCAACGGTCTCGAAGAAGGGGAGTGGTTCACCTATTATCAAAATGGTCAATTGAATACAAGAGGGATGTACAAAGAGGGTAAAAAGTCTGGTGTGTGGACCTCGTACAATTTGGAAGGCACACTCAAAAGAGAGCAAAATTTCGATGAGTAATCCTCGCTCTGCATCAACAGCGCATTGTTTGCATTGATATAGATACCCTCATAGGAGTTCAAACGTTGAAAATATTTTTGCTATTCATCGTTTTTATTCCGAATCATGTATCGTTTCATCCTTTTCACCATCATCACAATTTGTTCTGTACGCTTGTCGGCAGACGACAAGGCATTCTCTAGGAATGACTACATCAACATGTGGAAAGATGAAGCCATCTATCAGATGGTGATGCACAAAATTCCTGCAAGCATCACATTGGCACAGGGTATTTTGGAAAGCGGAGATGGAAACAGCCGACTTGCGCGTGAAGGCAACAACCATTTTGGAATTAAATGTCATAACGATTGGACAGGAGATCGCATTTACGAAGATGACGAGACCAAAGGTGAATGTTTTCGTCAATACGATAATGCACGCGATTCTTACGAAGATCATTCTGCCTTCCTGCAAAGAAAACGCTACGAGTCTCTCTTTAAACTTGATACCGACGACTACAAAAGCTGGGCGAAGGGATTGCGTGAGTGCGGCTATGCTACCAATCCTAAATATCCCCAACTGCTCATTGGCATCATTGAAGAATTCAAACTACATGAGTTCGACGAACAGGGACTCGAATTTATCCGCAAAAACAAAATTCCAACGAGATCATCAGGCGTGGAATCTACACCTGCTACTGTTCAGGTAAAAGATCCTAAACCTGCTAAGCACAAGTCTTCCAAAGACAAACATGATGAAAGGGCAGAGATCAACATCAGCCATCAACATGAAGTACTCATCAGTGACAACAGAATAAAATACGTCATCGCAAAAGAGGGTGATACGCAGGAATCCATCGCTGCCGACTTCGATCTCAATGCTTGGATCATCAGAAAATTCAATGATCTTGGTGAAAACGAAAAAATCAAAGCGGGCGAAGTGATTTATCTGCAGCCAAAACGAAATAGATGCACTACGGATAAATACGTTCTCACCAAAGGTGAAAGTCTAAGAGATGTCTCTCAGAAATTTGGTGTGAAACTGAAAAAATTGCGCAAATACAATCATCTTGGCGAAGGTCAGGAGCCAAAGTCAGGAGCTACCCTTCAATTGCGTAGATCCTAGGAACAAAAAACCCCGAGAAATACTTCTCAGGGTTGTTGTGTTGCCCGACCAGGATTCGAACCTAGACAAACTGAACCAAAAACAGTTGTACTACCATTATACTATCGGGCAATGGCTTTTCTTTTAAAGCGGGTGCAAATTTAATCAGGCTTTTCAATCTTACAAGTCTTTTCAGTTGCAGGACCTCTTTTGACATGTTTCGCAATCAGGAGAAATGTCAATCATACCAAGCTGAGTCAATGTTTGAGCGTTTTGAGTCCAACAGTTGGTATTGGATTTCTTGTCTGAATTCACCCAGTGAAACTCATGGCGTAAAACTGTGATTTGTAGAAAAGGTTACATCATGGCACAAATCTGTCAAATGCGAACGACTTGAATGGAAATCACTGAATCCCATCACTTTTAACATCAACGGGCGTATCCGCATGCGCGCACATTAATTTCGCGTAACATTTCAGCACTGTGAAAAAAATACTCAATTACATCGGAGGCGCTTTGGTGGAGCCTCAAAACGGGATTTTTTTTGAGAATATCGACCCGTCGAGAGGAATCGCATATTCACTCATACCAGACAGCAATCAGAATGATGTGGATGCTGCGGTAAATGCCGCAAAAATGGCATTTCCATCATGGAGCAGCACTCCTGCTGCGGCAAGATCTGCCATCATGGTTCGTATCGCCGATTTAATTGCAAAAAATGCAGAAGCCTTAGCCCGCGCTGAAAGTATCGACAATGGCAAACCACTGTCATTGGCACGTGTCATGGATATTCCACGGGCTGAAGACAACATACGATTCTTTGGAACCGCCATACTTCATTGGTCTTCTGAAGCCCACATCATGGAGAATTCAGGTATCAATTACACGAATCGCAAGCCCATTGGTGTGGTCGGTTGCATTTCTCCTTGGAACCTCCCATTGTATTTGTTTACCTGGAAAATTGCCCCAGCCATTGCAGCTGGAAATTGCGTAGTAGCCAAACCATCTGAAATCACCCCGATGAGTGCATTTCTATTTTCCGAATTGTGCATAGAAGCAGGCTTGCCAGCTGGTGTCCTAAACATTGTCCATGGCTATGGCCCTTCTGCCGGAGAAGCAATCATTACTCATGCTGGAGTGAAAGCCATTTCTTTTACCGGTGGCACGGCAACCGGCGCAAGAATCGCCGCCAAAGCCGCCCCAGAATTCAAAAAACTATCACTTGAACTTGGCGGAAAAAATCCAAACGTCATCTTCGCCGACTGTGATTTTGAAAAGATGCTACGCCAAACTTTGCGGTCATCGTTCACCAATCAAGGTCAAATATGCCTTTGTGGTTCAAGGATCATCATCGAAAGACCGATCTATGAAAAATTCAAAGAAGCATTTGTAGAGAAAGTGCAAAATATGAAGATCGGCGATCCACTTGATGATGAAACCAAAACAGGTGCTGTGGTAAGCGAAGCACACATGAATAAAATCCTTTCTTACATTGAATTGGCAAAGCAAGAAGGGGGAAAAATTCTCTGTGGCGGTGAGAGATGTTATCCCGGCGGGGAATTAAACAATGGTTACTACATCAAACCAACCGTGATTGAAGGACTTGGTCCTGAATGCCGCACAAATCGCGAAGAAATATTTGGTCCGGTTGTTACGATTCAGGTTTTTGATACGGAAGAAGAAGCTTTGCAACTCGCTAATGCGACCGAATACGGTCTAGCTGCGTCATTGTGGACTTCAGACCTGAATCGAGCTCATCGTTTTGCTTCTAAAATTGAAAGTGGAATCGTTTGGGTAAATACATGGTTGATGCGAGACCTCAGAACACCTTTTGGTGGTGTGAAAAATTCTGGTGTGGGAAGGGAAGGTGGTTGGGAAGCACTGCGATTTTTCACAGAAGCCCAAAACGTTTGCATCGATTTCACTCCGTGAAAAAAAGCGAAATGGCTTCTGTAAAAAGCCATTTCAATTCAACGCCGAAGCGCAATTTCTTTTCATTATCCTGTGAAGGGAGTTACTCTCCTTCTTTGGTTTTTGATCCATTGGTAAAAAACCAACCGATTCTCTTGTTAAACCAGTTTTCGAGTGCTGTGAGATAATTTAAAATCATGGTCGAAGGGTATAAATAGGGATAAAACAGTCATAACAATAACTTCAATCAGACCACAATTGTTGTCTGATTGCCGCTAATTCACAAAATTTTTATCGCAAATAATAACAGTTCAAAACAATGATGGTGCTCGTTAGGGTACACCTTCAATTTCATTATACAAATTCCGGCAGAAAAGGTTATATCAAATCACGCGTGGTGAATCTGAATTAAAACATTTTAATTAAATAATAATATACCATCAAGTGTTTGTAAATGTGTGAAACCAAGATTATGCAATTGATTTCGTCCTTGAGGTTTTTTTGTGTTATTGATTGAAAAAGTAGACACATCGCATCTTTGGTGTTGAAGGTGTTGTTTTCTTGTGTCTCAATTTTGAGTTCATGTCAATTCATACAATTTACCGGGAAGTGATTTGACAACTCCTTTGAATTCCAATTCGAGCAATATGTTGGAGAGTTTTGTGAATCTGATTCCGCTGTTGTGACTGAGTAAATCAATATCTGTTTTTCCTGCGTTGTGAAGTATGGAAATCACTGCATTTTCATCTTCAGTCAACTCGGTAAATAGCGGCAATTGTTTTGGCTGGTTTTTTTTCTCAGCGTTCCAATTCATGTATTCAATCAAGTCTTCAGGACAGTTTAAAATGGCAGCCACATTTTTTTTGATCAGTTGGTTGCACCCTGTACTGTGCCTGTCATGACATCTTCCAGGAATGGCGAATACTTCTCTTCCGTAAGAATTCGCGATTTGTGCAGTGATAATCGAACCTCCTTTAGAATCTGTTTCTACAACTACAGTACAATCAGCCAATCCAGCGATGATGCGATTTCTCATGGGAAATAATTCTGGTGTCATCCGGGTATGGCTCGTGAATTCCGTGAGCAATCCGCCTTGATTCATCATTTCTAAAGCTACACTGGTATGCATTGGTGGATAGATTTTTTCCAGTCCATGTGCTACACAAGCGATGGTGCTGAGCTTCGCACTTATTGCATTGCGATGCGCACAGATATCAATACCATATGCAAGGCCACTTATCACCAATGGATTCAAATGCGCGATGCCTTGAATGATTTCCTGGCACATCGATTTGCCATAGGTCGTGGCGTTTCTTGTGCCTACAATACTCACCACAATAGGTGTATTCATTTCCATGCGTCCCTTGCCATAAAGCAGCACAGGACTGTCTTCGCATTGTTTGAGACGTTCAGGGTATTTTTTTTCTGTGATGAAAAAGGTTTGAATGTCATTTTTCGCTATAAATGTTATCTCCTCTTCCGCTTTTTGGAATACCTCTTTGTTGCGCAATTGATTTGCTACATACAAGCCAATCTCAGGAATCTTGATCAGGTGATCCTTTTTTTCACGGAAGATGGATTCGGCATTACCACAATAGGCAACAAGGGTTCGGGCTTTTACTGGTCCGATACCGGGAATGAGGGTCAGAGCAATCTGATAGAGCAGATCGTTGTGCATAGGTATAGTGAGGCGCTCCAGTGCGCCGGTTCAATGCACAAAAAAATGGAATATCTTATTACTTGATTGAAATAATATATTGCTCGATGGCCATACTCATAGATGGGGCCTTAGGTGTAGGTGCCATAACATCTATCCGAAGCTTGGCATCTTCCACTGCTTTTGCCGTAGTTTGACCAAATGCTGCAATACGCGTATTGTTCTGCTTGAAGTCCGGAAAATTCTTGAACAATGATTCAATATCAGATGGCGAAAAGAAGACCAGCATATCGTATTTCACATCTGCAAGATCAGATAGGTCACTACAAACTGTTTTGTACATGATGGCTTTAGAGAAGGCTATCTTTTCTTTCTCAAGTGTTTCTGGAATGCTAGGTTTCAGAATATCAGAACATGGGAGCAAAAACTTTTCCGTCTTGTGTTTTCTGATAGGTTCCATCAGTTCCTGAAAAGTGCTATGACCAAAGAAAATTTTCCGTTTTCTGAATTGGATGTATTTCTGCAAATAGTAAGCAATGGCCTCCGACATACAGAAATATTTCATGGTCTCCGGAATCGGAAGTCTCATGTCCTTCGCCAGGCGGAAATAATGATCCACGGCGTTGCGGCTGGTAAAAATGACAGCGCTGTGTTCAAGTATATCCACACGCTGTTGGCGAAACTCCAGCGACTCCAAACCTTCAACATGAATGAATGGACGATAGTCGATTTTGAGTTTGTGCTTTTTAGCCAACTCAGCATATGGGTTTTTCTCTGCACCCGGGTCATTCTGGGTGATCAGTATCGTCTTGATTTTTTCGGCCATGAGGTAGGTTAATCCGGGTAAACAAGAAATTCGTCCTAGTGTTGTGTGAGCATCAAGGCCTTAATGCACACCACGAGGGGTAGAATTTCGAGGGTGCAAATGTAAAAAAAGATATAGAAAACCGGAACACCTGATCCGGCAGCGTTAAACAACCCACGTAACATCCTGTAAACTACCATGATCCCGAAGATCACAAGTGCAGTAATGACAAAGGGTTCAGAGATTTTTAGAGGACTGTAAGCCAGAAACAGGGCAATCGGAAAAAGTAATAATCCGATAACACGGTTGATTAAAAAGAGGTTGTATTCGTATTCGCCAAGCCCGAAATCACCATCAGCCATCAGTTGAACAACCCTGATTCCGGCAGTTTTCAATGCGTAAGCAAGTAGAACTCCACCAAGGATCATCAGATAGAGTAAAAAACCTTGAATGTCGGCGGGGCCGGCTTTCAGGTATTTCACAGCCATATACAACACAAGAGCGGTGAGCAGGAAGAATGAAATATTGAAAAGGAGATTCGCTCTTGGGGTATTGGGTTCTTCACGAATGGCCTGTCTGAGAATCCGAACATTCCACGTACTGTTCCATAACCTAACAATGCGCGCAGGATGGAAGCGACGGGTGTATGCAAGGGTAACCAATGCAAATAGAAAAACGAGTATCATCCAGTCTTCCGACAGATTCACCGGTGGTCTAAGGACAATCTCATTCATAATTCAAAAAAATAAACGCAGTCGAAACAACTGACGCAGAAAATCAAAACCTTTCAACCGGATTATGTCATTACCGGATCATTTCAGCATTCTCAGGAAGTTTACTTCCTGCTCCGTCAGATGGCGATATCTTCCTCGTTGGAGATCTTTCTTGGTGAGTCCGGCAAACATCACCCGGTCCAGTTTTTTCACGGTATAGTTGAAATGTTCGAATATCCTGCGAACAATGCGGTTTTTACCACTGTGAATTCGAATGCCAATCTGACGCGGATCATCAGCTACATAACTGATTTCATCAGCCTTAATAAATCCATCTTCCAACTCAATTCCATTGCGGATCGCATCCATATCAGTACCCCTCACTTTTTCCAGGGTCTCAACCTGATAGAGCTTTTGTACACCATGTCTGGGGTGTGTAAGTTTCTTCGCCAAATCACCATCATTGGTGAAAAGAAGCACTCCTGTGGTTTGTCTATCGAGTCTTCCTACCGGATATACACGCTCTTTGCAAGCTTCTTTGATCAACCACATCACGGTTTTGCGCTCTTCTGGATCATCAGTCGTAGTGATGAAATCTTTAGGTTTATTCAATAGAACATATCGCAATTTTTCAGGCTTAATGTTTTTGTCGTCGTATTTCACTACGTCAACGCGTGGGTCAACCTTATGGCCAAGTTCTGTCACCACTTTTCCATTCACTTTTACCAAACCCAGTTCAATCAACTGATCGGCATCTCTCCTTGAAGCGATACCTGCATTGGATAAAAATTTGTTCAATCTTACCAGACCATCCTGTTTTTTTGGTTTGTATTCAGGAGCCTCGGATTTTCTGAATTTACCCCGCACATAAGGTCTTGTGCTTCTGTCGTCGCGTGAATCTCTGTCGCGGTATGGTTTACTGCCATAACTGGAATTATCCCTTGTAAATGGCCTGGAATCTCTTTCTTCTCTGTCGCCTTGATTGGAACGATATGGCTTATCATATCCATCTGTTCTGGTTTTCCCACGATATGGTCTGGCTGGTCCGTCAGTTCTGCTATCACCACGATATGGCTTGGAAGGGCCATCGGTTCTGCTGTTTCCACGATATGGCTTCGAAGGACCATCGGTCCTGCCTTTACCACGATAAGGTTTATCTCCGCTGTCGGAACGTCCTTTTCCGCGATAAGGTCTTTCTTCACCAGAAGATTTACTACTTCCGCGATAGGGTCTTTCTTCTCCAGTTGATTTGCTGCCAGTTCTGGTTGTGCGGCTCGGGCGTTCCTCTTTTTTATCCCGATAATCTTCCCGCACACTTCGGGAAGAACCTCTCTTGCCCTTGTTCGATTCAACAGGTGCAGTTCTCTTTTTAGCCGATGATTCTTTTTTCAGCGGCTTTTTTGATTCTTCCCTTTTTGCCATTGGATATTGATTTGATTCGCCGCAAAGGTACGTCTTCTGTGACCTCCCTACATTCAGCAAAATGGATAGAATGCTTCTTCAATATGCAGTATCTCCGTTTTTCCATTACCCTGAACAATAGAAATGATGTCGAAGCGTGGTTCTTTCATACTTCTTGTCTGCTTCAGATATGCATCGGCACCTATGATAATTTTTTTCTGTTTGCCTTTATTGACAGCTTCCCAGGGTTCTCCATAAACACGGCTGTAACGCAGTTTTACTTCCACAAAAATGATTTCATCTCCTTTTTCCGCTATCAAATCAACTTCGGATCTGGCATGTTTCCATTTTTGTGAATGATCACATAGCCATGTTCCATCAGATATGCAGCAGCAAGTTCTTCGCCTTTGTCTCCTTTTTCCTTATTCTGATTCTTGTCATTTTGCATTAGTCCTAATTTTACATCAAAGTTCATATTCATGAAATCAATAGTCTTATTCCTATTCGGAATAACTTATTCCTTCATTGGAATAAATGCACAGGAAATGATTACAACAGATCCCTATGGTCAAAGCAGATATCGTTCTTTTTATGTGACATGGGGATACAATCGGGCCTACTACAATAAAAGCGATATTCATTTCAAAGGCGATGGTTATGACTTCACGCTTTATGATGTGCGCGCTGAAGACATGCCTGAAAAATTTAGTCCTTCAACATATCTCAATCCGACACAATTCACAGTGCCACAGTTTAATTTTCGGGCTGGTTACTACTTCAGGAAAAACACAGCGATTTCGTTGGGCTGGGATCACATGAAATACCACATTATTCCAACCCAACTTTTGCGAATCGATGGCAACATTGATGAGTCAATTTCGAATTTGACTAATTACACGGGGCAGTTCAACAATGAATACATTTTGTATTCATCTTCTTTTATGGACTATCACCACAGTGATGGCTTCAATTTTATTCGTGTGGCGCTGGAACGACGCGCTCCATTGGTAAATTTTGGACATTCGGGTAAGCATCTGATTGCCATGAATGCCTGTGCTTCCATCGGAACTATGATGCCGTGGACCGACTTCACTTTTTTTGGAGTGAACCACAGAAACAAACCTCATTTTGCTGGTTATGGCGCAAGCCTACATGCAGGTTTACGTTATGAATTTCTGAATTATTTTTTTGTGCAGGTTGCGGCTCAGGCAGGATGGTCCAATTTACCCGATATCATGTTGGAAGATCATCTTCCATCTCGAGCCGATCAGAAAATAGTCTTCTTTGAACGCACCTGGGCTATCGGTGCATACATTCCATTAAAGACAAAAACAGAATAAAAAAAGGGATGTCAGCTGACATCCCTTTTTGATACTGCAATCGAAGTGTCTATTTCAAAACAAAAGTTGAGCTTCCGATTTGGTTGCCACTTTCATAAATCAACACTTTGTAATTTCCTTTTTGATATTCATAACCATCATTGGCGGTATAGTATACACAAACATCAGTGTCATTCTGCTGATAGTCTACTTCGCGTGTTACACTGTATGGTGTTTCAGAACCACCAACGCTTACAGTTCCTGAAGATTTTCCTGTGAGTACTTTGCCATCTGGCCCTACTACGCTCATATAGAGCGTGCGCACTCCTGGTTTGGCAATCGGGTTTTTACGTATTCTGAAACATGATTTGATCATCTCAGTTTTAGAAGCTCGTTCTGTTTCTACTTGTTTGCCTGTGTTGCGCTCAAACAAAGCGAGGTTACTAAATTCACCAGTCGAAAGAACAGAACCTTTCGCATTCATTTCTTTTGAAGTGCTCAATTCGCCTTCGAGTTCTTTGCCTTTAGCTTCTGCATCATTCGCACGCATTGATTCAGCATCGCGTTCCATGGTCAATTGTTTATTCAATTGATTGAGAGAATCAATCTGATGAATATAGTTTTTCATGATACCACGAAGTGTTTCTGCTTCTGCACGAAGTTTAGAGATGTCGTAATCTTTGTTTTTAACTTTTTTCAGGAGAACAGAAAGTTCATTTTCCTGCTCATCAATTTTGGCCTGCATATCCTCATTTTCGACGGAAAGGGTGTCGTAGTTGAGCTTCATGCCTTCTAGTTCGGCAGCGAGCTCTTTTCTATCCTCATCCAGGTTGGCATATTCCTGTGAAATGTAGACATACTCTTTGTCTTGATTGTTGATTTTTACTGCCATAAAGCCCACTACTCCTAGGAGAAGGGCAATGACAACGATGTACACTTTGTTGCTCATAGAAATTGGTTTTATCGGTTGAACCTTGCGACGCAAAGTTAAATCCTCAGATTCATGTCAAAGAACGCATGAAATGCCAATTTATTAAATGACGAATGTGTTTATGTCCCGAACGGGAATTTTCTGGTATTGAAAATGAATATGATAAAGTCATTTTTTTGATCAAATATTCATTTAAGTGAAACCCTGCTATATTTGCGCCCCGTTAAAGCGGTTGATTTTGGCTCACCCCAAATCATTGAAATAAGGTCCTGTGGCCGAGCGGCTAGGCTCAGCTCTGCAAAAGCTGCTACTCCGGTTCGAATCCGGACGGGACCTCATCTGAAACCCATCATCATGATGGGTTTTTTTGTTGTCGTTTTTACAGAAACTACCGGAAACTTTTCTCTTGTCAAAGATTACACTAAAGCATCATTCCACATCATTTCTACGGTGAATTCGTTTTGGTGGCCTGGCAAAACTGGCTCATAGATGATCGGTGGATAGGCTGATATGCATATTCTTCAAAAGAATATTTCTCAGGAAGGAGCGTAAAAAAAAGAGGCTGACCAAGCGGTCAGCCTCTTTTCCTAAGTCTTGAGAATATTATTTTGAAACAGTCACGCGGCGAGTAGCAACGTGTCCTTCTGATTCAATCATGATGGTATAAATACCACTTCCGAATTCAGTTACATCAAGAATGTTTTGCTGACGAATATCGTTGATCTGAGTGTTCAGAACAAGTTCACCAGTTGCAGAGAATACACGAACATCAGCCTGACGAACATTTGCCATGTTAGACTGAATGTTGATGATTCCATTGCTTGGGTTAGGATAAACGATCAATGAATTGTCAAGAGTTGGAACTTCATTTACCTGAATAGTGAGTTCAGAGAACTTCGCATTCACGATTTCACCTGTTGTAGCATTGATTACAAGAACAACTGGTTTCATCCAGCCAAGGTTCCAAGTAGCATCAACAGTTGTTGTGAATTGGTAAGTGTAAGTAGAACCAGCAGTTCCGCTTGCAGGAAGACTTGAAGCCATACCTGTAGTACCGCCAAGAAGTGCACGACCAACGTGATCATAGTAGATACCAGATACTGAAGCACCAGCTTCATCAAAAGCACCCATTGGACCGTTACCACCACCAGAGTAGTAGTTAGTTTGTGGCCACTGACCACCTGAACCTGTGATATGATCTTCAACCAAAATAACATTGAAACGGTAGTCGCCGCTGAGATTCTCATTGTAAGTAGCAGAAACATCTACAGTCAGGGTAGAACCACTCAAACTGTGAGTTACACCGCAAGTTACTGAAGGAGCAGCTTGTGCTTTTTCAACAACCTGATCTTCCATATCGAGTGGATCGTAAACTACACCGTCACGGTCAGCAAGAATAGAAGGATATCCATTGATTTGACCACCAATCCAAGTGTCATATGCAGAAACAACCATTGGGTCTGCATTGTGAACAGCAATACCAATGAAGTTATTTGGATATGCTTCGGACATATAGTCCATCATTACAGTACCACGTGGGCACCAGCCGCACCAAGTACCAGTTGCTTCTTCGATCACAACTGCTTTGTCAGGGTGAAGGGTTACACCAGCGATATTTGTGCTAGAGCTGCTGTTGTCAGCGCTGTTGTCATCGTTACCGCCGTTGATGTTGCTTACAGTCACAGAATAGTTGTTGTTGCCAGAATTCGCAGCAATTGGAGTATCAAGAACGATTGACTCTGAAGCCAACCAGTTCATACCCATTGCCGAGAATGACTGAGAAACGGTTTGTGAACCATTGGTTACTGTGATATCAAATGAGTTGATCACATCTCCGCTGCTGTTAGTTACATCCACAACGAAGTAGATTTCACGACCTACAACAACTTGCGAAGCATTTACCAATGATGGAATTGCTTCGATCAATGGAGCAGCAGTGAAACCAGAAACGGCCAAATTGAGACCATCTGGTTGTTCCTGAACTGATGCATTGTCAATGCCGAAACCATAAAGCCATCCGCCATTGTCATCATACAAAACAGAAATGGTCACATTAGTCTGACCAGCATAGGCTGCTAAAGAAAAAGCTACTGACTGCCAGCCGTTGGTGGTGTTTGCAGTCACTTCTGAAAGTTGTGTCCATGATGTACCACCATTGGTAGAAACTTCAATAAACGCAGTTTCAGTGATGCTCTGATAAGTTTGAGCAAAATAATACTGATCAAAAAGAAGAAATGGAGCTGTAGCAACGCTCAGGTCCACGCTTGGGAAAATCAAACGGTCTGCACTTTTATTGCAGTTACAGCCGTCATCATTGGTGCTCATGATTTTAGTGCCGTTGTCAGGATAACCCCAAGAGGTGCTTGCGAGGTTAGCTGCTACATCGCGAAGCCATCCATCGCTGGTAGCGTCTGCAGTGGTTACGGACCATCCTGATGGAAGCGTAGTGCCTGCTCCATCAAAGTTTTCGCTCATGTAAACCTGTGCACTCAAGGCGCTGCAGGTGAGCAATGCAAAGACAAAAAGTAATTGTTTCTTCATGTGAATCTGGAAATAAAAATATTAGGGCAACAAAACAACAATAGAAATTGGGTTTCTCGACGGTTCAAATCAAAAGAATGTTTAATTCCTAATTGTTAACGGATCGGCCCAATTTTCATTTTTTCATCGGAATTCCCGTTTGATCAATCATGAAAACCAGCGATGCCATTGCTGCAGCGCCCAATTCCAACTCTCTACGATTAACATTTTCAAACACGTCATTGTTTGAGTGGTGATAGTCAAAATATCGCTGACCATCGACCAAAAGACCGAATAATGCAACGCGCCCACCCTTCAATGGTCTGATATCCACACCACTTCCTCCACGTCGGAATCGGAATAAGTTGTAATCGTCGAACAACGGCGCCCAACTGGATAAAATCTCATATTGATCATCACTGATATCGCAATCAAATCCATTCGGACTAAATCCACCGGCATCGCTTTCTAAGGCGGCTACGTGTATTTCATCTTTTTCACGTGCTCTTTGAGCATAGGTTGTTCCACCGTCATTGCCAAATTCTTCATTGATAAAAAGTACGATTCGGATGGTATGCCTTGGTTGGTATCCCAAAGCGCGAAGTGCCCTCAATACCTCTATCGATTGAACAATTCCTGCACCGTCATCATGTGCACCTTCACCAATGTCCCAAGAGTCGAGGTGGCCTCCAATAGTAATGTACTCGTCAGGAAAGTCTTTGCCTCGCAATTCAGCAATGACATTAGCTTGCATGGTTCTCGGAAAAGCTTCACAAGACAATTGCAAACTGAATTTCAACCCTGGATTGGATTTCAAGTCCTTACTCAACTGTCTCGAAGCGACTGCGCTTAACGCTGCTGCAGGGATCTTGTGAACTCCTTCCTCATAACGTGTTGCGCCCGTGTGTGGGTAGTTGTCATCAGCAAGGGTGAGCGATCGGATAAGACATGCCACCGCACCGTACTTGGCTGCTTCTGACGGTCCCTGACCGCGAATGGGGTAAGCGCCGCCGTATGCCGCGCCTGTATTGATCAGGGCGGCGTCCATAGCTTTGTTGAAGAAGACAATCTTCCCTTTGACATTCTCTTCACCCAACGCTTTTAATTCATCAAACGATTTGACTTCTACAATTTCTGCGGTAATGACTCCCTGGGTTCCAACAGATCCCCCAAGAGCAGTTAATGCTACCTGCAATTGTTGTGGTTGTCCGTCGGCTCCATGGAGAATATAGGTGCCGGATTCATTTTTTCCCCGCGTCCAATGTGGAACCTCAACGGGCATGAGGTACACCGAGTCTGGCTGTATGGCCGATAATGTTGCCTTACCCCATTCTATGGCCTTGGCAGCATTGTCACTTCCAGCCAATCGTTGTCCGATGTCTTTGCACAAATGTCTTAGATCCTCATAACATGCGCCATGAAGCAATATTTCCTCATGAATTTTGGCAATCATCACGGAATCCGCGTCCTGCGCTAAGGCAGTTCGACATATGAAGAGACAAAGGGTAATCGAAAGTATTTTCATCAGATCATGAATGAACCGTTATTGATATCAATGCTTTGACCAGTGATGGATGTTTGTTTATCCGACATTAGAAAGGCAACCAATTCAGCAATTTCACTGGGTTGTGAAATTCTGTTCAAAGGCACAAATGACATTTGTTCTGCAAAAGCGGTTTCATAACTCTGACCATTTCTGTCAGCCAATCTTTGAATACTCGCCTTAGCCATGTCTGTTTCAACCCAACCCGGGCATATCGCATTCACCAAAATATTTTCTTGAGCCAACTGAACTGCCAAAGACCTTGTTAATCCCAACAATCCAGTTTTTGCAGTGCAGTATGCTGTGTAATTGGGTACACCGAATCGCCCTAAACAGGATGAAGTAATGACGACGTGTTTGAAAACACCCGTCGATTTTTTGAGGAATGGAAGCGTTTCCATGATAGTAACGTATGTCCCGTCAAGGTTGGTAGAAATGATTTCATGCCAACTGTCTTTTTCACCGTAGTGATTTTCTCCACCTATTCCTGCATTTGCAAATACGGCCGAAATATTTAGCATTTCTGCACCGATTTTTTTCAATCCTGCAACCCAAGCTGCGCTTTCGCGAACATCTAAATTAAGGGTGAAATGATCAGATGGCCTTTCCATGAGTTGCAATGTTTCATCCAATAGTTCTTTCCTTCTGCCAACAAGTATGATCCTGTGATCTTTGTTTGCGGACAACAGGCATGCCGTTGCACGCCCCATACCGGATCCTGCACCTGTTACAATAATGGTTTTTGTGTTATGCTGACTCATTTCTGAATATCCTTGTTTCAAATGGTATCTGTGGCAATGATATGAAATCCTTTGGTAGACATGCTTCCTCAAGCGCCAACATTAGGATGTAGTTTTGCGAACTTGAAATGCCAACTGCACCATGAAGTATAACTTAAGTGAAATTACACATTTAATCCGAAACAGAAGATCTGTGGCTCCCGAACAATACTCGTCTAGAAAGGTGCATCGGGAACAGTTGGAACTCATCTTGACCAATGGCACGTGGGCACCCAATCATGGAATGACTCAGCCATGGAGGTATAAAATTTTCATGGATGAAGGACTGGTGAAGTTGAGGGATTTTTTACCTCAGTTATACCAAGAATTAACTCCTACTGAGAAATTCAAAGAATCAAAGTTTGAACGACTCAAAGCAAGGTTGGATCATGTTTCTGCTGTTGTCGTGATTTGTTTGGAACGTGATAAATCGGGAAAAATTCCGGAATTGGAAGAAGTAGAAGCCGTAGCTTGCAGTGTACAAAATATGATGCTCACAACGGTCGCATATGGTTTGGCTTGTTACTGGTCTACACCGGGTTTTATCTATTCTGAACAAATGAAAAACTTCCTGGGTTTAGGTAATGATGACAAATGCCTGGGACTTTTTTATTTGGGATATCCTGCTGGTGAATGGCCAACATCACATCGAAAGCCTCTCGAATATGTCACCGAGTGGATTACCGAATGACCTATATTTTTCACATAGTAAATAGATTGAAAAGCTGTTTGCATACAACGGCTTTTGTTTTCTGTTTTCTGTTTTCTCAAGCGCAGGAAAATGTGACAACGCTGGGTATTCAGTTCAAGCCAATGATTCCAAGCAAATATTTCAACACGGGAACTGAAGGTCTGGAGAGCGATACCATCAACATCTCAATCAACCCCAAAGCAGGCTTGAATTTCGGGATGGTCGTGAGGAGAGGTTTGACCAAATCATGGAGTTTCGAAACAGGCATTTGCCTTGTGCAACGCAATTACTCCATGAAGTTTGATCTTCCGCAATTGGGAGAAACTCAGCATATGACTTTCCGATATATCTGCTATGAAATACCTTTTCAGGGAATCATTTTCGTAAAACTCACCGATCAAATTTATATGAACGGAAGTGCTGGTTTTTCTCTGGATTTATATCCATCCGATATCGAGACATTTACTTCTGTTCGCAAGGATTCTATCTCATATGATTTTATGCAAAAGACTTGGCGAAAAAGCTGGATACAGGCTGCAATCCTAGCCAACTACGGATTTGAATACAGAACAAAAAGTTCCGGTTATTTTTATCTTGGTGCATCGTACCATAGACCTTTTAACGAGATTGGATACACGGCCATAGAGGTGGAAAGAAACTCGAATCCTGACCGTTATGTTTTGTTGCTCAGAGGCAATTATCTCACGGCAGATTTCAGGTATTTTTTTCATGAAAAGCCGGAGAGAAAAAAGCCAAAAGAATAATTTGATTTTAGGTCTATGACCACATCAACTGTGCTTTTTGCGCTAAGCGAATTGGCAATGAAGAACGAGCATCGTTTGTAATGCCCCGATTTCTCCAAGTGATAATGATGATACATCTTGAGAATGACTCAATATGAAGTTTTTCAACAATTGTGTCAGGATTGAAACCTTCACATGTCTTTAAAGTATAAGTCGAACGAATCTAACCTGACTTAAGACATGAAAATCACTGCTATATTCCTATACCTCTCGTTGATTCCGGGTATCTTGTTGTCACAGAAAGACATCAAGAGTTTTACATTTCACGGACAGGTCTTTGAACTTTCCTGAAGGATTCTTCTGAAAAGGGAGTGATGGGTGTTCCCATCGAAATCTGGTCTGGAGATGAATTGATTGCAACCATCGAATCGGGCCCAAAAGGCAAGTACAGCGTAAGTCTTGTCTACTACCCCAACTACCGCATCAAGTTTGGAAGATCGCCATACGTCAACAAAATTGTTGAAATCGACGCCAAAGGATTTTCCCGAGCCGCAGAATTCGGCGTGGTGAATCTTGATCTCGATATCCAGTTATTTAAGAATGCTGGGTATCTGGGTATTGACTTTATGGATTACACCCCTGTTGCCATAGCCAAATTCAACAAGAAAAAGGGAACCGTAGAATGGGATCTCGAATACGCAGATAAAATATGCCGACGTGTCAACGGAATCATTCAGGCCAACAAAAAGTAAGAAATCGAACCATTTTGGATTCATCGCGTAGAAGTCTAAAAAACCTATTCCACCTTGTAATGATGAAAAATATTAGCGCTACCCTCGCCATATTGCTGTGCATCTCAGTCACAGCTTTTTCTCAAAAAAAGGACGCCAATTCTGATCACTACCTCATCAAAGGAAGTATCTATCAGATTGATATGTTCAATGAAGGAGAAATCAAAGCTTCCAATGTGCAGGTTGTCGTTTATCAGGAAAAGGAATTGTTCGTTGCCTTTTTCACTGATGAATTGGGCAATTATCAATTCTATCTCCCAAGCGGCCACATCTACGAAGTATGGTATGGCGGAAGTGCATTCGTCAACAAAAAAGTATGGATTGATGCAACTCAATTTCCAATTGAGAAGAAACCGAGAACAATACCACTCGATATCGGTTTATTCAGACAAGTGGAAGGATTCGATTTCCCTATTCTCAATGAACCATTCGTTCGAATCGGATACAATCCCGAACTCGACCAGATTGCACCCGATCTCGAATACACGGAAAAGCGTGAAATGGAATTGAATAAATACACCACTAAGGTGAAAAAGGAAGTCGCGAAACGCAACAAAAAGAAGAAATAATATTTCCTTGCTAACGAAGCAGAAACAAGAGGAGGCAGCCCATGGGCGGCCTTTTTTGTTTATTCACCTATCCCTGATAGTGTTCACACTTTATTGATGAGGGTTCAAGTCGGCATCGGGTTAAATTCGCCACATCATATATTGAAAGTTGGAAAAGGAAAATAAATCAGAGAAGAAGAAAGTTTCGAAAGAATCATTCAGAAGAGCGCTTGGAGTTTTTCGCTATCTCAAACCTCACGCATTCCTTTTTTCTATTGGATTGCTATTGTTGGTCATTTCAGGGTTACTTGTTATTGTGATCACGGCTTTATTGGGGCAGTTGGTCAACCCTCAGGCTGGTAGCGAGATTGCCGGTGGTGCCATGACTGAAAAGATCATTGGTTCACTCAAATTCAGTGAAGGATTCGGAACTGGCGGACAAGTGCTCACAGCACTTGTAGGACTGTTGATCATTCAGGGAATATTCTCCTTTTTCAGGGTATATATCTTTTCCTATGTGACAGAGAATGCTATGTTGGCTTTGCGAAAGGATGCTTTTTCAACCATCATTCGTATGCCCATGCAATTCTTCAACGAAAGAAGGGTAGGGGATCTCAGCAGCAGA
The DNA here is from genome assembly GCA_016722445.1 of Flavobacteriales bacterium. Lineage (GTDB taxonomy): Bacteria > Bacteroidota > Bacteroidia > Flavobacteriales_D > Sanyastnellaceae > JAIBBG01. The sequence continues at coordinate 232,355 of JADKIZ010000005.1, read as the reverse complement.
TTGTCCAGCGACATCACCACCATTCAGGAAACACTTACGGTCACGATGGCCGAGTTTATACGTCAGACAGTAATCATTGTGGTAGGTATTGGTTGGTTGGTGTCTTATTCATATAAACTCACCTTGGTGATGCTCCTAAGTCTTCCAGTGATCATCATTGTGATGGTTCTCTTCGGGAGATTTATCAGGAAACTGGGAAAAAACACTCAGGATAAAGTCGCGGAAAGCAGCGTCATTGTCAATGAGTCACTCACAGGAATTGTGAATGTGAAAAGTTTTGCGAATGAAATTCATGAAACCACGCGCTTTACCCAAAGTATATTTTCCATTAAGGACATCGCGATGAAAAGCGCTGTTTGGCGCGGCATGTTTGGCACATTCCTCATCATTTTTTATTTGGTGCACTTGGACTTGTGATGGGAGTGGGTGCTTATCTCCAATCAACAGGAGAGTTGCCGGGTGATGTATTGGGTAAATTTATTTTCATCACCGGATTGGTGGCTGGCTCCATTGGTGGTCTGGCTTCCCAAATGGGAACGTTACAAAGGAGCATTGGTGTGATCGAAAGTGTGATGGAAATACTGAGTTACAAAACGGAAGAAATTTCTTTGGATCCTATCAAAGTTGAGCGACCGCTGCAAGGAGATATTTCGTTTTCTTCAGTCAGTTTTCATTATGAATCTCGTCCTGATGTCCCGGTGCTGAAGGATGTAACTTTTCGCGCACAACCAGGTCAGCAGGTTGCACTAGTGGGTTCGTCCGGATCAGGAAAATCGACAATTGCTGCTTTATTACAACAGTTTTATTTGCCAGTGCAGGGAACAATTTCTTTTGATGGAAAACCTGCGTCGGAATATTCACTAACGGAATTGCGAAGTCAGATGGCATTCGTGCCTCAGGAGGTGATACTTTTTGGAGGGACCATACGAGAAAACATTGCTTATGGAAAGCCAGGAGCCACAGAGGAAGAAATCAATCAGGCAGCAACACAAGCCAATGCCATCCATTTCATCAAATCTTTTCCAGATGGAATGGAAACTGTTGTGGGTGAACGTGGAATACAATTGAGTGGCGGACAACGCCAACGTATTGCTATTGCGCGTGCAGTTTTGAGAAATCCTACCATTCTCATTTTGGATGAAGCCACCAGCTCACTCGATAGTGAAAGCGAAAGACAGGTACAAGATGCCCTCGATAAATTGATGAAGGGACGTACTTCTATCGTTATCGCCCATCGTTTATCTACCATTCGAAATGCAGATAAAATTCTCGTCCTCGAAAAAGGTGTGATTCGGGAGGAAGGAACACACGATGCATTGATCGCCTCGGGAGGGCTATACAAACGTCTGAGCGAACTTCAGTTTGAACGTGATGTTGAGGTGAATTCCTGATACAAGGTATACTTGCCCCTTTCCAAGACCGACTCTGTCTTGGATTCCTTATTTTTGCATTTGTTCTTAATCCAATATGCCCAGGGTAATAACCCTGAACCGAAATCGAATGAAAAAGAAAGCACTTATCACAGGAATCACTGGTCAGGATGGCGCCTACCTCGCCGAATTGCTCTTGAGCAAAGGATACGAAGTTCATGGTTTAAAACGCCGAAGTTCACTGTTTAATACGGATCGTATTGATCATCTTTATCAGGATCAACACGAGAATGGTGTAAAGATGTTTTTACACTATGGCGACATGACCGATAGCACGGGTATCATCCGTATTGTTCAAGAAATTGCGCCAGACGAAATCTATAACCTTGCAGCTCAAGCCATGTAGCCGTTTCTTTCGAAACGCCAGAGTATACTGCTAATGCTGATGCGACCGGCGCGCTGCGTTTGTTGGAGGCAATCCGCATCCTTGGTCGGAAAAAGACGCGATTTTTATCAGGCTTCTACCAGTGAACTTTATGGAAAAGTGATGGAAGTTCCTCAAACAGAAGAAACTCCTTTTTATCCAAGAAGCCCTTATGCCGTTGCGAAGCTCTATGCATTCTGGATTACAAAAAACTATCGCGAAGCTTATGGGATGTTTGCATGCAATGGAATTTTGTTCAATCATGAATCCCCTTTGCGCGGTGAAACATTTGTAACAAGAAAAATCACACGTGCAGTTGCCAAAATAAAACTTGGTCTTCAAGACAAATTATTCCTTGGAAATGTAGATGCAAAGCGCGACTGGGGCCATGCCAAGGATTATGTAGAAGGTATGTGGTTGATGATGCAACAGGAAGTTGCCGACGATTATGTGCTGGCAACAGGAGAAACACACAGCGTTCGTCATTTCTGTGACCTTGCTTTCGCACAGGTGGGTATCACGCTCGAATGGAAAGGAGATGGTGTTGAGGAAAAAGCGTATGATGCAAGAACCAAAAAGTACTCATCGAAATTGATCCTAAGTATTTCCGGCCAACTGAGGTGGAGTTGTTGATTGGCAATCCGGCAAAAGCGCATAAAAACTGGGATGGAAACACAAACATTCACTTCAGGAATTGGTGGCAGACATGGTGAAAGCAGATGTTGAACTTTTCACACGTGACCGCTATCTCATGGACGGCGGACATAAAGTGATGAACTACCACGAATAGTCGCTGTTTATTTTTTCTCAGACCTGCTTCTGGGAAAAACAACATTCCATTTTATCTCATTTTTCAACAGACACGTCACATTAAACTGTTCTATAGCCTTCTTGAAACCATGGGTAGGTCTGGGTGCGCGATTTTTTCAGAAAATTAAAATTTGATTGCATGGAAAATTTGCCATTGGATCAACCGGTCATCTCTTGGCGAATCACCAGAATGCGATGTTAGATCCACTGATGGTTTGTCTGGCAAGTAAAAATCAATTGCATTGGTTGACACGTGCTGACATTTTCAGAAAGCCATCCATGAATTGGTTGTTGCGCAAAATCAACATGCTTCCTGTTTATCGCGAACGTGACAGAGTCGCGGACCTTGCCAAAAAAACTCAGGAGACGTTTGATGAGTGTTACGCCGGCATGAAACCAAATTCGGTGATTTGCATTTTTCCGGAAGGAACACACCGTGGCAAAAAACAATTGGTGCCCTTGAAGAAAAGGCGCCGCCCGTTTGGTAATGGGAGCAATAGATGCCGGGATCGACATACAAATTGTTCCTGTAGGTCTGGATTATGAAAATTATTACAATTACCGTAAAATTTGTTGGTTCGTTTCGGACCAATCGATTCTCATCGATCGTGAACCGAACTTCAAAGTGGTTTTGACCGAGCACGTTTGCAAACGGATATCACCGACAAAATTCATGACGCTCTTTCAAGGTGTCATGATAAACATTAAAGATGATGAGGTCTATCATGAAATCATGCATCTGAGACCTTTGTGTCATTCCATTTCTCCTTCGAAAAAGTTTGGGTGGGCAATTTGATTTTTAAAAAGTTTACTCTGGCTTGAAGAAGAAACGGAACATCACCCTTTTTTGAGACAGAAGGTCAATGGTTATCACCGCTGATGCATCAACTTGAAAATTCGGAAGATTTGTACATTAAAGAATCATTGCCTGTGTTATCGCTTTTGTGATTCTTGCCATACCTTTCGCGGCAGTCGCCGCGTTTGTTTTTTTACCCCGTGTATGCGTCTGACGGAAAATTTGTGAAAGCGAAAGTGTGAAAGATCCGTTATTTCGGAATTCGATTCGGCTCTGTTTTTTGGACCTTTCTAACTCCCATCTAGTCCTGTTGATAGGTGTATGCAATCATTTGTATTTTTACATGATTTCATTCATTGATCACCGTTTTCTCGGCGATTTTATCTGGAGTGATTTCATTGCACTGGTGGCAGGGATGGAAGTGTTGGAGACATCAACGGTATTGTGCCGCTTTGTCGAATGAGAAAAACCGGGAATTTGCCGAATGGAAATAGCAAAAATCACGAAATTGAGAATGATGGAATAATTCTTTCGTTATTCCAGATTATGCTCAATAATCTTGGTGAAAAACTTTGCCAAATAATCTTTCAACGATGTACAAAAGAATCAATGGACTTCAGCACATTGGCGTCGCGGTTTCCGACATGGATCGTTCTCTGAAATTTTACCGCAAATTTTTCGGACTCGATATACCATTCTTCGACAGTGTTCAACCAGCTCCATTGATGGATGTCTATACACGCAATAAGACGATCGTCAAACGTGCAAGTATGGTGATGAACCTTCAGGGTGGCTGTGCCATTGAAGTAATCAGGCCTACGTCGTTCGAACCCGTCAAAGCTAAAGTTGACGTAAAGTTGGGTGACCTGGGCATTTTCGTCACTCAGATCAAATGTAAAGACATCAACGTAAGTCATTTGAATTTTGCAAAAAGGAAAACGGCTCAGAATAACAGTCCATTGGCAAAGGATCCTGCTGGCAGAGAAACGTTTTATCTCCAAGATCTTGATGACAACATCTGGCAATTCATTGAAAGGTGAATCTTGGTATACGCGCAATAAGCATCACAGTGGCGGCGTCATTGGATGCACCACAGGTGTGAGCGACAAAAAAAGCACTGCAGTTGTATTGCGACATCCTTGGTTTTGATCAGGTAGTTTATGATAAAACAGGGTCTTTTGAAGACTGGAAAGAACTGAAAGCAGGCCGAGAAAATTACCGTCGTGTTTTGCTCACACAAAAGGCACAGCCTGGTGGAGGATTCGCGCGTGTCACAGGCAAAACCTACATCGAATTGGTGCAGGCATTGGACCGCAAACCTCATTTTATTTTTGAAGATAGAATTTGGGGTGATACTGGTTTCGCGCACATCGGATTCGATGTGAAAGGAATGAAAGCTCTTGGTGTTGATCTGAAAAATGCAGGCTATCCATTCACCTGCGATAGCAATGATGCTTTGAATATGGGCACCACCAAAGTACATTGTACATACATTCATGATGATGACCGCACACTCATTGAAATGATTGAAGTCTACAAAGTTCCGATCATGGAAAAGTGGGGAATATTCTTGAATGTTGAAAAGAGAGACCCTTTGAAACCACTTCCTGATTTGATGTTGAAAGCCTTGAGGTTTTCAAGGGTGAAAGATTGATTATCTCGCCGATTTATTTCGGAGAATTCGATCAAATAATCCGGGAAAGAACCGGCGTAAAAGAAGACCGTTGATCTCTTTTCCGCCAATACCAAATTCTTTTTTCTGAGCCGCAACACCGGCAAGAATGCGCTTTGCACATTCTTCAGCACTAATTCCACCAGCTTGATTGGCGTCCATTTGTCCCGTTGGAACACCCTTAGCATCGAGAGCATGTTTTGATATTTCAGTGGCGATAAAGCCGGGCATAATCAACGAAATGTGAATGCCAGATTTTTCGGTTTCAAATCGCAAAGAATCGTAATATCCATGAAGGGCATGTTTGGTCGCAGCATAACTGGAGCGCAAGTGAAAGCCCCATTTTCCTAACAAACTTGATGTGATCACCAAATGACCTCCGCCATTTTTAATCATCGATTCTGTCACAAGTTTGCTCAATAGAATATTGCCGAAATAATTGATCTCGAAAATCTGTCGTTCAAGTTCAAAGGAGGTTTGAAGGGCTTCTGCACGTTGACTCACACCTCCATTATTGAATAAAAGGTCAATTTTACCATGTTTTTTGATGGCTTCTTTGTAAGCATTGCGAACCGATTCTTCCATGGCTTGATCCAACAATACAATGTGTACCATTTGCGGGTTGGCGCACTGGTTTTTCACACGTTCCAGTTCTGCTTCCCTTCGCGCTGAAATGATCAATTTTGCTCCTGCCATGGATAGAGCATAGGCCAATGATTCGCCTATTCCGGAACTTGCCCCGGTAATCCAAACCATTTTTCCGGAATAATATGACATATGAAGATCTTTTTTGTTGTGCAAGTTGCAAAAGAACCCCAACTTTGCAAGCGTTTATTTCGCAAATTAGAAAGCACGCAGTCACATTCGGTTGGCGGAATAAGATTCTGATTGCTAATCAGGGTTTAATGGTCGGTTAACCTTACCGTAACTTGTGCATTCGTGCTTTGCAGCATCGAAAAAATGGAATCTCATGAATAAGCAGAAAATCCTCCTGGTAGATGATGAAAGGGATATCTTGGAACTCATCGGTTTCAATCTTGAAAAGGAGGGTTATGAAGTCTTCACGGCAGAGAATGGCCGCAAAGCAATTGAGATCGCCCACAGAGTTACACCTGATTTGATTCTTCTCGATGTTATGATGCCCGAGATGGATGGAATGGAAACTTGTCGTGAACTTCGGGAAAATCCAAAATTTGCACATGTACTGATAGCATTTCTTACTGCCAGAAACGAAGACTATAGCCAGATAGCGGGATTTGATGCGGGCGCTGATGACTATATCTCTAAGCCAATAAAACCAAGAGTTTTAGTCTCAAGAGTAAAAGCACTTTTGAGAAGGCAAGGTGCAGTTGAAACAGAAATAACACCGGCCTCCACCAATGGAATCGTGATTGATAAGGATAGATATTTGGTTATCCGAGACGGCCATGAAATGTCATTACCAAAGAAAGAATTCGAATTACTCGCCCTTCTCGCCTCCGCTCCCGGCCGCGTTTTTACCCGTGAAAATATCTTGACAAACGTTTGGGGAAATGACGTCATAGTAGGTGATAGAACCATCGATGTTCACATCAGAAAACTTCGCGAAAAACTTGGCGACGATTACTTTAAGACAATCAAAGGTGTAGGCTATAAATTTGAGCCGTGAGCAATTTTAAAATACGGACTCCTGTCAGCGTGGCTTTGGCATCTGCGCTGCTGATTACCGGTTTGCTCGCTGCCACATACTTCATGCTCATCTATATTTTGGAGAAGGAGTTTGAATGGCTTTGGTTATTTCTGCTGCTCATTCTTGGATTCGCCATTTCCTTCGGAATCGTTTATTACTTCATCGAACGATTTCTTTATCACAAAGTAAAAATCATCTATAAAACCATTCACCTGCTGAAGACTCAGGGCGATAAACCACGCATCATGATGAGCAATGACGTTTTGAGTGAGGTGAACAACCGTGTGGCAGATTGGGCGGATGAAAAAATCAGAGAGGTAAAGGATTTGCGCAATGCGGAAAATTATCGTCGTGAATTCATTGGCAACCTTGCACACGAACTCAAAACACCGGTTTTCAATATTCAGGGTTATATCGATACGTTGCTGGATACTGAACTCAATAATCCTGAACTCAATAGAAAATTTTTAACCAGAGCAGCCGATAGTTGCGACCGACTTGCAGACCTCATTCAGGATTTGGATCAGATCACAAACTTCGAAAGTGGCAATATTCCTTTGGATTTAAAACGAATCGATGTGGTGGATCTGGCAAGACACGCCATTGAACAGTTAGAAGCGCAAGCCAGGCTTAAAAACATTACACTCAAACTCCGCAATACAAACGAGAAATCCATTTTTGTCGAAGCGGATGCAAAACGTATCATGCAGGTATTTGTAAATCTATTGAGCAACAGCGTGAGTTATGGCATAGAAGGTGGCGAAACAAGGGTTCGGTTCTATGATATGGGAGATAATATTCTAATCGAAATTGCCGATAATGGAATTGGGATAGCCCTCGAACATTTACCCAGAATCTTCGAACGTTTTTATAGGGTCGATAAAAGCCGGTCACGTAACGAAGGTGGATCGGGTCTTGGATTGGCCATTTGTAAACACATCATCGATAGCCACAATCAGAGTATCTCCGTTCGAAGTACAGAAGGAGTCGGAAGTACTTTTTCTTTTACACTGAAAAAGGCCAGGTAAAGTGTTTAGCAGTGTTTTAGCTCACAATCCACTCCAATCTGATCTCACAAATACATTGTTTCTTTTTTCGTCGCCGATGGTCGTTTCAGGCCCATGTCCGGGATACACCACATAATCATCTGCCAAAGTATAAAGTTTATGCTGGATGGAACTTACCAAATCAGCCGCATTGCATCCCGGAAGATCCACCCGACCTACACTTCCCTTGAACAAAACATCTCCTCCTAAAATCACTTTTTCTTGATGCTGAACGAATACCACATGACCGGGAGCATGGCCTGGAGTGAACAGAATGTCAAGCAAGGTATTCCCGAAACGTATTTGTTCTCCTTCCTGAATGTAGTGGTGTGGCAACGGTGATTCACGATAAGGAACATTCCACATGAGACTCGCCGCACCAGCTCTTTCCAGCATTTGCAATTCTTTTTCGTGGGCGTAAAGTTTTATTTCAAAGGCGTTGCAGGATGATGCATTTCCCAGAATGTGATCAATATGACAATGCGTATTGAGAACCTTAACCGGTCGTAGTTTTTCATCTTTGATAAAACTGAACAATATGCTGTCTTCGTCCTCATCTGTCATACCTGGGTCGATGATCACGCATTCCATGGTTTCATCATAGAGCAGATAGGTGTTTTCAGAAAATGGATTGAAAGTAAACCGGGCAATTCTCATAAATGTGATTTTCGTGGCAAAGTTGCAGAACTTATTGGGTTCATCATGGCAACTTTTTAATGGAATTGTTGTTCTATTGCTTGCTAGCCGGATTGAAATTACCAAAAAAAGGCAGTGTTTTTTACGGTTAAAACGGTTATTTTAGCGCGTTACAATTGTGCGGTATGTTCAATAGTTTGATCAGATGGATGCTCTTGAGTTGGTTGCTGTTCCCGGCGACTTCCTTCGCGCAATTCTATCAAGGCACAAATGTGGAATATGGTAAAAATCGCGTTCAGTACAGAGAATTTACGTGGTTCTATTATCCATCCGAACACTTCGAGGTTTATTACTACATCGGCGGTGAACCACTGGCACAATACACCCTTCTCTCCTGCGAAACCAATCTCAAGGATATTGAACAGTTTTTCGATTATACCTTGGAAGATAAAATTCAGGTGCTGTCGTATCTGAATCAAAGTGAATTCCGCCAGAGCAACATCGGAATTATTAGTGATGATTACAACATTGGTGGTTCTGCAAAAATCATAGGCAGCAAAATGTTTACCTGGTATGATGGCAGTCACGATAAACTGGATACTCAGATAAGGGAGAATATTGCAAGAGTTCTTTTCTCGCAATTGATGTTCGGCGGAGATTGGAAGGATGTGCTTAAAAGTTCAACCCTCTTATCTGTGCCAAAGTGGTATGAAGACGGAGTGGTGGCATATGCAGCGAAAGGCATTACGCCAGAGTGCGATATCTACGTTCGGGACCTCGTGAGAAACGGAAACTTTAAAACCTTCAATAGACTCGAAGGTCAGGAAGCAGTTTTTGCTGGTCAGGCATTTTGGCATTTTGTTTCAGAAGTCTATGGCCAGAATGTAATTCCCAACATCATCTACATGGCGCAGGCCAGTCGCAATGTGGAAAGCGGATTTCTCTATGTTCTTGGATTAAACCTCCAAGAACTTTCGGATGAATTCGTTAGATTTTATAAAGACAAAGCCGCCATTGCTCGTCTGGAAGTTCTTCCGGGTGATCAACCCAGACCGGACGGGAGCAATAAAACTGAATTGAAAAATTGGAAAAAAACGCAACGATATATGGGCGATGTCCATGTGAAGTACCGCAGCGTTTTTCATTACTCACAATTCAAAGCTTCTCCCGATGGCAAACACATTGCCTATGTGACCAATGAACTTGGACAGTTCAGAATCTGGATTTATGATGTTGAAAAGAAAAAAACCAAGTGTATTCTTAAAAAGGATCATAAACTGGAGAGAATAGTTGATGAGACTTTTCCTGTGCTTGCATGGCATCCTTCAGGAGAAATACTCACCTACGTTTATGAAAGAAAAGATGATGTATGGATAGGGAATTTCGACCTTGAAAAAAGAAAACACACGGTGAAGGTGATGTTTCAAATTGAGAAAGTTCTCGATATGACCTACAGTGATGATGGTAAACGGATGATTTTTTCCGGAGTGAACAAAGGTCAAACTGATTTATACCTCTACCAAGTGATTGGGAATAATCTGGAACAACTCACGCGTGATGTTTGGGACGATATGCACCCTGAGTTTATCGATGAGGGCAGGAAGGTTATCTTCACTTCCGACCGCCCCGATGATACCCTGCGAACTGATATTCCATTGGAAAAATATTCGCACATCCGCGATGTGTATGTTTTTAATCTGGATACCCGATCTAAAATTCTGGAAAGAATTACCAATACACCGGATGTGAATGAAGATGATGCTGCGCAATATTCTGATAAACATTATACCTATGTAGCCAATACTTCTGGGTACTACAATAGGTATCTGGCTACAGTGGATAGCGCGATCAGTGCAATTGATACTGCAATTCATTATCGGTATTTTACTTTGACCAATTCTCTTACAGGATGGCATCGTGACATCAGCAATTATCAATTCAATAAAAACTCTGGTGACTACCTCGTAGCATTTAGAAAACAGAATAAACCATGGGTTACGATCGGAAATAAAAGCAGTGATGCAGGAATTTCTTCGTTTCACAAGGATGAAGGAAACACGGATTCAGGAACAACCGTCAAGAATTCTGATGCACTCAAACTTTCTCAGGATACCACACAAACTGGTGAAGTGGACATCGATCATTATGTTTTTGAAGATGAACGAAAGGACTACAGTTACGAAAAGGAAACTGTACGTGTTATAGAAATTGGTGCAGATAAAAGCGCTTCTAATGATAGTGTGGCTCCATTTGTAGTGCCACGATCGAGAAACTATAGACTCAATTTCTCTGCAGACAAGGCTGTATTTCTTCAAATCGGAAATTCGTTTCTAAATCCGATCTATCAGAGATACACAGGTAGTCCATCAAGTATTTCCCCGGGTTTTTCTTTCTTCAATCAATTCGGAATTTCTGATTTGTTTGAAGATTATAAAGTTGTTGGCGGCTTCCGTTTTAATCTCACGTTCGACAACATCGAGTATGGTATTAGCTTTGAAAATATCAAAGACCGCCTCGACAAGAAAATCATATTCTCTCGGCAAACACAAAGAATTCAAGACAATTTTGACATCTTCAAAATTCAAAGCAATGACATTGCTTACAGTATTCGATACCCATTGAGTGAGGTAAGCAGCATCAGGTTACGCGGTGACTATCGCATTGATCAAAAAGTGCATCAATCGAATGAACAAGTGAGCTTGATGGACCCGAATCAATTGGATATGTATATTGCGCTGAAGGCGGAATACATTTTTGACAACACCATCAATAAAGGCTTAAATCTATACAATGGTTTGAGGTTTAAAGCATGGGCAGAACGCTACCAGCAGGTCGATTTGAATGTAAAAACCGATGTGAATATCATTGGATTCGATGGAAGATGGTACAAACGTCTGCACCGAAGTATGATCGCTGCTGTAAGATTAGCAGGTACTACATCATTTGGTGCCGAAAAAGTGATGAATTACTTCGGTGGTGTCGACAATTGGATGATGCAAAAAATTGATGAAAGCACACCTATTAGTTCTACTGTACCATACCGTTTTCAATCGTTCATCGGCCCTGTGAGAGGGTTTTATGTCAATGCAAGAAATGGCAATACAGCTATCGTGGCAAATGCTGAAGTGAGATTACCGCTTTTCCGATATCTCTTGAATAGACCAATTAAAAGTGATTTTGTCGAGAATTTTCAGGTCATTACTTTTATGGATGCCGGAAGTGCATGGACAGGTCTGAATCCTTATGCAGATGATAATTTATTTAACCAGACCTCCGTGTTCAAATATCCTGTGACGGTTACCATCACCAACAACAGAGAACCATTTGTCTATGGTTACGGATTCGGAATTAGGTCACGACTATTGGGATATTTTGTCAGAGCCGATTGGGCATGGGGAGTAGACGACGGCCGCATTCTTGACCGCGTATTTTACCTGTCCCTAAATCTCGATTTCTGATTATTGATTGTAGATTATCTGCATCAATGTTTGTCCTACCGCTTTCAACGTATTCTTATCGATGATTTGAAGGTTGTCTTTGTGTGTGTGATGATATCCCCCAAACTTGTATCCGCCAAGTCCCATCGCTACGGGTTGTGGACGTGTGTCAATGATATCGATAACGCGCAAACCACCACGGTTGAGCATTACATGATCGTCAATCACTCCTTCTACCTCTTCATCATAAAAGTATTCTTGATAGCCAAGTTTCGCTGCTGTACCCCATACCAAATTGATGACATCAGATGCAACTTCAGCTGAATATTTTTCTTTATTGAACATAGCATCAGCGCCACCCACCATATCTAAAAGGATTCCGAAACGGGGATTATATGGGCGAACATGTGGGTTTTTTACAAAGTACTGTGAACCTAAGCACCAGCTTGTGATGAAATCAGTATTCAATACATCTGGTCCTTTGTCCTGATTGAATTCAGGAGTGCCATAGTCCTCAGTATCAAAGAAAATAATGTCAACGCCAATCGAAGGTGCTTTTGTTTTGAATTGTCTGGCCATTTCCATCAGGACTCCAACACCACTTGCACCATCATTGGCTCCGTCAATCGGTTTGTTCCATTTGGTTTTGTCCGGGTCTTTGTCGCCAAATGGTCTGGTATCCCAGTGCGCACATAAAAGAATACGTTGCGGATTTTCCGGAGCAAATGATGCGATGATATTGCGCGAATGAAGTATGGTGCCATCAAACGCTTTCAAATCAGCCTTCTGTTCTATTACCGTTGCACCAAAAGATTTCATGGTATTCACCATCCAATCACCGCATTGAACATGCGACGAAGAGTTCGGAACACGAGGACCGAATTGCACTTGCTTCGCAACAAATGCATAAGCACTGTCTTCTGCAAATACAGGAGCAGTTACTTCTTGCTTGGTTGGTTTGTTTTCATGTCCTGGTTTGCTGATAGGTGGTTTGGGATCACTCTTACATCCAACGTATGCAATAGAAAAAAGCATAAGTCCGACTAGACCAATGCCGATGATTTGTTTTGCTTTCATGTATTCTGCAATGCTGTTATTGATGTCATTTCAAGATGAAAAAATCATCCTTCATATGACCATGTTGCGCCTTCTTTGGTGTCTTTGATCTGCACATGAATTTTCGCAAGCGCATCACGAAGTTTATCTGAAGTGGCGTAATCTTTATTTGCTTTTGCATCTGCCCTCATGCCAATGATCATTTGCATCAAAGACTCTGTAAGTTCTGATGTGCCGCTGCCTTCTTCATCTTTCATACCCATCACAGCATAGAAAAAATCCTGGAATATTTGTGTCAGAGCTTCTATTTGTTCTGCTGAAAGTTTGATGCTTCCTTCTTTGGCAGAATTGATTACCCTAACCGCTTCGAACAATTCTGAAATCAAAACCGGAGTATTGAAGTCGTCGTTCATTGCTGCATAGCACGCTTCTCGCAATTTGGAAGCATCGAAATCACTCTTTTCTGATGGCGTAACCTGTTTCAAGGTTTGAATGGCAGCAGTCATGCGTTTGTATCCTCGTTCTGCAGCCTGCAACGCTTCGTTGCTGAAGTCAAGAGTGCTCGCATAATGTCCCATCAGAAAGAAAAAGCGAACTGTCATCGGCGTATATCCTCGTTCCAACAGTTTGTGATTTCCTGTAATCAATTCTTCAGGAGTAAAACCATTGCCTTCACTTTTCGCCATCTTTCTTCCATTCACGGTGAGCATGTTTCCATGCATCCAGTAACGCACCGGTTCATGACCCGTTGCTCCGACATTTTGGGCAATTTCACATTCATGGTGTGGAAATTTTAAATCCATGCCGCCACCGTGTATGTCGAACTCCTTTCCAAGATATTTCGTGCTCATCACAGAACACTCAATATGCCATCCGGGGAAACCTTCACCCCACGGACTATTCCATCTCATCAAATGTTGTGGTTCTGCTTTTTTCCAGAGCGCGAAATCCAAACCATCGCGTTTTTCATCTTGCCCATCTAGGTCCCGCGTATTCGAAAGCAAATCATCAATGACACGTCCGGACAATTTTCCGTAGTTGAATTTTTCACTGAATTTTCTGACATCAAAATAGACAGAACCATTGCTGACATAAGCGAAACCATTCGAAATGATGTCTTGAATCATTTCAATTTGTTCGATGATATGTCCGGTAGCAGTTGGCTCAATGGATGGTCTGCCAATGTTGAAAATGGTCATCACATCATGGAATCCATTGGTGTACTTCTGTACAACTTCCATCGGTTCCAGATTTTCCAGTTTAGCCTTCTTGGCAATTTTATCTTCGCCATCATCGCTATCGCCTGTCAAGTGACCGACATCAGTAATGTTGCGTACATATCGAACTTTATAACCAATAAATTCCAAGTACCTTCTCACCATATCGAAGGTGAGAAAAGTGCGGACATTACCCAAGTGAACATCGCTATATACGGTTGGTCCGCACACATACATTCCGACATGTCCCGGTATGATTGAGCTGAATTTTTCTTTTTCTCTTGTAATGCTATTATAGATGTACAGGGTTTGTTCCATACTGCTGGTGGAGGGTATTTTAATGCTACAAATTTACATGCTCGCTCTGTTTTGCCAGAGAACTGCAAAGCCACCGCGTTTTCACGTGATGGCTTTGGACACAAATAGTCAGTTATTGGTTTTGGTATGTTTCTATTTTTCTTCCATCACTCCGAGTCCAACGTATTTACCGCCTTTGTAGATTTCAACACGGATCAACAAGCCATCGCTGTTGTAGCGGTACCATTTACCATCGTGTAAACGACCTTCCGTGAATTCTCCAATTTGAGTGATTTGTCCATTTTTATCGTAAAGCGTATTGAATCCATTCGGTTTAAATGGCTGTGCTTTATTTGTCTTGTCTGCCGTGACCTTGCTCTCTTTACCTACCGAGTCATCATAAGGATCTTTTGCGGGAACAGCAGGTGTTTCAGTGACCTTATACTTTTTGTTACTTCCTTGTTTGAGAACACCATTCTCAAATGTTTTTTCTTCTGCAAGAGAACCATCAGTGTTATATCTGCGCATGATACCGGATTCCTGACCATTCACGATGTTTACTTCCATCGCAATCTTGCCGTTGTCATGATAATACTTCTGTAAACCATTGCGTTTGCCATTTTCCGCGAATAGAAAATCCTGTTGTGGATTTCCATTGTCATAATAGCGTTTGAATGCTCCAGTGTTCTTGCTGTTGGTCCAAATACTGTGTTCTTCCAACTTGCCGTTTTCGTAATAGAGTTTGTACTCTCCCTGGGGTTTACCGTGATCGTAGTTGATTTCAGACCGCGTTTTACCATTCGGCCAATATTTTTTCCAAAGGCCATTCTTGCGGTTATCGAGATAAATGCCTTCTTCTACTTTACTTTCTGGCTTATAGGCGTGGTCATCAATCATACTTCCTTTGATGATCCAATAGCCTTGGCGTTGCCCTTTGGCATCTGTCTGGTTGATTTCACCACCAGAGGCAAATGACTGCAACACGAAGACACTTAGTACTGTCGTGAGGAGGATTCTTATCCGGGTGTAAAAATTCTGGTTCATTTCGTATAGACGTTAGGTTCATCGCAATTTTTATAGGCATTGCGGTGGCGTCTATACGGTGGGAATCCTCAGCGGGTTACAAGCGTTTCAGCTTTTTTTTTATGTCGAAGCTCGCGAATCATCGTGTCGGCAAGCTTCGTCGTGTCATAGGCCGCTTTCCAATTCCAATGTGCTCTAGCCTCAGAATCGTCTATGCTACCAGGCCATGAATCGGCAATTTTTTGTCTGAAATCAGGTTCGTAGGTGATCGAAAATTCCGGAATTTGTTCTTTGATGAGCTGTGCTAGTTCGGATGGAGTGAAACTGCATCCCGCCACATTATAACTGCTTCGTATCTTGATTTGTTCAGCTGGTGCCTCCATAATGCTGATGGTCGCACGAATGGCATCATCCATCATCATCATAGGAAGCATGGTGTTTTCTGAAAGAAAACACTGATAACTTCCTTTTTCCAAGGCTTGATGAAAAATGTCGACAGCGTAATCCGTGGTGCCACCACCGGGATCTGATTTGTATCCAATCAGACCTGGATAACGCAAACTGCGAACATCAACACCAAATTTTTCATGGTAGTATTCGCACCAACGCTCGCCGGCAAGTTTAGAAATCCCATATACACTGTTTGGTTCCATCACGGTGTATTGCGGGGTCATTTGTTTGGGCGTGCTCGGACCGAACACCGCAATTGAACTCGGCCAGAAAACTTTCTTGATTTTTTGATGTTTGGCCAGATCAAGCACATGAAACAATCCATTCATGTTGAGATCCCATGCTCTCTCAGGATTTTTTTCCGATGTGGCACTGAGCATAGCGGCCAAATGATAAACCTCCGTGATATTGTGTTTATCAACGATTCTTTCGAGTTCATCCATATTCAGCACATTCAGTACTTCGAATGGACCATCATTGAGCTCTGGTGATTCGGAAACCCTGATGTCTGAAGCGACAACCTGCTGATGGCCATGCTTCGTTCGTAATGCTGTGACGAGTTCAATACCTATCTGGCCCGAAGCACCAATGACGAGTGTTTTTCCTTGCATATTCTGACAGTTTCATTGACTGTTCAGAGCAAAAATAGGTTATTGGAAGTTCACATGATATCGATTCTTGTCTTCTTGTTTGAAATTTTTTTGAATCCACCATGATCTTAGATTTCCAATGATTGATCAGATGCAAATGAAACAACTATCCAACTTTGACTGGTTTATTGGTATCATTGCCAAAGGTTGAATCACCATCGATCCAACCAATATGGCTTGTGTTGTTTTCGATTTTTAAACAGGATAAGAATTTTGAAGAACTGAGTGACGCAGAATATCAGCGCATATTCCGTGATTACTATAAATCTGTGCGGAATTTTATTTGGTTCCGATGCGGCGATCAGGACCTCGCCGAAGACATCGCTCAGGACACCTTCGTAAAACTCTGGGAAAATCGAAGCCGGATTGATAAATCGACCGTGAAGGCGTATTTATATAAAATCGCTCAGAACAATACAATCAACTATCAAAAGCGGCAGCAACTCCTTCTCAAGTTTAAGAAAAAACCAGGTAATGATCGCGAATATGATCATCCTGAAAAAATTGCCGAGATGAATGAGTACGAAGAAAAGCTGAAGAGAGTCATTGCCATGCTTCCTGAAGGAGGACGCGAAGTTTTTCTTATGAATCGAATTGAGGATATGACCTATCAGGAAATTGCTGATAGATTGGGCTTGTCTGTGAAAGCCATTGAAAAACGCATGAGCAAAGTGTTGAAATTATTGCGTGAACAACTCGGCACCGAGATATAAATCAGGATTGGCTTTCTTGGTCATTCTCTGCCTGCATTGGTTTTGTGCCGGTGAGGCATTTTCACAGCAATCATTGGTTATTTCTGGAGAATATTCCTCCACTTCGGTCCGAGAAATTCTTAGTGATCTCTCACTCAAGTATGATCTGAAATTCGCCTTTGATAGCCATGAACTTGAAAAAATTAAAGGCACTTGGAAATTCGAAAACGCTTCCGTTCAGGATGTTCTCAATTCACTCCTTGCCAAATCGGATTTTACATTCCAAATGTTGGATGATGTCATTGTGATTTACTTCAATGCTACTTCCTCTGAAAGTGCAGTGTCGGATACACTTTCTACAAATGAAATGGTCACGTTGATAGGGGAGGTCCGGGATGCATACAGTGGTGAATTATTGCCTTTTGCAACGCTCACATTTAGAAGTACCCAGCAAAGCGTTACAACAGATACTGATGGTCGATTCTATATCGGCGTTCGCGCTAACCTCAGCGATACCATCCGGGTTTTTTTCGTGGGTTATGAATCTGCCATCGTTGATGTAAAAACGGGTAATCAAGACAAAAAACTGGTGATCAGGTTGGAGCCCCAACGCAACTATTTACCTGATGTCTTAATCGAAGCAGAAGGAATCAAATCCATAGAATCATCCAGTGAGCCCGGTCTTTATCTCTTAAATCCAGGTCAAATGACCAGTACCAGCGGCACTGGTGAATCTGATATCATGAGGGCCGCTCAGATTTTGCCGGGAATTAGTGCTACGCGCGAATCAAGCAACGGACTTTTCATCAGAGGTAGCAATAACGATCAGATTCTACTCTCTCTTGACGGCTTCAATATTTATCATCAGGATCATTTCTTCGGTGCATTTTCGGCAATAAATACCAATGCAGTGAAGGCTATTTCTGTCCACAAAGGCATCACAGATGCGAGATATGGTGGTCGCATTGGTGGAATAGTGGAAGTGGTCGGTAAGGAAGGTAATCTCAAAGAGAAAAAAATTCAGGTTGATATAAGTCCTCTTTCACTTGGCGTCGTCTTCGAAGCACCTATGGACACCGCCGGAAAGTCTTCCATCTTTATCACTGCACGCAGAGCTTTTACAGGAATTCTATATACACCAACATATAAATCACTATTCAATACAACCTACAATGCTTCAATTGTGAGTGGCAATAGTGCCAAAGCCCAGGCTTTCGGGAACCAAACACCAGACTATTATTTTCAGGATATCAATGCGAAAATTTCATTTCGTACCAATGATAAAAACACGTTTAACCTGAGTGCATTCTCATCGCGTGATGAACTTTTTGTGGAATATGCTGATACGACAGACCGCGAATTGGATAATCCGCGGGATGTACTTTATGAAGACGAAAGCACAAAACGCAATAACGGAATTTCTGGTCGCTGGCTGCATCAATTCAACAGCCTTTGGGAGGCCTCAGCAAGGATTGGTCTCAGTAATTTTTATGGGGAATATTTTTCATCCGATTCTATCAGAAATCTATTGTTCGATATTGATAGCGTGAGGTTCGGATCGGAAAGGACAATTCTACGCGATATGGATTCACGATTGGAATGCATTCGAAAATTGCATTCTGGAAAAATCATCTTCGGAATTCAAACGAATCAAATTAACTCGTATATCAAACAAAATGAACAAGGTGCTATTCTCGCCGATTCAACCGTTTCAGGAAATGTTTTCGCTGGTTATTTTTCTGTAAATACCGGGGGTTTTGGGAAACTAAAAATCAATCCGGGTTTGAGGGTTTCCTATTTTTCTAGAAATGAAAATTGGTATCCTGAACCTCGCTTGTCAATAGAATATGCATTGATTCCAGAAATGTGGGACTTAAAATTTGCGGCAGGCAGAGTGAATCAATTCATTCAAAGAACCCGAGATCAAAGTCTTTATCAAAATACGCCAGATTTCTGGCAATTGGCCTCAAGTGAAGATATTCCAGTGCTGCAATCGGATCAATTGATGTTTGGTACTGTATTACATCATTCGGGTTTTGTTTTGGATGTTGAAGGATATGCCAGAAGAAATGAAGGCGTGGTTTCTTCTCAATGGTATTTTACCGGAAGTGCGTTGTATCAGGGTACAGCAGAAATTTATGGCATCGATGTTTTGATCATGAAAGATTATCATCGACATCATTTTACTGCGGGTTATTCATGGATGAATGCCAAAGCTGACTATCCAACAGCTAGCTTGTATGACATACCCATGAATTACTGGATCAATCATGAAGTGAAATTCAATTATGAGCTCAAATTGAAATCGTGGTCCATCAATGCCTTCTGGGTGTATGGTACCGGCGCACCTTATACTCCTTTGCTTGGAACTTATGTAATGGATTTACCGGATGGTCATTCTCGTGAATTCCCGGTTTATGGACGCTTTAACAGCGCTACACTTCCGGACTATCATCGACTAGATCTTGCTGCCACATGGCGAAAGGACACGCGTAAACTCAAACTTGAATTGGCTGCATCTATTTTTAACGTTTACAATAGAAGTAATCTCAAAAATATTCAATACGTTGTACTTAATAATTACAATGATGAAGGCCGACTGAACATTGGTTCGCGATCCGTGGGAATGTTGGGAATTTTACCTTCTATCATGATTAGACTAAAGTTTTGATAAAGAATTGTACATATCTGATGGTGTCCATCCTCTTGATTGGATGCCAAAAAATTTCAACTGATGACCTCAGAGAAGAATGGCCTGTTCTCACGGGTGTACTCAGAAGCAATGTTCAAGGTGAGTCCATTGATTTTTTTACCTTGGATGAAGAATTTGCAGGATCGCCAAAAGCTCGAATTGCATCTGTACAAGTTCTAGGTGCCGGGCAGAATGTGGAATTGGTAGCCAATGATTTCAGCTATGCCCTTCCAACTGATTTTGTCCTCTTGCCGGATTCGACTTATCAGGTCGTAGTTTCGGATGAATCAACCAAAGGTGAAATCAAATGCGAATTCACCATGCCTCCAGCCATTAACCTCATTTCATCCATTTCAAATCCCGTACAGATTTCTTCTCCTGGTAGTGTTGCCGGACTGATTAGTTGGAGCCAGTTGGATGAATCGAGGTATTCTTACATTTTCAGATTGGAGCCGTTGGATGAAAATCCAGTTGCCATTCCGGGTGATGTAGGCTATTTCGAATCAAGGTATAATGGACCGCAATTGTCGCCACAGCTCTTATTGTTAAAATCGGATTTTGCATATTATGGCCCACATCGGCTCACCGTTTTAGCCATCGATAGAGGCTTCGATGCTTTATTTTTTTATGACGCCGCAGATATGAGAGGGCAGCTCAAGAATGGTCCATCCAATGTCCTTGGCGCGGCTGGTTTTGTTGCTGGCGTGACGGGTTTTGAGACAGAAATTGTTATTTTGGAATAAATAAAATAAAAAACGGTAGGGGAGATGCATCATTGGATGTATGCATACCCGTATCGGAAGATGAAAATGATGAATAAGTTTCAGGAAATACTAAAAAGCTGGGAAACTCCCATGAGCAAGAGCACCGAGGAGGCATGGAGTGATATCCAGCCAAAACTCGCTGCATCAAGCCAAAAAACCAAGGTCGTTCAATTCAGTTGGAAACCGATGGTTTCCGTGGCAGCAGCTGCCGCGGTGATCGTTGCGCTGGTCATGTTTTGGCCTTCGTCGGAATTGATCCACCATGAAACCGCAAACGGAAATACCCAGGACATTCAGCTGCCTGACATGTCCATGGCACATCTCAATGCCGCCAGCTCCATCACTTATAGTGATGATTGGGGCAAAGAGAGAACTCTTTCACTGAATGGCGAAGCATTTTTTGAAGTGAAAAAGGGTAGCCGTTTTAGTGTGGTAACCGAACAAGGAATCGTGGAAGTGCTCGGTACTTCTTTCGATGTCTTGTCTAGAAAAAATCAATTTCGTGTGGAATGCCGCACCGGTCGCGTGAAAGTGAGCCTCAATGCAGGTAAAAGTGAGGTCGAGATAACTCCCGGAAAAGCCGCCATTATGGATGGTAAAAACCTGGTGATTACTGATTTTGATGTCAATCAGGCTGATTGGAGAAATGGAGATTTCAATTACGAAGATGTTGCAGTAGAACATGTATTCGAAGAAATTGCCAGACAATATGGTGTTGCTGTTGAGTTGAATTTTAACACAGGAAGACTTTATACAGGTAGTTTTAAAAAGAATCAAAGCCTAGAAAATGCACTTCGAATGGTGTATTCCAATGGGTTTTGACTTTGAATTCAAAAATGATAATCAGGTCATTATCTCTGATAAGAAGCGATAGAAAGGCAATAGTTTAGAAAAAAGCTGTTAAAAGAAAGTGTTAATGCAACATTTCGAACGAAAAAGTGTTCTCACTTTTGCAAGGCAAGGAAATTTTGAGGTAAGTCTGTAAAGCACTTACACATTCACAAATAAGTAACACACAGTTGAAGTGTCCGATCTGGACACATCAAATAGTATAGTTAGTTTTAGTTAAGGTTTAGAATTATGGCTGGAAACGTCCAGCCATGATTTTTTTATAGCTGTACGAACTAGCTTTTATCTTCACCCGCGTGAATATCACTCCGAAAAACATTGCAATAGTCGATTACAACTATTCTCTACCAGAAGACAGGGTTGCACAGTTTCCGTTGCCTGTCAGAAGTGACTCAAAACTGCTTTTGTTCAAAAGTCAAGATATTTCAAATCATGTTTTTGGTGAATTACCGGCACTGTTAGGTCCCAATGACGTGCTTTTCATGAATAAAACGCGCGTGATTCCCGCAAGATTGCGTTTCAGGAAATCAACAGGCGCGGAAATAGAAATATTTTGTCTTGAGCCCATAGGTCTGGATCACCAGCAAGCCATGGCATCCCAAGGTTCTTGCACATGGAAATGCCTTGTTGGCGGAGCCAAAAAATGGAAAGGTCAAGAAAGAATTGTATGTCAGGTAGATCATCCAACGGGTCAAATCCTCATCGAAGCAGAATTGCTAAACCGATTGGATGATGCTTTCAGCATTCGCTTTTACTGGAAACCCGAATCAATTTCGTTTTCAACAGTTTTACATGAGGCCGGTAAAATTCCGTTGCCGCCATACTTCCATCGCGATCCGGATGAAAAGGATCTGGATCGCTACCAAACAGTATTTGCTGAAAATGAAGGTTCTGTTGCTGCACCTACAGCCGGTCTGCATTTTACAGATGAAATGCTTCAAAGTTTGTCGGCTAAACAAATTGGTTTGGAAACGCTTACGTTGCACGTTGGTGCTGGAACTTTTAAACCTGTTTCAAGCGAAGTAATTGGCGATCATCACATGCATGGTGAGGTCTTTAGCATTTCAACAACGGCCATCAAAAAGCTGATTCAGGATATCGAATCGAAACGAATGATCGCTGTGGGTACAACATCCATGCGTGCGCTTGAAAGTTTGTATTGGCTCGGTCTGAAATTTTTTTCTGGACAAATTGATCCCTTATCAATTCCTGCGCTGAATCAATGGGAAAGTTATGAAATGGAGGACTCGCTATCTACAACAAAAGGCTTGGAACAAATCCTTTTTTGGTGCGAAAAAAATGGCCTTCAGGAATTCACAGCTTCCACTTCAATCATGATTGCACCAGGGTTCAAATTCAGAATTTGCCGTGGATTGATCACCAATTTTCATATGCCTCAAAGTACTTTGCTGGTATTGGTTTCTGCTTTTATTGGGCCCAACTGGAAACAGGTGTATCAACATGCACTCAGCAATCAATACCGTTTTCTGAGTTATGGAGATGGTTCTTTGTTGTTTGCTGATTGAATGAAAAAATTTCTAATTCAACAGGCCACTTCTAAAGGCATGTTAGATGGCGAAGTCAATCTGATTTTAAAGAATGCACTACTTCGAACGCATGGCATCCACCGGATTCAATCTGGAAGCCTTCATAGCCGGGAGAATTCCCGCTACCAAACCAACAACAATAGATATACTCAGCCCTGCGATTATACGCGACATTGGCAGAATAAACTGAAATTCAACCAAAGAGCTGAGCAGCTTTACTGTACCCCAAACGAAGAGCAAACCAACCATTCCACCGATGATACAAAGCGCAATGGATTCAAATAAAAACTGCATGAGGACGAAATAATTTTTCGCACCAAGTGCTTTCTGGATACCGATGATATTGGTCCTTTCACTCACAGAAACAAACATGATATTGGCAATACTAAAAGTACCCACCAGTATGGCAAAAAATCCAATGATCATTCCTACGATGTTGAATACGTCGATGATGCTGTCCACAATCTCGTTGATCATAGAAGATTCAATGATCGAAAAATCATTGCTGTTTCCAGGCTTGATTCCTCTTACCTCCCTGAATGTGGCGATAACAGCATCTTTTAATTCTTTATTCGTAACCCCTGCTTTCGCTTTCAGAAGTATGTTGGAGTCCTCGCTGTCGGGTGGAATGATGCGTTGAGCAAATTCTATCGGAACCATAATCACGAGGTCAAACCCATTTCCAAACAATGAAGTCCCTTCCTTCTCGAAAACTCCGATAACGACAATTTTTAATCCGCCAACCTTCATCTCTTTTCCAATAGGATTCGCTTCTCCGAATAACTGCTCTTTGACGGTGTTTCCTATGATCGCGTAGTTCTTCCCCGATTCTGTCTCATGCTCGGTAAAGTACCGCCCCGTCTGCAGATTAAGTGCAATAGTCTCCCGATAGTGATATGTTATGCCATTGAGATATGATTCTTTGAGGTGGTTGTTGCCATATTCGCAAGTCGTTACAGTATTGGATGAATATGCAATCGCTTGAGCCTCTTCCATTCTTTCTTGCAATTCTTCCATATCCTTCAAACCTGGCGGCCTGCGACTCATAAACTTCCACCATTCGTAGTCTTCCGCTCCATCCTCTGGACCCATTGGCCACTTCTGAATGAACAATACATCAGAACCAATCATGTCGAAACTGGATTTCATGTCGGCCTCCATACTGTCTACAATGCTCAACACAAGGATGATGGAATAAATGCCAATGGTAACACCTAGCAACGACAGGAGTGTCCGAAGTTTATTCGTAACCAATGCTTGCCACGCAAACACGAAACTTTCTGCAATCAGACGGAATATCATGACAGGACGAATCTAATCCGAAATGTATTCTCAGAATCAAATGAATGTGATGAATGGCAGAAACATTTTCGACGTTTGAGATTTAGGATGAAATTTACAACAGGATAAATCGTTACGACGCTGCATTCGCGGCAATTCCAAACGTATTTTGCACCTTGCTTAATCCTTGCAGAAATTCATTGTGCGATATCATTTATTGTTCAAACGGGCAGCATTGATCTTGTTGTTCCTGATGACATCAATTTGCGGTTTTTCCCAAATTGGCAATGTTCGCACCTCTAAAATTGCCTTGACCTATGACACCTTGCAACTGGATTCTTTGTCTATTATGCCGGGTTCGCTTATCATCATTTCGGGATTGGATACAGTGCCAAAAGATGCATATCGCATCGATGAATTATCTGCAACATTGATATTCAACGATACGATTTGGTCTGACACCTTGATTTGCACTTATCGGGTGCTGCCCGAGTCTTTTCGCCAGACCTATCAGCATAAGGATCAGTCCATCATTACATCCGGTACGGACGATCAGTTTAAACCCTATGTGATCGGAGGGGTTAAACCCGCAGAAAGTATTTTCGATGATAAGGGAATTCAAAAATCCGGTTCTGTGTCAAGAGGAATCTTGTTTGGCAACAACCAAAACCTTTCTGTCAATTCAACCCTAAGCCTTCAGCTAAGTGGTAAAGTCAGCGACAGGTACAACATCATGGCCTCAGTGACCGACGATAATATTCCAATTCAACCTGATGGCAATACCCAACAATTACAGGATTTTGATCAGGTGTTTATTCAACTCTATGATGATCACTCCAAATTAATTGCTGGCGATTTTCAATTGCAAAGACCTGCTGGATATTTCATGAATTATTTCAAACGTGCGCAAGGAGCTTATTACAGCCAGCAAATCAAACCAAAGGACAAGAATGGATACGTCATTTCTGTTGAAGCTTCTGCCTCCGTTTCGAAAGGTCGTTTTTCAAGAAATGTGATTCAGGGTATCGAAGGTAACCAGGGACCATATCGATTGAGAGGTGCTGACAATGAGCTTTTCATTATTGTACTTGCAGGAACCGAACAAGTTTACATCGACGGAAGACTCTTACAACGCGGACAGGACAAAGATTATGTCATCGATTACAATGCGTCTGAGATCACATTCACCACAAGGCAATTGATTACCAAGGACAGAAGAATTGTTGTGGAGTTTCAATATTCGGAGAAGAGATATGCCCGGCCTTTGTTGCAGTCTTCAGTGGTCATCTCTAATACAAGAAATAAGTTTTTCATCAACGCCTATTCAGAAAATGACGCGAAGAATCAACCATTGCAACAAGATCTTACAGATGAAGATAAATTGATTTTATCAGAAAGCGGTGATGATTTTCTCAGCGCATATCGATCGGGTATTGACAGTGTGGGTTATACCAATTCCAATGTGTTGTATGCCATTACCGACTCATTGGGTTTCGATTCTGTGTTTGTTTATGCTACGGATAGCAGTGCATTGTATCGTATTTCATTTTCTTATGTGGGCGCAGGAAATGGCGATTATCTTGAAGACGGATTTACAGCAAATGGTAAAAAATACAAGTGGATTGCACCTTCTGTGAACGGTGAAACAACCACTCGTCAAGGTTCTTATGCCCCGGTGGTGTTGCTCACAGCACCGAAAAAAACGCAAATGATCAGCACAGGAGCAGAGTTGACATTGAATGAATCAGGCAGTGCGGTGTTGAATTTGGAAGGTGCAATGTCGAATAAGGATCTCAATACATTTTCAGATATAGACCGCGGCGACGATATCGGTTTTGCTTTTCGCACTTCTTACAAATGGAAAAAGCCGGCTAAACTTAAACTGTCAATGACCATAGACTCAACTCAATCGAAGTATACACTTGGTTGGAACACAGATTTAAATTATGAATACACGGGTCAATATTTTTCAATGATCGAAAGATTTCGAGAAGTGGAATTTTCACGGAATTGGAATACTTCTCAATTGAATCCTGTGACAGATCAACACATTTCATCCATCAGCACAACCATGATATCCAAAAGGATCGGTACAATTCAAATGGGTGGTGATATGTTTAATTCAGGTTCTCAATACACCGGAATAAGAGGAAAATTAAATACCAATATCAGCACGAAGAAGAAATTCAAAGCGTCGATTTCTTCTTCTTATCTCAATACCGATGGAGTCTTAAACTCACGGTTTCTGAGGCATAAGTCACATATCAGTCAGGAATTTTCTGGTATGAAAATCTACTTTAAAGATGAACACGAACACAACCTTTTTTACAGGAATAATTCTGACACTTTGACTTCGGCGACATACCGATTTTATGACTATGAAGCGGGCATCGGAACTGCCGATACCACTTCAAAATCCATTACGATTTATTACAGGGAACGCTCAGATTGGAAGCCAATAGATGACCGCCTTTCCGATGCTGCAAAAGCTGATCAGTATGGTGCCACTGTTGGATTAAAAGGTAAAAAGGATTCAAGGTTAAATATCAATGTGAGTAATCGCAGATTGCGGATTTCCAATCCGGAACTCATTTCTCAACAACCGGAAAACACGCTTCTAACACGAATTGAATATTCGTTTAGACTAAAAAATGGATTCATTCAGAATACCACATTTTATGAAATAGGCGCAGGGCAAGAACAAAAGCGCGAATTCATCTATCTGGAAGTTCCGGCTGGTCAGGGCGCCTACGTTTGGAATGATTACAACAACGACGGAATTAGAGATCTCAACGAATTCGAAATTGCAAGATTCGGATATGAAGCAAACTTCGTTCGATCTACTGTGCAAAGTAATGAATACATCAGAACGTACACCAATCAATTCACGCAATCATTGGGCATTACGCCATCGAAAATTTTAGGAAAGAATAAGAAGTGGCATGTGGCATTGTCTAAATTTACTGATCAGGCAACATTGCGGATTGATAGGAAAACCACACACGAAAACAAGGAAGATAGATACAATCCTTTTATTGTTTCACCTGCTGATACAGCATTGCTTACCTTTAATGGGTTGTTCAGAAACATTGTGTTTTTTAATAAAGCCGATCCAAAATTCGGTTTGGATTACACCTATCAATTCGGTAGAAATAAAAACCTGTTGAGCAATGGGTTTGAAAGCAGAGGAGATGATTTTAACCAACTTGGTTTGCGTTGGAATTTTTTCAGACAATGGACATTTTTTATGGAAGATAAACTCGGAAAAAAAATCGCTTCTTCAGATTTTCTTTCCGGAAGAAATTACGAATTGATTTATTTTTCAGTTGAACCAAAATTAACATGGCAGCCAGACAATAAGGGAAGACTGAATCTTCTGGCACAATACGCTGAAAAGAACAACAGATCGGGTGATGAATTGGTCGTAATCCGTAAACTCGGCGCCGATTTTACTTTGAACAGCATTGGAAAAGGGACCATACGTGCCGAAATAAATTACTTTCTCATTAACTTCAACGGTGTTGCCAATAATTCACTTGGATTTGAAATGTTGGAAGGTTTGAACTCTGGAAACAATTTCACTTGGACAGTTGGTATTCAAAGAACAGTTGCCAAAAACTTGCAATTGAATCTGACATACAACGGCCGCAAACCTGAGGGCATCAATACCATTCATTCCGGTGGCGTTCAAGTTCGGGCACTTTTCTAAATATATGCATCCTGAATTGAAACACCATAACTTCAATATTTAGGCTTGACACATTTTATTTTCATCGAATCTGGAAACAGCTTTTTTGGAAATGTCATATAGAATTCGAAAAATGTTGGAAGCATTTTTTCAGCACATCTTCATATATTCACCACCACCAACCAAAACATCATGAGCGAAAAAGTAAAGGCGGTCATTGTAGATGACGAAGAATTCGCCAGAGAAAATCTGCGGATGCTTGTCGAGGATTTTTGTCCTGATGTGGAAATGGTGGGCATTGCTTCTTCCGCCGCTATGGCGCGTCAAATAATTGAAGAGCAAAATCCAGATTTGGTCTTCCTCGATATCATGATGCCAGGTGAAGATGGATTCATGTTTCTGCAAAGTTTGGAGTCCAGAAATTTTCAAGTGGTTTTTACTACTGCTTTTCGTGACTATGCGCTCAAGGCAATCAAAGAAAGCGCAATTGACTATCTGGAAAAACCGATAGATATTGATGACTTGCAAAAGGCAGTTGACAAAGTGAAAGCAATGGTCGCTCAAAAAAAAACGACCAAAGTGAGTGACGAACGATTGACGAAAATTCTTGAAAATATTGCTTTAACCAATACTGTTGAGAAAACGGTTGTGCCAACAAAAGATGGTTTGGCAGTTGTGAAAAATGCAGACATCATTCACCTTGAAGCTTTCGAAAATTATACGACACTATATCTTGTTGGAGGAAAAAAATACGTGAGCAGCAAAAGCATCAAAGCTTTTGAAGATAAATTGGATCCTCATATGTTTTTTAGGGTACATAAATCACACATCATCAACATCAGTCATCATCTGAAAGAACTACATCGCGGTGAAGGTAATATTGCCATACTCTCGGACGGTACTCAGGTTCCCGTAGCCAGAAGAAAATTACAGGAATTTCTGGATAAACTGGCAGGTATTTGACCTGATATTACACGAAAAAATTTGCTGAAAGAAGGAACGAAAATAGGTTCATCGTTTTGGGATAAATTAATTGATCCTATCTTGACGTGTCCCCTGTTTTCTTGCCGGATGAAACTGTCGAAACAAATCATTCTGTTCGTATTCATCTTGTTTCCTGGTCTTGAAATTTTTTCTCAGCAATACACTTTCATTCCATACAATCTGAAAGAAGGCTTGCCGCAGTCTCAGGTGCGATGCCTCATGCAAGACAGCAATGGATTCATCTGGATTGGTACGCTTGGTGGATTGTCGCGTTTTGATGGCAGGCACTTTACCAATTATAGTCGTCAGGATGGTATGCTGAACAATCAGGTCAACACAATCCTTGAACTTAGTCCTGGGCATATTGTCGCTGCTTCAAATGGTAGTTTGGTATTCATGAACGGCCACGGTTTGAAGGCCATTGCACTACCAGATTATTACCGCGAATCAACCATCAATACCCTGTGCTCTGATGGGCAACTACTCTGGGTGGGTCTTGAAAATGGACTCATCACTTTTGACCTATCGTCCGAGCAATGGAATTCAGATGCTTTTCCGGATGAATTGAAAAGTGTGCGCCTTTTCCAAAATAGTGTTTCGATCATTTATGATCCTGATGATCCGGAAACTTCATTCTTCGATTTGGCTGAAGCCGCAGACGGAACAGTTTGGCTCGCATCACGCAATGAAGGCCTTGTCAAAATCAACAACGATGGCACATATGCCGGTAATTTTTTGCAACATCCTGATCTTTCCACAAACCTCATTACGGGTGTAATGGTGGACCAACACAATCAAGTTTGGATGACTTCACGATACGGTTTTTTCTCATTTGATGGTACAAATTTTCAAGCGTACACAGAGCGCAATGGCCTTGATGTAGCAGATGTGCGCGATATCATCGAAGACCGTGAAGGAAATATTTGGGTAGGTACTTATGGTCAAGGCTTGTTGCGATTTACTGGTAGATCATTCAGCAGCTTTACCATGAAAGATGGCCTGACGAGCAATGCAGTCATGTCTATCGTAAAAGATCAGACCAATAGTTTGTGGTTCTCCACCTTTGATAAAGGCATCTGCACGCTTCAGGGCGATACCATCGTTCAGTTTTCACTGCGTGAATGGACAGACAACAATCGGATTTGGACCAGCTTGATGGATCATCAAGGCGTGCTTTGGTTTGGTTCTTCAGATGGATTGTTCAGATTTCACAACAACAAGTTTGAGCATTTTACCGAAGCGGATAGCTTAAGCCACTCCATGGTTCTTTCGATTCATGAAGACAGTCAAAATCGAATCTGGATTGGCACCAATAAGGGAATCACCATTTATCAAAATGAGCATTTTGTCCCTGTCACTCAATCCGGTGCACCACAGAAGAAAGTGAGATGCATCCGACAAGATCAGGGTGGTCACATTTGGTTTGCTGCTATTGATGGCGTCTACCGTTTTGATGGAAAAAACTTTCGGCTCTATTCTCAAAAAGATGGCCTTCCTGAAAATTCAACCAATTGTCTTGAAATAGATCACCTCAACCGAATTTGGGTCGGTACCCAAAACGGAATCGCAGTTTTGAATGGTGAAAATTTTGTGAGTAGACAAGTCGATGAAAGTTCAGGATCCAACGTTATCAATTTTTTGCGCGCTGCTTCAGGTCGAATGTGGATAGGTACCAACAGCGGTTTGTATAGCGCAAATCTGGAATCAACCGCTCAAGAAAGCGATCTCGATTTTTTGTCTTATGGTTTGAATGATGGTCTTAGAAGTCTTGAGACAAATTTGAATGCAGTCTATTATGATGGTTCAGGTTATCTCTGGTTTGGAAGCACAGATGGTGTGACAAGACTCGATTTGAACTTATCGGGTCAATCAAGAAAAATACCAGCACCAAAACTGAATCTCATCGACATCAAAGTGAATTTGCAAAAAGTCGAATGGAAAGATGAAAACCTCAAATTCGATCCAATCAATGGCTTGCCCTTGATGCCGGAATTCACCTACAAACAGAATCACATCACATTTTACTTCACCGGTATTTCCACTACCTATCCTGAAAATGTGGAATACCAATACATGCTTGAAGGATTGGACGAGGATTGGAAAGCCACAACCAATGCCGATTTTGCGACATATAGCAATTTGCCTTACCGGAGTTTTGTTTTTCATGTTAGGGCAAGAACAGGACAAGGCGAATGGAGTGAAGTAATTGGATATTCATTTTCGGTTTCTCCACCGTTTTGGTTGAGATGGTGGTTCATTGCGATTGAAGTTCTTTTGGCCATTGGCGTGATCACGACGATTGTGTTGAGCAGAAGACGCGCACGTATTGCCAAACGGGAAAAGGAATGGTTCGAAATCCGATCAAGAATGCTTGCTCTCGAACAGCAGTCGCTAAACAGTAGCATGAATCGGCATTTTATCTTCAATGCATTGAATTCCATTCAGTATTATATCAATCGACAAGACCGTGTTGCTGCAAATCGATATCTCAGTGATTTTGCGAGATTGATCCGCAAAAATTTGGACAGCAGTCAGGATAATCTCACGACCCTGCGTGATGAAATTGAGCGACTCGAACTTTATCTCAAACTGGAACACATGCGATTCCGGGATAAATTCAATTACGAAATCCGAATCGATCCTGCATTGAGGCCAGATCAAATTAAAGTGCCGGCCATGTTGGTTCAGCCATTTCTGGAGAATTCTATTTGGCATGGACTGCTCCCACGAGAAGAGGGAGGTGAAGTGGTAGTTGAAATCCACGCATCAGGTGAGTTTTTGGAATTTGTCATCACCGACAATGGTATCGGCATTGAAAACTCATTAAAAAACAAAACCACGGCCGACAACCACATTTCGAAAGGAATGGAAATCACCCAAAATCGGATAGAACTGATAAGAAAGACCACCGGAAAAATGATTGAACTCCGCGGCCCATATCAGCTCCATGAAGATCATGGCCAAAATGGAGGTACCCGTGTGGAGATAAAAATGCCATTAGATTTTGGCGAACTTTTTTCAGAATAAACTTGTATAAGCCAATAACTTAATTACATTTGTGTTGTATTTCCCGTTTAGATACAGATGAAATCGCTGAAGTACATACTAAGTTTTTTTGCACTCCTCTCTTTGTTCACCTCTTGTACAAAGGATTCGGAGCTTTTAGCTCCTGCCTTTGAAGTGCAGAATAACACGGAAAAGAAGGCCAGTGACTCAGATGACAGCGACACCCCAGGCAAACCGAATGGTGGCGATGATGCTGAGGAAGGTCTCGCTTCAGATGCAGACGATTCTGGCACCCCTACCGACGGCACTGATACAGGTATCTCTGATGATGATGACGATGAAAGTGATGATGACACCTCGACTCGCTCTAAGTAATCATTGAGTTCTAATACCAGTCTCCAGAAATTTTACGTAATAAAATTGAACCGCAGGCAACAACTTGCCTGACTGTTGTGTCTTACTCTTGTTAACCACCCAGGCCAATACCTATGAAGAAAAGCACATTCGTTGTCATCGCTATTTCGCTGCTCACCAAGGCAATGTGCTTTGCACAGGACACCACTTTCAACGAAATCGGTTTGAATGCAACTCCATTCGCAAATCAATATCTCAATTTAGGTGCTGGCGACAACTTTGTTTCAAGTCCTTATATGATCACCTATGAACATAGATTTGGATTTTTAGGTGGACGTTTTGGAGTTGGGGCCACGGCCACAAGAAGCACAGACAATCCGGTAAATGATAATCCTACTGAACCCGCATTGCATTTCAATAGCTCTTCCATGAACTTTCGATTGGGAGCTGTTCTTTATAAGGACCTTTCTAGAAAATGGAGTTTGAAATACGGCTTAGATGCGGTGTTTGCTCAGGAAGCGACCAAAAGTTGGACGGTTGTGAATGATTTATTCGGTCAAGAAATCATCAGTACAACTTCCTCAAACAATTGGAACGCTGGTTGCTCCCCTTTCTTCTTTGTTCAATGTCACGTAACCGAGCATTTCAGTCTAGGTACCGAAATTATAGCGACCCTCACTTATGGCGCTGATACAGATAAAATCACCAATACTGCTTTCCCTGAATTTGACACAAGTCAAAAATCGACTTCAGTGAATTTTAATATTGAACCACCAACAGCCCTTTTCTTCCTTTTTAGATTCTAAAACTCTTTCACCATGAAAACAATAAGTGTACTTCTTTTATCCACTCTTGCCTCATTTGTATTGGTTGTTTCTTGTAAAAAGGAATCAGCCTCTGCCGTTGCACGCGTTCCACAACTCCCTGATGAAGTTTTCAAATATGATGAAATTTCAACGGGATCAAATGGATTTAATCCATCTGGCAGCTTTCTAATCGACAACAATATGTCCACACTCGGACGTGTGTTGTTCTATGAAACACAACTTTCAAGGAACAATCGCGTGAGCTGCGGAAGTTGTCACCTGCAATCTGCTGCATTTGCCGATGTGGCTAAATTCAGCAATGGTTTTGAAAATGCAAAAACCCTTAGAAACACACCTGCCATCGTTAATGCGGGTACTCAGACATCCTATTTCTGGGATATGCGTGAGTCGAATCTTTCGGCCATGGTAACACAACCCATCGGTAACCACATCGAAATGGGATTGGATCAACCAGAATACATTCTGGCGAAACTCAAAAAATTACCATATTATGAATCGCTGTTTACCAATGCATTTGGCAGCGCAGAAATCACCATGGACAAAGTAGGTGCTGCATTGTCCAATTTTGTAGCTTCTATGGCATCGGTTCAAACGAAATACGATGCTGTGGCGATGGGACAAACAGCGTTCACAGAAGAAGAACAAAGAGGTAAGGATCTTTTCTTCATGGAACTACCTTGTAGTAGCTGTCACGGAGGAGAAAACTTTTCCGGTTGGGGAAGTATGACCCAAAATATTGGTCTGGAAATGGACTATGAAGATAACGGTGAACCAGGTACAGACTGGATGACCGGAAAGGATCGTGATGGTTGGTTCAAAGTGCCTTCGCTTAGAAATGTTGCTTTGACTGGCCCTTACATGCACGATGGACGATTCGCTACACTTGAAGAGGTGATCGATTTTTATAATGAAGGTATTCAACCTCACGAACAACTTTCTTTCATGCTTCGTGAAGGATGGAACGGCGGTGGAGGAATATTTACACCTTTTGAAGGAGATTTCATTCCAGGAGTCGGAGATTCATCTTCAGTAATACAACCATTGAAATTGCAATTGAATTCAGATGAAAAGCGTGCATTGATCGCATTTTTGAAAACACTGTCCGATGAAAAGATTTCTTCTGACGTGAAATTCTCTGATCCATTTGTTGCAGCTTCAAATTGAACCAAATGAAGAAACAACTCAGGTATTTTTCATTGTATGTGTTGATCACGGCCATTTCATGGTCGTGTGAAAAGGAAAAGAACCCTGCTGACAGTACCGAATTTCCTGAAGTCATTGTTTTTGGGCGATTTGTAACTCCTGGCTGTTTTGACAATGAAGCTTGTGTGGAATTATTCAGAATGGATGCCTCCTCTTTAAGAGAAGATGTGAATGACGACTCTCCAGTTGCAGGTGAATGGTATGATGGAAATTATGCCACGACACTTTCGAAGGAAGATCATGCGAGTATTGAGCAAATGTTGAGGAATAACATTCCGCAAGGACTGCTTCAAAGGGAGAATGGTTTTGTGGGTACTTCGCCTACCTGGAATACCCAGTATTTTTATTTTGAATATAAAACAGCAACCCGACATTCATATTGGGTATTGGATGGTTCATTCGATGGAAACCTCGGTCAGGAACTCACCACTTTTATCAATACCTTGAGTGTTGCAGTGAATACTGCAAGTTTTTAAAGAGATAAACAATTGAAAAACATGAGAGATAGGAAAATTACATTTCGAAATATGTTAAAAGTGTAACCTTAAGCCCTAGTGCTCGCGTTCAAAAGGGCGTAAGTTCTCATGTAGAGATATTAGATAGTTTAATTGTTTTCATTTATTACAGAAAGGCAGCTCAACGGAGCGGCCTTTTTGTTTTTCTGGTCAGGGAGTATTCTCATTAACCTTTGTTATGCTCTGTTCAGAGAACAAATGCGCATTTTTGATACATAATAATTACCACATGAAAAAACTGATCATATTCTCATTTGCACTGCTGGGTGTTGCTCTCTTCAGCGCTTTTCAAACTACACCTGAAACCCTCGCTATTGGGTCAAAAGCACCAAAGGCCGATTTAAAACTGATGGATATCTCGGGCAAAAAAACCACCTTGATGGACATCAAAAGAGAAAATGGACTCTTGGTGGTCTTTTCTTGTAATACTTGTCCATTTGTGATCGGCAGTGATGGCTCAGAAGGTTGGGAGGGCAGGTATGCAAGCCTAAATAAGAAAGCTACAGAAAATGGCATCGGAATGGTTTTGGTGAATAGCAATGAAGCCAAAAGAACCGCTGGAGATAACCTTGATGACATGAAAACCGTGCAAAGGAGCAAGGATTTGCAGATTGCCGTTACGTTTTGGATGAGAAGTCTGAACTAGCCAATGCGTTTTCGCTCGCACAACCCCTCATGTTTATCTTTTTGATAAGGACCTCAAACTTGTATACAAAGGTGCTATCGACGACAATGTGGACGATAGCAAAAAGGTATCACAACAT
Organism: Flavobacteriales bacterium; assembly: GCA_016722445.1. GTDB lineage: Bacteria > Bacteroidota > Bacteroidia > Flavobacteriales_D > Sanyastnellaceae > JAIBBG01. The sequence goes on along the minus strand of JADKIZ010000005.1, from coordinate 196,636 downwards.
TATTTGGCGAGCGCATTGGAAAACCTCAGTCATGGAAAAGCCATCGATCCGGCGGAAACCAAACCTGTAGGATGCGCGATCAAACGGGTGAAATAATTTTCATCGTTTTGATGAAACAAAAATGCCCCGATATCCGGGGCATTTTTGTATAGTGATCTGTTTACGGAGCAAGAAGTTTGAATCCTCTTCCGTGAATATTGATGATTTCAACTGCAGTGTCTTCTTTGAGGTGTTTCCTCAATTTGGCAATGTAAACATCCATTGAACGGCCATTGAAGTAGTTGTCATCTCCCCAAATGGCTTTTAACGCATAGCTACGCTCCATCACGCCATTTTTGTTCTTACACAACAAATACATCAACTCGTTTTCTTTGGTGGTGAGTTTGATTTCTTGTTCCCCCAACGAGAGTTTTTGTTTGTTGTAATCAAACTCATACCGACCAATGTTGTACTGCACGGCTTCGTCTGCGTTGTCAGGCAAAGCAGATGTTCTTCTCAGAATCGCATTGATCCTGGCCAGTAGTTCTTCCATGCTAAATGGCTTGGTCAAATAATCATCACCACCTGATTTGAATCCCTCGAGTGTGTCTTCTTTCATGCTCTTAGCCGTGAGGAAGAGAATAGGCGTGTGCTTGTCGTCCTGTCGGATTTCTTTCGCAAGTGTAAACCCATCTTTTTGCGGCATCATCACATCCAGAATCAGGAAGTCATATGATCCGCGCTTATACATTTTGGATCCTTCAAGACCGTCTGTAGCGAGATCGGTGTCGAAATTTTTCGCGTTCAAATACTCTCTAAGCAATGCGCCGAGATTAGGATCATCTTCGCATAGCAAAACTCTAGTTTTCTTTTTCATATTTATATGGTAAATGGATTGTAAAGGTGCTTCCTTTCTTAAGTTCACTCTCGACTTCTACATGTCCGCCGTGTTTCTCCACTACGCCTTTTACATAGCTGAGACCAAGGCCAAATCCTTTCACATTGTGAATGTTGCCTGTAGGCACGCGATATAATTTGTCGAAAATTTTACGCTGGTTTTCTTTGTTGATACCAATTCCATTATCTCGGAAAGATACCGCTATACCATTCACTTCATCACGAGTGAATATTTCCACTGAAGGTACGCCATCGCAGTATTTGATGGCATTATCGATCAAATTGTAAATCACATTCGTGATATGCAATTGGTCGCCTTCAATCAATTCGTGTGATGCATCAAGGTGAGTGGTAATGGATCCTTTTCTTTTTTTGATTTGGATATCGATATTACCTATCACCTCGTGGATGGTCTGATGTATGTGAATAGGCTGTAAGCGTAACTTCATTTCCCCTGTTCGAAAACCGAAGTGCGAAGTACATTTTCAACCAGAATTCCCAATCTTTTGTTCTCATCTCTTATCATCCCCACGTAGCTGTTCATGGCGAGCTCACTCTTGCGCATATCCGGATCATGCAAGGCTTCACATGCCAGTGAAATGGTTGCAATGGGAGTCTTAAGCTCGTGGGTCATATTGTTGATGAAATCATTTTTGATATCGCTCAATTTTTTTTGTCTGTAAATCGTCTTGATGGAGTAAGAGAACAAAAACATGATGACGATCAAAAGCACCGCAGAAGTTGCCAGCATCAGCCACATGGTGCTAAAAAGATATCTGTTTTGGTTAGGAAACCATACACGCAGAAAATTCTGATCCGCAATCGGATCATTCGGGAAAAGTTGGGTTTTGTAGCCTTCGGTTAGAAAACGGTCCTCTAGTCCAATCGATTCTTTAGGTAACAATTCAGTTTGCTGAAGCTTATTGAATACAGCATACATGAACTTCGCTTTGATGCCTCGGTGGTCAAGCTCAGCCATGATCATTGAATCCAGGGTGGTGGTATCTATGCGGTCTTCAATGCTTTTGTAAATATCCAACTCAAGCAATCCACCCATGATGTCATCGAGAATACCTGATTGGGATAGAATTTCACCTTGATCAATACCGTCTTGTCCCAATCCGCTATACAATGTAGAGTCAGCGCTTGTAACACCCGAACCATTTCCGTCCAAAACATCAACTCCGCGTTTGCCATAGTCAAGAACCAAAGTACTGTCGCTTTGCGCACTAATCGTTACAGAAGGCACAGATACTTCGTTGTGTGCAAGCCTCTGAAGTTCGAGTTTTTCTAGTTTCAGACTTACCGCGTTCAGCGCCTTACTGACAGCGCTCGCAAAATCCTGCTCACGCAATGTGAAGGTATTGTTTACCCAATATACCTGAATTGCAATGAGGCCTATTACGGCAACGGTGCTTACAGCGATCAGCAATTGGATATATCTTTCTTTCATGTCATGGCGACCACATGGCGGTCATTTGATGCAATGCTTGAATTTGCGGTAAAGGAAGGTCAAAATGAAATTTGTTAAAAAAGTACTTAACGGTGACTATACCATCCTACACAAAGGAAACCCAAGAAAGACGGGGCTTTCTCAGAAATGCAAATTTTACTTTTTATGATTTTTTTTACTTTCAGACTCTTTAGTAAAAAGGACAACAAGGAAACCAATAACAATGAACGCGCCTCCGATCATCATTGCACCGGCGCCGTCTAGTTCACTTTCGCTGACGTGGGTTGAATACTTATTGAATTGAGCTGTTATTCTGGTTTTGGTATTCGTGACATTCAGATAAAACCCATAAGCTAGAAACATTAATCCAGTTAGAATTGACCAGAAGGCCATTGGCTTATTCAACGATTTCATTTCTTTTTGCGCCTTCTTTTCACTTGGAATACTGTGAACCAAATGAGCATCGGAATCCACCAAATGAGGATATATGGCAGTACACCCATTTACTTCTTTGCGACTTTCTTCTTTCCTGATTTCATCTCACCGTCTTTTACGACTGCTTGGAGTATTTCGTCGAAGGAAGCATCGACTTGTAGTTTTTCGTCGTACTTGTCGGAACGTTTCTTTGGTGACTTCTTTGCCATGAGGCTAAGATACAAAAGGATTGACTAAGAACATCTAGCAATGATTTGCTCTAATCTTTGGCGAGCTATTTTAGCTTTGCTATTTGATACTGCGTAGTTAATGTATCGGGCATTTCTACAGTTTTTATCCAAAAAAGAGTAATTAGCCTTTTGATCGGTTAGCTGAGTGCTAACCAAGTGTTGACGGGTTCCGTGACGACCATTTAAGTTTAGTATTCTTCTAGCTTCATCAATAGAATTAATCGTTTTCCCCTTTAAGGTAAGGGGGAAAATTTTATGGTCAATAAAATGAATTGCAGAGTAAAATGCGGTGGTAATAATCCAATCGTTATAATGAGTGTCTTTAATTAGAAAATCGCACACGTCACGATTGTGCTCACCATGAGCTTTTTTCATCTATAATCGGTTAAAGGTTATGTTAAGGGTATATTCAGGTCGAACCCATCTTCTTTGAGAAGAGTATTGTTTAGCTCTTTTAAATCGTCAATGTAACTAATGTCCACCTTCAGTCCCTTCTCCAAATAATTACACTGTATGTCACAAGCGATTAAATAAGCGGAGTCAATAAATTCGTCAGAGTTATGAATGCTTTCATCAACTACAAAAATTAAAGCAGATTCTGGAAGAGCATGACTTACAAAAACGCTTTTGATTGCGCTCGGCCATTTCTCCAATGCCTTAACGACTTCGTTTATAGTTGTCGCTAACAGTTGAGCGTTTTCGAAATATTTCGTTCGGTATGATTCCTTCCAAGACTCCTCTTTGTGTTGTTTGCCCATCTCATAAGCGTCCGAAACAATCTCAAATGAGTAATATCCGTTTTTTGGGTCGAACACAACTTCGTCGTTACGAGTAGCCGCCCATTTAATTAGTGTTTCTGATAAGTTAGTGCTCATGTGGTAAGTTGGAATAGATGATGGTAAACGTATTCAAAATATTTTAGTTCACAAATCACGTATGTTACTAAAACTATTCAGTTATGAATAAAGTTTTCCACCTTATAACATTCTCAAATTGGGGCGCGAAGATACAAATCTTTTCATGCATTAATCAATTTTTTTAGTAATATTAGGCGATGATACACAGATTTGATTATGTTTGTACCATAATTATTCGCCTTATGGACTTCAAATTCAAAACCATCACAGAATTCAACGACTATTTCAAGGACGAAAGGACTTGTTATGAATTCATGGAAAAGCAACGTTGGGCAAGCGGTATAGCTTGTCCGCATTGTGGTTCTACTAAAGAACCAAAGAAGGTTGTAGCCAGAGGCAAGTTGAAGGATATTCCTACTTACCGCTGTTCTGAAACGCAATGTGTTTTGCCGTTCACTGTAAGAACCAACACAATCTTTCAAGGTAGCAAATTAGAACTACGTAAATGGTTTCAAGCCGCTTTTGAATTGTCCGCTTCAAAGAAGGGTATTAGTTCAGTGGAGTTAGCCGCCCGTATTGGTTGCTCAAGAAGTCAGCATGGTTAATGCTTCATAAACTTCGCTGTGTTGAAGTCTGGACAAGGTAAAAACTTAGATGGTATCGTAGAAACCGATGAGGCTTTTATCGGAGGTAAAGAAGCGAACAAACAACTTTCCAAAAGAAAAGCGGGTAAAGAAGGTGCTTATTCAAAAACAATTGTGTGGGGCGCTGTAGAAAGAGATGGTGAGGTAAAAACACAAGTGATTGCAGATATTAAGAGTCACACTATTCAGCCTTTGGTGCGTGAAAATGTGGCGAAAGGCTCAATGTTAATGACTGACAACTATGTGAGAATTTCATATTCTCAGGACTACGACCATCATGTAGTGAAGCATCAAAATGATGAGTATGTACGTGATGGATATATTCACACCAACACGATTGAAGGGTTTTGGTCACTTCTGAAACGCGGTATAGTTGGAACGTTTCACTATGTTAGCCCTCAACACTTACAACGTTACTGTGATGAATTCAGCTATCGTTACAACTACAGAATAGTTAGCAATGCTTTCAGATTTGATGACAGCATGAAAAGGACGGAAGGTGTTAGGCTTACTTACCATTCACTAACAGGCTATCAGAAACCTAAAGCATAAAGAAAGGCCGAAAGGCCTTTTTTGTTACGTTTGAGCAAAACGAAACTGTATGGAACAAAAAGAACTAACTCCAGAAGAATGTTTGGACAAAATGTTAGAATATTTCAAAATCCAATATTTACCATCCGAAAGAATCAAAGATGTTGGCGACTATGCTACTCTCAAGTCTTTGGTAGAATTCGGACACTCGGAGTCAGAGAATAGTGTGCGATGGAGAATATACATTCGAAAACTGATAGATGATGGAATGATGATAAGACTTGATGATAAAGGAAACTATGAAATAACATTTAAAGGGTATTTTTTCAACGGATACGTTGCCGAGGCGGAACAAATCCGGATCAATTCCGACCGCGAAGAGGTGGAAAACGAAATACTGATAAATAACGCACGTACCGTTTCCGACTGGACGCCGCGCGCCTCGAAGTTTGCTTTACTTGCCGCGATTGCTGGGTTTTTGCTTTTTGTGATGGAGTTGGTAAAATACTTTTTCCCTCAGTCTTCTGGCAACGGTGAAATAGTAATTCGACAAATTGGAATATTTCTTTAATTAGATTCATAGGGTTCTTGATAATAATTCAGCAAAACAGAACCCAACCAAAAACCACAAAATTCCAATCGCTAAAAATTTCAACCCCCATTCACGAACTCGTGTACTTTTACGAATGTTGGTTATTCCACAATAGAAACACGCTACTGATACAATAGTCAAAACAACTTGGAAAAGAAGCCCGAAATCACTAACCAATTTGGCGAAACCGTCAAAAAAATCATTCCCCAAATGGGCTGGATTAAAAAGTATAATGTGACTACAGAAAAGGTGAACACATCGATTGCCGCTTTCGGGGTTATTCTCGCTTTTCTGCTTCTTCGTGAAACAAGAAGGCAAATTGAAATTGCTCAAGAGGCTAATCGTATAACCTTGAAAGCAGTTGAGCAAGGACGTGTAAATGACAGTATAACCAATCTTAATACTCAAAAAGCAATTCAAATAAGTGAATTGAGTTTGGAGGCCACAAACAATAGTTTGAAAATATCCGAGGGTTCTTTGTACGAAACTCAATACAGCAACCAAATAAATCAAGCCCAATTTGAAGTTAACAGTAGGCCGGAAATTGGAATTTCCGATGTGAAAATTGAACTTGTTAATGATGAGCCGATAATTGTCTCTATAGAATTCAAGAATTTCGGTGCGTCCATTGCAAAAAATCTTAAAGCAAATTTTGAAATTAGCGCAATAAATGACTCTATTAAATTTAAAAACATTGATGCAGCATATGAGAGCATGATTATAAATGATATTTCTCCAAACGGAACAGTAACAAACACATATTGGTCTATTGAACGCGCCAAAGAGTCCATGAAAAAAAATCCATTTTATATTCGGGGCATCTTTGAATATACTGATATTTTTAAGAATAACAGGCAGTGTTATTTTATTACGGTAGTTGAGCCAAACCAGCCAAATTATAAGCCGATGGCTCAATCCTCTAAGTGCAATTAAGTGGTTTTGTTTTGTCATCTGTTAAAAGTTGTGTAAAATGGTATAGTTACCTACTTAACGACTTTTAACTCCACTTAACTGCCAGTTAACAGCGGAAGGTGACTGGTGAAGATACTTTTGGCCACGTTAAAAGGCGCAAGTATTACAGACTCAAACGTGAGTCTCTCATGATGATTAAGGTTTAAAAAAAGGTCTAAAAGACATTACAGGTTTAAATTGTTCCATTTAACATCGAAACAACTTGAAGAACCCCCGCACGTCGGGGGTTTTTCAATTTTATTCACGCTTGTACAAGCTGCTCGAACTTGGCAGTGCGCATGAATTGACAATTCACCACAGGTTTTTGTCAATTCACGGAAGAACTCCAAATTTGAGTGATTTGGTTTCGGAACATTTGCAGCGAAAATCAAACGCTATGAAAAAACTTTTTTCAATTCTGCTCTTCGCACTGACAATTCTTCAAAGTTCTGCTCAGGATCAAACATCGGTAACTACAGTGCGTGGTACCGTAGTAGACAAACAAAGCCAATATCCTTTACCAGGAGCGACCATCATTTTGCTCAACTCTGATCCTGCAAAAGCTGCGGCTACCAATGCGGACGGCAACTTCAGATTTGAAAATATCCCTGTAGGTCGTCAGAGTTTTCAGGTGACCATGATTGGATATTAACCCATGGTTTACACAAACCTGTTGTTGAATTCAGGTAAAGAATTTACCCTGAACGTGCAACTGATTGAAACCGTCACTGAAATGAATACAGTGGAGATCACTGCAACCAATAACAAAGGTGAAAGCCTCAATAAGATGAGTTCTGTATCCACTCGCACCATCAGCATTGAAGAGGCCCAACGCTATAGTGGAACATTGCAGGATATCGCGCGTATGGCTCAGAATTATGCAGGTGTGAGCAGCGCAAATGACGATAGAAATGATATCATCATAAGGGGTAATTCTCCATCAGGTGTTCTCTGGAGAATGGAAGGTATAGACATCCCTAATCCGAATCACTTTGCCACACTGGCAACCACCGGAGGACCTATTTCACTCATCAATACAAACAACCTTTCGAATTCTGATTTCAGCACGGGCGCTTTTGCCGCAGAATATGGCAATGCATTGTCGGGTGTATTCGATCTGAAGCTGCGTTCAGGAAATAACGATAAAAGAGAATACATGGCGCAAATGGGATTCAATGGTTTTGAACTTGGTGCAGAAGGCCCATTCAAAAAAGGAAAACAAGCGTCATACATGTTTAACGCACGTTATTCCTTCCTTGGCATCATGACCAAATTGGGAATTGATTTTGGAACAGGAAGCGCGGTACCAGAATATCAGGACATCACATTTAAAATTGATCTGCCAACGGAAAAAGCTGGCCGATTTACTTTTTTTGGAATTGGAGGTAGCAGCTTTATTGATTTTAAAGCTGAGGATACAAGTGATGCAAATCTTTATAACGATGGAAAACAAAATCAACAATTCCAAAGCTCAACAGGTGTTGCCGGAATGACCCATACCTATTTTTTCAATGAAAAAACTTATGGTAAATTGATATTGGCAGCAACTACTGGTGGTACTGAAGGATTCATTGATACATTGAATGTAAATGACATGGCTACAAAAATCTATGGTGTGTATCAAAGACAAAACAATGCATTGGGACACTATTTTGTCAATTCAAAACTCAATGCAAAGCATACGGTCAAAGTAGGGTTGATGTATGATTATTACGATTTCGACATAGAGGATAGTTCGCGTTACGTAGGGAATTATTTCTTCAAGGAAATGGACTTTCATGGCAGCACAGCCTTGATGCGTGGATATACTGAATGGCAATATCGTCCTGCTGAAAACTGGACATTGAACTCTGGTGTTTATTCCCAATATTTTGAACTCAACGGCAGAACCAGCGTTGAGCCTCGCCTTGGCCTACGTTACAAAGTCAATGAAAAACAAACCCTCAGTTTTGGAACCGGTCTTCACAGCCAATTGCAGCCAATTACAATTTACTTCAATCGTGAGGAAGGTGACAGCGGCGTCATCTATCAAAACAATAAAAATCTTGACTACAACAAGGCTGCACATTTTGTTTTGGGACACGATTGGCAACTTGGTAGAAACATGAGACTGAAATCTGAAATCTATTATCAGTATCTCTATGATATTGCTGTGGATCATGATTCCAGTTCGTTTTCTGTCCTGAATGCCGGTGCAACTTTTGTTATTCCAAACAATGGCAATCTGGTGAACCGTGGTACTGGAGAAAATTATGGTGTTGAGTTGACCCTCGAGAGGTTCCTCGATAAAGGATTCTATTTCCTGCTCACTACATCTGTGTTTGAAAGCAAATACACTGGAAGCGACGGTGTTTCGAGGAACACAGCCTTTAATGGCAACTATGTGTTCAACTTGTTGGCAGGTAAAGAATGGAAAGTTGGTAAAAACAATGCCATCACTTTTGATGTGAAATCGACATATGCTGGCGGCAGAAGGTACTCGCCTGTCATGATGGATGAATCGATTGCTGCGCACAAAGAAATTCGCGATCTGAACAACGCTTATTCAGAACAATACAAGCCATATTTCCGTACCGACATGAAACTGGGATTCCGTATGAACGGAACGAAAATCGCGCAAGCCTTCTATCTTGACATTCGCAATGTGACCAACAATCAGAATGTGTTCGTCGAGAACTTCAACAACCGGAATAACAAGATTGAAACGGTTTATCAAACCGGGTTCTTTCCAATATTCTTATGGCAACTTTGGTTCTGATTTGAATCGATCATTTAATACAATCACGAACCAGCTACTTTTGATCTGATGAAATTGAAATTTTCCACATACAATCGGTACGTCGGTTTCAACGACTTGCCGTTCATGTTGGTTGGAATTCCGATTTTATCCGTGATCGTTAGTATGATTTTTTTCGGATTAACTATTCCGGAGAGCATTGTTTGTTTTACGCATAATCCGATTTCATCTATTGTAGCTACTACTTTGTTTTGGTTGGGCGACAGATTCATAATTGGATTTGTAAGACGAAGATTCCCGAGTGTAACTCAGGATTCAAAGCGACTTTATATTCAGGGAATTTTGGTTGTTGTTTTCACGGCCGTGATGTCAATTGCGTTATACCATTCTGAAGATGCTTTTGTAAAAACATTTGGTGATCGTCCTCATCCTGGTTACTTGAAGTCTTTTGTCACTTGCTTATTCGCTACGGCTCTTGTGGCAGCTATTTATGAAACGGCCTATTATATCAGCCGGTGGAAGGAGTCAATCGCAGAAACAGAAAAATTCAAAAGGGAGCATACCATCGCTCAATTGGAAGCTTTAAAAAGCCAGGTGAATCCCCACTTTTTATTCAATAGTTTAAATACCTTAGCGAGTATCATACCTGAAGATCCTGATAAAAGCGTGGAGTTTGTCCAGAAATTATCCAGTGTGTATCGATGTATTCTGGACATTACCGATCGCGGTGTTATCACCTTGGATGAGGAAATAGCTTGTCTGAAAAACTATATATTTCTACTTGAAACGAGGTTTGGAGAAAACATCAAAGTGTCTATTCAAATGGATGATGATTCGGCTAGACAAAAATTTCTGGTGCCAATGTCTTTGCAGATGTTGTTGGAAAATGCCATCAAACACAATGTGGTTTCGCAAAAGCGACCGCTTCATGTTTGGATTCACTCCACACAAAAAGAAGTGTTAGTAGAAAATAATTTGCAGCTTAAAGATCAGGATACAGAAGGCACCGGGACAGGCCTGCTCAATATTACCAATAGGTATAGACTTATTTTTGATCGAGAAATTGTCATTCACAAGGATGAACTTGTTTTCCGGGTGAGCTTACCATTGTTGGATATCGGAGAATATGATAAGTGGATGAACAGAATCTGCCAAAAAAGCATGAGAATACTGATTGTTGAAGATGAAGCGCCTGCTGCCAAAAGGTTGATCAGGCTAGTTTCTGAAGCGGAGCCAGATGCCGTCATTGTCGCACATGTTGATTCGGTTGAAGATGCCGTTTCTTTTTTTCAGGGTGATGATAAAGTAGAGCTGGCATTGATGGACATTCAATTGGCAGATGGAATCAGTTTCGAAATATTCAATAAAGTGAAAGTGGAGGTGCCCGTGATATTCACCACTGCCTTTGACCACTATGCGGTAAAAGCATTTAAAGTGAATAGTGTAGATTATTTGCTAAAACCCATTGAGTTGGACGATTTGAGGAAAGCTATTGACAAGTATCGAAACGTCTATACCAGACAAGACTATAGTGTTCAGAACATTGCAGAAATACTCAAGACCATTCAATCGAAAAAGGATGGATTCAAAAAGAGGTTTCTAATCAAAACAGCGGGTAGATTGACTTTTGTGAATACCATTGACATCGCCTATTTTTTCAGTGATGATGGCAATACGTTCTTAGTCACATTTCAGAACGACCGATTTCTTATTGATGATACCATAGAGGAAGTAGAATCCCAATTAGATCCGGAATCTTATTTTAGGATCAATCGTAAGATGTTATTGGCTTTGAACGCAATTAAACGAATCGACCCTCATTTCAATAACAGGTATCTCATTCAGACAGAACCAAAGTTTGAAGAAGAAGTTGTTGTCAGCAGACAACGGAGCGGTGATTTCAGAGAGTGGCTAAATCAATAAGAGGTTTCTCAAATCAAAAGCGATATCGAACGCTCATGGCTCCAGCGTCCCATTCAATGTAGTTACTGCCTTTTAGATTAAATCCGGGTTTCCAGTCAACAGAAAATTGCAAGGGATATGATCTGAGATAAAATGCCATTCCCAATATGCCGTCAACACCTAGTGCATAGGAGTTTTCGATCATTCGCATTTCATTGAGTACAGAGTTTTTGTTGTACAGCCACGCATGACCGCCTGCGCCGAGGTACCATTTCAGTCCTCGGATGTCGAACATCTGTTGATGTATTTCATAAAGTGCGGTTACATTCACACCACCGAATCGTTGATATGCAATTCCTTCAAATACGTTTCTGTCTGAGAAAAAGTGTTGGTATGTCACTCCGGAACCCAATCCTACACGCACACCCAGCGCATTGTCAAGCATACCCCGTTGGGAGAAGCATGCCGTAGTTATGGTCGCTGCAGTAGCAAACAGTAGGATTTTTTTTATCATCAGGTTAGTTATTCGAACTCGAGGTGAAACTTCTTGCCGAAGTCCAACTGCGCGTTCAAAAACTTATCCTGAGCAATTTTGCTTTGAAGATGAATATGGTTCTGAATCGTCAAATTGGAATCGACAACAGCCATACTTACGGATTCAACTGGCAAAAGTTTTATTTCGACGAGTTTTTTATAATCATAATCTACCAATTCCTCGTAACTGCGGAATAAATCCCTCGCAGAAAGTTGAAGTGAGGGGTCTTTTTGGAACGGTCCGATACTATCCAATGCCAGAATGGCGAGCTTGACCCTCGACTGCAAATTGGCGTAGGAATATCCCATTTTGTCCTTTGTGACATTAGAATCTGCGAATAAAGAATCCATGATCACTAAAGCATCAATAATGCTTTTCTGGTAACCAATGATACTGTCATTGTATTCAGCAGCGCGTTCAGCCCGGCTTGAACAACCAGCGATGGTTAGCAAGCTGCATGCGAAAATGTACAAGAGGAAATTTTTCATAGCAGTCAAATCTATTGCACTTATGTGTGTGTGCAAACTAAACCTCAATCGGAAGGTCAAAATAGGGTTGCAGTTCAAGATCAAAAATGCAGATTGGTACGAAATCATTTCCTATGAATTCATATCCAGGTCCTTGGGGAATCCCTCAGCCACAGCAATTTGGTGATCAGAGATTATGTTCGCTTTGGAAATAACTCATCCGGACGTGCGGTTCTTCATGGTTTCAATGAGGACTTCGTAGTAAGGACGTTGCAGCATTTTGCTTTTCAACCAACAAAAAAATGTGATTGCCTGTATGTCCTCTTTGTTTTCGTCCCAACCCATTCGAGCTGATATGACTTCATTGGCAAATTGGGTACTGGGTATTTCATGTGGATGCAAAATCACCCTTCGTATAAATCCCATGAACAACCTTGCCCTGACGTATGCCGGATGTTCCAAGAATTTTTCAAAATTCCTTTCAATAGCTTTTAATCGATGCAGTGCGGTTTCTTCTTCATGTAATTCATATAGAACGATCAATTCAATCATATTTTTTTTGAAGCGCCATTCTTTACCCATTTTGCCTTCTAAAAACGCATCTGTATGGCCAAAATTTCGAAGGATTTCGTTGGCTTTTTTGTATTCGGTAGATTGAAAAAATAGACGGCGAGATTAAGCTGCATGTTTAATCTTTCTTCATTGCTGATGTGGCGGTTTGGGCTTTTCAGAGTCTTATTTATCAATTCTATCGCCGATTTGTTTTCACCACTAAATCCAGCAATCGCAGCGCTGAGTTGAATGTATTTGGCATAATAAAACGACGCCCTGAATTGAACTGGAGGCAAAATTTCGTTCATGCGATTTACCCAAATCGATGCATCAGAGAATTTGCGATTTCTATACAACACATGAGCGATCATGTACACAAATCCCAATTCAAAATGCCCATCCTTTTTTCCAAACGCACCTGCTTTTTTCAGCCTGTTGTAAATGCGAAGAACCATCGATTCGAGCACATAATAACCTTTGGATGAAACAATAGCAGATCGGGTTAAAGACACGATACGAAACATGAAGGATGGATTATTGGCTTCATGAGCGGAAATGTCAAATTCTCTGAATACGGTATTAATCACCTGATCTGGATCGAGTATATCACCATGTCTCCTTGCTTCTGAAAGTTGTTCTCTGATGACGGCATATGCGATGTCCAATTTTTGTCGAAGGAGATATTTCTCCTGATTGGCTTTCCATTTCTTGAGTACAAGATTAAGGTTGTTTTCCAATTGTTCGGCATACGCAATTTGCAAATTGTAAATGCTTTCAAGGATGTCATGATTTTCATCGCGCTGTGATGCTTTCTCGGCTTTTCTCAGATAAAATCCAGCCATGTTGTACTCCCGTCTTTCGAGCATGAATCGCGCGACAGCGAGCAAACCGGGAGCATAATCCTCGCGATACACAGAATCACGGATACCTCTCATTGAAATAAAACCGGTCAACAAAAGCATCAGCCTTTTTCTTAAACTGTGGTATGCATTCATGTTGGCAGGTCGATAAAGTTTACCTACGATTTCAGATGCTTTGGCGTGTGGGTTTTTACTTAACAGGATAAATAATTCTACATCTTTTCGGCTGTCTTGCTGTTTTTTGAGTTCTTTGATGAAATCATCTCGCTCCTTTTGATCGAGTAAGGTGATGGTTTGTTCGAGAAATTTCATAAAAACAAAAATACGTATTTATTGAGTAGTGATTCTTTGAACCCTTGTAAATACGTAAAAAATGAAGTGAATTTTGTAGAATGTGGAAAAATCACAAGTACGTATTGTGACACTGCTTTTGCACTTTTTGACATGATGAGTCATTCTTTTGCGGCATCAAATTCATTTACCATGAAAACAATGATGTATAAAATATTGGGTTGGTTCCTCAGGAGGTTGGTCCGATTTATTGGCCTTTTGGTTTACAGAATTAAAGTTCAGGGTGCGGGAAATATTCCATCACAAGGTGGAGCACTCCTCGTTGCAAATCATGCTTCTTATATGGATTTTGTTATCGTATTGAGTTCGGTAAACAGGCATGTAAGTTTTGTGATGAATGCCGACATCTATCATAGACCGGCATTGAAGTGGTTGTTAAAGGGTTTAAGATGTATTCCTATTTCACCTCGTGGTGGAAAAAACAATTTCGACTCATTTAATCAAGCCGTATCCGAGCAGGTCAATGCAGGAAACGTTGTGGTGATTTTTGCAGAAGGGACTGTCACCCGAACTGGTCAATTACTCGAGTTTAAAAAGGGTGTCGAACATTTGTCAGGAATGATCAATGGACCGATTATCCCGATTCATTTTCACAATGTGCAGGGATCTCCATTCACCTTCAGAGCTGGAAAACCTCGCGTCGAAAAATTCACGTTCAAAAATTTGCGTAGAGAAGTATTGGTGAACATCGGCAAACCTCTTCTTGGTAAAATTCAGGCGTTCGTACTCAGGCAGAGAATGAAAGAACTTGAAGTTGAAAATTTTGATTTGATGTTACAAAGAAGCAAGACCCTCGACGATTTGTTGCGTGCTCAACTAAACATCAATTCGAAAGGATCATGGAAATGTGGGAACAAAGAATTATTTTTCAATGAACTCAACCAAAGACTTGCAGAATTGGATAGCGCATTATTGCCGTTGCTGCGTGATGAAGAAGGGATAGGCTTGTTGCTGCCAAAAGATGAGAATACCTATCTCCTTAATTTGTGGTTGTTGCTACATCGCAAAACTGTTGTAAATATCAATCCCGAATTCTCGAATGAAGAGAGGTTTTTTGTTGTGAACAGGGCAAAGATCACAACACTGATTACAACAATTGATTTGGAGTTTACAAGATTTTCTCCAAATGCTGAAAAGATCATTTACACAGAACACATTTCCGAAGCCATTGAAAATGGAAAGGGCGTTCATGTGGTTTGCAAAAGATTGGAATCTTTTGGAAAGAAAGTAACATCTGCATTTCGAAAAACAACCAATCCGGATCAGGCTGTCACCATTGTGTTTGAACGCCAAAAGAAAAGCGATGAATTGAAGTGTATCAGTTTGAATCATCGACAGATCATGTCAGTGATTCTTGGATTACGTCAGATTTATTATTTCGCTGAAGAGACTTGTATGATGAGCAATTTGCCCATCCACCACGCATATGGTTATGTGTTGGAGTTTATTCAGCCGGTGTTGTATGAGTTGCACGTTGATATCATCCAGGATCAAATTACAGCTGCAGATTTTATATCTAGACTGATTGAAAAGAAGCCATCATTGGTTATCGCAACACCTTCGCAAGTAAGGTCAGTTGCAGAACTTTCACAAATGAGAAATATTCCATTTCTCACCCACATGTTTACTGCGGATCTCCATCCGGAAAGTCATGACATTCGTGTGCTTAACGAACGTGGCATAGAGGTGTATGTCTGCGCAGGCATGAATGAAACGGCTTCTGTATTCGCTGTGAATCTTTCTAATTATCAGGGAAGAGATATTGCAGGAAAGATGATGGAGCAGGAGAATGAGGAGTTGGGTACCATCGGCAAACCTCTTCCGGGAGTTGCCATTAAAATTTGTGATGAACAAATGAATGAGCTGGTGAATGACATGCCAGGCAAAATCTGGATCAAGAGCTCCAGCGTTAGTGCTTCCTTGGCATCGGAGAATTGTCAACCAGTTCTTCAAGATGGTTGGTTTGATACAGGTCTGCAAGGAAGTATCAACCATAAAGGATTCGTACGAATTCACTCTTGAACTAGCCTAAAATTTATAACAATGTTGTTTCAGATGGTTCCAACTTGATGGGACGCAATTGGCTGCATTGTCTTTTTTTTATCACAACACAAATCAATCTGTACTTAATTATTTAACCATGAAAAAAATAAAATTTCCATCAGCAGGACAAAAGAACATTGCGATTGACCTGCAACAAAGGGTAAAACAACTAACCGATGACGGACGACTTTTGCGTCGGGCACACTTGGTGCTTTGGTGTAAATTGATTTTCTATTCAGTTTGTTTCATCTCCAGTTTTCTTCTTTTGTTTTTGATTCAACATGAAAACATGTTTTTGTATATGTTGAATTACATCGTGTTTGGATTATTCGGGATTCTATTGGCGTTTAATGCTGCGCATGACGCAGCACACGGCACATTCTCAAAAGTAGAATGGTGAATGCCGTCATTTTCAGGTTCACATTCAACATCAATGGTGTGAATAGTTATTTGTGGAAGATTCGTCATATCGCCTCTCACCATCTTTTCCCCAATGTTGATGGCACAGATGCTGATCTTGATGAAAGTGTTTTACTTCGATTGTCACCTACGCATCGCAAAAGACGATTGCATCGTTACCAACATATTTATGCGACTGTTCTCTATATGTTTTACACGCTGCATTGGATATTCTACAAAGACTTTCTCTATCTCGGTAAAAGAAATTTATCCAATTTGAAGGACATCACCCACAGTCGTTTGGAAGTTTTTCGATTCTTTTTTTGGAAGGTCATTTATTTCTTCATCTTTATTGGAATTCCTGTTCTTGCCGGTTATTCATGGATATGGGTGTTGTCGTCATTTTTTGTCATGCACCTTGTGATATCTGTATTTTTTGTTTGGACACTGATCATCTCCCACCTCACTTGTGAAACTTCATTTCCGGTTCAAAATGCTGCGGGAGAATTGCCATTCAACTATTATGAACATCAGTTGGCCACCGCCATGGATTATCGACCCAAGAGTATTCTGATGAATTGGTTTTTGGGTGGGTTTAATGCACATGCTGCGCATCATTTATTTCCGAAATGGCCGCATACCATGAACAGACATATCACATTTTCCATTCAACGCACGGCGGCGAAGTTTGGGTTACCTTATCATTCATCCACTTTTTTTGGAGCTTTGATCTCACACTATCGTTATCTGAAAAGAATGGGTATCGCGGGTTGATTTACCGAAGTATGTTTGTCGCGATGCAGGAAACTTTATCTTCGGAATTCAATCGCATAGATTCGGTTGCTCACTTCATAGAGGGAACAGTTTTATTGTTGGATAAACCACTTGGCTGGACAAGTTTTGATGTGGTAAACCGAATCAAAGGATATGTGAGGAAAAACATCACCATTCCTCCCAATGCACAGGGCGACATTCCCAGATTTAAAATAGGACATGCGGGTACATTGGACCCATTAGCAACTGGATTGCTGGTGGTATGTACCGGTAAATACACCAAGAAGATTGATCATTTTCAAGGCGGACAAAAGGAATACACTGGGGTGATTCGATTTGGACAAACAACCCCAAGTTTTGATCTTGAAACGGAACCTGAGGGTAATTTTTCTATCGAGCACTTGAATTTGGACACCATCAGGCAGCAAGCGTTGGTTATGGAGGGAGAACAATGGCAGAAACCACCCATCTTCAGTGCTAAGCAGGTTGATGGCAAAAGAGCATATGCTTCTGCTAGAAAGGGAAAACATGTTGAAATTCCACCGGTACAAATAGTAGTTGATCGTTTTGAAATTCAGCAGTTTCAGGAAAGGGATGCAAGCTTCTTAATCAAATGTTCAAAGGGAACATATATCCGAAGTTTGGCCAATGATCTTGGTGAAAAGTTGGAGTCTGGATCTCATTTGATCGAATTGAGAAGAATCGCAAGCGAACCTTTTCGGATTGAACAGGCTATGACTTTGAATGAATTGATTGAACGTTTGGACCTACTTTGTGGTGTAAATGGTGATGTAACACACTGACAAACAAAGTATTGTATTTTGTCCTTTACATTCGTTGTTTAAAATCGTACATTCGGCCTCCAATTTAAATCGCAGACCATTGATTTCCATGATGAAGCTTGGGCAGTTTCGATATAAGCTGCCAGAAGAACTGATCGCACAGTATCCAGCTAAGCACCGTGATGAAAGCCGCCTGATGGTGGTACACAAGCAAACAGGTAAGATCGAACACAAAATGTTCAAAGACATTCTCGATTATTTCGATGAGGGGGATGTGTTTGTCAACAACAATACCCGTGTCTTCCCTGCCCGCATGTACGGTAACAAGGAGAAAACAGGCAGTATGATAGAAGTATTCATGCTGCGCGAACTCAATGAACAAAGTCTACTTTGGGATACTGTTGTAGATCCTGCCAGAAAAATCAGAATAGGCAACAAGCTATATTTTGGCGAAAACGACGAATTGGTAGCGGAGGTCATTGACAATACCACTTCTCGAGGCCGCACCCTTCGTTTCCTTTACGATGGAAGTCATGACGATTTCAAGAAACTTGTTTACAAACTTGGAGAGACCCCAATTCCGAAATACATCAAACGTCCGGTAGAACCAGAAGATGAAGAGTGGTTTCAGACCATTTTTGCCAAGCACGAAGGGGCTGTGGCTGCGCCAACTGCTGGTCTTCACTTTAGTCGCGAGTTGCTCAAACGTTGTGAAATCAAAGGTGTGAATATGGCAGAAGTCACCATGCACATTGGGCTTGGAACTTTCCGTCAGGTTGAGGTTGAAGACCTTACCAAACACAAAATGGAGAGTGAACAATGCATCATTCCAGATGAAACAGCAGTTGTGGTGAATAAAGCACTTACAACTGGTCATCGTGTATGTGCTGTTGGCAATACTGTCCTTCGCGCTTTCGAAAGCAGCGTCAGCACAGAGCGTTTGTTGAAACCATACGATGGTTGGATCAGCAAATTCATTTATCCTCCATACGAATTCAATATTGCCGATAGCCTGATCACCAATTTTCACCAGCCGGAAAGCGCGCTATTGATGTGTGTTACGGCCTATGGTGGATACGATTTGGTGATGCACGCATACAATGAGGCCATCAAAAACAAATATCGTTTCTGGGCTTACGGTGATGCGATGCTCATACTTACCTAATCCGCGAAATTTGGTCTTAAATCCTAAGCGGGGATTGGCATTTCGGTTATGCCTTTGTATGATTTTATTCTTGGGAATCAATACTATTGGTTCATCCCAATCGCGTATTTCCGAAAAATTAGAATCTATTACCGGCCGACTTTTTTTTCAGACAGACGAAGAGCGCGTTTATACCCTTCGCAATTGGCTCACGACTGGAGATTCCTCACACGTGGAAAACCCAAGGCTCATGGCCATTGTTTTGGACATCACCTTGGGGGTTTTGGGAATGCACAGGCTCTACCTCGGAACATCCCTGAAAGTCCCCGTATTCTACGCCTTGACCCTTGGAGGAGGGGGTGTATTGTGGATTGTGGATCTCGGATTGTTGATTTTTTCGAAAGACATTGAAAAATTCAAGGACAATCCCAAACTGTTCATGTGGGCAGAGTGATTCGTTTGCGTGAATAAGTGTCGGATATGCGATTTCAGCGGGGAGTAGGCTATGTTTGAAAAAAATCATGGAAGAAAGCGGTCGAAAAGTTTTCAGAAACCCTCACTGATGATTACTTTCGCGGCCGAAAAATTTAACCCGTAAGGAATGTCTCAGAACATCGGCAAAATTGCCCAGATCATCGGTCCTGTAGTGGATATCAGTTTCCCATCAGGCCAAAAGCTCCCGAATATTCTTGATGCTTTGGTGGTGAAGCGCCCCGGTGGCGACCTCATCCTCGAGTGTCAACAACACATTGGTGAAGATACTGTGCGCGCCATTGCGATGGATGCGACAGAAGGTCTTCAGCGTGGTCAAGAAGTCTTCTCAACCGGCGTTGGAATAACCATGCCGACTGGTGATCAGATCAAAGGTCGTCTATTCAATGTGGTTGGAACAGCCATCGATGGTATGCCAGAGGTGAGCAAAGTTGGTGGTGTGCCAATTCACCGTCAACCTCCAAGATATGAGGATCTATCAACTTCTACTGAAGTCCTTTTTACAGGGATTAAAGTAATCGACTTGATTGAGCCATATGCAAAAGGTGGTAAGATCGGATTGTTCGGTGGTGCCGGAGTAGGTAAAACCGTATTGATTCAGGAATTGATCAACAACATCGCAAAAGCGTATGACGGATTATCTGTATTCGCTGGTGTTGGAGAAAGAACCCGTGAAGGAAATGACCTTCTTCGTGAAATGATCGAAGCTGGTATCATCAAATATGGTGAAGAATTCATGCATGGCATGGAAAAAGGTGACTGGGACGTAAGTAAGGTAGACAATAAAGAATTGGTGAAGTCACAGGCCACCTTCGTGTTTGGACAGATGAATGAGCCTCCAGGAGCGCGTGCTCGTGTTGCTTTGTCTGGTCTTACGGTAGCGGAATATTTCCGTGACGGGGATGAGAAATCTGGTGGACGTGATATCCTTTTCTTCATCGACAACATTTTCCGTTTCACTCAGGCTGGTTCTGAGGTATCAGCACTTCTTGGTCGTATGCCATCAGCGGTGGGTTATCAGCCAACTCTTGCAACAGAGATGGGTGTGATGCAGGAACGTATCACTTCGACCAAGCGCGGTTCTATCACATCTGTGCAGGCGGTATATGTACCAGCTGATGACTTGACTGACCCTGCTCCAGCGACAACCTTCGCTCACTTGGATGCTACAACTGTATTGAGTCGTAAGATTGCTGAGTTGGGTATTTACCCTTCAGTTGACCCGCTCGATTCAACTTCTCGAATTCTAACTCCACAAATTGTTGGTGAAGAACACTATCGTTGCGCTCAGCGCGTGAAATTGGTTCTCCAGCGCTATAAAGAACTTCAGGACATCATTGCCATCCTTGGTATGGATGAACTTTCTGAAGAGGATAAACTCACAGTATTCCGTGCTCGTAAAGTGCAGCGTTTCTTGTCACAACCATTCCACGTGGCAGAACAGTTTACTGGTATCAAAGGAACACTTGTAACTATTGAGGATACCATCAAAGGATTTAACATGATCCTCGATGGTCATTGCGATGATATTCCTGAAACAGCATTTAACCTGAAAGGAACTATCGAAGAAGCCATCGAACACGGCAAGAAAATGCTTTCAGAAGCAGCTGGTAAATAATTCAGAACAATAAAAGACGACAATGAAAATTGAGATCATCACACCGGAAGCAACTCTTTTCGAGGGAGAAGGTAACTACATTTATCTCCCGGGAAGTGATGGTAGTCTTGGTGTATTGAATCGCCATGCTCCAATGATTTCTTCATTGAAGAAAGGAATAGTTCGTGTGAAAGACAACGCGGGCAAAGAACACAAATTCGAGGTGAAGGGTGGCACTGTTGAAGTGTTTAAGAATAAAGTGACCATTCTTGCCGAGTGATATTTTATTATAACGAATAAAAACGGCCGTCATTGACGGCCGTTTTTTTTTCATGGTAAAGGGATGTGAAACAACAATTATTTGATCACAATTGATCTTATATTTTGATGTTGGTTTCCATGACTCAAGATGATTGAATAGGTGCCAGCCTCCATCAAATTCGATTTGTTCATGTTCATGAAATTGAACCCTTTTACACAAGTAATTTTTTCTTCATGGATTAAATCGCCTGTGATGTTTCGGATTTGTAATGTTGCTTGACCATCCGATGAACTGATGAAAGAAATATTCATTTCACCATCATTCGGATTTGGTGTCACTTTGAATTCTTCGATTTGTCCTTCATTGGGATCTGTCGCTCCTGCTGAGCCGCATTGTGCAAACCATTGGAAAGTCATCAATCCTACTTCGCACAATTGATGTGTTACATTATTGATGAGCACCAAATCAAGCGAACCGTTATAATTGCCATTTCCTGGTGCAGTATAGATAATGGAATAACCTGTTACATCATGGCCGCCATCAGGAAGATTCCAGTGACCGGCGTATATACTGAAACAATCCGGCACTCCAGTGAATGAGATATTGAATTGACAGTTACCAATGTTCGTTACTGTTATCGTAATGTCTTCTGGATGCGGACAAGTGCATGGATCTTCACTACAACAATTTCCTGACAATAAGTTTTTACACATGTCGTAAACCAACACTGCATGGTCACTGTCAAACAAACATTGTATGTGCCTGGAGCGCTGAAAGTATGACTTGGGTTTTGAACGGTGCCAAATGTGCCATCGCCAAAATCCCAACTCCAAATGACATTACAACCGGCATTTGGACCTTCATAACCTTGAAATTGATAATCCATCAGACCGGGAGAACCGGAATTGTCAGTGAAGGATGGTTCTGCCGGGCAACAATTGTCTTCGTATTTCAAGATCCAACAGAATTGTGACGCGCATTCATTGACACCATTTGAAGCAGTTACTGTTAGACATATTTCGTATTCACCCGGATTATTGGCGACGAAAATTGGAGATTGATCGGTAGAAAATGGAGAGCCATTCACCGTCCAATACCAATTGGTGATAGAATAACCCAGTGCTACTGTTGAGTAGTCCCAAAGAATCCATCCATAAGCTGCAATTTCTTCTGCCACAAAAATTGGATTTACGGAACAAGGTGCATCGCAAGGGCATTCCACGGTCACGTGATACTCCACTTTTTCACAGCGTTCTGGATTTTCAAGACAACAACTTGTTAGAGTTACTGTGTACACACCACTCTGAGGAAAGTAGTGACAAGGAGCATGGTCAGAAGAAACCGAACCATCGCCAAAATCCCAGACGGTGGTGTACTGGTAATCCGGGCAATTTCCTAATGGATTAAAACAAGCAACACATGGTTCCAATGTATAGCTGAAATCTGTTGGCAAACAACAAGGCTCTTCAGCAAATGATGACAATGAAATACATGAGAACAAACCGAACATGATGAGCCATGCGCTGAGTTTGATTTTTTCTGAGAAAGGATGAATTGTCTTCATGGTTTAATTTTTTAAAAGGATTTAATCGAGATTAAACACGGACTCAACAAGGGTCACTTGGATTGATTTGAGATGCCTGCCATGTGCCATTGGAAGCAGGAATTGTCCACAAACCAGTATTTCTATTGAATGAGAAGGTAACTGATTTATTGAACGCGCTGGAGGTGTATCTGAATTTCAAAATTTTGTTCACTGGCGGCTGAGGTCCGCTTGTAGTTGGTGGAGTAATGAATACCCACTCGTTGAGATTGAACAAAAGTTGGTTCCGTTTGCACTGGCCACGCCTGGATTGAGTCACATTTGGAATGGTGTGATATGTAATTCTGCCCAAGGATGTTGCTTCAACGTTGGTATAGTCATTACATACTGAAATACGCTGAAACAAGAAAGTGCTTCCACTCAATGAGGGAGATGTTGTAATGAAATTGACAGGGGCCATTTTTTCAAGTTTGTTTTCCGGAGTTAGATCCGTACCGGAAATTTCATCAGTTACTTTTTCTTTGGTGCAACTGTTGAACAGAAGAGCGAACATGGAAAGGACAAGGAATGTCATTCCGCTTTTGAATGAAAATGTTTTCATGGTAAATAATTTGAATGCCTACTCTGAATATGGTTTTCGGCTAAGCCCAGCAACAACTGAATGTTGTTGCAGTCCAAATTTGATTTTGACTACACTGTCAGGTCATCATCCAATCGGGTGAAATGACCATCGTCCAATCAAGTGATACTTAATTCAAATCAGTATTTCGCTTTGCCTGTTTTATTGAGCGCTTCGACACGTGATTGGACCTGTAATTTTTCGTAGATGTGTCGGATGTGTGTGCGTACTGTATTCACGCTCACAAAAATTTGATCTGCAATTTCTTTGATGCGCAATCCTTGTGAAAGTAACTCAAGTATCTCATTCTCTCTTGTGGAGAGCAAATCAAGTTCCGCGGCCACGTGTTGTGGTTGCTGAAATGAAGCGACAACTTTTCTTGCAATAGCAGGACTCATTGGAGATCCACCATGTAACACCTGACTGATCGCGTCGAAGATTTCAGAAATAGATGCGCGCTTGAGAAGGTATCCGTTGGCGCCTGCTTTTAGTGCATCAAAAATTTTCTCATCATCTTCATACACCGTACACATGATTACCTGAATTTTCGGATGTGCCAATTTGATTTTTCTCGTGCACTCAATTCCTGACCATTCAGGGAGATTGATGTCCATGATGACTACATCTGGTGGGGATTGCTGTATGTACTCCATGGCTTGGCGGCCATTTGAATATGAGGTGCAGAACATGTCAGGATTGGAATTCAAAAGAAAGTTCATACTGTTTCTGTACTCATCGTGATCTTCTATCAATATGATCTTAATCCCGTCCATTTCAGCTTTGATTATTTATTTGAGAATACAATATTGTATTGAGATACCAGAATTTTTATCCTACAAAAAGATGATTTTTAGGTGAGGTGCAGGATGATCGTCGATTTGGTTCCATTGCCATTTTTAGATTCAATATTGAAAGTTCCTCCAATTTGTTCCATACGCGAAATGATGTTTTTAATGCCATTCCGTTCTGAATTGTTTTCATTTGGATTCATTCCGATTCCATTGTCCTGAATGGATATTTCCATGAACTCAGTTTGAACAATTATCTTCATGTCAATTTGAGTACAACGTGCATGTTTCGCGGAATTGTTCAGTACTTCTTTCGCAACCAAATAAATGCCCCTTCTGACATTCGCGGACAATGTTTTCTCTGGCATCATTCCGGTCATACTAAAACTACCATTCAATCCTAAATTGCTTTTGAATTGTAAAAAATACTTTTCAAGATAGTTGATCAATTCGGGGACATTGTCTTTGCCAGAACTGAGTGCCCAAATGATGTTATCGATTTTTTGCACTGATTCTGTTGTCAATTGTTCCAGTTTCGAAAAAGTATCGGAGGTATTGTTGGAAGTTTTAGATTGTTGCAAACCCATCCTGGTCACGAGTAATAGGTTACTCAGGTCAGCACCGAGATCATCATGCATATCGCGTGCAATCCTATTTCTCTCCTGATTGATGGCATCATTTCTTTCAAGAACAATCCGTAGTTGTCGTTGTGTTTTTTAAATACATCATACGCGCTACGATCCACGTGAGTGCAATCAATCCAAAAAGGACGAATGCTTTGAAAACCGCGCTGTTGTACCAAATTGGAATGACGTAGAATTGAAGTTTGGTGGTTGGACCCCAATCACTGTCGAAATATTTGGATCGAACCTCGAACCATTGACTTCCTGTTTCGAACGAAGTGAAATCGACAAAATTGGATAGTGTTTTTTTCCAAGTTGTATCTGATGAAGTTCTGTATTCAATGGTGATGAGATTTGAATTGAGGTAAGTCAGTGCTGCAAAATCGAATCGAAGGCGTTTGAAATCGGCGCTGATGGAGACGCTTTCCCTTAGATCCAACACTTGATTGTCTAAAACGATATCATGAAGCTCGGTGATAATGGGGATGTGTGAAGGGATAGGATTATGTGGTTTTTTATTGATCCGAATTATTCCTGCATCGCTTGCTATCACGATTTGAGTAGAAGTGAGTGCTATTTTTCTCAAGTCGCTGGTAGGCAATTCTTCAGTAGAGTGTAAAGAATTGAACCGCCATTTGTTCTCTTCAGGGAACATGAACGTGAGCCCCTTTGTTGTAAGCACAAATAATGTGTCACCAGACTGTGCCATATCAAGACAGTAGTTACTTGATATGCCGTTTTGTACCGTGAAGTGTTCTGCAAGGTGGCCATTTCGTTCAAACCAAATTCCACTTCCATTGGTAGCATAGATAATGGTCTCAGGATCTAATCGGAGAATTTTGGTTATCTTGGTCTGTAAGCTATCTTGTATGGTTACATTGAAAACTGTCGTTGAGCCATTGAAAAGACCCGGCATATCTGAACTTCCTAAATAGAAATGATCTGGACTATCCATGTACACGGCATCAATTCTGTTGTTGTCTGCTGATGTTAAGAGTGTCGAAATCCATTGCTTTTGTTCTTTTTTGATTTCGTAAAATCCATATGAACCTCCAAAAAGTCTGTTCTGACATTTTGCAAAACGACGGAAATAGGTCCTTTCGATGATTTTATTTTCAGGTGATCTAAATTTCACCAAAGTAGTTTGTCCTGTTTTGGATCGGTACAATAGGTGTTGAGAAATCCGGCAGAGAAAATTTTACCTTGATATTCTATCATGTCAATGATCACATCCGGACTTTTCGATATAACAAACTGTTCTGTTGTGTGCTGATTGAATCTGTAGATGGTTCCATTCTGGCATCCGGTCCAGATGTCACCTTCGGAAGTAACCATGATGGATGTAACTGGGAATTGATCATTGGAGTGATTCTCTGGCATCAAAAGTTCAATTTCCTGATTCGCAGGAGTGATTTGAATGATGCCGGAACCCATCGTGGTGATCCAAATAGAACCTTCGCGATCTTCATATATGTAATTTGTCAGGTGATTACTTGTGAAGACGAGTTCAGGAATGCTTTCCGGGGATGGTTTGATTCGATATATGCCACTGTATTGGGTATTGATCCAAATCTGGTCATGATGATCGATGCAAAACTTTGAATGGTGGGTAATTCGATGGGTGAGGGTGAAGTAATTGTTTTTGCGCCGTCCTTATCGCATTGAATGATGTTTTTACCCGAAAAGAAGCGAATGTCCGTTGTACTCAATTTGCTGTCAAAAGCATTTCCTCCAATATAAGGATATTCAGGATAGATCAGTTGGTAAGATGCGCTATCAAACTGCCATACGCCATGTTCGGTGAGTAAACAGACCTGATTATTCAAATATTGAAATACACAATGTGACTGCGTGGGAAATTGTAACCTCGTGGTGGACATATCCGGAAATAGAATACAGATTTCCCCGGTAATACTAATGAAATATTTGGTTCCATTCAATGCTTCTGCAAAAGAAATGACGCCAGATCCTAGGTTGATGCCTTTCAATGCGGGAATGTTTGAGCTATTGTAGATTTTATTGTTTTCGAAATAGCAAACACTTCCATTCAAGCAGAGGCACCAAATTTTTCCAGAACGATCTTGATAAAGTTTGAGCACTTCAAGATCGGGGAGACCATGCTCTAGACCATAGTTGACAAAATTCTTTCCATCGAATTTACTTACTCCTGCACTTGTACTAAACCACATATATCCCTGGTTGTCTTGTAGAATGTGATATGCGGAGTTTACCGGTAAGCCATCATACATGGTATACCTACGATAGGGAAGTTTTCCGGAAATGTCAGAGTGTCCCAGCATGAAAACTGAGAAGAAGATAAAAAAAAACCTCGAGTGCAAGTGAGGGAGCAACATTTCGCTAAGCTAAGGGTCGGTGTAAAGGTCCTTTCATACGATCACCATAACAATTTTAGTTTATCGTCCGATAGGGTGATTTTCTGTGCTGAATGCATTCATGGCCAGACGCAACTACTTGGAACTGGTGGAAGTCCAATAGAATGAGAGGGTTTACCTCGGATTGAGGTCGATTGGGATTGTCGAAGTAATCAATTGTATTTTAGTTAGTTATAATGTAAGTTGCGATGAATGACAAAAAAACATCGGCGAAACGCAAAATAAATTAGACTAAAGTGTAAATTGTTTAAAACTTTTGATTATATTTGTTGTCCTAACTGACTTACTTTAAACGAATCTTCTGATGCGTATTCTCCGGATTGCAGCGTTATGCCTTTTGGCATCTTGTATTGGGACATTTCTCCCGGCTCAATCTTCCGTGTCTACAAGGGGCACAGATTTTTGGATGGCTTTTATGAAGAACAATGAAGCCAATTCATCAGAATCTTTATCGCTTTACATTTCCTCTTCTGATTTTTCTTCTGGTGTGGTGGAAATACCTGGCCAATCTTGGTCACAATCTTTTGTAGTTACTCCAGGAGTGACTACCTCAGTGGATATTCCCAATAACATCGCAGAGATGTTGAGCAGTGGTGTAGTGGAGGAGAAAGGAATTCATATCACGACTGATCAACCTGTTTCCGTTTATGCATTGAGTTTTGAAACCAACACCAGCGATGCAACAAAGATTTTACCTGTTGAAGTACTGGGAATAGAATACATGATATCGGCATATTCAGGAACGACAGACCATGAATCTGAGTGCGTGATTGTTGCATCTGCTGATAACACCACCATTGAAATTACCCCATCGGTAAATACCGTTTCTGGTAATTCTGCCGGTTCAACCTTCACTGTTGATCTTCAAATGGGTCAGAGCTATCAACTCAAGGCGATGTCTAACGGTGACTTAACAGGAACCATGATACGTTCTGCGGCAAACAGTGGAAGCTGCAGACCTTTCGCAGTATTTAGTGGAGCTGGTTGCAGCACGGTTCCATCTGATTGCTTTGCCTGTGACCATTTATTTGAGCAAAATTTCCCGGTGAAGCATTGGGGAAAAGAATATTTTGTAGCACCATGGGTATTTGAATTAAGCACCGAATGGCCAGTAACTGAACCAAAGTATACCTATCGCATACTTGCTTCTGAAAATGGCACAGTGGTCAATATTGATGGTGTTTCTGCTGTCAACCTCAATGCTGGTCAGTTTGTAGAATTTAATCATGAAACTACAGCACATTGTGTTGTGGCCAATAAGCCTATTTCCGTGATAGAATTTATGGAAGGTATTGCATGCGGTGGCAATGGTGATCCTTCTATGGTGATTTTGGATGACAAGGAAAACACCATGGATGAAATTACATTTTCAACTGCGGAGTCAACGGTCATAACCTCACACTATTTGAATATCATTCTGCATTCAACAGAAATTTCACAGTTGACTTTGGATGGGAATGCCATACCAAATGCTGAGTATCATTCTTTTCCTTCGTGCACTGAATTTGTGTGGTGTGCCATTGAAGTCTCTGCTGGAAGTCATACCATCGTGGGTGGACCAGCTGGATTCAATGCTTATGTTTACGGCAATGGTCCGAATGAAAGTTATGCTTTTTCTGTAGGTTCATACTTCGAAAAAGTGATTCCGGAATTTGAAGAGGTCATTTGTTCTAACAACAGCAATGCACTTGTTCTTGGGGTTGCATACAACACACCGGAGTGGTTCAACACATCCGATGAAAATACTATTTTGAGCAACAACAACACTTTTGTTCCAATTTCACCTGTTGAGAATGCGGTGTATGGTGTGAATTGCATAGAAGTACTTTCAGGTTGTCCTGAAACTTTTTACTACAGCGTAGAATCTCCTGATCCACTTTCGTTGGATGTGTTTCCCGGCAATATCAGTATCTGCCAGCATCAAGACGTTCAATTGAATGTTGAAGTAAACGGAAGTGAGACTTTCTACCAATATCAATGGACTGAAACATCAGGTGATGGTACATGGGAAATCTCGAATCCTGTCGTACGTCCTGACCACACGACCAGTTATCATTTGGTGGTTTCTACGCCTGGTGGATGTTCTGTTTCAGAATCAGATGTGACTGTAACAGTGGGTGATGGAGGCATTGTAAACTTCAATGCGGAACCTTCTACAGTATCAATATGTAATGGTGAGCAAACGGATTTGTCTGTTGAGTTTGAAACCAAAACTTGGTTTGAAGATTTTGAACCACAAATTTCATGGGGTGATTGGGAAGAAATTTTGGGAGGAGATGCCGATCAAGTCTGTGGCGCAGAAGAGGGAAATGGTCTTTACTTCAATGGTGTTTATCCGCGACATGCAGTTACTGTTCCGATGGATGTGACAAGCGGTGGTACCATTCATTTTTCACTGAAAATTGCTGATGGAACATTCCCATGTGATGATGCTGAAGTGGGAGATAATGTGGTGCTGGCTTACTCAGTAAATAACGGTGCTTGGACGAATATCACCACCTACAACGAATCTGCATATCCTGATTTTGTTCAGATCTCAGTGGAAATTCCAGCAACAGCGATGTCTTCTTCTACCAGATTTCGCTGGCGTCAAACTGGCTCATACATGGCCAATCAAGACAATTGGGTATTGGACAATATGTATGTTGGTGTAAACAATAGCAATGCATATACAGTGAATTGGACACCAGCATCAACATTGGATAATGCTCAATCGATGAATCCTGTTGCAAGTCCTGCAAGCACCACAATTTATGTTGTTGAATTGAATGATGCTGGTTTTGGATGTACATACCGTGATTCTGTGGAAGTAGAAGTTGGACTTCCATTTACATTGGATATGACTGATGACTTAACGCTATGTGATGTGCAGGGAGTAACATTATCTGCCGAACCATCCGATGCGGGTCAATACGATTACGTTTGGTCACCGCAACAAAACATAACAGGAATTTATTCTGCGAACCCACAGGTTAGTCCGCAGTCATCTATCACTTATCATGTAGATGTCACTTCAGAAGAAGGCTGTACTGCTTCAGGAGATGTTGCTATTGTTGTGAGTGCATTGCTTGATTTAACCGTCACAGCAGACGATGATTCCATTTGTGAAGGGACTAATACAACGTTATATGCAGCGCTATCGGGCAATCCTGGTGGTTTAAATTTTGATTGGTCTCCTTTGACTGGCCTTACCGATTTGAATGGTGGTAATGCGACAGCTGCTCCGACAAGCAGTACTGAGTATACATGTGTGGTAACAGATGATAATAGTGGGTGTACTATTTCTGAGAGTATCTGGATCGATGTGACCCCTGCATTTATTGTAACAGTAGTGCCTCCAGAAGTAAGCGCATGTGTTGTAGGTGGAACCGCAGTGAACGCCACGTCTGATTATGTTGGGGAATTGAATTGGACATGGGTACCAGCTATTATGGTGAGTGATCCTAACGTTGCAGGCACCACCTTATCAGGTATTCAGACAGGAATACTCACCGTAACTGCGACGTCAACAACAGGATGCAGCGCTTCTGCGGAAATTGTTGTTACCGAAGAAGATGAAACAACGGATCTCGGAGAAGATACTGGATTGTGTGAAGGCGATGTCATGACTCTTGAAACCGGATGGCCTGAGACATACGATATTCTTTGGAATACAGGAGCTACTGTTTCATCACTTCAAATTACTGAACCTGGGATTTATCATGTCGAGGTGACTAGTCCTGATGGCTGTTTCTCTGAGGATGAAATAATCATTACTGGTTTTACTTATCCGGTGATTGATCTTGGTTCAGACACTGCATTTTGTGAAGGTCAGACATTGATTTTGCATGGCAATAATCCAGGGGCTATCCATCAATGGAGCAATGGTTCTACCACACCTGATATCACCGTTACTGAGTCTGGAGTGTTTTCAGTGGTTGTTGACAACGGTTTCTGCCAATCAACGGATGAAATTACAGTTGCGGTGAATCCACTGCCAGTAAAACCATTTGCAGATGAAAAGGAACATTGTTTCGATTTTGAACCTGAGTTGGTTCTTGATGCACACAATGTGGGAAGCAGTTATTTGTGGAGTGATGGTAGTCAGGATCAGAAACTTATATTAAAAGAATCAGGAGATTATTTTGTGGTTGTAACCACAGCTCAGCATTGCGAAAGCATTTTTGATATTACCATTGAAGAAGATTGTCCTTCCTATCTATTTGTTCCGAATGCGTTTTCTCCAGATGGTGATGGGGTGAATGATGTTTGGAAACCAGAAGGTACGAGATTGAACAAGTATGAACTTCGTATTTATGACCGTTGGGGTAGCATTATTTTCGAAACAAATGATATCGACACTCCGTGGATAGGTCAATGTCGTAGTGGAGAATATTTCGTGGAGCCGGGCGTATATTCATATGTCATCATTTACAATACGCATCAGGATAATGGTCTTGTTTCAG
This sequence comes from Flavobacteriales bacterium, assembly GCA_016722445.1. Taxonomy (GTDB): domain Bacteria; phylum Bacteroidota; class Bacteroidia; order Flavobacteriales_D; family Sanyastnellaceae; genus JAIBBG01. Next base: position 164,759 of record JADKIZ010000005.1, on the reverse strand, counting down.
AAGATATCCGGATGAAAGGAAGTGTAACGGTGCTCCGTTGATTCAAAAAAAAAGGGGTCGATTTCGACCCCTCAAATATTTTCCGTGGATTAGTTTCCTTCGATCAATTTATACAATTCATCCAATTTAGGTTGAAGAATAATTTCGATCCTTCTGTTCTTGGATTTATCATTTGTATCTACTGGGTGGAATTCACTTCTGCCTGAAGCACTCAAAACTTGCGGTTTGACAGTTGAATTGGCGAGTAATATTTTAACTACTTCTGTTGCTCTCAGAACACTGAGATCCCAATTGTCCTTTGGATAAGACGATGAAGCGAGTTTATCCGTATCGGTGTGTCCTTCAACAATGATTTCCATATCGGCTTCATTTTCGATGGCTTTTGCAAGATCAATCAGTGCCTTTTTACCATTTGGATCCACTGCTGTTGAACCTGTGGCGAAAAGAAGTTTTGCCTCCATACTCACATACACTTTACCGTCTTTTTCTGTTACTGTAAGGCCTTTGTCTTTAAAACCAAGAAGGGCATTTTGCACTTTTGTTTTCAATGCTTCGCTGGCGGCCTGTTGTTCAGCCAATAGCTTTTCCATGTCGTCCACTCGTTTCTGCTTTTCTTCAAGTTCTTTGTTTGCGAGATCAATGGCTGCTTGTTTTTCATTCAGGTTTTTTTCCAAACCCTTGAGCATGTCTTCTTTCTTCTGAAGTGCTTCTTGTGTTTTGTTCAGTTCGTCTACCAGCTTTTTGTTTTCCCCAGTGGCCTGGCTGAGAAGCTCATTGCTTTTCTTCGAAAGAATGTCATTGAGTTCATTGATTTTATCATACTGCATGCGGAGTTGGCGATATTCTTTACCCAGATCAGCAGTGTCTGTGCTTAGCTCAACAATTGACTTGGCTTGGGTTTCCTTTGTAGTGAGCAATTCCTTATTCTGTGCCTCAAGCTGTTCTTTAGCTTTTCTCAGTTCTTCATTTTCCTGTTCAGCTGCAACCTTACCTGTTTGCATTTCTGCATATTTACGCTGTGGGACGCATGATTGAAGGATCATGATTGTAGCCACTGCAATAAGAACGATGTTTTTGTTCATAGCCTTTCGAATTAAATCTAGGTCAAAGATGAAAAAGTAAACTCCATGTCCGGAACAGACATGGAGTCATTTATACACGAAAAATTGTAGAGTAATGTGAACAGTATCAACTCACCCACATCTGCACATCTTCGAGTTGTACAGCGGGAATTTCTAGTTTGTTTTTTTTGCGATAGCCGTTCAGGGTTTGGTGAATAGCTGTTGGTTTCGCGCTTTTTAATTTTTCAAGGGTATCATAACCTGCCCGAATGACGTGTTCTGCCCAGATTTCTGGAATTCCGATGGCAATGAAATCTCCGGTGTCCGGACCTGTTTCAAATTTTTCAGGGCGCATTTGAGGGAAAAACAGAACTTCCTGTATTGCTTCGTTATTGGTAAGGAACATGACCAATCGGTCAACTCCTATTCCCATTCCTGAAGTTGGTGGCATTCCATATTCGAGTGCACGAAGGAAATCCTGATCGATGAACATTGCTTCATCGTCACCTCTTTGTTGAAGTTTCAATTGTTCTTCAAATCTTGCGCGCTGGTCAATAGGGTCATTCAGCTCACTGTATGCATTGGCTACTTCTTTGCCATTGATCATGAGTTCGAATCTTTCTGTGAGTTCAGGATTCGACCTATGACGTTTGCAAAGCGGCGACATTTCTACAGGATAGTCTGTGATGAATGTTGGTTGAATAAAATTCCCTTCACATTTTGCACCGAAAATCTCATCGATGAGTTTTCCCTTACCCATTGATTCATTCACTTCGATGCCGATGCTCTTGCAGAACGCTGATAGTTCTGTTTCATTTTTTCCGGTGATATCAAAACCAGTGTATCTCAGAATGGCTTCGGTCATAGAAACCCGTTCAAAAGGTTTACCGAAATCAATTGTTTTTTCACCAAAGTTGACAGAAGTGGTACCAAGCGCTTTGGTACAAACATGACGAAGCATTTCTTCTGTGAAGTCCATCATCCATAGGTAATCTTTGTAGGCCACATATATTTCCATGACGGTGAATTCCGGATTATGCGTCCGATCCATTCCTTCATTTCTGAAGTTGCGGCTAAATTCATATACCCCATCGAATCCACCAACGATAAGTCTTTTCAAGTAAAGTTCATTGGCAATGCGCAAGTACATGGGCACGTCCAATGCGTTGTGATGTGTTGTAAATGGTCTAGCGGTTGCTCCTCCAGGTATTGGTTGCAGCACAGGAGTGTCCACTTCTAGATAGCCTTTTGCGTTGAAAAATTCACGCATGGCATTGACGATTTTTGTTCTTGTGACAAAGGTTTCGCGCACTTTTTCATTCACCACAAGATCCACATAACGCATGCGGTAACGCAATTCAGGGTCAGTGAATGCATCGTGTATTTGACCATCCTTGTCGGTTTTGACAACTGGAAGTGGTTTCACTGATTTGGCCAGCAGGACTAAAGCATCAGCATGAACAGAAATTTCGCCCATGCGTGTAGTGAAGAGTTTACCGGTGATACCGACGAAATCTCCGAAGTGAAGCAAGTGCTTTACCACTTCTTTATAAAATGATTTGTCTTCACCAGGGCAAATGGAGTCGATATTGATATAGACTTGAATTTTTCCGGTTGAGTCTTGGATATGAGCAAATGATGCCTTGCCCATATCGCGGATATTGAGCAAGCGACCAACAATAATTACTTCTTTTCCTTCTTCATAGTTGCCGAGTATTGCAGCTGCGTTTGAGGTTACAATAAATTCTGCGGCAGGAAATGGATCTATGCCCTTTTGACGGAGTTTATCGAGTGACTCCCTTCTTACAATTTCTTCAGGTGATAGGTTCTGAATCATGTTGCGAAATTAGTGCGTGAGTGAAATAAAAAGGGCTGCATTTCGCAGCCCTTTGATTTTTTGAGTATTGAATTATTAACGTCTGTCAAAACGATTGTCTTCAATGTTAGCTGCTTCGCGGAATGAATTGAACACTCCAGATGCTGCGCGTTGCTGCCAGTTTTTCAATGTGCGATCCTGATCAGATAAGTAGTTGTCTGCAGAAGTACCTGGCACAATATCCGCTGAGCGCTGAATTACGTATACACCACCCTTACCAACGATTGGCAAAGACACTGTACCTGTTTTCAGACCCAAACATGCACCAATGATAACGTTTTCGGCAACGCTTACACCTGATCCAGGGATGCTACCAGATCTGAAAGTGATGTTTTCTCCCTTCTTCACTGTAGTACCGATTCTGGTTGCAAGATCTTGAAGTGCTTCATTGCCCTTCATTTCTTCAACGAGTTTCTCGGCTTTCTTCTCCTTGATCACTTCTTCTTTCATCTTATCGTAAACGTTTTCAAGTGTCGGAACACCTTTTTCACGAATTTCAGTAAGTGCAGCAATGACGTATTGATTCTGAGCCATCATTGGTTGAGATACTTCACCAAGTTCGGCGCTATATGCCCAAGAAACCAATTCTGAAGCTTCAGGCAAACCAGAAACACTGGTTGCATTTGGTTTGATGTTTTTGGCAACTGTTACGCGAGTGCCACCGTTGAGTGTATCTGCTGCATTTCTGAAAGAAGCAGTGTCAGCATAATTGATGGTGAATTCTTTAGCCATGGCGTAAGCTGACTTCACAGTAGCAGCGCTTGGTTCAAGCACTTTCTGAACTTCAGCAACCTTGGTATAAGGGAAATTTTTTCCGAGCACTTCGATGAGGTGCCATCCAAAATCACTTTCAACAATCTGCAAAGAACCAACTGCACCGTTGAAACAAGCTTCTTCAAATGGTTTCACCATAGCGCCACGACCAAATTTGCCGAGACCACCGCCATTTGCGCCACTACCTGGATCTTCACTGTATTGTTTGGCCATTTCTTCGAAGTTCTTATTCTTCGCAATGACTGTTTTCAAAGAATCAAGCATGGCTTTACCTGTTGCTTTGTCTTTGCGGAGGATATGGCGTGCTTCAACCTGATTGTCAAGACCACGTTTTGAAATTTTGATCAGTTTATATGCATTGCCAACCAGCACTGGACCGATAACACGGCCCACTGAATCTGATTTGATTTGTGCTTCAAATTCAGGAATTGAACCTTCGATATAATTTGTATAAGCTGCAGAAGGAACTCCTGAATTGGTTGTCGCGAATGAAGAGTCGTTGGTAGCTTTCAAGAAGTCTTCTTTCATTGCGGTCAACGCTTGCAGAATTGTAGTACTGTCATTGACAGATGCCTTCACCGGGAAGTTGATGAATTCTACAGTACGACTTGTTTCCTGTTTGTATTCGCGGTCGTTTTTGTGTTTATTGTAATAAGCACGAATATCGCTTTCAGACCAAGTAATGGTGCTGTCAGGAATTTCTGCGAAAGTTTTTACGACGTAATCGATGGAAACTTTATCAGACATTTCTTTGAACGCCCATTTAGCATCGATTTTGTTCGCATAGACGCCTTTCTTGAGCATGGCATCGTATTTTTCTTTCATGCGTTTCTGTGTAATCAGCTTCTTCCAGTTTGCAGCTTCAGAAGGATCCATGGAATCAAAAGATTTTCTCACTTGCTCTTTGAAAGAAGCAGAATCTTGACCACCATAAATGGTTTGAAGTACGTAAGGAGAAAGCACTTCGCCGAAAAGAATTTCGTCGTATTCTTCGTTGGTCACCTGAAGACCTGCAGCTTCATATTCATCATTGTAAATGAAGTTTTCGGTCAGTTGATTCCAAGTGTCATTGGAAAGGTTGGTTTGGTTACCCTGATATTGGAACAGAGGTTCACGATCTTGAAGGGCTTTTTGCCATTCCTGAGCGCTGATGGAGTGCCCATCAATTTCGCCGATGGTATTATTACCACCGCCAAACATCGACATTACTGCGTCATAAGGAACGAGGAACGACAACAAACCAATTCCTACCATGGTCAGAAGGAGCCAACTCTGCCTTCTGATTTTTTCAATCATTGCCATAATTCAGTATATAAGCTTAAAATTTCGGGCTGCGAATATCGTAAATTAACGCCATAGTACAGCGATCTGGCGGTAATAAATTGAAAAACAATCATATGAGGGTGATTTTGATTGGTTTTCAAGGGATTATTGAGTGATTTAATCCTAATTTCAGAAAAAATCAGTCTTGAATTTCGACCCTGACCAATTCTATTCGGGTTTCGCCGACTTGTACCGGGGTCAAAATAAAATCCTGGTAGGTGATGACTTCGTTTTCTTCTGGAATATCACCATATAAAAAGAGGAGCAAACCTCCAAGTGTGTCGTACTGTTCGTCGTCGACCGGTAAGCCGAGATTGTATTTCTCATTCAGGTAATCAATTTCCAGACGAGCAGAAAATTCATAAACACCATCGCTGAGAATTTTTTCGGAAGTTTCTTCTTTATCGTGTTCATCTTCGATTTCTCCGAAAATTTCTTCTACAATATCTTCCATGGTAATGATTCCAGCAGTACCTCCGAATTCATCTACCACAACGGAAACGCTCTTTTTTTCGCGAATGAACAATTCTAAAATCTCATTCGCGGGCATCGGTTCCGGAATGATTGAAACCGGGCGAAGAATGTGCTGGATGAGTTGTGGTTTTTTGAATAGTTCGAACGAGTGAACGTAACCGATGATGTGATCGATATTCTCTCTGAAAACGAGAATTTTCGAAAGTCTTGTGGAAATGAAAAGGTTTTTGAGGTTTTCGATGCTGTCGGTTATTTCAATAGCAACAATTTCATTGCGTGGAACCAGACAGTCTCTTGCCTTCACATTCGAAAAATCAAGGGCATTTTGAAATATCTGAATTTCGTGATCGATGTCTTTGGAGTGGTCGATATTGCCAGTAGCCTGTTCAAGATAGTGGTCAAGGTCGATTCTACCGAACTCCACTTGTTCCGGTTTGACTTCTTTTCGGAAAATGAAACGAAGGATAAAATCAGAAATTCCAGTAATGATGAATGCGAAGATGTAAAGTGCGAAATACCAAATAGCCGTAGGTACTGCAAGCAAATTGAGCCATCTGTTGGGGTTGATGCTGAACAGGGCTTTAGGAATAAATTCAGCAAAAACAAGAACAATTACCGTGGAGATGATGGTTTGGATAAAGACCACACCGAAATTGCCAATGGCTGGTTCCAGGGTTGGGAAATTTGTGGCAAGACCTGATTCGATTATTTCACCCATGTATAAACCATAAACAACCAATGCGATGTTATTGCCAACCAGCATGGTGGCGATAAACATTTTGGGATGTCTGGTAAAGTGTGCGATGATACCGGATGCGAAAACACCTTGTTTTTTATCCAGTTCAATTTTGAGTTTATTGGCAGTGATAAAGGCAATCTCAACGCCGCTGGAGAATGCTGAGGAGATGAGAGAAAGAAAAATGATCAGTGGCCAATACGAGTCCATTCAAGCCAGTTTTATGACATTGCCGGCGGGGGCTAAATTAGTGAAAAGAATATTGAGTGAGTTGTTGAACAGTTAAGGTTTACTTAGGCTGGTTATCAGAATTCATATTCTTTTCGAGTCTTTTTCTGAGCGATCTTCTGAAGAGCCACCAAAAGAAGGAAATGGCTGGAACGAAAAAGTACTGATATCCCGTGGACCAACCTGATACGAATAATATCACATACCATGCATAAAGGAATGAACCTATGGTGAAGATGAGCCAAAACTGCTCAATGACTTGCGTTGCTTTGTACATGGGTGCTGTCGGTTTTTTCGTCAAAAAATAAATCGCCTGTTGGTTGAATGATTCTGTACTTGGTGAAGGAATCGTTGCTTTCGAGGCCCTTCCCCCTGATCATGCTACCATTGGAAAGTGTGATCACCACGGTATTATCGGTAAAAATTCGGGCGCTGTCTTGCAGAAAAGTGAGCTCATTGGTTTCCAGTTTTTCTCCTTTGATATTGGTTAATACCACCTGGTCTTTCGCGACAAGTTTTTTTTCGTTTTCCATATACCTTCCGGTTAAAGCAGAGAGCCGGGCTTCTTCGCGTTCCAATGAGTCATAGAAGATCATGGTGAAGCCACCTGTTGCTTCGATGTATTCTGCTTCTCCTTGATATTGATCGATCTGCGTCGCGATGAGCTTGTTGCTTGTTTTTCCTTTTTCCGTAAATGTGTATTCTGCCTGATAACTGGTTTGCACCGGTTTGTTATTGACGTCGGTAATGGCCCTGATTTCAGAAATTTCGTTTTGACACGAGTTCATGAATAATAATACGCAGGCAAAAATTGCCAGATGGAAATTGAAGCGTGGTACAGAAGCCGAATTAGTCATACTTTATTTGTCTGAACCATTTGTCGAATATCGACGGAGTGAGTGTAAACCCGATTGAAAAATTCAAATAATTTTCCTTGACTAATCCGTCCTCTGTTGTCCCGGAAACACCATATTCCGCAGCAATGTGAAGTTTGCTGGTTGATTTAATCACCGGAATACTCAAACCGGCAGTAACGCCTTTCTGTATGATGTTGTGATTGTTTATGGTCAAAGACGAATTGAATTGACGTGCCCCGATTCGATAATGCATGCGGTGGAAGAGATCTGAACTCATGTCCAGTGAAGGGCGGTATTCTACACCAAATGACATCAAAGCAGAACTTGTGAGACCATCGTCAAGATTGAAATCGGTCGGAATGGCGAGTTGGTATTTGCTCCAATCCTGTAATTTATAGTCTGCGGATACGGTGAAAGTTCCGGTTTTTTTGTTGTAATGTTTCCATGTGATACCCGCTGAAATACGCTGGGGAATTCGAAGTCTGCCCCTTTCCCCTGAAATCTGGAAGGAGGTATCGGAATACAGCCTGTTGTTCATGGTATCACTTAGGGTGATTAACCGGTCGTAAGTGGCCATAAAGCTGCCGTCCATCGCATAGCTGACGCCGATGGCAAGTGAAGAAAGACTGCGGATTCTTTTTGAATCATCAACTTTAGCACTGAAATTAAATTTATAGAGTAATCCTCCTTCGAGATTCACCCCGCTGATCCATAAGTTATTGTAATCCCTTGTGGTGAAGTATTGACTGTAGTCCAGATATACGGTGTTGGTTCTATTGATATTTCCAAAAATATAGTTCCCGTTCAAACCAATAGATAATTGGTGAAGTGCGGTTGATGCGGAATCAGGGGAGGGTACAATTTGGTTACCTTTCTTTTCTGGAGCTTTAGACAATCTAAAAGATCTGGAAATCCCCAGAATTGCGCGATTTAAGCCTCCAGAGCCACTGTAGAGCATGTTTGCTTTGACAGAGTCATTGAGTTGGGTTTCCGATCTGTATGAGTAATCGATACTGGAATAAGGAGTAATTCCAACTGCGATTCCCCATTTACTACCCGGTTTTTTGAAGCCGAATCCAAGTTCACTTACCTGGCCTTGTGCAACTTTAGAAGATTGATTGGAAGTTGAAAATGTAGAGAAACTTCCTTTTGTTCCCACTTGAAGAGTTGTCAGTTCCAGAAATGAATAAGTTGCTGGATTGGAGTAATTGACAGCAACCCCATCAGATACAGCCACACAAGCACCACCCATACCTGCGTGTGTGAATGTTCCTGGTTGTTGAATGAGACCTAGTCCAAAACGCGAGTAGGCTGTATTCTGCGTGCTCTGTGCATCGGCATGTATGGACGCCAAAAGCGTGAATAAGAGAAAGAGCAGGTTATGCTTCGTTGAGCAAGAGTATTTCATGTAATCCTTCCGGCGTTAATAACGGGGCGGCAAAAATGGTGCTTTTAAGATGAGGTTCAAAAAACGATAAATGACCGCCAGTTATTATGACGTTCAAATCAGGGTTTTGACTACAAAAATTTTGAATCATACCATCAGTTTCGGCCACAATCCCTCGGACAACACCTGTAAGTATGGAGTTTTTTGTTGATTTTCCTATCAACTCAGGCCATTCTCCGTCAAAATGGACCAATGGCAGTTGACCGGTGAATTCTTTGAGTGATTTGAGCCGGAGGAGTATACCCGGAGCAATCGCTCCACCAACAAAACGTTTATTCAGTATCAGGGAATAGGTGATACAGGTTCCACAGTCGACAACAAGGATGTTTTTTTCTTCAAATAATTTAATGGCACCGGCAGCATTCGCCAATCGGTCTGAACCGAGGGTTTCGGGTGTTTGATAATCCACCACAAATGGCAGATTCAAATTAGCTTGGAGGAGTATGACCTTAATCGGCCTGTTGAAAATTGGCTGAAGACCTTGTGGGGCCTGTCTTACTGTTGAGACGATGGCAGAATTGATGAGAAAAGTCGCTAAAATTTGATCGAGCTGGTCTGTTAATGAAGAGTCGTCAAATACCCCATGCTTCACTACACCATCTTCTGAAAACACGGTGCATTTTGTCAAACTATTCCCTTGGTCAACAGTGAGCCTGAACATGAGCGCAAGCTACATCCAAAACAATAATTGAATAAAAATGTCCATCATATCATTGTGAACATCTTGGCATTTTATAACGAATCCGATGAATCTTCATGTATAATTTGGCCGATGAATTTTTAAATAAAGACAATGATTACCAGAAAAGAATTTAAAAAATATGCAACCGGTGTGTCTGGCATCAGTAGTTCAGTGGCCGATGATGTGATCAGTCACATGTATGGTCCTGAGAACATGACCCGCACTGTGATTGAAGAACGCAACATGCCGTTCCGCGAGGTAGATGTATTCTCCCGTTTGATGGCGGACAGGATCATTTTTCTCGGAACCGAGATCGATGATTATATCGCAAACATTATTCAAGCGCAGCTTCTGTTTTTGGAAAGTGCAGATTCGAAGAAAGATATTCAGATCTACATCAACTCACCAGGGGGTAGTGTGTATGCAGGGCTTGGGATCTATGATACCATGCAATACATCAATCCTCATGTAGCTACGATTTGTACGGGTATGGCTGCAAGTATGGGAGCCGTATTGCTTTGCGCTGGGGAAAAAGGCAAACGCACAGGTTTGAAACATTCGCGTGTCATGATTCACCAGCCATTGGGAGGAGCCAGAGGTCAGGCGAGCGACATCGAAATCACCGCGCGTGAAATTCAGAAATTGAAAAGGAATTGTACGATATTATCGCTACGCATAGTGGTAAAACTTATGATCAGGTGTGGAATGACAGTGATCGCGACTATTGGATGATTGCCAGCGAAGCGAAAGAGTATGGAATGATCGATGAAGTATTGGATAAGAAGAAATCGTAATTGAAGCGAAACATAGTCTCAAAAGCCCGGTTTACCGGGCTTTTTTGTTTTTGTTTCGCTCTGTTTAATGAGCAATTAATGGAGTTTGCTGTCGTCAACAACTTCGTTAATAAGAAATATCGAAGGATTGGTCGAAATATTCGCTGCTATGCCCTTTATTTGTAGTCGGGGTGGGAATCGCTCTTATCCTGAAAACAATTTTATTAACCTAATCTTTACTCGCGTGAAAACGTATCTACTTGCTATTCATTCCCGCGTCTCTTTTACTTTGAGATTCACCTTAGTGGTGATTGTTTCTGTAATGAGTCTGACTTATGCCAATGCGCAATGTCAGCCCGAATTTACCGGAGATCCAGAAGATCTAACGGTGAATTGCGGAGAGCCAATTCCTGAATTTTCTGACTGTCAGGCTACCAGCGCTTGTTGCGATGGTCCTGTTGAAGTGACCAGCTTCACAAGTGAGACTGGTGCAGTGCTGAAAGACTGTATCATATCCACTGCCAATGGCCCTGGTGTTGATTGGGCCATCTGGCTTCCTGAACTCGATGCACCATCTGTTGCATGGAATTTTGTTGGTGATGGTCATCTTGAGGTCTATGCAGATGGCACAGGCCACCTGTGGGGTCTTGTTGCCAATGCTGGCGATGCTTCATTGCAATGGAATGTTGATTTATGGTTACATAACGGCATGGATTGGGCCGCTTGGTCTGATTTGGGAAGATCATATAAAAATGATCTCGGATATGCCGGCATCCATTATTTGGACTGGATGTACTACGAGCTGGTGCCTGATTTCGCGGTTCTTACCGGTGCTGGTGCTCTCGAAGGAAGCCAATTGGAATTATCCCATTTGCCAGCCAATTTCTTCTATGGGTTTCAAATGGGTCTTGGTGCAAACAACAAAAACGGCAATGATGGTTTCAGTGGTTGGTTTACCTATGTGGGTGACTACAATGGAACCAGTGTGAGCGGTCATGGTGATGTGAACGTCAATGAATCATGTACCGATGGAAACGAAGGTTGCGCGGCTACTGCCTGGACAAAAGTCTGCAGGGCAGAAGATTCTTGCGGTAATCTTGCTTTTCAGTCTCAGACCATTGAAGTTTCTGACAATCTCGCACCAATAGTAGATAGCTATGAAGCTGTCATCACCATTGCTTGCGAATTTTCAAACGATATTTTTATCACAGCAACTGACAACTGTTCTTCTGTGTCGATCACTTTCACCGACGAGATTATTACTCCGGGATGTGGAGGTTCATTGATTCGTCATTACATGGTTCAGGATGGATGTGGCAATACAGTGTATGCGGATCAGACCATCTATCTCTTAGGAGAAGGAGAACCAGAGTTTACAGTTTTTCCTGAGGATGTCAATGTGAGTTGTGAATTGGTCGATGCCATGGATGATCCACAAGTGGAGTGGCTTCCAGGTTGTGCGAACACTCAGCTTAATGTGAGTCAGGAAACTATTCCTGGAAACTGTCCTGGAAATTACAGCATTGAATATACTTATACCCTTACAGATGCTTGCGGAAATCAGGTTTCACAAGTTTGGACGGTGACGGTTGAAGACATCACTCCTCCGCAGATTTTTGATGTACCAGCTGACATCTCCATTTCTTGCGGTCAGGAAATACCACCAGCATTGCCTTTTGCAATTGACAATTGTGATGAAGAAGTTACCATGTCATTGTCTGCAATAACAGATACCTTGACTTGCGGTTATGCTTTCATACGCACCTGGACCGCAACTGATGCTTGTGGAAACACAACTGTAGCAAGTCAGACTGTGCATGTATCCGACGCTTTGGATCCAATTTTCACGTTCATTCCTTCGTCAGTTACAGTGAATTGTGATCAACCTTTTGAGTTGGATATGGCATTGGTAGAAGATCAGTGCTCACGTGTTGAACTGGCATGGACTGATGTTCCGCTTGGAGATTGTGCAGGAAGTTATATGCGTTTGTGGCGTGCTTTCGATGGTTGTGGAAATCAGGCTCTCGAGTCAACGATTGTTACGCTTATTGATGAAACAGCTCCGGTGATGACTTCATTCCCTGAAGATGTTATTGTGAATTGTAATGCCATTCCATCAGTTGATCCATCAGCCATTCAATACACAGACAACTGCGGAGCCGTTGAGAAAACACTTGTTGAAACCATTGTTCCTGGCGAATGTGCGGGCAGCTATGAAATTCATAGAACATGGACGTTGACCGACGATTGCAACAATTCTTCGGATTGGACATGGACCATCACTGTCGTTGATGAGTCTGCGCCGATTTTGATTGGAGTTCCTGCAAATGCAGCTCAAAGTTGTGGTGACGAAGTTGCTGAAGCTGTGGTTGAAGCTATCGATGATTGCGATGCAAGTGTGACGGTTAGCCTTACTGCGAACACGATTCAGAATGAGTGTGGATATGACTTTGTGCGCACCTGGACCGCAACAGACGCTTGTGGAAATACCGTTTCTGCATCGCAGACCATTTCTGTTTCTGATGATGTTGCACCAACTTTCACTTTTGTTCCTGAGAACATCAGTTTGGGTTGTGATGGAACATCTGGAGATCCATTGGAAATGGCAGAAGCAACGGACGAGTGTTCGAATGTGACCATCACTTTTGAAGATGAAGTTGGTCAGGGAGGTTGTTCAGGAGGCATTATCCGTCACTGGATTGCGACTGATGGTTGTGGTAATTTCTCTACGGCGGATCAGGTTATTTCGGTAAGTGATTTTTCCGCGCCAGTCATTACTTCTTTCCCAGAAGACATGACAGTGAGTTGCAACAATATACCTTCTGCCGAAAGTGCAGGAGTTGCTTTTGAAGACGATTGCGGCAACGTCATTTCTCTTTACAATGAAGAGGTGATGCCTGGTGAGTGCGCAAACAGTTATATTTTGGAACGCACTTGGACATTTACTGATGCCTGTGGCAACAGTGTTGCAGATACATGGGTTATTACAGTAATTGATGATGAAGCACCGCTGCTAATCGGTGTTCCGGAAAATACCAGCTCTACTTGTGGTGTTGATGTAGAGGAAGCAGTGGTTACAGCAATTGACAATTGTTCGTCACCTGATCTGATTCAATTGTCTTTGAATGCATATACTGTCGCGAATTCTTGTGGTTACACATTCGTAAGAGAATGGACTGCAATTGATGAATGCGGCAATACTACAGTGGCAACTCAAACAGTTGAAGCATTCGACAATGTTCCACCAGTTTTCACTTTTGTACCAGGCGACATGACTTTGTCTTGTGATGGTGGCACAACTTCACTTCATTCCCATCTGACATGACTGTAGGATGTGATGAAGTTCCTTCTATTGAAAGTGCTTCAGTGACCTATTCTGACGATTGCGGTAATTTGATTGTGCAGGTTGACGAAACAATTACTCCAGGGACTTGTCCGAATATTGAGACCATTGAAAGAACGTGGACCATCACTGATGGTTGCGGAAATTCAGTGAGTGATACATGGGTGATCAACGTTGTGGATGAAATTGCCCCAACAATGATTGGTGTTCCTGAAAGCACAACCATTTCTTGTGGTGAAGAAATTACTGACGCCATGGTTAGTGCGTTTGATAATTGTTCAATGCCAGAAAATATCCAACTAAGTTTGAATGCCTTTACTCAACCAAATTCTTGTGGATATACATTCGTGAGAGTATGGACCGCTACTGATGAATGCGGCAATACAACGGAGTTGACACAAGAAATTATCGTTACAGATGAAGCTCTTCCGATATTCACATTTATTCCTTCCGACATTTCTGTGAATTGCGGAGAAGCATATGAATGCTGGATGCAGAAGCTACCGATGATTGTTCTGATGTGACAGTAACTGTTTCTGAATCTAATCCAAATTGCGCTGGCGGATTTACCAGAACATTCACAGCAGTAGATGGTTGCGGTAATACAGCGACGGCAACGCAGAACATTTCAATCAATGACGATGTTGATCCGATTGCTGATGTTATTCCTGCTGATATTGAAACAACCTGTGGTAATATCCCACTATATTCTGAATCTGATGTAACATTCACTGACAATTGTTCTGATGTGACTGTTGAGTTTACGTCAGAAGTGATTCAGCAGGAATGCACTGGTACATATCTCATTCAAAATACATGGCAAGGAACAGACGCATGTGGCAATCGCACCACGGTCTTCAACTTTGTTCAGGTCATTGATAATTCAGCGCCTGTTTTCAATGGGGTGCCAGAGGACTCATTCCTAGAATGTGGCGATATCACGCCGATTCCGATGATGCCTGACGCAACAGATGAATGCAGTAGTGTAAGCATCACATCATCTGATGTGACCATTCCGACAGATTGTGGTTATGTGATTGAAAGAACATTTGTTGCAACGGATGCTTGTAACAATAGCAGTGAATATATTCAGACCATCACGTTCACAGATAATTTGCCACCTGTTTTCTCTTCATTGCCAGCAGATTTGAGCGTGGATTGTGGAGAAACTATACCAGATGCAGAGAACATAACAGCAGAAGATGAATGTTCTGGATCTATTGCGGTGAGTGTGGATGAATCTATTGAACAAGGAAATTGTCCGGCGAACTATACAATCACAAGAACATATACTGCAACAGATGCCTGCGGAAACGCGGCTGTGCATAATCAAATCATCACTGTTTCAGATCAAACTGATCCTGATTATTTTGATTTCACATCACAAATCACGGTGTCTTGTACAGAGTCGGAAGGATCATTCTTAACTTCTTACGATGATTGCAGCGAAGTAACTTTGACCTACTCTGACGAATTTTTTGAAGATTCCTGTGCTGGCTATCTTGTGAGAACGTATACTGCAGAAGATGATTGCGGCAATACTGCAACAGCCATTCAAGTGATGGATCTTGTGGATACAGAACAACCTCAATTTGTGGTTGAATCTTTACCTGCTGCGACAAGTACGGTTGAGTGTTCTGAAGTGCCTGCAGAAGATTCTTATTCCATTGCATTCACATATGATCGCTCCAATGCACCCCTAAGTATGAGTGATAACATGATACCAGGTGATTGTCCAAATTCATACACACTAGAAAGAACATGGACCATCACAGACGGTTGCAGTAATTCAAATTCATACTCCGTTCAAATTGTAGTAGAAGATAACACCGCACCAGAAATCATCGGTGTTCCTTTTGATATTACTTTGGAATGTCAGGATCCGATTCCTTCTGATGTTGTTTTTGCTTTCGACAATTGTGACTCTGATCCTCAGATAGCATTGGAAGCTTCGACGGAAATTGTTGGTTGCACTTCATTTTTCACCAGAAGATGGACAGCAGAAGATGCTTGCGGAAATCTTTCTCAGGAAATACAGGTGATCACTTTTGAAGACAATACACCACCGGTGTTGAGCGACACTCCTGCGGACTTCACTGTGCCTTGTGGAACAGCTATTCCAACTGCCCCTGTGATTACTGCTACAGACAACTGTGATACCGATTTGGAAGTGGTACAGACGGAAGAAGAGCAGGGCACAGTAGACTGCCCAATTATGGTACGCACATGGTGTGTAACAGATTGTGCCGGTCACACCACTTGCCATACCCAAACCATCACCAGTGAAAACAATGGTGGACTTGCAGGACCTTCGTTCCATGCATGGATGGCAAGCCCAAGTGAAATTGTGATGAACACAGCTGCTAGTGTAGCAGGTCGTTGGAATGTGGATGTTTATGATATGACTGGAAGGAAAATTGATTCTGTATTGAGTTCTGATTTTGCCTCAGGCGAAAGCAGACAGATCAGATATGATATTTCACAATTAAACGACGCTGTATATTTCTTCAGATTCTCAAATGGTGAAACTGAAGTGACTAGCAGTGTGGCGATTATTCGATAAGATGTATCTCATCAAATAATGAGGGCCGTCCATTTGGGCGGCCTTCTTGTTTTACTGCTCGCCTTTTGAGATTAATTTGCGCACATATGTCAAATCAGGAATTTTTTGTGGATGTGATACTGCCTTAGGCTTTGCCGGGGATGTTGACTTATCGCATTCCTGAAAACCTGGTTTCTCAAGTTTCTCGAGGAAAACGTATAGTTGTTCCGTTAGGGCAGAATAAGCTATATACTGGTATTGTCCGTCACGTTCATCAAAAGTCACCGATGAACTATCAACCCAAATTCATCGATTCAGTTCTGGATGATTTTCCAGTGGTCATTGAGAGTCAATTGTTGATGTGGGAATGGATAGCTTCCTACTATTGTTGTACAATAGGAGAGGTGATGAACGCAGCATTGCCTGCCGGACTTAAACTCACAGGCGAGACCAAGTTTGTTATTCAGGATGAGTTCGATGAAGAAGGATTGTCAGAAAGAGAATTGGTGATCGTACACACCATCAAGTCGAGAGGAAGAATTACGGTGAATGATGCCATTGATGTATTGAAATTGAAGAATGTGCTTCCCGTAATGAAAGGACTGGTAGAAAAAGGTATTATCAGAAGTGAAGAAGAAATACGGGAAAAATACAAGCCTAAAATGGTTGAAATGGTCACTCTTGGAGAAGCAGCCAATAGTGAACAAAAACTTCAGGAAATTTTTTCCTCATTAGAAAAACGAAAAGCAGAAAAGCAATCCGATGCACTTCTTCTTTTTTTGAAATTATCCGATTGGGATCAGGGTAGGAGGGCAGAAGTCGAAAAATCAAAACTGATTAAACAACAGGTGCAATCGTCAACCTTTCAGGCTATGGTTGATAAGGGAATTTTTTCGGTGTATGCTAAACAAATTGGACGACTATCAGCAAGCCATATTGCGCAGGAAGCAGTGAAGGCATTGTCGTCCGCTCAGGAAAAGGCCCGAGAAGAGATCTCCCAGCATTGGGAAACAAAAGACATTTGTCTTTTGCATGGTGTAACATCAAGTGGAAAAACGGAGATATACGTCAATCTTATTCAAGATGCCATTTCACACGGCAAACAAGTTTTGTTTTTACTGCCGGAGATTGCGTTAACTACTCAGATCATTCATCGCATCAGAAGATTTTTTGGTAAAAGAGTTGGGGTTTTTCACAGCGGATACAGTGATAATGAGCGAACCGAAGTATGGCAAAAGGTATTAAGCGATATGCCTGGTGAATGTGATATTATTCTCGGCGCAAGAAGTGCACTGTTTTTACCATTTACCAGATTGGGATTGGTGATCGTGGATGAAGAACATGAGCAGAGTTACAAGCAACATGATCCAGCTCCCCGTTATCATGCCCGTGATGCCGCTTTGTGGCTTGCGAGAAAGTTTTCAGCCAAGGTGCTACTTGGTTCGGCAACCCCTTCTTTCGAATCGTATTGGAATGCCACAAGCGGTCGATATGGACTCGTGAGTCTCACTGAACGATATGGCAACATGGAATTGCCGGAAATTGTGTTAAGTGATCTACGACATGAGCTGAAGGAGAAAACTATGAAGAACAATTTCAGTTCGTTGTTGTTGGGTGAGATGCAAGGGGCAATAGAGCGCGGTGAACAGGTAATTCTTTTTCAAAATCGACGTGGTTATTCACCTTTATGGAAATGCGAATCATGTGGTTGGATACCCACTTGCACACGATGTGATGTAAGCCTCACTTACCATAAACGTGCTTTGGTATTGAAATGTCATTATTGCGGATACAGCACTCCTCCAGTGGGGGCTTGTCAACAGTGCGGAAGTCAGGATATGAAAATGTTGGGTTTTGGTACAGAAAAGATTGAAGAAGACCTCGAGTTATTTCTGCCAGGTGTTCGTGTGCAACGAATGGACTATGATACAACACGCACTAAATCAAGTTATCAAAGAATCATCGGAGATTTTGAAAGTGGAACAACAAGCATTTTAGTAGGTACGCAAATGGTCACCAAGGGACTTGATTTTGACAATGTTTCGTTAGTTGGAATCATGAATGCAGATAAGATGATGAATTATCCTGACTTCAGATCATTGGAGAGAAGTTTCCAGATCATGATGCAGGTTGCAGGAAGAGCAGGCAGAAAAAACAAACGTGGGAAAGTAATCATTCAAACCTATCAACCCGATCATTGGATATTCGGATTAATCAAACACAATGACTATCTGGGTCTTTATGAAAAGGAAATAGCCGAGCGAAGGCATTATGCATATCCGCCATTTACCCGATTGATGAATCTCACATTTAAACACAAAGATGAAGACGTAGTTTACAAAGCGGCAATGGCTTCGGCACATGAGTTAAAACCGCTACTTCAGGATCACATATTGGGCCCTGAACCACCTTACATACCAAGGATCAATAACTACTATCTGCAACACATTTTGGTGCGGCTGGAAAAGAAACTGGAAAGCGAGGATCTAAAGCATCAACTTGTGCAAATGATCAGAAAAATTTTGACAAGAGACGAATTCCGTCAAGTGAAATTGAGCATTGACGTTGATCCGGTGTAATTAATCATAAAACAAGGCCAACAGTTACGTTGGCCTTGTAGATTCACTTTGAAAATGCTTGTTTGAAATATTCCCGGTTTGGGTGATGTTTCAGTGTGTTCAATTTTGTTGAACATGGATCAGAGCGTTCCCACCATCTTGGCAGGCACTACCCATTCATCGTATTGTTCAGAAGTAACATAACCCAATCGAATGGCTTCTTCTTTTAAAGTCGTGCCATTTTTATGTGCTGATTTGGCAATTTCAGCTGCTTTGTAATATCCAATTTTAGTATTGAGTGCTGTTACAAGCATGAGTGATTTGTCCACCAACTCTTTGATTCGTTCGTGGTTTGGTTCGATGCCTGAAGCGCAATGAATGTCAAAGGAAACGCAAGCGTCGCCAAGCAATTCCGCACTTTGAAGGAAGTTATATGCCATCATTGGTTTGAACACATTGAGCTCATAATGTCCTTGAGTACCACCAATGGTGATTGCCACATCATTTCCCATTACTTGAGCACAAACCATAGTGAGTGCTTCACATTGCGTTGGGTTTACTTTACCGGGCATGATGCTGGAGCCAGGTTCGTTTTCTGGAATAAAAATTTCACCGATTCCGCTACGTGGCCCACTGGCCATCATGCGAATGTCATTGGCTATTTTATTTAATGAAACAGCAAGTTGTTTTAGAGCACCGTGTGTTTCTACAATTCCATCATGTGCTGCAAGTGCTTCAAATTTGTTGGGAGCAGAAGTGAATGGCAAATTGCTGAATTCAGCAATTTTTTTCGCAACCAATTCTGAATAACCATTCGGAGCATTGAGTCCGGTACCTACTGCTGTTCCACCCAGTGCGAGTTCACCAAGATGTGAAAGCGTGTTGCGTAATGCGCGAAGACCATGATCCAATTGAGCAACATATCCACTCAATTCTTGACCAAGAGTAACCGGAGTTGCATCCATCAAGTGTGTGCGGCCGATTTTCACTACATGCATAAATGCATCACTTTTAGCTTTGAGCGTATTTCTCAATTGCTCAACTCCCGGAATGGTTTTTTTGACAACAGATTCGTATGCCGCGATATGCATGGCAGTGGGATAAGTGTCATTGGAGGATTGTGATTTGTTGACGTCATCATTGGCTCCAAGCAACATATTTGAATCGCCAAGTTTACCGCCACTCAATAGATGTGCGCGGTTTGCAATGACTTCATTCACATTCATGTTGCTTTGTGTGCCGCTTCCCGTTTGCCATATAACCAATGGAAACTGATCATTGAGTTTACCCGCGAGAATTTCATCACAAACAGCAGAGATGGCATTTCTTTTTTCTTCCGGTAGAACACCAAGTTCACAGTTTGCGTGTGCTGCAGCCTTTTTGAGAATAGCAAAAGCCCGGATAATTTCTTTCGGCATTGAAGCTTCCGGACCGATTTTAAAATTGTTTCTTGAACGTTCAGTTTGTGCGCCCCAGCAAACATCTGCGGGTACCTGAACTTCACCCATGGTGTCTTTTTCAATACGATAATTCATGGTTGTATTTTTTTGCAGGTTGTATTCGAAATTATGATTGATGATCCTGTGCAGCTTGTCCTTTTTGCATAAGGTAACCTTTCAGGAATTCATCAATATATCCATCCATAACACTATCCACATCTGAGGTTTCAACGCCAGTGCGAACATCTTTCACCAATTTATAGGGTTGCATCACATAGTTGCGGATTTGTGATCCCCACTCAATCTTTTTCTTCGTGGCCTCAATTTCACTTCTTGCTGCATTGCGTTTTTCAAGTTCCATTTCATAGAGTTGAGACTTGAGCAATTGCATTGCTTTTTCTTTATTCTGAAGTTGTGATCGCGTTTCGGTGTTGTCGATGATAATTCCAGTAGGAGCATGTCGGAGTCGAACCCCGGTTTCTACCTTGTTCACATTCTGACCACCGGCACCACCACTTCGGAAGGTATCCCATGTGATATCACCAGGATTGATTTGAATATCGATCGAATCATCTACCAATGGGTAGACATAAACGCTGACGAATGAAGTATGTCTTCTCGCATTTGAATCAAATGGAGAAATACGGACGAGTCGATGCACGCCATTTTCACCTTTGAGCATTCCGAAACCAAATTGGCCATCGAATTCGAGGGTACATTGCTTAACACCAGCCACATCGCCAGGCTGCATGTCGAGTTCTTTTACCGCGTAACCATTTTTTTGTCCCCACATCAAGTACATGCGCATAAGCATACCTGCCCAGTCACAACTTTCGGTCCCTCCTGCTCCTGCGGTAATCTGGAGAACTGCACTAAGCGAATCCTCTTCAGCGCTGAGCATGTTTTTGAATTCGAGGTCTTCTATTTTTTTGGTTGCGAGAGTGAATTGATGTTCAAGTTCTTCCTCGCTTGCGGCGCCCTCTTTGAAGAATTCATAAAGTACGGTAAGGTCGTCGACAGATGTAGAACATTCTTTGAATGCATCTGTCCATACTTTTTTGTTCCTGATCTGGCGCATGACTTGTTCAGCCTTTTTTGCGTCATTCCAGAAATCCGGATCTTGAGTTAGCTTTTCGTCTTCTTTAATCTGAAGGAGTTTTACCTCCACGTCAAAGATACCTCCCGAGCGCATCAACGCGCTCATTCAGCTCACCGATAGCATCGCTTGTAATTGCCATTGTGTATTTTAATTTAAGCTGATAAAAAAATTGCGGTTGCGAAAGTACTCCATACCGTTGATCAACCGATGGTTCCGATAACGGATTTTTTTGGCCGAATGTGATTGAAGAAGATTGTGAGTTCGATTTTTCCGATACTTTAGCCGAAAACCAAACACCACCACATACCATGGATGTAATTGATCAAACCAATTCTGAGAGTCAGGGAAAATCACTCGAACAAGTCCTGACAGAAGGATATGAATTCAAATTCGGCGATTACCTGAGTGCCGGGTTTAAACTTTTTGGCGGCGATGCAGCCATGTATATTGCATTTACCTTGTTGTATTTTGTGATAACGATGGCAATTGGTGCTATTCCTTTCGTATCGATCATTGGAAGTTTGGCTGTGACACCCGCCTTAATTGTTGGTTGGTATATATATGGTCGTTATCAGAAGAAGGGTTTGAATCGTTCATTTAATCTCTTTTTCGATGGGTTCAATAGAAATTGGATTCAACTTATTCTTCAAAATCTCATTGCAACAATCTTTGTGGGCATAGCTGCAGCAGTGATCATTGTGCCGTTTTTCTTAGGTTCTTTTCTGGACCTTATTGGTCATTTTGATGATCTTCAGAACGCTCAAGGTGATCAAGAAGCGACGATGGAAATTTTCGCTGAAATCATGTCCAACGGTGCAGTTATGGGGATTCTGCTCGGATCGCTGGTTGCAATGGCAGTGGGCGTTCTTTACATCTATGCACCCATGTTTGTTGTATTCAGGGGAATGCAGTTTTGGGATGCAATGGAAGCGAGTCGTAAAGTGGTAAGCAAAAGATATATCCAGACTATCCTGTTTTTGATCGTTCTCGGTATCATGGTCGGAATTTCATTTTTGCTTTGTTGCTTGCCTGTTCTAGCGGGTATTCCAATCATGTATTTGGCGATTTATTCCGCCTTTGAAGATATCATGGGAACGGGTGATACAGGACAGTTGTGACAGGTCTGTGCTTGAAGTAGAATCTACTCAGAATTTCCAAGTTTCTGATCGATGAGACCTTCCATCTCATCACGCTGGAATCCTTTCCCGCTGAGGTACTGCATGATTTTATATTTTTTCTGCCAGGTCTTCAGACCTTTCAGTGAAGGTAGTTTTTTTTCGATCAATTGTTGGATGGCCAGCGCGGTATCTCCGGCGTCAATTTCTTTCAGCGCATCATGGATATTCCTTTCGGATATCCCTTTGGAATGAAGATGTGCGCGGATTTTCGCTGAGCCCCATCGATTGAATCGCGATTTGTCGTTTGCAAATGCGCTGGCATACCTTTTTTCATTCAGAAGGTTCATCTCAATAAGTTCAGCAATGATGTTCTCCCTTTCTAGTGATGGTATTTGCCAATCCTGCAGTTTTTTTCGGACATCCCATTGTGATCGTTCTGCTTTATTGCACCAATCGATCATCTTTTTGCGGGTCATTTCCGGGGGATATTTTCTTCCAGTATTCGCCATTTTCATGCAATACTAAAACACTTTTTACATGACATAAAGAATTCTTGTGAGGTTGATTTGGATTGATGGCGAAGAATTTCTGTTTCGTTCAATGACAGGTTATATCTGTTGGATCTGCTTTGTAGGGATACAACCAACCAGAAGAATTTTTTCAAGCGTAAAAAAAGGACACTGAGTTTGACCATTTGAGCCCCGGTTATTATTGGATACCGTTTATTTGAGAAGCAGGCATAAAATCAACGCGTAGCATTCATGATTCCAGCCATAATTCCTCGGTTCAATGGCTATTTGGGGTGATAATTGTCATATTCCGGGATCAGGGTAACCCTTCACAACAAACATTCGTTGAAGGCCTTTTTACTTGAAATGGCTTTCATTACATTTGCGCTCCCATTGAAAAAATGGAGCGGTATTAAGCCGGACCTATTGAATTCTGAATGAAAAACCAACTGATTGAAAAACTGCGCGAGCTGTTGAACACGGAGGATATTATGTCCATCCGTGATGCAGTGCGCGAAATCCGCGGCGAATGGAAAGCGGAGTCTGCAAAAGAAAGACAAGTACAACTTGAAACCTTCAAAGCTGCTGGTCATCCTGAAGACGTAGAATTTGTTTACGTACCAGATGAACTTGAGTCTCCATATCAGGAATTGCTCAAGGTATATGAGGACCGCATTGAAGAGCAAGGGAAGAAGCTCGCCGCTGAACGCCAGAAAAGTCTGGGGTTGAAGAACGAAGTGCTCAATGAACTTGACGCACTGGTAAAAGACGAACAGAATATTGCTAAAGCCTTTGGTGCCCACAAAGCACTGAACGAAAGATGGAATACCATTGGTGATGTTCCGGGAGATAAATACCACGACATTCATGAAAAATGGGTGAAACTCAATCATGAGTTTTTCTACAATATCAATATCTATAAGTCACTTCAGGATCACGATCTGAAGATTAATCTTCGTAAGAAGGAAGAAATGATCGAGGAATCCAAGAAGCTGGCAGAAGTGACTTCGATCAATGACCTTGAAGTCATGGTGCGCAAATTTCACCGTGAATGGATGAATATAGGTCCTTCTCCACGTGAGAGTTTCAAAGAATTGGGCGATACTTTCTTCGGTGTATTGCGCGAAGCACAGAACCGGATTCAAGCTCATTACGATGAGATTCATTCACACAGTGAAGAAAACCTCACACGTAAAAAAGCTTTGGTCGCTAAGATGAGTGAGATCCTCACCATGGAAATTACCAATGCGGCTACTTGGAATCGTTGGACTGATGAAGTGTTGAAGTTGCAAGAAGAATGGAGAACCATTGGCTGGGCGCGCAAGAAGGAGAATGAAGAAGTTTGGCAGGAATTCAGAGGACTTTGCGATTTGTTCTTTAGCAAACGCAAAGCCTTTATGGATATCAAGAGGTCTTCTTACAAAGACAACAAGGAGAAAAAAGAGGCGCTGATTGAAAAGGCGAGAGAATTGCAAAACAGCGATGATTGGAAAGGTGCAACTGATTCTTTGAAGAAGCTTCAGGAAGCATGGAAGGCTGTCGGTTCCGCTGATCCTCGCGATGAACAAAAACTATGGTTGCGTTTCAGATCAACCTGTGATCATTTCTTCAGTCGTAAAAAGGAAAATTACGCGAAAGTGATCGATGAACAGGCGCAGAATCTTACCTTGAAAGAAGATATGTTGCGTGAATTGGAAGCGCTGGAAATAACAGGGAACAAAGGCACAGATCTCGCAAATCTTAAAGCATTCGGTGAGCGTTGGCATGAAGTAGGCTACGTTCCACGCGAGAAGGTGAAAGAGATCATGGATCGTTATAATCAATTGCTCGATATCAAATATGGTGCAATCAATGCTGATCGCGAGGAAAAGGAAATGTCTAATTTCCGCAATCGTTTGGCTACCATCAAGGGAAGTAATGATGGCGATATGAAATTGAAACGTGAAAGAAGTTTCATGAAAGAAAAAATCGAAAAGCTGAAGCACCAGATTGCTCAATATGAAAATAACATGGGTATTTTCACTGGTAAAGGCGCTGAAGCTTTGAGGAAAGATATCGAGAAGAAGATCAAAGCGACTGAGCGGGAAATTGACGACATCCGCAAGAAGCTTGATATGCTTAGTGCATAATAGAAAAGAAGACTTTAAAAGACCCGGTTCATCCGGGTTTTTTTATTTTGCCTACAATATTCGTAGTTGAAAATCCTTCTACCAATGGGATAACACAGACATTTCCGCCATTGCTTTTCACTTCTGCAGATCCTACGATATATCGCTTATCTGATGGGTCGATCACGTCAGGATCGTAGTCGCCTCCTTTCACCAAAACATCTGGTAAAACAGCTTCAATGACTTTGATTGGAGTGTGATCAGAGAATATGATGACAGCATCAACACATCGCAATGCACTCAAAACAAAAGCCCTTGCATTTTCACCATTGATTGGTCTTTCAGGTCCTTTGTTCAGACTTCGTACAGATGCATCATTGTTCATTCCAACGATGAGCACATCTCCAAGTTCTTTTGATTTTTGAAGATAATCGACGTGTCCTGCATGTAGGATATCAAAGACGCCATTGGTGCATACAATACGCTTCTGTTGTGATTTCCAGGTGGAGACCAGTTCAACGAGTTCATCCAGATTTTGGGCGATCATCAAATTTTTATTTTGCGTGAGGTCACGATAAAAAATCCAACAGCACCGATCAAAATATCGAATGTGGTTTTTACGGACCAGGAAATCAACGCATAGATCCTTCCAACAGCGCCATCATAACCCAGCGCTTCAAATCCAAGCACAGCCATGCCATGAAATGCTCCAGCACCACCAGGAGTTGGAACCAACATTCCGAGACTTCCTGCGGCCATGAAAAATACCGTATCCGACAGGGTCATGTGTTGTGTTTCTTGAAGCGCCTGCATAGAGCAAAACGTCATCAGCAACCATGCACCCCAAATACCGATAGAGTATAGCCAGAACAATCCCTGCTGTCGCAATTGATAAATTGTTTTGATTCCTTCTCCAATACCGGTGAAAAAGTGTCTGACTTTTGAGATGAATGGAATATGACTAAGGTATTTCAGCGCAATCATGAAAAACACCAAACCAAGAATTCCGGCAACGAGTATGTAAAGGATTAATTTACCTTTTCCTGCGTCAACTTGGGTAAATAAATTACTGAGTGCATCTGCCTTGAGAATGAAAGCAGCAAGCATTAAAGCTGCCAGCAATAACACATCTACAATACGCTCAAGTATGACGGTTCCGATGAGTTTATTGACCGGAATTTTTTCTGCACGATTGAGCAATGTGCATCTTGCGAGTTCTCCGGATCTGGGAACGAGATTATTCATGCAATAACCAAATGCTACGGAATGAATGGAGGTCCAATTGTGAGCCTTAAAACCCATGGGTTCGAGCATCAGGTTCCAGCGGAGACCACGTATCACAGTAGCGCTGTATCCAATCAAAAATGAGATGAGAATCCACCACCAATTGACGCGCTGCAGCGAAGGTTTTAAGTCGTTCTCCCAACTGATGTCTTTATACAGAAACCACATCAGCACTGCAGCAAGTGCTAGAAAAATGAGATAGACTGCGGTTTTTCTAAAGTTGGAATTCACCTTGGTTGTATGCCTGATCAGACAAGCTTGTTCGTTACGGTATCAGGGAAAATAATGGTAGGCTTGAAAGCTATGGCTTCATCGCGGGTCATGTGGGCGTATGTAACCACAATAACCACATCGCCGGGAGCCACTTTTCTTGCTGCGGGACCATTGAGGCACACAGTGCCACTGCCTTTTTCCCCAGTAATGATGTAGGTTTCAAGACGCTCGCCATTCATACAGTTTAATACCTGCACTTTTTCACCTTCTATCATATCTGCAGCCTCCATCAGGAGCGGATCCAGTGTAATACTGCCGATATAATTCAGGTTTGATTCGGTCACCGTGATCCGGTGAATTTTTGATTTCAGCACTTCAATCAACATGGCGCAAATGTAAACACGCTCTTTGCGGTTGCCCGAAAAAATGGAGCAATCATCGGTTTTTCTAAAGTGCTATGAATGGGTATGATCTGTTTTAAAGCGGGTTTTGGCTTAAATATCCATTCATGAAGAAATCCGTGTTGGTAGGGCTGTAAATCGTTGTTCGTGTGGTGAACTCGTGTTTTGGTCGAAAAGTCTAATGGCATTGTCTACTAATTTAATTGGACTGCGTAGAAATCGGCTATGATCCTTCGTTACAAGAAACTAAAAATCTCCACTACTGCCATTGTCTTCCTGCTGTCAATATTCGGCGCACGGGCTCAGTGTCCGCATGTGTTTGATTTTTATGGTCAGGTAAACGATGACCCATATTGGTACTCGTGCAGTGGCAATAACTTTACGTTTAACCTCAGTACGCCTGACACATGGAATGGATATTCTATCGATTGGGGTGATGGTTCACCGGTTACGTCAGGTGCATCATGGAGTCCGCCAACTTTTCAAAGTCACGTTTATACGGCAACGGTTGACACCTTTACGGTAACCATCACTGAAACATCTTCTGGGTGTGTCACGACTGGTGTTGTGGTGATGGAAGAAGCATCCAGTGCATCAATCCAGATTCCTGTCGGAGGTCTCACACAAGCGTGTGCGCCTCAGATGATGGAATTCATCAACTCATCTACGAATGTTTCTGAAACTACCATTTTCACTTGGGATTTTGGTGATGGTTCACCTATTCTGGTTTTTGATTATACCAACTGGAATCAAACCATACAACACACCTATGAAGTTGGAACGGTAACTTGTGAAACTGTAGTCACATTAACTGCTGAGAATTATTGTAATGTAGTTCAAGGAGGTCATTCAACTGCAACTTTTGATCCGATCAGAATTTGGGACCTTGATGATCCTTCCATTACAGCTTCGGCAACATTGCTTTGTTATCCTGATACCACGGTAACCTTCACGAATACCACTTATCGAAATTGTTTATTTCAAGGTAATATATACCAGAGGTATGAATACTGGAATTTTGGTGATTACTGGGGATTGGGTCATGACAGTATCATTGATTGGACACCATGGCCACCTACCTTCCCTCATACCATGCACTATCCCGGTATCGGAAGTTATACAGTAGAACTTTTGGACAGTAATTTTTGCGGTATCGCTCCAACCAGTATTACCATACAAATTGTTCCGCCGCCAGTGGCGGCTATTGCAGCTACACCAGATACGGTTTGTGTTGGTGAAACCATTACTTTTTTACAGCAATCTTCTGGAGGAGCCAACGTATATAAATGGAATCTGGATACAGGAATGGGATGGATGCCCACGGGTTCAGGAAACATCACATATATATACAACAGTCCGGGCACATACAATGTAGGTGCAATGGTTGGAATCAGTGGAGCGAACGGATGTACGGATACCGCTTGGGTTCAAGTCGTCGTGCTGCCCAGTCCGACGGTTGATATCATTCCTGATGTCGGCGTTGGATGTGATTCTCTCACTACAACATTAACGGTAAATACGACCAATGCCACAACTTGGGATTGGACATTGGAAACAGCACCATTTACATTCAGCGGGCAGAATCCGCCGTCAATATTCATGAACGCAGCAGGTAATTACGATGTGGACATTAATGTTAGTAGCCTTAATGGTTGTACAGCGAGTGATCATGTTGTGTTGCATGTGTATGATTCCCCTGTTGTGGATTTCAATGTTTTCGATCTATGCGAAGGTGAAATAGCCACATTTCAGGACATGACTACCTATACTCCAGGTGATGATATAACTGATTGGGATTGGGATTTTGGAGATGGCGGAACGTCCACAGATCAGTCGCCCGACTATCAGTATGCAAGTGCAGGTACGTATCTCGTTACCTTGAATGTCAACACTGCAAATTGCAGTGGAACAGATACCATGAGTGTGCTTGTGGATCATGCGCCGTTAGCACAATTGAATTCGAATATCGTTACTGGTTGCTCGCCTCTCACAGTGCAGTTTTTCAATGAGAGTGATTCAGCTTTCGTATATCAATGGTCTTTCAGCGATGGTTATTCTGAAGAGACATTCGAATTGGATCACACGTTTTTGAATACTTCAAACACCGATACTACATACATGATCACACTCACTGCATTGAATGCATTTGGATGTGGTTCTTCCGACACGATGTATGTGACAGTGCATCCTGGCGCAGTGGCTTCATTCCTGGACAATGCCAATCCTCCTGGCTGTAGTCCTTTTGAAGCTTATTTTACGAATACTTCACAGAACGCAGTAAGTTATTTATGGGATCTTGGTGACGGCACTACGTCGAATCTGGTCAATCCAACCAACATGTATATCAATACAAGTGGTGTGCTGGATTCTTATGATATTACATTGATTGCATATAGTCCGAATGGTTGTAATGATACTACTACGCAAACAATCATTGTGTACCCACTTGCTGTTTTCGACTTCACGATCGCGGGAGCGGAAGGTTGTGCTCCTTTGACCACAACGATGCCGTTTATACAAGGTGTTCAGGTTTTCAATTGGGATTTTGGAGATGGTAGCGTATCTCCAGTGGCCATGCCAACACATATGTTTCAGAACACCTCTGACACGACGGTAAACTATACTGTTGAATTGATCGGATCATCGGCATTTGGTTGTACGGATACAGCTTCTGCAGTTGTAACAGTGTTTCCTTCACCGGTTGCACAATTTACCGTGAATCAAGATGCAGGATGTGGCCCACTGACCATTGATTTTACCAATCTTTCGATCCATGCAGATTCATATACGTGGGATTATGGTGATGGAACATTTTCAAGTGAAACGGACACGGTACACTCTCATACTTATACCAACCCGGGAACAACTGTTATCACAAGAACGATAGTTCTTACTGCAACCACAACGGATGGATGCACGAACACGTTTTCTTTGAATATTCAGGTATATCCTGAACTTGTAGCGGCATTTGATGATCCCGGAGTGTATTGCTCTCCTGTGACGATCAATTTCGTTAATACAAGTATCAATGCTACTTCTTATGCTTGGGATTTTGGTAATGGGTTACAATCGGTAACACAAAATCCGGCGATTGAATTTACCAATAATACAGGAGCGCCATTGAGTTATACCATAACCATGGTTGCCTCATCCATGTTTGGCTGCAGTGATACTGTGACACATGACATCACCGTGAATCCATCACCACTTGCAGATTTTACGGTGGATGTGATCGCAGGCTGTTCACCAGTAGAGGTGAATATCACAAACAATACGGTTTTTGCGTCAAACCTCTTATGGGAATATGGTGATGGAACAGATTCTTCATTGACAGATACCCTGCAACAACACACCTTCTATAATTCTGGTTCAGTTCCAGAAGATTTTGAAATCCATTTAACAGCAACATCGCCGCAAGGTTGTATTTCGCAACACAGTGTTACGATCACTACCTATCCTGTGGTTATAGCTGAATTTAATGATCCCGGCCAATACTGTTCGCCTGCTACGGTCACTTTAATCAATCAAAGTGAAAATGCCATTTCATATCAATGGGATTTTGATAATGGTATAGTGTCAGTCATGTCGTCTCCGACTTCTGTTTTTGATAACAATACAGAAGATGTAGTGATTTATGATATCACTTTGATTGCGACATCATCTTTCGGTTGTGTTGACACTGCAGTTCATCCACTTGTTATCAATCCAACACCAGTTGCGGAATTTACACCAGATGTATTTTCTGGTTGCTCTCCGCTAACAATTGAATTTGCCAATACTTCACTTTTTGTGGATGTCAACAATTGGAACTATGGTGATGGCGTGATTTCATCCATTGGTGACTCATTGCATCAACATACTTTCGTGAACACTTCAACGATTCCGGTCACTTATGATGTTGAACTTACCACACTCACAGCTGAAGGATGCAGTGATATGGCAAGTATTTCCATTGTGGTCTATCCGGCTGTACAAGCTGGTTTTGGAGATCCAGGTGTTCATTGTTCTCCTGTTACGGTAAGCTTTACAAACAGTAGTATTGGTGCGGTTGGGTATCAATGGGAATTCAGCAATGGACTCACATCCGTTTTACCTGAGCCAACTACGTATTATTCGAATAGTACTGGCGATCCTATTACTTATCCGATTTCGCTGATTGCAGTTTCGCAATTTGGATGTACCGATACAGTGACTCAAGATATATTGATTAATCCGACACCAGTGGCTGGTTTCACTCCGGATTTGATTGGTGGATGTTCACCGCTTACAGTGACCTTCTCGAATACTTCTGTAAATGCTGATATCTATGCATGGTCTTTTGGTGATGGCGCATTGTCTGATAGCAGTTCTTCATCGTTGAGTCATATTTATGAAAATAATTCTGCCGATGTGATGAATTTCAACGTGGTACTCACGACTACTTCGGTGGAAGGCTGTTCATCTCAAGCAAATGCTACCATACAGGTTTATCCGCATGTTACAGCTTCGTTTATGGAACCTGGGTCTCATTACTCACCTGTCAATGTAAGTTTTATCAATACCAGTGAAAATGCCATTGCTTATAATTGGGATTTTGGCAACAGTGTTCAATCCATCATGGAGAATCCATCGGTGTATTTTGCAAATCCTGCCGATACTTCAATAGTATTGAATGTGCAATTGATGGTGACATCACCATTTGGATGTTCTGATGTGGCTCAATGGCCTCTCACCATTCATCCAACACCAATTGCAGATTTTATGATGAGTGAAAGTGCCGCTTGTGAACCTTCGCCAGTAACAATCACCAATAACTCTCAAGTTGCAACCATTTTCAATTGGAATTATGGTGATGGTCAAACTTCCAGCGAAGCAGGTCTTCAACATGTCCATCAATTTGCAGAGCCGTTGAATGGCAGTTCTACATACAACATTGTACTTACTGCCACCACTGAATTCGGCTGTGTGGACACTTCTGCGCAAGTCTTCAGTTTATATCCGGAAGTGTTTGCTGTTTTTGCAGTCGATACCATCGGTTGCTCACCTTTCAATGCATTGTTCAGCAATCAAAGTGTTGGAGCGGTTTCTTATCAGTGGTTATTTGGAGATTCCCAAGTTTCGCAGTTGACAACACCAGCGCATACTTACACAACTGGCAACGAATTCGATCAGGATTTTGAAGCGACTTTGATCGCCACGAATCTTTATGGATGTACTGACACAACTACACAGACAATTCATGTGATGCATTCGCCACTCGCGGTTGCACAAATAGATACCATGGCAGGATGTTACCCAACAGTGGTTACGTTTTACAATGGTTCGATTGGCGCTGATAGTTTTGTTTGGACTTACGGTACCGGACAGACATCCACAACTGATGCTGAATACCACGATTATCAATACATCAATGTAACCAGCAGTGTGTACACTTATCCAATATCGCTCATCGCTACTACCGACTATGGCTGTAGTGATCAATCCAATTTGACAATTGATATCGCTCCAGAAATCACTGCTGATTTTTATTCGATAGAAGAAGGTTGTTCACCGTTGCAAATTACGTTTGACAATACTAGTGATGGCGGTGATTCATATTTGTGGGATTTTGGCGACGGAGATTATTCAACCGACTACGAGCCAACGCATACATTTTTTAACTGGGCTACCACGGACACTTCGTATCAGGTGACATTTATTCTGTTTGATAGTTTTGGTTGTTCTGATACAACAAGCACTACCATACATGTATATGCAAATCCGATAGCATCGTTTGATGTGTCGCCGGATATTCAACTTTATCCTGATGCAACAATAACCATTGACAACACCACGATCGGTGGTGAGTTGAGTTACAACTGGGATATGGATGATGGCAATGAACTATATGTAGCAGAGCCAGGAAGCTATACCTATTTATCATGGGGTGAATACACCATACAGTTGATTGTAACCAATGGCTCTTGCAGTGATACTGCTTATCGAACCATTGAAATATTGCCGCCTCCACCTGTCGCGAACTTCGAAGGACCTGCCGAAGGTTGTGTTCCACTTACTGTGAGTTTCACCAATTTGAGTGAAAACAATATTTTCTCCAATTGGTTATTCGGTGATGGAGGTGCTTCAACAGCGACCAATCCTGTTTACACGTATTACCAACCAGGTACTTATACAGTGTCTCTTGTGGTGATGGGTGCTGATGGTACTACAGACCAAATGGTGCAAGAACAAATCATTCAAGTTTATCCTCGAGCACAAGCCGCGTTCACGGTCAATCCAAATGAAGTAAATGTTCCTGGTGAACCTGTGTATTGTCTGAATTTGTCTCAGAATGCAACTTCATACCAGTGGGATTTTGGCGATGGCAATACTTCTGTTGAAGAAAATCCTCTTTACTATTATCAGGCTGAAGGTGACTACGACATACAGTTGATCGCCGAAAATGAGTTTGGTTGTCCCGACACTACGATCTTGCCTGGTGTTGTTCATGCATCTGCAGCCGGACTGATTCATTTCCCGAATGCATTCACACCGAATACCATTGAAAGTTCAGGTGGTATTTATGACGCACACAGTTTTGATAATGATGTATTCTTCCCAATGCACAATGGAGTAGTGAAGTATCAACTTCAAATATTCAATAAATGGGGAGAGATGCTTTTTGAAAGCAATGATGTGAACAGGGGATGGGATGGATATTACCGCGGATCTCTTGTTAAACAAGATGTTTACGTGTGGAAGGTGCGTGCCACTTTCGTTGATGGACAAAATGTTGAACAATCCGGTGACGTAACACTCATTGTAAAATAACCTAACCAGACTAACCATGAAGAAAATTATATACCTCATCGTGATTTTGTTGCTGAATCTTCAGGGTATGGCACAGGATCAACAATTCACGCAGTTCTATGCAGTGCCGACTGTCATCAGTCCGGCGTTTGCAGGAGCCAGCGTTCAAAGTAGATTGAGTGCACAATACCGCAATCAATGGGCAGCAATTCCTGGTGGCTTTTCTGCCTTCAACATGTCGTACGATCAATTTTTACCGAATATCAATAGCGGTATGGGATTGTTGGTGAATTATGACAGGGCCGGAACAGGCGCCTTGCGAACATCATCTGTGTCGTTCCAATATTCATATGAAGCGAGGATCAAAAGAAATTGGTATTTCAGACCTGCCTTACAGTTTGGTTATGTAACCAAAAATATTGATTTTGATAAACTGACATTTTATGATCAGATGATGAGAGATGGTGCGGCTGTATCACTTGAACAAGGCACAATCAGACCTGTAAGTTATTTTGATATGGGTGCTGGCCTTCTTACCTACGGCCCTAAATTTTGGTTCGGTATTTCTGCCTATCACAACAATTCTCCGGATCAATCATTTTACACCACCAATGAAAATCCATTGGCCAGAAAAGTATCTGCACATGGTGGTGTGAGATTGCGCATCAAAGGCAATTCATTGATGCGACTTGATCACTACGTGGTATTGGCTGCGAACTATCTCTCACAACAAAATTTTGATCAATTGGATTTTGGTTTCTACTACGAATTTTCTCCAATCATATTGGGAGTATGGTATCGTGGCTTACCTATGAAGAGCAATAACTATGGTTATGTGAACCATGATGCGGTTGCCGTTCTTCTCGGTTTTCAGGCCTCCCGATACAAATTCGGTTATAGTTACGATATCACCGTTTCGCGACTTGGTATCGGCAGTTCTTCTGGATCACATGAATTATCGCTCACCTATCAGTGGTCGAATAAGCATAACAACAGATCCAAAAAGATCAGGATTATGCCTTGTGCGAAGTTCTAAAGTTTAGGGAAGTCGCCTTTAGATGATGTTGACTTCTCGTTCGAGTTCGATATTGAATTTCGATTTGATATCTTCTATGATCATAGAACTGAGTTCGTAAATTTCATTTCCGGTTGCACCTCCGTAGTTTACCAAAACGAGAGCTTGTTTATCGTGAACACCGTATCTGCCCATGTTCTTCCCTTTCCAGCCGGCTTTTTCGATCAACCAACCTGCCGGTACTTTTACTTCTTGTTCATTGATGGGATAGCCTGGAGCATTGTTATGATGCAACTGAATGTTGCGATAAATTTCAATGGGAACAACGGGATTCTTGAAAAAACTTCCGGCATTTCCAATTTTCAAAGGATCAGGTAATTTAGATGAGCGGATATTGATTACAGCCCTTGAAACATCTTTTATAGTAACGTTGTCCAGATTCATTTTATCCAGTTCTTCTCCGATACTTCCATATTCGGTATGTAGGACGGGTCTTTTAAAAAGTCTGAATGTCACATTTAAAATCACCCATTGGTCTTTTTCTTTTCGTTTGAAAACACTTTCTCTATAACCAAATGCACATTCCTCAAGCCCAAATGATTTGATGTTGCCATCATGAACATTCATGGCTTGTAGGGAGTGAAACACATCTTTGATTTCAACACCGTATGCACCGATGTTTTGCATAGGACTTGCTCCTACACAACCAGGGATGAGAGAAAGATTTTCCAATCCTGCATAATTATTTTCGATGCAGTGCATCACGAATTGGTGCCAGATTTCGCCGCCACCTGAAGTGACGTAGTAATGCATTTCATCTTCACCAGTGAGTGAAATACCGCGAATTTCATTTTTCAATACAATGCCATCAAAATTTTTCGTGAGAAGTAAATTGCTACCTCCGCCGAGTATCAGTCTTTGATGTTTTTTGGTGGTTTCCTGTTGAAGTAATTCTGCCAGACCATCGGAATTTGAAAATGCAGCAAAGTATCGTGCTTTGGCGTCAATTCCGAAGGTGTTGAAATTCTTGAGCGAAATATTTTCCTGAATATTCATACTGGTCAAAGGTGCATGAGTCAGTCTTTGTATGATCGTCTTTTTGTTAGACTTATGAGCATTTCATTGAAGATTATCCGCAAAAGAATTCTTCAAACAATCGCTTTTGATCCGGGTATTCAAAAGGTTGTAGTGTTCAACCGTTGTTCAAATTCAATTGATTCGCATTCTTCAAATTGGCTGCCATCATTTTGTAAAATGTCGCTAATAAGTAATCTTTCCGGAAGGATCCTGGCGTGTAATTCATGAACGAGCCATTTGTTGCCTAGTTGTTGCAATTCGGTCATGTGTTCCATGGAAGAGATACGGTAGTAGCTCTTTCCATTTTTTAATCTTCGGTAGATTGGAAAATTCATGTGGCAAAAATGGTTACCCTTTGTTTCTTTGCTGCAATGATCATCGAAAACAGGAAAATATTTTTGGAATCAGTTGCTGAGGAGCTTGTGAAGGTCCATGGCCACCAATTGCAAGATGTCGTGGTTGTTCTACCATCGCGTAGATCACGCAAGTTTTTGTTGCATCATTTATCTCAAAAACTGCAACGGCCATTTTGGGCGCCTCAATGCATCATCATGCCGCAATTGGTAAGTGCGTTATCAGGTGAAAGGCTGGCTGGTAAAATGGAATCACTTTGTGTGCTTTATGACGTGCATTTGAATGCGAGCGCTCATCCTGAGGAGATACAGGAATTTTTCCGATGGGGAAAAATTCTACTCAATGATTTTCAAGACGTGGATGCTTCACTTACTGATCCTGCCGCTCTTTTTTCTGATCTAAGAGACGTGCGTGAAATCGAAAATTGGAGCTTCAATCAGACTGACCTGAGTAATGGACAAATGGCCTTTTTGAAGTTTTGGACTGAAATCGGAGAACTCTATCAGGGTTTTGCCCATGAACAACAAAACAGGGGTATCAGAACTTATCATGCCATGGTCAAGTTTCTTGTGAATGAACCACAGCAACGACTTGGCAACCTGAATGCTACGGAATTGATTTTTGCGGGAATTTCATCTTTTTCAAAAGCTGAAGAAAAATTGGTATATCGACTGATGGAGTTGATTCCATGCCGCATATTTCATGACCTTGATGAATATTATGTGAATGAAAAAATGCATGAAGCGGGAGCGATGATCAGGAAATCGGGATTGCCAGTCCATTCTTTCGTTGGCCAATATTTCAAAAGCATACCTAAATCGGTTTTCATAACGGAATGTTCGACCGCAACTAGCGAAGTACTTGCATTGGTGAATGATTTGAAAAATCTCAATCAGGAATCCCTTGAGGACACTGCTGTTATATTGGCTGATCTTACATCATTGGATTTATTCATGAACACACTTTCTGCTCAGAATATTCAGGTGAATGTGGCATTGGGTATACAGGTAAAATCACATGCATATTGGCGTTGGCTGAATGTTGTTTTTAAAATTTACACTCAAAAATCTGGTCGTGGAATTCACTATCGTGAACTCTTGGAAGTGCTTAGGCTTCTGGCCAAAGAAGAAAATCCTGAGGATAAATCAATCCTGAAACATATCGGAACTTCTCATTTGGTTTATTATCGAAAGAAAGAACTTGAACATTGGCTCACTGGTTTTTCAGCTTATGAAAATGCCATCCTTCTATTTGATCAGCAGGTGGAATGTCAGGAGTTTTTGAATCGGGTTTTGCTCATGTTGCCAAGTTTTCCAATAGAGGATACACTGAGTCAAACTGTTGTTCCTGCCTTGCAACGCATTTGTTTGAGATTGCAGGATATGTTGTCAAAGTACAGCTATTTTAATCAACCAGAGGCTTTAGCGCTTTTGTTCGAAGAAGTCTCTGGCGATGAGTCAGTGCATTTCGAAGGAGACCCTGTAAATGGACTACAGATCATGGACCTCGTAGAATCCCGTGCTTTGGATTTTAGTCATCTGTATGTCGTTGGTGCGAATGAGGATCACCTTCCAGGAAAGGGAGATTATCAATCCATGATACCTTTTGATCTAAGGCAACACTATGGTTTACCCATGCCACAGGATCGTGAGTCCATGTATGCGTACAATTTTTACCGCTTGATGCAAAGGGCTGAAAACATTCACTTTTACCATGCCTCAGTTTCAACAGAATTTCGTGGTACTGAGAAAAGCAGATACATCACTCAGCTCGAGTATGCATTGCCGACATTGAATCCATTACACTCTGTGCATCATCGAAAGATGAAAATTCAGGAGATTACAAAGCACATAGGAAGTATTCAGGCAGATTCTTTTTCAGAAGGCAGATTGGATGCCTTGTTCGAGGCAGGAATTTCTCCTTCGGCTATCAATAAGTTTATCAATTGTCCTCTTGATTTTTATTATCGATATATACTTGGCTTAGGTGAAAATGACACGCCGGAAGAAAACATCAGTGTTGCCGATTTTGGAACAATGATCCATGATGTTTTGGAAGATTTTTATAAACCACACATAGGTAGTTATCCAACCGAAGCCGAGTTTAGAAACCTTGCCGAAAACGCGGAGGCTCATCTTCTTGAAGCATTAAAGAAGAGGAACAATGTGCAGCAGGTAGATTCTGGTTTCAATTATCTGGCATTGCGAATTGCAGAAGATATGTTGAAGAAGTATGCCCATTTTGAATTGTCCCGTTTAAATGCTCTTGCACTAGAGAATATTCTTCCTCAAGTCGCAGCTGTTGAGTCTGTTTTGTGGAAACAAATTGATCATGAAAAGTATGATTGGAAAAAGCCAGTGGCGATGAAGGGAAAGGCGGATCGAATTGATTTTACAGCTGGTAAATACCAGATCATCGACTACAAAACGGGCAAAGTAGATGAGAAAAACACGTCCTTTAGAAAAAACGCAGCTGAATTATTCTTAGCCAAGGACAAAGGAAAGCAATTGCAATTGGCCACCTATATTTTGATGTATGCTGAACAAAATATTCATCTCGATAATATCGAAGCGGGCTTTTACAGTTTTCGAAATTTCAAATCGGGTTATCAAAATTTAGAAAGTGCTGAAGCTTCAGTTTCGGAATTCATTCCTCAATTTGAAAGCGCGTTTATGGAATGGGTGAAAAGTGTTTATGAAACAGAGATTTTTGAACACAATCCCGATAGCAAATTTTGTCAGTTCTGCGTCTGATTTCATCTTCTCAATATGGCAGAAACATATTTGATCAACGTCGCATTGAAATCCTGAGCGAGTTGAGATTTGTAGACCAATAAGACGAATAATCCGCATGTCACAGATCCACGAACAAGAATGTTGATGTATGGAAAACCAGTGTCTGGAATGACAATCGCTGCAACGAATGAGAGTATTGCGAAGAATAATATTTTCGCAAATGCCAAATCATAAGGTTGCATTTGGAATTTTTTCCAGATAAATAGATATCTCAAAAAATTATAACTGGTGTAAGTGATGACAGCCGCGAGTGCGGCGCCTTTGAGTCCCATTATTGGGATGAGAAGGATATTGGTTACGGCGGTGACCAACATCAATATCAGCATAAAATAGGTGTCGTAACGATAGTATGATGAAGTCGAAATGATCACTCCGTTTACTCCTGTGGCGAGATCGATTAAGTAGGCCAGCGACATGAGTATGATAACCCAGCGGCCTTCTGCATATTCCGCTGGAAGTAAGGTCATGATGTTGTCGATATTGGTCACGATACCCAGAAAGATGATAAGTCCGAGAATCATTTGATTGAGGCAGGTCTTGTGATAAACCGTTCGAATGTTTTCGGTATGACCGGCTTTCCACGAATCTGATATCACAGCTGCAGAGATGCGCACAATTGATCTTCCTGGAATTTGAATAATGGTTCCAAAATAAGCGGCGAGACTAAAAACACCTGCAGCCTGTATTCCAATCTGATCATTGACAATGATTTTGTCTAGTGAAGTAATAAGCAAACTACTGAGTCCGGTGATGATCGAAAATGCAGCCACGCTTCGCATTTCTTTGGAAAGTTGAGGCGTCACAAATCCTGTTGATGGTCGGATAAATACGACTTTTTTCCAAATCAGATAAATGGCTAAACCGACACCAACACTACAAGTGAGAGAACAATAGAGCAGAATAAAAGTTTCGAAACTGTACCAATGCAGATGATAGAAATATGCAGTGGCCAGAATTCCAATGCGAAGCAAAACTTCTTTGATCACTATTCCTGCTGTGGGCAAATAAACCGATCTCGAATAAGTGTCGAAGATGTAATACATCGCTGTGAAAAATGTCAGCGGCAAGAGATATCCAATATGTATTCCGAACAAAGATGATTTTTCTGCATTGCGTGCAATGACTTCATCGCGAAAGATGAAAAAGAGTGCTGCAAACAGGAAATATCCGAAGACTGTTACAACCAGAGGATAGAAGAGAAATCCATGATGCCCTCTTTCTTCATTTCGGAAATAAGGAAAAAAACGCAGTGTAACTCCTGTCATTCCAAGATTACTCAATGAACCCGTTATGGCTGAAATGGAAATGAGGAGATTGATTAATCCGTTTTGTTCCGGTGTAAGCCATTTACGATATACAAACCAGACGGTCAGAAAGCCAAGTCCCGCTCCAATGTAGGAGAAAACAGTTGTCTTGAAAGCCTGTTTAATGACTATGCCCATTGCGAATTTTTCGGCAGTTCGTTGTCTGGTTTCACCAAGGCAAATTAAACGAATGCCTTCGCGACGGTATTGCCTATTTAAATACTTTTCAGAATTGCAGTGGTGAAGAAATCCTATTTGATTTTAATGCGATCGAAGGCGTCCACATATGATTTTTCACTGGCATTATAAATTTTACACCCTACGGAAGTCGCATACGCTTTCAACAAGTGATATCCACGGAAAACCCTCGCCCATACATCAAGTGTTTCGTCCATGCGGTGAGTTTCATTTACATCAAGTCCTTTTTTAAATGGCAAATAGGTCACCTTCTCTTCATTGTCATAAAAATGCACCATACGCACATTCACCACGTTGTTGTCGTCGACATGTATTTGTTCATGCCAGCTATGATCTGCACCAAATAATTCCAATCTCTTATATCCAATGTTGATAGCCATAAAAATCGCCGCAATCAGCACATTGCGGCTTTGCATCATGGCCAGATTTTTTCTGTAGAAAAAATGCGCAACGGAAGGATAACCCTTAAACACCACATAATTGATATATCTGACTTTTAGAAAAGGATGTTTTCCAGTTCGGCCATCATGGGGGTGTTTCGTGCATTATGAGGGACGATAAGATCAACAGGCCAAGTTGTTTTTTCTCTGATGGCATCCAATGCTTCAGTGATAATGCCTTTTTGACTGGTCCAAAAATTTGGATCAATGATCACATACAAGGCAGGTTTAAATTTCGTGTAGTGGTGTGATACGGCAAACCTGTTCACGCACATCAAAGTATGCGATGCGAAATACTCCGGATATTTTTCCAGTGAATCATTCAGTGAAGGACCATTGCCCAACACAAGGCAACGATCGCCGACGGGTTGTGGCAATTTTTGAACGGATTTTGACATGATCATCACCTTCACGATGGAAGCCGCGGTATTGATCCCATTTATGACAAAATCTGCCAATGATTTATATGCCTTTTGAGATTTACTCATCCGGCCAAAATTAGGCATGAACATGTTGTCTGCATGAGGTGCTACTTTTGGAACGTTCAAATTTGAATTTATGCCCGGTCAACCTCTGGTTTCTGTGATCACTGTCGTTTATAACGCATCTGCTGTCATTGACCGCACGATGCTGAGTGTAGTTGCTCAAACCTGGCCGAACCTTGAACATATCATCATCGACGGAGCTTCCAAGGACGACACTTTGAACAAGGTAAGGACCTTTCAGCATGATCGTCTGCATGTGTTTTCAGAACCCGACAAAGGAATTTACGATGCGATGAACAAGGGCATTGAGCGAGCAAAAGGCGACTATCTGATTTTTATGAATGCCGGTGATGAGTTTTATTCCAATGATGTATTAGAGAAAATGCTCTGTGAATCAGGATATGATTTTTACTTCGGCAATACCATGGTTGTGGACGATGCTGGACGCGAATTGGGGGAGCGCAGATTGCATCCACCGAAAAATCTTAACTGGAAAAGTTTGCGATTCGGAATGTGTGTTTCACACCAATCGATTTTAGTGAGCAAAACGGTTTGTGTTCCATATGACTTGAAATATCGGATCAGTGGCGATATTGATTGGACCATACGCGTTTTGAAAAATTCGAAACGTGTATGTGATTCTGGAATTTTCGTGTCGAAATTTTTAGCAGGTGGAGTTTCATCCTCACGCAGGAAACAAGGACTCAAAGAGAGATTTATCATTTTGTCTGATCACTATGGTTTGGTGCCAACCATGATGAATCACATTTATATCCTCTTCCGTTTTGTGTGGCATAAAATCACCCGACAAAGCATGACCTGATCAGGATGCCCGATTCCAGGTTTGTGTTCGGTAAAAGAATCCCCAATAACCTCTTACCAAAAGTTTGTTGGGATTTCCACCATCAAGCCAGAATTCACATTTGTAGATTTTACCGTTTTTTGGATCGCAAATCGTTCCGGATTGATAATAGCCTTCCTTTAGTTGCATATCCCGTAGAATCTCCATTCCGATGATGTATTGATCTTTGCGATCATCTTCGCATTTATCACATTTGGGGTTTTGATCCTCCTGTGGCTCCCGATATAGCTGAATGATTTTGCCATAAAGTTTGCCGTTGCGTTCAGAAATTTCTACAACGGATTTGGCTTTTCCGGTTTCATCATCAATTGTTTGCCAGCGACCCATCACGCCCTGACTCAATGCGTGGATCGCAAATAAAATTAGAATGGTGGTGAAGAAGTATCTCATTCTCTCAATGTATTTTTAATGATGGGTTCCGGTACAGGTACGCTTTTGCGTGCATGCCGGATACTAACGTTAAGCTCAAAGCCCATCAACACTATGACGCAATTGATGTTGAGCCAAATCAGTAAGACCAACAACGTTCCAAGAGAACCATATAGTTTGTTGTATGAGGCAAAATTTGTGACGAAGTATGCGAAAGAGATAGATGTTACTATAAAGCTCAAAGTAGCTAGAGTTGCTCCTGCATTAAAGTATCGGAATTTACGGATGGGTCTTTTTGCTACGACATTATATAGTGTTGTAATGATGGAGTACATCAGACTTACTGAAATGACCCACTTGGCGAAGTTCAGAATTGGAATATATCCTCTGTCACCTATTATTCTCTTTTCATGTAAAAACTCAAAGAGGGTTCCACTGAAAACCAGTATCACTACGGCGATAAGCATGAGTAATCCCAGCACAAACATGAGCACAAGACTTGAAACACGCATCATGACAGGATTGTGTTTGTCATCCAGAAAATAACTCGAATTGAATCCGATCAGAATGGCGTTGATGCTGTTTGATGCATAGTAAATCACCAGCACAAAACCGATGGAAAGAAGGGCATTGTGCTTTTGATTGATCAGGTCATCCAATGTTTCTTCGAATAGCTTGAAAGTATCACCTGGAAAAAAACCACGGATGCTGTCGAACAATGATTCCTGAAAATTTTCAATCGGGATGTATGGAATCAAAGTCAGCAACATGATGATGGCTGGAAAGAAAGCCAGAAACAATCGGAAAGAAATTGCGGAAGCCCTTGTTGCAATCTGACCTTTCATCACGGCTTCAGTGAAGAAACGCGATACATACCACAATGATAACCCGGAAAAACCCGGGGGATGGATTCTGTCAAGAAAAGCAATTCCCCGCTTCACCGGCCACCAGTGAAGCAGCATGCTCATCCATTTCTTTTGTTTGGCAGCCATCGCGGCGAAGATAGAAGTTCAATCGTAAAGTGACGAAGTAGAACTGTAATGTCGGATTCTCGTTTAAATATTCATCGCTTTCAGGCTGAGGTCGAGACTTTGTACCTGATGCGTCAAAGCACCCATGGAGATGTAATCTACACCAGTGCGGGCATATTCCATGACGTTGTTTTCGTTTATACCACCTGATGCTTCAGTTTGAACCCGACCTTGAATGAATTTCACCGCTTCGCGCAGTGAATCTGGTTGAAAATTATCGAGGAGGATTCGAAAAGCGATATTGGCACTAAGTATTTGTTCCACTTCGCTCAGGTTTCTGGCTTCCACCTCAACACGGAGGTTTTTACCGGTTTTCTGAAGGTAATTTTTCACATGCTCCAAAGCAGGGACAACACCGCCACAAAAATCTACGTGATTGTCTTTCACCAAAATCATATCGTAAAGTCCGAAACGATGGTTCACTCCACCGCCGATTTTTACCGCGAGTTTTTCAAAATACCTGAACCCGGGCGTGGTTTTTCTGGTGTCCAGCAATTTACAATGTGTTTCGGCTATGAGTGATTGAATGCGATGGGTTTTGGTCGCAATTCCACTCATGCGCTGCATGATATTCAGGATAAGTCGTTCGGCTGTTGTAATACTTTGCGATGATCCTGAAAGGTAAAAAGCAATATCACCTTTCTGAATAGGCGCTCCATCAGAGATGATTTTTTCAAATTGAAGTCGCGGATCTACGATTTCTGCGACCCGTTGCGCAATA
This sequence comes from Flavobacteriales bacterium, assembly GCA_016722445.1. Lineage (GTDB taxonomy): Bacteria > Bacteroidota > Bacteroidia > Flavobacteriales_D > Sanyastnellaceae > JAIBBG01. The sequence goes on along the minus strand of JADKIZ010000005.1, from coordinate 120,495 downwards.
TCGACTCCGGCAATGATACCGTTTTCTTTGACGAGGAGTTTGGCTTTTCCTTGCGTGTCGGTTGGAATGGTAGATAACGTGGTATGATCACCATCGCCAATGTCTTCAGCAAGGGCGAATCGGATGAAATCGTCGAGATCAAATGAATTTTCCATGCGGCAAAGGAAATCTCCCGCTGGCTATTGTGAAAGTTTGCTGGAAGAAAAACATGAATTGTGTAGCGCTTTATTCTGCTACTTCAATCTTCAATTGGCGGATTTGCATGGTTGTACCGGTCTTTTTCATGAAAAATGTCACACGAAAACTACCCTTTTGAGTGGTCATATCGCCAATTCTGTACTGGTCATCAAGTTTTGAGGTACCTTGATGTTTAATGCTGAATCCAGTTACTGGATGATCTTTAAAAAACGCGGCCAGTGCTTTTTGGGCATCTGCCTTTGTGAAATTGTTGTCCTGACCATTGAGTGTAAGTTCAACCTGTGGCATCATCTGAGCCGCAATGGCAGCAGCATCGCCTCTTTTCAACGCCCCGGCAACCTCTCCGGTAATATCGTTTTGAGCGAATCCAGTAGTGGCAGCAAAGACAAGCAGTATCGAAATCAGGAATTTCATGTGTTAAATTTCTTTATCAGATTTTGGAATCCTTTAGCAACCATCGCGCCAAATATCAATGGCTACAAAGGTTGGCGTGAGCGAACATACGCAAGAAGTTGCAATCTTCAAATTTACGACCTCTGGGGGTGTTCACAACATCCCTTGAATGTTGATTTTTCCTGAAATATGCTTGTCCAATTGAAAAAAGGGATTACTTTTGCCGTCCGTTTTTAATGACCATCGCGTGAATACCTTGAAGGAATACAGAATTCCGTATCTCGGGTTAAAGTTGGGTAAACACCAATTTGAATACACGCTTGATGGTAGGTTCTTTGAAAATTTTGATTCTTCGGAAATCCACGGCTGTAGCATTAGAGCCGATGTTGAGTTAGAAAAACAGAGCACCATGCTGATTCTCACTTTTCATCTGCAAGGCGTTGTGGATTCCACTTGTGATCACTGTGGTGATGATCTGAAAATCTCGATTGTGGCGACCCATCGCCTGATTGTGAAATTTGGAGACGAAACCGGCAGCACGGAAGACGAGATCTTGGTTCTTGGTCCTTCAGAACATGAAGTAGACGTGAGTCATTATCTGTATGAATACGCCCATCTGGCTTTGCCAGCAAGGCACATTCATGAAAATGTCGCCGACTGCAATCAGGAGTCTTTGTCACGCCTGAAGGAATTTCAGGTTGATCAGACCGCCGATTCCCAGTGGGCAGCCTTGAAGAATCTTAATTTTGATGATCCAGAAGAACGGGAGTTTTTTGATGAAGAAGAATAAAAAATTGTTTTAAAACCATACTGAAATGGCACATCCCAAACACAGGATTTCGCAAACCCGTCAGGCGAAACGCAGAACTCACTACAAAATCGAGGCTCCGAATGTTTCGACTTGTCCGACAACGGGCCAGCCACACATGTTCCACCGTGCACATTGGCATGAGGGCAAACTTTACTATAAAGGTAAAGTTTTGATCGAGAAAGAATCAGCTAAGGAAGATTGAACTTCCTGATGCTTGATCAGATACCGGCCGGTGCACCGATGTGTACCGGCTTTGTTATTTATACCTGTCACATTTAGGAAACGACAGAAGGTTTTGTTTTCGTGGTTAATTCACGCGTCAAATCGAATAGCGTTACATTAGCCCCCGTTTTTTCGATAAGACTAATCAGAAGGATAATTCATGACACGCACAAACGCGGCGATTACGGCAGTACATGGTTATGTTCCACCAGACATACTGACAAATTTCGAACTGGAGAAAATGGTCGATACCACCGATGAGTGGATCAGAACCAGAACTGGAATAGAAACCCGTCACCTTTTAAAGGGTGAAGGTCTGGGCACCAGCGATATGGGTGCTGAGGCTGTGAGAGGCCTGCTTAAAAAGCGGGGTATCGATGCTACCGAAATCGATCTGCTCATTTGTGCGACAGTTACTCCAGATCATGTTTTTCCAGCAACAGCAAACATCATTTCAGATAAAATAGGCGCAGTGAACGCATGGAGTTATGACATCGGAGCGGCATGTTCCGGTTTCATTTTCGCTCTTTGCACAGGTGCTCAATTCATTGAAACAGGTAAATACAAGAAGGTAGTTGTGGTTGGCGGAGACAAAATGTCCAGCATCATCGATTACACCGACAGATCCACCTGTATCATTTTTGGCGATGGAGCCGGAGCGGTCCTTTTGGAACCAAATCACGAAGGATTGGGCATTCAGGACAGCATTCTGAGATCAGATGGAAGTGGAAGACAATACCTGCATCAAAAGGCTGGTGGTTCTGTTAAACCCGCCAGTCATGAAACTGTAGATCAACGAGAGCATTATGTCTTTCAGGATGGTCAACCAGTTTTTAAAGCAGCAGTGAAGGGAATGGCTGAAGTATCCGCAGAAATTATGGAGCGCAATCATTTGGTAGCAGATGATATCGCCTGGTTGGTTCCGCATCAGGCCAATCTGAGAATCATTGACGCCACTGCAAAACGGATGGGCTTGAATCCAGACAAAGTGATGATCAATATTCAGCGTTATGGCAATACCACAGCGGGCACATTACCACTGTGTTTATGGGATTGGGAAAAACAGTTGAAGAAGGGCGATAACCTGATTCTGGCTGCATTTGGTGGTGGATTCACATGGGGAGCGGTTTACCTCAAATGGGCCTATAATCCGAATTAATTTTCGGAAAAATCGACTGAAACAGCGTTTAACATTTGAATTCTTATACATTTGGCAAAAGCATCGAAACCAAAAACATCAACAAATGATGTTGCTGTAACCGAAAAGGAAGCAGATATACTCAATGAAACAATGGATATGAACTTAGCGCAAATTCAGGAACTCATCAAGTTCGTTGCAAAAAGTGGGGTAAGCGAGGTATCTCTCGAGCAGAAAGATTTTCGCATCACCATCAAAGCTCAGGACACAAAAGGCAGAGTTCAGGAAGTGATTCAGGTAGCTGTGCCACAAGTGGCTGCACCTGCGCCTGCTGCCACTACAGTAGCCGCGCCAGCACCTGCCGCTGCACCTGCTGCAAAAGCCGAGGAACCAAAAGGCAACCTCGTTGAAGTGAAATCTCCGATGATCGGAACATTCTATCGTTCATCGTCTCCGGATAAACCACCGTTTGTAGAAGTGGGAAGCACAATTAAACAAGGAGATACAGTTTGTATCATCGAAGCCATGAAACTCTTCAATGAAATTGAATCAGAGGTAAGTGGTAAAATTGTGAAAGTGCTGGTGAATGACAGTACACCGATCGAATACGATCAGCCGCTTTTCCTTGTTGAACCAGCCTGATAAAGCCTGATTCAGGACAACATGATCTTGTTCGCACAGGTTAATTCAATCAATCCGGAAACAATATGTTTAAAAGATATTGATAGCGAACAGGGGAGAGATTGCACTTCGTGTGATCCGCACCTGCAAGGAGATGGGTATCGCTACCGTGGCCGTATATTCTACGGCAGACCGTGACAGCCTTCATGTGCGTTTTGCCGATGAAGCGGTGTGTATTGGTCCTCCTCCAAGTAAAGACTCCTATCTCAAAATCCCAAATATCATCGCTGCTGCGGAAATTACCAATGCGGATGCGATACATCCTGGTTATGGGTTTTTGTCAGAAAACGCCACATTCTCTAAGGTTTGTAAAGAAAACGGTATCAAGTTTATCGGGGCCTCACCTGAGATGATTGATGCCATGGGTGATAAATCCAGTGCTAAACAAACGATGAAAGATGCAGGTGTACCTACCATTCCTGGTAGCGATGGTTTGCTTGAAAGTCTTGAAGAAGCGTTGGAAATCGCAAATAAAATTAAATACCCGATCATGATGAAGGCCACTGCCGGCGGCGGTGGTAAGGGTATGCGTGTTTGCAAGAACGATGATGATGTGCGTGATGCGTGGGAAAAGACCCGTCGTGAAGCGGCAGCAGCATTTGGAAACGATGGCATGTACATGGAGAAGTTCGTGGAAGAGCCACGACACATCGAAATACAAATTGCGGGCGACCAATATGGAAAAGCTTGTCACCTCAGTGAACGTGATTGTTCCATTCAACGTCGTCACCAGAAATTGATAGAAGAAACACCTTCTCCATACATGACCGATGAACTCCGAGAGAAAATGGGTCAGGCTGCCATCAAAGCAGCTGAAGCAGTAAAGTATGAAGGAGTAGGTACAGTGGAATTTCTAGTAGATAAAAACCGCGATTTCTATTTCATGGAAATGAATACGCGGATTCAAGTGGAGCATACGATTACAGAAGAAGTAATCAATTACGACCTCGTAAAAGAACAAATCAAACTTGCGGCAGGTGATCCGATTTCTGGACGGAACTATTATCCGAAGATGCATGCGATTCAATGTCGTATCAATGCGGAAGATCCATACAAAAATTTCGCACCGAGTCCCGGTAAGATCACATCATATCATTCACCAGGTGGTCACGGAGTAAGGCTTGATACCCATGCGTATGCTGGGTATGTTATTCCGCCATATTATGATTCAATGATTTCGAAACTCATTGTAGTAGCGCAGACCCGTGAAGAAGCTATTACCAAAATGGAGCGCGCCTTGGATGAGTATATCATCGAAGGTATCAAAACCACTATTCCATTCCATCAAAAATTGATGAAAGACGCGAAATTCAGAGAAGGCGATTTCACAACGAAGTTTATGGAAACGTTTGAGATGTGATTGGAAATTTAATATTTAATATTTAAGATTGCTGCATACACGGTAATTCATGAATGCGCGCAGTGGAGTATTAAATTTTAAATCTTAAATTTTGAATTTTATCAAGATTATCTCCCGGTAACAATTTTCCTAATCTCATTCAACTTCATCAAAGCCTCAATAGGTGTGATGGTGTTGAGATCGAGATTGGTGATCTCTTCTCTGATTTGTGCGAGCGCAGGATCGTCTAGTTGGAAAAAGCTGAGCTGACCGACTTGTGTTTCTTTGGCGGCTTTGGCCACATCCGGAGTCTTGCTTTCGGAAAGGCTTTCGCGCGAATGTGATTTTTCGAGGTGTTGTAGTATGTCTTTGGCACGTTCGATCACTTTCGTTGGCATGCCAGCCATTTTAGCCACGTGAATACCAAAGCTGTGATTACTTCCTCCCGGTGAAAGTTTGCGCAGGAAGATCACTTTGTTACCGACTTCCTTCACGCTGACGTTATAATTTTTCACGCGATCAAACAAGGATGTCATTTCATTCAATTCATGATAGTGCGTCGCAAACAATGTTTTGGCGCGCGCTCTGGTGTTTTCATGAATGTACTCTGCTATCGACCAAGCAATACTCACCCCGTCATAAGTCGATGTACCGCGACCAATTTCATCCAACAATACGAGACTGCGATCCGATAGATTGTTGAGGATGCTGGCTGTTTCATTCATTTCAACCATGAAGGTGGATTCGCCACTGCTGATATTATCACTTGCTCCAACGCGGGTAAAAACCTTATCGATGATTCCGATATCCGCCGCTTTCGCAGGAACGAAACTACCCATCTGGGCCATGAGAACAATGAGAGCTGTCTGGCGCAGCACAGCGCTTTTACCAGACATATTCGGACCAGTGATCATCATCACCTGCTGTGTGTCATTATCGAGATAGATGTCGTTGCTGACATACTCCTCACCGTGAGGCAGGGAGTGTTCAATCACAGGATGTCTACCTTCAAGTATTTTCAAGACTTTGGTATCATTCACTGTTGGCTTCACATAACCGTTTTTAACGGCCACTTTGGCGAGGCTCATCAACACATCCATTTGTGCAAGAACTTGTGCATTCAATTGAATGGCGGCGGTAAAATCAGCCACCGCAGCGACAAGATCATTGAACAATTTGAATTCGATGGAAGCAATTTTTTCTTCAGCACCGAGAATTTTTTGTTCGTATACCTTGAGTTCTTCGGTGATGTATCGCTCCGCTTGAGTGAGTGTTTGTTTGCGAATCCAGTCGGCAGGAACTTTATCCTTATGAGTATTTCTTACTTCCAGATAATATCCAAAGACATTGTTGAATGAAATTTTCAACGAGGGTATTCCAGTTCTTTCGCTTTCTCTTTCCTGTACTTGTTGCAAATAATCTTTACCATGGAAAGCGAGTTGGCGCAATTCATCCAATTCTACATGGATGCCATCGGCAATAACGCTTCCTTTATTCAAAGCGATAGGCGCATCGGCATGTAGTTCTCGTGCTATTCGATCCCGCACAGGAGTGCACGCATTGAGCTGTGCACCTAGTGCTGCAAGACTTTCTGACCCACTGTTTTCAGCATAGATTTTCAGTGGAGCGATCACATCCAGAGCCCGGCGAATATGTTGTAGTTCACGTGGTGTGACTCTACCTACCGCCACCCGTGAAATAAGTCTTTCTAGATCACCCACATGTTTTAACTCGCCATATGACTTTTCGATGTCATCAATTTTTGAACTGAAAAAAGAAACTGCCTCGTGTCTTTTTTCAATTTGTCTGACATCTTTCAATGGGAGTAACAACCAGCGGCGCAATAACCTTGAGCCCATGGGTGTCACGGTTTGATCCAGAATATGAAGTAGGGTAGTTGCCTGATCATTCGGGCTGGATACCAATTCAAGATTTCGTATGGTGAAGCGATCCAGCCAAACGTGGCTATCTTCTTCTATCCTTGAAATGCGGGAGATGTGAGCGACTTTGTCGTGTTGTGTTTCTGCCAGATAATGAAGTACTGCTCCGGCTGCAATCACGCCATACTCCATTTCATCGATACCAAATCCTTTGAGATTTTTGGTATCAAAATGTTTGTTCAGAATTTCATATCCAAAATCACGTGTAAACACCCAATCATCCAAGCGAAATGTGAAAAATTTATCTCCAAAAGTTTCTTTGAATTGTTTTTCGTGTTGTTTTTGAAACAATACTTCGTTTGGTCTGAAACCCTGCAATAATTTATCGATGTATTCTGCATTGCCTTGTGCGGTGAGGAATTCACCGGTGGATATATCTAAGAACGATACACCATAAAAATGACCTTGCATACAAACCGCGGCTAGAAAATTATTGCTGCGTGATTCGATGGTTTTATCGTTGTAGGAAACACCAGGAGTGACCAATTCAGTAATACCACGTTTGACGATTTTTTTGGTCAGTTTTGGATCTTCGAGTTGGTCGCAAATAGCAACCCTGTTACCTGCACGAACAAGCTTAGGTAGATAGGTATCCAGCGAATGATGCGGAAACCCAGCCAATTCGATGTATGCAGCTGAGCCGTTTTTTCTTCGCGTAAGAACGATGCCCAATACTTGTGATGCTTTGATGGCATCTTCGCCAAAAGTTTCGTAAAAATCGCCGACCCGAAACAACAAAAGTGCATCAGGATATTTGGCCTTGATGGCATTGTATTGTTTCATCAAGGGGGTTTCCACCACCGCGTTTTCTTTCTCTGCTATCATGTCCCCAGATTTGCTCATACTGCGAGGGAAATTACGAATGTAATTTCAGTCTTTATAGAAAATTTGTCCAGTTTTTTATTGGGATAAAAAGCAAAACTGCCGTATCATTTCTGAATACGGCAGCCCTGCAATCATGTAAAAATCGTTTCAGGGCAAACGTAGCAAACGACACAAGTCTGAAGCGATAATAATCGGTTTGGATTATGAACGATGGAACTCAGTTTATGAACAGACGAAGCGTGATGTTTTACGCCGCCTTCAACTGGCTCAATTTGCTCTTCGAAAACTTCTCTTTGGCGTATGGCAGCGTGATTTTGAATTCCTTCTCCGCATTGGATGGAAGCTCAAACATGGCATCGGTCATGATCGCCTCGCAAATGGAGCGAAGTCCGCGTGCTCCGAGTTTGTATTCGATGGCTTTTTCTACGATAAAGTCGAGTACTTTTTATCGAAAGTTAGTTTTACACCATCCAGATCGAACAATCGAACGTATTGTTTGATCAAAGCATTTTTCGGTTCTGTGAGGATTCTGCGCAGCGTCTCTTCATCCAGTGGATCGAGATAGGTAATCACCGGGAATCGGCCAATCAATTCCGGAATCAATCCGAATTTTTTCAAGTCGAGTGGTGAGATATACTGGAGTAAGTTGATTTGTTGGGTGCGATGGGAACTGCTGTTGTAGCCAATCGCAGAAGTATTGATCCTTCTATCGATTAATCTTTCAATACCATCAAATGCACCACCGCAGATGAAGAGAATGTTTTTTGTATTCACCTGAATCAGCTTTTGTTCAGGGTGCTTGCGTCCGCCTTGTGGTGGAACACTCACAATAGAACCTTCAAGTAGTTTCAACATGGCTTGTTGAACACCTTCACCACTGACATCACGGGTGATGCTAGGGTTATCGCTTTTACGAGCAATTTTATCAATTTCATCAATGAAAACAATGCCGCGTTCTGCGCGGGCTACATCGAAGTCAGCATCCTGAAGCAATCTGGAGAGAATGCTTTCTACATCTTCACCCACGTAACCAGCTTCGGTAAGGACTGTGGCATCTGCAATGGCAAAAGGCACATTGAGCATCTTAGCGATGGTTTTGGCCAAAAGTGTTTTGCCAGTACCGGTTTCTCCCACGAGAATCACATTGGATTTTTCAATCTCAACGGAATCGATATTGTCTTTTTTGGTGTATTGGGTAATTCGTTTGTAGTGGTTATAGACCGCAACACTGAGAAATTTTTTGGCTTCATCTTGACCAATGACGAAATCATCCAGAAATTTTTTGATTTCCATAGGTTTCAGCACCTGCAGGTTCAGATCTGCCTTGGGATCATTTTTAGCAGCACGCGATTCTTCGCTGATGATCTGATGAGCCTGTGATGCGCAATCGTCACAAATGTGTCCGCTGATGCCGGCAATGAGGATCGACACTTCACTTTTCTTTCTTCCGCAGAAGGAACACGATATCTCTTTCATGAACAGTGATATTACCCGATCGTGGGTTGAATCGCAAATATAAGCCATTGCGTGCCAGCACGGATATGACTTCAGTTATGAAACCCGAAACCTTTGGCTGGAATTGTCGTATCGGGGGTCGAAAACGAATCTTATCTTATGAAACTACTGATTTCTTCATTTCTCTTGTCTGCGCTTACGGTAGCCCAGATCAATCCCGACCAGCAATACGAATTTGTGGATTTTTTCCGAATGGCCTTTGCTAAAAGCTATATGGGACTTGACCAAATGCGTGATCCTGAAACAGGCAAATGGCAGTTTGAGACTGCTGTGGGGGATTTTGACCGATGCAGCATCCGGTACGACCTTGAAAAGGGCGTACATGTGATCGATCTCATCAGGTTTACAGAATCGGAGGGTACCGCTAACCAGATCATGAACCGTATGGCGGGTCAGTTAGCTTCGGCGATGCCAGTGGAGCAATTTAAACGGTCAGATCGAACTGATTCGGGTAAAAAATTGATCCATTACGTGCACCGAAGCAATGATGCTTCAGTACGGGCTAAGAATCCTGAAGTGGTGATCGCCACTGATCAGCGCGAAGGAAAATCGATGTTGATCATTTCGCTTTATGAGCCAATTCAAAAAACTACCGGCAAGTAATGAATGAAGGCAATGTTCATTACTTGTCTGTGACCAGAACAAAGTGATGTCGTCTTATTCTTAAGTCCAAGATTCTCCCTTGGATATTTTCACATCATTGACGAATTGTTTGATTTTTTGTTCGTCTTCTTTTTTGCAGACCAGTAGTATGTTTTCGGTATCCACAACGATATATCCATTCAGGCCGTGAAGCACTGCCAGCTTATCATTCGGAATGTTTACCACATTATCGGCGCAATTGTAGAGGACTACATTTTTACCAACGATACCATTTTGGTGTGAATCATGTGCGAGGTGTGTATGCAATGAGCCCCATGTTCCGAGATCACTCCATCCGAAATCGCTCAGTACCACATTCACATTTTTTGCTTTTTCCATAATGCCGTAGTCGATGGAAATGTTGTCGCATGCCGGATAGATGGCATTGATAAAGGCCTTTTCACCATCCGTTCCATACACGCCCTGACCTTCAGAGAAGGATCGGAACATTTCGGGTAGATACAATTCGAATGCATTGAGGATCGAATTTAATGTCCAGATGAAAATGCCGGAATTCCAATAGAAGTCACCACTGTCGAGAAAATCTTTGGCCAGTTCAAGATCTGGTTTTTCGGTGAAGGTTTTCACTTTTTTCACCTTTTCATCGATGTCGTTTTTCACATCTGCCCATTGGATATAACCATAACCGGTGTCGGGTCTTGTCGGTTTGATACCCAATGTCACAAGATGTCCGCTTGCTTTGGCTTGACGGATACTGATGTCAATGATATTACGGAACTCATCATCCTTGAGGATCAAGTGATCGCTGGGAGCCACAATGATGTTGGCATCTGGCTCGCGTTCGGCTATCCAGAATGCGGCGTAGGCAACACAAGGCGCGGTATTGCGCATATAAGGTTCACAGAGGACTTGTTCAGGCTTGAGTCCGGGAAGTTGTTCCAGCACGAGTGATTTGTACCTCTCGTTGGTGACCACTAGGATGTTTTCTGTCGGGCATACCGGCAGAAAGCGATCATAAGTCATCTGAAGTAGAGTTCGGCCAACACCGAGAATATCGTGAAACTGTTTTGGGAAAGCCGTACGGCTCATTGGCCAAAAGCGGGATCCGATGCCGCCTGCCATGATTACACAGTAGTTCTTCTTGTTCATGAATTTCCTTTAGGTCGTAACCGTGCCAAGGTATGGGTTTGGTTTACGGGCTGCAAATATCCGACAGGAAAGTGAATTCCTTACGAAAGTGAGGATAAGGCTTGACGAAGACTTGCAATGGCTGATTGCACGTCTGCCACTGTAGCTGTACCTACAGATAGTCGATACCAATTGCTGTCTTTTGGGGCGCCAAAAGCGCTGAAAGGAACGAGTGCAAGTTTCGCTTCTTTTAAGAGAAAAGCAGTGGTCTGTTCTGTTGTTTCAATCTTACCGAAAGTTGGGGATGACAAACCTTTTAGATCAAATTTTACGGTGAGATAAATGGCGGCCATCGGTGCAATGGCATCCACACCAAAACCATCTGCTTTGAGGGATTGAATGCCTTCATAAAAACCATTGAGTCGCTGCACTACTTCGTGTTTGAAAGAAGACATGAATTGATCCACGGCTTGTTCATCAGCGAGAAAATGAGCAGAGGCAACTTGTTCTGCTTTTGGAGACCATGCACCAACGTGACCAAGTATGCTCTTCATTTTATCAATCACCTTTTTTGGTCCGAATGACCAGCCGACACGCACGCCGGTAGCAGCAAGTGATTTTGAGATACCATCCACGTAGATCACATATGGTTTCATTTCGGGGCGAAGGTTAACCGGATCGAAATGTTGAGTATCACCATAGGTAAGTGCAGAATAAATCTGATCATACATCACATACAATGGCTTGTCGTTTTCACTTCTGCTGTTATTCTCCGCAATCACCAGATCACAGATTTCTTCCAATTGATTTTTGGTGAATACTGTTCCGGTTGGATTGAGCGGAGAGCAGAGTGCCAAAAGGCTTGCACCTTTGAGGTGTGGGGCGATATCAGCAGCGCCTGGCATAAAATTATTTTCAGGCGTGGTTTCTACAAAAACAGGTTTGGCGTGTGAAAGGTGGGTGTAGTGGTTGTTGTTCCAGGATGGAACCGGGAAAATCACTGTGTCACCGGGATCGAGTATGGCCTGGTAAATGGCATAGATCAACGGACGCGCACCACCGGCAATGAGGATTTCATTTTCAGCGTAGGTCAAATTTTGCCATTTATGAATGAGCGACGAAACCACCTTGCGCAATTCAGCTATACCATCTGCGGCGGGGTAGTTGGTTTCGTTGTTGATGTATGCCTCAATAATCCGATCTCGCAATGGTACCGGAATAGGGAAAATATGGGGGTCGAAATCGCCAATGGTGAAATTGTAAATTTTTTCACCTTGCGCCATCAATTGTCGGATTTCTCCAGCAAGCTTGATGATTTCGGAACCGATCAGGTTTTCAGCCATGTGAGACACACGCTTCTCTCTGATCGCAGTTGAGGTGGCATTGCTCATACTGTTTGGTTAATGTCTTTTAAGAATTTATTCGGCCGCGAAGGTAGTGGTTTTGATCTGCTTGTCAGCACTCGGTGGCATAATGATATGGCTCAGTTTTAGCGAAAATGCGAGAGCAAAATGATGCCTTCTAATCATACTTTTCAAACAGAAAGTCATTGTATGGAAATCGCTGAATGTGAATTTGCCTGATTTTTTCATACATCATGTCCTTCAATTTGTCGATGTTTTCCTTTTTCTGTGCTGAAATAAAGACAACATCATGTTCATTCAGGCGTGACATCCAAGTATGTTGAAGTTCTTCTAGCGTGATGTTTTCCTTTTCCTTCGGAGTGAGATCGTCTTCTGCTTTGGGTACATAAGTGAATGCGTCAATTTTATTGAATACGACCATTGTTGGTTTGTCTCCGACACCAATTTCCCGCAAGGTTTCATTCACTACACGGAAGTGATCTTCGAATTGAGGATGAGAGATGTCGACCACATGTACAAGAAGATCGGCTTCGCGTGTTTCATCCAAAGTGCTTTTGAATGATTCGATGAGTTGGTGAGGAAGTTTTCTGATAAAACCAACCGTATCAGTCAGAAGAAATGGCAGGTTGTGAATCACTACTTTTCTCACTGTGGTATCGAGTGTAGCGAACAATTTATTTTCAGCAAAAACATCGCTTTTGGAAAGCAGATTCATCAAGGTGCTTTTTCCGACATTGGTATAACCAACAAGGGCAACACGCACGAGAGCGCCGCGATTGCCACGTTGGGTAGCCATTTGTCGGTCGATGTCTTTCAATTGATCTTTTAGGAGGGCGATTCGATCTCGAACGATGCGTCGGTCGGTTTCAATTTCCTGTTCACCCGGACCTCTCATACCAATTCCGCCGCGTTGTTTTTCAAGGTGGCTCCACATCCTTGTGAGGCGTGGGAGTAGGTATTCATATTGTGCGAGTTCAACTTGTTTTTTCGCGTGGGCGGTCCTAGCTCGACTAGCAAAAATGTCGAGAATGAGGTTGTTTCGATCGAGTACTTTGACGCCGGTTTCTTTGAATTCACCTTCGATGTTGCGCAGTTGTGATGGCGCCAATTCATCGTCGAAAATGATCATGGATGGTTTGTGTTCTGCAACAAAATCCTTGATCTCTTTTAGTTTGCCACTACCTACAAATGTCCTTGTATCTGGTCTGTCGAGATTTTGAGTAAATCTTTTCAAACATTTAGCATGAGCTGTTTCAGCAAGGAATGCAAGCTCATCGAGATATTCTGTGAGTTGTTCTTTGGATTGATCTTTTGTAACAATACCCACGAGGATACAGGTTTCTTGTTCCTGTAGGGTGTTATGCGTGTTTTTTTTCTTTTCTATCAAGTGATTTTCCGCATCTCATGCTCGCGGAAAGCAAAATTATTTTGAACGAAGTGTCAAGACAAAATCAGCCAATGCAGCAATTTGTTCAGGACCGAGGACATCTTTTTGTGGAGGCATGGTGCCTTTGCCATCTGCGATTTGGGTGATCACCAAATCACGTGATAAAGTAGACGCTCCAAGGTCTTTTGCGCCGGCATATTGTTGCCTGCCGTCGAATCCATGGCAAATAGCGCATTTATTATCATATAGTTTTTTTACCAGCAAAGGATCAGGAGGACCACCCGGTGTCGTCGAAATTGGATATTTCTCTTTTGAAGATTTGCCAGTGCATTGGACGATAATCATCGCCAAGGCAACAAAGGCAAACATCAAAACCAGCCGCTTCCCGCTGCAATACTTCTGAATGGCCATGGAATACTAACTAGGATGAAGAGAAGAGCCGCTGTGTAATAGAAAAATATCATACGGTGTTTGGACCAATGTTCGCTTTGGCGTTTAGCACGTGAATAACCAACGGTTACGAGTGCGATCGCCAGGAGCATGCCTACAGTATGTTCTACCAGAAAAAATCTGCTGACAGAATTTTTCATGATATCGCCTGCGGCGAAATATGCTTTGGCTCTTTCGCCAACGAACATCAGAACTAAGCCAATGAGCAATTGAGTATGTAATGAAATCAAGGTAAATAATGCCAGTTTCCTTTCGTTTTCTTTGAAAGGTCTGTACATTCTAACGAGACTGTCTACAATGGTGGCTACAAGCAAAAGCAATGCTACCCAACGAAGACCAGAATGTGCGTGAATTAAGCCGTTGTACATAAATCCGAAGTGTTTACGTGCCAAATCTAACAAGACCGACACTTTTCTCATCATGTTTCCGTCAAAAATGGTTTTTATAAGGTTTCTTCTTGATTAGATTTTGCTGGAAAGGCTTGTTTGATGCACTTTTGCGAGAATGAACCGTGTTCTATACAATGTAACTTGCAGCGTAGACCCCGATATTCACGAGGAATGGCTGGACTGGATGATGTTTACACACATACCTGAGGTGATGCATACGGGTATGTTTTTGGAGTATCGCATATGCCGAATTCATGAATACGAAGAAAATGGAGTGACCTACGCCATTCAATACATATGTAAGTCCAAAGCAGATTTGGATCGTTACCAGCGCGATTATGCCCCCGCTCTGCAAAAGTCCCATCAGGACAAGTATGGAATGAAGGTTTCCGCTTTCAGAACGGTATTGGAAATTTTACATGAATCGAAAGCTCCGTTTGCAGACGTTTTCCCTAACTAATGACCGTTTTTCCCTATTTAACCTTGCTCATAAAATGAAGCGACGTTATTGTCCTCATTGGTTTCAGGTATGAGGTGATCAGGATCAATGGTGATTTTAAATTCGGTATTCGGGCGATACGTTTTGTATTCGGGTATGATGATGTCTTTTTCAATGGTTTCACCCGGTTGAATTTCGGGAAGCTTATCCCGAAAGACATACTTTCCTCCTTCCATTTCTTCATCACGAAAAATGATTTCAAGGTATGATGCTCCGAAAATTTCAGATCCTTTATTCATGATGAGCACATGAATACGGGTGCCATTGGAGGCTTCATCATGGAATACCACACTATTGAAAAGGGGAGATTCATTTTGAGTGGTGAGTAATGCAGCATCAGGACCTTCATGAACGGGGGTATTGCATTTGGATGCACCGCTATCGAAATAAGCATAAATAGAATCGATGGCTCCTTTTCTCAGTCTGTCTTGAACAAGACGTGCGTCTTCACGCAAGGACT
Source organism: Flavobacteriales bacterium (assembly GCA_016722445.1). Classification (GTDB taxonomy): domain Bacteria; phylum Bacteroidota; class Bacteroidia; order Flavobacteriales_D; family Sanyastnellaceae; genus JAIBBG01. The sequence goes on along the minus strand of JADKIZ010000005.1, from coordinate 105,153 downwards.
TCATGTGTAAATAAGAACTGCACCAATCATATTCAGCTTGCGCCTGAGCGAGAATGAGTGCAATGATGATGTTAGCCGTGTGATTTGTAGGCAGTGAAAGAGCAGCCTCATATGCTGCTTTGTATGCGAGCATGGGACGATCATGGTTACCCATCACCTGTATATATCCCAACAAACAAAGTTCTTGAGCAGTGATTTTTTTTGCGTTGAAACAAAATTCTTCTCCAGGATAGAGTGGGTCGGTGAGAACAGAATCCAAGACAAGCGTATTCAAATGATACTTTAGTTCGAGGTGTTTTCTATAAATCTGAATGTTGTTTGATTTGCCCCATCCAATGGCATTCACCAATGCGATTTTTTGATCCAACGTTGTGTTTTTTTGATCAAAAAATTTGAGATGTTCCTGCGTTAGTTCAACGATGACTTCGCCTTCTTTTCCTTTTTTATCCAGCACATTTTTGATGATGGAAATATCATTGTAAGCATTCGCGAAATGGATGGCTACAATGGGTGTATTGGTGAAAGACGCACTGTCAAGAGACCAGAAAATCAAAAAGGAAATGGCAAAAAATAGACGCATGTTGTTTGAATTGCAGGCGTGAATTTAACGCAAATCGACGGATGTGAAAACGCAGGAGCTCGGACTATTGATGAATCTTCATGAAAGATGTCACCGCCTTGTTGTTTTCCATGTACAACATCAATTGATAATTTCCATCTGGTAAATCGCTGATATCGATAAAGTACTGATGGAATCCTTTTGGTACTTCTTGTTCTGCAATTTGCATGACTTTTGTTTTACGAACATCATATACATCTACACCTACATCTCCATCAGTTGGGGTAATGAATCGGATGAACATTCTGTCATCACCTGGATTTGGGAATGGCGGGAATAATTCGAGTCCAGTGTTTCCAATAGGCTTGCAGATGGTGTTATCTGTTTTGTTGATCTCGGTATGCATTATAGGAGAAGGTTCAGCTTCGATACAGATATAAGGATACTGTTGTCCTTCGATATGCACCAAGGAATGAAACTGATAGTCGATGATTTCTCCTGGTTCCATGATGCCTGTCCACACTTCAGTGACTGGTGCATCATTGCCAACTTGCCAGCTCAACATAATTTCTCTGATACGAATATTTCCTGCATTCACCATGCGTGCGGTGATTTGATAACCTTGATCTGTAGATCCCCAATCCACGGCTGTCAGTGCGAGGTCATATTCCGGCGACGCAACATGTATGATTTGTGCGGTGGTGTCGCGACATCCGGTTGCGCCAATGGCAATCAATTGTGTGAGATAGGTGCCATTCAGTGTAAAAACATATTCGGGATTTATTTCAGCGCTTTCATGTGTGTCGCCAAAATACCAATAGGCTGCGGTCAGGTCTGACGATTCATTGATGTATTGTATTTCAAAAGGTGCTTCGCCAATCTCAGGAGTATAGCTGAATGCTGCGGTTGGAGGATTCCATACTGGCAACTGTTGCGCAATGAGGTCAGAACATCCGTGTGCTGTTGTGATTTGTAAAGAGACCGGTGTAAGTCCTTGTTCCGAAAAAACATACGATGGAGTTTCGTCATCGAATGTAAATTCTTCATCAATGATCCAATGCCATGCAACTACCGGATCTCCGGGATCAGATTGTGATTCTTCGTGCAATACATAAGGATCGCCGGCACAGGCATTGCCAATTTCAAAGTCTGCAAATGGCGTATGAAATATCGTCACAGGTTTGGTTATCGAGTTGTTGCACCCGTTGCTGGCTGCGGCATAGAGCCAAACGTTGTACACACCTGGTTCAGCAAAGAAGTGATTCGGATTTGGCAATGAAGATCCAAAGTCATCATCAAAATTCCAGAGGTATGAAATGATGTTTCCGCTTTGCGAGTCGTCGATGTTTTCTGCAAAGGTTGTCAATGTGCCTTCGCAGGTACCAGTGACAGTAAAATCGACTTGTGGGGCAGCAAACACTTCGGTGAACGATGAGATTTCCGCTGAACATCCGTTGTTGTCGGTTACTGAAAGAATGATATTCTGAAAACCGGTTTGCGGAATGGTGACATTCACCACAGGGTCGACATAAAAATTACCGTCGATCAGCCATGACCAGTTGGTGATCATATTTTGCACTGTGGAAGAGATGTCGGTGAAAGTAATTGGTGCATTGTTACAGGTTTGACCTGTAACATATGCTGGTTGAGGTTTAGGAAAAACATGTATGATTTCAGAATGAGAAGCCGTGCACCCTGTTAATGCAACGACATCTAAAGTTACTTCAAAATCCCCTGAAGTGTTATATGAATGGCTTAAAGCAATACCATCAGCCTCATCTCCATCGCCAAAAGTCCAATGCCAGGATTGGATAAAATCAGTAGCGTCTCCAGTGAAGTTTGTTGCCGCATCTTCACAAAATCCTGTCACATCGAAGAACACTTGTGGAGCAACACCCGGCACCAAAACATGCACCGTATCGATGGCGGTGCAATTGTTTTCATCCGTGATGATGACGCTATAATCTCCGGTTGTATTGATGACAATCTGTGAAGTGGTGTCACCATTGCTCCAATTGAAATGCAGATCAGTCCATTCCAGAGGCTGAATACTGATGCTATTTCCAGCGCACAATGTCAAATCAGTTCCGAGTGTGACAAACTCCTGCAATGAATCAACCTCAACATGAAAAGTGTGACTATAAACACACGTCGCTTCATCTGTGATGTTCAGGATGTAGTCACCTTCTTCAATGACCGAAAAGTCGGAACCGATAACTTCGTTGTTGAGTAAACCATTGTATCCATCTGTAGGTTCGAGTCCTGTGCTCCAGTCAAAACTTTCACCTAAACAAAGTTGAACACTGTCGGGCAAAATCAAATTTCCCGGATAAGAAACCTGTATGGTGTCATGAATGATTCTTCCGAATGGATCGGTAAGTGTGAGCACGTAATCACCGGGTGAGTTTACATTGATACATGGAGTAGATTCACCCGTGGACCATTGGTAATTATTGAAACCTTCAGCGGCGCAAATTTCGGTAGGGCAAAGACCGGAAGGGACGACAATATCAGGCAAGGCGGAATATGACGGACCGTATTTATTGGCGAGATAATCTTCCACCTGAGTAATTTCTTCTACACTTAATACAGAACTATAAATGATGATTTCAGCGATTTCACCCCACCACGTGCGGCCATATGCTTCCGCTTCCATGGTGATATGAGTGGCTGCTACGTTTTCTGAAGTTTGCAAACACGCCATAAAATAGCCCCACGGCACAACGGTTTCAGTGCCATCAACTTCAACACCATTTACCCTTGTAGTTCCGCCCTGCACGCCCGGATGTGATGATGTCGCAGACCAGAATTTTCTGTCTTGGCCTCGTAAAAAATGGACACCACCGGTATAACCTAACAGAGGTCGAAGCCAGGTTGGATCAACATTCGGGTTTTCTCGCATGATCCAAAAGATGGTTCTACATTGGTCAATTTGAGGGAATGCCAAAAAGTCGTAAACACCATCCAATGAAAGAACCGGATGACCATTTAATGCATTGGGAATAAGAGCTGGTCGGATTGAATTTGCCCAGCTTGTGGCGTGTCTGGCGTTCGAACTTTGATCGTCCCATTGTGAAACGGAATCATTGGTCAATGTGATACCATAGTCAGCCGCAAACCACGCTTCAAGACCTGGAAGATCTGCGGGGCTGATTTGAGCGATAGCCGGCGCATGCCATCCGATGAAGATGAAGCAAAGTATGAGGAATGTATATTGGCGCAGACTTGATACCATGTCAATGTCCGAAAGTAGCATCCGACAAAGCAAGATACGATGTAATACAACAGCTTTATCAACAACTATCTTTGAAGATTGAATTGGAAAACCTCAGGAAGTCATATCAGAAGATCATGGAATCCCTCAGAATGGAGGGATCTTTTGTGCGGAATTCTGCATGGATGTTCACTTCTTCGGGTGTTTCGATTCTGATTCAGTTTGTGTTTTTTACCATTCTAGCGAGAATCTATTCACCGGAAGTTTATGGGATTTACGGCATCTTTAATCTATATGTCAATACACTCGGAAATGCTTCCACTCTGGGTTATCATCAGGCTTTTGTGATACCCAAAGACGAACGTGAATTCTCCTCTTTGTTGCGTCTTACTCTATGGATTGCGTTGATATTTTCAGTGTTGGTTTCTTTGTTTACGCTCTTGGCAGGGCGTGAAATGCTCACTTGGTTTCATCACGAAAAATTGGGTAATTGGGTGTATTGGATCGGACCAACGGTTTTTTTGTTGGCCTTGGATAGGATTACATCAGATTGGGCCATTCGCAACAAAGAATTCAGGAAACAAACTTTGTGGTCTACAACGACCATGTTGGTATCTAAAATATTCAATGCGTGTTACGGATTTTTTATTTCTGCCACTGTAGGTGGATTGGTGTTTACAACATTGATGCAACACGGGATGCGCTCCGTTACCTATGCGGGATCGGTGATTCATGATTTCTCTCACCAGATGAAATTGAGATTCTCGAGAAATGAATTGATGCGTGTGGCCAGAGCATACAAAGAGTTTCCGCTCTATATCTATTGGGGAAATGTCATCAATATTTTCTCGAATAACTTACCAGCCGCGATGCTATTGTCACTTGGTTTTGGGATAGACAGCATCGGATTCTATGCTTATTCTCTGATAGTTCTTGATCTTCCCATCAGAATGTTGGGTGCAGGTATTTATTCTGTGTTTTCCCAGAAGGCTGCAGAATTGGCAAGAGAGCGAATGCATGAATTGGCATCACACACGTGGAGGCTTTACCAAGGAATTGTTTTGGTGTCCTTGTTTTTTTCGCTCATTGTTTTTGCTTTTGGCGAAAGACTTTATTTGTTGTTGTTGGATGATAAATGGCAAGTTGCAGGACAAGCAGCTGAGGTATTGGTGATATTCTATTTCTTTCGAATGATATCATCACCGCTTTCATCCTTGTTCACTACATTGAGAAAGGAAAAACAATTTTTCATTTTTCAGGTTTTTCTCACCGTGCTCAGGTATGGTGCATTGGTATTGGGTGCCGCCTGGACCGATGACTTCATCAGTCTCATGTGGGTCTATACATTGGTAAATGCTGTCGCCTATTTTATTTTCTGCATTTGGATATTCAGGTTGATCAATTTCTCCCTCATTCGGGTTGTGGTTTTTACTTTAGGAACAACCATCCCTGTATTCTTGTTGGGTTGGTATATCAAAACATTGTTGGCGCCATAACGCAATTGATCGTTTCACCCCAACAGAACTTGGAGATCGATCTTGAGACCAGTGGTTACTAGAAATAACAAAGGTGCCTTCCGGCACCTCTGTTCTTGCACTCGCTATGCAGCCGGGCTACTTCCTTCACCCGCCGCAGATCTTTATCATTGGTTTGATGTATTCTGCATCTTTGACGTAAATATACCCTCACATGTTGTTTTACCCTACAGTTAGTTTATTGGAAAGAATGTCAAAAATATCATGTCAAAGCATTAGAAATTTTCCAAATCAATAGGCCGCATCACACCAAACCATTTGAGAATTTTTTCACCAACATCGGGCACTTTGATATGGATAATATACATGCCACTTGAGATTGGAATTCCTTTATGATTTTTCAAATCCCAATTCAGAGAAGTGAGTGGATCTGATTTATCAAATTGTCTGATGAGTGTTCCTTTTAGATCATAAATAGTGATTACACACCTTTCCGGCACATTGGTGATTTTAACAACATTGTCCAATTTGTTGTTTTCATAGGATGAAAATGCATAATATGGATTGGGCACAACGTTGAAGTATTGCAGTGATTCTTCGAGCGCTGTGATTTGGTCCGTTTGCACATATGTGTCGCCTGTTGAAAATCGGTATACCGGATTCCAATAATTCAACGAGCCAACAAAGTCATGAAGATCAGGATTGGTGATGTCATATTTCTGGTATGACTTATTCACCCGAAGTGAAATTCTTGTCTTCGTTGGAATGAGACCGTGTGCAATAGATTTCCAAGGTGTACCTAGTATTCGTATGGCACCGCCCACCCAAGTGCAAGCACTAAATAATTTCTTCAAGTTGCCTGTGTTGAGGCTGCCATCATTACTACGGAGACTGTATACATAGTTACCGGAGTCGTAAGCAGGCATGAAGTCTTCTCCGTTGTTCAAATGGGTCATGTTTTTGAAAACATAGATCCAATGTTGACCACCGGCTACAGGGGCGCCTTGTTGATTGGCAATACTTTCAGATGGATTGAAGATCATATCACGGCCATTTTCTCCAATCAACCATGAATCTTCACCAAAGGCGAGGTTTAATCTTTCACCGGTATTGATGTCAATGGCATATCCGGGAAACCAAGACATACCTTCGGGCTGAGTTCCATTTTGTGTTGCCTCATTTTCATTGCAGCCGGGCTGACCGGTGGCGATACCGTTTTTATCAAGTGAGGGATGTTTCCTCATTTGCATTTTGTTCACCTCACCTTCTGATAATCCTGATTCGACCTGCATTTCAAAAACAGGGCATCTGGTCCATTTGGATTTATCATCGGTAAAGACGATATCCACATTGTTCAAACCGATGATGTTGGTGGTGTATTTCGGCATGAATATATTGGTGATGTCGCCCGTTAAAATTTTGATGGTCGGAGCGATTCGATCTCTCCAAAGGTTCATTTCCGTGTCGAATTCAGATCCACTCACAAGACAATATGGTGACCAAGTGCCATTCAACACACTTTCATATTTCTGTTTTCCGTCGGTAAATACTGCAGGTGTTGCGGCGCTGTCCAAAATATGTCCATCGGTATAATCATTATAAGTCACTTCAATCGGGTCACCACTCTCCAAACTTTTGTAATTGCTTCCGCTACGAATCCAATTGTAGTCACTGTATGAATCATCATCAGGGAATCCAGTGAGCCAAGCCTGCGACGGATCATCATAAACAACAGCAGCACCAATAAAATCCGTGAAGTGTTCGTCAGTGCTATCATGTGTCATCACCTGTTTCCAGTATACAGACAGTCCCCAGTCGATCATCAATTCCTCATAGGGTGTATGTATGGAATGCTGTGAATCGTAAAATTCATTGGTCGTCAAATTGTGAAGTTGCCAGAAAGCGGAATCACTGAGTAAATTTTGATTCGCCGGAGCAAGTTTTAATTCGAAATCAGCTGCTGGTACTCGAAGTGGATCTACCACCTTTACCTTCACCGGACTTGCACCTGAATTGTATTGAATTTCTTCAATGGAATTTTGAGCTACGATGACCTGTTCGCTTGCTTCATCCATCGCGATCCAATGAGCACCATTTCCCATGCCTTCAATTTGTTTTAAAGCTATTTCCTGACCGTAGTAAGAATGGGTATATGTTCCATCCGCTTGTGGTAAAACTTTGTGAGGAATACCACTCACAGCTCTGATGTTTCCGAAACTGCCTTTTCTTGAAGCAAGAAAGGCTTCATCTTGACCGGAATTGGTTGCGAAGTCATAATCACGGTAGTTGTTGTAGCCATAAGCAATAACCATGAAGTAGTAAGTTTTGTGATTGATAAGGGTTTTGCTTCCTAGAGCGAAGGCATCTTCAGTAACCCGGAGCGAATGATAGATTCCTTCATTCTTCCCGTTCACTTTGAGTTTGCCTACGATGATTCCCGTGTCATCATCTTGCTCATAGTTGATGATCGTGCTTACTTCATCCTCAATGTCACATTGTCCGATTAGCCTGGCAAGGCTTATATCTGCCAACTCTGAAACAGATACATTTTCATCCGCTAGTTGGTAAATCATATAACCTTGGAAGTGATAACTTCTTTCATCCATTGAATAGGAATTACCATCAGCATCAACTTCAGGTATGGTTGGATCAAGGATGCTATACGACTCTTTGTAGTTGGAATTGAAATTATTTTCATTGGTCCACATCAGAATGAGCTCATTTTCGAGTTCACATATTTCCATGTCCGGTGCATCCGGTCCTGAGACGAGTTCAAAACAATTGTCAAATAATGCTTGTGCTTTATCATCTGCCTGCCTCAGTAATTCTACAGATGCAAACGGATCTCCGGACGTTGCCCTTGCATACACCACACCAACAGTGATGTTGTTGTAATCACCGGGTTCAAGTGTGAATGGTCCTGCACTTTGCATGAATCTTCGATCACCTGGAAGATTGTCGCTACTCACTTCTGTCCATGGATCCACTGCAATGCCGTACGTGCCGAATCTGAGTGGATCTGTATCACCCGGAAACATATAATCCGCTGGAATATTGGGGTCAGTGCCTGTACCAACAGTAAGTGCGTTTCCGCCGTACGTCATTCGTTGGCTGTTTTTCCAATAGCCTTTCAAATAATTGTAGTAATGGATGGGTTGAGTTGGTGGTCCATTTGTTCCATTGCCTGAAATGTGGTAGAGGAATTTTCTCATCCCGAAACGTTCGTTGTCTACGATACCATCGCCATAACCAATTCCAATACCTTTATAGGGTATGCCTTTCTGTTCAAAGGCAATATTGATGTCATCTGTGAGAGGATTATCAATACTGTCTTTATCCTGATAAGGACCTTCAAAAAAGTCGACGCCAACAGCCGGAGGATTTTCTCCATATCCGAAGGACAATGCAGATGGCCCATCAAAAGAATTGCCGTTGTATCCGTATCCAAGTCCACGTTGCACATCACAGCCAACATAATCATCTACGTGACCGCCGATGTCACAATCGATCCAGGTTCCGAAATAAGTGTCCTGTAGTTTTTGAGTACCTTGATTGATGAGCACATAATTATAGAAAGTCATATTGTTGACTTCATCATTTGTGCTGAAAGCAAAAGCCTGTGCGCGTATTTCCATGCCAATGGCTTGGCCACCGGATTCTGTATGAATATTGCCTTTGTCATTAAAGACCCAAAAGAGGGTTTGATCCCCATACAATGGAACTGGATCATCACTTTTTCTTTTGCGGCAATTGACTTCTTTGTCGATGTCATACCAAGGATAATCTCCTTTGGTTGGTTCATAGATTCCATCATCATCAAAGTCATAGAATGGAGCGACATAAAATCTTGACCAGCAGCTAGATTTCCATGCGCTGGATACTCCATGAAATAGGATGGAATCACATAGCCATCTGGAAGTAATTCGGATAAATCACAATTTGGGTCATTCAGGCATTCGAAGTAAGCGCGATGCATAGCTGCGTCTGTTCTGAGCGACACGCTGAATTTATCCCACTGAAGACAAGAAGAAGAATTGGTTTCCGCAGTGCCATCATTGGTGAGAGGTCCAGGCCAGTAGTCATTGCCAGAGTAACGGTATTGCAATGCAGCCAATTTTAATTGTTGGTCCGGAGATACACCACCTAACCAAAGAGAACCAGCGAAAAGAACTGAGTTGACACCAGATTGTGGAGCATAGTAATGAGATCTTCCATTGGCGCGATCTTGCCAGAGTGATCCACCAGTTTCAATCAGAGCATCGATATTGTTCCATTCTAGATCGCGCAATGCGGTGGCGGGTGCACAAGCGGCAGCTTTCGGTTTGGATTGCTGCAGAGTTACGCCTGCCAAGTGGTCAAGTTTTCCGCTCTGCAGGAAAGCTTGATCTTGCGAAAACAAGTCTATGGAAACATATGAAACAAGGAGTGCAACAAGGGTAAAAGTACTTCTGTTCACAGGCAATGATTTTAATGTCTAAAAATCGAAAGTCATTGAATCGTTGATGAACGATCATGACAAATAAACGGATAAACATCTTGTGATGGGAAATAAACCCTTACAGTATCAGCGAATAATTTCTTGTCCGGACTTTTACGCTACAACATCTATTTCGCCAGTTCTCGTATAAAGAATAAATCCATTTACTTTCAATCCTTCAATGGAAGCGATTTCGTTCATATAAGATTTTACCTGATCGATGTGTCGTTCAGATTTGGATCCGGATTTATAATCGATGACGTCTACATGATCGTCAAAGACAACCACACGATCAGGACGAATAACAGTTCCATTCATGGTTACAATTTCCTGTTCGCGCAGAATTTTTCCTGAACCATTGAACCATGGTTCTGCCATGGGATGTTGAATGATTTTGTTCAAGTCTGCGGTCAGTTGTGTTTCATAGGTGTGGTTAGCTGATTCTTTCGTTGTTGCGACGATTGCTGAAGAGATATCTGTCGTTGTTTTAACCTGGTGCAAACAAGCATGAAGTAGTTCACCATAAATTACCGCTTCATGATCTAATGTCGTTTGCGATCTGATTTTCCAGGAATGTGGTTGTGCGGCGTCGAATGGTATCAGCGAAGCCATGTCTGAAGAAGGTGAATTCTGGTTTTTTTCACGACTGCCCATTACTAATTCTGGTTGCTGATTTTCCGGATTCAATCGTCTTATTTCTTCGATAATTTGTTTGGTCAATATGTTTTTTGTGTCATTTTCAATAATCATGTAAAGCCTATCTTTTGGCCTTGTGGTGGCTACATAACAAATATTGATTTCATCAATGAGTTGTGCTTTGTATTCCAGATTATACTCTGGGGGAAATGACTCATTTGATTCTTTTGATTTGGAATTGACTAGCGCAGCAGGCAGGCCGTATTCTTTTTCGTCAAGATCAATCCAGATTTTGTCACTTTGAATTTTACCGGACAACCGCGGATAGATGACAACAGGAAATTCAAGACCTTTCGATTTATGAATGGTCATGATTTGAATGGCATCTTTAGAGCCGACTGAAGAAGTGGAAAGATTTTCACGATTGTCTTCCCACCATTGTAAAAATTCAGTCATAGACTGATGTCCTTCAATACACATTGCGCGTACTTTTTCAAGAAGCAATTCCAACCCACTATCTGGTTCTAAACGAAATTTTCTGACAGACATCAAAATGGCTTCTACTGGTGATGTGGTTAATGTCACCTGATCTTCACACGCAAAGTGATCTTCGATGAATTTGTCGTATGCGAATTTGATGGATTTACCTGCACAGGATACATAATTCAGATAGAAGTGACTCAGTGAAATTTGTGTGTGAATGGATGTGAGCGCTTGAATGAGCGAAGCCGGGGCGAACTTATTCGAAGGAACAAATAAATAATTCAAATAAGACAAAACCGCACGAACCACGGGAGAATAGTCTGCAAGCAAACTTTCTTTTGTGACCACTTGATAACCATTTTCAAGAAGCATGGTTACAATTACTGCGGTGTCTTTTTTACCTTTTCTGGTAAGGATGGCAATGTCACCCGGTTGATATCCATCTTCGATACTTTCTTGTACAAAAAGAAGAATGTCTTTTAATGCTTCTGGTCTTTTCTCTGATTTGTTTTTGCCATCGTGAAAAGTAATACGCACTAAACCCTCTTTCTTTGATTTGGTCAGTTGTTGATGTTCATGATAAACCTGTCGCAATGTTTCATCTTCTGCGGTCAAGCCGAGGTATAACTGATTATTGAATTCAACAATCGACGATGCGCTGCGGAAACTGGTCTGAAGAATTTTTTCTTCGTAATGGTGATGCAATGAAGTGATAGGTAGATGAGATTCCGGACTGATTTGAGGCAGAATCACAAATTGCCGGGCATCTCCGCCTCGCCAACGGTAGATGGCCTGTTTGGCATCTCCAACGATGAGGTTCAAATGATTTTCTGCAAGGGCATTGTCGATCAATGGCAATGCATTTTCCCATTGTAATACTGAAGTGTCCTGAAATTCATCGATCATGATGTGGCGATATCGTACACCTATTCTTTCAAAGATGAATGGTGCATTATTTTCTCTGACCACATCATTGACCATGCGGTGGAAATCACTGATCAATAATAGATTTTCTTCATCTCTGATTTTTTCACCGATCTGTTGGAGTTTATTGATAAGTCCAATGGTATAAATGCTTTTGTGAATTGTTTTTTGAAGCCCATATTTCATCAATGCTTCAGCGCTCATATGTGAAATAAGGTCGTTCAACAATGCCTTCATTTGTGGTTGAATTTCCGCAACCGCCTGTTTCAATTCTGGGCTTACTTTTTTAGCCACCCAATCATCATCTTTCTCCAAATATCCCAAGGTGCGTGAGGCAGGTGGCACCATCAATCGACGAGTGCCAACTTTGTAGAGGAACATCATTCCGCCGCTTTTACCATATGAAAAATTCTCAGGTTTTAAGCCGTTTTTATTCAGGATGTCAAGGCCTTGTTGAGCGAGTTTGATGGCGTGATTTTCGAATGATACTATCTTCTTTTGCAGCTCTGAAGCAATGTTTATAAAGTCATCATAGCTCAGGTCTTTCAATTTTTTCAGCGCAGGTATGGCTGTCTCTTTCAGCATTTCTTTCGCAATGGAAAGGATGTTCTCCCTGAAATTCCAGTTGGCTTCTTCTTCTGCATTTCTGAGCGCATAACCGATGAGCCAATTGGTCAATTCTTCGTCTTCTCCGATCAGGCTGATGCATTCATCAACCACTTTTTCCATAAATGCAGTGGAATTGATTTCAATTCTAAAGTCATATTTGAGATGTAAGTCTTTAGAAAAACTTCTGATCAGTTTTGAAGTGAAGCTATCGATGGTAAGAATGCTCAACTGCCCATAGTTGTGCAACATATGTTGAAAGACTTCATTGGCGCGGTCCTTCACTTCTTGTTCGGACAGGAAAAGATGGTTCGCAATATCCTTGAGCAATTCACCTTGATAGGAACCGTCTGCAAATGACTTGAGGTTTTTGAGGACGCGTTCCTTCATTTCCGCGGCAGCGGCATTGGTGAAGGTGATTGCCAAAATATGCTTGTAGTACCATGGCGCCCCATTTTTCAAAGCGAGTTGTATGTACTCTTTCACCAGGTTATAGGTTTTGCCTGTTCCGGCGCTGGCTTTTATGACTTTGAAATTTCCTGAAGGCATGGCGGGGTGATTTATATCACAATTGATCAGCAACAAAGGACGAAAGAAATGTGTCTGTTTGGTCAATGGTGATGCACAAGTTTCTACAATCCGGATATGCGATCCAATATTCGGGTAATTTGATATGACACTGTATCATCACTAAATTTGTCATAAGAATATAAAACCATGCGTAAAATTCAGTTTTTCACCGTTTTAATGTTGGTTTTCGCTCTAGTTTCATGTAAAGACAGGAACAAAGAGGAGGAAAATACTCCTGCCACTCCGACTACTGCGAAACTTATCGTGCATTTCAAACCGATGTGGGGTGATGAGCCATTCAATATGCAACAGGTTTATTTTGACGATTTCGGCAACAGAATTCGCTCTGATAAGTTCATGCAGTATTTCTCAGGAATCAAGTTGCAGAATGTATCCGATGAGTATGTGGTATTAAAGGATTTTTATCTCGCTGATTTTTATAACCAAATTGATTTTGCATTTGATGTGGAACCCGGTAATTATGACCATTTCAATTTTGATATTGGTGTTCCGGCAGCATACAATAAGGATCAGGATCCTGCACAATATCCCAATGATCACCCATTGAGTGTGGCTGGATCACAAGGCATGTTCTGGACGTGGAATACAGGGTATATATTCTTGAAGTTTGAAGGTAAAGTGGACACCACAGGCACAGAAGGTGCTGAATTGCTTGAGCCTGTTGCCATTCACATTGGCGAAGATCCGATGTTCACGCGATACTCTTCACCCGTGATGGATTTGAATCTGGATAGGGGAGAAACAAGAGAATTGAATGTACTCATCCATGTCGATCAGATTTTTGCAACAGGTGCTGCAAATGATATTGATCTGGCAACTGATGCCATCACACACACCAGTACGAATCTTGATCTTGCAGAGCAGTTCATGGAAAATTACTCATTGGCCATTACGGTGGAGTAATCGTGAAACGAATTGTTTTTTTTGGACTTCTAATTGTTGCGTTGATCGCTTGTGAGCAAATTCCTCTTCACAACGACGAGCCGGTCAAACTTCGTATTCCATCACAGTTTCCAGAGATGACATTTCCAAAAGGAAATGAGCCTACCAAATTGCGCATTGCGCTGGGTAGAATTCTATTTTACGACAAGAGGCTTTCTACCAATCACGACATAAGTTGTAGTTCATGTCATATTCTCAGTTCGGCATTTACTGATGGTAAAACGGTGAGTCACGGACGGATGGGACATAGTGGCAAACGCAATGCCCCGACACTTGCTAACATTGCCTGGATGCCCCGATTGATGATGGAGGGCGGTGTTCCATCGCTCGAAGCGCAAGCCTTGGCGCCATTGCACGATTCTCTGGAGATGGGTTTCAATATGATGGTTTATGTAGATGAACTCAATGAGGATGAAAATCTGAAGGCCATGGCAAAAGCCGCATATGGCCGTGATTCCATTGATCCGTATGTGGTGACCTGCGCGTTGTCTGCCTTCCAACGTACATTCATTTCCGGCGATTCACGTTATGACCGTTATAAATCTGGTTATAAAAATGAGATGTCGGAAATGGAAATGGCCGGCATGTCGCTTTTTTTCTCCGAAAAAACAAAATGCAGTGAATGTCATAGCGAGCCCTTCTTCACGGATTTCGGTTATTACAACATTGGATTAGAAGCCGATTACAAGGATACCGGAAAGGAAAGAGCTACACATGATTCATCCGATATTGGAAAATTTAAGACCCCCACATTGCGGAATATTGAACTCACTGGGCCATACATGCATGATGGCAGAATGAGCACTTTGGAAGAGGTGGTATCATTCATCAATCGGGGTGAAAAACTTCATGCCAATCAGGATGAGAGAATTGTTCCGCTTCATTTATCGGACGAAGAACAAGCTCAGATCGTGGCATTTTTAAAAACACTCACCGATTGGAATTTTGTGCAGAATGCCAATTTGTTGGCACCTCCTGAGCGATAGAATTCTTGCGTGATAACATTCAACATGCTGCAGGACCAAAATTTTGAATTGAAAATAGTACATGAAGAATTTCAATCATACCTTTGAAGAGATGAATTATTTCCGTCCATATCAGATGTTTTTTCTCGTCATTACTGTTGTGTTTGTTTCGTGCAGATATGATCAGGATGAAGAAATACCGGAAGTGCCTTTCACAACCACACCATATGAATTGGTTATTCCGCCATTTTTTCCACCGATGGATATTCCCGCTGATAATCCTCTTACGGTCGAGGGTGTAACATTGGGGAGGTATCTTTTTTGGGAAAAAAAACTTAGCGGCAACAACACCCAGAGTTGTGGATCATGTCATTTGCCACAAAATGGTTTTTCTGATCCGAACCAGTTTAGCACTGGTATTACTGGTGCGATGGGAAATCGACAGGCTATGGCGCTTGTCAACCTAGGTTGGGCTTACAATTATTTCTGGGATGGTCGGGCAGAAACACTCGAAGATCAGGTACAGCAACCTGTACAGAATCCAATTGAAATGAATGAGTCATGGGATAATGCCATCATTGAATTACAA
Source organism: Flavobacteriales bacterium (assembly GCA_016722445.1). GTDB lineage: Bacteria > Bacteroidota > Bacteroidia > Flavobacteriales_D > Sanyastnellaceae > JAIBBG01. The sequence continues at coordinate 89,692 of JADKIZ010000005.1, read as the reverse complement.
AATGATCCACTCTATCCACCTTTGTTTGAAGATGCTTTCCGGAACAAATGAAATAACCCAAGAACGAGCTGCGAAAGCGATGGCATCATTTCTTCGCACGATGATCAGTGCTGATTCAAAGTTTGATCGTGAGCGAATTGGCGAATACACTTTTACACCTCTGGAAGATGCCGGATTCAACTTGTTTATCACCGAAGGTGGAATGAACGCCAATACTGGTCAACCTTGGGGAGGAGCGGATTGTTTTCATTGTCATGGTCATGGTGGAATGCAAATGGGAGATTACCTGATGCACAACAATGGCCTTGATCAACATTTTTTCAATGATCCCGGTCTTGCCGCAATTACTGGAAATCCGCTGGACAGTGGCAGATTCAAAACGCCATCTTTGCGCAACATCGAGTTGACTGCTCCATATATGCATGATGGCAGATTCACAGATTTGCACGGCGTATTTCTCCATTACAATTCTGGTGGTGTTGTATCTACCACCATTGATCCATTTATGGAAGGGGCAGGAGGCGGATTGTTTTTGGATGATTTGGATGAACTTGCCTTGATTGCATTTCTGAAAACCCTCACTGACACCAGTTTTGTCAACAATCCTGCATTCAGCGATCCTTTCAACTGATGTCATCATTACCTGCGTCATTTCAGTCATTGCTTGCCAAAGCAAAACAATTCCATAAGGAGAATAAAAAATTCATCCTAGGACTTTATCGCAGAAGAGATCTCGACAACTTGTTTCATGAACAACATGAAGAAGTTTTTTCTAAAGTTGATTGTCTTCAATGTGCCAATTGCTGTAAAACCACTTCACCCATTTTTCGTGACGTGGACATCGACAGGATTTCCAAACACCTTGGTGTAAGACCTTCACTGTTTACTGAAAAATATCTTCATATCGACGAAGATCATGATTGGGTGCTCAATCAAGCGCCATGTCCATTTTTGGGAGAAGACAACTACTGCAGTATCTATGATGTGAGGCCAAAGGCTTGTCGGGAATATCCGCACACCGATCGCAAGAATATGTCTCAAGTACTTGAACTAACATACCGCAATACTATGGTTTGTCCTGCTGTTGTCATGATGGTAGAAAAGATCAAGGAGAAGGTGAAATAAGGTTAGGCTATCGCATGTTTTATTCGATATAACCTATATTTTATGGAAGTTCGATGATGAGTTTTCTTTGGCCATCATGAACCTTTCAGTCTACGCAAAAGATTTCTCTGCTTTGTTCTTCCCGGCATATTGCGCGGGTTGTCACAGATCATTGGTGAAAGGTGAGGAGAGCATTTGTCTTTATTGTCAGTCAAGATTACCGCGCACTGCGATGCACGATGAAAGGGGCAACAAATTGGAACGACTTTTTTGGGGGAGAACAGATATTGAAGCTGCAACAGCTTTTTTGAAAATGCCTCGCGAAGGAACTGTACACCGTTTGATTCACGAGTTGAAATACAAAGAGAACAAAAGTGTAGGAATACGATTGGGGAAATTATTCGGTACCGAACTCGTGTCATCTCAAAGAATGAATCAATATGATTACATCATACCCGTGCCACTTCATCCTAAAAAACTTTATTTACGGGGGTACAATCAATGTGATTGCATTGCAGAAGGGTTGTCCCATACACTAGGCAGCGAAATGCTTACGGATCATTTGCGTAGAATTGTTTTCACCCAAAGTCAAACCAGAAAATCGAGGTATGACAGATGGAAAAATGTAGAGACCATTTTTGGCGTACGGAATCCAGAAATTTTGGAGGGCAAACGAGTTTTGTTGATAGACGATGTCATTACAACAGGTAGCACCATAGAGGCTTGTTCGAATGTTTTGAATCAAATCCGTGGTTTAAGGTTATCGGTAGCGTCGTTGGCAATGCCGGTGTGAACATAACATCCGGTTGTTGTCATCTCTGTTTTTGTGAAGTGAAAACACTCATGAAAGACCCATCTTTGCGGTCATGATTTTTTCTGTGAAGACAAATTTTCATTCAATGGTCATGTTGGTTGCTGTACTGCTCTTTGCAGGATTGACAGTCCAACTGAAGGCGCAGGATACATTATTGCTGATGAATGGTCAGGAACTCCATTGTAGAATCACGCAAGACAGTGGTACTGTTTTCGTTTTTGAATTAGCCAAAAAGAATGGCAAAATAAAAGTTCGAGAGATTCATAAAAACGATGTGTTCAGTGTGATTAAAGCAGGGGAGAAGGAAGTCATTCTTTATGCACAAGATGAACCATTGGGAAACATTTACACTGTTGACGAGATGCATTTTTATCTTGCTGGTGAGCGGGATGCTCGCAATAATTTCAAGGCTTGGCCAACATTCGCAGCAGGTTTTATCATATGTGGGGTCATTGGCTACATCGGGCAGGATGGTGTCATTTCGGCTCTGGGTCCGCCTTTGGCTTATACACTTTTTCAATTGATACCGAAAATCAAGATCAAGGAAAGTACTATGAGTAGTCCTGATTATAAGTACAATGATTTCTATGCGGATGGTTACGAACCTCCGGCACGTTCGAGAAAATTATTCAAGGCCATGCAAGGTTCCCTTGGAGGATCAGCAACGGGTATCCTTATCTGGATACTCACCAAGAAATAATCAAACCTGAAATACTTCACATACACCACTCACCATGGCATCGATGGTGGTGTCGAGGTCTTTGATCGTATGAGCGGATGAAATGAAGCCGACCTCATAACCACTTGGTCCAAGATAGATTCCGCGTTCGAGCAAGTGTTTGTGAAATGGAGAAAATTTTGACATGCTGTCCGCGTCAATTTCATCACTGCGGTGAATCGATTTTTTATCGGAAAATGAAATCCAGAAAATACTTCCAACGCTAAATATCCTGAACGGAACATTTTTAGGTTGAAGTTTGGCCATTACCTGATTTACCATATAGTCCGTTTTTTCCTTTAATTCTTCATAGAACCCCGGTCGCAGACATTCGTTCAGTTGTGCAAGTCCTGCAGCCATAGCAACTGGATTCCCGGACAATGTTCCTGCCTGATATACCGGGCCTTCTGGAGCGACATGATTCATGATTTCTGCACGAGATGCATAGGCGCCAACCGGCATACCACCTCCAATAATTTTTCCGAAAGAAAAAATATCCGGTGTGATGTCATAGTACCCAGCCGCACCTTCGAATCCAACCCTGAATCCGCTGATGACTTCATCGAACATCAAGAGGATACCATCTCGGGTACAAACTTCACGTAAGTATCTCAGAAAGTCTCCTTCCTGAAGAAGTAGGCCGTTGTTTGCTGGTATCGGTTCAATGATGATGACGGCAATCTGATTGTGATAAGTGGTCAAAATTTCATCGAGAGCAGCTTTATCGTTGAGTGGCAACACAATGGTTTCTTTGGCATACGCTTCAGGAACACCTGCCGAAGTAGACGTGCCAAGTGTTGCGAGTCCGCTGCCGGCTTTCACCAAAAGACTATCGACATGGCCGTGATAACAACCTTCAAATTTGATCACTTTGTCTTTTCCGGTATATCCACGCGCCAGTCTGATCGCGCTCATCACGGCTTCAGTGCCACTGCTTACAAAACGCATTTTCTCAATCCGTGAATGATTCGATAGAATGAGTTCCGCCAATTGATTTTCCAGTTTGGTAGGCGTTCCAAAACTTGTTCCGAGTGCAGCAGTTTCCGAAATGGCGCGCACGACTTTCGGATTTGCGTGCCCCAGAATCAAAGGGCCCCAAGAACAACAATAGTCAATGAATGTATTTCCATCTTCATCGGTGAGGTATGCACCTTCACCTTTTGCCATAAACAATGGTGTACCACCTACTGATTTAAATGCACGAACTGGTGAATTCACTCCCCCGGGGAAAAATGTTCGGGCTTTTTCAAAAAGTTTCTTCGATAAAATCGTATTCATGGCTTTGATGAAAAATTATTTCTTTCCTTGCCGGCGTTTTCAGAATTTATCTTGCCGGGGTGCGCAAGATAGTTCTCTAACAAAATATCGATTGTCATGAAATATGAAAATAACCTTGATTTTGCGTTGGTTCACGACGAACGCGACGTCATGAGAGCATATCGCTCACAGTATCAATTTCCCCAACACGAAGGGCGTAACATGCTCTATTTTACGGGGAATAGTCTTGGACTTCAGCCTGTTGGTGTTCGCGAAGCTTTGATGCGCGAGTGTGACGACTGGGAGAAATATGGTGTTGAAGGACATTTTCTGGCGCAACATCCATGGTACAGCTACCACGAAGATCTGTCCCAACCTTCTGCCGATTTGGTTGGAGCATTGTTGCAGGAAGTGGTGATCATGAATCAACTCACAGTCAATTTGAATTTGTTGCTGATTTCGTTTTATCAACCTCAAGGCAAACGAAGGAAGATTCTTTTCGAAACCAAACCATTTCCATCTGATCAATATTCGTTTGCCTCACACGCGAAACTTCATGGTTTGAATCCCGATGATGTTCTTGTGGAAATGCAACCCCGAGAAGGCGAATTGACACTTCGCACAGAAGATATTTTATCGAAAATAGATGAGCTTGGTGAAGAACTTGCTCTCGTTTGTTTTGGTGCTGTGAATTATTTCACCGGTCAATTTTTCGATATAAAAAGCATTACAGAAAGGGCACATGAAGTTGGAGCCATGGCCGGATTTGACCTTGCACATGCTGCCGGAAATCTTCCTTGCGACTTCATGATTGGGGTGTAGATTTCGCTTGTTGGTGTACATATAAATACTTGAACAGTGGTCCTGGGAGTGTGGGTGGCGTTTACATCCATGACCGTCATGTGAAAAACAAAGATTTATTGCGACTTGCTGGTTGGTGGGGCCATAACAAGAAAACGCGTTTTGAAATGCGGCCTGACTTTGATCCAATGTTAAGCGCAGAAGCTTGGAGCATGAGCAATGCACCTGTCTTCAGTATGGCTGTGCATCGTGCAGCTTTGGTTTTGTTTGCCGAAGTAGGTATGACCGAATTGCGTACCAAGTCTATAAAGCTCACCGGTTATCTCGAGTTTATCCTTGCAGAAGTTGAAAAAGCCACAGGGACAGAAACTCAATATCATCACGCCAAAAGATCCAGAACAACGCGGATGTCAATTGTCCATCATCGTGGACGGCAGTGATAAATCACTTGTTGCAGAATTATTCAGAAATGGAGTGATCGTGGATTGGCGTGAGCCGAATGTCATCAGGATGGCCCCCGTACCGATGTACAATTCATTTGAAGATGTTTACCAGTTTGGTGAAATTTTCACCAGAGTTTTGAATCAGCGCAAATGATTCAAATTATTTCGTACGCGACAATCTGAATCCTACATCGAAGATGCCCTCGAGTTGATCCACCCGCATTCCTTGTCTGATATCGATTTTGTAGAGACCTGCCATGGGAAATTGTTTGCCATGTTGGTAAAGGAACCGATTGTCGTGAATATCTCCTACGCCTGTTCCAAGCCATTTCCCGGTATTGTCTGCAAGAAAACATTCAACAGTATCTATTGATTTTTTGCCATTGGGAAATTCCATATCTATAAAAAAATAGATGTTGCTGTAAGGATAATTTTCACCATTGCGCAGATTGACATAAAAATTATGCAGCGTAAGGGTGTCGTTTACTTCGAATTCGAAATGCGCGGGTTCTGTTGCTTTCCATACAGCAGCGGGGATAGGACAGTTTTCTTCATAGATCACCGTTGAGTCGCATGAAACAAGACCAAAGGCGAATAAGGCCAACACGATAATAGGGCCCATAAAATTTCTGATGGCTGTTGGGTAGAATGCTTTCATCATTATGGCTGGGGCGGAGTATTCGGCTTCGGATTCTCAGGATTGTCCTTTCGGGGAGGTCTTTCCTGTGGTGGCCTATTTTGCGGTGGTCTGTTTACCGGAGGTTTGCCATCATTGGTTCGCGGCTCATTCCTTTCAGGACGTTTGTTTCCCGGAGGTCTGTTTGGCCTGTTGCGATTTTCTTGTTGACCTGCCTTTTGTGGAGGTGGACCTTGTTGTTTTTGTTGGCCTTGACCTGGCGGACGTAAATCCTTGCCTTGTGATGGTTTTGGCGGTCCCTGACGTTGATTGTCGCGGGGTTCACCTGACCTCTGTCCATCAGGTCTGCGGTCACGACGATTTGGATTGCCTTTGGGTTTACCTTTTTTACGATCGAATCGGGTAAGGCTATCTTGACCAACTACTTCAGCGAAATCGGTTTCTTTTTCGGCAACAACTTCTTCAAGGAAATCTTCCAGTGTTTCAACTGCAATACCCTTTTTGTTGCGATCGATGATTTCGTGGATGGCTTCAATACTCAGTGGAAAAGGTGCTTCTCCAGGTTGGCCATCATAAATGAAATACATGGTTCGCTGGAAAATGTCTGTTTTGAAGTGCACCGCCAATCCTTTAGGCAAGTGCAGTTTTGTATTCACGGAAGGAAAATCCTTCATCGCTTCTACGTATTGATCCAACTCATAGTTGAGGCAACATTTCAGTTTTCCGCATTGACCGGCGAGTTTGGCCGGATTGAGCGACAATTGCTGATATCGTGCAGCACTTGTACTCACTGCTCTGAAATCGGTGAGCCATGAAGAACAGCACAATTCCCTACCGCAACTGCCAATACCACCCAATCTTCCGGCTTCAAAACGATATCCGATTTGGCGCATATCGATTCTCACTCGGAATTCCTCTGCGTATCTTTTGATGAGCTCACGGAAGTCGACGCGATCATCAGCGGTATAGAAAAATGTCGCTTTGCTTTTATCACCTTGATATTCCACATCGCTCAATTTCATATCGAGGTTGAGACTGCGTGCAATCTCACGGGCACGCATCATCGTTTGTTGTTCGATTTTGCGTCCTTCCTGCCATTTGGCGATATCATCCTCTTTGGCTTTGCGGTATATTTTTTTGATTTCGTAATTGTCCTTCACTTCTTTGCGCTTCATCTGTACGCGCACCAATTCACCTGTGAGACTTACGACACCGATATCGTGACCCGGCGAAACTTCCACAGCAACGACGTCGCCAGGATAGAGTTCCAGATTAGTGGCATTTCGATAAAATCCTTTTCGGCTGTTTTTGAATCGCACTTCTACGATGTCAAAAGGCTTTTGACCATCGGGTAATTCCATACCCGCAAGCCAGTCGAAGACCTCTAGTTTATTGCAGCCATAAGTGCCGCAGGCCCCGTTGTTTTTGCATCCTTTTGGCAAGCCATCGCTGCCAGTAGAACAACTTGAACATCCCATTTTTATATCTCCCCACGCTGCGCCCCGGAGGGAGCAGGATTCTTTTGATTGTTAATATATGATAGACACTTATCCGGACCAGGTCCGATTCGTGATGAAGGTTCAAATTTACGAGGAATTGAGATGAAGTTTGCGGATGACCATGAATGTATCCCCAGAGCGTCGTGGATGGAAGTTATTTGCGCACCAGCATATAGTGTACTTTCATCGAAAGATCAGTGAAAACCAGCTTGGAATACACGTTCTGGCTGATGTCGCGATAGGCCGCATTGAGTTCGTCCATCAGGTCTTCAGCATTCAAATCATTGATGTATGGGGCAAATTTGTCGGCAAAGGCCTTTTCACCCTGATTCATCCGAACGATCGCATCACCGGTGTAATTCAATATGAGGTTTTGACGGATTTGATCCATGGCATATTGAATAAAGTGCTTTTGATCCTCTCGCGAATGTGCATGCATCATGTCTGACCATTTGACCAAGGCAATCACATCTTTTTTGTAACAATTCCGCATCCAGGTTTGAAATTGAATGGCAAAGTTTTCATCAGGATTTTCAGTGGCCAGAAGTCGGGTAGCCTTGTTCCAATCGCCATGTGCGAAGTGCGCAATTTCTGTAGAACGAGCTTCTGTAGCACCAAGTTGAACAAGTCGTGTCCGAATTTCATGGTCTTGAATCCTTGGAATGTGAATGACCTGTACCCTTGACAGAATAGTTTGAAGCAGGTTTTCTGTACTCGAAGCCACAAAAAGGAAAATGGTTTTTTCCGGTGGTTCTTCTACGATTTTCAGAAGTTTGTTGGCCGTATCCGGTTTGAGGAATTCGGCCATCCAGATCAATTGGAATTTATGTCTGCCACTAAAACTTTTTAAGGAAAGCTGATGAATGATATTGGCCGCTTCATACACCGAAATATGCAATTGTTTATTGTCTTTGGTGATGCTGTCGCGCCATTCGTCGAGTCCTCCATAATGTGAACGCTGGAGAAATTCCCGCCAGTCTTTCATCCAATCCTGACACGTGGTGGCTTTGTCGCCCACATTGAAAAAAGGAAATGTATAGTATAGATCCGGATATTGGTGATTTGCAAACCCACGGCAATTTGAACATTGACCGCATGAATCAGTTTCGGTTCGATGTTCACACGAAACATATTGTGCGAAAGCAAGCGCTAGCGCAAGATTGCCACTGCCTTCAGGGCCGAGGAACATCAAAGCATGGGCGATTCGACCTTCTTCAAAGGCCATGCGCAGCCTTGTTTTTACTTCATCTTGTCCTATGATTTCCGCAAATCTCATTCAGGGGCGAAAATAGTTGACCAGCTGGAATCTGGAGGGCATTTTTTACAGGACTCAATGGTTTCTTGTCATAAAATAATCTGAAACAAAATCTTGTAACCTTTCCTAATCTTCACTTGATGTTCGTGTTGCACACTTGGAAACTGAAGAGAGTTCACAGCATAGTCCATTAATGAAATACCTCATGAAGAATTTCCAGTGATTTGATTTCACGTTGATTCTCAAGGTGAAGTTGAACATACCGCACAAGTGCATTCAGAAGGTTTTTGCGAAGGGTGCCGTGAAGTTGCATGTCTTGCATTTGTGGCCATTCCAATTCTAGTATGCGATATAAATGGAGTGCATCTTCTTTTTCGATAAAAAATGGATGGGTTGGCGTATGTCTGCAAAATATACTTTGACTTAAATCAAAATACTCAGTGGCGCCATCTGGGTCTGTCTGTGGGTAGAACCCATAATGTCTGCATATTTCAAGCAAACACCATAAGTGGAAATTTCTTGGATCAATGGAATCATCCAAGAGTAAAACAGCATTTTTCAAGAATTGAAAAAAGCGATCATTGACATAATCATCGGCCATGGTTTTATATAGCACCTCATTCAAAAACATGACCATGGCGCTTTTCACCGGATCTACATAAATCTGATGCAAAGGATGAGCGATGCGAATGTTTCGCATGGTTTGAATTTGTTGATTCTCTCTGATGGAAGATTCAAATTCAACCACATTCATGGGTTGCAGAATTTGTAAAACGCCTGATCCGTTTTTAGAACCAGCCGACACCATAAATGGCTTAAGTCCATGCGTCTTGCAAAAAATCCTGACAATAAACCTGCTGTCCGAATACCGGATACTGTGTAAAATGATGCCTTGGACTACTTGTTGCATGTCTTAAATACCTTGAATAGCGTGATTTTCAGGAATTCACACTGCGGCGTTAACATCTCGTGTCAGACAGTTCTGTGACTTCGGTAATTCTTACTCACTTTTGAACCGTTCCTGATCGGAATATTTAACGTTGTAAATGTATATCCACCCTATACACTTCACGAGCGGTCAAGAATCAATGCTAAATTGAAGACCACGTGAAGTCATAAAATTGAAGATGAAGCATCACCCGTGCTGGTGATGTTTGTTTAAAGTTAGGTTAGGCAGGGCAATCCATGTGGTTGCCCTGTTGCTTTTTTCTGATCCTGATCATAAAGCACTTGAAGTTTGTGGATTGTTTTTAATCTGGGTTTCCGAAACATTTCGGGAACGTGCTTCGTACAGGGGTGCAATAACCTAAACACCCCCCTATTGAAATGTTGACCCTATTTCAAAAAAAGGCAAGCACTGTCATGAAAAAAAAGGCACTATTTATCTGGACTTTATTTTCAGCTGCTCTTGCAAGTACAGCTCAATCACCTGGTGGCGTATCCGCCGGACTTGAAGTTTGGCTGAAAGCTGATGCCGGAACTTCTTCAACAGTAGACAATGCTTATCTTGATTCATGGACCGATCAAAGCGCTAATGGCAACAATGCCAGTCAGGCAACAGCTGCTGCGAAGCCGCAGTATCAATCAAATCAGATGAATGGTAATCCTGTTGTAAAAACAACAGGTCCGCGATATTTCAATGTCGATCTCTCAGGAATTGACAATATTGATTACACCATTTTCACCGTAACCAAAAGACAAAGTGGAAACAGCTTTCAGCACATCATTGGTGTGCAGCAAAGCGGCAGTTACGTTGGACTCTGTTTGGGATATTCCGGGTCCAATTTGATTCGTTATTTTCAATACGGCAATATTGCCAGTTTAGGGTCAACCTCTTATTCAAGTACAACTGAAATTCCGACGATACTTGCGGCTCAATTCACTGCTGCTGCCGGTAAAAAGGTGTGGCATATTCGTGATGGGGTATTAAACTCCAGAACTGGAACGAATAAGACGCATTATTCCAAGGTCGGACAAGGTAGAATTGGACGAGGTAATGACAATTATGGATTCAATGGACAAGTAGCAGAAGTGATCGTATACAACAGATTACTTTCAGATGCAGAAAAGAAACAGGTACATACCTACCTCGCTGTGAAGTATGGTTTAGCGGTGCCACTTTCAGAACATTTATATTACAACGAACCTTCCTACACCAACGACATTTTTGGTATTGGTCGTGATGTCGCAACATCCGGCTTGAATCAGTTGTCAAGTTCAAGTGTGAATCCTGATGATATTCTCGAGGTGAGAAGTCCATCATCATTGGATGATGGAGATTATCTCATCTGTGGTAATGACAATGGCATTGTTGGATTTGGAGCATATGGTGGTTCGAATTGCTCGTTCACTCAAGTTCTTGGACGCAATTGGAAATTTAATTCAACTGGTGATCCGGGCAACGTGACATTAAGATTTGATATGACCGGCATCGCGGGTTTTAACCCAGATGATCTCATGCTCCTCATCGATGATGAAGGTGATGGCTATGATGATGAAACTGCAATAACAGGTAGTTATTCTGCGCCATATTTTGATGTAAGTGATATTGCGATTTCGAATGATGCAGTCATCACCATTGCACAAGGATACAAAACACTCTATGCTGTCGCTACGGGAAACACTTCCGCTGCTATTTGGTCCACAACACCTGCAGGAGCACCTATGGCTGTGGCGGGTATCTGTGAAGGTACTGATGTTATCATCAATACTGGTGTAACAGTTACCAATGATTGGGCTACTATGGCCACCAACGATTTTACACTTAGTCTGGGAAGTATTTTCAATGCTTCCATTGGGACAATCACCATCAAAGGTGATTTCACTGTGAGTGGAACTTTCAATGCACAAACATCCACCATCGAAATGAGTGGTGTGGAAGAACAAAACATTGCCGGTCTCAGCATTGCAAACGTATACAACCTCAACATTGACAATGCACAAGGGGTAGTTGTCGGTTTGGCTTCTGGAGGTGTTCGTGCAAGAAATCTCGTAAATATTACTTCGGGTACATTGACCACTAATGGTCGATTCACCTTGATATCGGATATTTCCGGAACAGGCATGATTACCTCATTAGCTACAGGAGATGTGCACGGCAATGTAACCGTTCAACGTTATCATGGAGCAAGTGCACAAGGATGGGTGAATCTCTCATCGCCAGTGATGAACAAAACGTTGCAGGATTGGAATGACGATCTGGTAACAACAGGATTTACCGGATCAGATTATCCACTCTATGCATTCAACAGTGTTCAGAATTATGATGAAACATTGGCGGGTGCAATCAACACAGGATATGTCGGCGCTACGAATATCACCAACAGTATCACAAATGGAAAAGGGTACTTCATTTTTATGAATGCAGGTGTAATGAATCTTGATGTCGATGGAACGATCATCACTGGAGATATGTCTTTGCCTGTTACTTATACCAATACGGGCAATGCAGCAGCTGATGGATGGAATCTGGTAGGTAATCCATATCCGTGTACCATAGACTGGAACTCGGTAGCATGGACTAAAACCAATATCAACAACGCAGTGTATGTATGGAATGCTGCAACAGGTCAATATGCGAGTTATGTTGGAGGTGTTTCCTCGAATGGCGGTTCGCGTTACATTGCTCCATCACAATCGTTTTTCGTAGTAGCCAATGCAGCTTCACCTGCTTTGGAAATCACGGAAGATTGCAAGGCGGCACAACAAAGTACTTTCAAGTCGACTGAATTGACGGAAGGCATGTTTACATTAACTGTCACGGGCAGTCAGTACGCAGATGAGACAACCATTGCTAGAAATCCTCAGGCTACGGCTCTTTTCGAACGCGAATTTGATGCGTATAAATTAAGAAGCCCTCTTTCTGAAGCACCTTATGTTTCTACAATTTGCGAATCTGGTGAAGACCTCTCTGTAAATGTGTTGGGTGATATGACATCGGGCATCATCATTCCATTGAGAATCGAAGTTGGAACAACAGGTAGCTACATCATTTCACACAAAGGCCTTACTTCCTTTGCCAATGGAGCTTGTGTTGTGTTAGAAGATTTGCTTACCGGTATTGTTTATCCATTGAATCTACAGGATAACATCGAATTACAACTTGAGGCAGGTGAGGAGCAATTGCGTTTTCAATTGCGTGTTAGTGGAGCATCAGTTGCTTCGGTAACCAGCGCGGGTTGTCCTGGTATGGAAAATGGCAGCGTAGCTGTCGCCAACAACAGCACAACACCAGTCGATATCAATTGGCTCAACGCGGAAGGTGAAATTTTCCTCGTTACACAAAACTTAATTGGCAATGATGAAGTTTCTGGATTGGCTCCTGGTACTTACTATGTGAGCATTGATCAAGCATCCGTTTGTGGAACAACTGTCGCTGAAGTTTACATCAGTGAAGATGAAGCCATCTATACCAGCTCTATCGTGACTCCAGTTTCATGTAGCAATGACGACGATGGAGGTATTGCCATGAATATTGCGGGTGGAACAGCGCCCTACGATGTTGTATGGAGCAATGGTGAAATGGGATCAACCCTTGAAGCACTTTCACATGGCGAATATGTGGCTTTCGTTACAGATGCCAAAGGTTGTCAATCGCAGTTTACTGTGAATGTGCCGGTGGCGAGCCCACTCAAAGGTGGTTTCGAAACATTGTATGATCGATTTGAATTGATGAATGGAGCCGCTGAAGTTGATTTCTTCAATACCAGTGAAGGAAGTGAATCATATATCTGGAATTTTGGAGATGCCACACAAATCAGCACAGAGTCAAATCCATCACACTTGTATAATGCAAAAGGAATTTATGAAGTAACATTAAAAGTGGCCGATGAAGATTGTGAATCGGTATTTACGAAGACCATTCAAGTGACCAATCCGAAGGATGATGGTTCTGGACTCGGATCGGAATTGATAGGGTCACTTACCGACAATGGCGTACAAATCATGTTCTATTTTGATCATGAGCGCTCACTTAGAATTACCGCTTACAATGTACTCGGTCAACAACTGATTGAGCCAATTACAGGCACTTATGAAAGACAGACCATCACCTTTAGTGAAAGAAGATATGCAGCCAATGCACTTATCGAAATCATCGATATTAATACCGGTGAAAGGGCATTGCTCCGAATGGGAATCTAAGCACCGAAATATTCCCAAATTGTGATTTGGTAGACCCGGTACTTGTTTCAAGTACCGGGTTTTCTTTTTTAGCTGGAAAAATTTGGTGGAGATTATTTGAAACAATATTGCCTGCGATGATTCATTTTTGCAGTTCAAAAGGAATCTACATGGATAAGTTTACGGCAGAACAATATGTATACGCGGGTTTAATCGTCGCTTTGCTTATCGGCATCTACTATTGGTATCGGAAGAATATCATGTTTGCCATTCAAAAGAAAGAAGCAACTGGTGTTATTGTCAATTGGATGTCCGCCACAGAAGGTGGTAAGCGATATTATTATCCACTCATCGAGTTCATTCCCGAAGGGGGAAATAAGATTTCTTTCCGCGCTGATGAGCGATGTGAAGGGCAGCCTTTATACGAACCGGGAACGAATGTAACCATCATCTATTTGCCGTCTGATCCCGAATACCGCAAGGTCAAGTATCCATCATGATGGGGATTGAATTTTTCTTCCATCAATCATAGAGTGTAAAATGTTTACCGCTCTTTTCAATTCCGTTACGTGATCAAATGACATTCTGAGGCTTTTATCTTTTTCATACATTTTGCCTGCGGATGGATTCTTTTTGATAAATTCCAATATGTGCGAGAATTTTTCACTTTGATAGAATGGCGAGTCTTCTTTGTTGATGAAATATCCAATCATCTTTCCACTTTTTAGCACAAGTTTTTCGAATCCAATTTCTCGTGCCATCCACCTCAATCGCATGGTGTCAATCAATGCTAGGGTAGGTGATGGTATTTCTCCAAAACGGTCAATGAGATTTTTAGAAAATTCTTCCATCCCATTTTCTGAGTTGATTTCATCTAGTTCCTTATAAAGAGCTATACGCTCGGTGATACTGCCCACATATTCATCTGGAATCAAAATTTCAAAGTCAGTTTCTAAAACTGTTTCTCGAACGAAATTTTCAGACCGTCGAATTTCTTCTTCATAAAGATCTTTGAAGTGTTCTTGTTTTAATTCATCAATCGCTTCATTGAGTATTTTTTGATAGGTCTCAAATCCGATGTCATTGATGAATCCGCTTTGTTCTCCACCAAGCAAATTACCAGCTCCGCGTATGTCCAAATCTCGCATCGCAATGTGCAATCCGGATCCGAGATCACTGAATTGTTCTATCGCTTGTAATCTTTTTCTCGCATCTTCAGTGAGTAAGTGAAGTGGGGGACAAAGCAGATAGCAAAATGCGTGTTTATTGTTTCTTCCGACGCGTCCTCTCAATTGATGCAGATCGCTCATGCCAAAATGATGGGCATCGTTGATGATGATCGTATTGGCATTCGCAATGTCAATTCCGCTTTCGACAATCGCAGTACTCACCAGTACATCATAAGCACCTTCAATAAAATTGCTCATCACATCTTCAAGTTCATGTCCGGCCATTTGCCCATGAGCAATTCCAACACGGGCATCAGGACAAAGTCGCTGAATCATACCAGCAATTTCGCGAAGATTCTGTACCCTGTTGTGTACGAAAAAAATCTGTCCGCCTCTTTGTATTTCATAACTCACGGCATCCCTGATAACTTCTTCATGAAATGGTCTGAGTTCCGTTTGAATGGGATGTCTATTTGGTGGAGCGGTTTGTATGATACTTAGGTCGCGGGCGCCCATCATTGAAAATTGCAATGTCCTTGGTATCGGAGTGGCGGTGAGGGTTAATGTGTCAATATTTGCCCGGAGTGTTTTCAGCTTGTCTTTCACGGCAACTCCGAATTTCTGTTCTTCGTCGATGATCAACAATCCGAGTTCCTTGAATTTTACTTTCTGAGAAACCAAACCATGCGTTCCAATGATGATGTCTATATCTCCTTTTTCCAGTTTTTTTAATGTCTCGGTTTGTTGTTTAGCACTTTTGAAACGATTGATGTAGTCAACAGTCACAGGGAAATCGCGAAATCTTGCAGAGAAGCTTTTGTAATGTTGCAATGAGAGAATTGTGGTGGGCACAAGCACAGCCACCTGTTTTCCATCAGTAGCCGCTTTGAATGCAGCACGCATAGCGACTTCTGTTTTACCAAATCCGACATCACCACAGACCAATCGGTCCATCGGTGCTTCACTCTCCATATCTTCTTTTACGGCAATGGTAGCTTTCAATTGATCCGGTGTATCTTCATACATGAATGAGGCTTCTAACTCAATTTGGAGATATGAATCGGGTTGATACGCGTGTCCTTTGGTTGCTTTTCTTTTGGCGTAAAGACGGATGAGATCAAAGGCAATCTCCTTGACTTTCGTCTTAGTTTTTCTTTTGAGTGTTTGCCAAGCATTGCTGCCGAGTTTGTCCATCGAAGGAACGGAACCTTCTTTACCTACATATTTTGAAATTCTATGAAGTGAGTGAATGCTCACATAGAGTATGTCTCCACCTTTATAAGTGAGCCTGATGGCTTCTTGTTCCTTTCCGTTCACATCTATTTTCTGAAGACCGGAGAATTGACCCACACCATGATCAATGTGCACCACAAAATCACCTGGTTGCAACGCCATAATCTCCTTGATGGTGATGGCTTCTTTGTTTTTCTTAAAGCCTTCTTTAAGCCGGAAGCGATGGTATCGCTCGAAAATTTGATGGTCTGTATAAACCAGTAATTTATTTTGTTTATCGATGAAGCCTTCGGAAAGTTCTATGGTGAGTGGTGTAAAATGTACTGCGTGATCTTTATCCTGAAATATTTGATACAACCTTTCGATTTGCTTTGGTTGCCCAGCTGCAATGACATTTTGATAACCTTGTTTATCATGATTGGCGAGGTTGGTGCCAAGCATGTCAAAGTTTTTGTTGAATGCAGGTTGAGGATCGTGTTCGAAATTGATCACTTGGCCTTCGGTGAATTTTCTCTGAGAGCCGAATTCTATGACACGACGAATTCCAAGTTCTTTGAATAAGGTTGTTTTATCGAGATACAACAATCCCGGTTCAGGATGTTCGAATAGACCTTTGATTTTTTCAAATTGTGTTTGTGCCTTTTCAAGCATATTGTCCATCATAGCAAGCGCACCCTCGGTATCAATCAACCAAATGATAGTGTCGGTTGGCATAAAATCGAGAAGAGATACTCTTGCCTCTTCTGTCACGCGATTGCTAACGTCTGGAACGATCGTAGCGCGTGTCATTTTAGCTACACTGAGTTGAGTATCCGGTTCAAATTTCCTGATACTCTCCACTTCATTTCCAAACAACTCGATGCGATAAGGATGATCGAAGCTGAACGAAAAAATATCGATGATTCCTCCTCGAATCGCATATTGTCCAGGCTCATAGACATAATCTACTTTGGCAAAACCGTAGGTATGCATCCATTCATCTACAAAGTCATGATCAAGTGTATTGCCTTGATGAATTTCGAAAGTTGCACTATCTAATTCTCTATTAGTAATGACTTTTTCCGAAATCGCTTCCGGATACGATATCACACAAACAGGTTTGGCATCAGCTGACGTTTCGTTGCGCAATCTGGATATTTCATTGAGCACTTCTGCGCGCATTGCCACATTCGCATTGTCTGTTTGCTCTGGTTCATAAGCAATCCGCGCACTTCTCGGGAAAAATAAAAGTCTGTATGGAGCATCCAACTGGGCCTTTTCATCTTTATTCACACCTGTGATACCTTCCAGATCATTCAGAAAATATGCGGCTTCTTCTTTGTCATTCAGCAAAAAGAGATGAAACCCTTTTCTGGCGTTGATTACACTATCTGCAATAAAACACCTCGCCGACCCCACAGTTCCGCGAATATGAACTTTTGCCGCAGGCTTTTCGATACTGGATTGAAGCGATAAGCAACCTGAATCACTTTGGTATATTTTTCTGAAATCGGAAATAAACATAGCGTACTATCAAAACATTTAGCCCCCATCCGGTTCGGAAGGGGGTTTTGAAGGCAAAATTACGGCGTTGATTAGATTTGCCCGATGTCCAATCAGGAATTACCAGAATATGTGGTTTTAATGCCTCCCAACGAGGACCGCGATTATTCCCTCATTGCCTTGGGAGCAGTGGATCATTTCAGGGTTCAGGATGCGGATTTTTCTTGTTGGGCGAACCTTGATGCGTGGATTTCAAAACATCGTACTTGGATTTTTGGTTTCATTTCTTATGATGCGAAAAATGGTATCGAGAAGTTGACATCAGCCAATGAAACACACATTCCAGTTCCGGACATTCATTTTTTCGTTCCGGCGTGCGTTGCTATACTAAAGGACGGACACACGAAAATAATTCATGGCCATTGGAATGGGTCTTTGGATGACCTTTTTGAAAGGCACACAATAGAAGAGAGTTTTGATATCAGTCCTCAACCAGTTCAGTCTAAATCAGAATACCTCGAATCTGTCAACGCATTGCTTCATCACATTCATCGTGGAGATATTTATGAGGTGAACTATTGTCAGCAGTTTCATGCTGCAGCCAAATTGAATTGTTCTTTGGACATCTTCCGGAAATTGTATGGAATTACTGAAGCACCACATTCTGTTTATTTACGTATGAATCATTTGCATGTGATGTGTGGATCACCTGAACGTTACTTGTCGAGAACAGGCAATTCGGTTCAATCGCAACCCATTAAAGGTACCATGCGCAGAGGCAAAGACGAAGTGGAAGATGCTTTTTTGAAGAATGCATTGCGAAATAGTCAAAAGGAAATTTCGGAAAATGTTATGATTGTGGATTTGGTTCGCAATGACCTGTCTAAATCTGCTAGGCGCGGTTCTGTTCTGGTAGAAGAATTGTATGGTGTGAAGAGTTTTAAGACAGTACACCATTTGGTGTCTACCATCAAAAGCGAAGTGCATCAGGAAACTGGATTCAGTCAATTGATACGCGATACATTTCCGATGGGTAGCATGACCGGTGCTCCAAAAGTGAGAGCCATGGAATTGATTGAACAATATGAGAGAACGCGTCGAGGACTTTATTCGGGTACCATTGGTTTTATTTCTCCTGAAGGAAATTTTGATTTCAACGTGGTCATCAGAAGTTTAATCTATGATGAATTGATGCATAAAATCCTTTTCAGTGTGGGAGGTGCGATTACTGCGCGTTGTTCTCCTGAAGATGAATATATGGAATGTTTGCTGAAGGCAGAAGCAATGATGAAGGCCTTAGCTTAACGTAGGATTTTCTACATCCGCAGTAGCCGATTTCACTTCCTTTTTATGGTATAGATCTATCGCAACTAAAATGGCCATGAATCCCCAAAATGGGATGGAAGCTTTGTCCGTATCGAGATAATTGTTCAGAACACCGTGAATGAAATAAGTCATTAAGCCAAGGTATACTGATGCAACCATGGTTTTCAAATAATAAGAATCCAGATTATAGAACAATCTGAAGGCAAGCGATGAAATCGTGTAGAGGAGAATCAATACGAGTATGGTTCCAGGGAATCCTTGTTCGCTGAGTGGGCCGAGATATTCACTGTGAGCATTGCCCCCATCTCCCTGATTGGTGCTAATAATCGTTCTGTCTTTACTTCTTTGGAATGGGGCATAAACGAATTGATATGTACCCGGTCCCCAGCCCAACAGAGGTCTTTCCTTAAACATTTCGATGGCACAATTCCATCGGTTGAGGCGTTCTAGATTGCTCGCATCAGAAGAAACATTTGAAATAGATGAAACGTGTTCATCGAGTTTATCACTGCTTTCCTGTTTGTTCTGCTGTAGTGAAATACTAATGTCTTCCCAACCAATTGCCAAAAACGAAGCAGCAAGGACTACTGCTGCGAGAAGTGTTCTGAGTTTTATTTTCAACAAGAAAATGGCGAGAATGGCTGAAGCACCAATGATGGAAATCCAGGCGGCGCGCGTGTAGGAAAGAACAAGTCCTGTTGTGAGAATGATAAAACAAATTCCCAAAATGACCCGCAGGAGGAGATTCATTTTTTTGGTCATCAACATTCCGATAAGCACCGGAAAAAACATGGCCAGTACTGCACCATAACTGGTGTGATCTTTAAACATGGGTTCCATTACCCAGTGTGATGAATCTTTGTCGAATCCGTATTGGGCGTGGCGTGTAACCGTGTAAACAATCACGGCCATCAATGGAAGTATATAGCACAAAAAATATGATCTGATGCGATTTAAGTTGCTGAAGACATGCACTGCTATGAAATAGAAAGCTGCGATAAACCACATTCTCGTCAGCATAAATTTTAGACTCACCAACGGATCTTCACTTGTGATGGTGGTCAACGCCATCCATGAGAGATAAGCATATATCACATAACTGACGGGATGCTTAAAGATTTTTTTATCAATGCTTTTTCCTGTCAGTAATTTGAAAATAAAAAGAAGAAGTATTCCGAATAAGAGAGGTTCAGTAGGAAGGTACATGCCCACTCCGCCTATTTCTAAATCTTCCAAATTGATTGAAAGGGGAGTGAAGAATGTGATAAACAGCAGGAGGTATTCCAACTTAAAGAATGCCGTCCATAGCACAACCATGACTCCCGGAATGAGAAGCAAATAGGGAAAGTCAAAATAAAGACCAGCAGCAAACAGGGCGATAAATGCCCCGGAAGCTATGTATAGCCAGCGAAGTGTAATCGCGTTTGTCATGCTTTACGTCAGATTCGGCCTTCGCTGCGGAGTTTTTTGATGTTATCCCAGAATAGCAGGAAAATCACAGTAAACACAAAGGCCGATGCGGTGCTCATGGTCACAATCAGCCAACGGATAGGGAATGATTTTTTATCAGCAGCACTTGCGAAGTCTACAATACGCATTACAGGAATATTGCTTTCGACGTCAATTTTCATGAGATCATATCTTTTACGCAGGACAGCAAGCTTTTCATAAGACTCCTTAAGACTCGACTCAAGTCTGATGAAAGTGGTACCATATTTCGATAAAAAGTCAAGTTGATTTTTGATCTGTTGCGCTCGATCTGGGTGACCACCTGCAATTGCTGTTCCGTACATTTCTGTCAGAGCCGCAACTTGATCGGTGTAGCTATACACGCCCATTTCTCTCAATACACGCATCGTATCTTCCATCACCTTCACTTCATTTTGTAGGTTGAGTAATGAAGTTTCAGCATATCGAAATGCTTCTGTTGCGCGCGCACTGCGCATTTTATTCGAAACAGAATCGGCAAAAATGGCAATGTCATTCGCCATATCTCTTGCCCTGTCAGGACTTTCATCGAGAACTGCAACTTCCACAGAACCGAATTTGGTCAGCTTCGCAGAAACGTTGTCTTGATATTCACGTGCGATCAAAGTGTTCGCTCCACGTTGGTCTTTTTTGATTTTGTAGACATCCCACAATTGATACTTCTCAATGATGCGGTTTCTTACTTGGTCAGAATTGATGACCTGCAGAAGTCTTTCAGCATCTTCTTCTTCACCGAATGTGAGAATGTCTTCTTTTTGGACATCTTCAAGAAGTTGAGCTCCGAATGAGTGCTGTTGTTCAGCATATAAAACGACCGCGCTTTTGTATCGTTCTTTCATGAGAAGGCTCACTACCGCTGACACAATCGCTGCTGCTGCGCAAACGATGATGATTGGTTTGCGCCATTTGTATAACAGGACGATCAGGTTGGTTGATTCGAGTGAATCAACCATGTTTTCTTTATTTTCACTCATATGTTCATTCATATTCGTTGATGGGCAAATTTAGTTTTTATGTGGTCAGGTGTTCTAAGTTTCTTCACGTTGAAAGCGACTTTTTAAAAGCACCAGAAATGGCTTGTATTCGAGCATACCTGTGGCATAGGCAGCGAGCAAACAAATGAGCCCACAGGATACGATGGCGACTGTGGGATGCACCACAGCATAGCTGCGAATGCCTTGAAATGCCCAAGGTAAAGTGCTTAAGACCACATAGGCAATGGCGCGTATATACTCCGGCCAGAGTGTTTTATGGTTGAAATGTTTCGATACATAGATCAATTGCGCAATGAACATCAATCCTTGGGTGATGGCGCTCGCCTTCGCACAGCCTTCTGCACCATATCGAGGTATGAGCAGAATATTCATACTGAGATTAAACAACAATCCGATCGTTGCGACCATGATCAAAATCTTCATTTTTCCTGAAGCCGTGATTAATGTGCCTGTGATGTATTGAAGCGAGAAAAACATAGCACTGATCATCAGCCAAACGAATGGAAGACTTGCCTCTTCAATGTGGTGGTCATATACCATGGAGAGTAGACCTTCACCTACCACGAATGATAACAAGACAACTGTCCATGTACCCGTGAACATGATTTTGAGTCCAGTGTGAATTAATGCTGTGACATCTTCTCTTTTGGACAACATTCTTGTGAACATTGGGAGTAATAGCACAGCGAACAAATACGATATCATGTTCAGCGCTTCAAAGAATCTGAATCCCATGGCGTAAATTCCGGCATCCATTGAACCTTTCATCCGCTCGAGCATGACTGTATCGGTGCGATATGCAAACATGGAAATGATGATGAGAGTGGCGTATGGTGTGGAATCTTTGAGAACGCTGATCCAACTGGTGTCTGAGGAATTTTGTTGCTTGTCATATTTTCTGGATATCATCCCAATGGCTACTAAACAGGTTAATCCATAGGCAATGAGCTGTCCATAAATGAGCCATTCGACTTTGAAGGTATCGTGATGAATCAAAAGCAGACACGTCATCAATGCAAGTAAAATGATTTTATCCAAAATTGATATGACACTGTCATGCTTGAATAAATGCATGCCTGTGAGATATGACCTTAGAAATAAAATAGCAGATGCAAAAACCTGACTTATGCCAAGGATAACGAGCAAATAAATTTGATGTGCGTTGTATTGTAGAACGAATCCAGTAATAAATAACGCAGCCATAAACAATATTCCCAATAATGCTTTCAGCTTCATCATTTTCATGAGTTGGCTGGATTGAATACTGGCTTCACTTGCAATCATTCGGGTGTTGTGATTGGTGATACCTAGATCCGTAATGATGTTCAGAATGAATGTAATGTTCAAAAGGGCGAAATACATTCCGAATTCTTCGGCACCTGCGCGATTTTGTATTTCGGCTTCAACAACTAGAAGGTACAAAGGTTTTACCAGCAGATTTAAACCTACAAGTAAAATCAAATTCGAAATGAATGTTCCTTTCATGCTCCTGTTGTCATCTGGATGCCCTTCTCCTGTTGAGCAATCAGAATGATTCAGTTTGAAATTAATTGTTCAGACTAAAGCGGAGTGAAATACCGGTGGAGATATTCGAAGTCGGGAATGATGTTGAAATTTTTGGTCTATTTAATTGGTGATCGTAGAAGAATCTGATGGTGAGTTTTTCATTCACCGCCATATCAGCGCTTGTTTTCAAGCTATACAATCTCTGGCCAGCTGTTGGTTGTGATGTTTCTTCCACCATTTTGCGAATGATGGTGACATTGTCACGTACCGTAAGGTCTGCCCTGAAATTGATGTTGGTATTCTTCATGAGTTTGATAGGAAGTTTACTTCCTTTCTTCCTTCCAAATGGATTAGGAACCTCCATGATTTTGTAGCCAAGTCCGATGGTAATCGAATTACTTTTTGTTTCAGTAATCTGATAGTTGGTCAATCCCAATCCTACAGTTCTGTCCTTTTTGTACTCAAATTTCACTTGTGGTTCATTTGATTTTTCAGGAGTTTTCGATTTCTTCGTTTGTAAAGTCATATCAAGACTGAAAGGAGGGAATTGGTCGGCAATTGCTACGTTATTGATCGGACGTTGGGTGATGTAGCTCGGGAAAGCGCTCTGATCGACAGTGGTTGGCAGACCTGAGGCATTTCCAACAAAATTCAAATTGCTTACATAACTCGTTGTAATGGTTGATTTATACGAGTGTTTTACATTGAACTGTTTGAAGTATTTTTTGATGGATGGAAGTTTAGATAATCCATCATAGGTCACACTCCAGTTCGGTTGAACTTTTGTTTTGAAAGGATTGGTTGAAACCTCGTTTGGGTCTTTTCCTGTGTATGCTGCAATGAAGGCAGGGATAACCACATTCTGACTCGTTGGTCCCCAACCAGAATAATAGCCGTTGGTTTGTGGGCCGGATTCGTTGTAGCTCTCAGAATTGAGTACATCAGAGAACAACGTTCTGTTTCCAAGGAAATTGATGAATGCTTGATTGTTCCATCCATTGTCCTTGTCATCCTTCATGAAAGCAGATGCCCAGGTAATTACTGAAGCACTGAAATTTCCGGTTTCCATTGGTGAATCGAATACATAATCATCGCTGAGATCATCTTGCCTGAAGAAACTGGTAAGGTTGCGACCTTCCGTTTTATTCGCGGTGATTTCAACTTTGAAGCTTTTGATCGGTTCCAAATTGATTTTATAATTCCAGGTTTCCGAGTAGGTCTCACTGTACTGCGTATTCAACGTTGGGAGATGAACCAACCAGTTGTTTTGTGCAGCATTTACAGCAAAGTTTTCTCCAGTGTCATTTCCCCAAATATCTGTATTCTGTTGACCAAAGATGAATGGATATCCTGGTGCATCAAAATTCTGATCCATACCTATCGCCTGGGTTTTGCGCGCATAACCAGGCAATAACATTCCTTCTGTTCTGGAGTAAGTACCGGATACATTTCTCACCATCATGAGAAAACGAAGTCCTGCATGCAATGGATTGATTGGTTCTGTTTTGTCTTCTTTGTCTTTTTCATCTTTACCGAATCCGTCCTTCTTGGTTGGATCAGCTTTCTCTTTCCCTTTGTCTTTATCCTTCTTGTCATCTTTCGGTTTTTTGCCGGTATTGATGGCTTTCAGAAGTGGGACCTTGTTGTACAGCGTTTCGAAATTCGCTTGTGCATTCAACTGCAGATTACGCGAATTTTGAATGGTATGTCCAAGTGAATCTTGAGTGAATGGTGCCCTGTCCCAACGGTAAGTTGCAGCATACCTTGCATCACTGCTGATGAAATCGATGAGTGGGAATTTATCGAACGGAAGCTTGTAACTCACACTGGTGTTGTGGTTGTACATCGTTGTCGTACCGCCGTTTTGAATATTGGTCCAAACGGTATCTTTATAAGCGTCGTACCATTCGGTATTTTCTTTGTCGATGACACCACGAGGCTCACCCACCAACGATGTGTTACTAGCTTGGAAGTCGAATTTCAGACTCTTCGTAAGGTCATACTTAAATGTATATTGTCTGTTCCAGTTCCAAGTCTTCTGCACCTGAGTTGTCAGGATCAAATCAGTATACACACCGGTTAGTTCGAGGGTGTTGTTTCTGATTCTGCTGGTTTCATAGCTGCGATTCATTTCTGTGTGGAAACCAAGTTGCTTATAGCTTGGATAGAAATTGAACTCCTTCAACCAGCGTAAGTATTTTGAATCTTTAATAACAGGAATTTTATCAAATGGTTTGATTTCTTTTGGTTTATTCTGGAAGTTGTAATCAAATGCTCCCATATATGTTTTATGCAAGCGCCAATCAATATTGATGTCGCGTTTGTACTCCTCATTATAAGCGTAAGTCACAGAGAAGTTTTGAAGATTATAGAAGCGTTCTTTTTTGGCACCACCACCGCCGCCACCGCCACCACCTGGCGCAGGAGGCATTCCTGCTTCTGGCGGCGCTCCTTTATCATCCTTGCCACCACCATCTTTTTTAGGTGCAATTTTCACATTCGTGAAATTGATGCTTCTTCGTTTGATATAATCCTGCGACTTTTTCTTCAACGTTTTATTCACGTTTGGAAGGTCGTTCATCTCAAGATCGGGCTGCAACGGACTGTAACGCGGCGTATTCACTGTTTCGGAATATCCCACATACATCGGAAGTGTTACGCCCCATTTTTCCGGGAAAAATTTACCAAGTTGAAGTGTCGAGTTGGCGTCGAAACCCATCACCGTTTTTTGCTGACGTTCCATAACAGTCTGCTCAAGGGTACCCCAGCCTGGTGTGGAAATATTTCCTGCAACTGCTACTGTAGCGAAATCTGCAAGTTGCGCATTCATGCGCGCAACAGCAGCCCAACCGCCTTTTTCGTCGAATTCCGATAATCGTAATTCGTTCACCCACACAATCGCGCATTCGGGTCTTCCATCATCATTGGTGTCAAACTGATTGTTTTCTTTGGCAGGATTTCTCACACCAATCATCAGCACTGTAACGTTGGCCAAGTTCGGATTACCTTTTACAGAGATGAGCGCATTACCAGACTTCACAGTTGTGATCGCTGTTGCTGCAGCTCCAGCTGGTCTGTTTGCTTTGAGGTTTTGTAAGTCTTTGAGTAAAATATCGAAATTGTTTTCTTCTGGCCAAATGATTTCATCATCCGTGCTATACCACGGTGTTACTTTCATGGGGACTTCATACTCGTAATAGTTGTCGTTGAAGTCAGAACCTAATCTCACGAATACAGTGAGGTCTTTATCTTTAAGTTCACTTTCTATACCGAGCGCTTCAGCATGTGAAAACATACGAATGCGTTTGTACTGACGAAGGTCGAAATTGACATTGCGATATGCAGCGCGGGCATCGCCATCAGCGAGATTACAAATCTGATAAGACAATGACTGTTCGTTCAAACTGCGAAGATTGGCACTTGCAACGTCCTGTTCGCGAATGATTCCGGGAGGTACAACATAATTCACTGGATCGCGGTCGCCATTTTCTTCGATGTTCACTGCAGCGATATTGAAAATGGTTGGTGGTGGATCACCCATTTCAATTTCATCCGGTGTACTCAATTTACCTGCGAATTTTCGCCATTCTCCGCGGATCAATTCCAATCGCGCGAAACGAAGTGTCACAGGCTCTTTCCATCCTTTGAGGAACATTCTCATATATCGTATCGAACGAAAATCTGAAATGCCACCAATTCTTTCATCAAATTCTTTGATTGGAATTTTGAACTGATACCAGCGAATGGTTCTTTCCGATCCATCAGCTACAATTTTGGTTGTCTCAAAACTATCGGTGATGTAATTACTGCCGATGCTGTTCGGACCGAGATCAGAAGGTTTCAGACTTACTTTATACTGGAAATAACTTTCAATGGTGTTGAGTGTAATATCCTGATTGATATCCTCACTGTTCGGAATTGTGGTAGCAGTGATTGGATAACCATCAGGAGTTTCAGTATCAGAGTTTCCTTCGTTGTTATTGTAAAACTTATAACGTTGAATGGTGTTGAGACGTTCTGAATCATTCAAATCACTTCTGAAATACCGGTAATCATCATTCGATGGATCTGCCAAATATTTGTTGTAAGCAGAGTCGGTGAGAAATGGTTGTACTTGTGTCAACCAAGCACTGAAGAAGGACTGCTCACCAGAACTATTCATACCATCAAGACCTATATCTTGTTGTGCATAGCTACCGGTGGAGTTGTCAAATGCATTGACTACATTGAAATTGTTGGGCGATGGATAATATCCCCAGGTTGCAGTATCAACATCCAATGGAGAATTCTGACTTGGATATCCGTTTTCGTATGACCAATTGTTATCGTTCAATACGTCTTCAGAAACGTTTCCAAGATTGAAGTATAGATCACCTCCATTGATGTTGTCACTGTCATCATTGAATGGATCCATCAACCAGAATTGGATGAATTGAACGTTGCTTGCTTCGAAATCTGTTGTGGTCAATGATCTTTGAATTCCGCCCCAACGCGAATCGGGATCAATCAATTTTCCTTCAGGAGTTAAACCCGCAGATTCATTCGTACCCGCTGGTAATTCATAATTGTACTGACCTCTTTCTGTAGGTTCGAAAGTCAGGTCAAGCGTTGCGATATTGCTTGGTGTTCCGCTTGGAAGTTGTTTGTTCGGGAATACCTCACCTTCAAGAACCTCACGCATACGGTGATCGCTGTACCAATTATCATCAATAATGTTTTGCGGAGTAAGACTGGAGGTTGCACGATAGAAAAGTGGATCAATCACATACCAACTCAATCGCGCACGATTGTAATTGTAGATCAAACTATCCTCAAAATTTCCTTCAGGAAAAAGATTGAGTTGTTGTTTAGGAGTACTTGCCATGAACCACTGGTTCAAACTTCTTAGATCAATCACACTTTGACTTCCTTCAAAGTCGTCGAGATAAGAATTACCATCTTTTGAAATGGCTTTGCTGTGACCAGGGAAAAGTTTTGCAGCTTCCGCTGAAAACGTTACGGTAGATTTCGCTTTCGTATCGATCAATGGAATACGATCTACCAGACGAGTAAGAAATGGAGTTTCTTTTTGGAAATTAATGTCAGCTCCTACCACGGTGTTATTTACGGGTTCGTCACCAATGTTCACTTTTTGAGTAACGGGCCTTTCACGCAAATTCAAGAATGTTGCTCCAACAGACAGATTTTCATTGAACGTATAATCAAACCTGCTACCGATCATGGTTTTGAATTGCAGATTGAACAGCGAATTACTTTCAACAGAAACCTTGATGGGTTGTCCGCTACTCATGATACCATCATTGAGAATCCTAACCCGTCCAAGGTTATAATCTACGGTATAATCGACACCTTCTTGTAGCTTGATACCACCAGCAGTGACGATAACCGAACCCTGAGGAATATTGAGTGCATTCAGCGAAATTTCAGATCCTGAAGCGGATTGATATTGTCCACGAATTCTAAACCTGTTCAGATTCGGGAAAAGAATTTGTGCCGCTGTTTTGGTCGAGTCGTAGAGTGGTTGATACACCACTTGCGAAATAATCTGATCAGCAAGTTCATCCTGTCCGGGTAATCCTGTTCGAATTTTATTTGCGAGATGACTACCAAATGGTTCGACAACCGGGAAATAAATTCGCCCACTTTGCGCATCTATCAATCCGCCACTTGTGGAGGCATTGGGAATGAAGTCGAAGAATCCATCCGGATAAGGCATCTGCTGCGAATCAATTCGGTCTAGATTTAATACCTGAAGAAGGATTTTACCATCCAACGGTTCGCGGAGAATGTAATTCTGATAGATACCGGTAGAAGGATTGTTGTACCAAACGTCAAGTCTGAAGTTACCAGGTGCGATACCAAATGCACCGAGACTGTAGACGTTTTTCATCATGTTTGACCAAAGCGGAGCAGGATATTTATCTGCAAGTTTTACTCTGGTGATCGATGGTTTCAACAACTTTAAAACGAGTGACTGAGGAGCGGCAAACCCATCCTGAGAGATCGTACCTACCTGATAGGTCTGACCATTCATGGTGTATTCGTATGCTACAGCTAGAACCTCTGCATTGTTGAGCGATTGCTTCAGTGAGATAAATCCAAGTCTGTTATTGTAAGAGAATTCTGAGGTGGTCAGTTTTCTCATATTGTTCACCCGCTCGTAGTGAGTACCATTCACCATGTTGGAATATCCATCGGTTGTATTTCCTGAAAGGGCAGAAATCGCCTGGCTTCCACTCAGTACTTGTTGCGAAAACGCGGAGTTGAGGTTTGATGGATCGGTACCTGTGGTTTCAATATAAATATCGTTGTTCAGGTTGGAAGGATTGCCTTGTGGTGTCAGTGCAATGTTTCCATTGTTGTAGAAAGTATTGTCAAGTTGAGTTACGCCACCTACATCAGTAAGGTCACCAGAAATATATTCTGGAGCTTCTCCAAGGTCGGTAAACGCTACCACGTTTCTTACATCTTGTGTATTGGACTGAAGGTTTACCAACCATACTTCTATTCTCGTGATGTTCACACCACTGTTTACAACAGGAAGTGAGGCAACGGCTTTGTCATATTCTTCCCTAAACCAAGAAGAAAGGAAGTAATGTCGGTTGGCTTCGTAACTGTCCGCAGTGATGTCGAAATTTTGTGTCTGCGCACCACCTTGAACAGTAATTTCTTTTCGTTCACCTTTCTGTTGTGAGAAAACGGTGGTGTTTCTAAGGTGCCCCCATTTGGTGGAAATTTTTGCACCAAAAAGACTACTGCTACCTTGAATCAATGAGCCAGTAAGTGGAAGACTCACATTACCCAATTCAATACCCTGAATGATTTGATCCTCATCTCCGGTGTATTGCAACTTCATCTGATTTTCGAAATCGAATGTGCTCTCTGTGTTGTAATTCACATTGAGTTTCATTCTTGTTCCGATATTACCAACTACATTGAGTTGGATTTTTTGATCAAAGTTGAAAGTGGTAATTCTTCTTTGTCTTTCAGGTATACGTGGATTATTTGTTTTGGAAGAATTCACCCCAAAGGTCAATTCTGCAGAACCTTGCGGACGTATCTCGATTTCATTCGATCCAAAAATGCTTTCAAATCCTTCGCTACCAATTTTGATCACTTTAGAATATTCACGATTGGCTTCATCTTCTTCTTCTTGAATCTCTTTCCAATATTTACTGATGTTTTCAGTCTGCTGAGAATTCATGTACTCGTCCAAAGTCATGGTAGTTCTCGGACGGTAATCAATATGGTCGCCGATGGATTGGACTACTTCGTACTCTCCAGTTACCGGATTGTACTCCACATGATATTCAATGTTGTCTGGTAATGGAATATTGATTCCACCAAGATCATCACTTGGGTTTGGATTGTCTTCAACCGGCCAAACCAAGGCTGGTTTAGTCGTGTCGGGCTGAACTGATTCTTCAGCAGGTCTTGAATATTTGATGGAATCGATATAGCTGTAATGTGTATTGGCAACACCAAGCCACACAACGGCACTCAATACCAGGAAAAAACATAGCCGGGCAGCAAAGGAGATCCAATTCACGTTATTCACTAGTCGGGTCAGAGTTGTTTTAATACTTGCTTGATCACGTCTTCTAATGCAATTCCAGGCTGCATTACCATGATCTTTTCCAGGATTTTTTCGGTTTTGGATCTGTCTAGTCCCAGCGAGGTCAGCGCCGCTAACGCTTCATTTCGCACGGTATTGTGTGTTACAGAAACTTTTTCCGGAATAAAATCACTTCCCTTGGAAAGTTTATCATGAAGATCGATGATAATGCGCTCGGCGGTTTTTTCGCCGATACCTTTAATTCGTTTAAAACCAGCTACATCTCTGGTCAGGATCATATGCCTGACCTCATCGGTACTCAAACCACTCAATACCATCCGGGCGGTATTTGGCCCTACCCCGGATACTGAAATGAGTTTTCTGAATAAGTCGCGTTCTTGTTCTTCTGCAAAACCAAATAGGTTGACACTAAAGTCATTAGAATTGATACTGAAATGCGTGAACATTGTAACATTCTGACTTTCACCTAGTTTTCCAAATGTGCCCAAAGAAATGTTCAGGAAATAGGCGATTCCTGATGCCGTTTCTATAACGGCATGAACCGGACTTTTTTCAACCAGAGTTCCCTTTATATAGTGTAGCATGGTGTAGCTGAAAAACGAAATGTATTGATTTTCAACACATTCGGTTTGTTCACGGGGTCATTATGAAGCGGTTGCAACAGTAGTCATGAATCGTTGATTTGCAAAGGGTTTTCGTCAGGAAGTTTTCCGAAAAAAATGTGTATTTTAAAAAGAAAAAGGGGCCAGATCGCTCCAGCCCCCACATGAAGAATGTTTCAAATCCTTATCTTACAATATTGAACTGCTTGTTATACACTTTGTTACCCACGACCATCTTCACAACATACGATCCTGGAACAAGATTTTTGAGTTCTTCTTTCCATTCGTACACCAAAGCACCGGCTGCTACGCCATTGATCAAGCCTACCACTTTTCGTCCGGATGCATCATAAATCGCCCCTTCTACATTGGTATCGTAAGCAACACTAAACTGTATGCGAACGCTTGTGTTAGTTCCTGGATTAGGATATACCCTGAAGTAAGCCGATGATTCAACAGGGTTGAATACGTGAATGATCTGACTCGCAGAAACACTATTGCCGCACGCATCTGTTGCTGTCCAGGTTCTGGTCACATTGAATGGACATTCATTGCCACTTTGTGATTGTGAAAAGTCAATAGAAACTTCTGTCGAACATTCATCCAATCCAATGATGTCAGCTGGTACTTCTGGCAATTCTTGTCCACATTGAATGAAGAGTTCATTCGGAATGTTATGAATAAGAGGTGCAATGGTATCAACCACTTCCGTCATTTGTGTTACAGTTGTTACATTACCACATTGGTCAGTTGCACTAAATACCCTTTGAACCAATTGACCGCATTCATTCGGAACATTCGTAGTCGAAACGAGTGTTACCGTTGGCTGCAATCCGCTGTTGTCGATTGCCGAAGGCATTGATTCATTCAACTGTCCACATTGAACCTGAACGTTTGGATTGAAATCAACAAATGTTGGTGCTGTTTGATCTGTTACAGTAATGATCTGTGCAATTTCATTGGTATTGCCACATGCATCAGAAGCGGTCCAAACACGTTTGATCAAATATGGACAGCCGCTGCCCATGATTGATTCACTAAATGTGATATTCACCCCGCCGTCGCAATTATCGGTTACAATGATTTCAGGTACTCCAGGAATATTACCACTTTCTACCGTCATGTTTTGAGGAACGAAAGCAAATACCGGAGCGGATTCATCTACGATATAAATGAGCTGAGTTGCAGTGGCAGTATTACCACAGTCGTCTGTTGCAGTAATGGTTCTGGTAGTAATCATCATACAGTCTACAATCTCTGAGATTTCCTGTACATCAATTTCTACATCTGTGTCGCAATTGTCAGTAGCCCATGCGTTGCTTTCTGGTATCATGTCATCGCACTCGTAAACTAGTTCGTCGAAATTTCCATGAAGAACTGGTGCAACTAGATCTGCAAGTCCAAATGTTCTGGATGCCATCGTCGTATTGCCACAATCATCAGTAGCCGTCCATGTAATGGTCATACCATCACTGCAACTATTGCTGCCAGTCGATACTACAAATTCAACCTCAATATCCTGATCGCAGTTGTCTGTAGCAGTGACCATAAAACTTCCAGGATCTGGGAGTGAGCCGCATGAGAAGTTACCTGCTTCCGGTAGATTGTGCAATACTGGTGGAATGTTATCAGCAAATGTTGTCGTTTGCGTTGCAGATGTTGAGTTACCACAATTGTCGGTTACTGACCATGTACGTTGCATGGCATAGCCACAAGGAACGTCAATGGTGACAGCAGAAAGCGTTACAATCAATTCCATGTCACAATTGTCAATGGCCTGCACTACTGCTGGTGGTACTGAAGATCCGCAACTAACCGTTGCATCTTCAGGCACTCCAATCAATATGGGCGATTCATTGTCATTGCTGATGAATGTTCTCGATGCTGAAACATGATTTCCACAATCATCTGTTGCTGTCCATGTGATTGTTCTTGCAATGTGACAACCTTGTGATTGATCTGTGAATGTTGATGTCACACTTACAGTAGCATCACAATCATCTATTGCAGACACCCCCATTTCAAGTCCGGTTGGTATTGATCCACAGTTTACCATTCCACCTTCAGGTAAATTGATAAGTTCGGGATCAGTTTCATCACTGGCCTGGAATGTTCTATTTACTTGTGTTGCATTGCCACAATTGTCTACGGCGGTCCATGAAATGGTTCGTGTCACATTGCATCCACTTCCGCTATCCACGTGCGATACGGTTACATTCACTTCTTCGTCGCATTGGTCAGTTGCAGTTACCGTGAAGTCATCATCTTGTGGTAATGAAATGCACGATACAGTGGTTGATTCAGGAACACCATGTATTTCTGGATCAATGGTGTCTTCAAAAGTTGTTGTTTGTGAAAGAGAAGTTGTGTTGCCACAAGCATCAGTAGCCGTCCATGTGCGCACCAATGAATAACCGCATTCAGCAGAAACAGTTTGAGCCGACATAGCCACCACCGGTTCTGCATCGCAGTTGTCGATGGCACTCACTACAGCATTCGGAACTGGTTCGCCACATTGCATGGTTGCATTGGCGGGTACACCGATGAGTTGCGGAGCAACATCATCATTCGATGTAAACGTTCTTGATGCAGAGGAAGAATTGCCGCATGCATCAGTAGCCGTCCATGTGATGGTACGCGCCACGTTGCATCCAACGTTTTGATCTGTTTCTTCATAAGTAATAGAAACTGCAGGATCACAATTATCATTTGCAAATACTGCGAAGTCATCACCAGCAGGCAAAGCACCACAAGCAACAGTAGCATCATTCGGCATACCAGCGAGTACAGGAGCAGACACGTCTTGAGTGGTGAATGTTCTTGTTGCTGAACTAGAATTTCCACAAGCATCAGTAGCTGTCCAAGTAATGGTTCGTACGATGTTACAACCTGATCCCTGATCAGAATAGGTCGAAGTCACGGTTACTGTGTTTACACAATTATCTGTGGCTGTTACTTCGAAATCTTCACCATCAGGCACAGCACCGCAGTTTACGGTTCCTCCATCAGGAAGTCCGACGAGCACTGGATCGGTGGTGTCTTCAAAAGTTGTTGTTTGCGAAAGAGAAGTTGTGTTGCCACAAGCATCAGTGGCAGTCCATGTGCGAACGAGCGAGTATCCGCATTCAGCAGAAATTGTTTGAGCCGACATAGCCACCACTGGTTCTGCATCGCAGTTGTCGATGGCACTCACTACAGCATTCGGAACTGGTTCGCCACATTGCATGGTTGCATTAGCAGGAACCCCGATGAGTTGCGGAGCAACATCATCATTCGATGTAAATGTTCTTGAAGCAGAAGAAGTATTGCCGCATGCATCAGTAGCCGTCCATGTGATGGTACGCGCCACATTGCATCCAACATTCTGATCTGTTTCTTCATAAGTAATAGA
Organism: Flavobacteriales bacterium; assembly: GCA_016722445.1. Classification (GTDB taxonomy): domain Bacteria; phylum Bacteroidota; class Bacteroidia; order Flavobacteriales_D; family Sanyastnellaceae; genus JAIBBG01. The sequence continues at coordinate 55,275 of JADKIZ010000005.1, read as the reverse complement.
AACTGCAGGATCACAATTATCATTTGCAAATACTGCGAAGTCATCACCAGCAGGCAAAGCTCCACAAGCTACTGTAGCATCATTCGGCATACCAGCGAGTACAGGAGCAGACACGTCTTGAGTGGTGAATGTTCTTGTTGCTGAACTAGAATTTCCGCAAGCATCAGTAGCCGTCCAAGTAATGGTTCGTACGATGTTACAACCAGAACCTTGATCAGCATATGAAGAAGTCACGGTTACTGTGTTTACACAATTATCTGTCGCAGTGACTTCAAAATCTTCACCATCAGGTACAGCGCCGCAGTTTACGGTTCCTCCATCTGGAAGTCCAACGAGCACCGGATCGGTAGTATCTTCAAAAGTTGGTGTTTGCGAAAGTGATGTTGTGTTGCCACAAGCATCAGTAGCAGTCCATGTGCGAACGAGCGAGTATCCGCATTCAGCAGAAATGGTCTGAGCAGACATAGCCACCACAGGTTCTGCGTCGCAGTTGTCGATGGCGCTTACCACAGCGTTTGGAACCGGTTCACCACATTGCATGGTTGCGTTAGCAGGAACTCCTACAAGTTGTGGAGCCGTGTTGTCTTGTGTAGTAAATGTTCTTGTTGCTGTGGTTTGATTGCCACAGTCGTCCGTAGCTGTCCACGTCATTGTTCTGATGACATTGCAACCAGCACCAACATCGTTAGCTGTAACGTTGATGGTAACATTCTGATCACAGTTATCAGTAGCAGCCACAAAATATTCTGTTGTATTTGGTAAACCACCGCATGCCACACTGCCGTCTTGAGGAAGGCCAGAAAGTACGGGTGGGATATTGTCTTGAGTGGTAAATGTTCTTGAAGCAGAAACAGAATTTCCGCAACCATCCACAGCAGTCCAGGTGATAATCCTCGACATGTTACAACCTGATCCTTGATCAGCTTGTGTTGAAGTAACGGTCACTTCATTTACGCAGTTGTCTGTTGCAGTGACGTTGAAATCACCACCATCAGGAATGGCACTGCAGTTCACACTGCCACCAGCTGGTAATCCAACAAGTACTGGATCTGTAGTGTCAACAAACGTTGTTGTTTGTGAAAGTGATGTTGTGTTGCCACAAGCATCAGTGGCAGTCCATGTGCGAACGAGCGAGTATCCGCATTCAGCAGAAATTGTTTGAGCCGACATAGCCACCACAGGTTCTGCATCGCAGTTGTCGATGGCACTAACTACAGCGTTTGGAACCGGTTCGCCACATTGCATGGTTGCATTGGCGGGAACACCGATGAGTTGCGGAGCAACATCATCATTCGATGTAAATGTTCTTGATGCAGAAGAAGTATTGCCGCATGCATCAGTCGCCGTCCATGTGATGGTACGCGCCACATTGCATCCAACATTCTGATCTGTTTCTTCATATGTAATAGTAACTGCAGGATCACAATTATCATTTGCAAATACTGCGAAGTCATCACCAGCAGGCAGAGCTCCACAAGCTACAGTAGCATCATTTGGCATACCAGCGAGTACTGGAGCAGATACGTCTTGAGTGGTGAATGTTCTTGTAGCTGAACTAGAATTTCCACAAGCATCAGTAGCTGTCCAAGTGATGGTTCGTACGATGTTACAACCTGAACCTTGATCAGCATATGAAGAAGTCACGGTTACTGTGTTTACACAATTATCCGTAGCAGTTACTTCAAAATCTTCACCATCAGGTACCGCACCGCAGTTTACGGTTCCTCCATCAGGAAGTCCGACGAGCACTGGATCGGTGGTGTCTTCAAAAGTTGTTGTTTGCGAAAGAGAAGTTGTGTTGCCACAAGCATCAGTGGCAGTCCATGTGCGAACGAGCGAGTATCCGCATTCAGCAGAAACAGTTTGAGCCGACATAGCCACCACCGGTTCTGCATCGCAGTTGTCGATGGCACTTACTACAGCGTTTGGAACCGGTTCACCACATTGCATGGTTGCATTAGCAGGAACGCCGATGAGTTGCGGAGCAACATCATCATTCGATGTAAATGTTCTCGAAGCAGAAGAAGTATTGCCGCATGCATCAGTAGCCGTCCATGTGATGGTACGCGCCACATTGCATCCAACATTCTGATCTGTTTCTTCATATGTAATAGAAACTGCCGGATCACAATTATCATTTGCAAATACTGCGAAGTCATCACCAGCAGGCAGAGCTCCACAAGCAACAGTAGCATCATTCGGCATACCAGCGAGTACAGGAGCAGACACGTCTTGAGTGGTGAATGTTCTTGTTGCTGAACTAGAATTTCCGCAAGCATCAGTAGCTGTCCAAGTAATGGTTCGTACGATGTTACAACCAGAACCTTGATCAGAATAGGTCGAAGTCACGGTTACTGTGTTTACACAATTATCCGTAGCAGTTACTTCAAAATCTTCACCATCAGGTACCGCACCGCAGTTTACGGTTCCTCCATCAGGAAGTCCAACGAGCACTGGATCGGTGGTGTCTTCAAAAGTTGTTGTTTGCGAAAGTGATGTTGTGTTGCCACAAGCATCAGTAGCCGTCCATGTGCGAACGAGCGAGTATCCGCATTCAGCAGAAATGGTCTGAGCTGACATAGCCACAACCGGTTCTGCATCGCAGTTGTCGATGGCGCTTACCACAGCGTTTGGAACCGGTTCACCACATTGCATGGTTGCATTCTCAGGAACTCCTACAAGTTGTGGTGCTGTGTTGTCTTGTGTAGTAAATGTTCTTGTTGCTGTGGTTTGATTGCCACAGTCGTCCGTAGCTGTCCACGTCATTGTTCTGATGACATTGCAACCAGCACCAACATCGTTAGCTGTAACGTTGATGGTAACATTCTGATCACAGTTATCTGTAGCAGCCACAAAATATTCTGTTGTATTTGGTAAACCACCGCATGCCACACTGCCGTCTTGAGGAAGACCAGAAAGTACCGGCGGGATATTGTCTTGAGTGGTAAATGTTCTTGAAGCAGAAACAGAATTTCCGCAACCATCCACAGCAGTCCAGGTGATATTCCTCGACATGTTACAACCTGATCCTTGATCAGCTTGTGTCGAAGTAACGGTCACTTCATTCACGCAGTTGTCCGTTGCAGTGACGTTGAAATCACCACCATCAGGAATGGCACTGCAGTTCACACTGCCACCAGCTGGTAATCCAACAAGTACTGGATCTGTAGTGTCAACAAACGTTGTTGTTTGTGAAAGTGATGTTGTGTTGCCACAAGCATCGGTAGCAGTCCATGTGCGCACCAATGAATAACCGCATTCAGCAGAAACAGTTTGAGCCGACATAGCCACCACCGGTTCTGCATCGCAGTTGTCGATGGCACTCACCATAGCATTCGGAACTGGTTCGCCACATTGCATGGTTGCATTGGCGGGTACACCGATGAGTTGCGGAGCAACATCATCATTCGATGTAAACGTTCTTGATGCAGAGGAAGAATTGCCGCATGCATCAGTAGCCGTCCATGTGATGGTACGCGCCACGTTGCATCCAACGTTTTGATCTGTTTCTTCATAAGTAATAGAAACTGCAGGATCACAATTGTCATTTGCAAATACTGCGAAGTCATCACCAGCAGGCAGAGCTCCACAAGCTACTGTAGCATCATTCGGCATACCAGCGAGCACAGGAGCAGACACGTCTTGAGTGGTAAATGTTCTTGTTGCTGAACTAGAATTTCCACAAGCATCAGTAGCTGTCCAAGTGATGGTTCGTATGATGTTACAACCTGATCCCTGATCAGAATAGGTCGAAGTCACAGTTACTGTGTTTACACAATTATCTGTGGCTGTTACTTCGAAATCTTCACCATCAGGCACAGCACCACAGTTCACAGTACCACCAGTTGGAAGTCCAACGAGCACTGGATCGGTGGTGTCTTCAAAAGTTGTTGTTTGCGAAAGTGATGTTGTGTTGCCACAAGCATCAGTGGCAGTCCATGTGCGAACGAGCGAGTATCCGCATTCAGCAGAAACAGTTTGAGCCGACATAGCCACCACCGGTTCTGCATCGCAGTTGTCGATGGCACTTACCACAGCATTCGGAACTGGTTCACCACATTGCATGGTTGCATTGGCAGGAACCCCGATGAGTTGTGGATCAACATCGTCATTCGATGTAAATGTTCTTGAAGCGGAAGAAGTATTGCCGCATGCATCAGTAGCCGTCCATGTGATGGTACGCGCCACATTGCATCCAACGTTTTGATCAGTTTCTTCATAAGTGATAGACACAGCCGGATCACAATTGTCATTTGCAAATACTGCAAAGTCGTCACCAGCAGGCAGAGCTCCACAAGCTACTGTAGCATCATTAGGCATACCAGCGAGTACAGGAGCGGATACGTCTTGAGTGGTGAATGTTCTTGTTGCTGAACTAGAATTTCCACAACCATCTGTAGCAGTCCAGGTAATTGTTCGTATGATGTTACAACCTGATCCCTGATCAGAATAGGTCGAAGTCACAGTTACTGTGTTTACACAATTATCTGTGGCTGTTACTTCGAAATCTTCACCATCAGGTACAGCACCACAGTTCACAGTACCACCAGTTGGAAGTCCAACGAGCACTGGATCAATCGTGTCTTCGAATGTTGTCGTTTGCGATTGCGAATTTGTATTGCCGCATGCATCTGTAGCCGTCCATGTGCGAATCAATGAATATCCGCAATTTGCAGGGACTGTAGTTGCCGATAACGCAACAACCGGAGCATTGTCGCAATTGTCAGTCGACATGACTACAGCATCAGGAACTGGTTCGCCACACTGCATGGTTGCATCGGCAGGTACCCCAATAAGATTAGGAGCAACGTTATCGTCTGATGTAAATGTGCGTGATGCTGAACTTGAATTTCCGCAATCATCTGTAGCGGTCCACGTAATTGTTCTAAGAATATGACATCCACTTTGAACATCGGAATAGGTCGAGGTGATTGTCGGTGTTGCATCACAAAGATCATTGGCCACAACGCCGTAGGATGTTCCTGTTGGCATGGCACTGCAAATGACTGTTTGATCATTCGGTAATCCACCCAATACTGGTGCAGTGTTATCTATAACGGTCAAAGTCTGACTAACGTTATTTGAGTAATTTCCACAAGCATCTGCCGCGCGCCAAGTTTTGGTTCGTGTGTATGATCCGGAACAAGTTCCTGGTGTAGTAACATCACTTACCGTTTCAATCGTCGGATTGTTTGTGCAATTGTCAGTCGCAGTTGGTGGTGTAAACACAATGGCTTGTCCGCATTGAATGGTAGCATTTGCTCCGGGACTACCGATAGTTGGTGGTGTATTATCTTGGTAGGTAAAGGTTTGTTGACATTGACCTACATAACCACAGTTATCTTGAAGTTGATACGTTCTGATTATTGAGCCGTTGCAGTTCGATCCAGAAGGCAAATCAGAAACCCATGTGACTGAACCTCCAGGACAAAATTGTGACGCTAACTGTACCAACCCTGGATTAGGAGAAGGCACCAATGATTGGCATTGTAAAGACTGATTTTGTGGACAAGTCAGTGATGGATTACAGGCTTGACGGTTCACAGTTAATGGTGATGTCAATGCAAAACAGCCACTATTGGTGCTGGCATTGATCGCTGAAATATTGTTACCCACAGTAAGACCATTTACCGTGCCTTCCATGGATATACCATAAACGTTGAATGTTCCGTTTCCGAATGAACTCAGATCAAATGTTCCGTTATTATTAATGGCCAGAATAATATTGGAAGAATTGGTTAAAATGTATCTGTATATGTCCGTTGGTGCATCACTGTTACTTGAAACTGAAACAACATCTGCAACCTGATCATCAGAACAGAATGTTGGTGGAGTATTAGAGAAGTTGAGGCTACCGGCTTCACATTCGTATGAAGCAAAGCTATCTGCTTTAATAAATATACCGGCATCCCATAATCCATCGGAAATATCAGCCAAGGCGAATTTGAAATGATAAGAGGCACCGGGCGTAATGGTTAAATGTGATGACATCACCACAGTGAATCCGTCATATCCAATGGTTGAACCTCCAGCATTATTGACATAATATTGAGAATATGCCAGTGATTCACATGTTGCAGGATTACCATGAGATCCAGCTGCACCATTGTTGATCGTATTAATAGAAACAGGAAAGTTGCTGTTGGGAACCAGAGCAATATTCTGACTGTTGTAATTACCACCATAAGGATTTGGACCAGTGACAAAGAATGCAAAAAGGTCATTGAATTTCGTGCAAACCCATTCGTTGTATTCTTCCGAAGCGAAAACATATTGCACGTGAATGGCATTGCCAGTGGCAACAAAATCGAATTCCAGAATGCTCTGGTCTTCGATGCTATAACCAGTTAGCGCATCAAGATCAGGGTCAATTGTGAAGTTGGTTTTATCCTTAGAGGTTTGATCGGAGTTATTTGGCCCGATCGCATCGACAGCATCACCTGTCGTTAAAAGGATACCATTGCCTAATCCGATATTGGTGGTTCCGCCATTGGCGAAAATACCAGTACCACCTGTTGCACTTTGCAAAGTGACATTGGTGACTGTAACTCCAGGTCCTACGATTTCCGCCGCAAGTTGTGCCGCAGTGGCCGAGGTATTTACAGTAAGCTGTGATTTACCATAGATGCTCAGAAATAGGGTCGTTACAATCAGTAGTGATCGAAGTAACGTTCGGTAAAGTATCATCGTGTTGGGTGTTTGTTTAAAGTTAGGTTTCTTGATGATCTTGGATTTTATCTTCGTAATGGCTTGATGGTCGATTCTTTCATAATCCTATCACGCCATTGTTCTTTCGTTCGTCCTGGATTTTCGGGTATTTTCAATACCATGATCACAGTTTTCGGATTGGAACTCGCTCTCAGGAGATAACTATCTCCATACTTATCTTTTACAAATGCGATAAGGTCATCGTCATTTTGAAAATCGAGATGACTTACATCGAGGTAGTATGAGTTCTGGACAGCCTGATGCTCCGGAAGTCGGATAATACCGTCATTACTCACCTTAATGACAGGTGGTGTCTGGGCGTGAATTATCAATTGAACAGAAAACAGCAAGAATGCTGTAAGTGAAATTTTAAAATAGGGCATCGAAGAAAGGGTAAAGTTTTTCATACGTGAAGTGATGTTGTAGTGGAAGAATTCACTGCATATTTTGCAGTAATTGCTGAGACTATGGAGTGGCCGTTTGAAGGCTTGAAAATCTCGTAAAGGCTTTCATTTGGCACATGGCCGCGCGTGTTAGGGATGGCGTTTGCCATAGGGTCAGTTTTAGGTAATTCAGTTTATCAGATTGCGGACCTGCACCTTTCTTAGCGCTTGATTCGCCCTCTGAGTTTATTGGTTGATTGCGCTTTTCTACGCCTGAAGTTGCGGTAGGTTACGTTTGATGGTTTCTGTCGGGTTAAAAGTTCATTTAAAGTGCTGAATCAAAAAGTGAAATAACTTGTGTGAAAGGTGGAAATAAAAAAACCGGCCATCAATGACCGGTTTGTTCCTGAATAAGATGTAGAACTAATGTTTCGTTTATGCTTTGGGCATCCAATGAGATAGCTTACTCTTCGGAATTTTTCATTTTCATCAATATAGAATATGCTCCTCGACCAGCAATCTGAATGGAATCTGTTGTGGTCGGTGATAACAATTGAATAGCGCTTTGTTGCTCGTGTTCGCCAATCAATTCAACTTCTGTCATGAGAAAGGCGCGTTGGCCAGTAGTCACAAATATGTAATTTTTATTTTCATAATGGACCACAGCTTCTGATGGAACGAGCAAACCATCTTTCAATTGGACTTCTGTCTCTCCAGTGAAATAAAGCCCCGGACGGAGATCATTGGTAGTGTTGTCAAATGTGCAAACTACATCTACACTTCTGTTTTGGTCCAATTCTCTTCCTATAGAAACGATGGAACATGAAAAGATTTGCTCAGGAAAGGCACTCGAATTGGCTTGCACTTTTTGGCCGGATTTCAAAGAAGATATGTCCTTTTCAAATACGCGCAGTATCAGAAATGGTCGCGTGTTGTTGGTGATACTCAAAATAATGTCGGTTGGATTGACATATTGTCCAATTTTGGTTTTCAAATCTGAAACATAGCCAGAAATGGGAGCTTTCAATGGTAGCATTCTCGATATGTTCTCTTCATTCAATCTCGTCGGATCAAGACCGAGCAGTTTTAGTTTTTCTTCAAGGGCTTTCAACGCAATTTTTTTTGAAACAAATTCAGTGCGCGCATTTTCCAGTACTTTGTCGCTTGAAGACTTGGTTTTGTTGAGCTGATTCTGCCGTTCAAATTCGGTATTACTCAAAGCAAGCATGGCTTTGGTCGTGAGATATTCTTCTTGGATGTCTATGAATTGTTGATCTTCCAGCATAACAATGGTTTGTCCTTCTTGAATGAATTGACCTGGTGTAAGCGTGGTAGACTTCAAGAAACCGCCCATTGGTGCACAGACCTGAACCTGATCCATAGGTGCTGATTCTGTGATACCATTGAGTTTGAGAATGACTGGTATCGATCCTGGCATAGGTGGGATCAGTGAAATGTTCGCTTGAAGCATTTGTTCTTCTGTCAGTGATATGGTATTCACTGATTCGGTTTGTATTTCTGGCGTGGACTCTTTTTGTTTTTCCCCACAGGAATACAACGTCAGAAAAGCAATGAATATGATGTTATGATATGTGTTTTTCATTTTGTCAAAAGGTATTGTAGTTCAATCACGGTTTTTTGAAGTTCGTGTTCTGTATCAAGATAATTGCTCTTGATGCGCACGTATTGATTCATCAGCATGCTCCATTCTAAGTATCCTGATTCTCCTCTCAAGAAAAGCTCATTGGCTGATTGCAAGATTTGTTCTGCCCTAGCGAGAGATGCATTCTCGTAATTCACTGAAATTTTTTTGAGCAGTTCATGTTTCTTTAAAGCAGTAGAAAATCTTCTCTGCATTTCTTGTTCAACGATATTGGTTTGATTCTGGGTAATTTCCTGTTCCAGTTTTGCGCTTTTTATTCTTGAATGAGATGCTTTATAAAATAGCGGAATGGAAATGCCAAACTGTACAGTGTTGAAGCGTTGCGATTTTGTATAAAAGATATCGTTTGCGCCCACCCCTTGAATGGTGGATGAATAGGCTCCTATGAAGAGGTCAGGTAATGTTTGAGACTTTTGCACCGCGACTTGACTTTTCGCAATAGTGTTTTGTTGATGAGCTATTCTTATGATGGGATGCTGTGCAAAATTGTCTGATGATAATCCTTCTGGAATTTGATCTGAATAATTAGATTGATCCGGTAGAAGATTCTCTGGTGTATTGAGTAATTGATGAAAGACATACTGCTCGGATTCAAGGTCAGCCTTAATTAGGGATAGTGCAACAGCGGATTCATTTCTCTGCTCCTGTGCTAGTGTGAGTTGCGTAATGTCCGCGGCACCGGCATCAAAGCGGTATAGGATGTGTTGAATCAGTGCTTCATATATGCTATCTGTTAACTGATATAACTCAATCTTGTTTCGCAAGTAGTTTATTTTACAGAATGACTCTCTTACACTTTTGATAATTTCAGCTTGTACGACTGCAGCAGAGTAATTTTGGTTTTGTGTGATTGCTGTGAGCAATTCTTTCTGATGATAATAAATCAGAGGAAATTGAAAGTTCTGCGAAACACCAATCTTATTGTCTTGGTAATAAGAATTGAATTGTCCATACTCTGTGCTGATAAGGGTTTTAGAGAGATCAGCCGCTGTACCTTCCAAATGTTGTTTTTGATCGGTTCTAAGATGCTCGTTTTTCAAAAGCAAATTGTTTTCCAAAGCAATTGAAATAGATTGATCAAGTGAAATGTAGGTCTGCGCGTTGCTTGACCAGGAATGGAGTCCAAATACCATCAAGATCGCCACGGCAGTTTTATGCGAGGTCTTCCTTCTTTTGGCTTTTGTCTCAAAAAGGATATAGAGCAGTGGTAAAACGAAAATGGTTAATAGAGTAGCAATCAACAATCCGCCAATGACGACTGTCGCCAATGGTCTTTGCACTTCAGCTCCTGCTCCATGACTTATTGCCATAGGTAGAAATCCGAGTGATGCGACAAACGCTGTCATCAAAACAGGTCTTAGCCTGTGCTTTGTGCCAAGGAGCACAATCTTGTGAAGGTCCTGTTCTCCATGCTCTTTGATGCGATTGAATTCTGCCAACAAAACAATTCCATTCAAAACGGCCACACCAAATAGAGCAATAAAACCAACTCCTGCACTTATGCTGAATGGCATCCCACGCAATACAAGGAAGAGAATTCCTCCAATTGCAGACAATGGTATTGCAGAGTAAATCAGAAGCCCATGTTTGATAGAATGGAATGCGAAATAAAGTAAAACCAAAATGAGCAATAAAGAAATCGGTACTGCAATAGATAACCTTTGTTTGGCTTCTGCGAGATTCTCAAAAGCACCACCGTAGGTGACAAAATATCCGCTGGGGAGGTTCAAGCTGGTATCTACAATTTTTTTGAGATCGTTGACAATACTTTCTACATCTCGGCCTGATACATTGAACCCTACAACAATTCTTCTTTTGGCATCGGTGCGTTGTATTTGATTCACACTTTGCTCCGTTTTTACATCGGCTATCATATGAAGTGGTACTTGCGTGCCGCGATTGGTAGGTATGAGAAGGTTTTCTAGATCTGCTTGGTTCTGACGTAAGGTTTTGTCCATTCTCACTACAAGATCATATCTTTTCTCTTCCTCATAAACCTGCCCACTGGTTTGTCCTGCAAATGCAGTGTTCAAGACGCGATTGACATCTTGCACATGGATTCCATATTGTGCCAGACTTTCTCTTTTGTATCGGATGATCAATTGAGATGTACCATTCAATGGCTCAACATAAATATTTGAAGCGCCTTCAACTTGTGAAACCAATTCTCCAAGTTTAACGGAATACTTTGCCAGTGTGTCCAGGTTTTCTCCGAATATTTTGCATACCACATCTTGTTTAGCACCAGTCATCAATTCGTTGAAGCGCATGGCTACTGGGTACTGAAAACTGTAAGTGACACCGGGGATTTCTGATAATGTGGCACTCATTTTTGCTGAAAGTTCTTCCCATGTCTTTGCGGATGTCCACTCGCTTTTATCTTTCAGGATGATCATCATATCTGATGCCTCCATGGGCATTGGATCTGTTGGAATTTCTCCGCTTCCCGTTTTGGCCACAATCTTTTCTATCTCTGGAAATTGGTTGAGAAGAAGATGTGATGATTTTGTTGTGGCTTCAATCGACGTGTGAATGTTGCTTCCGTTTAATACACGGGTATCAACTGCAAAATCTCCTTCCGGTAACTCAGGAATAAATTCAGCTCCAAGTGTCGTGAAGAGAAAGATGCTGGTAATAAATAAAGCAAGAACTCCTGTGAGAATGGTACGTGGATATTTCATAAAGAAGTGCAACATGTTTTGTTGCCACCTGATCAAAACATCCATCATTCTATCAGAAAATGTTTTGTGGTGATCAAGTTTTTTACTGAGAAAAAACGCACTCATCATCGGAATGTAGGTGAGTGAAAGAATAAATGCGCCCAACAATGCAAAAGCGACTGTCTGCGCCATTGGCTTAAACATTTTGCCTTCTATTCCTTCTAATGTGAAAATGGGTAGATACACCACGAGAATGATAATCTGACCGAACACTGCACTATTCATCATTCTGCTTGCTGAGTGGCCTACAGTTTCATCCATTTGATGTTGATTGATTCTTGTAAGACCTGCAAATGATTTATGATGAACAATACTGTGCATCACTGCTTCAACAATGATAACGGCTCCATCCACAATAAGCCCGAAGTCCAGAGCTCCAAGACTCATCAAATTGCCACTCACCCCAAAAATATTCATCATGATCACCGCGAAAAGCATGGAAAGCAGGATCACGGAAGCCACAAGAATTCCTGCTCTGAAATTCCCGAGGAAAAGTACTAGGATAAACAATACAATCAATGCACCTTCCAAGAGATTTTTGGTAACGGTGCCAATGGCGTTGTTCACCATTTTCGTTCGATCTAAAAAAGGTTCCAGAATGACACCTTCAGGTAAGTTTTTTTGAATCTCAGCAATACGTTCTTTTACTCCAGCGATCACTTTATTGCTATTCTCGCCCTTTAGCATCATCACCACTGCACCCGCAACTTCGCCTTGATCATTATAGGTAATAGCGCCATATCTAGTAGCATTGCCGAATTGAACTTTCGCGACATCTTTGATAAATACAGGCGTTCCATCTTCAAATGTCTTTACCGTGATATTGGCAATGTCTTCTAGCGAGGAAATGAGTCCTTCACTTCTGATATACAACACTGCCGGTCCTTTTTCAATGTATGATCCTCCGGTATTTTCATTGTTCTTTTCTAAAGCAGAGAATATGTCCAGAATTGAAACGTGATAAGAATTTAATCTTTCTGGATCGATAGCAACTTCATATTGTTTAACCAATCCACCGAAACTGCTTACGTCAGCAACACCCTCAACACTGAGCAATTGTCTTCTCACCAGCCAATCCTGAATGGTTCTAAGAGCGACGGGATCATATTTCTTTTCATAACCTTGGGCCGGGCGCACCACATATTGATAGATCTCACCTAAACCAGTTGTTACAGGTGCAAGCTCTGGTGAACCTACACCTGGCGGTATAAGTTGTTCTGCCATTTTGATTCGCTCTGTGACCTGCTGTCTGGCCCAGTATATATCCACATTGTCATGGAATACGATCGTGATGAGTGACAACCCAAATCTGGAAAAACTCCTGATTTCTTTCAATCCGGGAATATTGCTGTTCGCTTGCTCTATGGGAAAAGTGATCAAGCGTTCAACATCTGGAGCACCAAGAGAAGGCGACACAGTAATAACTTGTACCTGATTATCTGTGATATCCGGTACCGCATCTATAGGTAGTTTGGAAGTTTGGTAAGCCCCAATACCTGTAAGTGCAATTACACCAATAGCAACAATGAGCTTGTTTTTAATTGAATAATTAATAATTTTTGATAACATAAATTTTATGTTTTGATCCAGATAAATGAAAACGGATAATGCCCTGAAATTTTCAGGAACATAGATGACCCTTTAGGTCAATGGATCAAATGAGTTGTGGAGGCTGCCAAATTCCGTTTTTCATTCCAACGCTCACCTCAGCCTGATAGCTTGAGGTATGGGAAACCGAAGACGGAAATGAATGGAATTCTATGGCGAATACTTCAGAGAATAAGACAACGCTAAGTGTTGGATGCTGAAATCCTTCTCGATGATTTTTGAATGGAAGTTGATTGTGTTCGTCTGTGTCAGAATTGTTATGTTCTGTAGAATAATGTAAATGCAAGAAATCAATTAGACTTAATTTTCCTTCTTGCTCTTGGTGTTCAAGGAAATGCTCAATCAGCAGAGGCAATCGAAATAGCTCATAGAAATCAGTCAGGATATTTACCTGAAAGCCAATCATGATGATGATGATGATTCTGCTCACTTTACAAAAGTATCCAGTTCATATTTGAGGCAATTGTGACAAAAATCACTTGTTGGTTCCAGACAACTATTGGCACAAACTATCCTGTGGATTGCATTGACGTTTTCGGAACAATCACCAAATATGATCAGATCTCATCGTTTTGTATTGTTTCGTCTTGCTCGGTGGGAATCTTGACCTATTGGAAAAGAAAAATCCCCTTCCGATCTGGAAGGGGATTTTGAGATTTTATAAGTGAATACGAATTAGTGATTCACCACAATTCTACCTACTTCTTTCGATTCGGCATTGGTGAGTCTGTACATGTAAACGCCTGTTGCAAGCGAATTCACATTGTAATCGACTTTGTATTCAACGCCGGCTTCAACAACGCCAATGAATACATCCGCCACTTTCTTACCTGCCAGATCATAGATCTCAAGGGTGGTTTTACCTTCAAGAGCTGGTGTGAATGTGAACAATGTATTGTCGCTTGTTGGGTTTGGCGAAACAAGCACAGTAGAACTAATTTCTGACTGTGGATCAAGTTTGCTTGGTTTGGTAGTTACACCAGGAGTACCGGCAACATCACTGCTGAATGAAATCATTTGCGAGCAACCTACTGAATTACCAGAGCAATCGCTGGCAGTCCATTGGCGGATGATGTGGTATTGTGGACAACAATCGAGTTCAAACGCAAGGTCACCTGCACCTGAAACTGTTCCGTTGTTGTTTCCAAATGGAACTTGATTCACTTGGAAATATCCATTGTAACTGAACCAACCACCAAATCCATTGTCTGCAGCATTGTAGTTGTTTGCACCATCTCCAAGTTGGAATCCGAAGTAATGATTCGAAGGAGCATGTACCAAGTTCAATGATGAGCCTGCATATCCGCCAAATCCTACGAGCTCAGCACCAGGAGCAGCTTGCATGATGAAATACAACCAATCGAAGTGGTTTGCGGCAATTGAACCACAATCTGCTTTGAAGTTGGTTGGGAATCCTTGTGAACTCCAAGCACTCCAATCCATCTCGTTGCCAAACCATACATCAATGTTCCATCCATTCGCTGCATTTTGAGCATTGCGCAATTCTGCTACAAGGTGAGCGGTACCATTTGGGAATCGTACCAGACTTCCTTCGTGAACAGTGTAATAGCGATGCGCTGTTGGCATTCCGAACATAGCCATGGCCCAATCATATGGATAGCTACATGGATTACCAGCTGGTCTGATAGGTGTGAGAAGATTGCAGTCAGCAATAGAACCTTCAGTTGGAACATCTCCAAAGAAGAACTCTTCATAACCTACTGTAATGTCTTGATCACAATTGTCAGTTACTGTCACCATCGCAGGTGCTGGAATTTCCTGATCACATGAAAGGATGATGTCATCCGGACAGCCGTCAAGAACAGGTTCTACGTCATCGTTTACAGTGATGTAGTATCCTGTGTAATTGATGTTATCACAATCATCATGTGCGATGTATTGTACATACAATACCTGGTTTCCACAAGTGTCTGATTCAACTTCTAGTACTTCAACAGATACTACAGCTGTGCCACAGTTATCAGTTGCTGTTACTTCAACTGGAGAAGGAATGTCAGAAGCACATTGAACAGTTACGTCTGTAAGTTCCTGATCAAATGCCGGAGCAAGATTGTCATAAACTGAATAGTAACTGATAGCCGAGGTTGAATTGCCACATGCGTCTGTTGCAATCCAAGTACGTTCTACAGTGTATGTATTGTTGCACTCATAGTCGAAGGTGTCGTAATGGTCATAAGTAACCTCACTACACAAATCTTCTGCGATTGGAGCACCGAATACAATTTCATCCTCACAGCTGAACGAAGAAGGACCTGGTACATATGTGAACACAGGGAAGTTATCATCTGTTACATAGATGTGTTGCACATACTCAGCCAAGTTTCCGCAGTTGTCTTCTGCTGTCCATGTACGCTCAATGGTGTAGTTGTTTGGACAAGTTCCAGGTATGATTACATCATTGTGATTTACCTCTACTTCTTGGTCACAAATGTCTGAAGCAGTAACTTCTGCAACTGGAATTGTTGCTGTACAAGAGTAGTTTTCATCTTGTGGTACTACATCAAACTCAGGATCTGTAGTATCAGTAATCGTAATGGTCCTGCCAGTTGAAACTGTGTTGTTGCAATCGTCAGTTGCTGTCCAGCCTTGCGAGATATATGTGGTACATCCGTCTTCGCTGTATGATATCGCAGATATCATATTTACGATGAGAGAATCGTCACAGTTATCTGCAAACACTGGTTCAAATGCTGGGATTTCATCACCACATTCTACTTGAATATCAGTTGCAGGTACAACTACAGTTGGATCAGTTTCGTCAATCAAATTGATGATCTGAACAAATTCTGTGGTGTTGCCACACTCATCACTTACAATGTAAGTTCTCATGTAACGACCAGCACATGAACCTGATACTTCAACATCATTGTGATCGATAATAACCTCATGGCAATTGTCTGTTGCAGTGATATAAATTCCTTCGAATTCATCGCAAAGCAATGTCAATTCATACTCACCGGTTACCTCTGGAGCAGTTTCATCATAGATATTGATGTACTGATAGAAGTATGTGTTATTGTCGCATTCATCGGTTGCCACCCAAACTCGGGTGAATCCATTGTTACAACCCTCTGACCAGAAGTCTTGATCGTAATGATCATAACTTACTGTTCCACAATTGTCTTCTGCTAAAGGCTGTACAAGCGCAATGTCTTCATCGCACTCATAGCTGAATTCACTTTGGTTTTCACCAAAAATAGGTCCTTGTGTATCGCGAACGTGATAAACCACGAACTCAACTGTTTCATTCTCGCAGTTGTCGTATGCTCTCCATGTGTAATACACATCGTAGCTATATGGACAATCGCCAGACATGGTATCCACACTGTATTCAACATATGGAGTATCCATACAGTTGTCAGTAATAGTTGGCCATGCCGGTGCGTCAAATGACTCATTGCATTCGAATGTCATTGATTCAGGCAAGTTGCTGATCGATGGAGCTGTTGTATCCGTTACGGTTATCACAGTAGTAGCTTCTGAAATGTTTTCACAGTAGTCTTGAGCTACCCAATGCCAGATAATTTGATAAGAACATGAATCAATGATTACAATTTCTTGAGTTGCTTCAAGAATTGTCACTTCACTGCAATGGTCATAAATATTGATCTCTGGCATTTCCATTGGTGCGTCTTGACATTCTACTGTTTCATCAGCAGGATTTTCAATCACTGGACCATGAGTATCTTGTAATGAGATGATCTGTTGGGCAATGGCTTCATTACCGCAATCATCACTTACAGTATATGTACGTACAATAACACCAGGACATCCGCCTGAGAAATTATCATCAGTGAAAGTGATATGCACCTCACCACAATTATCATGTGCAGTAATTCCGGTAAAATCAAATGATTCTTCACATTCTACATGTTGGTAGATAACGTAAGGATCAATGACTGGTGCTTCTGTGTCCGTGATAGTTATGTTTTGCACAGCTGTTACACTGTTTCCACAATCATCTGTTGCTGTCCACGTTCTGTGAATGGCGTATCCGCAATCAAGCGTAACGATACTTGATGCTGGAAGTACAACCAATGAATCATCACAATTATCAGTGAAGATTGGTTCTTCCATCGCTGGTATCTCATCTTCACAATCAATGGTGATGCTTTCTGCTACCCATTCAATTTGAGGGTCTTGTGTATCACGCACGTGAACAACCTGACCAAAAGAAATAGAGTTGCCACAATCGTCTGTAGCAGTAATTGCTCTTGAGATGTCATAACCACATTCCAATGGAGCAGAGATTGTGCTGATCGCAGTGTAAGTAAGGCTATCATCACAATTGTCATCAAAGAGAACTTCCAGAGCAGGTACGTTTTCATCGCATTCTACCCAGATTTCTTCTGAAGGAGCTGCTACGATCCATGGATCAGTGTTGTCACCAACCACGATGATCTGTGATGCTGATGTTGTGTTTCCGCAATTGTCTGTAGCTGTCCATGTGCGCACCAAGTTGTAATAACAACCATCTTGTGTGCCTTCTTCACTGAATTCAACCAATACGTCATCATCACAGTTGTCAAAAGCTTGTACATCTGCAACTGGAGGAAGTTGACCACATTCTGCTTCAACATTGTTTGGAACACCATAGAGCGTTG
This sequence comes from Flavobacteriales bacterium, assembly GCA_016722445.1. Classification (GTDB taxonomy): domain Bacteria; phylum Bacteroidota; class Bacteroidia; order Flavobacteriales_D; family Sanyastnellaceae; genus JAIBBG01. The sequence goes on along the minus strand of JADKIZ010000005.1, from coordinate 37,568 downwards.
GAGCGATGGTGTCGCGTACAGTGATGTTTTGTGTTACTGTAATAGAATTACCACAGTTGTCGGTTGCTGTCCACGATTTGTGAATCAAGAATCCACAAGGCTCTGTCATCACAATGCTTGAAGCAGGAGTGATGGTGAGATCTGTGTCGCAATTGTCAGTGAATTCTGGTTCATCATTTACAACATCAGAATTGCACTGGACATGAACATCTTGAGGAGCATACACAACTTCTGGATCTTCGGTATCACTTACAGAAATTACCGTTGTCGCGGTACTTGTATTGCCACATTCATCTTCCGCAGTCCATACTCTGGTTACAGAATATTCGCATACATTTTGGTTTTCACCTTCCCCGCAAAGTAATGCACCGCTATTGGTGTTGCCTTCATGGAAGCTAAGATTAATTGCTTCCATAGCCTCAAGCAATACAACTGGCGCATATGCATTACTGCATCCACCAATCACATTGTTTGCAATTGCGATTACCTCGTTGGCAGTCATTCCTGCGAATACTCCGCCGGCAAATTCTAGATCGCCGAGGTTACCTGTTGACGCACCAAAATTAGGATCATAAAGATCGAACGTTACGTTCAATGTTGCAGCAACCAATTGATCTGCAAAGTTGTTGCTGGTGTTGTCTGCCGTTGGGTTAACCGTATTGCCTTCAGGTAAAACGGATGCTCCGCCTCCTGATGGAAGGAAGTTTTCAATTGCTTGTGCAGAAGTGAAAGTATAACTTCCAGTATCACAACCAATCACGAGTCCATCAGGGAACGCAAGGTCAAAATTCGCATCGCGATATGAACCTGGTTCGCTTACAGATGGTGATCCCCAACCACCTTTAGAATAGGTGAGGTATTGGCAATCTGTAGTGTCAGAATTGTTTTCAGTGTAGTCTTCCCAAGTTATGGTAACCTCACCACCGCAATTGTCTGTTGCTTCAGCCATGCCGAAGTCAATCACATCACTGCATCCAGCGCTACCTTGTGGGATATATGTGAATACAGGTGCAGTTTCATCATTTACAAAAATGATTTGTTCGCAAGATGTATTGTTTCCACACTCATCATATACAGTATATATACGATGAATTTGATATCTATTTACGCACTCATAGTCGGATGTGTATTCTTCTACCAGTACAGTATCAATAGCACAGTTGTCATCAACAATTACTGAAGAAATATCTGCTGGCATTACATCATCGGAGCAAGCCACAGTGTAATTGTTAGGACAAACTATGGTTGGAGGTGTTGTGTCACCAACTTGGATAGTCTGAGTGAACGATGTGCTATTGCCATCGCTGTCAGTTACTGTCCAGATTCTGGTTACAATCAACAAACAACCATCCACGAGGCTGTCTTCTTCGAAGTCAACATCAAGTTCATTACCGCAATAGTCTGTACCGAATACAATGGCTGGTTCTTCTAGTTCACCACATTCAATCACTACATTCTGTTCTGGAATTCCAATCAGGATTGGATCGTTTTCGAGAAGAACAATTATGTCTGCATCATCAGTGATACTGTTTCCACAATCGTCTGTCGCAGTGTAGTGGCGATGGATGATAAATCCATGAGCCAATACCAATGTGTCCTCAGTATATGTAATGGTTAATGAATCATCACAATTGTCGGTGAAAACAGTCTCATCATATGTGATTTCTTCGTCGCATTGTACCACTTGATCTTCCATAGGAATGATGATCACAGGTGGCGTTGAGTCAGTGATGTGTATCGTACGAGAAATTACGCCGACATTACCACAATCATCTTCTGCGAAGTAAGATTGGTAGATCACTTGACCGCAACCTTCCATAGAAATTCCAGAAATTGCCTGAACTTCTAATGTGTCATCACAGTTGTCTGTCCAAGTGATGTCGAAGGCTGGAATTTGTTCGTCACATTCTACGTAGATTTCTTCTGATGAACGATTTGCAGTTGGCAGTTCTGTATCGCGCACTGTTACAACTTGTGATGCAGTGGCGCTATTTCCGCAATAGTCTATAACAGACCAAGTGCGTGTGAAGTGATATCCGCACTCATCAGCAACTGGTGAAGAAACCGCGAGTTCAACATTGAGGTCGAATGCGCAATTGTCTTCAAAAGTCACCACTGCAGGAGCAGGCACGCTGCTACATTCAACAGTAGTGTCTGCTGGAACACCAATCAGAATCGGATCAATGGTATCTTCAATTACGATGGTTTGTGTTTCAGCATGGCTGTTGCCACAGTTGTCATAAGCAGTCCATGTGCGAATGATCGTTACAGGACAGAATTCTGAAAGTTGTTCTTCATCGTAATCAACGAATACGTCGCTGTCACAATTGTCAGAACCAGTTACCACAGATGGCAATGGAATTTCAGAACACTGACCAATGATGTCATCCGGTACATTGTTCAAAGTTGGATCTTCTGTGTCAACAGTCCATACGAAAGTTTGATCACATGTAGTTGAGTTACCACAAGCATCTACTGCAAGGAATGTTCTTGTCTGGCTGCGGAAACAACCATCCACAACAACATCGCTGTCAGAGAATGTCAACGTTGGCAATCCGCAACTATCAAGAGCGACAGCATAAGTGCTGAACGGAATTTCTTCCGGATTGCAACCGAGATCGCCACCTTGTGGGCAATAAGCGAAGTAAGGATCGTTGTGGTCAACAGTCCAAGTGAATGTTTGAGCACAAGTGCTTGTATTACAACAAGCATCAGTAGCTGTGAAATAGCGGGTCTGGCTGTGGAAACATCCATCTTGAGAAAGATCAGAAGTGGTGTAAGTCACAACAGGAATACCGCAGTTGTCAGTAGCTTCAAGTGTTTCGCTGAAAGGAATCTCAGTTGGATTACAACCGAGGTTCACAGCAGTTGGGCACAGTGTAAATGCTGGATCTTGTGTATCAACAGTCCATGTGAAGGTCTGATAGCAATAAGCATCATTACCACATGAATCATATGCTTTATAAGTACGTGTGAATGATCTGTAGCAACCATCAGCAACGATATCGCCAGGAAGAACAACGATGGTTGGTTCTCCGCAGTTATCAGTTGCAATTGCTCCACCGGCAGCAGGAATTTCTTCCGGATTACAGCCGAGGTCACCACCTTGTGGACATGAAGTAAAGACTGGATCAGTTGTATCGCGCACAGTTACAACTTGAGTTGCAGTTGCGACGTTACCACAATAATCTTGAACAGACCAAGTGCGTGTGAAATGATATCCGCACTCATCAGCAACTGGTGAAGAAACCGCGAGTTCAACATTGAGGTCGAATGCGCAATTGTCTTCAAAAGTCACCACTGCAGGAGCAGGCACGCTACTACATTCAACAGTAGTGTCAGCTGGAACACCAATCAAAATCGGATCAATGGTATCATCAATTACGATGGTTTGTGTTTCAGCATGGCTATTGCCACAGTTGTCATATGCAGTCCATGTGAATGATCGTTACAGGACAGAATTCTGAAAGTTGTTCTTCATCATAATCAACAAATACGTCGCTGTCGCAATTGTCAGAACCAGTTACCACAGATGGCAATGGAATTTCAGAACACTGACCAATGATGTCATCCGGTACATTGTTCAAAGTTGGATCTTCTGTGTCAACAGTCCATACGAAAGTTTGATCACATGTGGTTGAGTTACCACAAGCGTCTACTGCGAGGAATGTTCTTGTCTGGCTGCGGAAACAACCATCCACAACAACATCGCTGTCAGAGAATGTCAAAGTTGGCAATCCGCAACTGTCAAGAGCAACAGCATAAGTGCTGAACGGAATTTCTTCCGGATTGCAACCGAGATCGCCACCTTGTGGGCAATAAGCGAAGTAAGGATCGTTGTGGTCAACAGTCCAAGTGAATGTTTGAGCACAAGTGCTTGTATTACCACAAGCATCAGTAGCTGTGAAATAGCGTGTCTGACTGTGGAAACATCCATCTTGAGAAAGATCAGAAGTGGTGTAAGTCACAACAGGAATACCGCAGTTGTCAGTAGCTTCAAGTGTTTCGCTGAAAGGAATCTCTGTTGGATTACAACCGAGGTTCACAGCAGTTGGGCACTGAGTAAATGCTGGATCTTGTGTGTCAACAGTCCATGTGAAAGTCTGATAGCAATAAGCATCATTACCACATGAATCATATGCTTTATAAGTACGTGTGAATGATCTGTAGCAACCATCAGCAACGATATCGCCAGGAAGAACAACGATGGTTGGTTCTCCGCAGTTATCAGTTGCAATTGCTCCACCGGCAGCAGGAATTTCTTCCGGATTACAGCCGAGATCACCACCTTGTGGACATGAAGTGAAGACTGGATCAGTTGTATCGCGCACAGTTACAACCTGAGTTGCCGTTGCGACGTTACCACAATAATCTTGAACAGACCAAGTGCGTGTGAAATGATATCCGCACTCATCAGCAACTGGTGAAGAAACGGCGAGTTCAACATTGAGGTCGAATGCGCAATTGTCTTCAAAAGTCACCACTGCAGGAGCAGGCACGCTGCTACATTCAACAGTAGTGTCAGCTGGAACACCAATCAGAATCGGATCAATGGTATCATCAATTACGATGGTTTGTGATTCTGCATGGCTATTGCCACAGTTGTCATATGCAGTCCATGTGCGAATGATCGTTACAGGACAGAATTCTGAAAGTTGTTCTTCATCGTAATCAACGAATACGTCGCTGTCACAATTGTCAGAACCAGTTACAACTGAAGGAGATGGAATATCAATACACTGTCCAGTGATGTCATCTGGAACGTTATTCAATGTTGGATCTTCTGTGTCAACAGTCCATGTGAAAGTTTGATCACATGTGGTTGAGTTACAACAAGCATCTATTGCAAGGAATGTTCTTGTCTGGCTGCGGAAACAACCATCCACAACAACATCGCTGTCAGAGAATGTCAACGTTGGCAATCCGCAACTGTCAAGAGCGACAGCATAAGTGCTGAACGGAATTTCTTCCGGATTGCAACCGAGATCGCCACCTTGTGGGCAATAAGCGAAGTAAGGATCGTTGTGGTCAACAGTCCATGTGAATAACTGCTCGCATGTTGAAGTATTACCGCAATCATCTGTTGCAGTGTATGTTCTTGTTTGTGAACGGAAGCATCCGTCAGAAACAATTGCACCAAGTGATGACGTAATCTCTGGAGTATCACAATTGTCAGTTGCAATGGCTTGACCTGCAGCTGGAATTTCAGCTGGGTTACATCCAAGATTTGCTCCTTGTGGACAGAAAGTAAACACTGGATCAGTAGTATCTACTTTCCAAGTGTAAAGTTGTTCGCATGTGGCAATGTTACCACAAGCGTCAGTTGCTGTATAAGTGCGCACCTGTGAGCGGAAACATCCGTTCTCAACTACAACACCAAGTGCTGAAGTAATGGTTGGAGTGCCACAGTTATCAGTCGCTACAGCCTGACCAGGACCAGGGAATAGGATTGGGTTGCATCCGAGATCAGCACCTGCAGGGCAGAATGTGAATTGCGGATCAATCGTGTCATTGTATGTGATAGTTTGTGAAGCTGTTTCACTGTTGTTGCAATCATCAACTACATACCAAGTGCGGACTACCGTGAATGGACAACTGTCGCTGATGGTGTCCTGACTGAATTGAACAGAAAGAGACTGATCACAATTATCAGTTGCATAAACACTGGTTGGTATTGAAGGAAGTTCGCCACACTGTGTAGTGATGTTTTCAGGAACATTATGAAGTGTTGGCTTGATGTTGTCATTCACGTAAATGGTCTGAACACAACTTGTAGAATTTCCACAATCATCAGTTGCAGTCCATGTTCTGGTCACAACATTGTTACATGAAGAACCAGGGTTACTTTGAACTTGTGAGTAATCTACATCAAGAACACCATCACAATTGTCGCTGGCTTTTACATCAGCCACACCAGGAAGATCATTCAGACAAGTTGCATAAGCAACTGCTTCCGGACAATCATAAAGGGTTGGGTCAGTAGTATCCACTTTCCAAGTGTAAAGTTGTTCGCATGTAGCAGTGTTACCACAAGCATCAGTAGCAGTATAAGTGCGCACCTGTGAACGGAAACATCCGTCCTCAACTACAACACCAAGTGCTGAAGTGATGGTTGGAGTTCCGCAGTTATCAGTAGCAATTGCTTGACCAGGGCCAGGGAAGAGTATTGGGTTACATCCAAGATCAGCTCCTGCTGGGCAGAAAGTGAATTGTGGATCTGAAGTATCGTTATAAGTAATGGTTTGTGATGCAGTTTCGCTGTTGTTGCAATCGTCAGCAACTGTCCATGTGCGAACAACAATGAATGGACAACTGTCGCTGATGGTGTCTTGACTGAATTGAACATTCAGACTTTGATCACAGTTATCAGTTGCAAATACACTTGTTGGAATCGAAGGAAGCTCACCACACTGTGCAGTGATATCCTGCGGAATATTATGAAGTGTTGGCTTGATATTGTCGTTGACATAGATAGTCTGTGTGCAGCTTGATGAATTGCCGCAATCATCTGTCGCAGTCCATGTTCTTGTTACAACATTGTTACAAGATGAATTTGGAATGCTTTGAACTTCTGAGTAGTCAACATCTAGGACACCATCACAGTTGTCACTTGCTTTTACATCGGCAATACCAGGAAGATCGGTAATACAAGTCGCATAAGCAACTGCATCTGGACAATCATAAAGTGTCGGATCTGTTGTGTCAACTTTCCAAGTATATCTCTGCTCGCAAGTAGCAGTGTTGCCACATGCATCAGTAGCAGTATAAGTACGTATTTGTAAACGATAACACCCGTTTTCAATTACAGCACCAAGTGCTGAAGTAATGGTTGGTGAACCGCAGTTGTCTGAAGCAGTAGCATCGCCTGGACCCGGGAATAGGACTGGATTACATCCAAGATCTGCATCTGCAGGACAGAACGTGAAAACTGGATCTGTAGTGTCAACAGTCCATGTGAATACTTGTGCACATGTTGCAGTGTTACCACAACCATCTGTCGCTGTGTATGTGCGTGTTTGTGAGCGGTTGCAACCATTTTCTGACATCACACCTAATGAACTTGTGATAACAGGTGTTCCACAGTTATCAGTTGCAACTGCATCACCTGCTGCTGGAATGCTCTGAGGATTACATCCAAGGTTATAGCCTTGCGGACAGAAGGTGAATATTGGATTCTGATTGTCTGTTTTCCATGTAAATGTTTGAGAACATGTAGCTGTCTGACCGCAATTATCCGTTGCCGTATAAGTACGTGTCTGAGAATACTGGCAACCATTGTTGGAGATTTGTCCCAATTGTGAAGTCACGTTCACTGTTCCGCATCCACCAGTTGTAGCCGGATTAACTGCTGCAGGAACTCCACCTTGTGGATTGCAGCCGAGATCGACATTTCCTGGGCAAGTTGAAAAACTTAATGCGGGTGCAGCTGGAACAGTGAATGTTGCCTGACAAGTGATTTCTTTTGGATCACAATCATTGGTATAAGTGAAAGTTACCAATTTAGAACCACCCGTACATGCGTTTGGTGCTGAGCCACCGTTATGGGTGATAGCTCCAGCACAACCACCTGATGCCGTCACTGAATTGAGCCAGTTGGTATAAAGTGTATTCACCTGTGATTGCGATAGACACGACTGTGTTGTCATGTTTGCCGGACAAGTGATCACTGGAGCAGATGGCGCAGTAACCGTGAATGTTGAAGTACATTCCAGATTGGCACCACACACATTCACATAAGTGAATGTTGCGGATACTGTGCCACCGTCACATTTTGTTGGAATAGATGGTGTAGTGTTGGTCAGAGTACCATTGCATGGGCCACCAGCACTTGCAGCAGCAAGCCAGTTGTTGAATGCGGTATTGATCTGCGATTGAGATTTGCAAGAATCAACGATAACCGCATCAGGACAAGTAAGCCCTGAACATCGATAGTCTTCAACTTCACCATTGGATGCTCCTGCTGTTGACCTTTCGTCTATGGAAGCAGTACCTGGATTGTCGATGAGACCATCAGTAGTCAATCTGAATCTTACGTAATGATTTCCACCTGGTCCACTTACAGTAACGTTGTTCCATGTAAGTGTTTTAGATCCGATGTAACCATTGGCAACTGTTGTGGTTGCAATTTCTGATGATGAAAAATTTCCATCACCATTCAAGTCGATCCATCCATAAAGATTTGCAGTGAACCCTGTGGTATTTTTCAAAGTGTTCACTGTAATGCTGAATGTTTGATTTACTCCTGAGGTGAAGTTTGGCAATACTGTTACGCCATCTTCGTCATCTGAAGTGAGGATATCATCGCCATTGGTATTTACTGAAGATTGATGACTCGCTTCATCATCAACAAGACTTCCTAGATAAAGATTAGGACAGTCCAGGATATGGCCAGGTGTACCATAGCTTGCTGGTGCATCACCATAATCACTACCAAGTAAAGAGTTGAATTGAATAGAGAAAATAAGGTGTGTATCGTCGCTAGCAGGATTCGAATTATTGGTTTTCACCAAATCAAATCCACCGCCACCTGTTAGGGCAGGACTGTGAGAAGCACTGTGTGTCGTTGTACCAACATATACGTTGGCGCCAGAAACCCACAGATGGTTCGCACCTCTTGGAGCTCCAGTATCTCCAAGGTAGTCATTTTCATCGCCACCCATATAAGTACCAAATACCAACGGGCCGGTCAAATCTGCTTTGAATCCTCCGAAGATGATATCAAGACCGCCATTGTTGGTGCTGTCAAAAAATGTTTCACTGTTGATGTTCTGCGTAGGAAGACCGCTTCCTGCTGTGTCACTTGATCCAAATACAAGAAGGAATGTTGTGGCTACACCATCGCAATCCGTTTGAGTTACCAATCTAATACCACTTCCAAGATCATCACCAGATCCACCATAGAAGGTTGCTTTATAGTCACTGGTACCACCAGTAGAAGAGCATTTACCTACAACGATATCATCTCCACCATTGTGTGATGTGTCATATGTGCCAGAAGTATTTGGAAAGCCTGATTGCACATATCCCGTCCAGTACAATGTTTCACCTACGATTTCAACGTCAGTGAATCGGTCGTCATTTGAACCGCCTAATTCATCGAGATAGTTGAATGTGGTTCCATCACTACTTAATACACCCAGAATACCATCTTCGTTATTGGTACTTGTTGAACGACCACCAGCACTATTGACTTCTGTCAACTGGCCAGCACCAAATCCTGCAAACGCAACTCTGCCATCAGCAAAAACTTCAAGATCATTGAATACTTCGATATCAGAACCTCCGACATAAGTACCCCAAGAAATTGTTCCTAAAGCTGAGAATTTTGCAATGTAAAAATCACTTGATCCACTAAATGAATTATCTGCAACACCTGCTGTGATATACGCAGCGGCGAGAGATCCTTCGGCGGTCATACCAACTACATAAGAATTGTCATTGATTGCACGGATAGAAGTGATTCCGGGATCTTCATCGCCAGAACTACCCATGTATGAACTATAAACCAATGTGCCCAGATCTCTACTGAACACAGCAACGAATCCGTCATAAGCTGATCTTGTATTATCAAAAGAAGAACCAGCCATGGGAAGGTTGACATTCGTTTTACCACCAATGAAAACTCTTGTTGGCGAAAGACTCAATGCATAAGCTATTGCATTATCATCTGCAGAGCTACCATTATCAGAAACTGTTGAAGGACCAAATAAGGTCATGTCAATAAGGTCTGAACCATTCGCACTGATTCGATAGATAATCGGAACGCGAGGAGTAGCTCCTGTTCCAAATCCAGTAATAGTATTCAGATAACCGTTTGCATCATAAGGTGCAGAGCCAGTTTGAATAGGACGGTTTGTACCACCAGCACAATAAACAACACCATCTGCAGGATCTACTTGAATCGCAAAAAGGTATTGGTCAAAGTCGGCATCGTTGCCGTCAAAGAATGTTCCCCAAGAAAGGGTAGGGTCAATGATCACCGGATAGCGGCTGTCAATTTTCGATGTCGTGGTGAAATGAACATGTTTGTCATTCATTTTGGTGAAACTCATGTTCAACTCACTCTTACCTGAAGGCGTAATCTGATATGATTCAGGAATGCGGAATTTGACTGTAGTAAAACGAAGATCTACTTCTAGATTACCTTTTTCGTCAACCTTCATGTCATCCTGACCTTCGAAACGCAGGTCAATTTTGCTGTAATCAGCTCCTGGCTTCACAATCCAGTCAAATTCAAAAGTGCCATCCTCGTTGCTATACAAACGCAAATCAATGCCTTTATATACATTGCGAATGGTCAGTTCTTTGGCAGCGGATGCGCCAGTTACCCACTGGGAAGGATCAGCACTCTGGAAATAGTTGTATGAAGTTCCGAAGTTTTCGGTAGCTTCTATTTGAGTGAGGGATTGACCTCCATCGAAATAAAGCGAGAACACATGCGTATTTTTAATCCTAGCTTCTTTGCCAGCATCAAGTGAGGTCAGAGATTTGAAATCAGATGGTTTTTGTTTTTCCACCATTTCAATCTCCTTCGCTACAAAGCGAATTCGATTTTTCTCAATGTAAGTGGCGCCGTTCAGTCCTTCGTAATAATAAAGGACTTCACTGTTCGCAATCTGCCCGCTGTTCTTCATGAAGCGGATCGATTCACCATTCTTTCGAATGGTGTTGCGGACCAACTTTTCTAAAGCAGGGTCTGTGGATTGTGATTCAGTTAAGGACGCATCAGACTGTTGTCTGGATTGGCCCATTGCTGGGGTTAGAAGTGTGCTGATTGATAATAAAATCAACAGCATCCTTGTAGTGGTGTGTTTCAGGAACGAGCAATTCCTAGACACATTCATAGTAGAATGGTTCATTTCGGTTAGTTAATAAGTGAATCCGTTTGGGGGAAGTTGAGACTTCCGTAAAAGCAAATGCAAAGATATTCACATGACCGTTAATAAGTTGAAATTTTAACAATTGAATTCATTTTAATCGAAAAATAACCTTGTTAAATTGGGTGATTTGGCGGTTTTGTCGAAAGTGGTGTTGCGGTGGCCAATCTGCTAATTGATTGGTTATCAGTGGGTGATGAAGCAAAAAAAAGGGGACGCCAACTTGACGTCCCTATCTTGTTAAAAATCAATGGGCTATTTCATTTGAGCGTCTATTACCGCAATTCTGACCATATTGAGAATTTCGCGTACCGAACATCCCATTTGAAGAATGTGATAGCTTTTTCGCATACCCAACAAAATAGGTCCGGTTACTTCCAAATGCCCGATTTCCTGCAGCAGCTTATATGCAATATTGCCCGCAGCGAGATTTGGGAAAATGAGCGTATTCACTTTTTCCTCACTCAATCTACTGAATGGAAAATTCTCCTTCATCATGTCATTGTTGAGAGCAAAGTTGGCCTGCACTTCCCCATCTACAATTAAATCGGGATAATCTCGATGAAGGATGGAAACTGCTTTGGCCACTTTATCTGAATCTTTTCCTGTCGCTGATCCGAAATTGGAGTAACTGAGTAATGCAATTCTGGGGATGATTTTCATCTTGGAAATTGCCTCTGCCGCGCGTAAAGTAATCTCTACAAGATCTTCAGCAGTTGGATCAACGTTCACCGTTGTATCGGCAAAAAACAATGGACCTTGTTTCGTCTCCACGATATACATACCACAAACTTTTTTCACGCCTTCAGCAGGTCCAATCGTTTGTAAGGCAGGTCTGATCACTCGACCATAATTTCTTGTCATACCACTGATGAGGGCATCAGCCTGACCCATCTCGACCATGAGTGCTCCGAAATAATTGCGCTCTCGCATCGTGCGTATAGCTTCAATTTCGGTAAGTCCTTTACGCATTCTTTTCTTGAATAAACACCTTCCAAATTCTTCTCTTGTCGATTGCCATTCATCAGATCTCGGATCGATGATCTGAACACCTTCCAATTCCAACTCTGACTCATCAATCATCCTTCTGATTTTATTTTCATCACCAAGTAAAATCGGAGTGGCGATACCTTCATCACGCGCTTGTTGTGCCGCCTTGAGGATTTTATAGTTGTCGCCTTCGGCAAAAACGACACGCTTAGGTCCCTTGCGGGCGCGTTCTGCAATACTTCTGGAAAGCACATTGTCACGGCCCATGCGTTTTTGTAATTCAACTGCATACGCATTCCAGTCTTCGATGATCACTTTGGCAACACCACTGTCTATCGCGGCGCGAGCTACTGCAGTCGATACAACCACGATCAATCGTGGGTCCAGAGGCTTTGGAATGATGTATTCTTTACCAAAGGATAGGGATTTCAAATTGTATGCTTCAATCACTTCTTCCGGAACAGAATGTTTCGCAAGTCCTGCCAATGCTTTTACAGCAGCAAGTTTCATTTCGTCATTGATGGTCTTCGCGCGAACATCTAAAGCTCCACGAAAAATGAAAGGGAATCCCAATACATTATTGACCTGATTAGGATGATCGCTTCGTCCAGTAGCCATGATAATATCCTCCCTCGCAGATACCGCGAGATCGTATTCAATTTCCGGATTCGGATTGGCCATCGCAAAAACAATCGGATTCTTTGCCATCGATCGGATCATTTCCTGTGTCACGATATCCGGTTGCGAAAGTCCAAGGAATACATCCGCACCATTTAATGCATCTGCAAGATTTTCATAAACACAATGACTTGCAGCAAAATTCCGCTTCCTAGAATCAATATCGTTCCTTGACTCATGCACAAGACCCTTCGAATCAAACATGAAGACGTGTTGTTTTTGCACGCCAAGTTTGACCATCAATGCAACACATGATAATGCAGCGGCACCTGCACCGCTCACAACAACCTTCACCTCTTCTATGTTTTTCTCAGCGATTTCCAACGCATTGATCAAGGCAGCACTCGAAATTATGGCTGTGCCATGCTGATCATCATGCATAATCGGGATATCCAATTCTGCCTTCAGCCTTTCTTCGATTTCAAATGCCTCTGGCGCTTTGATGTCCTCGAGATTTATGCCGCCAAAAGTTGGTGAGATGTTTTTCACCGTATTCACAAACTCATCGACATCCGTGGCTTTCACCTCGATATCCATTCCATCTATATCTGCGAAAATTTTGAAGAGCATCCCTTTTCCTTCCATCACAGGTTTGCTTGCCAAAGGTCCCAAATTGCCCAATCCAAGAATGGCAGTTCCATTCGAAATGATGGCAACTAAATTTCCTTTTGCGGTATACCGATATACATCATCAGGATTTGCAGCAATCGCAAGCACGGGCTCCGCAACGCCTGGTGAATAGGCGAGTGATAAGTCTCTTTGTGAACTATGTGGTTTGGTTGGAATAATTTCCAGTTTTCCCTTCCGCCCTTGTTCGTGATAATCGAGGGCTTCTTTCTTTCTTACTTGTTTCATGAATTGATTTGCAGGAATGGCAAATGTATGTAGTGTGGAGCTGTGAATTTTTTTTCAATTCGGATCATGTGGTCAGTGCATGATTTCGGGTATTTAATGAGGCGTTTGATTTTAAGTGCTTGAGCAGTGCTCATAAAAAAAACCACTCCGAAGAGTGGTTTTTCGAGTGCAAGAACATGGTCTTTTTTATCAATGTGATATAACCAATTTTTTAGTTTCAAATGTTTTCCTGCGTCTTCTATTGCACAGAAATAAATTCCATTCTCAAATTCATTACCATCAATGATCACTACACCTGATTTTTTGTTCAGACTGATTTCTTTTACAACAGCTCCAAGTGCATTGTAAATGGTCATCTTCCCTTGATGCGGAACACTTTGAAATTCGTAAGTGATATTGCCCAATCCATGGATAGGATTTGGACTGATCTTGCTGATCTCGGCATCTGCAGCTTTCTCGGATACACTAACTATACATTCTGAATCAATGCAAAAATTCACATCATAACAGAATTCGTCTGTTGGATTATTCGAATCGAACCAGCAATAACGAATGGTCGTCTGTCCGGCCACACCATTTGGTCTGAAATGCGCATAAAACGTATTGGTATATGCACCGGGTGCTAGACTAACAATTTCGGAAGAAGTGTTATTTCCAGTTCCAAAAGGAGAACAAATGATTCCCCAACAAAATTGGGAAGTGTGTCCCGGTGTTTCTTGAATTCCTATGCGCTTACAGCCGAAGTCAATAGTCGAACTTGTGGCATTCAATACTTCCCATCCGAGTACGCTGATTTCAGAATCGCCTACTGTTCCAGTATAAATGTTTTGGTTGTTGTATAGTGTAACCAATTGGCCACTGGCAAGCGATGCAGCGAATAAGAGTGCAATAAAAGGTAAAAATCTTTTCATGAGTTTCTTTTGTGATTTCAAATATAGAACATTCACCGCGCCGTGGTGGATTATTCTCCAAGTATCTTGGTTTTTCATGATGAGAGTATTCTCATGGATAGTAGCCTTATCGCTTACATAGGGTTTATCTGGTATAGCTGCTTGTGGGTTATCTTGCGCCCGTTATACATCGCATGAAGAAATTTCTCGTACTTATTTGCACCGCGCTTTTGTCTGTTAATCTGTGGTCTCAACTACCTGATGGTAGTCTCGCACCTGATTTTACCGCCGAAGACATCAATGGTAATTCCTGGAATCTCTATTCTATTCTCGAAGATGGAAAAGTGGTTGTCCTGAATTTTTTTACAACTTGGGATACCTATTCCTGGCAATATCAACAAACAGGTGCTCTTCAGGATTTTTACGAAGCCTACGGTCCTGATGGAACGAATGAAGTTATTGTCCTGAACATTGAATCGGAACCCGGGAATTCTCAAGCACAACTTTCAGGCCCTCAAAATATTTCTGGCAACTATGGTGATCAAACTTATGGTGATTGGATTTCAGGTAACACTATTCCAATCATCGATCAGGCTTTTGTCGCTGATTCATTTCAAGTGGCCTATATTCCTACAATGCTGATGATTTGTCCCAATGGTGCAATTTGGGAAGTCGATCAGGTCGCTACTTCTGAATTGTATGATGAATTCTACGGATTGTCTTGCCCTACCATCACTGAAGGTCTTGATCCTGCGGTTCTGGATGTGGAAATATTCGCCGACTGTGGAAGTTCTTTTGCAGACATCACAATCGGAATTCAAAATCTGGGAAGTACAATACTCACTGAATTCAATTATTCAATCACCGGACTTATGGATCCGCTCGTTGCAACATGGAATGGGACATTAAATCCATATGGTGAAACCATCATTCAATTGAATGACGTGGAGCTGAATTCGGAAGGTCATGTGCTGTTTATGATTACCTCGGTAGATGATAATGACCAAAATAATTTTGCTTCAGCTTCCTCATCAGTCGGTTTAGGTTCATTGCAATTACAATTGGAATTGAACCTTGATCAATGGCCGGAAGAAGTATCTTGGGAAATCAGAAATGATCAGGATGAAGTGATTTTTTCAGATGGTGATTTTGAAGTTTCGTATGAATACTTCAACGACACTTTTACTCTACCAGATACTGGATGTTATTCCTTTTACCTGTACGATTCCGGCGGCGATGGTCTTCACGGTAGTCAGTGGGGTGGATTTGATGGAAGTTGCCGTCTGCGCAGTCTGAACGAAGATGGAGAAGTGGTTTCCTATTTATATGACTATGATGGATCGTATAATTTTTCTCCGGTACTTCCATCGCTTTCTTTTCAGAAAACACAATTCCGTGCAATTACTGATTTCAATTCTTTGCCATCAGTTACTGATGGATTGGATCCTGCCGCGTTGTCTGTTGAATTATTCAGAGATTGTGACAGCGATACTGCAGATCTTTTGGTGTCATTTCAAAATGTCGGCACCTATTTACTCAGAGATTTCGACTATGAAATCACGGGTTTAACAACGAATATTCAGGATTCCTGGTCTGGTAATTTGTTCACATTTCAAAATTCATCCATTCAAATTCAGGATGTAGTTCCGGATGAAACCGGGCGTGTGATTTTTACCATCACCACATCTGATGATGATGCCGGAAACAATGTCGCGTCTGCCTTAAGCCGTTTAGCAGAAGTGTCGTTGAATTTGCAATTGGAATTGATGCTTGACGATTCCATCCAAGAAGTTTCCTGGGAAATCAGAAATGATCAGGATGAAGTGATTTTTTCAGATGGAAATTTTTCTGGTACCAATCATTATTTCAATGAAGTGTATTCGATGCCTGCCGATGGCTGTTATTCTTTTTATCTCTATGATTCTTTTGGTGATGGTCTGCATGGAAGTCAATGGGGTGGAGTGGATGGATATTGCTACCTCAGAAGCTTGTATGGCGACGGAAGTGTACGGGAAGAGATTTATGCCAACAATGGATCTTATAATTTTTCAACCGCAACTCCTACTATGTCTTTTGAAAAAGTTCAGTTCAATGCGCAACAAGCCTTGAATTTGAATGATATTGAAGTCAGCGGAATGACTTGTTACCCCAATCCTGCTAACCAATTTGTTCAGATTAACATGGGTGAATTGGATGCCTCAGAGGTAAGTCTCGATATTTATGATTTGACCGGAAAACTTGTCATTGCAAAACCAATCGGCAGTTTTAAACATGGTCAGAAATCCTTGACTGTTGATACGAATGATCTGAATGAGGGATATTATCACATTAAAATTACTTCCGGAAACAGAAACACGTTGGTGCCATTGCTAATCATTCATTGATCAGTAGTATTGGTATAATCATTGCCTGTCAGACATTATAAATAAGATTCATCGCATGAAAAAAATTCTTCTCCTCGGCCTTATTGCCACACTTTTTCTCTCCATGAATACCCGTCAGACTGCTTCAATACCTAGTATTGTTTTGAAGGATCTGGACGGAAATTCCATTGATACCGGTAAACTTACCAATGACGGGAAACCAATAATGATATGTTTCTGGGCCACTTGGTGCAGTCCATGTAAAAAGGAGCTGAATACGTATGCGGAGTATTATGAGGAATGGAAGGAAGAAACTGGTGTGAAGATTTATGCCGTTACCATCGATGACCAACGTACCGTGAACAGTGTGAAACCATATGTGAATTCCGTTTCATGGGATTATGACATTTTGCTTGATGTAAACAAGAGCTTTTCTCAAGCGATGGGTGTGAACATGCCTCCTCATACTTTCATACTGGATGGCAAAGGCGAAGTGATCTGGCAACACGTCGGGTACAACGCCGGTGATGAAGAGGAAGTACACGAACAGCTTTTGAAATTAAAACAATAGGATATTTTCATTTTGATGAAGAACCCTTCAGTCCATGGCTGAAGGGTTTTTTATTTCTAATTTGCGCCTTCAAAAATCCAAACAAGCTATGTCGAGATTGAAATCTCTGCTGTTGATTCTGGCAGCATTACCTTATATCGCTCATGCCCAGTCCACAGAGAATCCGCAGCCTCAGCCGGAAACCAAAGGTCAGCTGCACGGTAATTTTCAAGTGTTGTTTCAGCAATACAGCCCAGACAGCTCTATTGGTGCTCAGGTTCCGGAACCAAAAGCGGCCATGAACGCGTTTGGAAATTTTACCTATACCCATGGCGGTCTCTCAGCTGGTGTTCGGTTCGAATCGTATCAAAACTCCATTTTGGGATTTCCTTCAAGATTCAAAGGTTCAGGAATCGGAAGCAGATATGTGAGATATGCGAAGGACAATTTCGATATTACCATAGGTAATTTCTATGAGCAGTTCGGAAACGGAATGACACTTCGAAGCTACTGGGAACCTAATCTCGGAATCGATAATGCGCTTGACGGAGTGCGTGTCATCTTCCGACCTGTGAACGGAATTACTTTGAAGGCTGTATACGGTCAACAACGATTCGACTTCGATAGCAAAATCATCAATGGCAATGGTATTGTTCGCGGGGCAGATGGAGAAGTAACCATCAATGATCTGATCAAGAGCCTTGCAGAAAAACCGCTGCGTGTTTCGCTCGGTGGAAGTTTTGTAAGCAAATACCAATCGGGTTCTACGGTGGAGCGCGATTCAACCGTTTTTACATTGCCCAACAATGTCGCTGCTTATGGAGGTAGACTCGGTGTGATTTATAAAAACCTGCAATTCACGGGTGAATACGTGATGAAGTGCAATGATCCGAATGCCGACAATAATTACATCTATAAAAATGGAACTGGCATATTCATGAATCTGGCTTATAGCATGAAAGGATTCGGTATTACCGGTAGTGCCAAATACATCGACAATATGGCTTTTCGAAGCGATCGCAATGCACTGTTGTTTGATGTGCCAATCAATTTTCTACCAGCCATCACAAGACAACATACCTATAATCTCGCTGCCACACTTTACCCATATGCTACGGTCTTGAACGGTGAAAGTGGAGTGAGTGGAGAGATCTTTTACACGTTTAAAAAAGATTCACCTCTTGGCGGTAAGTATGGAACTTACATTTCATTGAACGTCGCTGCTGTGAATAGTCTTGATACCACGCACATGGGTGGTCGAGATGAATTGATCGACGGATACAAAACCAATTCATTCTTTTTCGGCGAAACCAAATTTGTACGTGATGTGAATTTTGAAATTCGCAAAAAGATCAATAAGTCATGGAACATCAATTTGGTGCATTATTACTTCGAGTTCAATACACTCGTGACACCTGTAACACAAGATTTCAAAGGGTTGGTTTATGCCAACATCGATGTCGTAGATGTTCAATGGAAGTTTAAACCAAAACATGCCATACGCATGGAGTTGCAATCATTGCTCACACAACAGGATAAAGGAAATTGGGCTACCGGACTCGTCGAATATTCGTTCTCTCCACATTGGTCTTTAGCTGTGCTTGATCAATACAATTATGGCAATGACAATGCTGATAAGCGCGTTCATTATCTCTATGGCAACCTTGGATATAGTACAGGTTCCACACGAATCATGGTGGGATATGGTAAACGCAGAGCAGGAATTTTCTGCATAGGTGGCGTGTGCCGCGCGGTTCCTGCATCAAATGGTATCGAAATTAATCTCACCAGCAGCTTTTGATTTTCAATAAAAGTAAAAACATGAAATCACTTCGGATATCGCTTTTTTTCTTCACCATCATTGTCACATTTTCTTGTTGTGATGTAATTGAAGATCCCATCATCGAGTTTGGTGCCTATCGCTCAGATCTCTACGGACCTGCGCCAACATTCGAACCTGCAGCCGCAGTTACCAAACGCGTTTTACTCGAAGATTTCACTGGTCATGATTGTGGTAACTGCCCTATCGGTCACCAAATCGCACATGATATTTTGGTTGCTGATAGCGAACATGTGGCTGTTGTTGCTGTGCACGCTGGATCATTGGCTGCACCGCTGCCTCCCGAATTTCCAACTGATTGGACTACACCAGAAGGTCAGTTCTACTTGTTGACACAAGTTGGTGTGGATGAAATGCCCAAAGGCAGATCGAATCGTGAGCCATCATCCAACGTTGCATTTTCACCTACTGTTTGGGTGAATAAAGTCAATGCTTCTTTGGCGGAATCATCGCCGGTAGATTTACAATTGGAAGTGCAGTATGTAGAAGAAAACAACCACCTCAATGTGCACGTGTTTAACCAGTGGTTCGAAAATGCGTCGGGTAATTATCGATTGGTATTACTCGTTACGGAATCTCATATTGTCGCTCCACAACTTTGGTACAATCACGACCCTGAGTTTGTAGAGGAGTATGAACATGAGCATATGTTGCGTGGTTCTTTGAGTGGGGCAACGGGGCTAACTATTGCAGAAAATCCTGCTTCGGGTACTTCTTCCACTTTCAGCACAACTGTAGACTGGAACTCTGCTTGGATTCCGGAAAACTGTGAATTAGTCGCATTCATCACCGAAGGTGAAAATGGTAAAGTGCTCAATGTTGCCAAAGTAAAAGTGGTCAATTGATGAAGAAATTAATTTTAATTGGTTTACTGTTCGCGTTGATCACTTCGGCTGATGCTCAACGTGAATTCAAAGGTGGTATCATGGCTGGTGGTGTGACCTCTCAAATCAGCGGTGATGGATTGGGAGGTTGGGATAAATTCGGATTCACTGCCGGTGCATGGGTTAATGCGCCATTGACGGACAAAATGGGATTAAACGTCGGTTTGAAATACATCACCAAAGGAAGTAGAACGGAACAGGATACGCTTACCTTCAATTCCTTCGGATTTTATCTAAACTATATTGATGTGCCGATGTTACTTTCATTTGATATTCAGAAGAAGCAATCGAAATTTACAGTGTCTGTAGGACCATACATCGGTATTCTTCTCAAGCAAGAAATAAGAATCAATGGTGCATCTTATGATGTGATTCCCGCATTCAAAAAACAGGACATTGGCGGACAACTCGGATTTGCATGGTGGCCTACCGAGAAATTGTTCTTTGAGTTTGATATTGCGTCTTCAATACTTCCCACCAGACCTGCACCAGCAGTTGTGAACAAAAACAGTTACTATGAACAAGGCAACTATAATCAGGTATTACAGTTGGTTCTGGGTTTGCGTTTTGGTGGCGATACTAAATCAGAATAGTCTTAAAGTTTTCTGATATCAGGTATCATCATCGGATAAATCTTTTCAATTTGATCTACCCACGGTAAGTATTGCTTCTGAATAAGAGCATCAATCTGATTGACTATCAATTTCACCTCTGCTTCAGTGTACTTGAGATAATTCTCTTCATTTGAACCCAATGGATTGTTGTTGCCATATCCTGCAGCTGTATACAGTTTGCTGATGAGTTTGTCCGAATCATCGCGTATTCCTCCTTTGCCATCAGTGAAGAAATATAGCTCGCGAAGTTTGTCAATGTTTTTCTTGAGAGAATCCGCACCAGTTCGCATAGTTTTGATCGTACTGTCTTCCATGAATTCTGTGAGACCTTCAATGCGCTCAATCCATTTCTTCATCTCTTTAAGCTTCTCCATGCTGCTGTCAGCTTCTGCAATAGCTGCGGATAATCTTTTTGAATATTCCTTCTGTTTTTGATAGTTGTTTTCGCTCCAGGTGAGTCGTGGATCATGATGTACAACGAATTCTACACTATCACTGAATTCATTGAATTGATATACCACGCGGTACTTACCTGGCGCTACATTCATACCCCCACCTGCTTCATCTTCATCTTTTTTTCTTTCTTGTGAATTTGGAAAACGAACGCCTTTGGTGTCGTAATACCAATGAATACGATTGATGCCGGTGTCAGGTTCATGTTTGAATGTCCGCAGAATTTCACCGTTCAATGTTTTGATCTTGACGGTCACTTTTTCATCTTTCTTTTTTTCATCTTTTGTTGCGGTGGTGTCTGCTTGTGTTACATCATTTTTCTGATTGCCCTTTTTCTTTTCCTTCATTTTTTCATTGGATGTTGTGGCTTTTTTATCGATGAGCAGATAATAACTCAATCTTGCCCCTCCTTGTCTGTTATCGCCACTGTAATGGAGATCTGCAGGAAAGCGCTCACCCTTCGGTTGGATATAGGCATTCATATATGCATCCGGAGTATGAAGAGCCACGAGTTTTTTCTCGAAGATTTTTGCCCCTTCAGTGGCATACCTTCTCAAAGGTGTGATGTCATCCAAAATCCATAATGCCCTTCCGAAAGTGGCGATGATGAGATCATTTTCTCTTGGATGAATTTTTAAGTCTTGTGTTGCTACTGATGGATAATCATGTTTCCATTTATGCCAATTCATACCATAATCAAACGAAAGATATAGACCGTTTTCTGTTCCAAGGAAGAGTAGTTTCTGTTCTACCGGATCTTGGACCACACTGAGACAATGTCCACTGATGGATTTATCCTGCACCAGGTTTTTCCAAGTTTTACCATAATCTTTGGTATGAAAAAGATAAGGCTTCCAATCATTTTGTCTGTAGTTGTTTACAACCACAAACGCCTCACCTTCCTGATGTTCGCCACTTATAATTTGTGGAATCCATCCGTTTTTAGGCATGCCTGTGATGAATGGTGTCACATTCGTCCATGACTTTCCACGGTCTCTTGTGATTTGTACTTGTCCATCGTCAGTTCCTACCCAAATCGTTCCTTTATTTTTTTTCGATGGAGCAATACAGAGAATGGTGCAATGATTTTCCGCTGCGGTTGCATCAACCGTTATTCCACCACTTGATGATTGCTTGAGCTTGGTTGTATCATTTGTGGTCAGGTCAGGGGAAATAATTTGCCATGACTCACCACAATCGTTAGAATAGTGTAAGTATTGTGAACCGTAATAGATGCCGCAATTGTTTTCTGGATCCTGCGCGATGGCTGCGTTCCAATTGAACCGCAATTTGATTCCTTCAGGATGCACTGGTTTAATAAATCTTGTATCTCCGGTTTCTGAATCGATATAATTCAATTCTCCTCCCTGATACATGGCATAGACATAACGCGAATTGTCTGGTCGTGCCATTACATCAAAACCATCTCCAAAAAGCACTTCTTGCCAATCTTCTTCCCGGATTCCATCACCATGCCATGTGTATGCAACACCCTTCCAAGAGCCATTATCTTGCAAACCACCGTACACGTGATATGGAATGTCCATATCATAATTGACATGATAGAATTGACCGAGTGGAAGATTGTTAATGAATGTCCAAGTATCTCCGCCATCACGGGTGATATTCATTCCGCCATCATTACCCTCCAGCATAACCTGTGGATTGGTTTTACTCCACCATAGTGCATGATGGTCCGGATGCACACCATAGTAAGGCAATATAGTCCGCCAAGTTTTTCCGCCATCGATTGATTCACTTACCACAGAGTGCAGATAAATCAAATGATTACTGTTGGATGGATCAACATAGATTTCATGATAATAAAATGGTCTGTCTTTTACATCTTTATCATTGACAAGTTCCCAATGATAACCACCATCTTCTGATCGGTAGAGTCCGGTAGCATTGGCTTCTATGAGAGCATAAACAATACGCGAATCGGAATGTGAAATAGCAATACCAATTCTGCCGTAATTTCCTTCTGGTAAACCGTTATCGTGTCCAAGTTTTTTCCAGGTTTTTCCGCCATCTGTTGTGACGTGCAATCCGCTTCCATTTCCACCTGAAGTGAAATGAAAAGGCTGTCTGTGATATTGATACATGGCAGCAAACAGCTTATCCGGATTTTTCGGATCCATCATAAGATCTGCACAACCTGTGCTGTCATTCACATAAAGGATTTTTTCCCAGGTATCACCCCCATTGATGGATTTGTATACACCACGATCGACGTTTGGACCCCATGCACTTCCATGTGCAGCCGCATAAACAATTTCAGAGCGGGCATGATGAACGATCACCCGATGTATCGTCTTCGTTTTTTCGAGCCCCTTTTTTACCCATGTTCTGCCACCATCAGGACTTCGGTAAATTCCCGCCCCACTTGTGTGTGAGTTTCTTGGATTACCTTCACCAGTGCCAGCCCATATCACATCGGGCACGGATGGATCTATACAAATGGATCCGATTCCCTGTACATCCATTTCATCAAATACGGGTTGCCATTCAACACCTCCACTTTGTGATTTCCAAATCCCACCACTCGCAGTTCCCGTGTAAATGACGTTTTCTTGTCCGTCTACAGCGTCGATAGCTGTCACTCTTCCGCTCATCAATGCTGGTCCAATGGACCTCATGCGCATGTTGGAGAAAATGTCCAAAGTGGTGTCGCTTTGCGCGTCACTCAGGCATACAGTCAGAATACCAAGGGTAATGAGTAGTGTATTTTTCATATTAACTGGTGAGGTTCAAATGTATTCCATTCAGGAAAATTTGATCAACCGTTCATCAAGCAGCAAAGAATTTGTAGGAATATTGGAATTGGGCAAGTCGATTTTATCTTTCGGCCGTCATGACATCAAAGACAGACCTGAGTTCATTCAACAACAGCTGGTATAAACCAGGTGGTGCAGTAAAGCGTCTGTTGTGGTATTTCGTTAATGCGTGTTTTTTCAGATCAGCTTTTCCTTTCAACAAGATCAAAATCGGATTACTCCGAATGTTCGGCGCCCGAATTGGAAGTGGCGTGATTTTGAAACCACATATCAACATCAAATACCCATGGAAATTAAGGGTTGGTAATCATGTATGGATAGGAGAGGAGGTCTGGATCGATAATCTGGCGGAAGTGGTCATTGGTGATCATTGCTGTTTGTCGCAGGGCGCATTTCTTCTTTGCGGAAATCATGATTATTCAAAATCTGCGTTTGATCTCGTCATTGGAAGCATTCATCTCGAAGAAGGTACTTGGATTGGGGCCAAAAGCGTGGTTTGTCCTGGGGTTACCTGCCACTCTCACGCTGTGCTTGCTGTAAATAGTGTTGCTACGAAAAATCTCGATAGTTATTCAGTTTATCAAGGAAATCCAGCAGTGAAAGTCCGGGAAAGACAGATCAAATCATGAAAGTTTCTATCATCACCATAGCATACAACAGCGCTGCGACCATTGAAGACACCATTCGAAGTGTAGCTTCACAAAATTATCATGACATCGAATACATCATCGTAGACGGCGCTTCAAAGGACAATACCTTGAATATCGTAAAGTCTTTCGGAACTAAGATATCCAAACTTGTATCTGAAAAGGACAAGGGTATTTATGATGCCATGAATAAAGGTGTGATGCTTGCAACTGGCGATATCATTGGGATTTTGAATAGTGATGATTTTTATGCCGACGATTTTGTCATTTCAGATGTGGTAAAGGAATTTCAAAAAACATCCTGTGATGGCCTTTATGCCGACCTCGTGTATGTCAATCGAGAATTGTCCGATAAAGTGGTGCGAACATGGAAAGCAGGCGATTACCGCCATGGTCGGTTTTTGAGTGGATGGATGCCACCACACCCGACTTTTTTCGTGAAAAAACACTGTTATGAAAAATACGGAACCTACACACTGGAATTGCGGTCTGCGGCAGACTATGAGTTGATGTTGCGATTTATTCATAAGCATCAGATCCCATTGACCTACCTCCCCAGAGTGATTACCAAGATGCGTACCGGCGGTCAAAGCAATGTGAGCATCATGAATAGAATTAAGGCAAACATGGAAGACCGAAAAGCCTGGAAAATGAATGGTCTTCATCCTAATTTTATGACGCTCACACGTAAACCGGTCTCAAAAATTCTGCAGTTTCTCAAATCCTGAACGACCTTTGCAGATTGGAAATGGTACAAGTCTGTAGATATAAAGGCTTCTAACAGAAATACACATGTTGTACGAATTGAAAACTCCGGAGATCATGTCGCCGGCTGGCTCTAAAGAAGCCATGATGGCTGCCATTCAAGGCGGTGCTCACTCCATTTATTTTGGAGTGGAGCAACTGAATATGAGGGCAAGGCAAACAAACAATTTTCTTGTTTCTGATCTGGAAGAAGTAGCTAAGTTATGTGCTTCTCATCAGGTGAAAACATATATCACACTCAATACAATCATCTATGATCATGATCTCTCACTCATGCGTCGAATTGTAGATCAAGCGAAAGAAGCTGGAATCACAGCGGTGATCGCATCTGATCAGGCGGTGATGAACTATTGCAGAAAAAGTGGTATGCCATTGCATATTTCAACTCAAACCAATATCACAAATATTGAGACCGTTGAGTTTTATTCTGCTTTTGCTGATGTGGTGGTAATGTCACGTGAACTAACACTACGCCAGGTTGCCGAAATAGTGCGTGAGATAAAAAGAAGAGATATTACAGGGCCATCCGGCGAATTAATCCGAGTGGAAATATTTGCTCATGGTGCTTTGTGTATGGCTGTTTCTGGCAAATGTTATCTGAGCCTGCATTCGCACAACGCTTCAGCAAACCGTGGAGCGTGCATTCAAAATTGCCGCAGAACATATGTGGTAACTGACAAAGAAGAAGGCTACGAATTGGAAATCGACAATGAGTACATCATGTCAGCAAAAGATTTGTGTACCATTGATTTTCTCGATCAGGTTGTTGCAGCTGGCGTTGGTGTTCTAAAAATTGAAGGTCGAGGTCGTGCACCGGAGTATGTTTATCACACCACCAAATGTTATCGCGAAGCTGTAGAAGCGCTTGCTGATGGCACTTACAACGAAACGAAAATTGCAGATTGGAAAGAGAGATTATCCAAGGTGTACAACAGAGGATTTTGGGATGGTTATTATTTGGGAAGACAAATGGGAGAATGGAGCAATCACCATGGTTCTGCTGCAACTGAAAAGAAAGTATACTTAGGTAAAGGAGTCAAATATTTTGACCGGGCCGGTGTGGGTGAATTCCTCATCGAAAATCATGAAATAAGAGTAGGAGACCGGTTGATGATTACAGGACCTACTACTGGTTATCACGAATTCGTCGCAAATGAAATGCGCAGCGATGATGGCCATGCCATCGAATCTGCTACTGGTGGAACAACAATTTCTATTCCGGTGGAAATCAAAATTCGAAATTCGGATAAACTCTACAAAATTGTGAGCGCATGATCAGCATCCAACAATACCGTGAACGCTGTATTGGCTGTCATGCTTGCGCAGAAATCGCTCCGGACTATTGGCGTTTGTCTCGTCAGGACGGAAAGGCGGTGCTTGTCGGTGGTAAAGAAAAAAGAGGCATTTGGAATCTCTCATTACCGGACTCGGAGTGGGAAATCAATGAACAAGCGCGAAAAGCTTGTCCTGTGAATATTATTCAGGTGAGACGCACATAATGCACAGTTGTTGTGAAGTGTTGAATTACTTCTGTTGTGATACCCGCACCAAGGCAACTATGTTTTGATGGTATCAGAAAAGCAGCAATCAGAATTTTACAGATTATACACTTAGTCTTATGTAAAAAAAACAAAGGCCACATATGTGGCCTTTGAAATTTTATGATAATCAGATATCAGAACTTAGCTCTTGATCTGCGTACGTTACGATTTTTTACCCAACTATACTTGCTCTTATAAAACTTACTTCTACCGCGAATTACTTTACCTACGGTGATTTGTGTGGTAATGTAGTTGTCCTTCTTGATCAATGGATTTGCTGGATCATGAAGTCCGCGAGAAGATTGGTTATCGGCATCGATGTTTTGTTGGCCAGGTTGGAATCTGAAGTCATTGATTGACATCGCAGGATAAATCTCTTCGTAAAGAGGATTGTCTCCTTCAGCCTTCAACAATTCGTTTTGTGCATCCAAAAGTTCCTGATAAGTCTGTGATTGAAGCGCCAATGCCATTGCATAATCGTCGTCACTTGCAGGATCTGGTTTGTTGTAATAAGTAGATACATCATCCAAATAATCAGAGAATGTTTTGCGCCAAGAAATTTCCCAACCCACACGCCATTCTTTATTGAATGTGAAATACATACCGATACCTACAGGAATTGCGAAACCGAAATTGCTGTAAGTGGTTCCTTCTGTTCCGTATTTTTTGAGATTGTACCAAGTATTGTCCACAAAATCTCCAGCTTTCAGGTCGCCTGGATTATCTACCAAAACGTGCTCTCCAGTTGAAAGAGTGTCGTCCGGATCATAAATCAATCTGCCTTGAGGATTGCTGTAATAGGCAGCTACACCAGCGAATGCATAGAGTTTATAGTCAGGGTTGTAAAAACCTCGGTTACCCACGTCATTGTCATACCAAAGTGTTAACTCAACTCTTGCTCCGAATTCAAACATTCGGTTGCGGAAATTCAAGTTTCTCGTAGCACGTGGAATATAGGTAGTGTACATATCAGCATCCTGAATGAGGATGTGATCAAAATTCGCATTGACCGCAAGGCGTTTCGAAAATTTATAGCGGCCATAAATTCCAAACGCATACCTTGATTGTTTGAGGTGCATGTCGTAGAAGTAATCACGACGCTGGAGGTTTTTACCGCCAATATCGCCGAGATAATTCGACGCACCTATCTTGATACCGTAGTCATACTGATACTGCGCACCCGCAGTAACAGACGTAAACAATATCATTAGAAATAAAAGTCTTCTCATGTGGATTAGCTTTAGGGCTTCAATACCAAGGCGCTAATGTAAAAAATAATCATTCTTGAAAAACAAAATATTTATAACCTTGATGTTTACGTAAAACAGATGCCTAGGTTTACCCGATTGCATAAAAAATCGTGGCAAATGACATTTTTTCTTCAATTTTTGCCCCAGAATGAAAAAAAACAGGATTACTAACCTTTTTGGCGTTGAATATCCCATCATCCAGGCTGGAATGATCTGGTGCTCAGGTTGGGAATTGGCCAGCGCCGTGAGCAATGCAGGTGGTTTGGGAATCATCGGTTCCGGATCGATGTATCCTGACATCCTCCGGGATCACATCAGGAAGTGTAAAGCAGCCACCAATAAGCCATTTGGAGTGAATTTACCTTTGCTCTATCCCCAGATTGCCGATCATATTTCTGTTATTCTTGAGGAAGGCGTGCGCATCGTGTTTACTTCTGCCGGTAATCCAAAAACCTATGCAGGTGCTTTCAAGGAAAAGGGATTTACCGTGGTGCACGTGGTGTCAAGTTCGAAATTTGCCCTCAAAGCCCAGGAAGCCGGATGTGATGCAGTGGTGGCAGAGGGTTTTGAAGCAGGAGGCCACAATGGCCGTGAAGAAACAACAACGCTTTGTCTCATACCCGCTGTAGTTGATGCAGTGGATATACCCGTCATAGCCGCTGGGGGAATCCACGATGGAAGATCCATGGCAGCGGCTTTTGCCCTTGGTGCCGAAGCCGTTCAAGTGGGTTCTCGTTTTGTCGCTTCCTTGGAATCTTCAGCACATGAGAATTTTAAGAATTCTGTCATCCATACCGTTGAAGGCGACACAAGATTGACTTTGAAGGAAATCACCCCGGTCAGATTGATCAAAAATGATTTTTACCAAAAAGTGGAAGATGCATATCAAAATGGGGCTGATTTGACTCAACTCAAAGAGTTGTTGGGCAGAGGTCGGGCTAAAAAGGGCATGTTTGAAGGTGACCTGATTGAAGGAGAATTGGAAATAGGACAAGCTTCTGCCATGTTCAAGGATATACTTCCAGCCGCCGAAATCGTGAAAAATATGATGAATGAATATCGTGAGGTAGTGGCGAATGCTGGATTTTGGCTGGATTAATTGGAATCTTCTCTATCGGGTTGAATCGCACAGAAATTCGACCGCATCATACGTGTGAATGCTTCTTGAGAAGTAACATATTGCGGTTAATATGGATAAGCGCAATGCAACCATTCTGTCTGTTGTTGCGTGTAATATGGTGACGGAAAATTCGTTCGCCTTGTGCTGACTATCTTTGCCGCCCGCAAATCAATTGGAAAAACTGAAAAAATATGTCTTGATTTTTTGTGCTGTCTTCATGATGCTGGCACAAAATCATGCGCAAACATTGGATCCGCCTACACTGAATTGTATGCAGGTGGATGTGAATGGGGATGTCACATTGAATTGGAACCCGGCATCGGATCCTACAGGTGTTTTTGTGGAATATCAAATATTCACATCTGCGAATCAGGCAACAGGATATCTCATGGTAGATACCGAATCCGCCCTCAATACTTTTTTGCATACACACACCATTCCTGCCTTCTTATGCTGTTCCGGATGGGTTGCAATACGAAGTTTGGAGGGAATATCCCGCCGGGACATGGAATATGGTGCAGACTTTCCCCTATGGTGTCACAGGTAGCAACTACGAAATTGTTGATGTATGCGGCGACAACATGAATTTTATGGTAAGGTTGGCTATGCCTGGTGGTTGCGTTTTTACCAGTAATGTTGATGGTGGTTATTTCGAAAATTACGCTCCACCCGTTATTCCGACAATGACAGATATTTCAATTGATCATGTCTTGAATCGCGCAGTCATTTCTTGGGAAGCTAGCCCTTCGCCGGATACAGAGGCTTATATCATCTATGAATGCGTCAATGGAAATACCCTCATTGTAGATACCATTTGGGGAATCAATACCACCACATTCACCGATTTGTTGAGTGGTTCAGCGGTTTCCACTGGTCAGGTGAGTTATAGCATTGCGGCATTTGATGGCTGTTATCACGGGATACCGCCAAGCCCCAATACCAGCGCATTGGCTCCTTGTCAGTCCTCCGTATATGTGCCCAATATTGGATACTCCGTTTGCGATCCCAATGTTCATTTTACCTGGGAACACTACGATGGATGGCCAGATGGCGTTAGTGAATACATCGTCTACCACGCTATAGCACCGGATATCGCGACACCATTTGCGGATCTTGTTTTTGCTCCATTGGATACGGTTTCAGGTAATGTGTCCAATTATTCCCACGCCATCACAGATTTTAATCTATACCACTGCTATTACGTGGTTGCTGTGGGGACATTTACAGGATATCAGGCTGTATCGAACTATACACGCGTGCTCACTCCTTATCCGGTTGATCCTGCTTATCTCTATCTGGGAAGTGCGTCTGTCATCTCACAAGATTCAACTCTGATCACTTTACTCATAGAACCAACCGTCAATACCTATGAGGTGAAATTGGAAAGATTTAATCCCATCACATTGTCATGGGATGAAGTGATCATCATGAGCACTGATGGAACCAGTTCACTGGTGATGCCCGATTCAGCGCGCAACGGATGCGTTCAGCTATACTTATCGGGTCATTACTTCCAATTATTGCGGTGATGTGATCGATACCACAAACTTGGGCAAGACGATTTTGTTGAATGGTCTGGCCAATGAGCAACGACAGGTCAATACGGTGGTATGGACCATTTACGGCGATTGGGATCAAGGTGTAGAAAAATATTTGTTACACAGGATCATCGGAGAATCAGGCGCGGATGAGGTTATCGCAGAAATTTTCCCTGGCGCCGGATTTTTTTACGATGATGACGTTTCTACACAGTTCTTCACTGAAGGAAAATTCAAATATTACATCGAAGCTGTTGAATCTAATGGTGCTTTTGGGACCAATTCCGCAATCTCAAATGCCATTGAACTGACTCAAAAACCAGTGATCTGGATTCCAAATGCATTTGTAGTAAATGGCTTTAACGAAACATTCAGACCAGTAATCAGCTTCGCCGATTTTAGTCAATACCAAATGATCATTTATAGTCGTTGGGGTGATGTGATTTTTCAATCCGAAGACATCAATATTCCTTGGGACGGTAAAATGAATGGCAGTATCGTTCAAGAAGGTGCATACACCTATTACATGACTATTAAAGATGGTAAGGGAAAAGCCTACGATTATACCGGCTATGTCACTGTTTTGGTGGAAAAATAATTCCACTCATTCTCACCAAACAGTCCAACCACCTTCTACAAGCATATTATCACCAGTTACATAACTGCTTGCATCGCTCAGTAAATACACGAGTGCTGGAGCGACTTCGTGATTGTAACTCAAACGTTGCATCGGTGAAAAGCGTGCGAAGTTTTCTTCGAATTGTTTTTCGTGATTATTCCAAACACCATGTGGGGTAATCATATTCACCCTCACGTTGCGAGCTGCCCAATAGCTGGCGAGGTATCTGGATAGAGCATCTATACCACCTTTACTTGCGCTATATGCAGCCGGACATCCAAGTGATGTTCCCGCATATAAATTTTGATTAGGTGCTACAACGCTGTATGTGCTTGGAATATTGATGATACTGCCTTTTCCTTGTTCTGCCATGTAACATCCAATCACTTGACAAAGCAAAAATGTGCCGCGCAAATTAATTTCCACCACAGTATCCCAATTGTCTTCACTTACGTCTTCAAATGGCTCAAACTTGAGATGCGATTTGTTCTGATGTCCGCATACCAGTCCGTCTATTCGTCCAAATTCAGCCAAAACTTTTTCACGTAGCGCAATGACTTCTGTCTTGATAGCCACATTGAGGGGAAATCCGATCATTTTACGACCGTGTCTTTCACTCAGGTGTTGTGCGAATTTTTCTGGATCGGCTTGTGGAATATCTGCACAGACTATGTGTGCGCCAAATTGCGCAGCTGCTTCACAAAATGCCCTTCCTATAAGGCCGCACGCTCCACTGATGACGATAACCTTGTCGTGGAGTTCAAATTTTTTTCGGAAGTCGATTTGCTCCGGATCTGTAGTTCTCATATTTGATTTTCCAGTGTTTGGATTTTTTTTCGAAAATTTCCGCAAAGATGAAAGCAACAACATTAATCACAACATAGATGATGATGAAATGTGTCAGGTTTTTTTCAAAGCTAAACACGGTGGTTGCAAAATAAATGATCGAGTAATGAATCAAATAAAGCGAATAAGAATAGCCTGCTGCGTATTCGGATAATCGTTGAATAAATCGATTCATTTTTTCGTATTGAAAATGCGATGACTGCAACATCAGAAATAACCCAAGAATGAATATGAGTATAGCACCTTGTTGCCCCATCGCACTGAATCCAAATATTCCACAGAGAACGACCAAAATGGAGATGGAAAAAGCAAGCCTGTTGTGTAGGTAGAGCATGGTGCCACCCGCAGTGAGCACTACACCGAGAAACCAATACAAAGTGAGTCCGCGTTCCATTCTTACTGAAACTAAAATGTAGTAAACCGGAATTATCGCCAATACAATCAGAATGGGAATGCGATATGCTTTAATTTTTTCTGCACATAAAAAGTAAAAGACAAGAAATCCGTAGAACATATAAAGCCACCATTCAATGGCTATGGTCCATAGAGGAAGATCAGTTCCAAAATAATGGAACCTGAATATTTCAAGCATGTATTTTTGATTGAGCCAGACAGCCACAGGATACTCTTGCAGTTGTAGACTATTGATCAGAAAATTACCAATGTATATCGTCCAAGAGAAACATTGCTCAGTCAATGAGAATCCGACAAAATCCAGAATGAATACTAAGACCAGTGCTGCGATATAAGGGGGGAATATTCGAAAAAAACGATCTTTAAAGTAATCACTGAATCGATAAGAAGGATCTTTTTTGCTTTTTCGAATGAAGACTATGGAAATCAAAAATCCAGAGAGGACAAAAAACATAAGCACACAATAGCTGGCCATGGTTACCAAAAATGGACACGACAATCCGAAAAACACAACAAGGTGTCCGGCCAGTACTCCCTGACTGCAGAGAA
Source organism: Flavobacteriales bacterium (assembly GCA_016722445.1). GTDB lineage: Bacteria > Bacteroidota > Bacteroidia > Flavobacteriales_D > Sanyastnellaceae > JAIBBG01. The sequence goes on along the minus strand of JADKIZ010000005.1, from coordinate 4,508 downwards.
ATCGGACTGCATTCAGAACGACAGATGCCGGTTCCGATATTTTATTCAAATGAATTAAATGTATTTTCTAAATACAGGCTTGATGGGTGCTCCAACAAGATATTTTTCATAACCGTCTTCAAGACCTTTTTTATACATCTGGCATGAGTCATTCATTGCATCAAGGATATGTTGTACGTCTTGCTCGGTATGCGAATAATGCGGACAGAATATTCCCTGGAACAACACACCGCGGGCAATCATTGCTTGATGAAACAATGTTCTCAATCCAAATGAATTGTTGCCTTCCTGATCGAAATAACCAAGTGAAGCATGCCAGTTGAATTGCATATTCCGAATGGAGTGAGAGAGGCCATGTGACGAAATGATGTCGCGTGAACCATCCATGAACTTTTGTCCCAGTGCCTGATTGTATCCAACCACATCATTTTTTTCGAATTCATCCATTGTCGCCAATGCTGCAGCAATGCTGCACGTTTCGCCGCCATGTGTAGTACTCACAAGGAATAGTTTTTCGTCACCAGTTCTCCGTATACCACCAAGTTCCATGACTTCCTTTTTTCCGGTCATGCAACAAAACGAAAAACCATTGGCAATTCCTTTTCCCCAGGTAATCATATCGGGCTCTACCTGATATTTTGCATAAGAACCAGGAAAGGCAGTTTTATATCCTGTAATCATTTCGTCCATGATCCAAAGTGAACCGTTGCGGTGCGCTAGATCAATGGCATCCTTGAGATAATTTTCAGGCAAAACAGAAAACTTTTCGGGCTCTGAAATAATGCAGGCAATCTGTCCTGGATATTGATCAAACAATTGTCTGAGTGATTCTAGATCATCAGCTTTGTATGTCAATGTGAGATTGCTGATGTCATTAGGAATACCGCTTTTTACGTCCGTGCTGCCAATGAACCAATCGTCATAAGAATAGAACGGGTGTTCCGCTGGCCTTGCAACTAATTTTCTTCCCGTATAAGCACGAGCCAATTTTACTGCAGCCGTGGTCACCACCGATCCATTCTTCGCGAATTTGATCATGTCGTGAATCGGAACATTGGCAAGAAAACGTTCTGCTATTTCTTTTTCGATGATAGATGGTCTGCTGAAGTTATTGCCTTTCTTCAATTCTTCTGTAACGCGCTCTACCACTGGTTCATATGCGTGTCCCAAACTGATGGAAGCAAGACCCCCAAGACATTCTATGAATTCGTTGCCATCAACATCCCAAACATGACTGCCCTTGCCATGTGTAATGGCTGCAGGCGACAATACAGGAAACTGATCATCACCTTTAGAATAGGTATGTGCTCCTCCAGGTATGAGGTCATGAATGGTATTGCGGTATTCGTCGCTTTTCGTAAAATTGGAGATCGTCTGCATAACTTTGGTTTCCATGTTTCACCAAGTATTTTAGTTATTCTTCTATCACTTCACTTCGCGATCCTCACGAAGTGATTTTTGATAACCTGAATTGATCGTACTTTCTTTGTTGATATCCAGAATTTCAGGTTTCCTTTTGAGCAAATCTACCACATCATCGATCGAAAAATCTGGCTTGTCCCCCAGTTCTTGAAAGATACGTTGAACTGTTTCAAGGTCTTTTTCTGTATCAACACTCAGTTTGAAAAGATAGGCCGCATTTGCCTTTCTCCATCCCAAACTGAATTTTCCTGAGTTTTTGATATATGGCATCACGTGCTCTCTTTCACTCAGCAATTTCGCCTCCTCATGAGCTTGTTTCAAAGCTTTGAAGGAAGTCACCTCTACATCAAATCCATCTTCCAAAAAGTCTGGTTCCTGATTGCTGTTTGAAAAATAATCTACACCAGCATGATGATATGAATTCACCACAAAATCGAGTACATGATGTGAATGAATGGGGTTGTCACAACAAATTCTCACGATGTGATCCTCATTTCCAGCTCCAAAGGTTGTAGCTGCGCCATAGAAGCGCTCAAGTACATCCCAATCACTTCCACGATAACATGCGATGTTTTGATTTTTGCAAAACGTTTCAATGGCATCATCTTCCGGGTTGGAAGTTGTAGCCACGATGAATTTCGTAACTGTTTTTGTTTGACTTAATCTTTCGATCAACAATTGAAGAATCGGAACACCATGAACCTCACGAAGAACTTTGCCTGGCAATCGACTTGAGCCCATTCTTGCCTGTATGATGCAAAGATTCATTTTAATTCCTCCGCAAAAATCCCCATGTAAAGTTTATCGAAATATTGTCCGCCTTCAAAAACCTGTTTTCTGAGTCGGCCTTCATGTTGGAAACCCAGTTTTTCATAAAGTTTTACGGCAGCTGGATTGTTTTCATAAACAGCTAAAACCACTTTGCGGATATTCAAATCCTGAAAGGCATAGCGAATCGTGAGTTGACATACTTCAAACCCGATGCCTTTACCCCAATAGGACTTGTTTCCGATGAGTACGCCAAGTTCGCAAGTGCGACTGACCCAATCGAAATTGTCCAATTTGATATTGCCAATGTGTTGGTCATTTGCCTTATCGCAAATGGCAAACATGACCACATCTTTTTTATTCGAAATACCTTCAACAAATTTTTTCAATGCATCCAATGACGATGGAAATATTCCTGATGCAAGTCCCCTTGTAGTTTCTTCATCATTTAACCATGATAGGTATTCATCATTGGCATCGCTCAACGTGAGAGCACGCAAATAAATCTTTTCGCCTTCAAGAAACCTGCTCATTGATTGTGCTTTGATTTCAATAGCTCACGATGCTTTTCCATTTCATCGTGATTTTTGGTGAGGTTGGCCTCATGCATCCGATACCGATATAGTGGTAAGATGATGTTATAAATGTTGTATTTATCTCTCCAACGAATTCTGAGGTCTTCTTCTTCTCTTGCACGGAAACCTTCGTCATAAAGTCCGATGTTGTAGAGAAAGTCCTTTCTGAACATGATGCCACAGGCAATAGGACACTCTTCGGCATTTACATGTCTGATGTGTTTGCCGCGTTCATCTACAAGATAGTAGTCTACTGAAACTGCATCAAGGGTGTTGTTTTCTTCGAGAAAGAGTTTTTGTACACGAAGCAAATCTTTGTGTATATAATCATCAGCGTCGAGGAAGATGATGAATTGTCCCTTCGCTTTTTTAATTCCAAAATTGCGAGCTCCAGCCAGACCTAGATTTTCATCGAGATTGAAAACCCTCACTTCTGTAGCAAAATTCTCCAATACTTCACGGGTATTGTCTGTGGAGCAATCATTAACGACGATTACTTCGTAATCGCCTTCACCAAGTGTTTGATCCAACGCGCTGCGAATTGCGCGTTCAACATAATGTGCGTAGTTATATGTTGTGATGATCAATGAGACCATTAGATACCATTGCCTTTCTGCTTATTACGACGCTTCGGCTTATTGGTTGAATCATCGGAATAATAAGTGTTGCCATAAGTGTAGCTGCCATATGAATTGCCATAACCATAGCCGTAGCCATATCCATAGCCATATCTGTATGCATATTTACCGTAGTAATACTTCCAACGTTTCTGTTTGATGTTATTCAACAGAATGGAGTTTTTCATCAGGTTGTTCTGACGCAAAACATCTTCAAGGTGTCGCAAACCTGCTTTGGTTGCTTTTTCTGTGTTCAAAACGAAAATACCGAGATCCGTTTTATTGAGAAGGACAAGCGAGTCACTGATCAGCATCAATGGCGGTGTATCCACGATGAGATAGTCATACATGTCTTTAAGTTCGTTGAGCAACTGATCAACCCGTGCATTCAATACAAGTTCCGATGCATTCGGTGGCACTGGTCCTGCAGTGATGGCATCCAGATTTTCAATTTGGGTTGTGATGATAGTATGTCTAAAATCTGTTTTTCCGATAAGGAATGAGGAAATACCACTTACGTTTTCAAGGTTGAATGTCTTATGCACTTTTGGTTTGTGCATGTCAAAGTCAAGCAAGATCACTCGCTTCGATGCTTTAGCTAATACTGCGGCTAAGTTTACTGAAACGAAGGTTTTTCCTTCCCCTGGATGCAATGAAGTAACCAATATGGTTTTCGGTCCTTCTTCTGGCAAAATGTATTGCAAATTTGTTCGGATGGAACGGAATGCCTCACTGACATTCGATCTCGGATTACCTGCAATGACGATTGGTTCCATATCAATGTCCTGATAGTTTGGAACACCACCAATCAACGGTAAACGTGAGAGCGATTTCAACTCACGGGTATTTTCAATCCGTTCAAAGAAGATGGCTCTAACAAATCCGATCAACAACGCGAGAAATAATCCGACCCCAATAAATGTCCAAATTGTTCCGGATTTTTCCGGACCGACCACTCCCAAAGACCTCGCTGCTTCAATTACACTGGTTTGTGGAATGATGGCTGCACGCGCTATAACAGTATTTGCTTTTTTCTGTAAGAGGAAATTATAAAGACCTTCATTGATGGTCAATTTTCTTTCAATACTCATGAGATCCCTTTGTGACCTTGGAATATTCACGAGTT
>JADKIZ010000004.1 GCA_016722445.1 Flavobacteriales bacterium | reverse complement strand
GCTCAATTGGCCCTCGAAGAAAGACTTCGATTGGAAGAAGAACAACAGAAGTTGGATGCTGAGAGACGCAGACAAGAACTGGAAGATGCTAGACTTGCTGAAGAAGCAAAGTTGAAAGCCAAACGTAAAAACTGGGATTCTAATGCCGATGAAAATGCCGAGGATGAAGTGGAAGAATTTTATCGTCGTGCTTCAGAAACCGAATATCATGCGATGATTGATTCCATTGCTCAGCGTAAACGCGATTTTGAAGTTTATGCTGATCAAAAGAATTCGGAATCCGATGCGCATATCACTGCAAGTAGATCGAAGATTAAGACATCGTTCGAAAATCAACTTGAATTAGCAAGTATTGGAAACAGTATCCAAAGCGCTGCTATTGCCGACAATGATCGGAAGAAGAAGGATACTGGCAAGGAGCAAAAGGAATACCGTCAACGTGAGGCCATTCAGATCATGGAAAATAAAGAGGACATTGAAGAGAAGAAAACCATGACTGCTGCGATAGATGACAATGATCGCAATAGGGCTACAATGATTTCGGACAATGATCGGAAAAAAGAACAGACGAAGAAGAATGATAGTAAGTATCGCAGAAAAGGCGATACTCAGGTAGCCGGCAATAAAATGGAAAAGGAATCTGAGAAGGAAGGTTTTCAGACGATGGCCTATTCCGGTGAACAAGTTAGAAAAGAGAATGAAATTTTGGTTGAATCAAAAATTCATGATGAACAAATCAGAGATAAGGATTTGAGAAAAGCGGCTGACCAAAGTATTTTGAATTCTGCTATGGTCATCGAAAATGAAAAGACAGAAGCAGGAACAGTGGGAGATGGAAAAGAACTTGATGCCAGAAAGAATGCTCAGGAAATTGACATGAAAAAGCGCGACATCGCTTTTGCAGATAAACAAAGCGAGAATAAATCGAGCAATGACCGTTATGAATCACGTAAAGAGGCTTTCAACAAAAAGACTGGTGAACCTAAAAGCGAAGACGAATATCTTCCTGTTCCAGGTACAGAAAGTTTGAAAGAAGGTGTGACAGAAAACAGCTACAAGCTTGGTAACAAAATGGTGACTGAGCGTGTTGTCAAAATTGGAAACAAAGTCGATAAATACAAAAAGGTAGTTTCTAAAACTGCAATTTATTATTTCAGGAATGGCCAAAGCATCACGGAGGTGACTTGGCGTCAGGCAACACTTTCAGAGCCTGAGTAATTGACATGAGCAAAAGAATCATTATCATCAATGGCCCGAATTTGAATTTGTTGGGCAAACGTGAACCAGAAAAATACGGCTATCAAGATTTTGAAAGTTATTTCATGGCTTTGCGGAAATCATACAGTGACATCCGTCTCGATTATTTTCAGAGCAATGTCGAAGGTGAACTCATCAATAAACTCCACGAAACAGGTTTTGCATATGACGGCATTGTAATGAATCCTGCTGGTTACAGTCACACCAGTGTTGCCATTGCCGATGCCATTGCCGCGATACAAATTCCCGTTATTGAAGTCGCACATAACCAATATCCATGCTCGCGAGGAATATCGACATCAGTCGCTTACAGGTGCGCGATGCGCAGGAATCATTACCGGGTTCGGATTGGTTGGATATGAAATGGCCATCGAATATTTTTTAAGTCTCTAACACCCATGATCGTTTGTTCTGGTATAGGCGTTTAATTTATTTCAATCGTCTTGAATTTGTGCTACTTTATCCTCGTCAAAGAAGGTTGTGCAACATGTTCAAATTTCATCTGATCGTCATATATGACCATGTTCGGGCAAAGCGGAATGTGGTCGTCTCCGGAAGCAGTGATCATTTAATTCTCTGAAAGGAATGCAGGTCTTCAAAGAAAATCCAAGATTGATAGAAAACATACGGTACATCTGTTGGTATTCTCTTCATTGAATTCAGGTTCTGTTTACGAGATCTATTTCGTCTGCGATGGTTATCATTCCAAATACATCACCATAGATACAAGGAATATTCCCGAAGAGGCATTATTGGATGGATTTGACATTGTGGCCAGTGGAAAATTATTCCCATTCATGGCCGAATTTAATCTTGAATTGTTGCGGCAACCTGTTGCAATCATGAAATATGAAGATGCTTCTAAAGGTATTGTTGTTGATGAAGATTATTCAAGTACGAGAATTGAAATGCTTCAGGAAGAGTTGATGAGAATCAAAAAATTCGAAGATCAGAAAGAGCATTGTCGGCATTCAGTATGTACGTAAGCATGGCGATAGCCTCTTAAAATAAGTGATACCTAGCATCCATTTCAAATTTTGAGGCGCTGGAAGTTCGAAGGATTCGTTGGTTCTTTGAAAATAAAGTTCGTCTTGCGCTGCGGTTGTTCTTGGAACAGGCGTACGCCATCCATATCGTATGCGATGAATTTGGGGATTCGATGTTTTTGTGGGGCGTGCCGCACTCAGTCTTATGAGAAAGGTTTATCATTTAAACATCGTGATCATGACGCATTGGATATGATCTATCTGATAGAATTGATCAGAAATGGCGCTGATCTGACTATGGAGTATGACAATTGGATGAAGAAGGCAAATGTATACATGGCTGCAGGTGACCTGGTTCAAGCGCTGCGCGGATTTCGCATTGCACATGCCATCAAACCTGCGGAAGAAACACCCATTGAATTGATCGCCATCATCAACGGAAAAATCAATCCTCCGGAAATACCTGTCGTTGCCTCTGTTTTAGATAGCATAGAAATCTTCAGTTTCAATCCAATTGAAATTGATTCAATGGATGGTATACGCTTAGATCCGTTTCAACCTAAACTAATTGTAGACTATGGCCCGAATGTTCGGTTCATCGATAGTTTGAAATGGGCTTATTTGAAAATGATCGAGCAATTTAATCAGCAAGGAATGGAATTGATAGGAGAACGAAGCGATCAAATTGAAGAGATGAAGAAACGTTATTGGCAACCTGCTGTTATGGTGCGCAAATAGGGTTACTGACAATGAGTTGAGTTGCTCAAAGCTGTGGTTACCGGCGTTCGAGTGATGTTGAAATTAAGTCAACCTTGTTACTGCAACAACAGTTCAAACGATCAGTTGAGGATTTGTCTTTAATGGTGTTTAGGGTGTCTCAACGATGGTATAAAATACCGATCAACTTTTCGTTGATGGGGTGATGGAAATAACGAGAACAGGTGAAATTCAATTTGAAAAGGACTTACTCAACATTTATCTTGAATGGGATCTCATCGTGTGGGTGGTGGAAAAAAGTAAACATAACTGTTTTTCCAAACACACACTGGAATTGAGCATATCGTCATTGTCAAAAACCAGGAAGGTATCGATGCGTTGAAGGACAGAAATACTCATCCGAAACAAGCGCCCCCATTGCCTGATTTGAATGAATCGCAAATTACAAAAATGGAATAAGGGGAATAAAACCATTCATGATATGTGTCCGAAATGGAAACGCATATTTACAAAAGGTTCAAACCGTAAGCGATGTTTTATTTTGGTAGCCACTGGAATCAATCAGGAATGGCGGCGTTGGAGTAAACGTCTTATTTGATGTCCCTAAGTCCACTTTCTATCACACGAACAAGTAATTCAGTGTCTTTTACGCTCAATTGTTTACCCAATCTGATTTTACTTCCATTGTAGTTGAACCCAATGCGATCACCGCCGATGATCCAAAAACTATCATCCAGAAATGCGAAAAAATTGGTTGGCGATTTTTTGATGACACCTAATTTGAAAATGTTGTGGGCTGCAAACTTTTCTTTTCCATGCCGAAAGCATTTTTTATGGTGAGTTCGCCTGGAGTAATGGTGATAATTTCCTTCCCTGCTTTTCTCCAGATGAAAACCTTTGCAATCCTGACGAAGAAAAAGAGCCAAAGTGAAGAACACACGACAAAAAATATCTGTTGATTTCTATCGGGAGCATTAAAAGCGTATCCAATAAATACGGCACCACAAAACGTCCATGCAGTAACCCATGCAATGAGCATAGCTTCCTGCCATCGTTCTATCTGTTGACCGATTTCAACTTTTAGTTCTTGTTTCGCTCTTCTTACGGTAATTCTCTTACCAATGAATTTCGGTTCAGACTGGTTCATACGGTTGCCAAAACTGATTGATACACTTTTTCATACATGGGCAGAATTTTGTCAATTGAAAAATCTGCCGCACGAAGTCTTGCCTGTTTGCTAAATTTTTCTAGTCGCTTTTCATCACTCAAAAGGAATATGACGTTTTTGGCCATATCCTCATCGCCAACATTACTCATCATGCCGGAAACACCGTGCCTGTTCACTTCTGGTAAACCTCCGGTATTCGTTGAAATAACAGGCAATCCAACTGACATGGCTTCAAGTGCCGCAAGTCCAAAGCTTTCCGATTCAGAAGGAAGCATGAACACATCACCAATACTAAGAAGTTCCAGCGGGTTTTTGACATTCCCCACGAATATCACTTCTTCACAAAGTGATAGTTCACGACATTTTTGTTCTGCGCGCGATCTTTCCGGACCGTCACCGATCAATATCAATTTGGTTTTGATTTGATCTTTAACCAAGGCATAAACTTCTATGATGTCCAGTATGCGTTTTACCGGACGGAAGTTCGACACGTGAATGAGAATTTTTTCATCCGGCGCAGCGAATTCGGCACGCAGTTCTTTCTGGTTTGTGAATTCAGTTTTCTCGAGATTCAGAAAATTTGGAATGACTTCAATATCCTTATTGATTCCAAAAAGTTTGTATGTGTCATTTTTTAGACTGTTCGAAACTGCTGTTACGGCATCGCTTTTATTGATCGCAAAAGAAATTACCGGTTCAAATGAAGCGTCCTTTCCAAGCAATGTAATATCAGTGCCATGAAGTGTTGTTATGACAGGCAAGTGAATTCCTTCTTCAGCCAATACTTGTTTGGCTGTGATTGCCGCCGAAGCATGTGGGATGGCGTAGTGCACATGCAGAAGGTCTAGTTTTTCATATTTGACCACATCTACCATTTTACTCGCCAATACAAGTTCGTATGGCGGATAAATAAAGAGCGGATAGTCGCTCACATTCACTTCATGATATCGAACACGCTTATGCGCAGCACCAAGTCGCACAGGTTGGCTATAGGTGATAAATGTATTTCGTGGCCTTTTTCAGAAAGCGCTTTACCTAATTCTGTCGCCACAACTCGCTTCCACCGTAGGTAGGATAACGAAGCAATTCCGATCTTCAAATGATTTTCCATGTGTGCCGCAAAATTAAGCCGATCGACTGCTGTTAATGGAGAAACTTCAGATATCGACACTACCTCTGATATGAACACAACATCACCTCATTCTTAATGAATTATCATGGTGTAATTCACTGAACAAAAGTTCATAACTCCAATTGATGTTTGCTGCTGCCGATCAATGATCGGATACTTTAGACGTGTCTGGACAAAGGTCGGTTCAAACGTGAACTTCGGCCGCGAAGGACTTATATGAAAAGCGGATTAACCTAAAACAAGTGTTGCCTTATGCCATTAGCGAGAAAAACATCCACTTCAGCGAAAAAGAATGCGGTGAAAAAAACAGCTAAAGTGGTTAAACTGAAGTCGGATAACCCCAAAAACCCGGCAGCCAAATCGAAGAAGATCTACGTACTCGATACCTCCGTATTACTGCACGATCACAACAGCATCAACAGTTTTGAAGATAACCAAGTCGCCATTCCCATCACGGTATTGGAAGAACTGGATAAATTCAAAATGGGTAATGATACCAAGAATTTCGAAGCACGTGAATGCATCCGCATCATAGACCGACTCTCCTCAGAACATACTTTAAGAGTGGATACCTCTCGAAAATGGAGAAGGTGGAAGTCTTCGTATTATCCTGAATACATCAGAAGAATTACCCAAAAACGCTGAAGCCATTTTTGATGCACGTAAAAACGACCACAAAATTCTCAATGCTGCCATGCAGTTGCAAGAAGAAGAGAAGAAGTCGCGTGTGGTGCTTGTTACCAAAGACATCAATCTTCGACTGAAGGCAAAAGCGCTGGATCTCCCTGCTGAAGATTACAAAACAGGAAAGGTGAAGGAGACGATGATGATGTACAGCGGAAGAACCACACTTGAAAATATGGATTCTGAGTTTATCCGTAAACTTTATCAGGAAGGCAGGTCAGAAGATGTTGATGCTCTGGGTAAAGACAAACACAACAATCACTTTTATATTCTAAAAAATTGTTCTGCTTCTGCTCTTGCCTATTACAACGGTAAAGAGCAGGAAATTGAACGCGTGGATAAGGTCTATGCCTATGGCATCAAACCAAAAAATGCTGAGCAGGCATTTGCTTTACATGCGATTTTGAATCCCGACATTAAACTCGTTACCATTTCAGGAGTAGCTGGTACAGGTAAAACGTTGTTGGCACTTGCTGGTTCTCTCGAAATGAAAAACCAGTATGATCAGGTGATTCTGGCTAGACCTATTGTACCGTTGAGCAATAAGGAAATTGGTTACCTGCCTGGCGATGCGGAAGAAAAGGTAAATCCTTATATGCAGCCACTTTGGGACAACCTCAATTTCATTAAAAATCAATTTGGCGATAACGAGAAAAAAAGAAAAGCCATTGACGAAATGCAAGCTCAGGGAAAAATCACCATTTGCCCTCTCGCATTCATCCGGGGTAGAAGTTTATCCAATTGTATTTTTATCGTGGATGAAGCGCAGAACCTCACGCCTCATGAAGTGAAAACCATCATCACCCGTGCTGGTGAAAACACCAAAGTGATTCTGACTGGTGATGTAAGACAGATCGATACGCCTTATCTCGATGAACAATCCAATGGGATGTCTTACGTCATTGAAAGACTGAAAGGTCAGGAATTATATTGTCATATAACATTGGAGCGTGGAGAAAGAAGTGATCTCGCTAATCTGGCGAATGAAATGCTCTGATCGTTTATTGTACTGGAAGATTTTCATATTGATTGTTGTGTTTGGATAAGAAAAATCCCGGAATTTCCGGGATTTTTTTATGCCTTCTTTCAGCTCATCTGTGTATTACATCAACTTGCGATGTTGGATCGTGCTTTAGAATATGAATTGCCGATATTCTTATTGTGGAATTTCATGAAATGCAAAAATGCAACTCAAAATAAGATAGGTTTGATCAAATTAAATACAAGAGATTGACTCGTCGTATTTGGATCCTAGAGTTCAAGTTTTCTTCCGCGCCATAACCATGGTTTCCAAATGCGGGAATGTCGACGCCAGAAAATGAGTACGAGGTAAGCAAAAATGGGAGAACCAAATGTCAGAAATGAGAGATAGATAAATGACAATCTCACATGACGGGTTTTGACTCCCATGTAGTCGGCAATACCGGCGCAAACTCCGAAGAGTTGCTTTTCAGTAGTGATGGAAATCGTTTCATATTCTAACCTTTCAAAAGTTTAAGTCCGATTTGGCATTGCAGGCATCTTTTAGAAGAACAATATTCATTGTACAACTGCAAGAGCGCTTGCGTATCGCCAGCATGCGAAACCTTTAATCCTGAAGCCAACCAATTTCGGACAATTCTGTTGTCTTCAGCATCGCAAATTTCTAAAAGTTTAAGGCTTTTGTCAACCTGATTGTACTCACTCTTGTATTTTCCATAGGAAAAGAGGATTACTGCTACCGTATTTACCAAAATATTCTGAATGGCGTTGTCTCCAAGACGTAATCCCGAATTCGACTGGTTTTTGACTGAGCGAGCATCAAAACGGTAATGAATTCCCCAATATTCGTGGGTTGTTGTGTTGAATAATCTTGGAATTTCTTTGACATCATCCATTTGCAGGATTTTCGAAAAAAGATGTTCTGAATGGCAAATGAGTGATGCGAATTGGGCAATCCTCACTGTCGGAAAATTTGATGGCCTGAGCCTTCCAAAGTTCCAGGCCGAGGCATTCATTGGTTTGAGGTCGTACTTTTTGGATAAATGGAGATATTCTTTTTGCAGTTCTGCCGGATAATCTTCCGAGAAAATTTCGCTCAGCAATCCTGCCTGACCAAAAAGTAGGGCTTCAACTTGAAAAGGATCGCTTTTGTGTCTCGACAAAATGCGCAATGGTAACGATGTGGCAAGATATTCCATGGATTCTGCATTCACATTGAATCCAAAATTCCGAGCAAGTTTTCGGTAAAAAACTTCCGACCAATCTCCACCAGTGGCATTGAACACCTCCAAAAAGGACGTGGATTTTTTTTCCAATCGCTCCGACATCATCCGATCTTTCCAATTTGTGATGGTAAGTGTATCTACCTCCCGTAAAGAGGGTTCACATGGAATCCAGGTTTTGTTTTTGAGCCAAATCTGATATCGCTCCCATTGATTTCCGATCAGATAGGATGAAACATCAAAAACGGGTAAGTCACCGGGTTGATGCAGGAATATTTCCCGATCAGGCTGATAGACGACATGTAAAATGACATTTTTATAATGTTCGTCATCAGCATGTCCATGTTTATCCCAATCGCTTGCCTTGAGGTGTATTTCCACATGACCACTCCACGTTTTATCTCCAATTTTCAATCTCGCATTGAGAAAATCAGGCCCGCCATGTCGATTGTACACGCCGGGTTGTATGACAATGAGTTTCTCACCGGATGTCGTAATCAATTCAGGTCTGCTGAATAGCCGATACTGCCATGTGTAATGAAGATAATCCTCAGTCATGCTTCGTGATCGTTGTCATAGGTAAAACCAATTTCATTTTCAGTATCTTTGTGGAAATATTAACCAAAGCACATTCTGATGAAAACCGCACGCATTCTGTTCCTTCTTGCTGCAGTGGCATTGTCACTGAGCAGTTGCGAAAAATTCAAAGAAAAACGTTTCTCAACGACCATACCTTATGATTTTGTGGTTGAAATTCCCGCAGATGGGTCAACCGTTGTTGATCTTTCCGGTGACGTTACTTCAATGATCAACGCCGAACTCGAAAAAGTCAAGGACAAAATAAAGCGTTATGAGCTGGTAAGCATCACATATAAAATATGGGAATTTTATGGTGCAACCCCAAATACCTTCACAGGAAAGGTTGGTTTTGGCAATGCAAACGCCACTGAACCAGGTCTTTTGTACGAATTCAACGGTATCGATTTGCAGGTGAATAGCGACAATCCTGATCAGGTTAAAATGAATTTAAATAGTCAGGACATCGCCAATGTTCAACAGTATTTCATGGATACCAATGGATTGAAGATGTTCTTTTCTGGTGATGTAGATCAGGCACCTTGTCATTTCATCATGCAGGTTGTTGTCAATGTTGATGCAATCGCGGAAGTGAAGAAGTAATAAAATATTCTGAAATACGGAATAACAAACTGCCACCTTGTGTGGCAGTTTTTTTTGAAATACAATTTTCCGAAATCTATTGTGACACAACTTGATCAATTTCTGACCAGATTGCACCGAATATTTCCATCTATGAAAATTACCCTATTCCTATTTGTTCTTGTTTTTTCGGGGCAAACGATCATGGCACAGCCAGGTGATACGACCATTATTCAGACTTTTTCTCCTGACATCCAAAACAAGGGAGGGCTCGGATTCCCTTGTGGTGAATGGGACTACTTAACATATACCTACTTGTTTCAGCATACGGGCGTGATGGATAGTACCCAAACAAATCACCCTCACTACAAAGTGAATAATCTTGATTTTGATGAGGCAAACCTCACCTCACAACCAGTTTTTATTTTCCATCAGCAATTGTTGGACACCACCATTACTGACGAAGTTAATAATGCATCGACTGCGCAGGTAGGTTTGGAAAATGTACTCATCGCACAACCTCTCGGGACTCAATTTGGTCAAAAGGTTCAATACATCTATCCTCCAGAAGACCTCACCGCAGCTGGTTTGACCATTGGATCGCAAATAGGACGCGTTGCATTTCATTTTCCCAATGGTGATGTGATGTTTGATCGATTGAAGGTAGAGATTGCATTCGGTGATTCAGCACTCACCAATGCCAACGACCCGACACTTTTATTTCAGGAAATTTTTGAATATCCCGTCTACTCCAATACAACTGGTTGGTTTGAAATCGGAATCAACGGTGATGTTGTGTGGGATGGAACATCTTCTATAGTCTTAAGACTTACCAATAGAAATGAATCAGGTCAGCCTGCGACAACATGGAGTATGCAGGAAACAGTGGATCTAAATGGATCGGATTTCAGTGCAACAGATCGTTACATCAGTTTCGATTGGCAGGATGAAGTGAAAATTCCTGCTGAAGCATTTGAGGATATCACCGATCAGATCAGTATTTCATTTTGGCAATATGGTGATCCTGACTCACAACCTCAGGATGGAACCATTTTCGAAGGGGTGAATGCGCAAAATCAACGTGTCTTGAATGCACACCTTCCATGGAGCAACGGCAGAGTTTATTGGGATGCCGGGTATGACGATGGTTATGATCGAATAGATAAACTGGCGCAAACACAGAATTTTGAAGGGAAATGGAATCATTGGTGTTTCACTAAAAACACCTCAACAGGAAGCATGAAGATTTATCTGAATGGCGTGCTTTGGCATAGTGGTACCGGAAAGGATAATCCCATGAATGGTATCACAAGATTCAGCATTGGAGGAGCTACAAGTTGGTCAAATTTCTACAATGGTAAAATGGACGAATTCGCTGTCTTCAATGTTGAATTGGATGCGGCCACCATATCGCAGTGGATGAACCGTGACTTAGATTCAGATCATATAGCATGGAACAATCTGAAAGTATATTACCATTTCAATGAAGCAAATGGTGAAATGGTTTTGGATGGAAGCGGAAATAATCACCATGCTTGGGTCCATGGTAATGCTTCAAGAGTCTTATATGAGCCGGAAGAGCTGTGGAGAAATGAAAGTCTCGTGTCGCAAAGACCGGTCATTCAATGGATCACTGGTGAGTTCTCCACGCATACAGAAAGTATGATCCTGACTGTGACTGAAGAAATTCCTCCAGTGTCTATCGTGGAATACGACATTCAAAATTATCAACCAGTAGTATCTACAGTCGAATACGCATTCGAGGAACAAAATTCATTTACCATTGATATCAACGGCGATACCATAAATGTCAATTTGATTGCCTCTGAATACACATTGAACAATGACGATTTAACATATTGGCAAACGCCATTTGAAGTTGTGAATCGATATGAGTTGAACAGGTTTATTACTCCATACGGTATTCAGCTAACCTTAGGTCCTGATGGCTGGACCTGGATTACAGATGTGACAGATTGGGCGCCTTTGTTGCGAGACTCGGTTGGACTAGAATCTGGGAATTGGCAAGAATTGTTGGATTTGAAATTTGTATTTATAGAAGGTACGCCAGCAAGGGATGTCCTGCGCGTGGAAAAAGTCTGGGATCAGAATGTCGGTATTGCTGATTTTGATAATCAAATCACTGCGAAAACAATTACCAAACAACCGGAGGAAGCGATGTGGAAATTGGTAACGACGAATACGGGTCATGGATTCGGTTTCGACAACAACAACTGTGGCGAATTCTGCAACAATATTCAAAGTGTCGAAGTGAATGGCGAGCCACAATGGACTTGGGATATCATGCAGGAATGCGCCACCAATCCACTGTATCCGCAAGGAGGGACCTGGATTTATGATCGTGCTGGATGGTGTCCGGGTATGAATAGTGCTACAAAGGAATTTGAGTTGTCATCATTTACGGGTAATGAAAACAGTTTTACGGTAGACTACGACGTTCAATATGATCCTTATGGTAATTATGTCTTTTTCGGAACATTGTTCGGATACGGTGCAGCCAACCATCAACATGACGCCGAAGTCGAAATGATCACTGCTCCGAGCAATTGGAAAATACACAGCAGATGGAATCCAATTTGTGATCAACCATCTTTCATTTTGCGGAATAAAGGATCACAACCACTCACGGATATCAATATTTACTATGGTGTAGTTGGCGGATCGACCGAAAGTTTGCACTGGACCGGAAATCTCCAATTCATGGAATCCGAGGAAGTGTTTTTGAATTATTCCGATCCTATTCTTTGGCAAGGTGATGATGAACAAGAAATGACCTTTTATGTAAACCTTGGCTTAAGCATGGATGGTGCAGATGAAAACACATCGAACAATGACGCCACGAGCACTTTTCATCGTCCTGTTACTTACCAATACGCTAATCTGGACGACAATCGTGTGATCATTGAATTGAAAACAAATGCAGCTTTTACCGAGACTTCATATATCCTTTATGATATCAATGATAACGTGGTATTCAGTCGAAATAATTTCGGTACGGCAAATACTACTTACAAAGACACCCTCGAACTGAACAGCGGCTGTTATAAATTTCATTTAAAAGATACCGATGATGACGGCCTAAGTTTTTTTAATAATGACGATGGCAATGGTCATTGCAAACTTGACAAAGTTGCCGGCTTCGATTTCATCAATTTTGAAACTGATTTTGGAAAAGAAATCATTCACTATTTCTATTGGAATACCAACTTGGTTAAAGTAGATGAAGTTGCTGAAGTTCAAACACAATTGAGTCTATTCCCGAATCCAGCCAATAACTTCTGCACCGTAAGGGCTGAAGGTTTTGACCGCAACGTTGAGGTGAAAATTTTTAATGCCATGGGAATGCTGGTTGCTGATGAAAGGTACAAAAGAAAATCTCCTTCTGATGGAATTGAACTTTCTGTGAGTAATTTTAGTGCGGGTATTTATCACATTCACGTTTCGGATGGTAAACATCATTCTACAATAAAATTGATCAGAGAATAAATTGAATCTGAAATACAAGCTACTCTATGTCTGAAGTGCTCAAAGCAAATATTGCCAAACGAATCTCCATTACGCCTGTCGAATGGAAAGGTCTCATGGATATCATGCATCCGTTGAAGATCAAAAAGAGAGAGTTCCTTTTGAAGGCTGGTGATGTTTGTGAATTCAACACATTTATCGTCAAAGGCTGTTTACGTACTTTTTTTACAGATGACAAGGGTCATGAGCATATTTTTCAAATTGGTTTTGAAGATTGGTGGGCAAGTGACCTGTCGAGTTTTGTTACTGGTGAACCAGCGAACTACAGCATAGAAGCTTTGGAAGATTGCGAGTTGCTACAAATGCATCGCGATGACTACGATAAGTTACTGCTGACCTTTCCAAATTACGATAGATTTTTTCGCATTCTGATGCAAAGAGCGTACGTGGCCGCACAACAGAGGATGATCGATAGTATGAGTTACAATGCCGAGCGCAGATATCTGGAACTCGTGAAAAAATATCCCAATATGGAAATGCGTGTCGCTCAACATCACATTGCCTCATATTTGGGCATTACTCCTGAGGCTTTGAGCAGAATTAAGCGTGGAATCATAGAAAAAAGCAGGACGAATTCTTAATGTTTATCAATAGGAATACTATTTACTTTTGACAACTGAAACTGTAACCAACCAGCAATTTGCAGATAATCTTCAAATTACTGGTTAGTGTTAAAGTGAGTCAAAAAAGAATCCTGTCGTATATGGAAAATTCCACCCTACGGCAGGATTTGCTTTTTGTGGATTAATTCGGCAAATCAATCACTGCCGGCCCTGTATCGTGTTGCACAGGTTTGATTGTTTGCAGATAAGCGTAGATTGCTTTCAGGTCCGTATCAGACATTTGTTGAAATTGATCCCATGGCATTTCGCTCAATGGGATGGTTCTTCCCTGTCGAATTCGTTGAATGAATTTTTCTTCTGACCAACCGACTATTCGTCCGGTTTGAGGATCTTGTGTGAGGTTGGGCGATACTACAGCTTTACCTGGCTTCATGGTTGAAGGCATGGCGAAACCGCCGGCATAAAACTCACCGATATATGCCCCAGTCTTTAAATCGCGGTTGGTGTGACAGCCGCGGCAATTGGCCACATAATTCGAAAGGTATTCACCATATTTCACAGAAGAATCAGGAACGATGGATTTTGGTATTTCAATGCCTTGCTCCGGACCTATCGGTTCGATCATCAACGCATAAATTACCTTACCCAAAAAGTTAAGTTTCTTTTTAGGGATTTCTTTCTTCACTGCGGGCATTTGTCGCAAGTATGAAATAACAGCCTGAAGGTCATCATCACTTAAATTATGAAACGGCATGAAATCGAAAAGTGGCCTGCCATCATATCCAACTCCATAACGGAGTGCTCGGGCTATTTGCTGATCCGTAATCTTGCCGATTCCAGTTTCTGGATCAGGCGTGATATTCGGTGTTTGAAGCTCGCCGATAGGAAGGGGAAAAATAAAACCTCCTTCAAGTGGTATATGTTCACCGGTAGCGAGAGCTTGCTGTTTGTCAAGTGGGCTGTGACATCCACTGCAATGTGCCGGTCCGTATACGAGGTATTCACCTCGAGCAAGTACTGCACTGTCTTGAACAGCAGTGATTTCCGGAAAAGGTGCATCGTAAGTTTTACTCTGTCGTGCAAAAACAAAGACGATCAAAATTCCGATAATAAGAAGCAAGGCAAGAAGGATCCTTTTCAGGATTTTGACTAAAGTTTTCATAGACGTGGTTTTGGTCCGATAAACCTACAAAAGATGAAGGCCTGAGAAGAAAAAAATTAACCTGAAATTCGTAATCACATGAAATACAGTTAGATAGGGTGGGTTTGCTTCTTTGTTGGCCGTATTGTTAAATTTTGGTCTTGAATAATTCTAGTAAAAAATGAGATAAAAATCATGGATTTAGGCATTTCTGACTTGTGAAGAAAACATAATTGCCTATTTTCGTCACCTTCAAAAAGACAGAATCCAAAAATTACACTATGAAAATTGCACGTCTTATTGTTTTGGCCACGTTTACTCTGTGTTACTCTTTGACAGGTTACAGCCAGGTTACTAAAAAGGCTGACCAGCAATTCGAAAACCGCGGTTATTTTGATGCCGCGCGTTTGTACAAAGTCGCTGAGCCAAATGCAAAATCCCTTGAAGACAAAGCGAGGATTTTCTTTCAACTTGGTGAATGCTACAGATTGGTTGCCGACTACCAACAATCATTGGAGTGGTACGAAAAAGCAATCACTGCTCAGTACTACAATTCTAACCCAGAGGTTTATTATAACTATGGTCTCAGTTTACAAGAACTGGAAAAATGGGATGATTCCGTAGCACAATTCAACAAATACATCGCCAAAGGTGGTGAGAAGAGCAAGGCGAATAACCGCATCAAAGCTTCTCAGGATGCCGCTGCGAAAAAGGCAGGCAAAACCAAGCTTGTGGTTGAAAACATGGTTGAGTTGAATACTCCATTTTTCGATTACAGCATGATTTACTCTTCGAAGAAGGGCGATCAGATTTTGATTTCATCAAGTCGTCAGGCTTCTACAGGTCCTAACGTTGATCCAATCACTGGTGAAAGTTTCATGGATCTTTTTACTTCTGATCAGGATAAAAAGGGTAAATGGAGTGCTCCACAACCAATTGCTGGTGAAGTGAACACCACCAGTAACGAAGGTGCTGCAAGCTTCAATAAAGATTATAGTGCGATGTATTACACTTCATGTAAATATGAAAGTGATAAGAAATGGTTCGCTTGTGATATTATGCGCGCAACCAAACAAGGTGACAAATACACCCAAGTGAGCAATTTGAACATCCTTGACCGTTCGACAAACGACACTTCAGTGGTTGGTCATCCGTTCATTACTGCTGATGAAAAATATCTGCTTTTTGCTTCAGACATGCCAGGCGGAAAGGGTGGAAAAGATCTTTGGTTCATCAGCTATGATAAATCAAGTTCACAATGGAGCAAACCTGTAAATATGGGTGCTGTGAATTCTTCTGGTGATGATATGTTCCCATACATCGCAGAAGACGGTACACTTTATTTTGCTTCAGACGGACATGGAGGTTTAGGTGGTCTTGACATCTTCAAAGCTGCTAAGACTGGTGATATGGCTTTTGGTGCGGTAACTGGTTTGGAATATCCAATCAACTCATCTTCCAATGATTTTGGTCTCATCCTCGAAGCCAAAAAAGATGGAGATAAGAGTTTCTCAGGCTACTTCACTTCAAGTCGTCCTGGTGGAAAAGGTAAAGATGATATCTACCATTTCATGGAGCCACCACTTGAATTCTCAATTCAAGGAACTGCTTATGACAAAGATTCGGGAACACCGATCTCTGGTGCAGACATCACTATTGTGGGTACAAGCAATTCTGGTGATCCAATCAACTTGCAAACTAAAACAGACGGAAACGGTGGTTTCTCTTTTGACAAAACACAGATCAAAGGCAATTACACTTATTCCATCGATGTGAAGAAAGACAAGTACATTGGTACTGGTGATAAACTTTCAACTGTAGGTTTGGCTTCAAGCACCAATTTCGCTCGTGAGTATTTCCTCATTCCGATTCCGGATGCATCAAAAGAGATCGAAATGCCACTTGTACTTTATCCATATAACGAAGCAACACTTCTCGTGGATGACAAAGTGAACTCACCTGACTCATTGCTTTATCTGTATGATATTTTGGTTAAAAACCCAACGCTGATTGTGCAATTGGAAGCACACACAGATGCTCGTGGTAAAGACGACTACAACCTCGAACTTTCTAACCGTCGTGCTCAGACTTGTGTAAATTACCTGATCTCTAAAGGAATTGCAGCAGATCGTCTCGTAGCGAAAGGTATGGGCGAAACACAACCACGTAAACTTTTGAGAGATACCCAAGGATTTACTTCAGGAACAGTTCTCACTGAAGCATACATTACAAAATTGCCGGCTGATCGTCAAGAAGCGGCTCACACGTTGAACAGAAGAACAATCTTTAAAGTAATCGGCACCAACTACGTACCGAAGAAATAGCTGGATTGAATGATATACCGGGGCGGACTGTTCATCGAACAGTTCGCCCCTTTTATTTTATACCACATGAATGATTCCCGATATGGAGCTCGCGGCGTATCTTCTCAGAAGGAAGATGTACACGCTGCCATCAAACACATTGACAAAGGACTTTTTCCGCGTGCATTTTGCAAAATAGTGCCGGATTATCTCACGGGCAGTGATGAGCATTGCATTGTGATGCATGCCGATGGTGCAGGCACCAAATCTTCTTTGGCTTATCTGTATTGGAAAGAAACAGGCGATATGTCTGTTTGGAAAGGGATCGCCCAGGATGCATTGGTGATGAATCTGGACGACTTGATGTGTGTAGGAGCAGTGGACAACATCATGCTCAGCAGTACGATCGGAAGAAACAAAAATCTGATCCCAGGAGAAGTGATTTCCGCCATCATTAGCGGCACCGAAGAGTTGATAACCGAGTTGGCGGAGAACGGTGTCACCATCATACCTACCGGCGGTGAAACAGCCGATGTAGGCGATCTGGTTCGAACCATCATTGTGGACTCAACTGTGATTGCCAGAATGAAAAGAGAAGATGTCATTGACAATGCCAACATCGCTGCAGGAAATGTCATTGTGGGATTTGCATCTTATGGTCAGTCGCGATATGAACATGAATACAATGGAGGAATGGGAAGCAATGGGTTGACCAGTGCAAGGCATGATGTATTCTATAGAAATCTGGCCGAGAAATATCCGGAAAGCTTCGACCCGGCAGTGCCGGAGAATTTGGTGTATTGTGGTTCTTATACCCTCACCGATCCTGTGGATGATGCACCACTTGACGCTGGTAAACTTGTATTGTCACAAACTAGAACATATTTGCCTCTCGTGAAGAAAATGCTGGAAAAACATCGCAGCGATATTCATGGTATGGTGCATTGCAGTGGAGGTGGACAGACAAAAATTCTGCATTTTATCAATGATAATTTGCACGTGGTCAAGGATAACATGTTACCGGTTCCGCCACTCTTCAGAATGATTCAACAGGAATCAAAAACGGAATGGAAGGAGATGTACCGGGTGTTCAATATGGGACATCGACTGGAAGTCTATACGAATAAGTCGGCAGCTGAATCCATGATTTCAATGGCCAAAGAATTGGGTATTGAGGCGAGAATAATCGGATACGTTGAAACAGCCACAGAAAAAAAGCTCACCATTAGTGGTGAAGGAGGAACATATATTTATTAAGAGCGATAGAAAATGCAGGATTTACTTGACAGGCTTGCTGCGATTGCGGACAGATATCATGAGGTTGGAAAAATGATCACCGATCCTACCGTGATATCTGACATGAAAAGATATCCGGTACTCATGAAGGAATACAAAGACCTCGGAGTGCTAGTGGACAAATATGTCCAATACAAAAAAGTCATCGATGATCTGAAAGCGGCGAAGGACATTCTTTATTCGAATGAAGATCCGGATCTCAAAGGACTTGCGCAAGAAGAATTCGATACGCTCACTCCGATCAAAGAGAGGATGGATGAAGAAGTGAAGTATATGCTCATTCCTAAAGATCCTGAGGATACCAAGAATTGTATTGTAGAAATTCGCGCAGGAACAGGGGGCGATGAAGCATCCATTTTTGCGGGTGATTTGTATCGCATGTACACCCGCTACATTCAAAACAAAGGTTGGAAGTATGATGTCCTGAACCTGAATGAAGGTACCATGGGTGGTTTTAAAGAAGTTTCATTCGAAGTTTCCGGAGTTGAAGTTTATGGTACATTGAAATTCGAGAGCGGTGTCCATCGGGTACAACGCGTTCCAGAAACCGAAACACAAGGCAGGGTTCATACCAGTGCAGCTACAGTGGCTGTATTACCAGAAGCAGAAGAATTTGATGTGGTGATTAATCCAGCAGATATCAAACGTGATACTTTCCGTGCAAGTGGTGCAGGAGGTCAGCACATCAACAAAACTGAATCTGCTGTTCGACTCACGCATATGCCGACAGGTGTAGTAGTAGAGTGTCAAGAAGGCAGATCGCAGCATGAGAACTCAGAGAAAGCTATGACCATGTTACGCACTCGCATTTTTGAAGCTGAAGTCAATCGCAGACAAGAAGAAAGGGCAAAAATGCGCAAGTCATTGGTGAGTACTGGTGACCGCAGCGCGAAAATCCGAACTTACAATTATCCTCAAGGCAGGGTCACAGACCATCGCATCAATCTTACGATGTACAACCTCGAAGCCATCATGAACGGCGAAGTTGAAGAAATCATCGATGCCCTGAAACTTGCAGAGAATACTGAAAAACTCAAGGAAGGAACATCAGCTTAAGATGGAAGTTCGACAAATTACACCAACAGATACCCATCGCTTGAGGCATTTGGTGCTATGGCCTCATATTGATCAGGAGAACAAATGTGTGATCGATATCGACAACCGTTCAGATGCCATCCACCTCGGCACATTTTCAGAAAATAAGTTGGTAGCCATTGGTTCATTTTTTCAGATGAATAGTCCAAAATTGAGTGAGCAAAATCAGTACAGATTACGCGCTATGGCATCTGCACCTGTGGCAAGAGGCACTGGTGCAGGTAAATTATTGGTAGCGAAGGGCATTCAAATATTGAAAGAAAAAAAAATCTCCGTTTTGTGGTGTGATGCAAGACTTAATGCCACGGGTTTCTATTCAGCACTCGGATTTCACAAATTGGAGGAAATCTATGAAGTGCCCTTGATTGGACCACATCAATTCATGTGGATTGAATTACAATCATCCGGTACCGGGGTCTAAACAACTATTTTTGCTGTCCATAAAATTCACAATATGCCAGGAATTTCTCAGAAAGCCCATGATATGCCGGCTTCACCAATCAGGAAACTTGTTCCTTATGCTGAAGCCGCGAAAAAGGCGGGCAGAAAAGTATACCACCTCAATATTGGTCAGCCGGATATTGAAACACCGACTGTAGTTCGCGAAAAAATGAAACAACTGGATCTTCGTGTTGTGGAATACAGCAATAGTGAAGGAATTTCTGCTTATCGTCAAGGACTGGTGAATTACTACGCATCTAAAAACATCACTTTAGCTGCAGAAAATATCATGGTAACAACAGGTGGTAGTGAAGCGCTGGTTTTTGCATTCATGACATGTTTTAACCCTGGTGATGAATTGATTGTTCCAGAACCGTTTTATGCGAACTACAATGGATTCGCAGTTATGGCTGGAGTGAAGGTTGTTCCTGTCATGAGTTATATCGAAAGTGGTTTTGCGCTGCCTTCGATCGATGAATTTGAAAAATTAATTACCTCAAAGACAAAGGGTATTCTAATTTGCAATCCTGGTAATCCGACAGGTTATTTATACAGCCAACATGAACTGGAACAACTCAGGGATGTGGTGAAAAAACATGACCTTTTCCTGATGGCCGATGAAGTATATCGAGAATTTGCCTACGATGGTGCCGTACCAGGAAGTGTCATGAATCTCGAAGGTATTGAAGACAATGCCATCATGATTGATAGCGTAAGCAAGAGATATAGTATGTGTGGTGCGCGCATCGGTGCCATGATTACCAAAAACCGTTTGGTTATGGCGGCAGCTTTGAAATTTGCCCAAGCGCGTTTATCTCCTCCAACTTTTGGTCAGATGGCTTCGCTTTATGCATTGGAAACACCACAATCTTATTTTGATGGAGTAGTGGAGGAGTATGTGGAGCGCCGTGATATTCTCATCGATGGATTAAATAAGATCCCTGGTGTGATTTGTCCAAAACCAAAAGGAGCATTCTATTGCATCGCACAACTACCTATCGACGACTCCGATATTTTCTGCCAATGGATGCTGGAACATTTTCATCACAACAATGAAACTGTCATGATGGCTCCTGCTACTGGATTTTATTCTAGACCGGAACCAGGCAGACAACAAGTGAGATTGGCTTATGTCTTAAATAAAGAATCTTTGCGAAATGCGTTGGTAGTTTTGGAGGAAGCTCTGAAAGTTTATCCTGGACGGAATAAGTAATTGAACTGAATTCAATTCTTTATTCTGTTTCATTCTTCAATGTGCATTTGAAATCTTCAAGGCGAAGAATCAAATCCGGTTTCTTGGCATTCCGGTGTGTATTGAATTTTAATCGTGTGAATCGAAGCTAGGTTGTTTCGATGGGGCTTCCAGTCTTTCTTTATTCTTAGCTATTTGAACCTTAAACATAAACACAATGAGTGGGATAATGTACAAAAGCCAAAGAAAAAGCAAGCCTAACACAATGGTAAGAACGGCTTGCCATTTGTTCAAATAAATCTCCGGAGTTCTTTTCATTTCCCACAACGCAAACATCGCTTTTGCCGAAGCAATAATGGCTAGTAAAAAGGATAAAATGAGGACCACAATTCCACCGAATACAAAGAGTATGGCAATGAGCATACCATCAAGCAGAAAGGCTACACTCAATATCAAAATGATAATATAGATGAAGATGAGCAAATAACTCCAGAGAATCATTTTTAGCGATGATTGTGCTCCTTCATGTCTCTTTGGTGTAACAGTTACTTGTGGTGTGGAATAAGAGCTATTCTTATCCTGAGTGGTGCTTTTTGTGTCATGACCCAACTTATTCGCATCAGACAATACTTTTTTTCTTTTTTGCTTAGCGGGAGTGTTTTGTTCAAGTTTATCGGATTTCTCCATCAAACTTGAATGCTTTTTAACCTGGGATGAAATAGAGTCTTCTTCAGTTAATCTTACATCTACGAATTTGAGGCGAGCTTCTGTCTTAACGTTTGGCGTTTCAATTTCATTTTGAATCTTTTTTTCATTGTGCCATTCAATATGGAAACCTCCGGAATAACGCCTTTTTTGGATTGAACAACTTTGAATGATGAGAATTAGTGCTAAACACAAAAATGTGTTTGTATAGTTGGAAATTTTCATGGTAAAAAGGTTTTAGCAGGACGAAAATACAGGTTTTATGTCAAATTGATGAATGCAAAACCAAGAAACACAATAGTAACCAATCCGAGAAATGCAATGATGCTTAGAACACCAAGCAACATGCCTACTGCAGCCATGGCTTTTCCTCCAAATCTGTCTCGCGCATAATGCATGTCCTTGAAAGCGCGTTTGGCAAGTCTTGTCGCAAAAAAGGCCAAAATCAACATGGCCAAGAGTAAAGCGAGAAATAGAATCAAAGGAGAAGCTCCGGTGAGGAATATACCCGCAAGGCAACCCATTGCTGCAATACCACACGTTAAACTGGTGAACGCATCAGGATGTACACTGCTTCTTTTTTTATAGTTTGATTCTGTCGGTGTTATTTTATTGGAAAGTGGTATGCAAAAATCTCACTGGTCAAAATTGTGTGACCCGATGTGGATTCTTTGATAATTTCACGGGTTTGGGTGGCAGGGTATCTTGTGTAACGATGGTTGTTCGTTCTCTCGAGTCGGTCTGCGTTACATGCACTTCTGCAATAGATTGAATGGTGTCTTTTGGAGAAGATAATTGAGTAGTATTCTTCTCATTACTTACAACCTCTGATTTTGATCTGCCAAGACCTTCAATATGAAATCCTGAAGTATATCTTCTTTTTTCAATGGTGCATCCACTCAACATGACACATACGAGTGTAGCGATCAATGCCAATTGCTTAGTAGAAATTTTCACTGACAGCTTTACAATAGATTGAATCATGTTCATGTATTGAATGGAAAGTCAGAAACGAATTTACTTTGAATTCGAGCAGACATCTATTTTGAAATACAGAGGTTCTACACAGATCTTTTCACAAAAAAGAACTGCCGGGCTTGAGAGTCCGGCAGTTCAAATCCATAACAATCACATTTTATCTTGTGAAAAGAAGCTCTCTCATTTTTGGCAGAGGCCAAGCTTCATCTTCGGTGATCATCTCCAGTTTGTCTGAAGCATCACGAACCTGATCCATCAACGGTTTGATTTTATGACAATATGCTTCTGCTTGTTTTTCCAAATCAAGTTTGGATGCTTTTTCGCGTTCTGCGTTCATCTTGTCGGCAGATAATTTCATTTCGTTCAGAAGTTCTGAAATATTCCTTATCAGATCAACCTGTGTCTTGGAGAGATTTTTCGCCTCTGCAGGTGAAAGAACTTCTTTCAGACCAATGACATTGTCTATAAGTTTTGTTTGATAATCGATTGCTGCAGGAATGATGTGATTGATTGCCAAATCGGAAGTTACCCGAGATTCAATTTCACGTTTACGGATATATGTTTCTACTTCGATTTCGTACCGGGCATGTACCTCTTCATGGGTCAAAACGTTCAAGGTCTCAAACATCTTTTGAACGTTTTTATCCTTCCATACTTTCAATGCACTTGGCGTATCCTTCAGGTTGCTGAGACCTCGTTTCGCAGCTTCTTTCACCCATTCTTCTCCATAACCATTGCCTTCAAAACGAATGGCTTTGCTCATTTTAATCAGACGTTGTAATTCTTTGAGAATAGCCTCGTCTTTGTCATCACCCTTAGCAATTCTTGCATCTACATCTTTTTTAAATTGAATCAGTCTGTTAGCGACGATGGTATTCAATACGATCATGGCATTGGCGCAATTGGCACTGCTACCAACTGCACGGAATCTGAATTTATTTCCTGTAAAAGCGAAAGGTGAAGTTCTGTTGCGATCGGTATTGTCGAGGAGCGCCTGTGGAAGTTTTCCAATGTTAAGCTTGAGATCTGTTTTGTCCTCCGGAGTCATTTTACCTGCTTTGATGTTCTTCTCAAGATCATCGAGCATACTGCTGAGATGACCACCAAGGAATGTTGACATAATCGCCGGAGGTGCTTCATTTGCGCCAAGGCGATGGTCATTACCAACGCTCGCAATAGATGCTCTCAAAACATCTGCATTTTCATAAATAGCAGCAACAGTATTCACAAAGAAGGTGAGGAATTGCAAATTGGTTTTTGGATTTTTTCCAGGTTTAAGCAAGTTCACACCTGTATTGGTGCTAAGTGCCCAGTTGTTGTGCTTACCACTTCCATTGATGCCTTCAAATGGTTTTTCGTGAAGGAGGATGCGGAAATTGTGCTTGCGAGCAGTTTTTTCCAGAACATCCATAACGAGTTGATTGTGGTCATTTGCCAAATTCGCTTCTTCAAACATCGGAGCGAGTTCGAATTGATTTGGGGCAACCTCATTGTGTCTTGTTGTTACTGGTATACCGAGCAAATGCGACTCATTTTCGAAGTCCTGCATAAAAGCCATCGCCCTTTCCGGAATACTTCCGAAATAATGATCTTCCAATTGTTGTCCTTTTGCCGGACGTGCACCGAAAAGAGCGCGACCAGTCATAGCAATGTCAGGGCGTGCATTATAAAGCGAGCTATCAATCAAGAAATACTCTTGTTCCCATCCCAATGTTACGCTTACTTTATTGACATCCTTGTCGAAATATTGGCAAACAGCAGTTGCCGCCTGATCTACAACATGCAGTGCTTTCAAAAGTGGCATTTTATAATCCAGAGCATGACCCGTATAAGAAATGAAAATGGTTGGAATACAAAGTGTATTGCCAACAATAAATGCGGGAGATGTTGGATCCCAAAGCGTGTAACCACGTGCTTCAAAAGTGTTTCTCAATCCACCCGAAGGAAATGACGAGGCATCAGGTTCTTGTTGAACGAGCATACTGCCGTCGAATTTCTCCAGTGCACGACCATCGCTTAATGGTTTGAAAAAGCTATCATGTTTTTCTGCTGTGCTACCTGTGAGTGGCTGAAACCAGTGTGTGTAGTGTGTTACACCTTTATTGATGGACCATTCTTTCATGGCTGCAGCGACGTGATCTGCCGTTTGTCGGTCAATCCGGGTTCCCGTCTCGATGCATTCCATCAATTTGTTATACGCGTCCTCAGTGAGGTGTTCACGCATTTTGAAATAATGAAACACATTGGCGCCGAAGAATTCGCTGATGCGCTCCCCATGTGATTCAACTTTGACTGGCTGGCGCTGATGTAGTTCTGACAACGCCTGAAAACGTGTGCTTGACATGAGTGAATTTGATTTATTTATATTTTTTTGATCGATACCCCCTAATTTTTAGGGGGTAATCCATGAAAAGGTGTAATTTTTTGCAAATATAGGTTGAAATATTGAGGGTAATTGACAAAATGGTTGATTTTATGAGAATTTTTGGGCAAAGGGCAATTGATTTACTTTTCGAAATGGGGATTTTTTTTGTTAAGTTCGCCATCCTTTATAAAAATGGTATGAAAATGAGATTGTCTATTCCGCTAATCATGTTATTAGTGATCACATCTTGGAGTGGTTTTTCCCAAGTAACCGAAAAAAAGGATGCATCTGAGGATCCAAAAAATGCACTTTTCGAAAAGGAACGATTACTGGGAATTGTTTTACCTGCGGACTATATCGGTAAAAGAGTTGAAGATAAATATAGAATATCACCGGACGGAGAAAATATTGCTTTCCTGAAACTTGTTGGTGAGAAGTATCAATTGTATTTACGGAATGTCAAAACCAATTCGGAAAGACCTCTTACCAAATTGGTTGAGCAGGAGGTAACTTCGGTTGAGTGGGTGAGCGATGAATCAGTCGTTTACTTCACGACATCGGATATGCCTAATACCAATGGGATGTATTTTTCTATTGTGGATAAACCTGGGAAAGATGTTCCCCTTTCGAAAATGGGGTACCATGGTGCTTTGGTAAAAACTTGTGGAATACTTCCTGGCCGTTTCTTTTTTACGTCAGATATCAGGCTATCAGGTGCACCGGATCTTTATGTTTTTGATTTGAATGGCAATGTTGTTAGCCTCGTCTCTGAAAATCCAGGAACAATAACTTCATGGCTTGTAGATCGAAAAGGTCAGGTGATAGGAGGTATGGCATGTCAGGATGATCATGAGGAATTCGCACTTCTTGATCAAGGTGTTAAATGGAAGTCCTCAATGGTCATAAAGCCAGAAACACAATTCATCCCAGTTTCTTTTGATGCTACAGGTCAGAAATTGTTTTGTATCAGCAATGATGGTAAACAGCGCGCTGCAGCGGTGGTTTTTGATGTCGATAATTTGAAAGAAGTCTCGGTTCTTCATTTATCAGAGCAAAATGAAGTTTGCCAATTGGTCATAAATGAAATGAATGGTGATGCCATTGGCGCGCTCCAAGGCGCATACAATAAATCGTACAAATTTTGGAATGCGGATTTTACTAAAATATTCGAGAAAATGATGCAGAAAATCCCTAAGGGCGATTTTGCTGAAGTCGTAAATATGAATTCGAATGGAAACATTCTGGTAATCAAAACAACAAGCACCAAACACCCGGTTGAGTATTTCATGTATTTCGCCGACACGGATATTTTGAAAGAATTAGGTAAGAGATCCGTTTCGCCGAAACCGGAAGCGGTCGTTGAAGCGCGATCATTTAATGTGAAATCAAGGCATGGATACTCTATTTCAGCTTTTGTCACAAAACCGGTAAAAGAAAAGGAAGGAGGCGGGCTTGTCGTTTTATTGCGAGATGAAATTTGGTCATCAACCCATTGGGGTTACAACGGTGAAGTGCAGTATTTGACATCATTGGGATACTATGTCTTACAAGTCGACCATGTTGGTTCATGCGGATATGGTTCAACATTTCAACAAGCTGGTCATGGCCAAATCGATGGGAAAATGATTGATGATATAGTGGATGTAATCGATGCAGCAAAAAAGAATGGTAGTTATAAAGGAAGGAAGGTGGTTGTAATGGGATTGGGTAATGGTGGTCATATGGCATTGACATGTGTTGCCAGATACCCTGATATTTTCACAGGTTGTGTATCTATGAACGGTTATCTAAGTGCACAGTCTTATGCTGAGTTTTGGGCAGATCAGTTTGCTGGATGCAAGAAGAAAATGGTCGTCATGCATGCGGGCATGGAACAGAATCAGGATTTGAGTATTATGCTAACGCGTGATGGCATGAAGGCGATCGGAGATAAAGAAATGATGTTGATTACCGGAATGATGGATAACTTCTCCGGTGATGCAAGTTCTATCGAGGAACTATTCAAAGCTTCTGGTTTTGGTGTTAGGGTTTTCAGCCGTGAGGACGAGGGTCATACATTCATGAAGAGCACGAACGTGGATTTGATGTATCGGGAAATAGCCCAATACCTGAGCGTCGCTTTGCGTGCAGGTAAAGAGTAACTTGTCGTTTAGACTTTAGATTTTGAAAATCCCATTTTTGATGGCGAATAGAACGAGTCCTACCCGCGATTGCAATCCTGTTTTGGCATAAACGCTATCACGATATCCGTCGATTGTGCGGTGACTCATCCCTATTTTGATTCCAATTTCTTTGTGACTCATATCACTACATGCATATTGGATATAATCCAATTCATGTGGGGCAAGTGAGGCTATGATCCGTTGGTTTGCTGATTCTTCCGTTTCTTCACTCATCGTGTTCATCAGTTTGCTGGTGATCATTTCTGAATGAAAATACCCTTTTTCAGCAAGTTCGCAAATGGCAGTTTTCAGAGTCAGTATTTCACTGTCTTTTAGCAAATAACCTTTTGCACCTGATCTTATCATTCTGATGACATCCATATCTGCATCAGACATGGTGAGCGCTAGAACTTTCACATTCGGCATATTCTTCTTGATCCACTCGGTCGCTTCGAAGCCATTCATCACAGGCATATTGATGTCCATGAGAACGACTTGAATATCTGTGTGCTGCTGCAATTGTGCGATCAGATCTTTACCGTTGTCAGCCTGAATTTGAATATTGAAAATATCATCAGCAAGCAACTGTGCCAGTCCTTTTCTGAAGAGCAAATGATCATCTGCAATGGCGATTTTTATTCGTGCTTTCATGTCGTTTTATGCTCTAAATAGTTATAGTACAAATGGAACTCGAAAAATAATTTCCGTTCCTCGATTGGTTATTGAATTCAAAATAAAATTTCCGTGAAGCATTTGCATTCTTTCTCGCATGCTGCGCATTCCTAGTCCATCTGCACTGCCTTTCAAAAGATGTTCGGGGATACCTTTTCCATTATCACTAACTGACACTTGTAACATGTCTTGGTATGAGCTGATCGCAATTTTCAATACACTTGCTTCAGCGTGTTTGATGCAGTTGTTGATGGCTTCTTGAATACACCTGAATAGAATTACTTCATTGTTATCAGAGATGGATTGCTCATGTGCATCACAGACCAACTCACATTTCAACTTTCCAGTCCCATTGATCGCTTGTACTTCTCTTTCCAATGAATCTATCAATCCATTTTCACGGATGAAATTACCATTGAGTGATTTGGATAAATGTCTCAGTACACCAATGGCTCTCGTTAGTATTTCTGTGGTGTGACTGGATTGTTCTTTAAAATTTTCTTCGGATACAGATTGGATGGAAATTTTTGCCAATGAAAGCAGCTGCCCAACATTGTCATGTATTTCCAATGAAATATTTCTCATGATGTCCTCGCTGATTTCCAATTGTGCTTTGGTAACTTCTAAAGCTTTCTGCGACTCTAGAAATGCCTTTTCCCGCTCGTGCTCTTTTTGTCGTTGTTTGTACTTCACGACGAACAAAACGATAAAGAGACTCATCACGAAAATGAGCACAATCACCGAGATGGCAATGGTCAATATTTCAGTTTGAGGTTTCATATTTTGCCCTGTTCGCGTTGAGGTAAAGAGCGTAACCAATGAGTGGGTAGTAGATCAAACAAAGAACAATGTTGATTACACCGGTTGTATTTACACTTATTTCGTGGGAAATCAAAAAATAGGGAATGGTGAAAATGAAGTAGCTGGTTGAATAATATATAAAGGTAGATGTGTTGTACCAGAAAACAGCATCCCGAAATATCGGGATACTGTTTGGCCGGTTCAAAAGTTGAAAAAAAAATGAGCCTGAATTAATTACGAAGAACAGTTGAAACAAATTAACACCAATTGTTGGAAATGTATCAATGTCTTGAAAGAATATAGAGTTCAAGATAATTGCAATAAGCACTATTACGAAGAATAGCTGCATAAACTTCCAAATAGGACTTGCTTTCATCAATGTCTGAAACGTAAAGAAGCACAGGGCTGTCATTATTACACAAAACAAATGTGCTGGGAATTGGGTTTCAGATAGGAAAGGAAACAAGTAGGTTTGATTTTCATGGAGGTTGATATACACAATTGTCCAAAACACTACAAATCACAGTGTTGCGTTCAATATTGGGGCCATTAATTAGGCAATGGATTGATTGTCGGACAAATGGAAGGACAAGATTTTACCATGTCAATCACTGTATTCTCCACGCTGTTACAATTCTGTCTTTGAAAATCATTTCCAACCTTGACGAGTTGTGATGCCATCCAAACGAGGTCGTTGTATGCAGGCTGTTTTTTAGGGCTTTTTAAGCCGATGTAGAGTTGCAATCCATCGCTTTCAGGATAAAGTCTAAAAAGATCTTCAATAATACAGCGATCTAGAAACCAGCCGTTCGGTGTTCCGTTGCCGTTGGAATTAAGATGTGGGGTGTTCTGGTTGTTTTGATATCCCCCAACCATGGACTGCGCAACAGACCAGGTAATTGCGTGATCCTTTCGAATAGGGCAAGTTTCTTCATCTTGTAATGTAGCAGCAGAAATCATTTCGCTGTTTTTGGATTCGGCAGATGGACTGCTCTCTGCAGAAGCTGTTTTGGTAGTAAAATACCAACCGGTCGAGGCGATCACAGCGCCTGCAATGCCAGAAATGATAGAACTTTGTGTGCTCATAATGTTATTTGTTTTTAAGGGTGAATGGGCGACGTGAAGATGTATCATTCTTTGAAGAATTCTGCATGCATACAAAAAAATAATCCAAGAATGCGCAAGAAAAAATTAAAGACCAATGAAATCAATGATATAGATATTCGAGAATTTAATTTAAAAGGTGACCACGCGCATAAAATGACCGTTATTCAACGGTAAAAAAGAAGCCCATGCAACGTGCATGGGCCCCCTTACCAAACCAAAACAAACCAATTTTACTTACTTCACTACACGATCTGGATCAGTTTCTTGTTGTTTTTCTCTGCAACCAATTTCTTAGGTAAATCAATACTCAGTATGCCATTTTCATAACTTGCTTTCACTTGATCAGACTCAATAGTTTCAGGTAGGGTGAATGACCTCTTGAAAGAACTGTAACTGAACTCTTGGCGCGTGAATTTTTCATTTTCGATTTGTTCGTCACGCTTTTTCTCTGATGAAATGGTCAGGACATTTTCTTCAATGTGCACATCAAAGTCAGATTTTTGCATTCCAGGTGCAGCGAGTTCAATCTGAAAACTCTTTTCGGTTTCTTTGATATTCGCCGATGGAAT
The DNA here is from genome assembly GCA_016722445.1 of Flavobacteriales bacterium. GTDB lineage: Bacteria > Bacteroidota > Bacteroidia > Flavobacteriales_D > Sanyastnellaceae > JAIBBG01. Next base: position 212,035 of record JADKIZ010000004.1, on the reverse strand, counting down.
GGTGAGACCAGTCATAGGCTTATGATTGAAGAAATCTCTCATCAGAAACTCATCTAAAAAAGATGGGTTGCGAAATGTTGGAACTTGATAGTTTCGAATTTTTGCGATGTTCATGGTATTTATTTTAAATGTTTGATCCTGGCTTTTCAAATCAAAGACCATTGAAATTTTTCTGATATATTTTCCTATTCCATCAAAACAACAAGACAAAATGACTGGTTTGGCCTTGGTGATGCAGTCATTTTGTCTAATTATGAAGAGGTTTCATGGCTTCTTGTGCTACTGTCCTGGTAAATGAATGCCTTCCGTGGAATAGCTTTGCGGCATATGCCATTGAATTTTCAATTACAGATTTCGGATGCTCAAAGCAATGCACGGGCAGGAATCATTACTACAGACCATGGAGCAATTCATACTCCGATATTTATGCCTGTCGGCACAGCGGGAACGGTAAAGGCCATTACACAACAGGATTTGAAACAAGATGTGAACGCAGAGATCATCCTGGGTAATACGTATCATTTGTACCTGAGACCGGGTACAGATATCCTACATCAAGCCGGTGGTTTGCATCAATTCAATGGTTGGGACAGACCAATACTTACAGATAGTGGAGGTTATCAGGTTTATTCACTTTCGGCAAATAGAAAAATTAATCCGGAAGGTGTGAAGTTCAAGTCGCACATTGATGGTAGCGCTCATCTATTCACTCCGGAAAGTGTTATGGACATCCAGCGTATCATAGGTGCTGATATCATCATGGCATTTGACGAATGTCCACCATATCCATGTGAAAGGGATTACGCAGCAAAGTCACTCAAGATCACCAATCAATGGTTAGACCGATGTTTTACCCAATTGAATAACACCGAACCATTGTATGGTCATCATCAATCATTATTCCCAATTGTTCAGGGGAGTGTATTTCATGATTTACGCAAGGAAAGTGCAGAATTTGTCGCCTCAAAGAATGCTGAGGGCAATGCCATTGGAGGATTGAGCGTCGGCGAATCGCATGAGCTGATGTATGAAATGACTTCATTGGTATGTGATATTCTTCCAAAGGACAAGCCTCGTTATCTCATGGGCGTTGGAACTCCTGTAAATATTTTGGAGTCCATTGCGTTGGGCGTAGACATGTTCGATTGTGTGATGCCTACACGCAATGCCAGAAACGGACAGTTGTTTACCTGGAATGGAGTCATGAATATGCGCAACAAAAAATGGGAAAAGGACTTCTCTCCGCTTGATCCGGATGGTGAGAGTTTTGTGGATTCATTTTATTCAAAGGCATATGTGCGACATTTATTTATTGCTGAAGAAATTCTGGCATTGCAGATAGGTACTTTGCACAACCTCAATTTTTATCTGCGACTTGTGCGAAAAGCCCGCGAAAAATTCTTGAAGGAAATTTTGTATCATGGAAAAATGAAATGGTGAAAAAAACTCAGTACGCGACTATAGTGGTTAAGATTCTCGATCTATATATCATCAAAAAGTTTTTGGGGACATTTTTCTTTATGATCCTCGCATTCGTGATTATTGCGGTAGTATTTGATATCAGTGAAAACATTGATGAGTTGTTGAAGTCAAGAGCGCCATGGTATAAAATCATCACCGATTACTACTTGAATTTTTGTTTTTATTTCGGCACGCTGCTGAGTTCTTTTATCATCTTCCTGACGATCATTTGGTTTACCAGTAAATTGGCACAACAGTCTGAAATGATCGCCATGTTGAGTGGCGGTGTAAGTTATCGCAGGATCGTACGACCATACTTTATGGCTGCTGGTATTCTCGTTGCCGTTTTATTATTGTTGACGCATGTTGTTGTGCCTCGTGCCAATCGTGTGAAATACAATTTTGAAGTGGAGTATATGCGAGATCCGCTCACTGTATCCGATCGCAATGTGCATCGTGAAATTGAACCTGGAGTGATTGCCTATTTTTTTGCATTTCATCCAGAGACCAATTCAGGGGATAATTTTTCGCTGGAGACATGGAAGGAAGGCAAGTTGCAAAAAAAGATCATGGCTTCAAATGCAGTTTACGATGTAGAGAAGAAAATCTGGACCATCAATAGCGCAGTAATACGTCATTATAAAGAAGATGGAACTGAGTCTTTGGAAACAAGATCACGCATGGATACAACGCTGAACATGGATGATCAGGATTTTGGATTAAGGGCTGAAATTTCAGGAGCAATGACTTGGTCTGAACTGAATACATTTATTGAAGAACAAAGACTCGGTGGTTCTGGTCGTGTGGCTCAGTTCGAAATCGAAAAATATACCCGAACTGCAGGGCCATTCTCCATTTTCGTGCTCACATTAATTGGTGTGTCAATTGCTTCACGCAAACAGCGCGGAGGCACAGGACTGCATTTGATGCTAGCTGTCATCATCGGATTTGTTTTCGTATTTATCTCGCGAATGACAACGGTAAGTGCGATGAATCTAGGATTTTCTGCATCTCTTGCCGTATGGATCCCTAATGTGATTTTCGCTTTTGTTGGATTGTGGTTATATCAACGAGCACAGAAGTAAAAACACCTTCGCCACTTTTTTTTGATATTCAATCTACGTTGATTTATCAGTTTCAGAGTTGAATGTGGATACTCAAATAAGAGGACGGAAAGTCTATTGTTCTCTTTTGATATTCTTGAGGAAAGATTCCAAATATCGCTGATCCACTGCCACTCATAGAAGCAAATACAGCTCCTTCTCGATAAAGTGTTTGCTTGATTTCCGATAGTTCTGGATATTGAGGAAACACAGATTCTTCAAAATCATTCCTGATTATATCTTTCCATGATGAAATGTCGTGTAGCATCAAATTTTTGAGATCGAAATTCGATGGTTTGGGTTTAATTTTCGCAAACGCTTCTTTCGTACTAATATGAATACCAGGATGAATCAAATGAAGTGAGTAACCTGAAAGATCCAAACTAACCGGTTGTAGGATTTCACCTCTTCCTGAAGCAAAACAAGGTTGATTGAGAATGAAAAAGGCGCAGTCGCTTCCCAATGTGGATGCGTACTCCATCAATTTTTCCGAATGAATGTTCAACTGAAAATAATCGTTGAGCATTTGGAGCATTCTCGCTCCATCAGATGAACCACCACCTAAACCAGCACCAGTGGGTATGTTTTTGATCAAATTTATTTGAAGCGGTGGCAAGTCAAATTCTTTGGAAAGAAGTTGATATGATTTCAAAATCAGGTTGTCTGTGTTTTGCCCTGGAATTTGAATGCCCTGTGCACGTAGTTCTGACTTTTGGCTTTTGGTTGGAATAAATTCGATGACATCATGCAATGCGATGGGATAAAATATGGTTTCCAAATTGTGAAAACCATCATCACGTTTTTCTGTGATGAAAAGTCCCAAGTTGATCTTGGCATTCGCGAATCCAATCATATCACTCGAGGTATCCGAAGTTTTTCAATTTGCGCGAATCGTTTCTCCAATTTTCATCCACTTTCACATGAGTCTTCAGCATCACTTTTTTACCAACGAAAGATTCCATGTCTTTTCTAGCCTGTGTGCCGACGCGTTTTAATCCACTGCCCTGATGTCCTATCAGAATGCGTTTTTGGGATTCACGTTCTATGAGTATGACTGCGGAAATATGAATGATATCCTGTTCCTCTTTATATTCTTCGATGTTCACTTCACATGCATAGGGAATTTCTTTGTCGTAATTCATGAAGATTTTTTCGCGAATAATTTCAGAGATGAAAAAGCGCATACTTCTATCGCTGACTTCATCTTTTGGGAAATATGGCGGACTTATAGGAAGTACTTTTAGAATTTGATCAAGTAATTCGCGGGTATGAATTTTCTCCAGAGCTGAAACAGGGAAAACTTTAGCTTCAGGAAGTTCTGCGGTCCAAGTCTCGAAAACAGGAATGACACCATCATTTCCAACCGCATCATATTTATTGCAGCAAAAGATTTCCGGAATTTTCGTTTTTTTGATTTTATCAAGAGTTGCAGGATGCAATTCTTTTTTGTCGGCACTATCAATAACAAGTAAGATAAGATCAGCGTCGGAAAGTGCTGTGCCTACGGATTTCATCATTCCTTCCTGCAACTTGTATTTGGGATCGAGCACACCCGGAGTATCACTATAAACTATTTGGTAGTTGTCACCATTCATTATTCCCATGATTCTGTGACGAGTTGTCTGTGCTTTTGGGGTTACAATACTGAGTTTTTCCCCCAAGAGGGCATTCATAAGCGTGGATTTACCAGCGTTTGGATTGCCGATGATATTCACAAAACCCGCCCTGTGCTTGATTTCTTCCACGATCTTTATAAGTTTTAATTGATGGAAACAAAAGTATTCTATATTTGCACCCCCAATTCGGAAAAGATACGTCATTTTAGAACTGGGATAATTTGGTCATTGCGGGGTGGAGCAGTTGGTAGCTCGTTGGGCTCATAACCCAAAGGTCATCGGTTCGAGTCCGGTCCCGCATTAAAGAAAAGGGCTGATTTGAGCGCCTTTTTATTTCTTGATTTAGGAGGGGTAACTAGACAAAGGATTCTTGTTCAGAATAATAATTCGGGGGGGGGGCGGGCTTGTATGACATAATTCAAGTTGTACATTAAACACATGAAAAATTACATTTCATCATTGGGTGGGTGGGGAGGGGCGGCACACAGAAAAAGAACCGTACAATTGGCATTCAATTATGTTTTGGAAGTAATGTTTTGAGTATTGAAAACCGAAGACGTGAGCATCCTGTAGATTTATGTTTCAATTGAATATTTCTGGATCGTCCGTCAATAAGTACATTCAAACAAGAGAATCGCCCGTCTTTTTGTTTGGTCCATTGCAGATGTTCTTGTTTTCTTCGTTAGAAACAAATATTATTTGAATTGGTATTCGCACTCAGGTCGGGAACTATTCTGAAATAACTTTTGGGTGATTTGGAATTCCCAATTGCCCTACCTTCGCTCCAAACCAATCGAACATGTTAGACAATTTGATTAATCTCGTGAAGGAACACGCTGGTGATGCCATCATCAATAATCCGGCAATTCCCAATGAAAGAAATGATGAAGCCATCCAATCTGCTGCAGGTGGCATAATGGACCATTTGAAAGGCATTACTTCAGGTGGCGGACTTGATGCCATAACAGGATTGTTCAATCAGGGAGGAAATGATGCCGGACATCCGGAAATCTCTAACATCAGCTCATCTGTTGCTGGTGGATTGATGGAAAAATTCGGTCTTGATTCTGCCCAAGCTGGTGGAATTGCCCAAAAGCTCATTCCAGTTGTGATGAATAAACTGATCAATAAAACAAACGATCCGAATGATTCTAGCTTCGATTTGAATGGTATCGTTGGATCATTGACAGGTGGAGGCGCTTCTGGACTTCTCAATAATGTGAAAAATCTATTCGGTTAGAATTTTGAGGTGGTTATCACCAAACTGAGATTTGATTTTTTGATCCAATAGGTTGAAACGACGCGGCCTCATTATTTTCGCATGCGCAAATTTTTAGGCTCCGTAGTTTAATGGATAGAATGGAGGATTCCGGTTCCTCAGATAGGGGTTCGAATCCTTTGAGTCACTTTAAGAGCGGAAGAACATCAATTCTTCCGCTTTTTTAATTAATTTAGCTTATAGTAACGAGAACCAGATCAAATCATGCCCCTGAACTCCGTCTTCGGATGGTTTATGAAAAAACGTATTCACCAAATCGAACTTTTTATGAAGTATCCGGTCGAGGTGCAACACGACGTGTTCAGATCTCTCGTTGATCAGGCAGCTCTCACAAGGTTCGGATTGGAGCATCATTTCTCGAAAATTACGACTGTTGACGATTTTAAGAAAGCCGTTCCTATTCGCAATTATGAATCATTCAAACCATACGTTGAATCACTTCGTGAAGGTCAGCAAAATGTGTTATGGCCATCAAAATTGAAGTGGTTTGCAAAGAGCAGTGGAACGACCGATGACCGAAGCAAGTACATTCCGGTGACTAAAGAAGCGCTGGAAGAATGTCACTATAAAGGTGGTAAGGATCTATTGGCACTTTACTACAATCAAAAACCGAACGCCAATATTTATAGTGGAAAGCACTTGGTACTCGGGGGCTCTTCGAAAATTAATGCATTTAACGAAGAAGGATATACGGGTGATCTATCGGCTATTATCATTCGCAATTTGCCCATATGGGTGGAATTGCGAAGGACGCCATCTAGAGACATCGCTTTGATGGATAATTGGGAAGAAAAAATTGAACGCATTGCCCAAACCACCATGAATGAAGACATCTATATGATGGCTGGCGTTCCGAGTTGGACTTTGGTATTACTGAAGAGAATTCTTGAATTAAAAGGGACCAACAATATCCGCGAAGTGTGGCCCAACCTCGAACTTTTCTGGCATGGTGGTGTTAGTTTTAAACCGTACAGAGACCAGTTCGAAGCCTTGATACCCGGCAGTACCATGAGTTATGTTGAAACCTACAATGCCAGTGAAGGCTTCTTTGGGATTCAAGATAGACTGGATGCAAATGATCTTCTGCTCATGTTGGACTACGGCATCTTCTATGAGTTTATGCCTATGTCTGAATATGGCAAGGCAGCACCAAAAACCATCGGATTGAAAGATGTTGTGCTCGGTGAAAACTATGCATTGATCATTTCAACCAACGGAGGACTTTGGCGTTATCTGGTGGGTGATACAGTTCGATTTACATCTACATATCCTTTTCGAATACAGGTGAGTGGCCGTACGAGACATTATATCAATGCATTTGGTGAGGAATTGATGGTAGACAATGCTGATGAAGCGATCAGATATGCTTGTCAGGCAACTGCGTCTTCTGTTACAGATTACACTGCAGCACCTGTGTACATGACTGGAAATTCCACCGGTGCACACGAATGGCTTATTGAATTTGATCGTGAACCTGGAGACATAAATCAATTCAAACTGTTGCTGGATAAAAAACTACGCGAAGTGAATTCTGATTATGATGCCAAAAGAGCATTCGATTTTATCCTTCGCGAACCTCTGGTACGTGTCTTGCCTAAAGGTACATTTTATAACTGGCTTCGAGAAAAGGACAAACTTGGTGGTCAACACAAAGTGCCTCGACTCTGCAATGACCGCAGATATATCGATGAAGTTTCCCAACACCTCGTTTCAGTTGTGACTGAAGCTTAATCAGCATGATTTTAAAATCCATTTTATTGGCCTTTGGACTTTCGATCATCTTGTCGGATTTTGTTCTTGTTGAACAGAAATCAACTGATGCATCAGACTTTTCATTGGACGAATTAGGTAATCTATACCTCATTCACGACACGTATATAGAACGCATCAATGCCAATGGTGGTCATACATTCAGAACTTCAGAACTCAATAGCGGCAACATCGAATATTTTGATGTAACCAATCCGCTCAAACCCTTTATTCATTACAGGTCTCAAGGCAAAATTGTAGTTTTCGACAACACGCTGAGCGAACAGGGTAGGGTAGATCTATTTGAAAAAGGCTTAGGACAAATTGAAATGGTTTGTGGTTCTAGAGGTGATGCATATTGGATGTGGGATTCCAGAAATTCCGAAATGATCCGCGTCGACCAGAATTTTAACAAGTTGGCATCAACGGGAAATATTTCCACGTTGACTGGAATGCAGATTGAGCCAACCCAAATCATCGAGAGAGGATCGCAATTGTATCTGAGAGATCCATCCAATGGTGTCGTGATTTTTGATGTTTATGGGAGCTATCGTACCACATTAAAAATTTTGACCACTTCAGATATACAGGTTTTTTCCGATGAAATTATCTATCATGAAGGAGCTGTATTGAATGTAGTCGGGAAGGATTTAATCAGCGTTATGACTATGTTCCTTCTCATTGAGAAAAGCTCTCGGGTTCAATATTTCAATCAACGGCTTTATACCTTGGCAGATGGCGTGTTGAGTACATGGAAACCGAAAGAAAACGTAAGAAACTAACAATCGACTTTCGGGTGGTTGTTTTGTTTTACTTTCGACCTCGTTTTTATTACCAAACAGATTTTATGCATATCGCCATAGCCGGAAATATTGGTTCAGGTAAACCACACTCACCACGATGCTTGCCAAACACTATAAATGGCAACCGCATTTCGAAGAAGTTGATGATAATCCTTATCTCATCGATTTTTACAAGTACATGCAACGCTGGTCTTTCAACCTGCAAGTATTCTTTCTGAAAAGTCGATTCAGACAGATTCAGGATTTGAAGAAAAGTGGTAAAAAGATTGTTCAAGACAGAACAATCTATGAAGATGCTTTCATCTTCGCTCCGAACCTACACGCCATGGGTCTGATGACCACGCGTGATTTTGAAAATTATGTTGACCTGTTCAATGTGATGGATGAATTCATCACTCCTCCAGATCTACTTATTTTTCTGCGTGCTTCCGTTCCTGCATTGGTCGAAAACATTGGCAAACGTGGACGTGAATACGAAGAAGCCATCCGCTTGGATTATCTCACGCGATTAAATGAGCGCTATGAGGCGTGGATCAGCACTTACAATAAAGGTAAAATGTTGGTTGTCGATATTGATGACAACAGATTCCATGAAAATCCTGAAGACTTGGGTAAAATCATTTCGTCCATTGACGGACAACTGCACGGATTATTCAAATAAGAAAAAGAATATTACATCAAAAGAAAAGGCCACATATGTGGCCTTTTTTATTTTCTATCAATTCGATTGATTATTTCTTCTTCGCTTTAAAATCAAAAACCAGGGTGATGTCATTTTTGATCATGTCATTTCCGAGGTTGTCAAAAAATTTATCAGAACCGTAACGAACATCAAACAGAGAACGATCGAATACCATACCACCGCCGATGTTGGCATCGGAGCCATTTGGAGCGATCACGACATTTGCTATTGTTTCGTGAGTGATTCCTTTGATGGTCATGTCACCTTTCAATTCAAACTGCATGGCATTTTTAGCTGTTGCAGATTTGATGACGAACTTGGCTACATCAAATTTAGCGACGTCAAAGAAGTCAGCGCTTTTCAGGTGGTTTTCAAGTTTTGTTTTTGGCTCACCAGTCTGATCAGTTACGACAAGTGTTTTCATGTCAAGGACAATCGAACCAGAAGGAAGTCCATTTTCCATAACAAGACTACCTTCCATCACATTGATCACACCTGAGTGTCTTTTGCCGGTAACTTTTTCACCATACCAAGTAACATGCGATGAAGCAGCGTCAATGGCATATGCTCCATTCTGAGCAGATTGCAGGTTGGTTGCCGTTGCAGCATCCTGAATCGTAACTCTTGAAGTATCGAGGCCGCTTGTACCAGCAATCAGACATTTTTGAAAATCTGATTCAAATTTTGCGTCCTTGCGAAACTCTTTACATTTTGCATAGTCTTCGCTCGAAGTATCTTTCACCTTGGCGCATCCACAAGCATCAAGTACAACTTGAGCAGTTTGATCTCCATTGCCACATGAAGTCAAAATCATGATGGCAGCAACTACAAAAGCAAATTGTGTTTTCATTTGAAATGTCATGTTGGATTAATGTGTAGGTGATTCCGTGGTTGGAGTTACAACATCTGATGAAGGTGTTTCTGATGCGTTACTTTCTGCACCTTCTGCAGTCTGGCCTTCGTGATGAGTGCAAGAAGCGCCATGTTCTTTTCCTTTAGAGCAACAACCTGGATCTTTACAAACGCAGGCACCATTTTTATCGTGCTGACCAGTACAAGAAGTTGATCCTTCATGACAATTGGTCGTTACACATTCTTGTTTGTGGCCACAATCCGCTTGTCCTGCATGTCCATTGGCATGTTCACCGAGCATAGGAGCCAGTGTTAGACCAACGAGACAAGTCAGTTTGATGAGGATATTCATAGAAGGGCCTGAAGTATCTTTGAATGGGTCACCTACTGTATCACCTACAACTGCACCTTTATGTGGCTCAGATTTTTTGTAGAAGATTTCTTTTTTACCATTCACTTCGATTTCCACACCTTTCTCGAAGGATTTTTTCGCGTTATCCCACGCACCTCCGGCATTGTTTTGGAAGATAGCCCAAAGCACACCGCTTACTGTTACACCTGCCATATAAGCACCTAGCGCTTCAGCACCCATTACAAGACCAACGATGATCGGGGTAACGATGGTGATCACACCAGGTAACATCATTTCACGAAGGGCAGCTTTGGTTGAGATCTCAACACATTTGCTGTATTCTGGTTTGCCAACTCCTTCCATAATACCTGGTATTTCGCGGAATTGGCGACGAACTTCATTCACCATATCCATGGCAGCTTTACCTACAGAATTCATAGCTAAAGCAGAGAATACAACTGGAATCATTCCACCGATGAAAAGTGCAGCGAGCACTTTCGCATCGAAAATATTGATCCCTTTAATTCCAGTAAATGTTACATAAGCGGCAAAAAGCGCAAGTGCTGTCAATGCAGCAGATGCGATAGCAAAACCTTTTCCGATAGCGGCAGTAGTGTTACCAACAGAATCAAGGATATCCGTCTTTTCACGCACGTCAGCAGGAAGTTCACTCATTTCAGCAACACCACCTGCATTGTCGGCGATTGGTCCGAATGCATCAATAGCAAGTTGCATCGCAGTGTTTGCCATCATAGCAGAGGCAGCAATACCAACGCCATAGAAACCAGCGAGAGCATAAGCGCCCCAAATCGCACCAGCGAAAAGGATGACAGGAGTAGCAGTAGAGAGCATTCCTGTACCTAACCCGGCAATGATATTTGTTGCAGCACCTGTTGCGGATTTCTGTACGATGCCCATTACTGGTCTTTTACCAAGACCTGTATAGAATTCGGTGATATAAGATATAGCAGCACCAACGAACATTCCGATCAATGTTGCCCAGAAAACATTCATGGACGTAGTTGTAGTCGTGCTGAATTCACCAGCGTTGAATACGCTGATGGTCATTTCTGCAGGAAGACAAGTTTTGATCAAGAAGAAAGCAGCACCCAAAGACATCAGAATAGATGCCCAGTTACCAGTATTCAAAGCACGTTGTACGGTGTTGGTATCTGCTTTTGCAGTTTCACTCAAACGCACGAGATAACTTGAAAGAATAGATGCAAGAAGTCCAACCGCAGCGATCAGCAATGGAAGGAAAATTGGTCCTAGTCCGTTGAATGGAATTCCATCATACGAACCATGGTTTGCATTCATGAAGTCACGGATAACGTAGTTACCGAGAACCATAGAAGCGAGTACTGTCGCTACATAAGAACCAAAAAGGTCAGCTCCCATACCTGCAACGTCACCCACGTTATCACCCACGTTATCCGCAATAGTTGCTGGATTGCGAGGATCATCTTCAGGGATACCTGCTTCAACTTTTCCTACGAGGTCAGCGCCTACGTCAGCAGCTTTGGTATAGATACCATTATCAACACGGGCGAAGAGCGCGATACTTTCAGCACCAACGCTGAAACCAGCGAGTACTTCCAGAACCCTTGTCATGGACTGATATCCACCATTTTCAAGGCTACCATTCATAAAGAAGGTGAAGAAAATGATGAAAAGCATGCTCAGACCTAGTACTGCGAGACCAGCAACACCAAGTCCCATCACTGTACCACCAGTGAAAGAAACCTTCAGCGCTTTAGCCAGTGATGTACGCGCAGCCTGTGTGGTACGAATATTCGCTTTGGTAGCGATACGCATACCGAAATATCCTGCAAGTGCGCTGAACACACAACCAATCACAAAAGCTACTACTATGAGCCAATGTGAGGTTTCAACCATTTGAGAAAGCACGCCAAGTCCAGCTCCGGCGATGAGAACATAAATGGCGAGGATTTTATATTCGGCTTTGAGGAATGCCATTGCACCTTCTGCAACGTATCCGCCGATTTCCTTCATGCGGTCATTACCAGCGTCTTGCTTTGTGACCCAGGCCGATTTAATGGCCATGACAATCAGCCCCAATACACCCAGGGCAGGAACTACATAGATCAGATTATCCATTATAAATTGTAAGAAATTGGTTTTGCTACGGTTAAAAAATTCAGGATTGCTCCTGACAAAATTCGGGGCGCGAATATACATCCGGCTGGCTTAATTGGAAATATGCGATTGCAACCTATTAATAATGAGTGGTTCATAGGTTTTAAAAAGGAAAGGGTAATTTTGTAAGTGCTTGAAAATTAGTGCTGATTTGCCTTGTGGTCGAATATTTCCAATGGGTTAATTATTGAAATTCCGGTCTTTGCAACCCATACCCATTTCCTGCAGTCTATTTGAAAACCCTAAAGCTAACCAGATGAAAACATTATCTACTCTCTTAATTATGATCTGCCTTGCACTTGGCAGCAAGGCGCAATGTGAAATTCAAGTCACCATTTCTCAAGCCATGAGCCAAAACTGCTCCTCGGATCCAATTGGATTCATGGGTTATGGCTATACCACTTGCACCGGTGTTTATTCTGTCAACTATACCTGGGAGGCATATTATTGGAATGGAACCGAAATGATATTGGCCGATCAAATGAGCGGTAATACTATTTCTCCGACGAGTATCCCAATTTACCAGTGGTATATGGGAAATACCTTGGCTCAGGTATGTCTTACTCTCACTGTAATAGATGAATTGAACGCAACAATAGCAACTTCATCCACATGCTCGAGCAATTATTTTGCGATTCAACCTCTCGCTGTAGCGGCCACAGTAGTCAATAACAATTGTGGTCTATTGTCATGTGTTCAAGTTTCTGCCATCGGTGGAACTGCGCCATATACCTACGACTATGGTAATGGTGAAATAGGAAATGGATATTTCTGCACTGAAGTTCCTGGAACTTATCCAATCACAGTGATAGACGCCAATGGTTGTATGGCTGAGACTTCCATTACAATTGAAGAATCAGAAGTGGCCAATTTGAGTTGCGCTTCTGCAATTGTACTAGAGGATGAAGTTACCCTGAGCGATACCTTATGTGGAATTTCTCCGCAAACGATGGATTGCAGTGGGATTGCGAATTATTACCAACATGGTTGGTATACCATCAATTCAGGCGATAATACAGTATTGAACCTCGGTGTGCATGCAGGATATTATAACAATCCTACACCCAATACCATGACAGGTGTCCAGATCACGCAAGTTGAAACTGGAACCGATTGTGCGCTAGGTGAAGTCATTTTTTGCGAAACGAATTTCAATTGTGGTTCGGTTACCGTTCTGCCGAATACAGAATATTATATCCATGTCATGACCATGTGGACAACCTGGTCACCGGTTCAAATACTTGCAGATTTATCAGATGTATCTGTGTCAAACATGTGTGGTTGCACATTGAAGACGTCATGCAACTATAATCCAGAGGCTTTGATAGAAGATGGCAGTTGTGGGTATAACGGATGCATGGATGCAGGCGCATGCAATTATTTATCATATGCCACATGTGATGATGGATCATGCATTTTCGGTTCTGACTTGACAGGAATCATTTTCCATGATGTGAATGGAGATGGCTTGCGCACCACATGGCCAACCATTGAGCCTGTCTTGGGTAATACCGGGTATATCACAATTGTTGAACTTGGTGTAGACATTTATGCGAATGCCCTTGGTGAATTTGTATTGCCTTCACTTTTACCCGGTGTATATCATGTTGGATATACCGATCCAAGTGGTGCATGGATTCTCTCTGTAGATTCTCCATTGGAGATCACTTTGCCTACATGTAGTGGCTTGTTTATTCCACTCATTCCTGCGAGTGAAATGACAGCACAGATCTATGGTTCGGGTTTGTGGTGGAACACCGTTTTGCATTGCACCAACGGACTTTCCTCTGGTATTTGGGTGACCAATACTGGAAGCGTTCCATTAAACGGTACTGCTACCATCAGCTACGATGAGTCGCTCGTTATTGGTTCAACTCCTTCGGGATATGTTGTGCCAACCTCGGTGTCAGGTGGTTTAATTACCTGGAATATTGTCGATCAACCTGTCGGTACTACATATTATTACATGGTCCATGTGAATGGTCCCGGAGCGGCTTTCGTTGGAACAACCTATAGTTTTGACATGTCAATTACACTCACCAATGATGGTGTTCCATTTTATGAAGAATCATGGACTAGCAATACAGTGGTGACATGTGCTTGGGATCCGAACGACAAACAGGCTATTCCTGTGGGTTACGCTGAAGAACATTTCATGAATGCCGATGAAGAAATTGAATATCGGATCAGGTTCCAGAATACTGGAAATGCACCAGCATTCAATATTCATATAGATGATCAGATCGACATCACGAAACTTGATTTGACCTCTTTTGTTCCGGTAGGTGCTTCACATTCCTACAGCACCATAGTTAATCCGGATGGACTCATCAGATTTATATTCGACAACATCATGCTGCCGGATAGTTTCAACAATGAACCTGAATCTCATGGATTTGTGGTTTATAGAATTCGACCATTACCACAATTACAAGGTGGCGATGTGATACTCAATACAGCGTCTATTTATTTCGATGAAAATCCAGCTGTGGTGACCAACACCTATCATCACACCATATTTGAATGCTCTATGATTCAGGATATGGTTCAGCCGATGCCTATATGCGATGGTAGTGTTGTTATTTTAAATGCTGATCATGATTATGTGGAGACTTATGAATGGCGTCTTAACGAGACCCTCATAGGTACCGGTCCAACACTTGAGTTTGATCCATCCGGCCCGGGCAGTTACAGTCTTGAATTAGTACGTTCTAATCCGTTGTGTGAAAAAACGGAAACGATTGTCGTGACAAGTGTTGAACTACCGGGAACTACCATCGTTGCAAATAGCTGGGCATTAACTGCTCCGGATGGTTCCGACTGGATTTGGTACCTGGATGGAGCGGTAATCGATGGCGAGAATCAACAAACCCTGAATGCCATAGAGGAAGGAACATATACAGTTTTGACCACTAACGATGAAGGTTGTTCATCATTGAGTAATTCATTGATGATGGTTGGACTTAAAGAAACAAAATCAAATCAGATCAGAATTTATCCAAATCCTGCGGATGAATGGACCACTATCGCATTACCTCCTGGTACTTGGTCCGTGAGTATTATGAATTCGGTAGGGGAAATGGTAACCGAATGGTATCAGAGACAGGGAAACATTGTGTGGAATTCTGAATCACATTCAGCTGGTATTTATCAGGTTCGAATGATGAATGCTCAGGGAGAAACATATTGTGAACCTTTGGTTATAAGGTAATATTTTGTTTGGGTTAGTAAAAGGCTCCGAAGTATTCGGGGCCTTTTCTTTTGTCACTGAACTCATTTGATTGCTTATAATGTTTGAATCGGTAATGCACTTTACTTCATAAAATTTTCTCTGATGTCGTTCTCTTGTGGTGATATGTTTTCGAATCTGTGATTTGTTCGGCTAGTAATCTTCACTGACAAAGAATAAATTCGCGGCATGTCTACACTACTTGAACAGGCCAATTCGTTATCTGGTTCCACACTTCTTGGAGCCCTCGGCATCGTATTCACAAGGGTTGAAATGGGATTGATTGAGGCAACCATGCCAGTGGATCACCGAACACACCAGCCATATGGACTTCTGCATGGTGGGGCCAGTGCTGCATTAGCGGAAACGTTGGGTAGTTTTGGATCGCATATGTTGGTTGCAGAGAATGGCGGCATTGCAGTCGGAGTGGAACTCAACATCAATCACCTGAAAAGTAAAAAGGCAGGTGAAGTAAAAGGTATCGCTAAAATCCTGCATCAGGGAAGAAGTCTTCACATCTGGAATATTGAAATCACAGATGAAGAAGGTAAAGCACTCGCTGTAAGTCGGCTTACTGTCATGATCAAACAACAAGACAAGTAGGTATGGACCAACTCCGCGATTTCATGGCAAGTGGCGCATTCGGTGCTTGTATATCGCTGCCTGATGAAGATGTCACCAATAGAACGTGGAAGGTGTTCTTATGCAGAGAACAGGGCCAATTCGAGGACGCAGAAGGCGCAGTCTTTCATGCGGAATTATTTTCTTCAATCAGGAAGGAAAATGTGGTAACCACACGAGAGATGCACTCGAAATGGGTGAAAGCAGCGGTAGACGCTATTCGTCAAAATGCTATCACAAAAGTGGTGGTGAGCAGGTTTATTCTCAAAGAGTTTATAGCTAAGCCATCGACAATCGACTTGCTCGTGAAAATGATGAAGCGTTATTCGAATGCTTGCCTTTTCTATATCAGACATCCTGAATTTGGAGAATGGATTGGTGCATCACCGGAGTTATTGTTATCGCAATTCAATCATGAATACACCACATATTCACTTGCAGGTACACAAAAATTTCAACACGGCTTAAAATCACATTGGTCTGAAAAGTTGATCAAAGAGCAACAATTGGTCACGGATTTTATCACAGACAGAATTCAATCAATACACGCCGAACAGATTCGAATTGATGGTCCATTGGATTATGAATCAGGACCTCTGGTTCATTTGAGAACGAAAATTCAATTTACCGCTGATCGAGAAGCGAAGGATATTGCGGATATTTTACATCCTACGTCCGCTGTTTGTGGTATGCCAAGACTTGAAGCCAAGTCTTTCATTGAGCAAAATGAAACACATGACAGAGGTTTGTACACTGGTTATTTTGGATGGTCCACGCCTCATGATCATTCCATTTATTATGTTGCTTTGAGGTGCATGCAAATACTACCTGAAGGTTATGGTATATATGTCGGTGGAGGAATAACGGATCAATCTGATCCAGAGGAAGAATGGATGGAAACTGAACATAAGTCAAGGGTGATGCTGGATATTTTAGAATAAGTGCACTCCCGAAATGTGATCCCAATTATTATTCGGTGAATATTCAAACTTTGGAATAAAGAAAAAGCCGCCCTAAAGGCGGCTTTTTGCAAAGTCTTTATTGAGATCAGAAGTTCAGTTGATCTTTGTTTTTTCTGAATTCGAGGTCTTTCATAGCCTTGTCTTTCAAAGAGGCATCTTTCTGAACAGCGCTTTGAAGATTTGATCCAACTGCAGAGCCATCACCACTTCTTGCGGCAATGATTGCGCGGAGATAATCAGCGATAGCAGAACTGTCGTTGCTTCCATCGATATCAGTTTTAGCCCCGCCGTTGTCTTTGTTCAACATTTTAGCAAGAGCTGAATTGAAAGTTTTGTAAGAACCCATTTTGCTTACAGCAGACGAATAATCACCATTTTGAATGTCGATCAGACCTTTGTTGTAGCTAGCTTCAGAAGAACTTCCAGACTCATTGAAATAAGTCAAAGCACCTTTGCGATCTCCAGAAACACGGGTAACAATACCCATATTGTTGCTGGTTTCTGCACATTTTTTCATGCCATAAGCTTTCTTCCACTGCGCTTCTGCATCAGACATTTTGTTCTGCATGTAGTACACACAACCGAGGTTGTTGAATGAGCGGTAGTCAGCATCAGATTTTTTAGTTGCTTCGAGGTAGATGTTCGCACGTTTAGCGAGATCTTCAACCAATGAACCAGCTTTCATCAATTCTTCGTAAGTCAGAACAGAAGGGTTAGTTGATCCAATCTGAGTAAGTTCAGCATCGCTATAACCTTCAAGGTCGTATTTCACGATCATTCTGCAACGACGCAGACTTGGGAAAATTTCTTTCTGAATTTCCACGTATGTTTTTGAGATGTTTTTGATCTCTTGCTCGCGCTGTTGAAGATCAGAAGTCATTTTCAGAACATTGATGATGATGTTACGGTCTTCGATATTTGAAACCTCCATCGCTGCGCGGAAACCTTCCCAGTCTTCACCCTTAGGTGACATTTGGAAAAGATTTTCTGGAACGTTGGTGAGTTTCATTTTCTTAGCCAAATCCATGAAAGCTTTTTTACCAGCTTCAGCGCGCTCATTGGCGAGATTGTCATTGAGGAGCATTTCTCCTTCTGGAGAAGCATAAGACATGAACTCAATGCTTTTGATCACCATTTTCGGATTGGCAGCAGCAGCAGACAAGAAAGCACCGAGATTGGTGATGTCCTGTTGTTTCAATTCAGCAGGCTTCAGGGTAGAAGAGTTGTAGTCGAAATTGATCTGAGTACTGTCGTTCATGTAAGAAAGTGTGCGAACAAAATTGTCTTTGCTCCACATTGCTTTGTCATCGTTCTTCATCAGATAAGGAGTAGTGATGATACCATCAGCAACAGGAACCGGTGTAAAATCGGCTTCTTTACTTCCTTGTTTACCGTGAATACGCAACTCAAGTTTACTTTCTGACATAGAAGGCTGGTAAGCGATACGGTCAGTATAGCTAAAGTTTTTGCCTAATTTGTAAGGAATAACAGCACCGTTACCGGCAGCTTGCTCGCCTTGATAACCTTGCATTTTGTATTTGGTTTCACCACCGCTATATACCAGAACTGGAGTAGCTTCCACGCTGGCTTTTTTGGCAAAGTACTTTGGTGGGAATTTGCCGGAAATTGTAATTTCCACGCTATCGCCATGAACTTCGAGCGGATTTGGTGTAGCGGTCGCGCCGAGTTCTGCAATGTACTTGTCCATTTTCTTCAGTCCGTTGCATGATACGATGATCAGGCTGGACAATACAGCCACAAGAAGGTAGAAGCTGTTCTTTTTCATGCTGATAATTGTTTTGAGTTCTAAATCTAAAATTTGCGCAAATCTAACAAGGTAGAAGGGTTGGCAAAACTAAATGTGGATGAGAATTGACAGGTTTTCAACAACCTTATGGCCATTAAGGGAATTTGAATTCCCAAATGGTCAATTTTACGGTCGGTCAGATTTTCATTGAAATGCGTAAAAATTCATCCCATAAGGGATCTTCAGGTGGTGGAGCGATGATCGTAATGGGTTCTTTTTTAACAGGATGCATGAATTCGATTTTTCTCGCATGTAAATGAATGGATGCATTGTCGTTGGTTCTTCTTGCCCCGTATTTGATGTCACCTTTGATTGGACAATTCAAACTGGCCAATGTTGCTCGGATCTGATGATGCCGACCTGTTTTCGGATATACTTCAACAAAAGTGTAGTTATCACCTGCACCGATGACCTTGTAACTCAGTTCTGATTCCTTTCTTTCGGCTTTTGGTTCATGGAAAGCAAAAGTCTTGTTGAGTTTTTCGTCTTTCCATAAATAATTGATGATTTGCCCTTCCTGTGGGTCGGGCATCCCTTTCACTGCAGCCCAATACGTTTTCTGAACTTCTCGGTATTTGAACATATTCGACAGGCGATTTAGCGCTTTGGTGGTACGGGCATAAAGCACGATACCACTCACAGGCCTGTCCAGTCTATGAACCGTTCCAATAAAAGCAAGTCCGGGTTTATTGTATTTCCACTTCACATACCCTTTCACTGTTTCGCAAAGGGTTGTATCCCCGCTGATATCACTCTGAATGATGTCTGAGTTTCGTTTGTTTACGGCAATAATGTGGTTGTCTTCATAGAGTACGCGCAAATTTTCTACGGTACTCATGACAATCGGCTCTTTGGGAGCCGTTTTCCAGTCGCGCACACTGCGACCTTGTTTTTCTGAACTATCCATCTTACTTAGATCGTGATGCGACGAAAGTCGCTGCGGGTTTATTCTTTATCAATATTGTTCTTTATCACTTGGGAAGTCACGGCTTTTGACATCGATGATATATTGCTTTACGGCTTGGGTGATTTGCTCACCAGCATTCATATATCTTCTGAGAAAACGCGGACTAAAATCTTGCGTATAGCCTAGCATATCATTTACTACAAGCACTTGGCCATCCACATCAGCACCTGCGCCAATTCCTATGGTTGGAACTTCCACTGCTTTGGTAACCTGCGCTGCCAGTGTTGCTGGAATTTTCTCCAGAACAATTGCAAAACAGCCACATTCATCCAAAAGCCTTGCATCTTTCAATAATCTTGCAGCTTCTGCTTCTTCTTTGGCCCTTACCTGATAAGTACCGAATTTGTAGATACTCTGT
This sequence comes from Flavobacteriales bacterium, assembly GCA_016722445.1. Classification (GTDB taxonomy): domain Bacteria; phylum Bacteroidota; class Bacteroidia; order Flavobacteriales_D; family Sanyastnellaceae; genus JAIBBG01. The sequence goes on along the minus strand of JADKIZ010000004.1, from coordinate 192,037 downwards.
GGAGTCAATCCAAGGTGACCCATTACAGGTATACCTGCTGTGAGAATGCGTTGGATACTTTCGCGAATTTCCTCGCCGCCTTCCATTTTCACGGCATGAGCTCCACTTTCCTTCATGATCCGGATAGCGGAGTTCAATGCTTCCTTACTGTTACCTTGATATGAACCGAATGGTAAATCAACCACAACAAGGCAGCGTTGAGCAGCTCTTACTACACCTTGGGCGTGGTAAATCATTTGCTCCAATGTAATGGGTAAAGTTGTTTCATGACCAGCCATGACATTGCTTGCACTATCTCCGACAAGAATGACATCGATTCCTGCGCCATCAACGAGATGAGCCATGCTGTAGTCGTAGGAGGTTAGCATGGAGATCGGTTCGCCCCGATGCTTCATTTCCTGCAACGTATTCGTGGTGATACGTCTAATATCTTTGTTCACGGACATGATGCAAAGTTAGGGTGTTAGTAAACCTTTGGTGAAATTTTCTGTCCTACTATCCGTTTCGCCTTAAAACCACATAATTTAGTCCAATAACTACCTGCATCATGAGGATATTCATCCTGATATCTTTTTTGGCCCTTGCTTTTTTTTCGTGTAAAAAGACGGAAACCGTCACTTTCACGAATAACAACATCCCGGAATACAGCGGCGTTCCAACTCTTTTGGTTGAAAATTATGTGAATCGACTATTTATTGATTTGACCGGACGTGAGCCGACAAATGCCGAAATGAGCACAGAAGTTACAGCATTGGAAGCGGGAGGATTGTCAGATGCTTCTCGTTCTGCATTGGTAGATAAACTGATGACTTCAACCGCACCTGTGGTCGGAGATACTTCATATGCACATGCCTACTCACAAAAGTTTTATGATGACAACAAATCGAGGTTTTTGGATGGAATTGCGGAAAATCAGGTTTTTGAAGAATACTACCTATACTATGGAATTTCGGTTCAGGATAGTCTCGCTGGTAATATGCTCGCTTATGAGGTGAATCGTGACTATTCCAATAGATCGCTCGCTGTTATTCAAATCAAAGAACAATTCAGACTTGGGCAAATCACCTGTGATGAAGTATGCAGACGCATGTGCTACAACACCATGTATGATAATCTCCATATGGGTTCTTTCAATTATGTGAATGCGACTTTTGATGATTTGTTTTACCGATATCCTACGGAAGTAGAATTGGATGAAGCATATGATGCCGTGGAAGGAGTTCCAAGTGAAGGAGAAGAGGATATCACCGGATACTTATTTGGTGAAATATTTTCGACTAAAAGTGAATACCTCAATGTGTTGATCGACTCAGAAGAATTTGCGGAAGGTATGATCAGGTGGTGTTATTTATCCTTGCTCTCTCGGGAACCAACAACAGCAGAGGTTTATACCAAACTCTCCATTCTCAATAATGGTATGAATATAAAAGCACTTCAAAAATCCATTCTAATCACCGATGAATACGCAGGATTCAATGAATGAAAAAAAAGGAATCTTATCTGACATTTTTTTGCAACCAACTTGTGAGGAACGTCCGGATAGAACAACTTTAGCGGCATTGGCGGCCATATCCGCGGTTGCCATGTGTGTCACTTCGTGCAAAAAGGAACAGGTTGGTGTTTACGAACTCAATGAAGTTCCACTTGTAAGCACTGCTGCGGAAAAGGATAAAATCAAAACCAACCAGCAGTTTGTAAGTATTTTATATACGAACTTATTTCAGACGGCACTTTCCGGAAGTGAAACATTCGAACTGGATCAACTGTTCCAATCGGTTGGTGATCTGGAAATTTCGAAGGAAGTTTTGATATCCAATTTTTTCAATCAGGCAGGAGTTCAATTGCCCACTGTGGAAGAGATGAACGCGGATATCGAAACATTCATTACGGATACTTACAAAAGATTTTTTGTGCGTTTACCCAATGAAGCTGAAAAAGCCTGGGTCAGAAATTTCATCCAGTCCAATGCTTATATGACACCTGAACTGGTGTATTTCTCGTTTGCCATGAGCAACGAATACCAATTCTATTAAGAAGCAAACATCCTATACACTTCATTCATGAACAGAAGAAGTTTTATCAAGAAATCGGCGCTAACCACTGCAGGAGCATTGGTGGCGCCTTACATACTTCCAAGCGGAAGGTTGTTTGCTCCGACGGGTAGCAGAAGTGCACAACACGTTGTCCTCGTCATGTTTGCAGGAGGTGTTCGTCACCAAGAAAGCATCGATAAATTGTATCTGGAAGGAAGTCAAGTGATCGATCCATATCCCGGCAATATCATGTACAATATGCTCACAGGTGAAGCGCCAACCATGAAGATTGCATACGGAACAGGTGAAGGCGGAATTAATCCGATTCCAATGTTGGATTATTATGCCACGAACGGATCACTTCAATCACAAGGTACTCTTTTTAGCGAAGTACGTGCGTTTTCATCCGGACATTTTGGAGGGTTAAATTCTATTGTTCAGGGCGCTGATATGGTGGGGCAGGGGCTGAAACAAAGACCACTTAATCCAACCATTTTTGAATACCTGAGACGGCATGGTGGTTACAAAGCCACGGATGTCTGGTTCGTGGGCAATGGTATTGATGGATCTGTGCCATTGTTGAACTATAGCGCCAATCCCGATTATGGGATCAAGTACGGCGCAAACTTCTTTGCACCAACAGTGACGTTCTCAGAAATAGGACAAGATAATTTTTCAAACGCAAAAATTTATCACCCCGAAAATGAGCTTGCTCCCATGTATGCTTTGAAGACATTTTTGGACAACACATTTGCCCAATATGGAGGCGCACTTGATGCAATTGGAAATACAGAAGAAGAAAAACAGCTCATCAAAACTTTCATGAATGAAATGTACACGAAGGTTTCGGATGGTACGTTTTTACGTCCTCCAGTTTTTGACAATGGCGATGCGCTGAATGTTGGTTTTGCAGCCGAAGTGATGAAGTATTTCAAACCCGCATTCATGTGTGTGAACCTCAACAATGTGGATGTTTGTCACAGCAATTTTACAAGTTATGTGAAGGCCTTGCATCGCGCTGATCATTCCGTGGTTACTTGTGGGATATCATCCAAAACGATCCGGAATTGGCGGAAACACAGATATCATTTGTATTCCTGAATGTGGTAGAAATCTGCAGCCGAATTCAATTCTCGATTCAAATCAATGGGCTGCTTATGATCACAGTGATGAAAATTCATTGCGCATTTGGTCGTTGATGGCTGGCCCTTCTTTCCCTCAAAACACCATCATTGGAAGTGAAGGAAATCAGGTTGGTAAAGTTTCCGATGCGATGCTAACTGCTGCACGCATTCTCGGTGTAAAGGATGAAGTGCTTAGCGCCGGATATGTTGAAGGTGGTACTTATTCATTTATTGATTTACTATGAAAATCGACATGAAGAAAATCGAAATTAATCGTTATACCTTGTTGTTGTTCACAGCAGCTGCATTCTTTTTCGTTTCGTCATGTAAGAAAAATGAAGTCACCAATCCTTATGCTTCTCTTACACCGCGGTGAATAATGATAATCCTGATTTGGCGGCATTGCCCGAAGGTAGTTTTGCTTGGTTACACGCAAAAGTTTTCCGACCAACTTGTGCCAACAGTGGTTGTCACGATGGCACATTCGAACCTGAGTTCAGAAGTATTGGAAGTGCTTACAATTCGATAGTCAATCACCCTTGCATTTCGAATACACCCGACTATGCATTCACACACAGAGTAGTTCCTGGAAATGCCGATTCCTCTTTTATGCTTCTTCGATTGACTGTGGATGTTGAAAATACCTCGGGCATTATGCCTGCAGTGGTAGATCCACAATCAGACTGGAATTCCAATAAAGAATACTATATCTCGAAAATTCGGGATTGGATCAATGGTGGAGCGAAGGATGTTTATGGAAATCCTGCTGCTGCAGCGGAAGCCAATATGCCGCCAATGGTATACGGCCTTGTTGTTTTTCCGCATAACAATACCACTTATCCATATCCCAGAGAAGAAAATTCTCCTTATGGAATCGGCTCTATTGAAGTGCCTTCAGAGCTGATAGACATATGGGTTTTGCCTTATGATGACAACGCTTATCCAACCGGATTTGACGCGATTACATTACAAGCGTCATCAAGCAGTCTCGATTTTTCAGGAGCTGTTCAATCCATCTTCAATCAAGAAGGGCCAGTGAATGCGGTTCCTTTCGGAGAAGGTTCCGCTGTTCCATTTTATTACAAAGCGACTCTTGATTTGAGCAACTCGAATCCTGGTGATCTTGTTTATCTGCGGACATTGATTGATGATGGTGTCCAATCTGGATTTACTGAAATACCAAACAGTGAATCCATGCCACTTTGGTTTCTAATTTTTTCACTGAAAGTGATATGAAAATATTTCATCATAAACTCTACATCATATCCTTGCTTTTACTGATTTTTTCGTGTAAAAAAAAGGAAGACAATCCTGTTGCTCCTGTCATTGAATTTAAAAATATTTCAGGTACTGAAGTGGAGCAATTCAACAATAATCTGCAGATCAACTTGACCTACGAAGATTACCAAGGTGATTTGGGCAATGCCGATCCAGATGTGCTCACTTTGCGTGTCAAAGATTCGCGACTGTCAGATTATGATTGGTACCATGTGCCCCCGATGACTCCAAATAACGAGGAGTTGCATATCAAGGGCAGCTATTCTATAGAACTTGATCCATTGTTTCTCATGGGAAATGGCACGCAGGAACAAACCTCTTTTTCCGTAGAAATACGCGACAGAGCAGGTAATTGGAGCAACGCTATCAGGACACCAAACGTCCTCATTGTGGATTCACTATGAGTTTTATTAGCTTGCACCTTGAAATGTCACATTCTAAATCGTTGAAAATGATTCCGGCAAGGCTTGATGTCAGGGCACTCCTGTTGTTTATCACCGCAATTCTGTCTGTTACAAAGACCGATGCTCAGGATCTTCCGGAGTTCAATATGTCCAATACCACCATTGGAGAGTGTCAGGGTATACTCTACGATAGCGGTGGTCCAAATTTGCCATATGGCATGAATGAAAACATCACGACGGTAATCAATCCGGGTGGTGTTATTACCATTACATTTTCTGGTGAGTTCGCCTATGAGTTGAATCTTGATTTTCTCAGTGTATATGATGGACCGGATGCTAGTGGAACTTTGTTAGGAACCTTCACCGGACAGACCCTTCCGCCAGTGCTTATTGCCAATAGTGGAGCAGTCACTTTCGTTTCTACTTCAGATACGAATGTTTCGGGTGCTGGTTTTACTGCACAATGGATCAGTCAACAACCCGTGCCAATTCCACCCGATATAGCGGTGAATACCATACCTGTTTGCAATGCCTCACAACTCAATGTGAATTTGTCGCAGGCCATTCAGTGTGCCTGGCTGACTGATGCGTTATTTACAGTTGTTGCAAATGGTCAAAACATTCCGGTAACCAATGTCCAACAAAATTGTGCTGGAGGACAGACCAGCTTGGTAACACTCACCCTCGCACAACCTTTCACATACAATTGTGATTTTGGCGTTCAATTGGACATCAATATTCCTGACAATTGTGGGATCATCTATCCCTACACTGTATCTACACAGTTTACTTTTGAAAACTGCGGTGTAAGTGCGAACATTACCTCCAGTTCAAACACCATTTGTCCCGGAAATTGTGCCCAGATCACGGCAGAGGTCGATGGTTGTTTTACATACACCTACGCTTGGAACAATGGCCTTCCTGCAACAGCAGGACCTCACGACGTTTGTCCATCAACTTCTACAACGTATACCGTTACCATCACAGAGACGGAAACCGGAAATAGCGTCGTGAAAACGTTCACATTAGGTATTGAAAATTTTGACATTATCACACAAGCTCAAACCATATGTCAGTCTGCAGATGATTTGGTTCTCGATGCCACCGGAAACGGTGAATGGAGTGGTGATGCCGTGATTACCGGTACCAACTTGTTAGATCCGGATCTTGTAGGTGGTGGAATAACTTATGCATACTACGCTACTGAAGGTTGTACTGATAGTATTGCTATAACCATTACTCCGATCGAAACACAATTTGTGACGGCGGCTTGTCCTGGTTCTTCTCCATTTCAACTTCAAGCAACACCTGCCGGAGGAACATGGGATGGACCAAACACAACGATTACTGGTATGTTTGATCCGGTAGCGGCGGGAACATTCGATGTGAATTATTCTGTGAATGGATGTACGGATGTACTTACTGTAAATGTCGATGACATCGGCGGTCCTTTCGAATTAGATAGCGTTTGTCAGTCGCAGTGGTTTGATACCATTTCATTCACACCGTATGGTGGTGTTTGGTCTGGTACAGGAATCACCGACGCTACTCAGGGAATTTTTGCCCCTCAGCAAATGTCTCCTGGTGATCACCAATTCACCTATACGATCAATGGTTGTTCACAGGATTTTGATGTTTACGTGAAACAAATCAACATCGATAGTTATCACACTGCATGTCCTTTGCAAGCTCAGGTAGTGCTGGACAATACGCCCATACCTACAGGCGGGTTCTGGACCAGCCCAGATGGTGCGATGAGCAATGCCAGTACAGGTTTGTTTGATCCTTCTGTGATTGCAAATGACACATATACATACATTTTATACAATGCACCCAATGGTTGTGTAGATACGATGTATGTCTGGGTAGTAGAAACTGCAGTTGATGTAAATGAATTGAATTTCTGTATTGACGATAGTGCTGTGCCATTGGATGAAAACAACATCGGATTTGCAATTCCCGAAGGTGGTACATGGACAGGACCTGGTATCACTGGTAATGTTGGTACAGGATATTCCTTTAGTCCTGCAACTGCCGGATTGGGAGAACATACCATTACATATACTTTGAACAATTGCAGTGATGTAGTAGACATCAATGTCTTCCAAAACAATTTGCCGGATAATCAAATGAATTTTTGTTCATCTGATGCACCTGTAGTTCTTGTTGCAGGAGTTACTCCTGGTGGCACTTGGAGCGGCAATGGTGTGCTTGATGCAAATACGGGTCTTTTTGATCCTTCAATTGCGGATTTTGGTACGAGTTGGATTCATTGGAGTAATCCTGCAGGATGTTCGGATAGCGTTTTGGTGAATGTGGAAGAAGCAATTGAGGCTGCTATCACTGGTTTGGATGAAGAATATTGTTTTGTCGACATGACTGTGAATTTTTCCGGAACACCTGGTGGTGGTATTTTATTGGGATCACTTCCAACTTATAGTTTCAACCCATCCATTTTAGGTGAAGGAAGCTATCAGGTGATTTACCGATATACACCGTTGTACTGTCCACAAACAGCAGATACCATTGACTTCGAAATTTATCCTGAACTGATAATGACGGTGGCTGCGAATGACACACTCATTTGTGATGATCAAGCAGTAACCCTGACAGCAACCACCACAGGAGGAAATCCAAACAACGGTTACATCTATTCTTGGAGTAATGGTGGCTTCCCAGTTTCGACGAATACTTCAACACCAGGTACTCCTACTACCATCAGCGTATCTGTCTCTGACAATTGCTCAGTACCAGTGAACGCCAGTATATTTATTGACGTAGTACCTCCAATTCTTTCGTTGGTTGATACCAGTGATGCTGCGTGTGCAGGCACTCAAGGTTGGGCGACGGTTGATGTTGCACTACCTGATGGCAGCTACACGGTAGAATGGAATAACAATATTTTTCAAGATACCCTCTTTGCGAATGCGGGAACAGCATGGACACTTGTCATCACTGATTTGGTGAATGGTTGTGATGTTGAAGAAAATGGCGTGATACCAGCTTATCCATCGCTAACTGCCAATTTCAGCATTACTCCTAATGATCCTTGTATTGCTTTTGCGGATATGGGCAACATCGCTTTCATCGATCTTTCTCAGAATGGTATTACCGGAACTTGGGATTTTGGAGATGGTTCAACACAGGCGTATGTTCCTGGGCAAAATGTCAATCATGGTTATGGCAGTCCTGGCAATTTAGAGGTTACCCTTACCATCCAAAATGAAGGAGGCTGTACATCATCTGCGACGCAGGCTATTTGTATTCTTCCATTAGAGCCGATTTTTATTCCTGATATTTTTTCACCCAATGGTGACAAACACAACGATACACTTTTTGTTCGCGGATTTGGATTGTCCAAATTGGATTTTCATCTCTACGACAGATGGGGTGAGGAAGTATTTTTTACCGATGATGTTAAGAAAGGTTGGGATGGACAATTGCGGGGACAGCCGGCATCTTCAGGAAGTTATTTCTATACAATGCGCATACATTGGCAATGAACGCAAGGAAAAATCAGGTGAAATTGTTTTGGTGAGATAATCATGAAATTAATAAGATACATATACACAGGAATTCTGGCGATTGCAGCAACACTTGTTGCCACTTCTGAAGTGTTCGCTCAGGATATGCACCTTACTCGATTCGAGAGTTGCACACAGTTGTACAATCCAGCCTTAACAGGACAATTCGAGCAAATGCTGAAAGGTTCTATTTTTCATAAAAGGCAATGGAGAAATATTGCAAGCGGATACACCACTAGTGGATTCGATGCGCAGTATAAACTGTTGAGTTTGTACAATGACAACTACGCAGGTTTCGGATTGCTCATTATACAAGATGAAGCAGGTAAAGCGCAGCAAAAAACTTTCGTGGTAAAAGGAACAGCCGCTTATCACCTCTTGGCCAGCCAAAGCGATTTGTTATCAGGAGGATTTCAGATCGGTTACCAGCAAAACAGTATTGATTTTTCTGGTCTTGCATGGGATGCGCAATACAATGGGGTCAATTATGATCCAATGGCTGATGATCAGGAGCGTTTTATCAGCACCAAGCGTGGCTTTGTAGATATCGGAGCAGGTATCAACTGGAAACACAAAAAGAAAAAGAAGTTTAATCTTGGTTACTCTTTCTTTCACAGCGGTCAACAAATTACTATGGTTGCGAAAGGGAAGGATCGGTTGAAAATTCGTCAATCCTTGCAGTTTTCATGGAGCAAGCGATATCCGCATTTTGATTTGAAATACGATGGTTTGATTCAACGACAAGCTGGTGCAAATGAAGTCATACTTGGAACAACATTCAGCTATCGAATCGGAGATGATAGTCGATATACAACAAACAGAACTTCAAGTGCTGCTGTTGCTGGTTTGTTCTACCGCTCAAAAGATGCAGTTCATCCATTCATTGGATTTGAATATAAGCGGGCCATAACTTTCTCATTGGGATACGATGTTCGCGTGGCAAGAATGCCTTATTTAGACAAGCGTCCAGGAGGTATTGAATTGGCTGTATCCTATCTTGGATCGATCAATCGTCGCAGGATGAAAATCGTGCATTAAGAGAATCTTGACTTTATGTCTTGAATTGATCGATTTCATTTATTCTGTGATTTAAGATCTTCATCACCTTATCCGTGTCGATAAGTTCGCATGGGTGTTATCTGTAATTGGACTATTCCTCTTTTTTTCGCATGGAATAAATTACACATCCATGTCATCTTTTGAAATCAGGGGCGGTAACAAACTAAAAGGCGAAATCATTCCGCAAGGCGCCAAAAATGAAGCGTTGCAGATTGTTTCTGCTGTTCTTCTTACACCTGAAAAGGTAACCATTTCCAATATTCCGAATATTCGTGATGTCATGAAGCTCATCGAATTGTTGGGCGAAATGGGCGTTGAAGTGAATCAATTGTCAAAGGATACGTTCACTTTTGAAGCGAAGAATGTCAATTTGGAATATTTGCTCACTGACGACTTCAAGAAAAAAGGTGGAGCGCTTCGCGGTTCAATTATGATCATTGGACCATTGCTAGCGCGTTTTGGTGTGGCATACATTCCTGAACCTGGTGGTGATAAAATTGGTCGACGACCTGTAGATACCCACCTCCGTGGTTTTGAAAATCTTGGTGCCACTTTCGAACATTTGAAAGACGATCGCTTTTATAAGATCAACGCAAAAAATTTGCGGGGTGCATACATGGTATTGGACGAGGCGTCTGTGACGGGAACAGCGAATGTCTTGATGGCAGCGTCCCTCGCCAAAGGTCAAACAACCATTTACAATGCCGCCTGTGAGCCATATCTCCAGCAGCTTTGCAAAATGATTGTGAGTATGGGAGGCAAAATTTCCGGTATCGGATCAAATAAACTCATTATTGATGGAGTAGATCGTTTGGGTGGATGTGAACACAGGTTGTTGCCAGACATGATCGAAATCGGTAGTTTTATCGGACTCGCGGCCACAACCCAAAGTGAAATCACCATTAAAGATTGCGCTATCTCCGAATTGGGGGTCATTCCGGGAGTATTTCGCAAAATGGGAATTGAAATGGAATTCCGCGGAGATGACATCTATTTACCCTCTCAGGAATCCTATAAAATTCAAAGTCTGATCGACGGATCCATTTTAACAATCCGGGACGGTATCTGGCCGGCATTCACGCCTGACCTTATATCCGTTGCGCTTGTTACGGCCACACAAGCTAAAGGAAGCGTGCTCATTCATCAATGGATGTTCGAAAGCCGTCTGTTTTTCGTAGATAATCTCATCGATATGGGCGCAAAAATTATCCTTTGTGATCCGCACAGAGCGGTTGTAATCGGCAGCAATAGAGAAACGAAACTCAGGGGTATCACCATGTCATCTCCGGACATCCGGGCGGGTGTATCCATGTTGATCGCGGCTTTGGCGGCGCAAGGCAAGAGCACGATTCACAACATTGAGCAAATTGATCGCGGATATCAGGATATTGAAAATCGTCTGAAGGCTATTGGTGCTGATATTACCAGAATAGATTCGTAGAAATTCAATCCAGAAGAAAGCTTTGGCAGAATGTTTGGAAACAAGATGGGAAACGTCGTTAATTTTAACCACTGAAAAAAAAATCCATGAAAAAAGTAATTGCAATTTTGACTGTAGTGATCGCGACAGTATCTGTTTACAGTTTCACCACAGTAGAATCGCCGGTGAAAGCGAAGAAAATGGCCAACAAACCAGTAGCCATCGGTACCAATATTGGTGATGAAGCTCCGGATATTGAAATGGCTGGAGTGGATGGAAAAAACATCAAACTTTCTTCTTTGAGAGGAAAACTCGTTTTGATTGATTTCTGGGCATCATGGTGTGGCCCTTGCAGAAGAGAAAATCCCAATGTTGTTTCTGCTTATCAGAAATATCAAAAAGCCAAATTCAAAACAGCCAAAGGATTCGACATTTTCTCTGTTTCTCTGGATCAGAATAAAGATGCCTGGAAAGGTGCAATAGAAAAGGACGGCCTGATTTGGAAGAATCATGTCAGCGACCTGAAAGGCTGGCAGAATGGCGCAGCGGCTGTTTACGGTGTTTCCAGCATTCCAATGAGTTTTTTGATTGATGAAAACGGTATCATCGTGGCTAAAAACCTACGTGGATTGGAGCTTCACAAGCAGCTTGATATGCATGTAAAGAGCCTCTGATACAGCATTTGAATTGAACTACATTTGCGCCCCCGGTTTTTCCGGGGGCTTTTTATTGCATATGGCAGCAGTTATCTGCCACTTTGACCCAAATCAACGCCATGGCAAAAAACTTGAAATCGCGGGTAAGGAAAATTTTCGAATCGATGAACAAGGACGAAATGAACGAACAGACACCACAACCAGAATCAGAAGCTGCACTTACTGATGCCCATAACCCAGATCTCGGAACTCCTGAGACCTCTGCTGATGAGCAAACACCAGAAAATGAAACCGAAAAGTGGAAGCATGAAGCTGGTGAATGGAGAGACAAATACATGCGACTCTATGCCGAATTTGATAATTTCCGGAAGAGAAGCATGAAGGAGAGATCTGAATTGCTTTCTACAGCATCTTCAGATGTGATCAAAGAGTTGTTGCCTATTCTCGATGATTTCGATCGTGCTGTGAAGGCCAATGAGTCAGTGGATGACATATCAATCGTGAGAGAAGGTTTTGTATTGATCCATCAAAAAATTTACAGGAAGCTCGAAACAAAAGGTTTGAAGCCGATGGAATCGACAGGGCAGGTCTTCGATACCGATTACCATGAAGCCATCACTCAGATTCCAGCGCCGACTCTGATATGGTTGGTAAGGTCGTAGATGAAGTTGAAAAGGGATATATGCTCAATGACAAGGTGATTCGTTTTTCAAAAGTGGTCATTGGTCAGTAAACAAGTATTAGCGCATTACACATGGCAAAAAGAGACTATTACGACATATTGGGGATAAGCAAAGGAGCTTCAGAAGCTGAGATAAAAAGGCTTATCGTCAGATGGCGTTAAAATTTCATCCAGACAAGAATCCTGGTAATTCAGAAGCGGAAGAAAAATTCAAGGAGGCTGCTGATGCTTATGGCATTTTGAGTGATCCGCAGAAACGTGCGCAATACGATCAGTATGGACACGCGGGTATGGGTGGTGGATTTGGTGGAGGTGGACAACACATGAATATGGACGACATATTCTCACAGTTCGGCGACATATTCGGAGGAGCATTTGGTGGTGGTGGATTTGGTGGTGGAGGTGGCGGCGGTCAGCGTCGTGTGAAAGGTTCAAATCTTCGCATCAAAGTGAAGTTGAACCTCGAAGAAATCGCGAATGGCTGCACCAAAAAAATCAAGGTTTTCAAACTCATCAATTCGAATGATGTGACCTTTGATACGTGCACCACTTGTGGGGGAAATGGTCAGGTGCGCCGTGTGACCAATACAATTTTGGGTCAGATGGCCACGACATCAACTTGTCCTAAGTGTCACGGTGCAGGCAAGACCATAAAAAATAAGCCGAAAGATGCCGATGAAAACGGACAAAAGCGAAGCGAAGAAATTCTAGAAATAAATATTCCTGCAGGTGTTGGAGAAGGAATGACTCTCAATGTTGCAGGTAAAGGAAATGCGGGTCCTTATGGCGGCATTCCCGGCGATCTTCTCGTTCAGATTGAAGAAGAGGAACATCAGGAACTCAAGAGAGATGGCATTAATCTTTACTACGATCTCTACATCAATTTCGCCGACGCGGCAATGGGTGCGCCTGCTGAGATTCCTCTCGTCAAAGGAAGAGCTCAGATAAAAATTGAACCTGGTACGCAAAGCGGGAAAATTGTTCGCTTAAAAGGCAAAGGGTTGAAAGATGTGAATGGATATGGGCACGGTGATCTGCTGGTGAACATCAATGTTTGGACACCTCAGAAATTAAATGACGAAGAGAAAAAGCTGTTGGAAAAACTAAAGCAATCTCCCAATTTTAAACCCAATCCTACAGGCAAAGACAAATCCTTTTTCCAAAAGGTAAAAGAAATGTTCCAGTAGAAACAGACGATTTAACGGCAAGATTTAATCATTATTCATCACCAAAAAACATTGATGAATCACCGCTCCGTTTTTCAATTTGATCTGTAAAACATATTGGCTGTTTGCCGATAATTCCGGAAGTTGAATATAATTCCAGTGATTAAATGATGGAATCTGCTCTGTGACAGTCATTCCAAGTTGATTGATGATGGCCATACTTTCTATGTCGGCGTGCTCAATTCCACTGAGTTGTATTTCATGTCCGGCACGGACAGGATTTGGAAACAGTTGAACCTTTTCAAGTGTTTCGCCTATAACATGATCGGTACCAGTATGCAAATACCTGGCGAGGCCAATATCATTGTTGGTTCCGTTGTTTGTTTTTCCCGCTAAAACAATTCTGTCATCTGCCTGCACGACAATCGCATTCGCTTCGTCAAATGAGGTGAGAATACTTTCCAGCGACATACCAGCATTGGCAAATGAAGGATCGGGAGTTCCATCAGCGAGTAACCGCATCAGTAAAAAGTCGCGATCATCAAAGAAGAATCCTCCAGAGGTACCACACGGTAGTATTTTTCCATTGGCATCAATGGTAACATCATAAAATACATCTTGTATGGCATGATCGTATGTCTGAATGCCTGAAGCGCCGAACGTATTATCTGTTTGTCCATCCACGTCATATTGAATCAATAGAGCATCAAAAGAAAAGTCAAGGAGTGTTGTATAGCCTGCGACAAGTATTTTGTCATCGTTGAGTAAAGTAAGTCCAAGAGCCGACTCTACGTATTCTGCAGAAACAGGCGTAGCCACCTTGCCATCACCATCAAAACTTGTGTCTGTGTTTCCATCTTCAAGAAAGCGAGCAACCATAACGTCAAAATTGAATTGACCTGTACCCGTGAGAGGGAAACCAATATGCCCGCATGCTACGATGCGTCCTTGAGAATCAATTTTTACATCATTGAATTTATTATCTGCTTCTACTATTTCGACCTGTGCAACGCCATCTGTTCCAAAATCCGTGTCGAGACTTCCGTCGGAAAGCAATCGTACAATGGTTGGAACGTTGCGATAATTTTCATCCTGGGCTGTTCCTGCAAGGACGATTTTTCCATCTTCCTGTATCGCCATGTTATATGCAAAATCATCCAGCGGACTGATTTCATATCGTGCAACTCCATCTATACCAAACGATGTATCTGGCGTTCCATCTTCCAAATAGCGCAATACCAGCATAGAAAAGAGATAAGTTGGATCTGCGGCGGTTCCTGCAACAGTAATTTTGCCATCCGTTCCAATATGACAGGCATAAGCATAGCTTTCTGTATAATCTTCGATCATCAGAATTCCATCTCCGCTAAAATCAGGATCCAATGTACCATCGGGATTCTGGCGCACGATCACAAGTCTTCCGGCAAAACCTGCCGATAGTGCAGTGCCCGCTGATACAATTTTTTGATCGTTGGGTTGAATCGCAACGCATTGCAAATTGTCTTGAAAACCGAAGTCATATGCATATTTTCCGTTGCCATTGAATGATGGATCCAATGATCCAGGAATTTGGGCGATGCTCCCAATAGCAAGTAGGATAAAGTAGAAGCTTAGAATTTTTTTCATGGTCGGATTATTCGGATTATTCTGATCAAATCTAATCTGATCTCGATATTGTTTGCCACGGATAGAAAATAAATACAATAATTTTTTTACATAAATCTTTGAGTAATCTGCTGTTAGAAGCGATGTATGTTCGCGCTGCACCTTGGGAATTGCAAACTGATATGCCGTCCAAATAAGTTGTAAGATTTGTTTTCTGAATGACCGAAAATCCAATCAGACCAAGAAAGTAAAAGATGGTTGCACCATGCAACAACCAGACTACGCATGTGATCATATGTACAGATACCAAACACTTTTACACATGAAAACAACTTGTTCTTTTGTCCTTCTGGCACTCTCGGTTTTGTTGTCAAAGGCCCAATGCCCTGTCATCACAGGCGTCATTCAAAATGATACCGGATCTGGATCATATCATCTCGATTTGATCATTGATAATCCGCAAAATATGATTACCACCTATACTTGGTTTTATTATCCAACATCGGGTACAGGTGGTATGGGTGGGTATGCATATTTCCCTGATCCTGGTACTTATCCAGTCACCATTACTGCATATTTTGATGATCCGAACACTACACAACCGGATGATTGTTTGGCGATATTCGAATATGAAGCCATTATCATCTGTGATGCAGTTGAAGTAGATTATCCTGTTGTCAATGTAGACGATCAAAACAATCAGTTTGATGTCGTGGCAAGTGTCACTGGCGGCTCTCAACCCTATACTTATAATTGGACTGTGGATGCAAATTATGTGGACAACGGAGATGGCAATATCATCATTCCATTTACCGATGCAGGATACATGTTAGGCGATGTTGTAGTTGTGGATGCCAATGGCTGTTTCACTTGGCCACATAGTTTTGGTGGTATCAATCCTCTGGCGCAATGTGAACTGAATGTAGATATGGTAGAAATGGATGGCGCAGTTCAGATAACTATTGATTATAACCTGGGTACAAGTGATGTTGCGTATCCCATGTATACTGTAAACTATGGCGATGGAACAAGTGAGTCATTTTTTGATCAAAATGTGATTTCACACACTTATAGCACACCTGGTGAATATGAGATTTGTGTCGATGCTACCAATGAACTAGGCAATTGCGCAGATGATTACTGCGAAACCATGATAATAGGACTGAGTGCAGGTACGAAAGAAGAGTCATCAAAAGATTGGTCTGTTTATCCGAACCCTTCATCAGGTTTGGTAAACATCAAAGCGGAACGTGGTGCATTCGTCACGGTGCTGGATGCAACAGGCCGGATGTTACACAGTGAAATGCTGAGAGACTACGACATGATGAATTTGCAACTTCCATCTGGATGTTATTTCATTAAACTGGAAAATGGATCATCGACTGAAATCAGAAATTTGATTGTCAGGTAAGTGATCAGCATGGAAAAGAAAAGGCCTCATTATTGAGGCCTTTTTTTATTTTTAGTGAATGGCTTTTAAACAAGCATCATCACAGGGTTTTCCAAGTAAGATTTCAGTGTTTGAAGGAAGGCAGCGCCAGATGCACCATCTACGACACGGTGGTCACAGCTCAACGTTACTTTCATGACGTTACCAGGAACGACAGCACCATTTTTAAACCACGGGAACTGCTTTGATTCCGCCTACTGCGAGAATGCAGGCATCCGGTGGATTGATGATGGCAGTGAATTCATCGATGCCAAACATCCCAAGATTTGAAATGGTGAAAGTATTTCCTTCCCAATCGGTAGGCTGAAGCTTTTTTGATTTTGCTTTTTCAGCGAAAGATTTCACTTCAGCACCGATTTGCGCCAATCCTTTTTCATTGGCGAATCGAACCACAGGAACAAGCAAACCTTCATCTACTGCTACAGCAACACCGATATGAACATGTTGGTTGTAACGAATGGTTTCACCTCTCCATGAAGAATTCACTTTAGGATGTTTCAGCAAAGACATTGCAGTTGCTTTCACAACCATGTCATTGAATGAAATTTTTACATCGCCAGAATCATTGATGGATTTTCTTGCCGACATGGCTTGATCCATGTTGATTTCCATGGTGAGGTAAAAGTGCGGTGCGGAGAATTTACTTTCAGCAAGTCGACGCGCAATGGTCTTGCGCATTTGAGAAATATTTTCTTCAGTAAAGCTTTCAGTACCGGAAGGAGTGAAAATTGGGGCTGCAGATATTTTTGAGCCAGAAGATGAAGGAGAGTAATTTTCTACATCGCGGCGAATAATTCTTCCACCATCACCGCTTCCTGCAACACTACTGATGTCGATACCTTTTTCATTGGCCAGTTTTTTTGCCAATGGCGACGCTTTGAGTCTTCCATTGCTTTCATGCGCAACAGCGGGCATTTCCACCACTTGAGGTTGGGCTACCACAGTAGAAGCGGCAGTACTTGCAGCAACCGCTACAGGAGCAGCTGCAGGGGCTTGTGAAGAAACGGTATCGGATGCGATGAGTGCAGAAACATCTTCACCTTCTTTACCAAGAATGGCGAGAATGGAATCAACTTTTGCGGTTTTACCTTTTTCTACTCCGATATGAAGAAGCACACCATCCTGGAATGATTCAAATTCCATGGTGGCTTTATCTGTTTCGATTTCGGCAAGGACTTCACCGGTTTTTACTTTGTCACCTACTTTTTTATTCCAAGACGCCACGGTACCTTCGGTCATCGTGTCGCTCAATTTAGGCATTCGAACAATTTCAGCCATTTTTCCTGCAGTCTATAGGGTGTATGATTAATCGTTTACATAAGGATAGTCATCATGAGAATAGACATCCTTGTATAATTCATCGGCGGTTGGCAATGGAGAGTTTTCAGCGAATTCAACTGACTCTTCCACGACCTGTTTGATTTCGTTTTCTACCGCTTCAATTTCAGCATCGGTCATCCATTTGTTTTCACGGATTTTACGAATCACGTGTTCAATAGGATCCTTTTCCTGATACTCTGCTACTTCTTCTTTGGAGCGGTATTTCTGTGGATCACTCATCGAGTGACCTTTGTAGCGATAGGTTTGTATATCGAGAAGAGTGGGTCCATTACCGCTTCTGGCGCGATCTGCAGCATTCTCAATGGCTTCACAAACACTTTCAGGGCGCATTCCATCCACAGATGCAGAAGGCATCAGGAATGAAGATCCAAGCAATGAAAGGTCTGTGACATTGGATGTACGTTCAACCGATGTTCCCATGGCATACTGGTTGTTTTCAATGATGAAAATAACCGGTAGTTTCCATGTCATCGCCATGTTGAAAGTTTCGTACAGCGCACCTTGTCTGGCAGCACCATCACCAAAGAAACAGATTGTGACATTGTCATTTCCGCGATATTTATCTGCGAAGGCAATACCAGCTCCCATTGGAATTTGAGCACCCACAATACCATGTCCGCCAAACAGATTTTTTTCTTTGTCAAACATGTGCATGGAACCACCTTTTCCTTTTGAAAGTCCGGTTTGTTTGCCATACAATTCAGCCATCACCAATTTAGGATCAGTACCCATCACCAGTGGATGTGCATGATCTCTGTAAGCGGTAATGACACGATCTGAAGGCCTGATGGCTTCCATCATTCCAGACAACACGGCTTCCTGTCCGATATAGAGGTGACAGAATCCGCCGAATTTTTGCTGGATGTAAAGATGTCCGCACTTTTCTTCAAATCTGCGCATCAGCAGCATTTCACGATACCAACGCTTGTAGATGTCCTTGGTGAATCGTCCATCTGCAGCGGCGGCCGTTTTTGAAGAGCCAGTTTTGTTGGTTGCTAATTCAGTAGCCATGATGTTTGAGTTGACGGCAAATATAGTTGCCTATTGTGTGAACACAGTATTTCAGATAAGTGTAATTAATACACTAAGATAGTCTGATTTGTTGCAGTAAAATCTCAGGAAAATTGCTTGAGAAATCTGACATCGTTTTCGAAAAACATCCTCAGATCATCAATTTGGTATCTGAGCATGGTGATTCGTTCGATACCCATACCGAAAGCAAAACCGCTATACTTCTGTGGATCGATACCGCTGGCGCTGAGTACAGCAGGATCGACCATACCGCAGCCCATGATTTCCAACCAGCCGGTGCCTTTGGTAATTCGATAGTCAGCTTCTGTCTGAAGTCCCCAATAGACATCCATTTCTGCACTTGGTTCGGTAAATGGGAAGTAGGAGGGACGCAATCTGATTTTTGCTTTACCAAAAAACTCTTGGGTGAAATACAGCAATGTCTGCTTCATATCAGCAAAAGAAACACCTTCATCGATATAAAGTCCTTCAATCTGATGGAATTGACAATGCGCTCTGGCGCTCACAGCTTCATTTCTATAGACGCGGCCAGGCATGACGATTCTGATAGGAGGCTTTTGGTTCTCCATGGCCCTCACCTGTACGCTGCTGGTATGTGTGCGAAGGACCATTTCATCCTCGCCATTATCACCTTTTTTACGGATGAAAAAAGTGTCCTGCATATCACGTGCTGGGTGCTCTGGAGGAAAATTGAGACCTGAGAACACGTGCCAGTCATCCTCAATTTCTGGCCCATCAGCAACGGTGAATCCAATTCTTGAAAATATATCGAGGATTTCGCCCCTCACGATAGAAAGCGGATGTCTTGAGCCATAAGGAACTGCACCAGTTGGTCGGGTTAGATCCATACCTTCCTGACTGCTTTTTACCGGTCCGGTAGATTGTTGCAGGCTATCGATTTTTTGCTGAACCGCGTTTTTCAGTTTATTCAATTCCTGTCCCATGACCTTTTTTTGATCAGGTGAAATGGTCTTGAATTCTTCAAAAAGGTCGTTCAGAAGACCTTTTCTACCCAGAAATTTAATCCTGAAATTTTCAGTATCCTGATTTCCCGAGGCAGAAAATGCTTCAACTTCTGCCAGATATTGGTTGATTTTATCCTGCATTTTCAAATTATTTGTGGTCCTTCTGGATCACTTCCATACTCATAACTACGTCGCTCAAAGGGCGATTGGCTTGATTTCCGCGCAATGATGCGATGCTATCAATCACATTCAAACCGAGGATGACTTCTCCATAAACTGAATAATTCATATCAAGTTGGGCGGTACCACCGATGGTTTTATACAATTGTTTCTGTTCTTCGGAGTACTTGAAGCCGGGCATCGTGGAACCAATATTCGTTTCGATTTGACTCAATTGCATATCTGTCCAAAGTTGACCCTGCACGATATAAAATTGGCTTCCGCTCGATTCTTTTTTGGGATTGACCTGATCACCCTGACGTGCAGCGCAAAGAGCTCCACGTTTATGGATCAAATTTGGATGAAACTCTGCCGGAACAGTATATCCAGGGCCGCCATTTCCGAGCATCGCAGAAGGTGATGCACCTCGGCTTTGCGGGTCACCACCTTGAATCATGAAGTGATTGATGCACCGATGAAACAATAAGCCATCGTAGTATTTCTCGCTGGCAAGTTTCAGGAAGTTGTCTCGGTGCAATGGTGTTTCATTGTAAAGCGCCACGATCATATCACCATATTTTGTGGCTATTTTAACTTTAGCGAGATCTGGTAAAATTTTCAGTGCTTCAGCATATGGCTGGGGCTTTTCTACGGGTTGCTCAATCACGGAAACAGGCTGCTGTTCTGGTTGTGGTGCTTTTTTGTTTTCACAACCGGAAGCATTTAAGAATACAAGGGCGATGATGCAACCCACTGAGATATTGATAAGTCTTTTCATAGATAAACATTAGAAATAGGCGCGCGAAGTTAAACTTTTTGTGGTCTGAGTCCATGCATATATCAGTACAGGTTGGGGTAAAAAAGTAGGCGGATCGAGCGACTTTGGTCGATTTCAACATCCGATTTTTTATAGCCTGTAATTTTGATGATGGAGATCACGAAAAATGAACTTTCTTTGTTTCGCCATAATGCAGGCTATCATGAAAAGAATTCAAATTATCAGAATATTCGGAACGGTCATGGTTGTTGCCCTTGCCATCACCATCAGTGGATGTAAAAAGGACAGGCAAACCATTGCCACCATTACTGTTGTGAACAGTGACGGAGAACCTGTGCCAGGTGCAAGTGTACAGCTTTATGCTGTACCATCAGAGACGCCACCCCCCCCAAATGCCATTCGTTTCGATACGACACAAGTGACCAATGGAACTGGAAAGGTTAGTTTTGATTTCAGTGAATTCTATAAAAAAGGTCAGGCTGGATTCGCGGTATTGGATATCAAAGCTGAAAAGGGCATTCAATCCGGAGAAGGAATCATTAAGATTGAAGAAGAAAAGACAACAGAAGAGACGATTACGATTGAATAACGGTTCATCGAAATAGATAATATTGAAAAGCCCCTGTAAAGGGGCTTTTTTCATGGATCATATCAACAGAGTCGATTGGATCATTGGTCGGGATGACACGACTCGAACGTGCGACCACACGCCCCCCAGACGTGTACTCTACCAACTGAGCTACATCCCGATTGTTGGTGATAATTTGCCGCGAAAATAGTGTGACCATTTAAAAATGCAATTCATACCAACAGTAAAAAGGTGAACCAAATAAAAGCTTAGAAATAAAAAAAAGGGCCGCAATTGCTTGCGACCCGAATTGTCAAGAGTAATTAAGGTAGGTTAATTTTTAATAGCATCTCCTAGTGGATCAACTTTCTGTTTTTCGTTGTATGTGCCGAGATTGAAGGTTATCGGCATGATGTAATTTGAGTCAACTGGCATACCGTTCTTCGCGGCAGGAGTCCAGGTTGGCAGTGAGGAGACGAATCGCAGTGCTTCTTCGTCGAGGAGGTAGTGAACACCATCAGTAACCTGAGGTTTGGTCACTTCACCGGTCGCGTCAATCGTAAATGTAACGTAGACCGTTCCTTCAAGTTTTCTTTCGCGGGCTTCCAATGGATACTTTAAACTATCATTGACCATTGCTTGTAAAGCGGTCATGCCACCAGGGAATTTTGCAGGTTTTGAAGATCTGTTGGTAGATCTGAAGTTTTCGTCAGGATAGAAACGATCTGGTTTTGCATTGCCATCGAAACTCCATCTTTTCCATGTGCCTACCTTGTATCCATTTTTGAATCGACCTTGTGATTCTTTATAGCCATTGGCGTAATAATATTCAAAATCACCATGGGGAATTTCCAGCTTGGGATCGGTATAAGCGCCAGTATAAGCTACCTCTCCCGTGAGGTGCTTCACGGTCACTTTGAACATGCTGTCATTGACCATGACCACATTGCGCGTGTATTTAGCTTTGGAAGAATCGGCTACGACTCTGTTCTGGGCGTCCAGAAATTCATCTCGGCTCTGGGCTGATACATGATTAGCCAAAAGCAATAGCAAACTCAAACCACACAGTTGTAGAATTTGTTTCATCGTCAAAATGTCGCTAGGTTTTATTTAGGCGACGCTAAAATAATCAAAACTTAGACGTATCCGACGTCGAGGGTTGTTTCAGAATTACTAACATTTGCAGAAAATTTGGAATCCCGATATGGACTATGTATTTGAAAAGGTTTGGAATGAGACAGTTAACAAAGTTTCAGCGCAGTTTGGAGAAAAGCTCGATTATAAAGCTATTTTATTTTTAATCGGGGTTCAGGAACTGGGTAAAGACTTTCAGACGTTTAAAAAAGACCAAAAAGTGGAGTTGATGCATGTGGGCATCTGTACCGTATTGATGCCGTATGGTTATTACAACTTTATCGGTAGGGACACTGATGGATGGCCTCATTTTGAGCGCACGGACACTTTGCCTTCACTGAAACCGGAGGAACAGGAATTGCTTATTCGCAAAGCCATCGTGAAGTATTTTGAACCAACGAAGACGGTACAGTAATTTTTTGCATGTTTCTTAAACTTCGTGCTACACAGTAGAAAGTCAATGAGAATGCATGTTCTAAAAAAGCATAGGGCCTGTTAGTCGACCATTTTTGGTGGTATCTAGGAGACTTTGGCATGGTGTTTTGAATGGGCTGGAAAACAACAGCCATGAAAAAATACATTTTCCGCTTCACCATTTTTTGTTTTTCGCTGATCCTCTCATCATGCACCCGTGAGCCAAGTTCTTCTGTTGACCAAGATAAGATTTACACCAAATACGAATTGGTGTATGATGCGAATACAGATATTACCACGGTAAAGGCTGAATTTCGATTTGGAAGTATCGTTGGTACTAAGCTGGAATTGTCACAACCGGCATCCATCCGATTCAACGGAGAATTGATTCCTTTTAATTCGACTCTGGCCATTTACGAAGAAGAAATAGCAGGATTCGTTTCGTCCGGGACATTTACTTATACAGATATTGAAGGAAGCGTTTATACCAATCAAACCGGTATGATCAAGACGGTGAGTTTTCCAAATGGAGACATCAACATCAATGGCGGAACGGATTATGTGATGCCTTTTACAGGTAATTTGATCGGATCAAATGATGTTGTTTCGCTCACATTAAGCGACAAAGTATTTGCTACTTCTATGGTTGGTAGTTCGAGCATCACCATAGGGGGCGTGCAGACATCAGACATCACAACGGGACCATATATCGGTTATTTGTCGAGGAGCATCACGACAACACCCGACAACGCAACACCTGAAGGCGGTTTAATACTGCTTACTTATAAAGCACACAACAAAGCCATTCAGGTGAACTAAAAACAAATCGCTATAAATAAAAAGAGGCTCCTTGTTGGAGCCTCTTTTTTAATTTTCTTTTTTATACCCTCACGTTTTCTTCTTCTTCTTTCAATTTCATGATTTGATCAAGGGCATCAGGAACGACATCGCTGCAGATGGTCACAAAGGCACCTGCTGGTGCATTGCGAATTGCAAATTCGATGGCTTCTTTTTCTTTTCTGAAAATGGTGATTTTTTTCTGTGAAGAAATTTGTTGAATACCCTGAGTCATCAATTCGATAATTTCTTCTTCAGATCTACCTCGTAGATTTTTATCCTGACGAATGACGATTTCATCAAACATACCTGCTGCTACGCGGCCAAGGTTCACGATGTCTTCATCACGACGGTCGCCAACTCCGGCGATGATGCCTACTTTAGGTGAAGCATCTACTTTGCTCAGGAAATCACTGATCGCCATGAATCCATGCGTATTGTGCGCATAGTCTACCATTACGGTGAAGTTCTTGAAGTGGAACATATTCATACGTCCAGGAGTTTGTGCTGGAGATGGGATAAACGTTTGCAATGCTGCACGCATGTCTTCGATATCAAAACCACGAGTAAATCCAGCTAAAACACAAGGCAAAATATTGGCGATATTGAATGTTGCTTTACCGCTATAGGTCAGTGGAATATTTGCTGCACGGTCTACGCGAATCTTCCAAGTTCCTTTGCAAATGGTGACATATCCATTTTCATAGATTGCTGCCAAACCGCCTTCACTGATGTGTTTCACCACAACAGGATTGTCATCACGAAGTGAGAAATAGGCGACTTTGCATTCAAGGCCTTTGGCCATGTTGAGCGTATGTTCGTTGTCGGCGTTGAGGATCGCATAACCCGATGGCATCACGCTTTCAACAACAACACCTTTTACACGGGCAAGCTGTTCAACGGTGTCGATATCACCCAATCCCAAATGATCTTCAGCGACATTGGTGCAAATGGTGATATCACAACGGTGGAATCCTAATCCTGCACGTAGAATACCACCCCGGGCACATTCAAGAATCGCAAAATCAACGGTAGGATCTTTCAGCACAAACTCCGCACTGATAGGTCCGGTGCAGTCACCGCGCATCATCAATTGATTTTGAATGTAAACACCGTCTGTCGTTGTGTATCCAACTTTATGGCCCATTGTTTTTACAAGGTGAGCCATGAGTCTGGTGGTGGTTGTTTTACCGTTGGTACCGGTAACCGCGATGATTGGAATTCTTGCAGAAGTTCCAGGAGGATATAGCATATCAATAACCGGTTCGGCCACGTTTCTTGGAAGACCTTCAGTAGGGTCGAGGTGCATACGGAATCCTGGAGCTGCATTGACTTCAAGGATGGCGCCTCCATTCTCTTTTACTGGAGTAGAAAGACTCTCAGCCATAATATCAATACCACAAATATCCAAACCGATGATTCGTGCGATTCTTTCACACATAAATACATTGTCGGGATGGACCAGATCAGTCACGTCTGTTGCGGTTCCGCCAGTGCTGAGATTTGCAGTGGGTTTCAGAAATACTTCACGGTCTTTTTCTACGACAGAATCGAGTGTGAGTCCTTCGCGGTTGAGCATTTCCATGAGAAAATCATCGATGGAAATTTGAGTCAATACCTTTTCATGACCATAACCTCTACGTGGATCAGCATTGGTGATATCAATCAATTCGCGAATGGTGCTTTTTCCATCGCCCTTCACTGCGGCTGGTTTTCTGATCGCTGCAGCAACGAATTTGTAGTTAATGACCAGAACGCGATGGTCGAGACCTGTAATGAATTTTTCGACAATTACGCCGCGGGAATATTTTTTTGCAGCGGCTAAACCGATACAAGCGCCTTCCCAATCTCTGATGTTGGTGGTTGCACCTTTACCGTGATTTCCATCTACTGGTTTGGTCACAATAGGATATCCTACTGAATCGATAGCATCTTTCAAGCCTTCTTCAGTATATACAATTCGACCTTTTGGAACTGGGATTTCAGCTGCGCCTAGAAGATTTTTTGTCTCTTCTTTATCGCAGGCAATATCCACTGCGATGCTTCCTGTTGTGCTGGCAATGGTAGCGCGAATGCGTCTTTGATTGACACCATATCCAAGTTGCACAAGTGAATGTCTGTTTAATCGGATATATGGAATACCCCTTGAAACGGCTTCATCTACGATGCAACCAGTTGATGGGCCGAGGCGCTCATCTTCTCTTATTTCACGTAGTTTCTGAATGTCCTCCTGAAGGTCATACTCCTTTCCTTCGATAATGGCTTCGGCAATCCTTACAGAAGCGCGGGCAGCATATTGCCCTGCTTTTTCTTCCATATAGCTGAATACTACGTTGTATACACCCGGTTTGGAAGTTTCTCTGGTACGGCCGAAACCACACATCATACCTGCGAGTGTCTGTAATTCGAGGGCGATATGTTCTATCACGTGTCCCATCCACGTTCCTTCATCCACGCGTTTGAAGAATCCACCAGGCTCGCCGACAGAGCAGCGGTGGCCATACATGGATGGAAACATTTTTTCCAATCTTTCCCGAAAACCAGGAATGGAATTGGTGGGTCTTTGCTCCATGTCCTCCAAATCGAGGCGCATCTGAATGAGTTTGTGTCTGCGGATGCTCCAGTAATTGGGGCCCTTCATCACTTTGATATCAAGAATTCTCATGAGATTACGTTTTGGTTTTTGCCATCCTGTGGCTGTTTTAATTCTGGTTTTGTTGCGAATATGGTGGAAAAAAAGTCGTTTTCGACATAAATCTTCGGTCTCAATCATGAAGTGAGCGAATATTTTTGCCGGCATCAACCAAAAAACACGACATTGGAATTACCAAAGGGCAAATTGATCTCCATCGGAGGCGCAGAAGACAAAGGCACAGAAAGCGAAGGATACTATTCACAAAAGAGTAACCTCAATTTTTTCGAACTCGGAATATTGAAACGCGTAGTGCATGTGATGGGTGGTGTAGATGCCCGTATAGAGGTCATCACGACAGCCAGCAGTATACCGTTGGAGGTCGCAGAAAATTATCTCACAGCATTTGGGAAAATGGGTTGCACCAACGTTGGTGTGATGAATATTCGCAACCGTGACGATGCTCGCAAACAGGAATATGTCGATCGCATCAAAGCATGTGACGGCGTCATGTTCAGCGGAGGTGATCAGTTGCGTCTAACTACCATATTTGGTGGAACGGAATTTCTCGAGATCATTCACGATAGATATCATCATGGATTGGTGATTGCTGGTACGAGTGCCGGTGCAATGGCCATGAGCAATACGATGATATATCAGGGGAAAAGTGATTTGGCTCACTTGAAAGGTGAAGTGAAAATTACCACTGGTCTGGCATTCATCAATAACGTGATCATCGATTCTCATTTCGATAAGCGCGGAAGGTTCAACCGTCTTGCGCAAGCTGTTGCGAGCAATCCATCTTGCACTGGAGTTGGACTTGGTGAAGACACCGGAGTAATCATCACCAACGGCAATCACATGGAGGTGATAGGAAGTGGAGCCGTGGTCATCATTGATGGCCGGGATATACATCACAGTAACATCACAGACGTAAGCATGGGAACTCCTATTTCAGTGGAAAATCTTCGGGTGAATATTTTGGTTCACGGAAATTCATATCTCGTGAAAGAGCGTCAGTTTGTACCTGGTGTGACGATTTCACAAGATGAGGATTGAGATCAATCCTTATAAATTCTTACTGTAGGGGGCACATCATTTTTTAGCCAACCACGATACATTCCTGATGAATTGAAGGGAAGAATGAGATTGCCGTGAACATCGGCGGCGATCAGTCCACCTTCTCCACCAAATTTCACCAATTTGTCCTTCACCACGAAGTCACAAGCTTGTTGAAGGCTCATTCCTTTGTATTCTATGAGACAAGAAATGTCATATGCGACCACCGCCCGGATGAAAAATTCGCCATGTCCTGTGCAGGAGATGGCGCAAGTTTGATTGTTGGCATAAGTGCCTGCACCTATGATGGGTGAATCGCCAGCACGTCCCCATCTTTTATTCGTCATCCCACCAGTAGAAGTCGCTGCTGCAAGATTGCCGTGACTGTCCAAAGCAACAGCGCCAACAGTTCCGAATTTTTTATCATCAGCATGATCCAATTGAATCACATTTTCCTTGAGGGCTTGTTGCCATTGTTCATGACGGAAAGCGTCAAAGAAGTATTCTTCATCTTGAAATGGTAGGTCAATGGATTTGGCGAAAGCTTCAGCGCCATCGCGACATAACATCACG
This sequence comes from Flavobacteriales bacterium, assembly GCA_016722445.1. GTDB lineage: Bacteria > Bacteroidota > Bacteroidia > Flavobacteriales_D > Sanyastnellaceae > JAIBBG01. The sequence continues at coordinate 164,144 of JADKIZ010000004.1, read as the reverse complement.
TGTTCGCTTTTTTCTATGATAGCACGAGCCAGGGTGATCGGGTTTTGAACACCACGAACTCCTGCAACTGCACCAGCTTCAAGCGTATCTCCGCGCATCAGTGAGGCATCCATTTCATGTTTTCCATCATGGGTAAAAACACTTCCTCTACCAGCATTGAACAATGCATCATTTTCGAGAGTGATCACGGCCGCTTCTACAGCATCCAATGATGAACCACCGGAAGCGAGGATTTTTTCGCCAGCTTGCAGGGCATTCATCAAACCAGTTCTGTAGGCGACTTCTTTGGCGGGTGTCATTTTATTCGGATCGATGGTACCTGCGCCTCCGTGTATTGCTAAAGTGTATTTCATATTCTGTTCGATGGATTCTTTTGTCCGGCTAATAATTTTTCTATGGTTCCTTGAATTCTTTTTTGTCGTGTTTCTGGTTTTTTCGCTGTTATGATCCATTCAATGTATTCACGACGATGAGAAAATGCAAGCGCTTCGAATGTAGTTCGGGCAGCTTCGTTTTTTGCAAAGGCTTTTGAAAGATCTTCCGGGAGGATGGTGGTTTTTGTTTTTGAATCTGCAAATTGAAAGATTTCTCTTTCGACCACTTTTGATTCACGAGTTTTATCCTTGACGTTTTTTTTCCTGAAGCAGAATGTCGACCAAGTTTCGTTATATGCAATGAAGGCGAGGTAAGAAATGTCTTTTCTGTTCATGATCATTCCCCAACAATTATCTCTTGATAGATCTGTCTGAATCCCACTGGTACCTTTGGGATATCCAATCCAAATGATATTGGATTCGCTCATCATGGATATTACCTCATCCAGACCACTTTCGAGTTCTGCTTGATTTTTCACAAACCAAAAAATGATGTCATTTTGATTTGATGGTGATTTTGAAATTTTGCAACCGATAGGCAAAGGAAGTAAAGCTGATTCTACCCCCTTGGGCTTGTTGATCATGCCGATACTTTCGCCACCTTTGATCCGGAGCTTTTTATGTAGCGCAGAATTCATGGCTCAAAGGAAAGGAGAAAAATGATTTGTCATCTTGGAATATTAACCGTTCTTGAAACAGTTTCAGAATTTGGTGGGATTGAATTATTCAAGTGTGACTGTCTTCAACATTGACAATGATTTTCTGATAGAAGCGAGTATCAATTCTGTACAACTATCCCAATGACTACTTTCTGTGAAACGATTGTCATTTGAGTTATTGAGATAAGTCGCAACCAAGAATGATTGAAAGGCCAACATGTGTCAAAGGTTATTTTGAAGTTATTCCAATCATCACTCCGAAATCCCCATCTAAATCCATTTTGTTTTTAGAAGGCAAGTACATTTTGGAAACGGAGCCATCGAGGTAGAGAGCGTTTTTGCATCCCATATCCTGAAAGAAAATTGCGAAGTCGTAAAAATTGATGGGGATTTTAGAAATGGCGAAAATGATTTTTCCGTCCGACAATATCCCAACACCGTTTCTGATGTTCAGATTGGCAGAACCTTGTCGAAATTCCGGATGAATTTTTCCATCAATCACCAACATCGGTCCTGATTGTGTTGCCCAGTGAATGTCTTTGTTTGTTTGATAATTTTCAGTGGTGCAGATGCTGCCTTGCTGGTTTTTCGTCAAATAGAAAACACCATTTGGTTTGAGATAAAAGTTGCCGCGTGCATCAGCCTGATTGAGTTTTTTGATGACTTCTCCATTTTCAATATAGAGTCCCACTGGTTTGTGATCCACTTGATACATGCCGCCATTCATGCCCATGATCAAATTTTGATTTTTCTGCTCAACATAATTTTTCAGGTTGGAAAGACTCAGTAACATGTTGTTCTGATCATCTTTCCAATACAGCCTGATGTTTTCATTTTTTGGATCGGAAATGTGGTAGGTGATGTTGTCATTTTGATGTGGTATGGTGGTAAATCCACTCAGCGCAAACATCACCACCAGAAATCCCATCAAGATTGGCGCATGAAAGCTGAATAGTCTTGTAGTGCTCATCACAAGCGCAAGATAATCATGTCCGAGATGGACACGAGCGTGCTTTGAACATTGGTTCGGGAATTTTAATATTTCTTGCATTTTACAGGATGACAGCGTCTACCACTGGCATAGTATGAACGGATATTGTTTTGGCCTGTATAGGCACCACATGAAATGGATTTTTATTCCTCTTTTTTATTTTGTGTATATGCATGCGGGGGCTCAACATTTTAGTTGGGCGTCAACGGGAATGGGGCTTGCTACTGGTGTCCATTCATCGGCATACAGTAGAAGAGGAGAACTCCTTATTGCTATGGATTACGCGAAACCTTCTTACTATCCATTTGACAGCAGAATTGTGATGTACAGCAACACTGACGATTCATTGGATCTAGGATATTTTAGAAATGAGTTTCTTTTTGTTGCATATGATGCGAAGGGCAATTTCATCTACAATAAAAAGGGAAGTGATTTCGGCGAACATTTCGATCTATTTGGAATTGCTGCGCTATCCACGGGAAATTTTGTCTTAGCCTTTAGAGCTTTAAAAGTACCGGGCGATGTTTCAATTTATGATAAGGATGGAACAATTTCCAGCAAGATAGTGATGCCTTCATGGGTATCGGGAGATACACTATCAGAAAACATCAATTTTGATGGAACGCACACTTACACTGGTGATGCAATGCTATTCGCGGTTTTATCACCACAAGGAGAAGTCATAAAGATGCATGCTGTGATTGGTTTTGATCGTTATTTATGGAAGAGCTTTTCAGGTACGTTGGATGGCGGACTTATGATTGGGTTAAGTGAGCACCGTCTTGAAAAGACCGAGTTCGGTTATTCTTCGTGGGTGCAATATGACTGTGTAATCAAGTTGAAGAGTGATCTGCACATTGAATGGAGTCACGATACCAAAGAGATATGCGTGACATCCAATGGCTCGTACATTCCAGGTATGCGGTCTGTGTCATCTGATGACGGTCATTATTTTTCAGTTGGAACGATGCATGGAAAAATTCATGCAGATGGTTCACCTGTTCATCAGGTTTTAGGAAAATGCGAAACAAATTCCGAAAAGGACGATCCGGGATATGAAGCATATATCAATTGTATTTCTGAAGATGGGGATTTATTGTGGGTAAAATACTCTGGAGCGCCTGTCGTTTTTGATGATGTTACTGCTGCCCAAAAACATATTTTTATTTCCGGTAGATTAATTTGTTCTGATCGTGTATTCGGCATTGTTGTAGATACAACATCAGAGAAAAAAACTTTTATTGCATGTCTTGACGACACTGGAAACGTGAGATGGATCAATACTTACCATGCACGTCAGATTTGCAGATTGGATGCAGATGAATCAGGGAAATTGAATGCGTTTTTTCACACAATGGATGTTGAAGGCGATATGCCATTGGTAATAGGAGAGGATACCCTGAAGGGTTTTTATTGTCAGTTTATCGTCGCTTCTTTCTCGGAAAATGGTATTGCTCTATGGACGAAGACATCGAATGTCCCTATGTCGAGTAATGGTGTTGAAGAAACACAATTGTATCACGATGGTTGTGGAAATGTCTTCGTGGTAGGTTCGATGTGGTTTGTTGGTTCTGCGGGTTTCGCATGTTTTGATGCCGCTTTTGTAAATGGGCAAGGTTATGCAGGTGCGCCTCTTGTTGCCATGATTCAAACAACGATACCACCTGAGAATCTTGCATTGTTTGCGCTTCATGATGAAGAATATCAAAACGTAAATTTTACAAAGGAAGTAAGCAATGATGAAGAGAAATCTATGGCCGAAGAGGATGAAATAGAGGAACAATGTATTCCAATTTCAAAACCGTGGAGAATTACCGTGGTGCCGAATCCGACAGATGGTAAATATGCTGCCAAAATCGAGTTGAGTTATGCAGCGAAAAATGTGAATGTGGATGTGTACACCACCATGGGAAGTCACATCAAAAATATTTTTCGGTCTGATATTTTAGATGCACAGACACTTGTGCTTGAAGATGACATTTCCGAATTGCCTGCGGGTGCATATCTATTGATTGTCCAGGGTGAAGGAGGCGCAGCTTCAGCGCGATTCATCAAAACCAAATGATGGAAGGTTAGTCACAGTCACCTTGAGGGGTGCATACTGGACCATCTTTCACATCCAATGTTTTGATGTTGTTAGAAGATTTCCATTCATCGTATGATTGGGCAAGCGCTTGAAGAAAAGCTTGCGGTGGTTGTGCTCCTGAAACGGCGTATTTTCTGTCGAATACGAAAAATGGCACACCTGTTACTCCAATGCTTTGTGCTTCACGGATATCTTGGTTCACCAGAAAAGCCCAATCATCGTTCGAAAGAGCTTCCTTCACTTCTGCTTCTGAGAGACCAATATCGGATCCTAGTTCAACCAATACTGCGGGATCTCCAAAGTTTTTACCTTCTGTGAAGTATGCCCTAAAAAGTCTTTCTTCTGCGGCATCGCCAAGTCCTTTGGTTTTGGCCATTTGTATCATTCTATGGGCATGAAACGAATTAGCAACTACAGCCTGATCGAATCGATAATCCAGACCTACATTTTTCGCCATTTCAACTACACGGTCGTGCATTGCAATGGATTGCTCGTGACTCCAGCCTTTGCGCTCTGCGAGGTAATCATACACATTCACTTTTTCATCAAAATGTGTTGGAATGGTTGGATCAAGCTGAAAACTCTTCCATTCAATTTGAATGCTGTTGCTATCAGCAAATTGGGTTAATGCATTTTCGAAGTTTCGTTTACCGATGTAACAGAACGGACACATGATGTCGCTCCAGATTTCGACTTTCATCATTTTGTTTTGGTTGGTGATACTATCACCCTTGTTATTCTGATTTTCAACTGAGGTGTGCGTTCCCGAAGGCAATTGAGTCTTACACTCCGAAATCGAAGCGAATAAAACCATCAGGAGTGCAAAAAATTTCATGGGAGATATTTCGGTATAAAATTACGTGGATCTTTATCAGGGCGGAGTTGATGTGGATCACGATTGCCGGGCAGTGATTGAATGATGATGGGATATACCGAATAATTCATCATCTAAATGCGTTTCAAAATCCGTTTCTCAGAAGTACATTCGCACCCCGGAATATACTGACAGACACGACATCTGCAGAGCGCTTTTGCATCAAATAGCTGCACTCAGGAGTGGATGTTCTACAGTTCAATTCCTGTCATCCAGACAATAGAAAAGACATGAAAATCAGCTATAATTGGCTTTGTGACTATATCGAGACTTCCTATTCAGTGGAAGAGATCGCAGAAATCCTCACTGCAAACGGACTAGAAGTAGAATCTGTCGAGAAGGTAGAATCTATTCCTGGCGGTCTACAGGGAGTGGTTGTGGGAGAAGTGATGCATTGTGAAAAGCATCCTGACGCGGATAGGCTAAGTCTTACTAAGGTAAGTATCGGGGGTTCTGAGTTACTACCCATTGTTTGCGGTGCACCGAATGTTGCGGCTGGTCAAAAAGTATTGGTGGCAACAATTGGTGCCAAACTTTTTCCATCCGAAGGTGAGCCTTTCACCATCAAAAAGGGAAAAATACGTGGTCAGGAATCGCATGGTATGATCTGCGCTGAAGATGAACTTGGATTGGGAAAAAGTCATGCAGGAATTATGGTGCTTGATCCTTCTGCACAGCCGGGCATGCCAGCCGCACAATTTCTTCAAATCAGTGAAGACTATTGTATCGAGATTGGTTTAACACCAAACCGCACTGATGCTATTTCACACTTCGGAGTAGCGCGTGATCTCTATGCTGCAATAAGGAATATGGCAGGTGCAAAATCGGATCAACCCGTACTTAAAAGACCTACAAATGGTGATATGCAATACACTTCACAAGGATCACCTGTGAAAGTTGAGGTGGTCGATGTAGATGCGTGTCCAAGATATTGCGGCATTACCATCGATGGAGTGAAAATTGGTCCATCACCGGAATGGTTGCAAAAGAGACTTTCTGTGATTGGACTTCGGCCAATCAACAACGTGGTTGACATCACCAATTTTGTCCAACATGAGATGGGACAGCCATTGCATGCATTCGATGCGGGGCAGATTGCTGGTGGTAAAGTGGTTGTGCGAAAAGCAAAACTTGATGAAAAGTTTGTAACCCTTGATGGAATAGAAAGGGAGCTTTCAACAGATGATCTCATGATTTGCGATGATGAAAAGCCTATGTGCATCGCTGGTGTATTCGGTGGACTGAAAAGTGGTGTCACCGAATCAACCACAAAAGTCTTTTTAGAGAGTGCATATTTCAATCCGGTGAGTGTTCGAAAAACAGCACGACGTCATGGATTAAATACCGATGCAAGTTTTCGTTTCGAGCGTGGATGTGATCCCAACATGGCTATGAATGCGTTGCTTCGTGCCACATCGTTAATTAAGGAAATAGCTGGTGGTATAGCCACACATGCTGCTGAGGATTTCTATCCAGAAATCATGCAACCTGCTCTGGTTGATTTTAGTTGGAAGCGTGCAATCACCTTAATTGGTAAAGATCCTGGTAAAGACGTTGTGCGCAACATACTTCGCGATCTCGAAATCGTCATTCTTTCGGAAAGTGATGATGAGATGAACTTGCAGATTCCTCTTTATCGCAATGACGTGCTTCGTGAAGCAGATGTGGTAGAAGAAATTTTGCGTATTTATGGTTATAACAATATCGACTATCCGCAGGGGTTGAAATCGTCTTTGTCTTTTGCACCGCAGCCAGACCCGGAGAAAATTCAACTTCGCGCATCAGAATATTTGGCATCGAATGGCTTCAATGAAATGATGTCGATGAGTTTGACAAAAGCGAAGTATCTCGATCACATGACGGAGGAACAAAAAGCTGAGGTTGTATCGCTGCTGAATCCTTTGAGCAGCGATCTTGGTGTGATGCGGCAAAGTTTGCTTTTCAGCGGACTGGAAGCCATTTCATTGAACAGAAATCACCGCAATGCGGATTTAAAATTGTTTGAGTTTGGTAAAGTGTATGCCGTTAAAGAAGGCAAACATCATGAGAAAAAACTCTTGTCGATTTTAATGACGGGTAATACAAAACCAGAATCATAGAATAATCAAAATCATACTGTTTCATTTCAGGATATTAGAGGTGTATTGGATAATCTCATGAAGGTGGTGTCTGTGCGTGGTGTGTCATACCAATCAGCAGAGCACACTCATTTTGATGATGCATTGCAAGGTTCAGTGGGTAAAAATCTGATTGCAACCATAGGGTATGTTTCGTCTTCACTCTTGCATGCTTTCGATGTGAAGGTACCTGTTCTTTATGCAGAAGTACATTGGGATACCATCATCAAAATTCAACCGGAGAAGCGTGTTTCATATAAAGAACCGGAGAAATTTCCAGCTGTTAGACGAGATCTTTCTATGTTGCTGAACAAAGCCGTGAAATATTCTGAAATTGAGAGACTCGCCTACGAATCAGAAAAGAAATTATTGCGTGAAGTAAACCTCTTCGATGTTTATGAAGGCAAAAATCTAGACGAGGGTAAGAAGTCGTATGCCATCAGTTTTGTTTTACAGGACAGCAGCAAAACGATGACTGATCAACAGGTTGACAATATCATGTCTAAGATTCAGCAATCATTGGAGGAAAAGCTGGGCGCGGAATTGCGCAAATGAAATAGACCACATGGGGCATGTGGTCTATTTCATACGCATGTCCTGTCAATCAATTTCGTTTTTCTACCTTGTAGGAACTAATCACAGTGTTCATCCGATTGGACGAAAGCACAAAGAAATAGGTAGCCGCAGGCCATGTACTGGTGTTGATCAACATTTTCTCACCAGTCACTTTTTGTCTTTGAAACTCTTGCCCGGTGGAATAATAGATGATGAGTTCGCTACCCAAAATCATATAGGGTGACTCAATCACAATGATGTCATCCGTATTCTGTTCGCCGAACCTTACATCTTGAAACGAAGCACACCAATCCTGTTGGATGATGTGTGGTGCTTTTGGTTTGCCCACAATAATGAAGGCATACACAAAAGCACATAAAGTGCATTTTTCATTAGAATTCGTTAGGTTAATTCTGAATCAAAAATGGCTACGTGAACTGCTTTATCTCTGGTCTGAGTGCTTGAATGGGAAGAGTTGACGCTTGAATGGGGTGGAGTTGACCGAAAAAATGCTGATGACACAAGGGCTTTTTCAATTAAAACGAAGGACAACCGATAGTGCGGTACGCTTTCTTTTTCTTTTTCCTTTGAATTTGATTTGTTTTGATCTGATCTAACTTGATCGGTTCGAATCGCGCAGGAGGATTGGGGTGCTGTTTGTCTTTTTCAATTTGCCGTTGAGAAGATGAAGGAATGGCAACCATTTTGTTTTTTTTCTGTGCATTCAGTGGCGAAACATTTAAACCGAAAACCGACAACATTGTCATCAACAAAAATTTTATCCGGTACCCAAAATTGAATGTTGGAGTTACAACCTGATCGCTATAAAAAATGCCACAAGTATTCTCATCACATTGGGATATGATTTCCTCAGTGGTAGATTCACGAAAATCTTTGAGGGTTTTATGACAGGATTTACAATAGTGTCCTCCAGGTTTTTGCTTTAAACGAAATGCGGCTACAGGACAAGGATTCATAACGGTGATTTCTTTCTGCGTAGAAGTCATGTGTCAAAGACAAAATGCCAATGCTTGAGGTTGCACCTCAATTCATTTCAACGAATTCGAACTATAAAGCGGCCAGCAACAGTCGAATGTCTTTCCAACTCAACTCAAACAAAGAAGCAATATCTTCATTGGTGAGTGTTCCATTGTACATATAAACACCATTCCTGAATCCTTCCTGATGTTTGACCAGATTGGAAATTCCACCTTCATCACCAATGGCAATTACAGTAGGAGCGAAGATGTTCGACAATGCGTAAGAAGCAGTTCTGGATACACGTGAAGCAATATTCGGAACACAATAGTGTATTACACCATGTTCTTTGAAGACGGGTTTGTCATGCGTAGTCACACGTGATGTTTCAAAACATCCACCTTGATCAATACTCACATCCACAATGACGCTACCATACTTCATGTTGCTAACCATTTCTTCAGAAACGACCACAGGCGTACGGCCGCCGGAAGTATGAATCGCACCAATGGCGACATCAGCTGTGTCGAGTGCATTACGAAGTTCAGATGGTTGAATGGTGCTGGTCCAAAGTCTGAATCCGATATCGTTTTGTAATCTTCTCAATTTGTAAGTGCTATTGTCAAAGACTTTCACACTTGCACCAAGACCTAGCGCAGCACGAGCGGCGGATTCTGCCACAGTTCCGGCGCCAAGTATGACTACCTCGGTGGGTTTCACTCCGGAAATACCACCAAACATGAGACCTTGACCACCGTTGGCATGACTGAGGTATTCGGCAGCAATGAGAACTGCTGTGTTGCCTGCAATTTCACCCATTGCACGAACAACAGGAAATATATTCGTTTCATCTCGGATATAATCCCATGCAATGGCTGTCATTTTTTTCATAGACAACGCATGGAAAGTTTCTGCTTTCTGCACCGGAAGATGAATGGCAGAAACAAGTGTTTGTCTGCCGGGCATCATCTCTATTTCCTGTAAACTTGGTGGAGCAACTTTCATGATGATTTCACTTCTGAAAACATCTTCGGGTGAATAGACAATACGGGCTCCCGCTTCACTGTAGTCATGATCCTGAAAACTTGCCTCTTTTCCGGCATTGGTTTCTACAATGACCTCATGGCCATTGTTTACCAATAGTGCTACACTTTCCGGTACAAGTGCCACCCTGCGTTCCTGAAACGATGTTTCTCTCGGAATACCAATGGTAAGTCTTGATTGTTTTTTAGATATAGCCACAAGTTCTTCCTGTGGCATCAGGCTGGCTTCTTTGGCCAAAGCCCTGATGGAGTCTTTTTTATTGTCCATAGAGGAGTTGCAGGTAGGGGAAATCGCGGAAACGAATATAACCAATATGGATATTCAAACCGCGTCGTTAACACGAGAGATTTCAAGAAGATGTTCAACATGTTTCACATGAAGTTGAAGCAGTGCTGCGCAAGCGTACACGAGTTCGTTAGATGAGTGACGGCGAAATGATTCCATACACATTTCTAGGAAATTTTACCAAGTTATGTGGGATCATTATTTTTGCCGCAATCTCCACAACCATGAATAAAAACCTTGTGCTTTCCCTGCTCAGTCTGATCATTTTATTCTCTTCCTGTAAATCGGATTTAGAAAAAGAACAAAAGGCTTATGAGGAATCTTTGGAATCTTATCAGGTTGTCATTTATCGTGGTACAAAAATGATGGTGCGGGCATCGACGGGAATGGTGATGAATGAAACTGATTTCCGGAAAATGTTGAAAATCGAAGATGACCAGATCGGGACTGCAACTGAAGTGTACAAGTTCATGAGTCGAATGACCGAATTGATGAAAGATACCACTTCACAAGCTTTGGACTCCATCAATTGGATGCAATTGGGGAAAGAAATGTACGACTTGAGGAATGTCATTCTTGAAACAGATGAAGACCAATATCCGATGTTTCTGGATTTGGCTCCGGATACCATTCAAGCACCCACGAGAGAGTTTTTGGCACACAATAAATTGAAGTATTCCAATTCCATGGAGCACCTGATGTTTGGATTGTTTGGGACATTGAGCTTCGCTTCTCCGAAGGAGATCAATTTGTATGAATTGTCCAAAGTGAAACAAGAGGATATCGGCAACAATGAATTGTGGTTTCTGGAAGGAGCTTACGGAAGTCATCAATATTTCGATGAACGAATGGCATTTTCTGGCAGAAGATCGTGTTTCGAAGTTGATTGATACCTATCAAAAAAATCCTTGTTCAGCGCAGATCCTTAGTGCCAATAGCGCACAAAAAATCAACGAAGCTTCGTTCTCCAAAGTCATATTGGCTTCTTGTTATGGACTGCGCGCTTATGAGCGATACAAACTCTCGAAAGAAGATGATGACAAGAAAAAGGAAGCCATCGATGATGCAGTGATGGCAGTAGATCATACGAATCAGGCCGGATTGGACATTCCAGAATTGGATATGCTGGCGGCATCGCTTTGTGCCATGAATGAAGATCCCGAAAAGACCATGATGTATTGTCAACGTATTACGACCAATCCAGCATCTCATGAGTCTTTGAAAACCACCGCTCAGAAAATGATTGTCATGATTGAAAATGGCGATGAAGAAGAACTCGCAGAAATTTCTGAAAAAAATATGGAAGACAAATTGACCATATTGATCGCTGCGAAAGACTTGCTTGGATTGACATTGAACAAAGAGGAATATGCAACTGGTATGCTTGAAGAATCGAAAGGCAGCCGTATTGAAATGACTTTTGCTTTCCTGAAAATTTACTCTGTTGAAACAAAAAACATGAGGCTATTCATGGAGGTGAACAAACTCGAGCAAAAGTGGAAAGACCTCGTTAACTGAGGTTTTCAGGAAGCATCGTATTGTCGGTGCATGATGATGTTTCGCGATGGTTCGAAAAAAAGCAAGAGATTGCCAATCAACAATCCTGTTGCAGCACCAAAGGAAACATCGAGGGGAGAGTGAGCACCAATGGTCACCCGTGATGTTGCCACCAGAACCGCCCAGAAGTATGGCGCGAGGTAAAATCTTCTTGCAGTGCGACTTCTGGAGTATTTCATGCTGAAAGCCAAAATAGCGGCAACCAGAAATGAATTGAACGAGTGTCCCGAAGGGAATGAATATCCGGATTCATCTATCCAATGGTCAAGTACAATAGGATCTATGCCGTTAAGTTGATGAAGATTCACATGGACGATTGAATCCATGATTTCTTTGCGCCGGCTGCTTTCGAAGGTGTAGAAGTAGTTTTCATCAAAACCCGGTGAAAGCTGACTCAAGACGTAATGATGACTTGGCCGATGAATTTTCAGTTCTTCTTTGATAAGGTGCTCATTGATCCATGCGAACAATCCCAAGGTGAGGAGAAGTGTCGCAAGCGACCGAACGAAGGTTTTGATTTTTTGAGATGGATCTTCTACCAACCGTGTATAGAACAGACATGCCAGAACCACTAACCCCAATGTGCCGTATTTGCCGCCAGTTGCCGAAATAAACCAGGCTGCCACTGCCAGTTTCGACCCCGAATCAACGGTGGTGAATGCCACGGGCATCAACCAGACCACCACGATCAGGATGGACCACCATATTATGGATGACCGAAAAATTGTCACAGGGTAAATATAGTGTGGGTCATTTCCAGTGAATCTTGATAACGTGAGTAAACTCATTTAGGAAATTTCCCTGCTTCTGTTATTTTTGACCCGCAAAATTTAATCACAACCAATTCACATGGCTAATCACGACGCTTCGCATACCACTAAAGAGAGAACCATTCTTTGGATCATTATCCCTGCTACGATTGCTGTTTCACTTCTGTTCACCAAGCTGAATCATGGAATGGAAGCGGCTCCGGAAGCACTGAAATCTGATTTTGGTATGCAGAAGAAAGTTGAAAAACACGAAGCTCCTGCTGCACACGGTCATGAAGAACACACCATGCCCGTAGCTGCAGATACCACTGGTGCACCAGCTCCTGCTGCCACAGAACATGCTACAGAAGAGCATGCTCCTGCTCACCACTGATAATTCAAAATTGTATTGATCTGTAATCACCTCGATCTTCGATGGTGATGCTATTTGTCTGTCCAGTCAGATACGGTTTGGCTATTTCCGGCCATTCGATAAAAACCCAATTCGAATCATCGAGGTATTCTTCAAACCCAAATTCGGCCAATTCTTCTGTATTGTTGATCCTGTATAAGTCAAAGTGATAGACGACATTTTTGCCGGATCTATATTCATTCACCAGGGAAAATGTCGGACTACCCTGAAATTCAAAACCCAATTTTCTGCATAGTGCTGAAATGAATGTGGTTTTCCCTGCGCCCATTTCGCCATAAACCATAAAGATACCGGGCACAGCATATTCATCAAAAAAAGCATCCGCGATTTTGATCAGGTCTGAGGTGTTTTCCGATCGGTATTCTATCAATGCCCTGTTTCCCATTTTATATCGCAAAACTAATGACCGCGGGAAGTTTTCTTGACGTGAAGTCTCATTTTGATTCAGCGTTGTGAAAATGGAGAATAAAGGTGGCGTCGATATGGAATGGATGAACTCTAGTTTGTCGCTGGTATCGCTTCATTGAAATGAGTGTCTAATAAATCAGTTGTGGTTTTATAGCCTGTAAATTCTTTTCGAAGTGAAAGAATTTTTAAAGCGGCTCAATTTGCCACACAGAGTAATTTTGCGCAATGCAGGGAAAAGTCAGGATCATCGAATGTCCGCGTGATGCGATGCAGGGTATTAAGACATGGATACCAACAGAAGACAAAATTAGGTATATCAATCTATTGCTGAAGGCTGGATTTGATACGATAGACTTTGGATCTTTCGTTTCAGAGAAAGCCGTACCTCAGATGAAGGATACCGCCGAAGTGCTTAGCAAACTTAATCTCAATGGGGCGACATCGCGATTACTTGCCATCGTTGCAAATACCCGTGGTGCGGAATCCGCATGCGCTTTTGATGAAATTCATTATCTCGGCTATCCTTTTTCGATATCAGAGACTTTTCAAATGCGAAATACCAATGCGACGCTGGAAGAATCACTGGTGCGCGTTGATGAAATCAATCGACTTGTTCAGCAAAACAAAAAGGAATTGGTCATCTATCTCTCCATGGGTTTTGGTAATCCATATGGTGATGCATGGAGTCCAGAAATCGCCATCAACTGGAGTGAACGAATTTTCAAAGAATTTGGAGTAAAAGTGATTGCATTAAGCGACACCATCGGACACGCAACACCTGAATTGATCACCCAACTCTTCGAAGCATTGGTGCCCGCTTTGCCGGAGGTAGAGTTTGGTGCGCATCTGCACACTTTACCCCATGAAAGTAAACTCAAGGTAGCTGCCGCCTGGAATGCGGGATGCAGAAGATTCGACGGTGCTATCAAAGGATTTGGAGGCTGCCCTATGGCTGCAGATGAGTTAACGGGCAATATGCCAACAGAGCAAATGATTGCTTATTTTCAGGAAAACGGCATTCAGAGCGGTGTGCAGCTGGATGTTCTTGATAAAGCGTTAGAAATGGCTGGTGAAATTTTTCCTACACACTGATCAATTGAGGCAGTGGTGAAAATTTTCGAAACCCCATCTTTTTTTGTTGAGTTCAATATTTTCAAATTTCCGGATGTTGATGCGGATTTTGCATCTGCGGATATTAAACGAAGGTTTCTTCTTCATAGGGAATTTAGTTCAGGTTGGGACGTCTTCTACGCCTCACCTCTGAAGAAGGTTTCAAGAATAGTTTCGGATTGATTATGCAGCTTGCGTAACAACTCGCAGAATGCGTTCGCGCCAAGTTTTTCTATCGTCAACAATGAAGTTTTCGATTTGACCATCTTTCATCATCAAGGCTAATCCATTCGGGTTCATGAACATATTCATGAAAAATTCGACGTTACTTACCTGATCTAACCAAATGACCAACTCATGTTGGTAATGAAATGTAGTTAGGCTTTTGAATATGATTCTCCTGTTGGTGAGTCTCAATTGACCACCAACTGCGATGTAATTGTGAAAGTGGCTAGCACCTTCCTCAAAAATGACGCTTTCTCCTTCAACCAATGAACATGTTGTGTTTGTCATGCACAGAATCTTAAAACAATTACTTATTCTAACAGTTTGTTTTTCAATTTGTTCGAAGTGTAATGTGTACACTTTCAAAAAAGCGAATGCGAATTTAGTTCATTTTGAATAGGATTCTGCCCCAGATTTGTCCATTCTTGTATTCAAATCATGAAAAAAGTTCTCATCACAGGTGCCTCGCAGGGGATTGGTTATCAGACTGCGAGGCTGTTAGCGGCAAAAGGATACAGTCTGATATGTATCGCGAGGAGTGCCGAACAATTGGAAAAATTGAAGGCTGATTTTCCTCAGTTGATTAAAATTTACCCATGTGATGTGACCGACTATGAGCGGCTTCAAAGCATCCGGAAGGAGCTAGACGCCAATGATTTTCTGCCAGATGTGGTGGTGAACAACGCTGGAATGGGCTATTTCGAAAGAATTGAAGATGGACCGATCGATCATTGGCATCGTATGGTGGACATCAACGTGAAAGGTGTGATGAACGTGATTCATGTATTTCTACCCAATCTGATAGATGTTCATGGTTCGATCATCAATGTAGGAAGTGTGGCTTCGCATCAGGTTTTTCCGAATTCGGTGATGTATGCAGCGACAAAACACGCGGTGAAAGCTATTTGTGATGGAATTCGCCTTGAACTAGCGGGCAAGGTCAAAGTAACCATGATTAGTCCTGGGGCTGTGAACACAGGTTTTATTGATACCACTACGGATGAGAAAATGCTTGCAGACTACAAACAGTATTTTGCCACCGCCATGGATCCTTATGCGGTTGCACTGCAAATTCAGCATTGCATTGAAGCTCCAGAAAACACAGTGATTAGTGAAGTGATCATTCGGCCAGACAGGCCCGTGAAGTAAAGTTTACTTCTTCATATACTCCGAAAATTTCTTTTTGAATTTGTCCACTTTAGGAGCAATAACCATCTGACAATATGGTTGTTCTCCGTGCAGATTGAAATAATCATCGTGATAGTCTTCTGCGGGATAGAAAGTACCAAACGCACTCACTTCGGTTACAATTGGATCTGGCCAGTTGCCACTTTCGTTTCCAGCTTTGATCGCAAGTTCTGCAAGTTCCTTTTGTATTGCATTGTGATAAAAGACTGCAGATCGGTATTGTGTACCGACATCAGCGCCTTGTCTGTTTAAAGTCGTTGGGTCATGAGTGCCAAAAAAGACTTCGAGCAATTGAGCAAATGAAACTACCCTCGGGTCAAAGGTGATTTGGCAAACCTCGGCATGACCTGTGGTGCCATTGCAAACTTCTTTGTAGGATGGGTTTTTGATTGTTCCGCCACTATATCCGCTTTGGACTTTGATCACGCCGTTTACATTCTGATAAATTGCTTCAACGCACCAGAAACATCCGGCGCCAAATGTGGCGACTTCTACACTGTCGTTTGTGGTTGGATTTTCTTCCTCGATCATTTTGCTGAATTCGAATTTAGAGATGTGACGTGGTTCATTGCGGCCGCAAGCTAAAAGCGATATGACACAAATGAATGCGGAGAAGAGTTTTTTTAGCATAACGGTAGTTTGAGTGGAAACCACTTTACACACTTTTTTGTTCAGTTTTTACTTCAGCTTCTTTTTTGAAAAGCAGTGATTGAATCAAATAAATCACTACGGCACTGATGGAGATAACAATAAGTGATCTCACCGTTTTTCCGAAATATGCTTGTACATATTCCCATTGAATGATATCCCAAATCGCAAGGAGCGACATCAAAGCGATGAGGATAACGATGGTGGAAAGCAGATACGCAAAAATGTTCCTGATGTTCATGGGTGCAAAGTTTACCCCGAAGAAACGATTTCTTCTTTGAATTGGTATGAACCTATTCGGTAAAAACTGTTAATGTACCCTTGTAGAAAATTAGAAACGGAATCTAAGGAAACCAGTTGTCATCGAAATAGTAGGATCGTTATCGCGGAAGAATGTTACAAAATCCCGCGATGCAATTCCAATTTCGTATGTACCAGCGCCAATGGTAAAGTAGACACCAACAGGTATTTTCATACCGTAGTTACCTCCTTGGGTGAATCCCGCTTGTAAGTGCACCCAAGGCATTGGAGAAAACTCTCCACCCACAGAAATCGCTGCATTTTGGATGTTGCCCAATTCTTCTGACATCGGCATGATGACATCGGCTCCTACACGTATTGATTTTCTATTGTCATATCCAGCACCAATTCTGATGGTTGAAGGAAGACTAGTAACACGTTTTGTTTCACCTTGCCATTCGAGCAATCCATCACCGCCATTGAGGGCGTCCAATTGACTAAGAATATCCACACTTTCCAAACCAGGACTTTTGAAGTTCGTGATGGCTACATCTTTCAGTTTGTAGAGGTTTCCGTCCCAAGTAATTTTTCCAATATCATTCAATGCAACATTGAAAAGGAAGTTTTCTTTGTAAACGATGGTACCACCCAAATCAATACCATAACCATAACCTACCGGTTTCAAATTTCCTGCTGTTGAATCATAAGCAGAAGGATTTTCTTCGGCAATGCTGCCATATTCAACTTGAAAAACAGGAGACAATGCGCTGAAAGCAGTGGCCTGACCATTTTCGGCATTCAACTCCAACATTCCTTGACCGACAATGAATTTTACGCCAAGACCACCGTGAACCTCGAGATTTTCAGTTGACAAAAGTTTTTTACCCCAGCCCAAATTGAATTCGCGAAACCAGCTAAATCCCAATTTGGTTCCCTGAAGAATTTGAGACAGATTTTGTGCATTCTGCAGAGAGGTAATTCCTTGTTGCACTTTATCTAAAGTCGCTTGATCGATGTCGTCGGTATTCGGAATGGTATCTAAATTCCCGTTACCTAGATCGACAACAAGTGAATCGAAATAATCAGCTTGATAACCGAGCCACATGATGTCGGAAACCTGTTGGCCGAATTTTGAATAGAAATTCACCCGATCTCTTGAACTAAAGGCAAACGTACCGAGTTTGTTAGTGCGAATGGAAAGTCCGAAAGTCATGATGTCGAAGTCCATTGCATTGTCTGAGTTTGCAAACTCTATTGCATAAGCCTTTTGTTGTTCTTTATTAAAATCCTTAATGTCTTCCTGAAACAAATTTTGTTTCAATTCCGGTTTGGTAAGAACCTCGGAGTAAAATGAAAAACCAAATTCGGCCAAACCCATGGTGACCATTTTATCTTCATATCGTGGTAGCAGATCAAGATTGGCAGGATTGATTCCCAGCGCCTGATAGTCTGTTGCGAAAGGAGTGGAAACTCCCATGCCTGTGAGTGTAAATGCAGAACCTTCATTCTGCGCAGAACTGTTTTGAATTGAAAAAATGGTCAGGACAACCAGAAAATAATACTGTTTCATATGGTTAAGTTTGAGTCACGAAATTACGTCAAACTATATTGAAAGGAAGAAAACATGACAGATGTCTTGTCCTCATCCTATCCTTTCGCGATAGAGATATCTGGTTTGTAAACTCTCAAAAGGGCGATAGACGTAGTAAATCCAGCCGTTTCTCATGCGTATTTTTTCCACATATGGATGGGTAAGTCTTGTGGCTTTTCCTGTTGCACCATTAGAGGTATTGATGGATATCACATCAGTAAGTCCGCTGGTTTGAAAATAAGTATAGAACTTTCTTGTGGTTTGATCTCTAATAATCCTCTCACCCCATTTATAGGGTTTTTCATGAGATGATATCGTATTTCTGCGCTGTCAATGGCTTGTCCAATGGCATTGAATCTCACAATTCTATTGTGATGATGATCGAACATGGTGAGCGTATCATCATTTAGAAACATCGGCACATTGAGTGGATGGTAATAGATCGATTTCGCGAAGCCGGACATATATCCACCTACAATTTCTTTGTCAATACCCGTTTTGAGTTCATATCTGAAAGCTTCTAATTTGTCTCTTGGATCGAGATATTTGTATTCACTCCGAAAAATCTCCATCATTTGTTCATCGATGATTCTTCTGAAGCGATACAATGCAGTATCGCCTTTGGTATTTCTCATGTAGTAGAATTCAGGAAAACTCTCGGAGTAATTCGATAGATAATTGAACTGGGCTGAGGTGTCAATCACAGGTTCATAGTTTTCCCGAAATTGTTCGTAGGGCAATTCTTCAAGGAAGATTTTTTCACCATCAAACCAAACATAATACAATGCATTGCGGCATTGCAGAAACACTTCTCCGAGGTATTTGGTGTAGAATCGAATGGCAATATCCGGCACCACACATCTGGTGATTTCTTTGTCGTTGCTATCGAGCAGGATCAGTTGGCAATCTTCGAAAAGGGTTGTATGACTTTCCTGTTGTTTTTTCCAACGCAATTCATGGTCATAGGTCAAAAGCAATAAATCACTTTTGATGAAAGCAAAATCGGCCACATTCAGTTTTTCATCACCCCAAACGGTATCCGGTCTGTTGGAAATGTTCACTTCATTCAGGATGTATGAAGTGAATTGCATTTGAACATTGAGATAGTATAGCTGATCCCTTTTTTTAGCGGATGACAATGTCCTTACTTCATCAAAATAATTCATCCTTGTGAAGGTGATTGAGGTGGTATCTGTGCATGATTTGCATGGCAAAGTGTATTCTCCTGCTTCATTGGTTTTACACGGATATTGGTGCCATTGACTTGCACCAAACAATCGGGTATACCCTCTGTATTTGACATATCGGTTACCTTACCAGATATGGTCAAGGTGTTTTGAGACAAGCCATTCAAGGCGCCCCAAAGCAGGCATATGAGTAGTGCGAGTTTCATACCTTACTGATGCAATATACCGGAAATTGCACAATACATAACGATGAATGAAAAGTGAATAATTACATGTCAACTGGGTTAAACTTGTTTTGTGTATTGCGACTTCCTCCCCATCTTCGCCGCCATTATGGCATTGATAGAAGAATTCGACAAATCCGGAAACTGGCTATTTCGCTGGCGCAGTTTTCTTCCCATTGTTCTCTACTTTTTGGCTGCACTGGTGATATTCTCCGGGGCTGATCAACATCTGCCACATTTTGATCTCAACTGGGCTTTGATTTGTTTGGGAATCGCCTTCATAGGTCAGTTGATCCGGGCAATTACCATTGGATATACTCCTAAAGGTACAAGTGGCCGCAATACGAAGGAAGGCCAGGTAGCGGAAGTTTTGAATACCAAAGGAATTTATTCAGTGGTGAGACATCCATTATACCTCGGTAATTTTTTCATGTGGCTTGGGATCATCATATATGTAGGCAATTGGTGGTTCACACTCGTTTGCTCATTGATGTTCTGGCTTTATTATGAAAGAATCATGTTCGCTGAAGAGTATTTTTTGCGTAAAAAATTCGGTCAATCTTACCTGGATTGGTCATCAAGAGTTCCTTCTTTTTGGCCGGCATGGTTTCAATGGAAAAAGTCTGGCGTTGACTTCTCTATGAAAAATGTGATGAAGAGAGAGTACAATGGTTTCTTCGCCATATTCCTTTCTTTTGCCATGGTGGATGCGTTGAAGAATTACGTTCACTTCGGATTTATTTCATGGAAAGAAGTTGTTAGCCCTTTCTGGCATATCGCTCTTTTGATTGCATTTGTTGTCTTTATTGTACTTCGTTCAATGAAGAAGTACACGAAACTATTGGATGCGGCAGGACGCGAATTTGTGGAACAAAGTAAAGGTTAGAATTTTCCCCGGCGATTTCCATATTGCACATCGATGAGGATGGGCTTCGTGCATAATTTTTCCAATGCTTCTTCTGTTGCGAAGACAATGGGCCTTTGAGCGTCGTGTATTTGAATTTCGATGCTTTTTACTACATCTGTTTTTGCAAAACGCAAGTGCAGCTTTCCTCTTTGGTCTGTCTCTACTTCCTGAGCATTCTGATTGTCATTGACCTTTACCTTGACAATGGTGTTTTTCAACCTTTCACGATTTAATTTTAATCGAATGGTTACCGTAACCGAGTCGTCTTGTTTGTCTTTATGCAACCACTCATTGCGAACGGCTTTCAATTGCTCTTCTTGTGATGGAGGTATTGAAAACAAATCTGTGCTGAAACAAAGGAGTATGGCCAACGCTACTGCTTTGAGAAAAGGAATGGGTGTTGTTTTCTGTAGAAAGAAAATATTGCCGTTGGAATCACTATTGTAAATTCCACAGACTTCATCTTGACTTTCGCGGATCACTTGATTAAAATCTTCACGCGATGTATGTCGAAAATCATGTATGTGTTTTTGGCATGCATCGCACCACCAGGTTTTTTGATTGCAATGAATGAGCGAGTTCATTGTGACCTGACATTCAAAACTGAGTTTTTGTTTTGATTCCATACAACGAAGGAAAACAAATCGATGATATGATCCAAAAAAAAAGGAGGCCATATGGCCTCCTTGTATGATGATTCTTGCAAAAATTATGCGTCAATCTTGGCGTACTTCGCATTTGACTCGATAAAGGCACGACGCGGTGGTACTTCATCGCCCATCAGCATTGAGAAGATGTGGTCGCATTCAGCGGCGTTTTCGATGGTTACTCTGCGGAGCGTGCGCTTTTCAGGATTCATGGTTGTTTCCCAAAGCTGCTCAGCATTCATTTCACCGAGACCCTTGTATCGCTGAACATTGACTGTTGATGCGTCGGAATTTCCTTTCATCTCAGCGATGAGTGCATCGCGTTGTTCTTCGTTCCATGCGTACTCAGCTTTCTGACCTTTTTTCACGAGGTAGAGTGGAGGAGTAGCGATATAGATGTGACCTTTTTCAATCAGCTCTTTCATGTGTCGGAAATAGAAGGTCAAGATAAGTGTTTCGATGTGGCTACCGTCAACGTCGGCATCACACATGATCACCACTTTGTGATAGCGAAGTTTGGCGATGTTGAGAGCTTTGCTGTCGTCTTCTGTTCCGATACTTACACCGAGAGCGGTGTACATATTTCGGATTTCCTCGTTTTCGAACACTTTGTGTTGCATGGCTTTTTCCACGTTCAGGATTTTACCACGGAGTGGAAGAATCGCTTGAAACTGGCGGTCACGACCTTGTTTAGCAGTACCACCTGCGGAGTCACCCTCAACGAGGAACAACTCAGAGCGTGCAGGATCTTTTTCGGCACAGTCAGCAAGTTTTCCAGGCAAACCGCCACCGCCGCCAACACCTTTACGCTGCACCATTTCACGAGCTTTTTTAGCCGCGTGTCTGGCTTGAGCAGCAAGAACGACTTTGTTTACGATTTGCTTGGCATCTTGAGGGTTTTCCTCGAGATAAGCTTCCAGCATTTCGCGCACCACTTGAGAAACCGGGGCATCTGCTTCACGGTTTCCGAGTTTCGTTTTGGTCTGTCCTTCGAATTGAGGTTCTGCCACTTTCACTGAAACAACTGCTGTGAGACCTTCTCGGAAGTCATCGGCAGAAATTTCGAGTTTTAGTTTTTCCAGCATACCACTTTTTTCCGCGAAGGTTTTCAGTGTTGCAGTAAGACCTCTTCTAAAACCACTGAGGTGAGTACCACCTTCGTGTGTATTGATATTGTTTACATACGAATGAACGTTTTCGTTGAAAGAGTCGTTGTAAACCATGGCAACTTCCACCGGAATTTCTCCATCGGTACGTTCCATGTGAATGATTTTACCGATGATGGCAGGACGCGTTTCATCGAGGTATTTTACGAATTCGATGAGACCTTCACTGGAGAAAAATGTATCCGATTTTGGGTTGCCGTTTTCGTCAATGACGCGCTTATCCGTGAGGGTAAGTTTGATTCCTTTATTGAGGAAAGAAAGTTCTCTTAAACGACCAGCGAGAGTAACGTAGTTGTATTCGAATACATCAAAGATGGAAGTGTCCGGTTTGAAAGTTACGGTAGTACCACGACGATCTGTAGGTCCCACTTCACGAGCTGGGTAAAGAGGTTTTCCGATACTGTATTCCTGCTCATACATTTTTCCTTCGCGGTGAACTTCAGCACGGAGGTGAGTAGAAAGTGCATTTACGCAACTCACACCGACACCGTGCAAACCACCCGATACTTTGTAAGAACCTTTATCGAATTTACCACCGGCACCGATTTTCGTCATAACCACCTGAAGGGCAGAAACCCCTTCTTTTTTGTGTATATCAACAGGAATACCACGTCCGTTATCTGTAACGGTAATGGAATTGTCTTCGTTGATGCTTACAGTGATGGTATCGCAATATCCCGCAAGCGCTTCGTCAATGGAGTTGTCTACAACTTCATATACGAGATGGTGGAGACCACGTACACCTGTATCACCGATATACATCGATGGGCGCATACGCACGTGCTCCATACCTTCAAGACTTTGAATGTTGTCTGCAGTGTAATTTGAAGCGGTTTTGGTTTTCGTTTCTTCGCTCATAGTAAGACTTTCTTCCACGGTTATTTTTTAGAATTTGTTATTGACTATCAGGTAATAAAAAAAGCTGTGTCAAACAGCCTTTTTTTAAGGTACGCAAATTTACGAAAGTTGTGCCTTAGAAACTGCATTTTTTGGGTATTCTGAGTTACAATTTTTCACAAACTATAAACACCGCTGAATCCCTTGATATATAAGGGTTTTAGCGGTGTTTGAATTGTGTTTGTTTTCAGGTGCTTTTTTACCTATTTTCAGCAGTTTGGGAATTGTGCTGAAAAAGGGTTGAAATTCAACTGGATTTTAGAAGGCATACGTGGCTCCAAGCATGGCCAAAAATTGTTGGTTGTTAAAGCCTCCCCAACGTTGGTATTTCATGGCAAAAGCGTTGTTGAATTGCGTCCACATGGAAAGTCGCTTGTTATAGCGGTATTCAACCTTGAAATTGGCATCGAGGAATCCTTTCAGTTTGTATTCGTAGGATTTTGTCCCGTAAAATTCATCCACAACTTCCTTACCGCCACTCACCGGAATGGTCGATTTGGCCCATCTTGAACCAATGTAGAAGATATCCGTGCCAATGATGAATTTACTTTTTAGATTGTATTGGGCATTGGCCATGATCTTGATGGAAGGCTGATGCCATGGGCGGGTTTCAAGGTCTGTTTCATATTTGAAATAGTCCCCGCGAACATTGGCTTTCCATTTTTCGCCTGCATACAAAGCGAGTTCTCCATGGAAATTGTAAGCCGTCAGATCGTCATAAACGACATGAAATACGTTTCCGTGTGTGTAATAGTTGTTAGCGGCAAAAGTGAGCGTATCGTTGATGAAATATGCGAAATTGCCATATTCAAGGTAATTGAATCCGACGCTGTATGAGATCGCATGCGAAACGGCTCCACCAATTCCGGCATACACATCCAGTTTGTTGTTCTTGTTACGCAGTTTGGGGAAGGTTTGAATGAACGGATTTTCACGATACAATGAAAGGTAGGTCGTTGGTTCTACATTTCCCCTGACACCAGCGTATGGCACGATCACTCCATCGAGGATATTGTAACTCACATCTGCAAGTGGGTAGAAATGGCCTGGATTTGAGCTCCGGCCTTCAATATAAATTCCCATACCCACTTTTGCGCGAAGTCCTTTCCAAGTTGTGCTGGCTGTCGGCACAAATTTGATCACAGCGTTGTCCCATGATCTCGCTTTGAAATCACTGTCGTCCGCTTCATAAGCCAGCGTGTTATTCAGATCCATGTTCAATCCATCGAGTTTTGGACCGGTGAATTTGAATTTGTTGTAGTTCACTCCGATATCCATCGCATAGAGCGTGCTATCTTCAAGCATTCTGCCGTGAGCAAGGAAATCAAAATTGGTTTCGCTGCCGGCATAATGATCTTTCGAATTGCGCAAATAAATTTCACCATCGAAATTAAAATCACCTGTATCGCGCTGATAGGAAAGGAAACGCATACCGCCTCCGAGGGTGTTCATGCGTTGCTCAAATTTCAGACTGTCAAATGGAGGGATGGTTGAATCGTTTTTCACATCCAAACCGCCATACCAATGGGTGAGGTTGCGCTCCCAATTCATTTTACCAATGAGCTGTGTTTTGTTGAAGAACCACTTGCCCCACACTTCTGCTCGGTTGTCGCTATAGCGATCTGCAATGCTATCCTTGTCATCGAGACTTACGCCATCACCTCGAAGGAGTTGATAGTGTACACCGTAAGTTCCTTTTTTCGATCTTCCATCGGTGTAATAAAAGTCAACTGGAATGGTGTTGTATGTACCATAACCCGCCTTGATGTATCCGCGATACAGATACCCGAGTTTTTCATCCACATTGATTTTGGCAGCGGGAATGATTTGCGGTTCAATGGTGACAGCCTTCGGCATAGGAAGTGTGCTGTATTGAATTTTGGTCATCTGTACCACGCTGTCTTTGGTGACAGGGAAGACCGAAATTTTATTGGCATCACGGAGGAATAATTTTCTTTCTCCTGTGAAAATAGCATCATAAGTCAGCGTTGTATCTCGCTGTGCATTCAACACTCCGATGGCAGCGTTGAATACGAGTATCAGGATAATTCGGATATTCATGTTCATGATCGAGTGTGTTTAATTGTTGTCTGGTACGAGATCAATTTCAATGTCATTGTTTCCGCCGCTGGTTGGTTGCGGATTTTCCAGCGCATCCAACTGTGCTTTTCTATGATTGGCTTCGTCAATCACCCATTGTTCTGTGACATTTTCCAGAATGGCGTTCACTGTTGCACGAGCCTGGAAATAGTCTTTCATACCCATGTAAGTGTCTGCCAACAACAGGAATGCCCGGTATTTCCATTCGGGATAACCGGAATATTTTTCAATCAACTGAAATAATTCTGTTTCGGTTTTTTTGTATTCACCTTTGGAGTATAGACAAAATGAAATTCCATATTTCGATTCTGCTGCTGCTTCCGATGCGCCAATCCTTTTGATCACTTCTTTGTAATCAGCAATAGCAGCATCGTATTCTGAATTCTGTTTCAGGATTCGTCCGCGCCACAGGTAGGCTGTAGTCCTGATTTCTTCCGGAGTACTTACATTGGAAATGACTTTGTCGGCATACATTCTTGCATCAGCAAATTCACCGATTTTGTAATAACATCTCATCAATCCGATCTGTGCTTCCAGAATATTGTTCTTCAGCAAAGCAGTCTGTTCCAAATCACGGTAATGATTTAGAGCTTGGGTGTAATCTTCATTGTTGTATGATATCGTTGCGGCCATAACGAGGCATTCTTCGAGATAATTCGATGATCCTTGTGCGATGACAGCATTACATGCCTCGAGACATTTATTGAAGTCCTTCTTATCGAAATAACAATTGGCGAGATAGTAGTTGGCATCCAAACCGTAATATGCAGGTTGGAATTTGTTTAGGTAATCGCTCAGCTTGATGATAGCCGTGTTACAATCGCCATCCTGCGCATAAGCAACTGCTTTGGTATACACTTCTTCTTCCACTTCTGTTTTGGATGCGCCACAGATGGTGATGGCATCATTCTGGAACTCGGGATCTTCAATCAGAACAGATTTGCAAATGGCATAAGCATCGCACACCACAGGATCACTTTTGTACTTTGTTTTGATTTCTGTCCAGGATTCTTTCACCATTTCGTTGTTCCCTTCTTTCACATAAATGAGGCACATGTCCTTCAAAGAAACTTTTGCGTACTGCGATGCGGTGTGATTTTTTAGAATATCACCGTAGTAGGTTTTTGCTTCAGACAATCTGTTTTGAAGCAGATATGTTTTTGCCAACTCATACTTTGCATCCACTTCAAATTTTGAGTCAGGATTTTCCGTCAAAAGACTTTTGAGCACCCAACTTTTTTTGTCAGGTTGTCCGTCGAATCCATAGCTCATGGCTTTTTGATACAAGGCATATTCGCGACCTGCCTGATCTTCAGATGCAGCCTTGTCATAATATTGAATGGCTTGTGCATAGCTTTTATTCACATAAAAACAATCGCCAATTCGGAGATAGCTGTCACTTACTTTTTTGGGATCTTTGCGTGGCTGCCATCGACGTATTTTCTAAAGGATGTATTGGCATTGGTGAAAAGATTTGTTGAAAGGTCAAAATTGTCTTCATCCAAACCTTTTTTGAAATAGGCATATCCGAAGCCGTAATGTGCCGCACCATAGAATTCACTGTTGTATGCTCCAGCTTCCGTAAAAAATTCTTGATAGCGCTGAATAGCTTTGTTGTAATCGCGTAGGCGATAACTCACTTCTGCTTTCCAGAAACGTGAATCTGCACTTACTACAGGATTGATTTGATAGGTGAAAACTTTGTCGAATGACTTATCGGCATCAGCAAATTTTTCAGCTTGAAAAAGTTCGACACCTCTGTTGTATGCTACGACCTGATAAGCTTCTTTCACGCGATTGTCTTTATTCTGAATTTTTTCGAGAGCGGCGAGGGCTCTTTCATAGTTGCGTGTTTTCATATACACGTTCAACAGAAATTCATATGCTTCATCGCGTCTTTTGCTATTCGGATATTTTTCCAGATACTCTTCAAATGCGGTGATGGCTTCATGAAATGGATTGTAGGATAGTTCAAACGCGAGTTTAGCATAGTTGAACATCGCATCTTCCTGTATCTCCGGATTGAACGTCATGTTCGATGCATCTTCAAATGCATTTCTTGCGTATTCTTTTTGCTCCAGTTTGAGATAACATTCTCCCATGTTGTAAGAAGAACGTTGATGAAGTTCGTCGTTTTCATCATCACAGTTTCCATAGCTATCCACTGCTTTTTGCCATTGACTGGTTTTATGATAGGCATAACCAAGCTGATAATAATCTTCACGTGTTATCTCGGCCTTGTCAGTAGCAGCATGATATTGCTCGAGGTAGGGCAATGCAGCTGCATAATTTTCTTTAATACAATATGAATCGCCAATCAGTCTTGCAATTTCTGGAACACGTTTGGTCGCATTGGTTTCGGCTTGAGCCAATGCTGTTGGGCCGTAACGAAGAACTTCATCGTACTTTTTTTGTTTGTAGTAAATCTGTGTGATGTAATATGGCATCAAAGCCTTGAATACAGGATCATTCTCGAGCTGTAAAAAACCTTCTAGTGCGGTTTGATAATCACCTTGTTCATAGGTGATATGGCTGTAGTAGTAAAGCGCAGGTTGTTTGAATTCGCTTTCATTTTGTTTGGCTTCAAAGAAATCGACACGGGCATTCGATTTATCGCCTTCTTCAAAACGAGCATGACCTCGTTTGTAATAAAACTCAGTTTTTTCTGCATTGCTCAGTTCTTTCATATCTACATGATCGAACCATTCAAGCGCTTTTTTATAGGATTTTTTCTGATAGTTGAAAGTCGCCAGCTCGAAAAAAGCACGTTGTTTCCATGGAGAATCTGGATGCTCAAGAACGAACTTTTCAAGTTGGTATTCGGCATCTTTATGCAGCAGATAAAGCGCACAAACTCCGCTGTAATACTCTGAATTGATGCGCAAGGCATGTTGAGGGTTTTTTTCGAGTCTGATGAAATCCTCGAATTTTTCCTTTGCCGGAACATATTTTTCGTGGTCGAAAAGTTCCAAAGCTTCCCTATAAATCTTTGTATTGTCATACAAAGCAACGGGCACCTGTGCTGCGACATTCAGCGATATAAAAGCCGCGAGCAGGGCAAAGAGCAGTTTCTTTACGTTTTTCATGAGGTGGTTTTTACCAATGTCCGAAAGTAAAATCGGGCCAAAGTGTGTTCCTTGCTGGTTGTTAAACTTGCGAACGGCGAATTGTGGACGAGTGTTGTGTTAAACCACTGAATATTCAACTTATTGATGTTGGAATAGCTTCAGAACTGGATTGAACACTTTCTTGATCGGAAGAATGGTCTTTTTCTGCGGTCTGGCGGCAATTTGTGTAAGCAGTCAGATTGCTTTTGGCTTGAGCACCATTACCACTCAAATTTGTATCATGAAAATGTTCACTTCACCGGTAGTCGCCAAATGGGACCAAGAGACCATCAGCAAACATCACCAACATTCTTATGAATTGATGAGTGTAGCTGGTGAAGAGTGTGCCAGAGAAATCATGGAGAAAGAATTGAGTACGGAGTTTGTGTTTTTTTGCGGCACAGGTAACAATGGTGGTGATGGTCTGGTGATCGCACTTTCATTACATCAACACAGCAACGAAGTAAGGGTCTTGATTGTTGGTGATCCCGACCAAGGAAGCCCTGATTTCAGACATTTCCTCGACGAAGTCGTGGGAGCGGATATCGCTGTAAATTTTTTAAAAGAAGATTCAGAATGGCCTGTTTTGAGCGAGGATGTGGTGATCATAGATGCCATTTTTGGCAATGGTTTGAATAGGATTCTCGATGGTTGGCGTGCTGATCTTGTTGAAAAGATCAATGAACTTCCTCAGCGTAAAATATCTATTGACGTTCCTTCAGGTATGTTACCCGATTTGATGGAAGCGCAAGCCGGTGCGGTCATTTGTGCTGATCTTACCCTGGCCATCGAAGTTCCCAAACGCGATGATGTTTCCGGAAAATCATCGTTATGTCGGAGCGCTGCAGATTGTTTCGATTGGCCTGGATGAAGATTTTGAAGAAAAGGAACCATGTGATCTGGTGTTTTTTCAATCAAGAGAGGCATCTGAGATCGTTATTCCTAGAAAAAAATTCAGTCATAAAAATCAATTTGGTCATGCGAGGATTGTTGCAGGCAGTCGCGGTAAAACCGGCGCTGCAATACTGGCAGCTCGCGCTGTGCTGAGGGCAGGCGCAGGACTTGTCACTGTGAGTGTGCCTTCATGTGCAGAACAAGCACTTCTTACCGCTTTGCCAGAAGCGATGTGCGATCCAGATGATGGTGTGGAAGCATTATCATCATGTAAACCATCGATAGGATTTGATGCGACAGGAATTTGTCCGGGCATCGGACAGGCTCCTGAAACAGCTATGATGCTCCGGAGATTTTTACATGAAAATTCTGGGCCTTTGGTATTGGATGCAGATGCCATCAACCTCATCGCAACAAAAAAATTATTGAAAGATGTTCCTTCGAAAAGTATATTAACACCTCATGTTGGCGAGTTTGACAGATTGTTTGGAGAACACGATGATCATTTTTCACGATTGGAAACACTGAGATTGATGTCTTCGAAACATGATTTGATCATAGTGCTCAAAGGAGCGCACAGTGCCACGGCTTTGCCAGATGGTCGTTTGTTTTTTAATGCAAGTGGAAATCCTGCCATGGCTACAGCCGGTTCCGGAGATGTACTCACAGGAGTCATCACATCGTTTCTTGCCCAAGGTTACAAGCCGGAGGATGCCGCGCCATTGGGAGTGTATGTGCATGGACTCGCCGGAGATTTCGCTACGTCATTGACAGGTGTGGGATTGTTGGCCAGTGACATTATCGCGCATTTACCACTTGCCATCACAGAATTGATGGCCTGAGGAAGATTGCATGAAAAGAGGAATAATTTTTATCTTGAAAGCAATGACGTTCAGATGAAATCGATGGTGCCTTTGCCTTCCCGAATTACAGTTACGACTGCACCCGTACAATCCAAAACAGTTGAAGCTTCAAGTCCACAGAATCCACCGTCAATGACCATGTCTACCAGGTGTTCGAATTTCTCATGAATGAGATTGGGATCAGTCGTGTATTCGATGATTTCATCGTCATCATGTACAGAAGTAGCAATGATGGGTCGTCCCAATTCTTTCACAATTTCACGAGGTATGAGATGATCCGGAACTCGGATACCAATGGTCTTTTTTCTGTCTGAAAAAATGGATGGGATTTTTTTTCCTGCTTCAAGAATGAATGTGTAAGGACCGGGTAGTGCTCGTTTCATCATTTTGAAAACGGAGTTACTTACCTGCCGCGAATATTCTGTGATGTGACTCAAATCGTGACACACCAAAGAGAAATTGGCTTTATCGGCCCGCACGTTTTTGAGGCGAGCAATACGTTCGATGGCTTTGTTGTTTTCGATATCGCAACCAATACTGTAAACTGTATCGGTCGGATAAATAATTACACCGCCACTTTTCAAACACTCCACCACCTGTTTGATTTTGCGTTGGTCCGGATTTTCAGGAAGGATTTCTACAATCATTTTTTATCACTATTTGGACCAAAGAATCGTCAGGCTTTCACTGCTTCTGCTGCCTTTTTATGGTCGGCAAGAAACTGAGCAAGGCCAATGTCTGTGAGTGGATGTTTCAATAAAGCGAGGATAGCACTCAAAGGACCTGTCATGACATCCGCACCAATTTCAGCACAGTTGATGATGTGCATGGGGTGACGAACAGATGCCGCAAGAATTTCAGTTTCAAATCCGTAATTGTCATAAATCAAACGGATTTGTTCAATGAGGTCAAGACCATCGGTAGATACATCATCCAATCTGCCAATGAAAGGTGATACATAAGAAGCACCTGCTTTTGCTGCCAATAAAGCTTGGCCGGCAGAGAAAACAAGCGTGCAATTTGTTCTGATGCCTTTTTCACTGAAATACTTCAAAGCTTTGATACCATCTTTGATCATCGGGATTTTCACCACAATGTTTGGATGCAATTCTGCCAATTCTTCACCTTCCGTAATCATTCCCTGCAAATCGGTTGCAATGACTTCTGCACTTACATCACCGTCGCCAACAATTTCGCAAATGGCTTTGTAATGTTTCATCACCTGATCTTTTCCACTAATGCCTTCTTTGGCCATCAATGAAGGGTTGGTAGTTACTCCGTCGAGGATGCCGAGTTCTGCAGCTTCACGTATTTGATCAAGATTGGCGGTATCAATAAAGAATTTCATGTTGATGGTATTGTGGGGCAAAATTAAATCAGGATGACAGCCATTCGCAGGATGTTGATGCTTTGTGATGAAAAGTTATTTCTCTCAGAAGTCGCTCTGGGTCAAAGGGAGAAAGGAGGGCGAATATTTCATGCCATGAGATGACCCCTCGTGCATGTAATTTTGTGAAATGGAAAACGAAAACAAAATTCCAAAACCTGTTTTGCAGGTCCTCAGTACTTCACTCACTTTATTGATTGGAGATTATTTGATGGACAGTGTCCATTTTGACAAACCTTGGGTAGCGATCATTACGGCTTTGATCCTTGCGTTGCTCAATGTTTTTGTGAAACCTATCCTGATTGCATTGACCATTCCGGCGACTATTCTGACGTTGGGGTTGTTTCTTTTGGTCATCAATGCCGCGATGCTAATGATAGCAGATCAGATCGTACCCGGTTTTGTGATTGAGTCTTTTTGGTCCGCAATACTGTTTGCCATTTTTATTTCATTGGTCAATGGTCTTCTTGGTGGAAATGTGCGTGTGGAAAGGCATCGGATAAATAAAGAAGATTAATAAGGAGGCATTTGCCGGGGTTCTGGAAAATTGCTGAGAATTTTGGATTAAATCAGTTGAAAATGACTGGTCATCATTCAGACGAATCCATCGTCATTATTCTCCGTTTAGATTTATTGAGTTTAAGGGATATACATGCGACCCCTACAGGGTCGGGGACTGCTCGCTTGGATTTGCTTCAATATACCTGCGACCCTTGCAGAGTAGGGGAATGCTCGCTTGGATTTGCTTCAATATACCTGCGACCCGTTCAGAGTCGGGGACTGCTCGCTTGGTTCTGCTTCAACATATCTGCGACCTGTAGAGAGTCTGGGACTGCTCGCTTGGATTTGATTCAATATACATGCGACCTCTACTGGGTCCGAGGCTACTCACCTAGGCGAGTTTGGAAGTTTAGAAATTTACGAATCATAAAGTTGGTTTTTGGAAGGAATCTTATCTTATTAATACCCCTTAGGGGTATCATGTCTATTGGAAAAATGGTCTAGCTGTGCATCAATTCCTTTCTGATTGAAGGGCCCACCCTATAGGGGTGGCATGTATAAATTATGGCAAACAGAAATATTGTATTCCAATATGATTCAGCTGGATTTTACAATTTTGAGCCGTTATCGAATTCAATGCAAAACCAGCTTATAAACCAGCCTCATATTCTCGAAATTATCAGCATGTGGTATTTGCTGTTAAATACAGAGAAGCCTTGATTGAAAAGGTGTGGAAAGAAGAACTTCACAAATACATTACAGGCTTTGTTCAGAATAACGGGATGAAACTACTTGCGATCCATGCTATGCCTGATCATATTCATATTTTGTTTCACTTAAGAAGCGATGTGAAACTTTCCGATTTCGTCAAAGAACTTAAGGTAAGTTCTACCAACTTTATCAATCGAAGTCATTTGTCGAAATCAAAGTTCAATTGGCAAAATGGATTCGGAAACTTTTCTGTTTCACATGATCATATTGCCAGAGTAGTAGGTTATATCCACAATCAGGAGACTCATCATGAGAAACACAGTTTTCAAATGGAATACAAAGCTTGGCTCAAACACTATGAAATTGATTTCGACGAAAGATTTCTTTTTGATTGGATAGAGAATGATTAGAGTTAGGAGTGGCTTTAAGAATACGCATCCCATCCTCATGCCATCGGCAACACTTGTTGTTCATGTGTTTTGGTAGAATGCCCAATTGATTTAACCAGAAATACAAGACAAAAAAAAGCCGCCAGAATATTCTGACGGCTTTTTTTTGAATTTACAAATTCAAATTATTTGATCATCATTTCTTTGGTCATCTTCTGCGATCCATTGCTCAGCGTTACGGTATAAACACCGGAAGGCAGATCAGTGAAATCGAGTGATGTATTCTCAGATTTGGTGATGAGTGTTCTTACAAGTTCTTTACCCTGCTTGTCAAAAACAGTTAATGTCATGCCAGCGAGGTTTTCACCTTGAATGGTTACTTCACCGTTGGTTGGATTTGGATAAAGATTGAAATCAGGTGTAGCAGTAGCATCTTTCACACCTGGTGTGATATCAAAATCGGTGGTGACCGCCAGATAGATGATGTCATTTTCTACTGACTGATCCAAATCTCCACGCACACTTAAGCCTGGCTCAAAGTCGCGCTGTGCAACGATGTGAAGAATATCGTTTACATCTTTATACACCGATGGAAATACATATTCGTATTCATTCACATCCAGATCCGGAGTTAATTCTACTTGGGCCATCCATGTGACACCGCCATCTGATGATTTGGTAACATAAATGTGACGGAATACCTGATTACCTAGGAATAATTCATCGGCTGCAGAGAATACCACGTAGATATTTCCGTCAGCATCTTCTGCCATTGAAGACATGGATGCCAGTGAACATCTGTAGTCGGGAGAATTGGCAATGGCAATGTCATTGGTTTCGTTGGTGTCGAACTCGCTTTCTTGATATGAACCGATAACCAAAATACTGTCAGTAGGCAAAGTTGAATTCCAATAAAGAAGTCTGTCTGTCAAGAACACAGTATAGAGTGAATCTCCTTCGGTATCATCGAAAAAGGCCATTTCACCAAAACTCACGTGAGAAACGCCGTTGTTGTCAATGATCAAAGAACCAACACCATCAGTTGTGAGCATGGTATCGAGGATTCCATCTTCACCAACATCTGTCACGTGGTCACCGATGTATCCTGGAATAGGGAAATCCATGAAAATGGTCATAGCCCAGTTATCGCCACCATCATCAGATGAAAGCAAAACAGAATCGTGATCTTCACTGAAAATAGCGATGGATACTTTACCGTTTTTAGCATCGATAGCATAAGAGTCAGACTCAAGGTCAGCAAACTCACTTGCATCGATCAAATCGAAAACATGGTCTTGAATTCCCCATGTTGCGCCATTGTCAGTTGATCTGAAATAAACAATGTTGCCATCAACACCATTGAGCAAAGAGCCACCACCAGTTGTAGGATAGCTTAAGCCAATGACGTGAATGGTATTGCCATCCGCTACTGCGCGTGGCCAAAGGATGTCCATTCCTAAATCAGAAGGCAATGTGGTTAATGTCCATGAACCGGTTCCAATGGTTGAACGTTTAGCAAAACTAACGTTGCCAGTTCCAGTGTGGCAAATGAATGCTTCACCGCCATCACCGGTTTGCATTAAACCTGGCCATCCGGTACGAACATCTTCCTGACGATCGTATGGGATTTCACTCCAGATATATCCTGCACCGGAGTTGTAACCCGTTCCACGATCTGTCCATGAAGAACTCTGAAAACTCATAGTCCATGCCGCATGTCCCATTTCAGAATTGTCCACATAGATACGTTGTTGCACTGAATTGTTGGATTGGTTATCGTAAGTTGTGTAACCAATAACCTGTTCCCACAAAGACATGGATTTTGCTGAAGCAGAAATACCAATGTTGGGCTTAGGTTCTGTTGGCGATTGTGCCGCCGGAGCTGCCGGATCAATATGTTCCGGAGTACATTTCATTTGTTTTGACTGTGTGTAAGTGCGCTTCTGGAAAGGTTGCTGCGCTTGAACCGAAAAAACAAATGCCAGAGAGAAGAATGATAAGTAGAATTTTCTCATGATGATATTTGGATTAATTGCGTTGCCAAAATACTGATTTCATCAAGTACGAGCAATTTATTATTCCAGATTGGTTGTTTTTCTGTACATCAAGGAATGGTTTTACTTTGCACCATATGCAAGCGGAAATTATTTGTATCGGCGATGAATTGCTAATCGGGCAAACGATCAATACCAACGCCGCCTGGTTGGGAGAACATCTGAATACCCTTGGCATCAGGGTTCACAGAACTTTGTCCATTCCAGATCTGCGAGAGGAAATCATTCTAGCATTGGATGAAGCCCTTTCAAGATCAAAAGTTGTGGTGGTCACCGGAGGACTTGGCCCGACGAAAGACGATATCACAAAACATACGCTCTGCAATTATTTCGAGACCACCCTCAAGATCAATGACGAAGCATTGGAACGAATAACAGGTTTCTTCAAGGATCGTGGTCTGCCAATGTTGGAGGTTAATCGCCTTCAAGCTGCACTTCCTGAAGCTTGTCAGGTTATTCAGAATTACAGAGGGACAGCTTGCGGAATGTGGTTTGAGAAGAATGGGGCTGTCATTATTTCAATGCCTGGTGTCCCATACGAAATGAAATCAATGATGGAAGAACAAGTTTTTCCTATGATCAGGAAACACTTTCAGACACCAGAAATCCTACACAGGACGATTCTGACCATCGGAGCCGGAGAGTCTTTTTTGGCTGAAATCATTCGGGATTGGGAAGATTCGCTGGCAAAACATGAGATCAAACTGGCATACCTTCCCTCGCCGGGAATGGTCAAATTGAGGATGTCGGTTTATGGAACAATACCGGGCATTCGCGAGGTTTTAAAACAAAAGGAGGAGGAATTGCGGTTGCTCATCAACACTTATATATATGGCGTTGAAAAGTCGACTTTGGAAGAAATTGTGGGAGCCTTATTGCGGGATAAAAAATTAACAGTGTCCGCGGCTGAGAGTTGCACTGGAGGAAATATTGCTCATTTGATGACTTCGATTGCTGGAAGCAGTGATTATTTCATCGGAAGTATCGTTTCTTATCACGAAAAAATAAAAGTTTCGGAACTGGGAGTTTCACCTGAGACAATTTCACAATTCGGGGTTGTTTCGAGGCAAGTTGTAGAGGCAATGGTCATTGGTTGCAAGGATAAATTCAATACGGATTTTGCCGTGGCAACTACTGGTATTGCTGGCCCTACAGGAGGTTCCGAGGAAAATCCCGTGGGTACAGTATGGATTGGAATCGCTGGTCCAAACGGGGTGAAATCGGAGAAATTTCGCTTCGGAAAAAACAGGGAATTCAACATCAATATGGCATCCGAAGCGGGTTTGAATATGCTGAGAAAAGAAATTTTAGCAATGAATGGTTGAAAATCCGTGAAAATGTACTTTCTTTGCGCCCCATTTTAAAATTAGTTCGCCATGGCACGTATTTGTCAGATTACAGGAAAGACCACTCAGACAGGAAACAGAGTTTCCCACTCAAATATCAAGACTAAGCGCAGGTTTTACCCAAACCTTCAATACAAACGTTTTTGGTTTGAGGACGAAAAACGTTGGGTTGAGCTTCGTGTTACTCCAAAAGGAATGAAGACGATCAACAAAATCGGATTGGCAGCAGCCATGAAGAAAGCCGTTCAAAAAGGATATCTTGCCTGATTATCAGGTATTAGCATAAAAAAATAAAGCACCGTTACTGCGGTGCTTTTTTGCTGTTTACCCTTTGGAAAGCAAAAAACTTGAGCCTGATACTGAAACTTTCCTGTTGACAATCGTTTCAAGGGGCGCGTCACTTATATTTGCCGCCCTTAAAAAAAGTACCGACTTACCAATTCGTTTGATTCATGCGGAATAAATCGCTTCTCTGGATTTTCGTAATCCTCCTCACAGTAATTGTGATCTACATGCTGTCTTTCGGGTACGTAGCAAAACGCTACGAATCGAAAATTGCGAAACTGGCAACCGACTCGCTAGAAACAGCAGGCGTGACTTTCACAGAATGGGATAGCACCCACTCGGCTCTCTATCGCAAACTTCTTCGCGATAGCGCCAACGCTGAAGCTTATCCGTTTTTCGGCAAAACCTACAATGAGCTCAAAGAACAAGAGCTTAACTTGGGTCTTGACCTCAAAGGCGGAATGAGCGTAATCCTCGAGGTATCCATCCCGGATCTCTTCGTGGCCCTCAGCGACAAAAATCCTAATCCTGTTTTCGTGAAGTCCATTGCCGATGCAAAGGCAGCTCAACGCAGTTCAACTTCTCCATATGTGGATCTTTTCTACGATGCGTGGAAAAAGAACAACACCACAGGCTTGGAAATGTGGCGCATTTTCGACACCATGGAGAACAAGGGAAAATTCCCTGCTAAGACTTCAGATGACGATATCATTGCCATTCTTCGTCAGGAAGCAGATGATGCACTGAACAACACAGAGAACATCATCAAAAAGCGTATTGAGCCATTCGGAATCACTCAAGCCAACGTACAGCGTCAGTCTCTGACAGGCCGTATTATCGTTGAGCTTCCTGGTGTAGAAGATCAGGAGCGTGTGCGTAAAACCCTGAAAGCAACTGCAAATCTTGAGTTTTGGGATACTTATCGCACAGATGAGGTATTCGCTAAAATGTTCGAGTTGTATGGTGCAATCGGCAAAAAAGTAGCGCCTGAGTTTTATTCTCAAGATCCTGATCGTGCTAAAAAGGATAGCACGATGATGGAGTTGTTGAAGGATACTTCATGGACTCAAATTCAGCGTGATTCAATACAAACTGCTTATCGAGACACAACAGTTCGTCCAGATAGCTTGCTTACAGAAGCAGAGCTTTCTAAAAAATATCCACTGAGAAAACTTTCACTCAATCCGCAATCCGGAAGTTCGGTGATTGGTTTCGCACAAGTAAGCGATACAACCCATATCAACAAATACTTGAATATGGAAGTGTCTAAGCAGACCCTTCCTGCAGACCTCCGTCTTTTCTGGGGTGCTAAACCTGAAGGAAATGTTGTGGCATTGTACGGCATCAAAGACAAGAGTCTCCGTGGAAAAGCAGAACTCGATGGTAAATCCATTACCGATGCCCGTCAGGATTTCAATCCTGTAACAGGTGAAGTAGAAGTAACCATGATCATGGATTCGGAAGGTGCAGCAATCTGGCGTGAAATGACACGTAAGAATGCGGCAGATAAGAATCGTCCGATCGCCATTGTGATGGATAACCTCGTGTATTCTGCACCGAATGTCAATCAGGAAATTCCAAACGGAAGTTCTGTGATTCAGTTTGGCCGTGCTACAGATAAAGATCAGACCTCTGTTCAAAATGAAGCGAAAGACCTCGCCGGATTGTTGAAAGCGGGTTCATTGCCTGCTCCAGCTAAGATTATTGATGAGGTGACAGTAGGTCCATCTGTTGGTGCTGAGAACATCACTGCAGGTATGTGGTCATTCATCATTGCCTTTATCCTGATCCTCGTGTATATGATTTTCTATTACGCTTGGGCTGGTTTTGCCGCGAACATCGCTTTGATTGCCAACTTATTCTTCATGATGGGTGCGCTGGTATCATTCGGCGGATCACTCACCTTGCCTGGTATCGCCGGTATCGTGCTTACCATGGGTATGGCGGTGGATGCGAACGTACTGATCTACGAACGTGTGAAAGAAGAATTACGTCTTGGTAAAGGCGTTTCTGCAGCGATGAAAGACGGATTCTTGAAGGCGTTGAGTGCGATCATCGATGGAAATGCTACAACCCTGATCACTGGTATCATCTTGTTCTTAGTTGGAACAGGACCTATCAAAGGTTTCGCGACTACCTTGATCATCGGTATTTTCACGACATTGTTCACGGCATTCATCATTTCTCGTCTGATCCTTTACAGGAGACTTGAAAACAAGAAGCCGATTACTTTCTACAGCAATATCACCAAGAATTGGTTTACCAATATGAATTATGATTTCGTTGGTAAGCGTAAAATATTCTATGTAGTTTCATTTGTGATCATCGCGGCGGGTATGGTTTCGTGGGTGACAAGAGGATTCAACATGGGTGTTGACTTTGCGGGTGGTACTTCTCAGCGTGTGAAATTCGAGCAACCGGTATCTGCTGATCAATTGCGTAACATTCTTGCTGAAACAATGGTGGAAGCAAACGGAAACAAGGCGGCATATGTAGTTCAAAGTATAGGTGCTGGTGATATTGAATATAAAATCACCACGAACTACATGATCGATTCCGAAGTGGATAATGTAGAAGCACAAGTGACCGATAAGTTCAAAGAGACTTTCGATAAGCTTGGCGTGAAGTATGTTCCAGGTTCATCATATAAAGTGGATGCAACCATGAGTGATGACTTCCGCAAGCAGGCGACTTGGGCCGGAATTCTGTCGTTGATTCTTGTAGGTTTCTACATCCTCATTCGATTCCGCAAATGGGACTTCGCACTTGGTGCATCCGTGGCACTTTTCCACGATGCGCTTGTCGTTGTTGCTGCGTTTACACTGTTCAATGGTATTCTTCCTTTCACATTGGAGGTGAATCAAAACTTCATCGGAGCGATTCTTACTGTAATTGGATTTTCGATCAACGATACTGTGGTAATCTTTGACCGTATTCGTGAACACCTCAAAACCCGTGAAAATGCCCCAATTGAAGGTACCATCAATGACGCATTGAACAGCACACTCGGTCGTTCGATCAATACCTCTATGACGGTGTTGCTTACACTTCTTGTGATGTTCATCTTCGGTTCTGATGATATCAAAGGATTCTGCTTTGCGATGATCATCGGGGTAATTTCCGGTGTTTATTCTACGTTATTCATTGCGACTCCA
The DNA here is from genome assembly GCA_016722445.1 of Flavobacteriales bacterium. Lineage (GTDB taxonomy): Bacteria > Bacteroidota > Bacteroidia > Flavobacteriales_D > Sanyastnellaceae > JAIBBG01. Next base: position 124,212 of record JADKIZ010000004.1, on the reverse strand, counting down.
ATTGTTGTGGATATGCGTAAAATGGCTGGTAAAAAGAAGAAGAAATGGCGGAAAAGGCAGCGGCTGCGGCCAACGCTTAATCTTCATTCAAGATAAAATTTGAAAAGAGGGGCTCTTCACGAGTCCCTCTTTTTGTTTCAAATTCTCTATGTAGCCTGATTGAAACAAAATGAATATGGGGCAACACATGTATGCCTTCTTTTGAAATAACATAGAGTAAATCAATTATTTTGAAGTGCATCACAACCGGGATGAAAGCTAGTTGTGACGGCAATTATCTTCATCCAATCGAAAGCTGAATATGACTTGTTCAACCACCACAATCGATCTGAACGATTAAATTGAAAGGGTCGAGTAAATATCGAGTATCGCTGAGTAATTAGGTAAAAATCAAACGAAGTATCTGAACCATTGTTAGTTTTTCTATACCAGACTTTAGTGAGAAAGTCTATAGGGCATTAGCGGGTAGAAAATCTCAGTAAATGCAGTCTTTATACAATCCGAATGAGCAATACACATCTGGTCATTCGACATCAAGCTTTTTTCGAGATTCAATTGTCGATGTTGAATCACTGCGTTTCATGATAAATGCGATAACCACTGGTTTCAATGATGATGACGACAATCCTCCGAAAAATGATTGTGATGTCTTGGCAATATGAGCTGCACGACAATGTTCAATGAAGACACAAATGCAACAGATTTTGGATTGTTTTCAAATAATCCATGAAATAATTCGCATGAAAGCCACGTCGAATCTGTTACAAGAACAAAGAGAATCCGATTGCCTAGATTGGTCTATCTGTTCTCTTCAATGAAACCCGTTGAGCCGGATTCACCACCAATGGTACTTTTTCAAGAACGGTATCAGATTCTTCCAAACCCCAGGCGTCGATATCAGACAAGCTCACGTGCTTCAAAGCAATGTACGCATTGGTGATGAAGCTATCACGCACATTGAGCTCGTTGTCTGCAGAAAGGAATTTTTCCAATACAACGAATTTGAAATCGTGTTCATCATTGTATTTGGAATATGGTTCCGGTTTAGCCTTCAGATCGATCTGACCTTTAGCGACCATTTCATCTACGATAAAATTGAAGAAATTGTGGACGCGGGGTTGTACACGGAAACCAAGTCTGATGTTCACTTTAATCACTAAATCATTGCTCAATTCTTCCACGTCATATTCACGCGCATATGGGTCGTTTGTTCGATCAACATGGACAAACCAGTAAATGTCTGCGCGCTTTGGCGTTTTAGACAATATACTTTCCATGATTTTCTTTTCTACCTGGTGATTGAAATTTGCCTTGGTGAGGAAAACAAGGTGAGTAGCGAATTTGGGAACGGATTTATCCGCAGATAGTTCACGCAACGTTCCTACATATTGATCCAAATCTTCAAACTGGAGGAAGTAATTGCTCATCTTCCTGTACATGTAAGTAATCCACATCACATGAATGAGTACGAGGTAGACAATGAGCATCATCCATGCTTCCTTGAGTTTTAGAATATTGGCAATAAAAAAGGAAAATTCGATGGTGATAAAAACGGCGAAAAGCGACCCTACAAGCCATGCAGGCCAATGGCGTTTATATTCGAGGTAGTAAGTGAGGAGGATGGTAGTCATCATCATAGTAATGGTGATGAAAAATCCATATGCTGCCTCCATGCGTTTTGCCTCTTCGAAGAAGAGCACGACGCCGATACATCCCGCGTATAGCAACCAGTTCACGCTGGGTATATACAATTGTCCTTTTTGTTCAGTTGGATATTTGGTGGCGACTTTAGGCCAGAAATTCAAGTTGATTGCTTCACTAATCAGGGTGAATGAACCGGTGATCAAAGCCTGGCTGGCGATAATGGCAGCACACGTGGCTATGATGATACCAGGAATCAGGAACCACTCTGGAACAATACTGTAAAATGGATTGCGACCGTCTAGGTGTTCTTGACCCATCAACCAGGCACCCTGTCCCATATAGTTGAGCAGAAGAGTGATCTTTACCAGTATCCAAGATACCTGTATATTGCTTCTTCCGGCATGGCCAAGATCGCTATAAAGGGCCTCAGCACCGGTGGTACAGAGGAATACAGCACCCAACAACCAAAATCCGCCGGGATGTGTGGTCAGCAGATTGTAGGCATATTGAGGATTAACTGCTGCCAGAATTTCTGGGTGGTTTACAATCTGAAGCATACCTAGGGTACCTAACATCACAAACCATACAAGCATGATTGGTCCGAATGTTTTGCCGACCAGTTTTGTTCCATACCTCTGAAAAATAAACAGCAGGGTGAGAATGGCGATCACGATTGGGATCACGGGAATATCTTCGTTAAAGACCCGTAGTCCTTCAATGGCGGAGGATACAGAGATTGGAGGTGTGATCATTCCATCACACATCAGCGTACCCGCACCGATCATGGCTGGCCAAAAGAGCCATTTACCGCGCCTTTGCACAAGTGCATACAGCGAAAAAATGCCACCTTCACCTTTGTTGTCTGCAGTGAGTGTAAGGAGAATGTATTTCAATGTCGACTGAAACGTAAGTGTCCAGAAAATACAGGAAATACCACCATAAACCAGATCCTTGGAGATTGCGTGTTCGCCAATGATGGCGCTCATTACATAAAGGGGAGACGTTCCGATATCTCCGTAGACAATACCCATGGTGACGAGCAGTCCGGCTGCCGATAATCGGTTCGCATTTGAAGATGACATATCAGGATGTGATTAAAACGGCTTCGAAAGTATAGGAAGTGTTGGTGTTGTTGTCCTCACAACCTGATTTATTTTTATCGGACACAAGTCAGCACAAAGCGAAGTAATTTTGCGTCGTGAGTTCAGGTGAGATCATATTGATATTGTTTGTCTACCTTTTGTTTTTTGGAGCAAAGGGAGTACCAGCTTTGGCGCAAACACTGGGAAAGGCAGTCTATCAGTTTAAAAATGCTTCTCGTGATGTCCAAAATGAAATCATGAAAAGCGCGAACGATATCCGCAAACAAACAGAAGTTCGACCTGATCAATTGGATATCGCTGATACCAGTCCCAAACAGCCGGTTGTTACTCATACTGCGGCGTCTGTTACTCCAGAGAGCACGGATAAAGATGCGCCTCAGGCGTAACTTGGTTTTCTTTCTCCAATTTGTTGTCTCCACATCGCATAGTAGAGTCCTTTTTCTTCAACAAGTTTAGTGTGGTTTCCTTCTTCTACAATTTGGCCATGTTCCAATACATAGATCCTATCTGCATGCATGACAGTGGAAAGTCTGTGAGCAATGAGTATGGTGATTATTTTCTGCGCTTGGTGAATTTCCTTTACGGTGGCTGTAATTTCTTCTTCTGTCATCGAATCGAGTGCAGAAGTGGCTTCATCCATGATCAATAGATTGGGTTGTCGGAGAAGTGCGCGAGCAATGGATAGCCTTTGTTTTTCGCCTCCGGAAATTTTTATGCCGCCTTCACCAATCATCGAATGGATTCCGTTTTCGGCACGTGCCAGCAATTTCTGACATGATGCACGCTCAAGTGCTAGTTTGATTTCATCGTCCGTTGCCTGAGGTTTCACGAAGAGCATGTTTTCGCGGATCGTTCCGGCAAAAAGTTGGGTGTCTTGAGTCACCATTCCAATTTGTTCGCGCAACCGTATATGATCGATGCTTTCGCCATTTTGGCCGTTGTAGAAAATGCTTCCTGAGGTAGGCCTATATAATCCAACAAGCAATTTCACCATCGTTGTTTTTCCACTTCCGGAAGGCCCGACAAATGCGATGGTTTCTCCTTGTTTGACCTGAAACGAAATGTCGTTGACAGCATATGTTTTGGCCGTTTTGTGTTTGAAAGTAACGTGGTCAAAACTAAATGTGGTGACGTCGTGTAATGTAACCGGATGTTCGGGTTTAGGCTCTTTGGGGGTGTTTAGTATGTCTTCAAAATTTTTGAGTGAAGCCTGCGCCTCCCGATAGGTCGCAATGACATTGCCCATTTCCTGTAATGGACCAAAGATGAAGAAGCTGTAGAACATCAACGTCATCAACTGTCCCAATGTCACCTGGTTTTTAAATAGCAGAAAATAGAGCAGGAAAATGAGGCATGTTCGCAGAAAATTTACCGTTGTACCTTGCACAAAACTCAGCGATCTGATGTATTTCACTTTGCGGAGTTCAAGTCCAAGAATTTTGGTCGTTACTTTATTCAATCTGCCAATTTCCTGCTCGGCCAGGCCAAGACCTTTCACCAATTCTATGTTGCGCAATGATTCTGTGGTGCTACCTGCAAGGGATGTTGTTTCTCCGAGAATATTTTTTGAAATGACCTTGATCTTTTTACTCAAAAGACTGCTCACAATGGCCAGAAGAGGAACGGTCGCAAGGAAGACAGGAGCAATAAGCCAATGTACCTTGATCGCATAAACCACCACGAATATTACACCCACTATGCTTTGGAAAAAAATCCCGATGAATGAAGTAATGAATCTTTCGCTGTCGGTTCTGACTTTCTGGAGTTTTCCCAATGTTTCCCCACTGCGCTGGTCTTCGAAAATCTCATAGGGCAATTCAAGAGAATGACGTATTCCATCAGTGTACATGCTTGCACCCGTGCGCTGTATCACGACATTGGTAAAATAATCCTGGAAGTTTTTGGCAATACGACTGATCATTGCAACACCCATTGAAAGCAAGAGAAAGACAAGAAGGTCTTTCGAAAACATATTCCAGTCCATGCCATATTGATCACGGTGAGTACCCAATTTATCGATGAGTTTACCTGTAATCAACGGATCCAACAACGAAAAGCATTGGTTAATGGCCGCCAGTCCAAGCGCCAGAAATAGCAATTTGGATGAAGGTCGCAGATAGTGCAGCAGAATTTTCAAATCAGAAAACATTCCGGCGAAATTACCTTGATGAAGTTGTTTGGGATGTTAACACAGATTATTTCTGTGAGGGAAGAAGGCAAGTTTTGAATTATGAATTATGAATTATGCCTCCTCATGAAATAGCTTCAACTTCTATAGAGATCATTCAGCGGGACCTAATACCTAATACCTAGTATCTTATACCCACTACTCACTCGTGAGGAGCGAACTCTAACCAACGGGGATCTCCCCAGCAGTTTACCCAACATTGGGTATCCGCGCTGACTCGCTCCAAAATATGTTTGTTGCGATCTAACACTCTGATTCACTATGAACAAACTTTTACTCCTTTTCTTGACTTTTGTACTTTCTACAAGTACCTATTCTCAAATCAACGAAACAGAACCCAACGAACCACTTTTGTCGGGTAACAACCTTCCTGAGAATACTGTTTTAACTGGTCAAACGTGCATGTGGAATGAGCCTGATTTCTTTCAGGTAGTAATGCCTCAAGACGGTGTACTTCGTATTCACACGGGCGTTTCTGGTGAAGGAATCAATCCATCGACGGCACTTCAATTTCAACTATTCACGGCTGCGAATGATCCATGGTACTCTTATGTTCCACTTGCGGGTGAAAACGGGGCAATGATGGATGATGTCTTTGAGTGGTGCTGTCTCGAAGCTGGTACCTATTACATTCAGGTATATTCTGGTTATGCATTTTCATATTGCTATAACTACACACTTTCATGGGAATTGGTCGATGCAGCATTTACCAATGACAATGAACCCAATTCAACTTTTGCGACAGCAGAGTTTCTCAACTACGACGAATCAACAGAAGGTCACTTAAGTTTTTATCCTCATCCACAAGGATCAGGACAAGATGGAACGGACTTTTATGCTTTCGTTCCGCCTATGAATGGAACTGTTCGTCTGTTCATTGATTCACAAGCCGAAAGTACTGGGAGCAATAATATTTCCGTGAATATTCATACGATCAATGGTTCGGCATGGTATGCTCAAAGTTCTCCGGTTGCCTCTTTTCCAAGCACCAACTCGGATACACTCATCTGGGAATGTATCGGTAACGATACGATGTACTTTTCTTTGAATACAACAAATTACTACGATCGCGGCTATGCATACCGCATTCGATATGATGTTATTCCAATGGTATTCGGGAATGATTCAGAGCCGAATAACTTCTTCGCCGAGGCACAACTGGTAAATGCATTCGAACCAATTGAGGGCAATCAATATCTCGGAGCTAGTTACTATTGGGGAGGTACACAAGAAGACATTTTTAAATTTTATAAACCTGTAGATGGATTTCTGAAAGTAGTGATTCACACGGAAACCCATACCGGAGATGGTACTGGTGGCAACACTGTGCAATTGTATGATCACACCGCCAATTATGTAGGTGCTCCATTCACAGCTCCTATTGGTTTATATGGCGTTCCCGCAGTGGATACCATGCATTTCGAAACACTGAATGCCGATACATTTTATCTCAAAACATACTCTGCATACGCTTACCCAGCTTGCAGATCTTATCGCATTGAATTACTCTTTGATGAAGTCAATGGCGTAAAAGAAACATCGCTTTCTCAGTTGAGGATTTATCCGAATCCAAACAATGGTGACTTCCAGCTCGACACGCGCCAACTCGCTGGTATGGCACAATTGCAAGTGATCGACTTTACAGGAAGAATAATTTTAAATGAACAACAAACGCTAGGTGGTACAATTCCAATCCGCTTGAGTGATGTGGCTTCCGGTTATTACTTGCTGAAAATAGTCAACGACGGACGCGAAATTCATCAGCCTTTTATGGTGAGCAGATAATCCGTATCCAGTTGAGGAGTTTTAGTCTTGCTGTAGAAAATCGCAAGTCATATGGTGCCTATATTTGGAATCCACATCCTTTTTATGCACTTCACCGGTAATTTAAGATGGCTGATTCTAACATTCCTGCTTTTTGCCGGTAACTTATCCTTTGGTGAGGTTGATCACTTCGATTCGCTGCGCACCAGGTGGTGGCAACAAGGTACAGGTGATGATCGCATAGAAAATTGCGATCGCTGGCTTTCACTTGCCATACGAATCAATCATGACAGTATTGCAGCTGATTTGAACACCCTGAATGAACAGAGAAAGAATCAGAAAAGTGCTTTTTTAGATGCTGTGTATCTTTCAAATTACGCGTATTGGTATACAGAACACACGGGAGATTACCAGAAGGGACTTACCTTGGCACAAGAAGCCAGAACAATCTTTGAGCAAGAACATCGCAGCAAGCAGTGGGTAAATTGCCTATGTAGAATAGCCTTCTTTAAATTGTGGAATGAAATTGCTCAAAACAGCCCTGCACAAAATGAAGCTATTCTGCAAGATTATCTTTTACCCGCGGAAAAATTAGCCGTCGAATCTGGTGATGTTGAATTGCAGATCATCGTTAAACAATGGTTGGGTAGTTACTACAATGTCAGTCACAAAGACAATCAGACAGCCCTGCGCTATTTTCACGAGGCAGAGTTGCTTCATCAAAGCAAGATCGATCCATTGTTACATATCACCACTTTGGCCAGTTTGGGAATTATTTATTCGGAAATGTGCGATGAAGAAAATGTTTTGCTATATGTGAAAAAAAGCGAGGAGTATCCTCTCTCATCAGCATACTCCTATGCCATTGGAAATTTGTATCGATCGGTAGCCAATTATTTTTTGGTTTGCACACAGAACTTTTCTCAATCACTTTATTATGCAGAAAAATCGTATCAACTGGCGCAAGAATTGGATGCGCCGGAATACATCAGTCTCTCTTTGAAAAGGCTCTATGAGATATACAAAGCATTGGGCAATCAAGAAGAAGCGCTCAAGTACCTTGAGCTCTATAATCAGCAAGAAGCAACGATTGCACGTGATAAGTTTGAATTCACCTATGCGCAGTACGACATTCAAAACAAAGAAAATGTAATCCTGGAGCAACAATTGGCACTTCAAAAGAAAAACTCTTATTTTATTGCTATTGCCGCAGTGTTTGTTTTGTTGCTGGTATTGCTTTTTGTTTTGATACAGGCGAAAAAGAAAAATAGATTGATTGCTCAAAAGGAAAATGAAGAGTTGAACAGACTTGCTCTTGATAAAGCTGTTCGCGAAACTGAGGAAGAAGAACGCAAACGAATTTCCGAAAATCTCCACGACAGTGTGGTGCAAAATCTGGTTGTGGTAAAAATGAATATTGAATCATTGCAAAAATCAAGTGCCAGCGAGTCGGAAGAAATATTAAATATCATTCAGAATATTCATGAGCTTGTTGAAGAATCTACCATTGAAATCCGTCGAATTTCGCATACCATCATGCCAGCGAGTTTTGAAAAGGAAGGACTCGGAAAAGTGGTGCATGAATTGGGGTATAAACTGCTCAACACAGAGGTGAAAATTGAAGTTTTCACCAAAGGGGATTTTAAATCCTTAAATAATAATCTAGCAATAGTTGTGTATCGTATTATTCAGGAAAGTGTTCAGAATGTATTGAAGCATGCCTCTGCCAAAAACATTTTTATATCCCTTGTTTTGGAAAACGACCAATTAGAAGTATCAGTAGAGGATGATGGCGTAGGTTTCGACAAAGCAGATGATTCCGGATTGGGTATCGGCCTGAAGTCCATGCAATCGCGAGTTGAACATTTGCAAGGACATTTTTATCTGGATACTAACCCGAATCAAGGTACTTGTATACAATTCAATTTACCAGTAACGACGTGAATTCATGGCAGCTGGAAAACCTTCAATTACACGACTTGCCTTACTTGATGATCATAAAATTGTGATCGACGGTCTAAAGCTGCTTCTAAAAGATGAAGCCAATTTGATTGTTGCTGTGGAATCCACCAATAGCGATGATTTTCTGGCTCAGTTGAAAATAATTGAAGTTGACATTGTGATCACGGATATCATTCTTCCAAATCAAAAAAGCGGTGTAGAAGTCTCCAGATATGTAAAGTATCATTTTCCTGAAATACGGATTCTTGTTCTGTCCATGAATGAAGACGCTAAAGTGGTGCATGAGCTGATTGAAGATGTCAAGGTAGAAGGTTTTGTTTCAAAAGCAGCTGGTAGAGAAGAATTGCTTCGCGCAATAGACACCATCAAAAAAGGAGGCATGTATTATTCGAAAGAAGCTGCGGGTCTTATGCGATTTTTCTCTCGTGTTGTAAATGAACAACACAAATTAAGGTTATCAGGAAGAGAATTAGATATCGTGAAGTGCATTGAACGACGTCTAACCAATAAGAAAATTGCTGAAGAGCTCTTCATCAGTGAACGGACAGTTGAAACGCACCGAAAGAACATTTATCGCAAAACCGGTACAAAAGGAGAAGCTGCATTGATCGATTTTCTACGCAATAATGGGATATTGGGAGTGTGAGTAGTGTCGTGAGTATGGAGAAGCTGGTTGTTAGTTACTAAGTATATGGTATTAGGCCTTCTGAAAGATGTTTATTGGTGTCCAGTCTATTTCCTCAGGCGGCATAATTCATACTTCATAATTCATAATTCACGAAGGTGTTTGTTTTGAAACCAATATTCAAAAACGACCAATGAATAAACAAGTGAAGTGTATTCACTTTTTTTATTTTGATAAAAGAGATCCAGAACATTTTTTACTGCTTCGGGTCTGATGAATTCGACACTACGCATGGATTTGGGATCGAGCAACGACAAAACGGTAGGCTTGAGTTCGTTTCTCAGCCATTGTTCCAATGGGACTTCAAAACCTCTTTTCGGTCTGCTGAAAACATTATGCGGTAAATCGCCAGCGAAAGTTTTTTGTAAAAGAATTTTTCGAGAGTTTTTATCGACTTTAAAAGATACCGGAAGTGAATTGATGAATTCAACCAAGCGATAATCGAGGAACGGAGGTCTAACTTCCAATGAATGGAGCATGCTCATGCTGTCAACCTTGGTCAGCATATCATTGGTGAGGACGAGTTTCTGATCTGCCCGCAGAACAGAATTGAAGTCGCTCGCGAGAATATCCTGCACAAACATGTTGATGCGAGCTCCTTTTCGCACCGACACCTCTTGAGTTAAAAGCTCCTCACATATTTGCTCATCTGCCCAGGATGCCCAAAGTAGATATCTTCCTTTCAGAGAAAGATTGAGTCCGCGTGCATACCTTTTGAGTTGTCTGAATTTGTTGCCCCTGTTGGATGTTCTGCTCTCAGGTAGAATGTCAATCAATGGAAGGAAGTAGGGAAGGAACTTTTCAGCCATACCATGATGAAGTGATCTCCAAAGTGCTGTGTGCTTATTATATCCACCTAAAAGTTCATCAGCACCATCTCCACTGAGTGCAACAGTGACGTGTTCTTTAACCTTTCGGGACAATAATGATACAGCGATCGAACTGGAGTCTGCGAAAGGTTCATCCAGGTTTTCCCATACCGTGGCTATTTCATCTCTCATGGTCGCATTTGAAATGGGAATCACTTCATGTTTGCTTCCTATGTATGAAGCTACTTCCACTGCAAATGGTGTTTCATCCAGATAGGGTTGGTCTTCAATGGCAATAGAAAAAGTGCGAAGTTGATGTGTGTTTTGAGAAGCGATGCGCGCTATGACTGATGAATCCATTCCTCCTGAGAGAAAACAACCTACTGGAACATCAGCTTGCATCCTGCATTTCACTGCATCATTCAACAATTGTCTGAATTCAGAAATAATGCGTCCCTCATCCGTGCGATCAGCGGTATCTGTATAACTTTTGTACCACTCCATTTGCTGCACTCCGGATCTCGATGCATATAAATAATGTCCTGGTTCAAGTTTATATACACCGGAATAAATGGAATGTGGTCCGGGTATATAGCTAAACTGGAAAAACATCGAAAGTGAAACAACGTCAATGTTTCGTGGAATATTAAATTCCTTGAGTCCTTTGAGCTCACTTGCGAATACCATTTTTTTGTCATCGGTATAGTACCACAATGGTTTTTCACCGAACCGATCTCTTGCGATGATGATCTCATGATCTTCAATATCGAAAAATGCAAATGCGAAAAATCCATTGAGCTTTGCGATGGCTTTTTCTTTATCTCTGATGAGGAGTTGCAAAAGAACTTCGGTATCACTCGTTGTTCTAAATGAATGTCCATCTTCTTGTAGGTCTATGCGCAATTCGCGGTGATTGAAAATTTCTCCGTTAAAAACGATAACATACCTGCCGGTACTATCGCGCATAGGTTGATTCGCTGCATCTGAAAGGTCCAAGATTTTTAATCTGTTGTGACCAAGACTGCAGGTTCCAAGTGAAAGTATTCCTTGGTCATCTGGTCCACGATGTTTCATGGCGTTCAGGGCATTGCGCAACAGCACCTCACCCGAATTGTCGAATGTTTCCGATGGCTTGAAATAATATTCACCAGCTATTCCGCACATGAGATGTTTTCAAATCAAAGTTGTCTGATAAAAATGTAACCGCCTTTTGTTGCACCCCAGACTTGTTTTCCTTTATTATCCCATCCCTGATCCCAACTAATCATTTTTTCTTCTGATATGGAGACTTTAGAAGTTGCACACTTCGCATTGTTGCGGTCGCTCGGACAAGTGCACTCGCCAGTTCCGCCTTGAAATGTTTGTGTTACAGGATCAAATGACAACCTTACTTCACAGCCGGGTTTTTCAATGATGTCTTCTTGTGAAATGGTATTGAAAATGGGATCACCAGCTTTTTTACCTATGAAAGTTTTCTCCTCAGGAATCGTATAAATGTACGATGTAAATGCATTGTCGTTCTCTTTTACGACTTTATAAATTCTTTGTCGATATGGTTCATTGGGTGAAGAAGCCATGGCTTGTTCAACATAAAGAAAGAAAACATTTTCACTGTCCTTCCATATTGGAATCATATGTAAGGAGATATCGTAATACGCAGAATCATTTTTGCTTTGAAGTTCGCTTGAAAAGAATCCGGACATACACATTTTCAGAAACTGAAAATTCGACATGTTCCTTTCTTTCAGATAAGGTGGAATTTCTGTCGAAGTTTCGGCAGGTGCGTTGACTTGAGGTGCATCTGATGGATCAACCGCATTTTTCTTTTGCTTGCATGCAAATGTCAATGAGAGAAGAATGAAGGGTAGGAGGTATTTGATTTTTTCCATATTCTAATTGTCGTTGGCGCAATGTCACAACAATTTGTGAGGAATACAGATGATCACAGAAAGAAAAAAGCCACATGGTTATCAACCATGTGGCTTATATGCTTTTGTAAAGGAAATTATCTCATCATGGTGATGGATCCCTTTTTCGTAACAGTTTCACCATCGAAACCTTTTACACGAACGATATAACTATAAGTGTTGTTTTGCACATAGTATTCTCCGGTTCCTTCGTGATCGCCCAACCAAACGTCATTAGGGTCATTGGAAGAATAGATCACCACTCCCCAACGGTTAAATATCTTAATGTCGAACTCTTTGATGGCGCGACCTTCTACTTTCCAAACATCATTTAAACCATCGTTATTTGGAGTAAATGAAGTCGGAATATAGAGTATAGGTGAAGGCATGATTTCTACAGATCCTTCATCCTGGCATCCAAGGAAATTTGTCACTGTTAGAGATACTGTATATGTATCTAGGCCATCAAAGGTGTGTCCTGTTTCCAGCGAATTGTCATAACTATCATCGCCAAAATCCCAGAATATCGATGCAATTTCATCTACAGGAGTGGTCGTACATACAAATTCGTATTCATTCTCTCCAAGTTTGGTTGTGGTGAAATCTGCGACAACAGGATGAACACCCACAAGGATTTCACCGGACACGGTTTTACCACAAATGTCTGTGGCTACTACCGAATACGTTGTGCTAAATTCTGGGTAGTCTGTGTAAGTAGGCAGCATAGATCCATTGTTCCATTGATAACCAAAACCACCTTCACCTCCGGTTGCGATCGACCAAACTGAAGCACTATCACCAGGGCAAATATGTTGCTCGGGTGCAATGCTCAATTCAAGTGGAACATTTGGAATGATGATGAAAATTTGGTCTGAGGCTGATTGACCACATGCGTCCGATACCAGCACGCTTACATCGGCAGTTTCCAATGTTTGCAAACTGTAGTTTTGTAGTGTACCTGCAGCATTTCCGTTCAGCGTCCACTGGTAAGATACACCACCTGAACCGCCTGTATAATTTGCCACCAGATCAGTTGTGCTGATACATGAGGTATTGATGTCTTCGCCGAGGTCAACAGCAATGGCTGGATTGTCAATTTGAACTGTGACATTGCCAGTTCCGAGAACGCCACACATGTCAAATGCATTCAAGGTAAGATCTGTCGTTTGTGTGAAACTGGATGTCAATTGTTGTGTGCTGCCAATCACAGAGGAATTAGCCAACCAGGAATAGGACCAGTTGCTCAAATCACCAGATCCGCCTTGTATATCCGGTTGAATATTGAAGACCGTATTACAGGTGCCGATATTTGGTTCGGGAATGGTGATCGTTATAGGAGGGCTTAGTGTAGTGATGTTTGCTTCGTCTGTAACAGTTTGCCCACAATTGTCACTCACGGTAACCGAAAGGACAAAATTCGCTTCTGTTGCTGTACCACTGAAAATATCTGTCCAATTCCACCAGTCAGGAACACCGTTTACAGACCAAGTGTAAGAATAACCAAAGCTAACATAACCACCGGAAGCATCTGCTTCTGCTGTAAATGCTTCATTGCATCCAACAGTTGTCGGGGCAACAAGGTTGGCAAAAAGCGGCGGTGCATTGACGTCAATTTGCAGACTGTCAGTGGCAACGAAACCACATTCATCCGTGATTTCGACGTAGATCATTCCCGCATTCCAGGAAGAAATACCAAGTGTATTTTCAAAACCCCAAAGCATTCCGCCTTGGTCATCTGAGTAGTCATATTGATATGGAAGCACGCCTCCACTCACAACGGCATAAACGTTACCGAATTCTTCACAGTCAAGTGGTAGAATCAAATCCTGATCGACAAAGTCCACTGTAAGTGTTGGCACTACCAATACATTCACAATAAATTGTGCATCATCGCTTGGCATACCACATGTATCGCTAACGGTGAGCATGTACGTCGTGGTGTTCAATGGCGACACATCTATTGTCGCGGTGTTTTCACCCGTGCTCCAGTCGTAGTGATATACAGCATATCCACCTGTGATAATTGGTTCAAGGGTTTGAGTTTCTCCCGAGCAGATTTCGTAGTTCACACCTTCTACGACCAATGGATCGGCGATGTCAACGATCACGAAGTCGAAACTTGATGACAACAAAGTTTCTCCACAATCAGCGATATTCTCAATTTCGATGTGAACTGTTTCTGTTCCTTCCGTGATGCCATCTGCGAAGCCATCAATAAAAACAGAAACCGACATAACCCCTGGCGGGAAAGACTACCGAATCGGGCATCAAAGTGTAATCGACACCATTGATGGCAGTTCCAGAATAACCAAGATAGGCGACGAGTGGAGTATTTACATTGCCGCTTTCTGGACGTTCAAAAACCAAATTACCGTCACCACAGTTTTCAAAAAGAGTTTGCCCATCAGGACCAGCTACGTCCAATTCCAAATTCGCTTGTACAACTAGATTACTTGAGAAAGAATCGCGCTCAAGAAAAACAGCCGAATCATAAATGCCATCTCCGCCGTCGCAGATTGCCAGTTTGATGTGATAAGTCAGACCGCATTGTACAATGCCGATGGCAGTGAGCTTATCGGTATATCCATCGTAGACAATGGTAAATGGATCTGTATATGTCGGATCTTCAGTATCAAATCCCTGTCCATTACCATTGTAAAATTCACAATATGCACATGGACCGGTCACGCCATCTTGGCCATTGTTCAGGTTGTTGATGGAAACCGGAAGATCCGTTCCAGGAATAAGTGCAATATTTACCCCATTGTTGGTAAAAGTGCCATTGATGCCAGGGCCACTGATGAAAAAGCCAAAAACATCATTAACGGAACCGTTGGAGTACTCCGGATATTCTTCTGACGCCCAGATATAGTTGAATCGCAGGGTATCGCCGAGAGGCACAAAATCGAATTCAATGATGGACCAATCGTTAAGCGCATCATCTGTAATAGCCATCAAATCTGGATCGTTGCCAAAATCTAATCCTAGGTCTGAGGCTGCATTGGTGTTGTTAGGCCCAGGCGCTGCAGAAGCATTTCCCGAGGACATCAGGAATCCAGATTCAATTGGTAGCATAGAACCATTGCTATCGAAACTGCCGATGCATGGGACAGCCACATCAGCTGAGCCACCGTTGTAAGTAATATTCGATACAGTCACGTTTACGCCGAGAAGTACATCTTGTACGTACTGGGAAACCGTCATGTTTGATGTTACCTGCAGTTGTCCATAAATGGAAGAACTGAACAGCGTGATCAAAAGGAATGGTAGTAGTTTTTTCATATTGTAAAGAATCCGGTAGCATGAATATGACGCATTCAAAACAGTAACCGTTGCATTCATCGGTAGAATTCAGTGTTAAAATTTCAATTGCATCTTCGAAAGAAGCTAAGGTCTGGCGAATTTACGAATTTTTCGGCGGCTTTTCATGCTGTATTTTTCGCCCATGCAGGCATCTTATCAACCGGATCCACTGGGTAAAGCGGTCATGGACTTTCGTGAAACCGGGGTGGATAAACCGGTCAGGGTTTGGATCAACGGTAAGGAGGAACCTTTTCTCTATCCTTCGGTTTTCTTGAGAAATGCGGAATCCATGCCTCCCCTCGAACGGACGGCTTTGGACTTGAGTTCAGGTAAAATTCTGGATGTCGGAGCCGGAGCTGGTTGCCATAGTCGGGAATTGCTTGGTCGTGGTCTTCAGGTAGTTTCGTTGGAAAGGTCGGCGTTGCTGTGTGATGTCATGCGAAACCTGGGCATGGAAGAAATCGTCTGTCAGGATATTCTGAACTATCATTCAGAGGGTTTCGACACCATTCTCCTCCTCATGAATGGATTCGGGATAGCCGGCACCGAGTCTGCGCTTCCGGATTTTTTACGGCACCTGAAATCCTTGCTAAAGCCCGGCGGACAAATCATCGGTGAATCGTCTGACGTCTTGTACATGATCCAACAAAATCCTGAATTCAGGGAAATGGACCTGTCCAAAGGATATTATGGAGAAGTCCAATTCAAGCTAAAATACCTCTACGATGAAATCGAGTTTCCATGGCTTTATGCGGATGAATTCCTCCTCGAAGCCATTGCCCTAGAAGTGGGGCTGTCATTTGAAATAATCGAGCGCGGGCCAGACTATAATTTTTTGTGTCGGCTGTCAATCTGAATTTCACGATACTCCGACGATATTTGCGGCCGAAAATTCTAACTATGATCAACTGTGCTATTATCGGATACGGCTACTGGGGCCCAAACCTCGTGCGCAATTTTTCTGCAACTCCCAATGCGACGGTGAAATTGGTCGCTGATTTGCGCCAAGAACGACTGAACCTGGTGAAGAAAAATTATCCTACAGTGGAGGTTACCACAGATATCGATTCGATTTGGTCCGACAACAGCATTGATGCGGTGATCATTGCTACTCCGGTATTCACGCATTTTGAACTGGCCCAAAAGGCATTGAATTCAGGCAAACATGTATTGCTCGAAAAACCAATGACAGATACCGTGGCTCATGCTTTGGAACTGATCGATCTGGCCAATGCCAAGGGGAAAGTTCTGATGGTCGATCACACTTTCTTGTACACTTCATCTGTGCAGAAAATGAAAAGCCTGATCGACAATGGCGATATCGGAAAAGTGAAGTATTTCGATTCAACCAGAATCAATTTGGGACTGATACAGCAGGATGTCAATGTGCTTTGGGATCTGGCACCGCATGATATTTCTATCCTCGATTATCTCATGCCAGAAAAGCCACACAGTGTTCAAGCCACAGGCGTGAGTCATATACACAATGGCATTGAAAATATCGCATATCTCACTGTCAACTATTCATCCGATTTCATTGCTCATTTCAGTTGTTCCTGGTCTTCAACGGTGAAAATCCGCACCATGCTTCTTGGTGGCGATAAAAAAATGGTGGTATTCAATGACATGGAACCAACTGAAAAAATCAAGATTTACGACACTGCTCATACTGTTAGCAGCGACGAAGAAAAACAAAGGGTTTTGGTCGATTACCGTGTAGGTGATGTTTATATTCCCAAGTTGGAAATTAAAGAGGCATTGGGAGGTATGGCCAAGGATTTTATGGATGCCATTGAGAAAGGAACAACTCCGCTAGCCTCATGGAAAAGCGGCCTGAACACCATTCGCATTCTCGAAGCCGCACAGATTTCAATCAAAGAAAAAGGACGTGAAGTTGTACTTTCCTAATTGAATTAAACATGGAAACGATTACCATCAATAACGATAAACAATCTTTGAACAACGTCAAAGTTGGCAAAGACGTGAAGATTTTCAATTTCGTAAACGCCTACGGCTGCAGTATCGACGATGGCAGCAAAGTAGGCGCATTTGTTGAAATTCAACGAGGTTCTACGATTGGTAAGAACTGCAAAATCAGCAGTCATAGTTTCATTTGTGAAGGTGTGCATATTGAAGACAATGTGTTCATTGGTCACAATGTCACTTTTATCAATGATCGTTTTCCCCGTGCGACAAATGATGACGGAAGTATTCAGACAGATGCCGATTGGCATGTGGAAGAAACACGCATCAAAAAAGGCGCTTCTCTCGGTAGCAGTGTTACTGTGCTTTGTGGTGTTACCATCGGTGAAAGGTCCATCATTGGTGCTGGTTCTGTGGTCACCAAAGACGTTCCGGATGGAGTAATCGTGGCTGGAAATCCGGCTAAAATCATCAGAAAGATCGACAATAAATAGACGGAAAGCCGCAATTCCATGACTATCTTGCGCCTCCGATTGCGGAGGTGCCCGGCATGTTCTGCAATGTCAAAACCAAAAAGAAAACAGAACTATGTCAGATACCACACAAGTCATGTCACGTATTCCTTGTCTGGACCTACGCGGACAACATGATCAAATCAAAGATGAAATCTTTGCAGCATGGGAAAAAGTCTATGAAAAGACTGCATTTTCAGGCGGGCCATTTGTAGAAGAATTTGAAAAGGAATTTGCACTTTATTCAAGTGCAAAACATGCCATTGGCGTGAGTAATGGAACTACGGCTCTGCACTTGGCAATGTTGGCTCTTGGCATTGGTCCTGGTGATGAAGTCATCATCCCGGCAGACACCTTTATTGCTACCGCTTGGGGTGTTTCTCATGCGGGCGCAACTCCTGTTTTTGTCGATTGTACCGCAGACACATGGCAAATCGACATCACAAAAATCGAAGAGAAGATTACTCCTAGAACCAAAGCGATCATTGGCGTCCATCTTTATGGACAGCCGTTTGATATCGATGGCGTAAAAGCCATTTGTAAAAAGCACAACCTTTTTATGGTTGAAGATGCAGCACAAGCTCAGGGTGCGCGATACAAAGGAACCACAGTTGGTGGTTTTGGTGAAATGGCTTGTTTCAGTTTTTATCCTGGAAAAAATCTCGGTGCTTGTGGCGAAGCTGGAGGCATTACCACCAATTATGACGAATACAAAACGCATTTGCATTCCTTGAGAAATCATGGAAGCACGGTTCGATATTATCATGATGAAATCGGTTACAATTATCGCATGGGTGGTCTTGAAGGAGCTTCACTTTCCGTCAAGTTGAAATACCTCGAAGGTTGGAATAACCGCCGCAGACAAATCGCGAAAAAATATCATTCAAGCATCAGCAATCCGAAGATCAAATTGCAATTGCAACCAGAGTGGTCTGACAGTGTTTTCCATTTGTACGTCATTACTACTGAGGATCGCGATGGACTCACAAAATATCTCAACGAAAAAAATATTTTTCCAGCATTGCACTATCCTGTATCCTGCCATCTGCAAAAGGCTTATGCGCATCTCGGATACAAAGAGGGTGATTGCCCGAATGCCGAATATCTAGCATCACATTGTTTATCCTTGCCGATGTACGCAGAACTGACCGATGAGCAAGTACATTATGTGATCGAAGCACTCAACGCCTACTAAGCAATTTTTTCTATGGCGAAAAAAGTGTTGCAACTCGGTGGCGGAGTTTGGATGATGCGATCCATTGAAGCCATTCGTCAACTTGGATATGAGGTTTATTGTGTAGACATGAATCCAGCAGCTCCGGCATTTGCCATTGCAAATGGTTCCGCTGCCATCAATATTTCTGATGTTGAAGGTGTAGGAAAATACGCGGATGAAATCGGTGCCGATGTAGTCCTCGCTTTAAACGATGCCGGGGTATTACCTGCAGCGTATGCCAATCAAAAACGTGGTATCAAAAGCTACGATCCTGAAGAGGTCATGTATTTTACTGACAAAGGATATATGCGTCAGCGCTGGAAAGAACATGGTGTGGCGCAGCCAGAGTTTCGCGTTTGTACCACGGCAGAAGAGATACGCGAAGCCGTGCTTCAAATTGGTTATCCATGTATCGTCAAGCCTTGTATGATGTGGGGAAGCCGTGGAGTGAGTAAAGTAAATCACGAAGGCGACATCAGTTTTGCGACTTCATTTGCCATGGAAAATGCACGCGGAAACCGCTACATTGTAGAGGAGTTCATGAGTGGCATTGAGATGAGCGTCGAAGGTCTTTTCAAAGACGGCGAGGCGTATATATTGGCTAAAGCTGATAAAGAACTTCAGCATCATGACAATTATCGCGTTACGGTTCGTATCAATTACGAAGCTGAATTATCCGCTGAAATACTGAAAGAAATTGACGATCTCGTAGCATCTGCCGGTCGTGCAATGGGCTTTGTCGCAGGTGCTCTGCACGCAGAATGTATGGTGACTCCCGAGGGTGTGAAGATGATTGAAATGGCTGGTCGCCCTGGTGGTGGACATATTTTTGGAGCCATTGTAGAAGCGGTATCCGGTGTTTCAATGCCCCAGGCTCTCACGCAGATTTTACTTGGAGAAAGCATCGATCCTTCTGCGAAATTTCATCGCGGTGCCTGCTATAAATTCTTCAACGCACCGGAAGGTGTTTTCATGGGCGTTTCTGGACTTGAAGCCGCCAAGGCATTACCAGGTATCATTGACATGGGATTCACCATGGCACAAGGTACTGTCGTAAAAACCATGGATCACGGCGCCAATCGTCCGGGTTTTGTGGTAAGCCAGGGACAAAACAGAAGCGAAGCGGTAGCCAATGCCGAAAGGGCGTTCAATACACTTGATTTTGATATGAAATGATCATCGATTCCAATACACATATCACGAGTGATGGCAAATGGTTTCATACCATTCATGATGCTTCGGTATCGCGTCTCATTCACGATGTAAAGGAATCCGGAATTGATGCTGCCATCGTGATGCCTTTGCCGGGAACGATTAGCAATGACGAGCAGGATGTTTTGCTTCATGGCCATGCAGCTCTCCTATCGTGTGCGTCATTTAATCCTGCTTTATATGGAAGTCCTTTTGAAGCAGGTGAAGCATTCCGCAAAGCATTTTCTTCCAGAAAAAAAACAATCGTCAAATTCCATCACCGTTTTGGTAAATACCATCCCAATGATGAACGTTTTATCGAAGTGATGCGAGTAAACGAAACATTGGAAACACCCATGGTGATTGCTGTTTGCGGATTGTTGCATGATAGAAATATCCGCGAATCGGTTTATACACCGGGTTATTTTTTTAACCTGGCCCAGAAGTTTTCTCGCACCCAGATTTTGATCATGCATGGTGGTGGCACACAGATCATGCAGGTCGCGGAAATTTGTCGTGATCTACACCACGTGTTTTTCGATTTGTCCATGACATTATCGAAATACAGAAATACTTCAGTGAGTTCGGATATCGCATGGCTCTGCAATCATTACGACAGAAGGATGTTGTGGGGGTCAGATTTTCCGGAAACATCACCCCGACAAGCGTTGGAAGATTTTTACGCAACTGTGGGTAACATTGCAGAAGAAAAGAAAAACAATATTCTGGGCAATAACATTGCGGGTTTGCTTGGACTAAATTCAATATGAAACTCATTTCTCTGGTCATACCTTGCTACAACGAGCGAGAAGGTTTATCGACCTTGCTCGACCGACTTGATCGTGTGGTGATGGAGCTTCGCAAACAAATCAATGTAGAAGTTATACTGGTCGATGATCATAGCACGGATGGCTCAAATCTCGCCATCCGGGAGTTGTGTCGTGAAAGGGATTACTTGCGTTTTATTCGCTTATCGCGAAATAGTGGAAGTCAGGTAGCTGTAATCGCCGGAATGAAATATGCCAAAGGTGATTCAGCAGTTTTTCTAGCCGCAGATCTTCAGGACCCACCAGAGTTGATCGCACAAATGATCGCAAAGTGGAATGAAGGTTACGACGTGATTTGGGCTGTAAGAGAAAGACGGGAGGGTGTTTCGAAAACATCGGTTTTTTTCTCGAATATGTTTTACCGTTTGCTGAATGGAATGACGGAAATACGCTTTCCCAAAACGGGTGCTGATTTTGCTTTACTCGATAAAAAGGTGGTATTAGGGCTAGTATCTTCTGCAGGCAGCAAGCCAAGTCTTGGTGCTCTTATTTCATGGTTGGGATTCAAACAAACTGAAATTCCCTACGTGAAGGAAGCCCGGAAATTTGGCAAATCCAAATGGACTTTGCGCAAGAAATTGAATGCTTTCGCAGATGCTTTCGTCGGATTTTCGTATTTGCCCATGCGATTTATGTCGCTCATAGGTTTTGTCGCTGCAGCTCTCGGCTTTATTTACGCCATAGTAGTTGCCGTATTGCGTTTTGCAGTTGGTAATCCAATCGAAGGATGGGCTTCATTGATGGTGGTCATTCTCATCATCGGTGGTTTGCAAATGCTCATGTTGGGTGTGCTCGGTGAATACCTCTGGCGCAATTTGGAAGAATCCAGAAAACGTCCTTTGTTTTTGATCGAAGATCAGGAGGGTATCGAGTCATGAATTTTCTACCAGTGATCATCTATAGTTTGCTGTATGCTGCCCTCAACGTGAGTGGTGCCGCATTGGTGAAGAGCGAACTCGCTTCATTCAAACTTGTATTTGTCAAAGATTACATCCAGTTTTTGTTTCGGTGGAAAGTGATGGTCGGCTTCACCATCATTTTGTTGTCAGCCCTCGTGCTGTTTAAAGCACTGAGTATTGCGCGTTTCTCTGTCGTGAATCCTGTTGCAACCGGGATCAATTTCGCGTTTACACTCGCCATGGGATATTTTGCTTTCAATGACAGAATTAGCCTGACACATATCTTCGGTCTTGCCCTCATTTTAGCTGGTATTATCATCATCAGCATGGCAGAAAGGGTGTGATACCATTCGATCGTTTTTCAAGCTGTCGTTTCCTTCGAAAATGTTATGGGTTTATTCATCAAGGAGCAGAAATTTCATTTTCTCTGATGCCTGTCATGCGCTCATTTCCACCTACTTGGATTTGGCGGTTACTACCCTAAATTCGCCCCTCCAAAATTTCCGGGATTCTACATGAAAATTTTCGTTACCGGCGGCGCCGGATTTATCGGATCGCATCTAACTGAAAGATTAGTTCAGGAAGGCCATACCGTTCACATTTTTGACAATCTGCACAGAAATGCCATCAAATATTCAGATATTCTGAATCACCCTTCAGTCACGTTTACTCAGGGAGATATCCTCGACAAAGACAGCCTGAAAAAGGCCATGGAGGGCAATGAGATTGTGTTTCACATGGCTGCCATTGCAGGTGTGAGCAATTATTACAACTTTCCTGCGAAGACTTTAAAGGTGAATCTCATTGGTACTTACAATGTTTTGGAGTGTATGGTGGAGTTGGGTATCAAACGCATGTTTGATATGAGTACCAGCGAGACTTTCGGAACAGACGCCGTTGAAGTGGATGAAGAATCATACCAGCGCATTGGCCCTCCACAGGACAAACGTTGGTGTTATGCGGGTTCGAAAATTGGTGGCGAGCAACTTATTTTTCGCTATGCGGAAGAATATGGTTGGGATGCCACAGTGATCAGACCTTTCAACATCTATGGCCCACGCCAAATTGGTGAAGGCGCCATCGCGAACTTCTGTAAGAATGTACTGGATGGAAAAAACCTTCGTATCGAAGGTAGCGGCATGGCACTGCGTTCCTGGTGTTACATCACCGATTTCATTGAAGCACTCATCGCCATCCTTAACAAACCACACAAAGGTCCAGAGTGTTTCAATCTGGGTAATCCTTGGGCGATTGCATCTACAGTAAGCCTCGGTGAAGAAGTGTTGCGCGCAGCAAAAGGAATCGATGCGATTGAGTTAAAATCCACCATTGATTTTGTTCCAATGGATTTTACAGAAATCAGGGTGCGTTATCCAAAAGTGAACAAACTCCGTGATATGTACGGATGGCAGCCGAAAGTGAATCTCGCCGACGGCGTATACAATACCCTCAAATGGTTTCATGACAGTTATGAAAAAAATTAGTGTTGTCGGCTTTGGTAAAATTGGCCAGGCCGTTGTAGCAAATATTCTTGATCATGATATTCATGTCAGCGCTGTTGACATCAATCCTGATCTGAAAAGGATTTTTGAATCGGGTCAGTACGTAAGCAATGAACCGGGACTCTCTGATTCACTCAATAAATCTTTCGGCAAAGGTTTGTTGCAGATTACAGATGATTTTTCTGCAGTGCAAGGAAGTCAGGCCATCATTGTGGCTATCCCGTTGCTTGTCGACAAGCAGAAAAACATCCTCGATGAACCCTTTTTGGATTGTTTTAAAAAACTCGCTCCATTTCTTTCCGACAACGTATTGATCGTTATTGAAACATCCATTCCGGTGGGTTATGGCCGTAATACTGTTGTGCCTGCCATTGAGTCGATGGGTAAAAAACATGGAACTGATTTTCTGCTCGTACATAGTCCGGAACGCATCAAAAGCGGATCTATGTTGAAGCAATTGCTAGTCACTCCTAAAGTGATTGGCGGAGTTTCTAAAGAGGCTACAGAAAAAGCATATGAAATTTATCAATGGTTTTTCAATCGCGATCTCATTCATATTGTCGATAGCATTGAAGCCGCTGAAATGGTAAAACTCGCCGGTATGGCGTATCGCGATGTCAACATCGCACTTTCAAATCAGCTCGCACAGTTTGCGCAAAGAATCAATGTCAATTTTGCCGATCTCATTCCATTGATCAATACCGATGGTGAAGCATATTTACTTCAACCAGGTATTGGTGTTGGTGGGCATTGCACTCCGGTTTATCCATACTTCCTCATCAATAATTTCCGCAACGCGGGAATGGATTTTGTTCTTGCTTCGGAGAGTAGGGTCATCAACGATGAAATGGCTAAACATGCAGTTTCACTCATCAGCAATCGCGTGAACCATAAAAAAGCTTTGATCTTAGGCCTGAGCTTCAGACCGAACATCAAGGAAGATACTTTCAGTACCACATATCTACTTCGTGATGCCCTCATTCAGGATGGTTTTGAAGTTATGCTTCACGACACCGAATTCTCAATGGACGACATCAAACGAAAAGGATTCAATCCTGTTGCTGACATTTATTCTTCTGGCGCCGAAGCTGTGTTTGTAGTGACGATTCACGAGCAATATAAAAACATCGATTATTCAAAGCTGGCATCCTCTGGTGTCCGTTTTCTGTTGGATGGCCGAAATGGTCTCGATAAGGTGGCTGCTGAAGCCGCTGGTATTAGCTACACGGGCATTGGCCGTTGATTTTGTTTTGACCCCAATATTTTTCGCAAATGATTCCAATTGCAAAACCATATCTCACTCAGGAAGACGCACAAGCGGCTTACGACACCATACTCACTGGTTGGATTACCCAAGGTCCGAGAGTTGCTGAGTTCGAAGAAAATTTCGCAAAATATACTGGTGCGAAGTACGCTGTGGCTGTGAGCAATTGCACCACTGGCTTGCACCTAGCTATGATTGTTGCCGGAATCAAAGATGGTGATGAGGTCATTTGTCCAAGTATGAGCTATATCGCTACGGCCAACAGCATCAAATACGTTGGAGCGAAACCTGTTTTTGCAGAAATAAATCCTGAGACTTATAACCTCGACATACATGATGTGAAAAAGCGCATCACTCCAAGAACAAAAGCAATATTGTTGGTGCATCAAATTGGAATGCCTGCCGACATCAGTGTATTTCGAGCATTATGCGATGAACATCAACTTATCCTGATCGAAGATGCTGCTTGTGCCATAGGCTGTTCGTATCAGGGGAAAAAAATTGGCTCTCATTCTGATCTGGTTTGTTTTTCTTTTCATCCTAGAAAAGTCATCAGCACTGGTGATGGAGGAATGGTCACAACGAACAACGAAGCTTTTTATAATCGGATGAAGTTGTTGCGCCAACATGGCATGAGCATCAATGATCGCGTTCGTCACAGCAGCAGCAAAATCATGTTCGAAGATCATGTGGAAGTGGGTTACAACTACCGTATGACCGACATCCAGGCAGCTGTGGGCATCAAGCAACTCGCGAAATTGGATTGGATCATTGAAGAACGCAGAAAGGTGGCCAAACGATACGAAAATGAGCTCGGTGATATTCCTTTCATTCGACTTCCACGAGCAAGAAGGTTACTTCACCAATTGGCAATCTTATTCCATCTATCTAAAACCGGAATGTCCGGTGAAGCGGAATGATCTCATGCAGTCCCTTCTAGATCTCGGCATTGCATCACGACGTGGTGTGATGACCGCCCACCGCGAAACTGCATACACCGAAGAATGCGCTGGCCTATCGTTACCTGCTACAGAAGATGCATGCGACAACAGCATCATTATTCCACTTTATGTCCCGATGAGCGATGAAGAAATCTCAACCGTGATCAACGGAATTCGCACTTGTCTGAGTATTTGAAAGCATAATCCAAGATAATGCATTCCGAAGTGATGATCATGTAAGCGAACATGACATAACTTTGACGTGCAGTTCATGCTGCAATCCATCGTTATGAATATTATCCTTTTTGAAGATAAGAAGTGGAATGTATTTCTGCCACTTGCCTATACCCGTCCCGTAGGAGAATTGCGAATGGGAATGATGACCATGCGCGAAAGATATTCGCGTATTTTTAATACGGATGTATATCACGATGCAAGACCCTTGCTTCGCGAGTTATTTCCAACCGCACCAGAAGGTGAATCACTGCATATCAATGCCAGACTTATTCCGACATCAGCGGTGGTGGATGCCATCAAAAATTTGCCAGCCAACCATGCGATCCGATCAGGTGAAATTCTAGTCGCACATCGCTCCAAAAAATATGCTGATATCACCACAGAAACTGAGTTTGAAGGTCAACTCAGGTGGATGGATAAAATCACCGATATGTTCGCATTGAATGCGGACGCTTTGAAGTATGATTTTACCCTAATGCCGAAATTGCCCGATCATTCCAATTTACATCCTTCGAATGTGGTCATTGGCGATCCTTCCCTCATCTATATTGCTCCAGATGCCAAAGCATTTGCTTCCACCTTCAATACGTTGGATGGCCCGATTTACATTGATTCCGGAGCGGAAGTCATGGAAGGAACTCATATTCGTGGACCATTTTATCTTGGAGAACACGCGACTTTGAAGATGGCAACCAAAGTGTATGGTGCGACCACCATTGGCCCACATTGTAAAGTGGGTGGAGAAATTTCCAATTGTGTGATTCAGGGTTATTCCAACAAAGCACACGATGGTTTTATCGGAAATTCTATCATTGGTGAATGGTGCAATCTTGGTGCGGATACCAATACATCAAATCTCAAGAATAACTACTCGTCGGTGAGGCATTGGAGCTATGCTTTGAATAACTACACTGACACCGGGCTGACATTTTGCGGGCTCATCATGGGCGACCACAGCAAATGTGGAATCAACACGATGTTCAACACAGGAACTGTAACAGGCGTTTGCGCCAATATTTATGGTGGGGATTTTCCTTCGAAACATATTCCTTCCTTTTCATGGGGTGGAAGCGAGGGTTTTGTTGAATATGACTTCGCCAAAGCGATCGATACCATTCGCAAAGTAATGGCCAGAAGAGATATTGTATTGTCCGCAGAAATGATCAACCTGCTGCGTGATATTCAAATTACGACAGGCAGTCATCGGGAAAATCAGCCACAAAGTCAGGAATAATCCCATGGCACCAAGATTGGCATCCTGGCGCCATTGAAAAATTGAAATTGACAATGAACAAAGACGATATATATCAATACCTCGGCGAAGATGAGCTCCCGGATCATGAGTTTATTCCATTGATATCTGCAGAAGATGAAGAGCAGATGGACAAAGAACATACTCCTGAGGTATTACCATTACTACCACTACGAAACACGGTGTTGTTTCCCGGAGTGGTTATTCCAATTACTGTCGGACGGGATAAAAGCATCCGTCTGGTGCAGGAAGCCAACAAAGGAAATAAGATCATTGGGGTTGTTGCGCAGAAAAATGCGGATATCGAAGAACCGCTTTTCAGTGATCTCAATCGCATAGGTACTCAAGCTACCATCATGCGCATGTTTAAAATGCCTGATGGAAGTACAACCGTGATCTTGCAAGGTAAAAAGCGGATCGAAATAACCGGTTTGGTAGAAACAGAGCCTTATTTCAAAGCGCAGGTTGTAGACTATCCGGAAATCAACCGCAATGATCAACGAAAAGAACAACGTGCACTTTTTGAATCATTAAAAGAAACAGCACTCAAAATCATTCAGCATACACCGGAAATACCAAGTGAAGCTGGTGCCGCTGTGAAAAACATCAATGGATTAAGTTTCCTCACCAATTTCATTTCATCCAATATGAAAATTGGTACAATTGAGAAGCAACAACTTCTTGAAGTCGCAGATTTGGAAGAACGCGCAGGAAAAGCACTGGAACTTCTGAACAAAGAACTTCAGATGCTTGAAATGAAAAATGAAATTCAAAAGAAAGTTCATACGGATATTTCAAAACAACAGCGTGAGTATTTTCTTCATCAACAGATGAAACAGATACAGGATGAGCTTGGTGCGAATCCGATGAAGGAAGAAATTGAAGAAAAGAAAAAACGTGCACAGACCAAACAATGGCCAGAACATGTTGCAAAGGCTTTTGTGAAAGAAATTGGTAAACTCGAAAGAATGAATCCGCAGGCCGGCGAATACAGCGTACAGGCCAATTATGTGGATACACTTCTTGACTTACCTTGGAATGAATATAGCGATGACAATTTTGACTTAAAGCATGCACGCGAAGTGTTGGATCGTGATCACTTCGGTCTCGAAAAAGTAAAAGAGAGGATCATCGAACACCTCGCTGTACTGAAAATCAAAGGAGATATGAAAGCTCCGATCATTTGTTTGTATGGCCCTCCTGGTGTAGGTAAAACATCTCTGGGAAAATCGATTGCCGAAGCACTCGGACGTAAATACGTGCGTATGGCATTGGGTGGATTGCACGATGAAGCTGAAATACGTGGTCACCGAAAAACATATATTGGTGCGATGCCTGGTCGCATCTTGCAATCACTCAAAAAGGCTTCAACTTCGAATCCATTATTTGTTCTGGATGAAATTGACAAAGTAGGACAAGGTGTTCATGGTGATCCTTCCAGTGCTCTTCTTGAAGTACTCGATCCAGAGCAGAACCACGCTTTTTACGACAATTATGTGGAGTTGGATTATGACCTTTCGAAAGTGATGTTCATCGCAACGAGCAATTCACTCGGGACGATTCAACCTGCTTTGCGCGACCGACTTGAAATCATCGAAGTGACAGGTTATACCGTTGAGGAAAAAACCGAAATCGCCAAGCGGCACCTCGTTCCGAAACAATTGCGCGAGAATGGTATCACTGAAACACAAATTCGTTTCAATGATGAAATCATCACAAAATTGGTAGAAGAATACACCAACGAAAGTGGTGTGAGAACACTCGAAAAGCGCATTGGTAAACTTGTAAGAAACCGTGCGAAACAAATCGCTCTGGAAGAAAAATATCAGGTTGAATTGACGGCGGAGGAAGTCCTCAAAGTGCTTGGCCCTTCTTATGAAAAGGATAAATATGCCGACAATGACACGGCAGGTGTTGTTACGGGCTTGGCTTGGACTCCAACCGGAGGCGATATACTGTTCATCGAAACGTCATTGACCAAAGGATCAGGTAAACTCACGCTAACTGGTAACCTCGGCGATGTGATGAAAGAAAGTGCAGTCATCGCACTGGAATACCTGAAAGCCCATTGTGAAATGCTCAGCATCGAACAGGAAATATTTGATAAGTGGAATGTGCATATTCACGTACCTCAAGGAGCCGTTCCAAAGGATGGACCTTCGGCGGGTATCACTTTGCTCACCGCTTTGGCTTCTGCATTCACCCAACGAAAAGTGAAAAAGTTCCTGGCTATGACTGGCGAGATCACTTTGCGTGGAAAAGTGCTTCCAGTTGGTGGAATCAAAGAAAAAATACTCGCGGCAAAGCGAGCTGGTATCAAAGAAATAGTACTTTCTGAGCGAAATAGAAAAGACGTAGAGGAGATCAACGAAAGATATCTGAAGGGTTTGAAGTTTCATTACGTAACGGAAATGTATGAGGTTGTGGAGAAAGCCCTTTTAAAAGAAAAGGTCGTTAACGCGTTGCGTGTGGCATAAGGAAATTGGCCTTCAACGGATTTTCTGGCTTTTTCCTTTCGACTGTTGAGGGTAAATTCCGCTTGAACTGTTTTCTTTGTGAAATAAATTACGACCACCGCCGTTGTGGCGCGGACCTTATGCTCCAAAATTTGAAGATCAAATTTACCCTGCTTGCAATCACCTGCCTGATTTCCGGATTTGCCAATGCGCAAACGGGTGGACTTACCTCGTTTAATTTTCTCAATATCCCGGGGAGCGCCCGTGTGGCGGCAATGGGGGGAAGTTATTTCGCCATCAAGGATGGCGATATTCATCTGGCTCAATTCAATCCTTCCCTGCTCGATAGCAATATGCACAACAAGCTGGGCTTGAGTTATGTCGATTATTTTGCAGGAATCAATATGGGAAGTGCGGCATTTGCCCGCACCATCCGTCCAAAACTCACCTTAGGTGCAACGATGCAATACAGCAATTATGGCAAGCAAACCGAATTGGATGCCTTGGGTGAAGAATTGGGCAGTTTCACCGCGGCCGATTACAATTTGATTCTTGGTGCGGGATACCAATACGACAGTTTGTGGAGTATTGGCTTGAGTATGAAAAATATCTATTCGGCATTGGCCAATTACAGTGCTTACGCAGTTGCATTCGATGGAGCTGTAACCTACAGCAAACCATCTCGTGAGTTTACCGCTTCTATGATCATTAGCAATGTAGGGTACCAATTGAAAACTTATACGGATGGCAACAGGGAAAAACTTCCGTTTGAAATGATGATCGGACTCACGAAACGTCCTGCACATGCGCCATTTAGGTTTTCTTTGGTCTACTCCAATATGCAACATTGGAATTTGTCATACTCCAATCCCAATGATCCCGTAGTAACAGATCCCGTTACAGGCGAAGTGATCGAAGTGAAGAAGTGGGAATTTGGAGATCAGTTGATGCGGCATATGACCATCGGTTCTGAATTCATCCTTTCACCCAATGCCCACATAAGACTGGCCTACAATTATCGCAGGCGTCAGGAACTCAAAGTGTCAGAGAAGCCTGGTATGGCTGGATTTTCATTCGGGTTTGGATTCAGGGTTTCTAAATTTCACCTGAGTTATGGCCGCTCGATTTATCACCTCGCTGGACCTAGTAATCACTTCTCAGTGACCACCTCATTCCAGCAGTGGATGCATTGAGCGAGAGATTTATCCGAAAAAGTCGCATTCATTGTTTGCAAAGACTCTTCATTTGGTCAGTTGCAGAATATTTTTGCACCCATGATTTTACCAGTAGTTGCCTACGGCGATCCTATTCTGAAGAAAAAGGCCAAAGACATTGATGAAAATTATCCAGGCCTTCAAAAATTGATTGCCGACATGTTTGAAACGATGTACAACGCCAATGGGGTGGGACTTGCCGCACCTCAGATCGGAAAAGGTATCCGGCTATTTATTGTCGACGCCACTCCTGTGGCTGAAGGTGAGGATGGCGATCCTACTTGTGTGGATTTTCAAACGTGTCTTCATCAACCCTGTCATTTTTGATGAAGAAGGGGAGGAGTGGAGTTACGAAGAAGGTTGTTTATCCATTCCACATATCAGGGAGGAAGTGAAGCGTAAACCACAGCTCAAAATTGAATACTACGATGAGAATTGGGATCTCTACGAAGAGGAACTCGATGGTTTTGCTGCGCGTGTTGTTCAGCATGAATATGACCACATCGAAGGCGTTCTCTTTTTGGATCACATCAGCCCATTTCGCAGAACGCTTTTGAGGGGCAAATTGGCCGATATTTCGAAAGGAAATATCGACGTCAACTATAGAATGAAATTTCCGAAGAAATGAAAAATACCCTCTGGATATATTTGATCGTTGTATCAATCTCGTTATCTGTGTTCTCTTGTGGAAATGGCCAGGAAGAATCGGTTGTTTCTACCGAAGAATCTGCTCCACAGTTGAAAGGTGATGCAACAAATGTCGACCCGCTGATGATCGAGATACGTGACATGGAAGCCAAAGCAAAAATGGATTCTGTGATGGATAGAAATGTAGGTCTTCGCTTGCTCAAAGCCTATCAGGAGTATTACAACAAACACACCGGGGACTCACTCGGATTAGCCTGTTTGTTTCAGGCGGGACGCGTTGCAGATGCTTTGGGAAAATATCAAAAAGCCGTCGATTTGCTCGTCAACTATCACGAAGCAATTCCAAACAAGGAACGCAAAGCAGAGGCAGCCTACATGGTGGCATTCATTTACGACGCACATTTACATGATGCGAAAAAAGCCACTGAACATTACAACAAAGTGATCGAGCTTTATCCTGGAACCATTTGGGCTGATCAGTCTATGGGCGCATTGCAACTCGTTGGTAAAAGCGATGAAGAGCTCCTTCGTTTTCTGGAAGAGAAAAATAAAAAGTCGTCATAACGTGATCATGATTTCGCGATGAATCGATTTCGGACAATCAAATATGCCACTGCGTTTGTACTTCCAGTATTGGTCTTGATTAGTTTTAGTACAACTGGAATTTGGTCATTCTCAGCGCTGATTTTCTCTTTTGTCATCTTACCCATCCTTGAGTTATTGGTAGGAAAGGACACTTCTAACCTTGATTCGCTGCAAAGGGAAATCGCTTCAAAGGATCGGTTTTATGATTTCATCTTATACCTCACAGTGCCCGTCCAAGTTTGTTGTCTGATCATTTTTCTGATCAAATTCAGCGAGGATTGGCCGGATCTCACAACGTCTATTGGTTGGATCTCAGCTATGGGACTGATGTGGAGTATTCGGTATCAATATCGCACACGAACTTGGTCACAGGACTTCTAAGCGAGAGCAAAATCTGGCGAAAATTCTTTTGTCGACTTCGCTCTACCTGCATTTTTACATTGAACACAATCGCGGTCATCATCGCAATGTCGGAACACCGGAAGATCCTGCCAGTGCTCGTCAAGGTGA
The DNA here is from genome assembly GCA_016722445.1 of Flavobacteriales bacterium. Lineage (GTDB taxonomy): Bacteria > Bacteroidota > Bacteroidia > Flavobacteriales_D > Sanyastnellaceae > JAIBBG01. The sequence goes on along the minus strand of JADKIZ010000004.1, from coordinate 91,670 downwards.
AAGCATTTATGTATTTTGGATAAGATCAGTGTTTGGCAGTTGGCTATCCGCCTGGAATATTGTCAAGAAGGAACGCGAAAGAAAAAAGAAAAAGGTTTGGTCCATTGACAATGAATTCATCCAATACATGATCATACACGCGATCATTTGTTTGTCGATACTCATCTTCGTGGGTCCTTTGGCCATCCTTGCATTCCTCATGGCTGCTGCGATTGGAATTCTCTTGCTTGAATCGGTGAATTACATCGAGCACTATGGCTTGAGCAGGAAAAAAGTTTCTGAATTCAGGTATGAAGATGTTGAGCCGGTTCACTCATGGAACGCAGATTTTATTCTCGGACGACTGATCTTATTCGAATTGACCAGACACAGCGATCACCATTGGGATCCATCTAAACACTATCAAACATTGGATTCAATTCCTGAGTCATCACATCTTCCAGCCGGATATCCTTCGATGATTGTTTGTGCGCTTTTTCCTCCTTTGTGGTTCAAGATCATGGATAAGAAGTTGGATACTGTGCATCAGTCGGTAACTACTTTGTGATGTTGTTCACACTATCCTCGCAACTGGTTGTTATCTTCGCATCCCGATGCAACCTGCACCTGCACCCAAAAACGAAGTTCACATCATCAATACGCTCAGGGCCGTTGCGGCGCTGATGGTCTGTTTTTATCATTTTACCTGGCATAGCGACCCTACAGGTTGGTTCTTTCCAGAAGACAATCCGGTGCGATATTTCGGTTATCAAGGACAGGTTGGTGTGTATGTCTTTTTTGTCATTTCCGGATTTGTGATACCCTATGCGCTCTATCAGGGAAGATATACCATCAAAAATTTCTTCAGATTCGTTGCGAAACGTCTAGCAAGATTGCACCCGCCATTTATTGCTTCCATGCTGCTCTTCGCCGTGTTGGCCATCGGTTATGCCTTAAAAGAACAGCAAATGGTACAGCCGGATTGGTTTAGAATTATCCACAATTTTTTTCTCACCGCCAAATTTGTAGATGTGCCTTGGTATGAAGACGTTTATTGGACACTGGCCATCGAATTTCAATACTACGTGCTCATCGCACTCATTTTTCCTTTGTTGGTTCATAAAAATCAAAGCCTGACTTTCATCACGCTCATCCTGTTTGTATTGTCATCGCAACTTTTTGATCATGATCGAAAACACATCATATTCTTCCACGCACCAGTCTTTACTGCTGGAATCGCGCTCTTTTTGCATCGGGTGAATCGTTTGAACGATTTACAATTTATTGCCCTGCTTGGATGGTGTATGATCGAGACGAGATATGAGATTGGTCCGGAAGTCGCGGTTGCGCTTTCAATTACTGCTGCATCTGTAGTGATGTTGACTTGGCACAACAAGGTGACGGACTTTTTAGGGAATATCTCTTACTCACTGTATTTGATACACGGCTTCGTAGGGTGCCAGTTTTTGTATTTCACGGCGCGCTATACAGATTCCTTCATCGAAAAGGTGGGAATGCTGATGCTGGCTTTTGCTTTATCCATAGGTGCTTCATGGTTGTTTTATCGGGCGTTTGAAATTCCATCCGTCAGATGGTCCAAAAAGATCAAGTATAAGTGATACTTACTGCAACCGGAACGTAGATTTTGGCGTTTAAACTGTAACAACTAAAGACATGAAAATTTCACTGGCCATATTTGGTCTCCTTGGTGTTCTGATCACCAATGCTCAATTTACCAATGTCACCTCAAACTATGGGTTCTTCCTTTCAGGCACTAGCCCGCAAAGTGGAAATGGGGTAAGCTTCTATGACTACGACAACGATGGGTGGGATGATCTTACCATTGGTCAGGCAAATAATAGCATACTCGTTTATCACAACGACAATGGAGATTATACACTCTCCATGACATTCCCGAATACAGGCGATGTAAAACAGTTGATCTGGGTCGACTATGACAATGATGGCGACTCGGATTTCTTCTTCACGGTCATGAATCAAAGCGCGAAACTATATCGCAATGAAGGCGACCAGACTTTCACCGATGTCACTGCCAATCTTAACCTTCCCATTTCCAATGGAAAGAGTTTTGGCGCTGCTTGGGGCGACTATGATGTGGATGGTTTCGTTGATGTGTACATCTGTAATTATAGTTCCGCACCAAGTTCTCATACCAATTGGTTGTTGCACAACAATGGAGATGGAACATTCACCAATGTGACGGACGTATTGGGGATTGGAGATGGTTACAAACCAACTTACCAATGCACCTGGAATGACGTTAATCTGGATGGCTTGCCGGATTTGTATGTGGTGAATGATTTTTCTTATGGCAATCAACTCTATTTGAATAACGGTGTGTCATTCGATGCAGCCGGTGATAGTTATAACCTCGATCTAGAAATGGAAGGGATGAGCATTTGCTGGAGTGATTTGGATCACGATATGGATTGGGACGTGTTTATCTCCGACAATATGCCGGGCAATAAACTAATGCTAAATGAAGGTGGTATTTATACCGACATCGCTGCTTCAGCCGGAGTGCAAGTATTCAGCACTTGTTGGGGTTCGTTCTGGTTTGATTATGATCATGACACTTGGGACGATATGCATATTTCGACCAGTCTTCTTAGTGTGAATAGCAACCAGAATTACTTGTTTCACAACAATGGTGATCTTACATTCTCAGATGAGTCGATGGTTGGTGATGCGCAAATCGCTTTTTCTTCTGCGAAAGGGGATAAAAACAATGATGGCTTCTGGGATTTTATTGTGATGAAACAATATCCTGCAACCGTGGCGCTATATCAGAATGATGGTGGAGCAAATCACTGGATAAAAGTTGACCTTACAGGAACAGTCAGCAACAGAGATGGAATAGGAACAGTAATCCGTCATTACATGAATGGCGAACAACATATGACTGGAACATTCTGTGGTGAAGGTTTTATGGAGCAGGATTCTCAATACGAAATCCTGAGTTTGGGTGAAAACGCAATGGCCGATTCTATCACTGTTACCTGGCCTAGCGGTTGGGTAGATCGTTACTACAATCTTGATGCAGACACTGTTTACGCTTTCACAGAAGGTGAAACATATGCACCTGTCATTACGAATGTAAGCAATCAGATGTTGTGTCCTTCAGGTGGTGAAATTGAATTGATGGCTGAAAATGCGGCCTCATGGCTCTGGAATGATAGTTCTGAAGAACAAAGTTTGTTTGTCACAGAACCTGGTATTTATTCGTGTGTCATCAAACATCCATCGGGTATTTCTCAGGAAGCATCATATGAAGTGATAGTTTACAATCCACTTGTTGTCTCTGATGAAATGGTCACACCGACCTGTTTTTCTGCGACTGATGGATGTATCACGCTTTCTTTTGATGGCCTCGTGAATGTCATTACTTGGTCTAATGATAGTATTGGAGCAGAGTTGTGCAATCTTGCTTCAGGAAATTATATCGTAACGATTACGGATGAACATGGATGTCAGCAAGAACATGTCATTGAGCTTTCTCCAGCCTGAAGAGTTGATAGGGAATATCCTTGTCGATTCAGTTTGTTTTGGTGAAACTGCAGCTCCGGTACTTACCATTTATGGCGGTACTGAGCCATACGACATCAATTGGAATGGCAGCAATCCGGATTCAGTCGAAGTCGGACTTCATGCCATCACCATCACCGATGATCACTTTTGCACAACAAATGTGGATTATGAAGTTGCAGCCTATCCTGTGATTCAATTCAATTATTTGAACGATACAGTTTGTTTTAATGAAACGATCACCTTGAGTTATGAAGTGGATGCTTTTGGTATGTCATATGACATTGATTGGAATGAAGAAGATCCCTTGGCGTTAACGGCAGGAGATCACATTTTTGAAATAGTAGACGAACACACTTGTTCACTGCTGATCAATGTTCATTTGGATGCAAATCCTGAAATCGTTTTGAATACCGTAATACAAGATGCTGAAGGTGGTGACAACGGTTCTGTGGAAGTAATCATTTCTGGAGGGCTTGCACCTTATTCCATTGAATGGGACAATGGCTCTTTTGATAATCCACTCATGAATGTTGGTTCTGGTGAATATCTCGCCACAATCACAGATGACGCCGATTGTTCTGCACAAATTACGGCTCAGGTCATCGATATTTCTGTTGATGAAAATGATTTTGAAATAGCGCTCTATCCGAATCCGGTGAAGGACGAATTGAGGCTTCAACTTGCTGCAGGAAACAATTGGTCTATTTATGATATGGAGGGACATTTGATGAAATCGGGTATGACCAATTCACTTTACTCAACAATTGATGTGAGCAGTTTTAGCTCGGGTTCATATGTCATTATGGTGAATGAGCGAAGCGCGGTTTTTGTAAAGGAATAAAAAGAACACTTTTTCAAATGAATGAATAATCCCGCAACAGAGGTTGCGGGATTTTTTTATTAAACACATGCTCCGTTGTCCTTGAATGAAGATGGAATGATGGTATTGTTCGCCGAGTATTAAGAAATTAATTATTAAATAAATTTTGATTATTAAAAAATTTGGTTTACTTCGCTGAACCTTAATTAGAACTGACGCCCATTTTCAGGTGTAAAGCAGAACTTTGTAATGAACGGTGTTGCCCGTCTGGCGTGGCATCTGGAATTTCTTTCATGCTGAAGTAAAGCGATCTGGTCTAATCTTACTAACCTCAACACTCACGTTATGGAATACACAAAAGTGATTCTTAAACGTGCAGGGAAAGTGTATCCGATTGCGAAACTGGAAATCGCAATCAAACTTGTTTCTATGAACAACATCGTGCCAAATTGGTGGGATGGATCATCTGTCTGAATTTCTTCTTTGTCCTTAATGCATCTGCTCAGTTTGATGAAGTCACCGATAATTTTGGTTTAGGTGATTTCGACAGTGACATACCTGTATTTGGCAATGGACTCAGTTTTTATGATTTTAATGAAGACGGATGGGACGATATCACTTTGGCTACAACCAATCATGGCGTCAAAGTTTTTCGCAACAATGGGGGCATACTCGAAGAAAAGACCTTCTTCTCGGGTTTATCAGGTGAGCTAAAGCATCCCATCTGGATCGATTACGACAACGACGGGGATCAGGATTTTTTTGTCTGTAGAAACATGGATTGGCCATATCTGTTTCGAAACGATGGAGATGATGTATTCACCGATGTATCTTGGTCTTTACCTTGTCCGGACAATAATCCTGCAAGCATGTGTGCGTCTTGGGGCGATTATGATAATGATTCATTTCCTGATTTATACTTAGGAAATTATCACGTCTATACTGGTTCTACCAGTTGGTTATTTCACAACGATGGTGATGGTACTTTCACTGAAATGGCAGCAGAATTAGGCGTAGATAATGGTGTTCATGCGGCTTTTCAATCGCTTTGGCTCGACTATGATTTTGACAATGATGTTGATTTGTTTTTGGTGAATGATCGGCTACACGGCAATCGACTGTATCAAAACAATGGAGAGGATGGTTTCACGGATATTGCCGATAGCGTTGGTTTTAATGTTCCGGATTATTGCATGGGTTTGAATACTTCAGACATCGATCGCGATGGTGATTTTGATTTTTATATCACGAATACGTTTGATGGCAATAAAATGCTCATCAACAACAATGGAATCTTTACTGATATGGCACAGGAAATGAATTCCATTCTTTACAACTATTCTTGGGGATGTGTTTTCATTGATGACGACAACTCCGGTTGGGAAGACATTTCAGTGATGTGCGATGAATATTCTCCTACTGCACCATTCAATCATTTTCTACAAAACAACGGCGGTACAGCTTTCAATATCAATAATGAGATGTACAACTGCTTGGTGAATCTTCCGAGTTTCACAACAGCAAAAGGGGATGTAGACGGCGATGGATTTGCCGATATGGTCACCATGAATGTCGATGCAGAGCAAGTGAGATTGTGGCAAAATTCAGCCAATGGAAATCACTTTATTCGGGTGACTTTGGAGGGAACGGTGAGCAACCGAAACGCAATTGGATCAATCGTCCGTTGCTGGCACAACGGCTCTTTTAACATGTGTAATCTTTCATACGGTAATAGTTTCATGTCGCAAGATTCGCAACACATGATCATCGGTATGGACGATGATGTATTGGTTGATTCTCTTACTGTCACTTGGCCTTCCGGTTGGGTTGATCGATTTTATAACCTGAATGTGGATGAGTCATTTTCTTTCATTGAAGGTGAGACTTTCGGAATTCAGCAGAATTTGGAGGTTTATATGTTATGCACCGGTACCTCTATTGAGCTTGTATCTCCAGAAGCTTCAGAATACTTGTGGAGTTCTGGTGAAACAGAACAGGTCTTATTTATCGATTCCCCTGGTTCTTATGAGGTGTCATTCCAAAATGAGTTTGGGTTGTCTGCTTCTTCAGTGTTCAATGTCTTACAAGTAGATCCGGCATTGATCGATATTCACACCAATGAAATTTCTTGTGCTGGCGCTAATGATGGCTGTATTCAAATTGAATCGGATGGGGATACATGGCTTGATGTCTCATGGCTCGATAATTCTTCTGAAAGCGAAAGATGTGATCTGGCGCCCGGTTTTTATGAAGCCAATATCCTCGATGGCAACGGTTGTATGCAGTCGTTGGAAGTGGAGTTGTTTGAACCAATGGCACTCAATATTCAAACTTACGCGGACTCAGTTTGTGTTGGAAGCACAACAATAATTGAAATGGAAATATTCGGCGGCACTGCACCTTACACTCAGAACTGGTATGAAATCAATCCCGAATTTGCATTTGCCGGTGATCATCCATTTAGCATAGTGGATGGACACGGTTGTTTATTCGAAGGAATGGTGAGTATTCCTGAATTTCCAAATATCGAATTTGATTATTGGACTGACACCATATGTTACAGCGAAACCACAGAGATCGAGTTTTCCATTTCTCCTGCATACTATGATTACTTCATCGATTGGCAAGAAAATGATCCTCAATCCCTGACTGCAGGCGTACACGAAGCCATCATTCTTGCCAACAATGGCTGTGCAATGATTGCTGAATTTGAGGTAATGCAATATCCGCAATTGTTTCTGGATGCCGAAATTGAATACCCGACACAGGATAACATTTTACTGCAGTTTGAAGTCAATGGAGGAATACCTCCTTACGATTATTTCATCAATGGTAATTCGACTGGAGCTGAAATTTCAAACATGCCGCTTGGTCCTTGTAACTTGATGGTTACTGATCAGGCAGGATGTTCCGTTTCGGAAGAAATCAATATTGTCACGGATGTAGATAACAATTTTAAATCTGATCTTAATATCTACCCCAATCCATTTTCTGAAAATTTGGTCGTCAGCGCCAATACACTACTAGACTGGCGTTTGTATGATGTTTCTGGAAAATTGTTGGAAGCTGATAAAAGTGCTGATTGTCGCCTTGTTTTGAATACAGGTGGACTTTCGAATGGTGTTTACATTTTAGAAGTGAATGGAAAGAGATTCGAATTGTTACGCGAATAAATTTGTTTCCGCATGTGATCAAATTTGGAAAGGAATGCGTTATGTATCACTGTTGTTGGTTTGGATCACAACAGTGGATTCATCTGTCTTCGCACAATTTACATATCAAAATGAAGTGAATCTTTTCGCAGGAACTGTGGAAGGGGAGTACGGAAATGGAATCAGTCTTTATGACATCAACAAGGATGGATTTGATGACATCACGATTTGTACAAAAGATGCTGGTGTTCTTGTCTATCTCAACGACAATTTGAACTTTTCTGAATATGCTGTCATCCCATTTGTAGGTGGTGACCTGAAGCATCCTGTGTGGGTGGATTATGACAATGATGATGATCCGGATTTTTGTGTTTCATCAGCGAATGGCGTGCACCTTTTTCGAAATGATTTGGGGGTTTTCACAAACATCACCGACAGCCTCCACTTGCCTGACAACAGTTCTACCTCCTATGGTATGGCATGGATAGACTATAATCTGGATGGATGGCTTGATGTATACATCGCCAACTATGAATACTTTTTTCCAGATTCCAATACCAATTGGTTACTTAGAAACAATGGTCAGGGTGGATTCGAAAATGTCACTGAACAATGTCAATGTGGGAATGATCAACGAGCTTCATTTCAACCTGTATGGTTAGATGTGGATGGAGATCATCTTCCAGAGTTATTTGTCATCAATGACAAGTTTCATGGCAATACTTTTTTCAAGAATGAAGGAAGTGTTTTTTCAGATCAAAGTGTTGCAAGCGGCTTCTATCGGGAGATGGAAGCTATGTCGAATTCATGGACCGATATCGATCACGATTTGCTTCCTGATGTCTACATTTCAAATACCACCGATGGCAATGCACTACTGCGTATGACGGAAAGTGGTTTCGTCGACACTGCTCCGGAAAATGGCATTGAAATAAATAGTGTTTGTTGGAATGCAATGTGGATTGACTATGATCACAATGGTTGGGAAGATCTCCATGTCGCTACGAATTCATTTTCGGTAAATGGTAACTTGAATCCGCTCTTCCGACATGTCAACAATGAGTTTATTCCTATCGCAATACAAGGTGACAACAAAAGTGTGCTCTGCAGTGCAAAAGGGGATTTGAATGGTGATGGATACTGGGATTATGTTGAAGTGACTCAGTATCCAATTTCTCTCAGAATATTTCTAAATGATGGTGGCGAAAATCATTGGCTTAAGGTCGGGCTGAAAGGAAATGTTTCTTGTCATGATGGTATAGGTGCCCAGATTCATTATTACATCGAGGGTGAGCACAAAGTCAGATACACATTTTGTGGTGAAGGATTTCTATCTCAGGATTCTCAAACCGAAATTCTCAGTCTCGGTGATGCGGATCAAATTGATTTGCTTGTGGTCGATTGGCCTTCTGGGTGGCATGATACTTACTTCAATATTTCTGCTAATCAATTCTTGTCATTGGAGGAAGGAGAATCATTCTGGTATGAGACCGCAACCACACATCATGTGCAGATGTGTGATGGAGATACCTCATGGATCGCTCTGAATTCAGTGGATGAAATCCTCTGGTTTGATGGGGTAGAGGATCCCATGAGATTGTTTGTGGATGATGGCGTTTATCCATATCAAATCATGAATGAAAATGGATTTTCTTTTGTCGATTCTATTGTCGTAGAATTATTGCCACTACCTCAACTTGAAACTACGGCTTATCCTGTGTCTTGTCATGGTGGCAACGATGGTAACATCATCTTTGAAAATTTGGATACTTCATGGTTAATTCAATGGACTCCACCAATTGAAAATCAAAAGGCGCTAAGTGCTGGAGTTTATTTCATTTCCGCCACAGATACTTTGCAATGCGTTACAACCTTAAATCTTGAAGTGACGGAGCCCGATTCTATCATTTTGAATTTTGAAACCAGTGATGTTTGTGTTGATGAATGGTCGACGGTGATTTGGGATATCAACGGTGGATTTCCACCATACACTTTATCCAATGGAGATGAACTTCCAGATTCACTTCCAGCTGGAAATCATCAATTGTTTGTGATGGATGAGCATGCTTGTATTTCAGAGGTGGACATCCTCATTGAGACATTGCCTTCACCTGCTGCAGAAATTGCCATGGTAAATGACATCAATGGAGATTACCTTATAGCCAACGTTGTGGGCGGAGTTGAACCGTTTACATATCAATGGAGTGATGGAGGTACCGAAGACACACTCGGCTTATCACACATCGGATTGTTCAGCGTCTTGGTTGTTGATGCAAACGGCTGTGTTGATGAAGATGAAATTGATGTCATCACGAATCTTGATGAAAGAAATTTACTGTTGGACGTATTTCCAAATCCCTGTTCCGATGAATTGATGATCGAAACATCTTATTACGGAAAGGTATTTGTTTTTGATGCCATCGGTCAAATGATTACCACATTACACACATACCCTGGAACCAATTCTTTTGATGTTTCTTCATGGTCTTGTGGCGAATATTTTCTGCATGGAAACAATGGGTCAAGAAAGGTTTCAAAGCGCTGAAAGTTCTACGTCTGCGTGCATCTGAGAATTTAATCGTATTTCAATCGCATATTAATTCGAGGTTAATTCATTACTCGGGTAATCTTCTCAACTTTCGTACACCTTAACGAACCGATGTAATTCATCAGGGTGTGTTTTTATCTGACTGTTTGATTCGCGTTTTTCCGGCACTTTTTCTTTGTTATGCTAACAAAGGATAATCCTTGCATTGAAGGTGTCTTTCGGAATGAATGCTGATCAACACAGCAGACAACCTTAACTATGCTTGTTTGCCATGTTGTTTCGTCCTTTATTTTGTACGAAGTCGTATCTGGCGTTGACTAGCGCTGGAAATGATTTGATGCGAAGCACACGAAAGCAATGGAAGAGAATTATTTTCTTCTTCTTTAATCTGTGTGTTTTTTTTCAATCTCAATCTCAATTCACACAGGAGTTGCAATATCCCATGTTCAATTACTTTAACGGCCTCTCTTACGCCAGCGGTTTGAGTTGTTATGATTTCAATAAAGATGGTTGGGATGATATTACAGTGGCTACTTATACAGATGGCGTGCGTACTTTTTTGAACAATGAAGGTGCGTTTGAAGAAGTTTATTTGTTCAATAGCATTCCTGGTCAGGTGAGAGGTTGCACTTGGATTGACTTCGACAATGATGATGACGCGGATCTGTTTGTAACGCGTTACAACAACGCCGTTGTGATTATGCGTAATGATGGTGATTTGAGTTTTACCGATATCTCTTACCAAACCACCATGCCGTCGGTTATGGCTAATTCACATGGTGTATCCTGGGGAGATTATGATCGAGATGGTCTTGCAGATGCTTATGTTTGCAATTATCATATCGCTGGAAACATCAAAAGTTGGTTGTTTCATAATCTCGGGAATGGTGAGTTTGAAGATGTGGGTTTGTTATTGAATGTTTCCAATGGCGTAAAAGCGGCGTTTCAAAGTTCATGGGTCGATATCGATCATGATCTCGATCCTGATTTGATGGTAGTGAACGACCGATATTTTGGTAATTCATTTTACCGAAATAACGGTGATGGTAGTTTTACAAGTGCTGGGGCTGAAACCGGCCTAAATATCGCTCTCGATGGTATGGGGGTCGCATGGTCTGATCTCGACCATGACCTAGATTATGATGTATACATTTCTAATACAGATTCGGGTAGTGTTCTATTGATGAATGAAGGTGGCGTTTTTCAGAATGTCGCTGAACAGGGTAATTTGGATTTTGTTGGTGCTACACTTTATGGAGTGGAATGGATAGATTACGACAACAATACGTGGGATGACTTTTATGGTGCCACCAACACATCGTTCGATGGTGGCCAAAATTATTTTTACATAAATTCAAATGATGGATATTTCAATGGTGATAATTCTCCGGATTTTGAAAATGATGACGGAGAATGTTATGTCACTGCCACTGGTGATTTCAATCGCGATGGTTACAGTGATCTTGTTGTCGTAAATATCACTCCTCAAAAAATTGCTGTTTGGTTGAACAATGCAATAGGCGGTAATTGGATAAAGCTTCAGTTGCAAGGTACGATGAGCAATCACGATGCCATTGGATCGCATATCCATGTCTATGCAGGTGGTCATGAATACATCACCTATACACAATCTGGTGAGAGTTTTTTGGGACAAGATTCTCAATATGAAATCATCGGTATTGGTGAAGCCAATACCATTGATTCTGTCAAAATTGAATGGCCGCTGGGTTGGATCGACATGATTTACAATCCATCAATCAATACCACATTGCATATCATTGAAGGAGTAAGCTACAGTGATGAAGTTGAACACTACAATTTAGTCCTGTGTGAAAATGATTCTTTGTTGTTAACCAATTCATCGGATACAGAAGGTTTATGGAGTAATGGCGTATATGCATCAGAATTAATTGTACAAGAACCTGGTGTATACGAACAAGTAATTACAATGGAGAATGGTTTTGACCATCATATTTTTTATGACGTAGTGTTGTTTGAATCTGGACTGATCGTTCCAGAAATTATTCCTGTATCTTGTTTTGGAGCGCATGATGGTATAGCAACTTTGTCACTGGATACTTCGCTTGTTTCTTCTATTTTGTGGAGTAATGCGACGTCAGGTATCACATGTGAAAATCTTGGACCTGGTGCACATGAATTGAATATTCTTTATGAAAATTCGTGCGACCTGCATGTAGATTTTGTTGTGACTGAACCCCCACCATTGTTGGTGCAATCTACTATGGATACGGTGTGTGAAGGAATGACATCCATCGCTTCTCTCGTCATCACCGGAGGAAGTGGTTACTACATTGAAGATTGGTTTGGAGATGATCCCAATGCGTTGACTGTTGGAGTTCATCATTATCAGATTTCTGATTTGAATGGTTGTATGGTTCAAGATAGTCTAGTCGTTTTGGAGTACGCTCCAATTGATATGAATTGGGAAATACCAATGGCTTGTTTTGGTGAAAGTGTGGCTGTTGAATATGTCATAGAAGGTCCAACGGATATTTCTTTCATTGAGTACAATGACGTTGATCCGTCAGAATTGTTTGCAGGTGTTTACGAGTTCATTATAGTTGACGAAAATGGATGTTTTACCATTGAGGAAATTACAGTAAATGAAAACCCACCATTGTTGATTGAAGCTCAAATTACCCATGCGAATTCAACCAATAATGGCAACGTTGAATTGCAGATTTCTGGTGGCACACCTCCGTATGAAATTTTATGGCAAAATGGAAGTGATCAATTGATACTTGATGAGCTTTCAGAAGGGATATATGGATACACCATAACTGATGGCAACGGTTGTCAGATTTCTGATGAAGTTGAAGTATTGTTTGATTTTTTGAATGAAGTTTCATCTGAAATTTTGATTTACCCCAATCCATGTCATGATGTTCTTTTTATCCACTCGATGGCGGAAGAGATCGTTGTAATTTTCGACCTCTCGGGCAAAAGAATTTTATCTCAACAAATTTTCCCCGGTCTAAACCAATTGAATATCTCAACCTTCCCCTCCGGTTTTTACTTTCTCAAATCCACCCACCTCACCACCCCTCTTCTCATCCACTAGCCCCTCACCACAATTCATAATTCATAACTCATAACTCATAATTCATCACTCATAATTCAATATTGGTTCTTATTTTCGCAAAAAATCTCAATCAATATGTCTCGTTTTCGTCCAGGAGTTTTGACCGGTGATGAAGTCACCGAAGTCTTTAATCACGCATTGGAAAATAAGTATGCATTACCTGCCGTGAATGTCATTGGTACCAATAGTGTCAATGCGGTGCTGGAGACAGCACGCGAAGTGAATTCTCCAGTGATCGTTCAATTCAGCAATGGAGGAGGAGCATTCTTCGCAGGAAAAGGACTTAAGAATGATGTACAACAGGCTTCCATTATTGGATCGGTAAGTGGTGCACATCACATCCACATGGTTGCAACAGAATACGGAGTGCCAGTTATCATTCACACAGACCACTGCGCCAAAAACATCATTGCCTGGATGGATGGTATGTTGGAACATGGTGAGAAACATTTCGAGAAAACAGGTAAGCCTTTGTTCTCATCACACATGCTCGATTTAAGTGAAGAACCATTGCACGAGAACATCGAAATTTCATGTCAGTATTTCGAAAGAATGAAGTCTATGGGAATTACCTTAGAGGTGGAGTTGGGAGTTACTGGTGGAGAAGAAGATGGTGTAGACAACAGCAGCGTTGATAGCTCCAAGTTGTACACCCAACCCGAAGATGTGGCATATACCTATGAACATATGATGAAAATTTCCAATCGCTTTACCATTACGGCGGCATTTGGAAATGTACATGGTGTCTATAAACCAGGCAATGTAAAATTGCAACCTGTGATACTCAAAAATTCGCAAGATTACGTTCAGAAAAAATTCAACACACAAGAAAAGCCTATTCATTTTGTATTCCATGGAGGAAGTGGAAGTACACAAGAAGAAATTCGTGAAGCCATCAGTTACGGTGCCATCAAGATGAATATCGATACAGATATGCAATATGCATTTTTATCTGGTGTTCGTGATTACGTGCTCAACAAACAAGGTTATCTCATGTCACAAATCGGCAATCCCGATGGCGAGGACAAACCGAACAAGAAGTTCTACGACCCCCGCGTATGGTTACGCGACGGAGAAAAGGCATTCGTATCACGCCTCAAACAAGCGTTCGATGATCTAAATTGTATTGGTAGAAACGCATAACATTCGCGCCTTCTCATATGCGCAATAATGCATATGTAAATAGCTTAGTAGTGCCACCGAAGGTGGCACTACTATTTTCCCCAAAAACGATCGTCATTCCTCTTCGCTTCAGCGAAGAGGAACCTACTATGGTCTCCGCGCTACTTCTCACATCAAATAAAAAGCAGCGTGGTAGAACCTAGCATCATCTCCGCACCACAGATCTCTCATCATCTTACATCATATAAAAAGAAAACAACGAAGAGGAACCTACTATGGTCTCCGCGCTACTTCTCACATCAAATAAAAAGCAGCGTGGTAGAACCTAGCATCATCTCCGCACCACAGATCTCTCATCATCTTACATCATATAAAAAGAAAACAACGAAGAGGAACCTACTATCATCTACGCGCCATATCTCACATCATAAAAAAAGCAGCGTAGTAGAACCCATCATCATCTCCGCACAACACATCTCACATCATCTTACATCATATAGAAAGAAAACAACGAAGAGGAACCTACTATCGTCCCCGCGCAATACATCTCCCATCATATAAGAAAAGCACCGAAGAGGAACCTACCATCATCTCCGCGCTACAACTGCTCGTCTTATCATTTGAAGTTGCCAATTATTTGAAGTGATTCATTCAAACTCAAACTTCTTACCTCATCTTAAATCATTGCTCAAAAACATCGAAGCGGAACTTACAAGGACCTTAGCGTTTCAATGTTCATTTGAATAATATCGGTCGAACATACGTCCGAAGTGGAGAACCATGCAATGCTCAGCTCCCTCAATTTTTAGAATTCAACAACAGCGTGAATCAGTATACGTCTCAATATTCTTTACGTCGTCATGTAGTTTGGATTAATTGTGCCAACTGGAGCATTATTTCTTTTTGTCGCTATACTCTGTGCAACATCAAAAATTCTTGACTTATTCTGGTACAGAATTGTTTGCCAATAACGTGTTAATGTATGTTTTTAATAGAAACATATCTAAGCTGACTAAAACAGTATGATTATGACGATTTGCACCTGAAGTAATGCACCGGTGAGGATAACTACACGTCTGAATGTTTTGAGAAGTTATTCCAGTTTGAATGTCCTAGTTGCTAGTACTATTGGTGAAACATGAAAAGATGATAATAGTAGTATTCTTAGCTATTTTTGAAGTGTATTTGTGGAATTATCATTTTGACATACGAAATGGATTGAGTAGTTTGTTTTGAAGTATATAATAAAAGTTTACAAGCCAATCAAACTGATCTTCATTCTTCGAGGTAGTTTTAGGCTTGGAAGTATGCTCTGGTCTAAAAACAAGTAATGAGCAAATGTTAATTAACTTGATTTTAATAATTATGTAATATAATATCATTTCATTTGGTTAAAATCTTAACCTTATGAAAATAATTAAACCTTTAATTGGAAGTGTAGTAATTTTATGCTTCTGTCTCTTGGCCAAGCGATCTTTCGCTCAATCCTACACCACAAATTGTCATTTTACTTTGGTTGGTAATGTTTATGATTGTCATGCTGAATTTATTTCTGTTAAGCTCTATCCAGATGACGCTTTTGGTTCTGAATTTCAGTACTGGAGCATCGATTCAGATCATCCTGAAGATCTGTTGTACTGGTGGGGCAATGTTCCTATTGGAGAAGTGTTTTTCTTGCAAGGAGTAACTGGGGATGTTGTCCACATGTATGAGATTTATATCGAACCATTTCCAGATTTACAAATTAGTTATACAGGGAATGATTGCTCAGATTTGGATGGTCAATTATGCATTGAGTTAAATGAACATTATTCAATTACCCAAGTGAACTACTGGAATTCTCCAATGAGCAATTCGATGCCATTGAATACCGTGTTGTGCCATGATTTGGAAGGTAGTGGAGAATACTTTGTTGAATACAATATGAGTTTTGTTGAACTTCCAGGTATAGTCAGTGGCCTTGATTGCTATATCGACGTTCCTGCGGCAGGTGAGATTGAAGTATCAATTGAACCAATCGATGTGGGCGGATTTTGTGCTGACTACAGTATCACTCTCAGTGCCGAAATAAATGTCGAGGGAGGTGCTTTTAATTATTTGTGGGATAACTCAGAAACAACTCAAACTGTCGTTATTTCTGGACTCTCTACACCTTACGTCAATACAAGCGTCTTGGTGGAATCAGCAGATTTCGACTGTGAGGGTACCGCATTGTTTGAACTCGATTTCACAGATATGATATGTCCATTTGACCTTGATGGAGATGGTATGGTGGATGCCGATGATTTGTTTGTAGCCGATGGTTTGATGATCCAGTTTGGTCAGTCAGGAAGCGGTATACCTTCCGATTTTGATTGTGATCAGATAGTTACCGTTGAAGATTTGATTTTGTTTGTTGGCGCATTCGGAACAACTTGTCCTTAACCTTTAATTACTTGAAAATTATGAAAAAGTATATTTTATTCCTCGCAATATTTATTTCCTTGAAAGGATTCAGCGTTGATTTGGACATCCTAATTACAACCGTTGATAATGAAGGAGCGGTAAGCGGAGTGACTTATCGCATTTACGCAAAAAAGTACGATAAAAACGTAACAATAAATGGCGTCGTTGGCACTTTTGTATCGCCTGTAGTTGTGCGTTCTACTACTTCTTTTTATCAAAGTACTTATGGTGGTTATAGCAGTCAATTTGTTGATGAAGGCAATTATTCAATGGACTCGACTCTGCTGTACGATTCTTGGTTTACCCTTGGTTATGAGACGAATCAAAATAACTCATTGATTTCACTGGGAGGGTATTTTTCTCAATTCGAAAATGGGGACAGCCTATACATGAATAACGGATGTTGGTTTGTTCCTCAAGACGATCCTGCATCAAACAGTGGTGATTGTGTATTGATTGGTCAGTTTTACAACTACAGGTGACATTAGCGGAACACTCAATCTTTTTGGTTATGATGAAAATGGAGATTACTGGCTTGAAAAGAATCTGAGGTTTGATTCCAGTAAGAGTAAGATTATTTTAGACAAAATGCCAGGTGGAAAATTAAATGTCGATTCCAATTCTGCTTTTATCTATCCCAACCCGGCTAAAACGGATCAGAAGATAATCGTTGAAGGTTTGGATGTTGAATGGGATGAGATTCATGTAATAAATAGTAGAGGTGAACTGGTGAGTAAAATTATTTGTTCTCATGATTGCTCAAATTGTGAACGTTGTGATAGTTCAATTTTGGCCCCATCTATAAGTGGTGTGTATTTAATTAATGTTATCTCGGCCAATACTTCATCGACGCTAAGAGTGCTTGTGGAATAGAATTTGAAAAACAGTTTTTGAGATAATGTTCATACGACCCCCGCGTATGGTTACGCGACTGAGAAAAGGCATTCGTATCACGCCTCAAACAAGCGTTCGATGATCTAAATTGTATTGGTCGAAACGCATAACATTCGCGCCTTCTCATATTCGCAATAATGCATATGTAAATAGCTTAGTAATGCCACCGAAGGTGGCATTACTATTTTCCCCCAAACACGACCGTCATTCCACTTCGCTTCAGCGAAGTGGAACCTACTATCATCTCCGCGCTACTTCTCACATCAAATAAAAAGCAGCGTAGTAGAACCCAGCATTATCACCGCACAACACATCTCACATCATAAAAAACACTGAAGTTGAATCTACCATCATCTCCGCGCTACAGATCTCACATCATCTTACAGCACATAAAAAAAAACACCGAAGAGGAACCTACTATCATCTGCGTGCTACACTTCTCATGCTATCATTTGGAGTTGCCAATTATTTGAAGTGATTCATTCAAACTCAAACTTCTTACCTCATCTTAAATCGTTGCTCAAAACATCGAAGTGGAACCAAACAAAACCATGGCACAACACTTTGCTTAGTTGTGCCACCGAAGGTGGCACAACTTTTTTTTTCCAATACACGACCGTCATTCCACTTCGCTTCAGCGAAGTGGAACATACTATCATCTCCGCGCTACTTCTCACATCATATAAAAAACAGCGAAGTAGAACCTACCATCACCTCGGCGCTAAACTTCTTATCTGACCAAATTGCATTGGTCAACATTGTGATGAAGAACATTGATCACTACTATATATGCAATTGATCAAAGAAATGAAGTAGAACCTACTATCACCTCCGTTCCACTACGCTCTCGTCTTTTGATTGCATAAAAATGTTTGGAATAACACCTCAACTTCACCGCATGATGATTTTTATATGGTCATGAAATGATCTGAAGTAAAATCCATGAGGAGATCTATTCTTGCGTGTTCAGTTATTTCAAATTCATTTCGCAAACAGCACACTTGCATGTTTTGGGAATGACAACGACGCGATTTTGCGCTATTTCGCAAAACCTGTAGGTGAAATGACGGTAGTGGAGTTTGTTAATGGGAACCATTCAAGCGATATTCTGCCCATTGTCTAAAAAGTTAAGTGATCAATTCAGATTTGAATTTCATCACCCCAAGAAAAGGTGAAATTGAAAAGAATATGTCTTTGAGCATAACTCTTGGAATTTTCAACTGTCGATCCCGATTTTGGGCATTCCGTGGTTCAATTTGAGGCTTTTGACGACTGGAATGTGAAATCCGACTTATCAACCAAAGGGCCTGACACAAATCATTAGATTTCATAACAATCAGATTACCAATACATAACCAAAGAGTTAATGTTTTTTTAATGGAAATAAAAAAAAATCTTTTCACAGGCCACCATCAGGAACGAAATCCGTCATTAACATTGCGACGTTGTTATTTTTATAACAACCCAAAAACCATAATTTCCTTAATTCAAACAAAATTCATGACGAGAAGCTCTATTCGGTGCTCTTCGGGTATGGACGGACCGCCAGTTCTCCGGCAACGTTCACCCCACACAAATTCAAGTAATTTACCAATTAAACCAAATCACATGACAAACAGTTACAAACTGACTGAAACGCCTACGCGTTTATTTCGTGTTCTGTGTTGCCTGCTTCTCCTGACGGGGTTGTGGTCAATAAATGCTGGTGCTCAGACAACAATGGCTAATTATAGCTTTGCATCTGGCACGAGTACCTATACTGCGTTACCGTCTCCAACGGTATTGGGAACTGCCACCACTACTACGGGTGTCACTTCACTTGATGACGTGAACTACAGAATTACACCTGCTGGTACGTGGGTTTTCACGTATGGCGGTGTTGCCAAGACAGACGTGAACATTAATACCAATGGTTACGTTGGTTTCAGCACTGCAATTTGGACCACTAGTCCTTATACTGCAATAAGCAGTGCAAACCCAAGTGGTGGAACTTCTTCAGGTCTTATTGCTGCTTATGCAGCTGACCTGAACGCATTCAGCACCGCTTCTGCTACTCCCGGTGATATCAGCTGGCAGTTGTTGGGCTCGGGTACCGATGAAGTTCTTGTTATCCAGTGGAAAAATTTCAAAAATTACGCTAATAACGATGCGGTGACACGTCGTCTCAATTTCCAAATTTTGTTGTATGAAGATTCTCACTCCACAAAACCTGGATATATTGAAGTGAATTATGGTGCTTGCCCACAAGGTGATGCTACTTCTACAACAGTTCAGGTCGGTTTGAAAGGAACCAATAACACTTGGGCTACTAACGTGAACAATTTGCGTTTGTTGAATATTCCTGCTGGAACTACTTGTAACTGGTCGAATGCTGTAGCAGGTCAGGCAAACAATGCCAACTTGACAAATAGCAATGCGAACACCAACATGAACATTCCTACTGACCTTCTTTATACATGGTCACCGCAGTCAACAGTGACTCCGGTTAGAACGTTCAGTGCGGTTAGTTCAATCACAAACGCAGGTGCTACTGTGAGCTGGACTGCTCCTGGTGGTGCTGCTCAATACAATGTGCAATATCGCGTTCCAGGAACATGCTCTTGGACAAACTGGTCTGGTAACCCAGTTACAGGTGCTTCTGTGACTTTGACTGGTCTTGCTGCCGCTACTTCTTACCAGGTAAGAGTTCAAGCTTTCAACGGTTCTAACTTCGCTCCATACTCGCACATTCCAAATGCTGCTGGGTCCGGTGATGGATATGCTCTAACAGGTACTTTTACGACGCTATGTAATCCAGCATCATTGCCTTGGAGCGATGGTTGGGAAAGTGTTGTCACAACAGGTACTACTAGCTATCCAACTTGTTGGGCTGAGGTTGGTACGGGCGGATTGGCTTCCAGCTCTGGACAATCACCAATAACTCCACGCACTGGTACAAGATTCCTTCTTTGCGACTGGAGCGAAACGAATAGCTACATGTGGTCACCACCATTCAGCTTGACTGCGGGTGTTACTTACGAATTCTCTAGTTATTATGTAACAGATGGATTAACTGGTTGGACTGATATCGGTGCCTTCGTTAATACTTCACAAGTTGCTGCAGGTGCTACCCAGTTGGGAGCATTGGTATCGGGTGCAACAAATACATCTTATACACAACTTGCTCGTCAGTTTACTCCTGGTTCTACAGGTACGTATTATTTTGCTGTACGTGTAAACTCTACAGTAAACCCAAACTACATGGGATTTGACGATTTCTCTGTTCAGGTTTCTTGTTCTGGCGCACCTACAGTTGGTACTGGCGCTTCTGCCACTCCAGTAAGTTCCCCTATTTGTAACTCCGGTGCAGTAAACTTGAATCTTGGTTCAGGTTACTCTACTGGCGGTGGAATTTCTTATCAGTGGAAACAATCTACAACAGGTGTTGCTGGTACTTTCACTGACATTAGCGGTGCTACTGGCGTTACTTATACTACAGCTGCCATCACTGATACAATGTGGTTCAAAGGTTTTGTAACTTGCTCGAACTCGGGTCTTGTTGACTCAACTGCCGCAATGCAAGTGAATGTAATCGTGCTTTCTGCACCGGTTATTACTTCCGACGCAATTTACTTCTGTGGTACCGGTGGCGTAGCCCACCTCAAAGCTTCTGCCTCACCTGATCCAGGCTATACTTGGTCTTGGTCACAGTTGGAAGGTACTCCTGGTACTTCAATTGTTGCTCCTGACTCTGTGAATTTCACAGTAAGCGGAAGCGTTGGTGCTGTCTCTTCTATTCAATTAACCGGAAGCTTCGGTGGTTGCAACAATACAGCCGTAAATTCTATTGGTATTTATGGTTCTGGTACTCCAGTTATCACTGCTACACCAAATGACAGTCTTTGTTCACCTGGTGGCGCAGTTGGCTTGAACTCTGGTTTGAGCGCTGGTGCATTCTCAGTTTCTTCTATCACTTATGCTCCAGTAACATTTGTATCTCCAGCAACCCTTGCGACTTCAGGTGTAGCAACTCCTGCACTTGCTTCTGGTTCGCTCGATGATGGCGGTTGGAGTGGTATTCCTCTTGGATTCACTTTCGACTTCCTCGGTACAAACTACACCACTGTGAACGTTGGTACCAATGGTGTTATGCAATTCGGTGCATACAATGGAACTGCTTTGGGTGATTATACCATCGGCGCACTTCCTAACGGGGTTGATCCTCTCAGCGCAATCTTCATGTCTGCCAATGACCTTTATTTGACTGGTGCCGGTACGAACCCAGGTTCTATCCGTTACGAGACTTTTGGTTACGCTCCAAACAGAAGATTCGTTCTCGAATACAAAAACGTACCAACTTGTTGCGGAGTGGGTAACCCACAACAAACACTTCAAGTGATTTGTTACGAAACAACTGGTATTGTTGAAATTCACGTTGAAAAAGCACTCGGAACAAACTCTAAAACCATTGGTGTTCAAAACAGCACAGGTACAGTAGGTTCTGCAGCTCCTGGTCGTAACAGTTTCACTGGAACTATTGCTACTCCTGAAGCTTGGAGATTCGCTCCACCTGCTAACTACACCATGACATGGACACCTTCTGGTGACATCAGTGGTTCGAATACAGGTACAAACTTGTTCAGTGTTACTACAAACACGATCTCTACTACCACTACAATGGGTGTAACTGCGTTGAACCAAACCAATGGTTGTTCAACTACAGACAACTTTGATATCACAGTTCTTACTACACCATCAAATCCATCGGGTTTGACAGGTTATGGTGCAAACTTGGGTTCTGGTAGTGCAACTGCTTCTCCACACGCTTTCTGTAGCCCACAAATTTTGACGGCTACAGCTCCTGCTGGTGGTGCAAGCGAATTCGTGCGTTGGTATAACGCTTCTACTGGTGGTTCACCACTTCAAACTGGTGCTATGGGTGCAAGCGATTCTTACACTCGTTTAACTGCAAGTAGTGCAAATGACACATTGTGGGTTGAATACTATAACGGTATTTGCAGTTCTGCTGCTCGTACAGCAATGGCATTCGGTTACTCAGCGGCTCCAGCTGTTACCATCAATTCTTTGGGTCCAGATAATGATACCAATTGCGGTGTAGGTCCTACTTATGTGATGGATTATCAAGCTACAAGTGGCGGTTCTTATACCTACACTTGGACCAACGATGGTAATGCATTGACATTCTCTGATAATGGTTCAGGCTCGGCGTCAGTAACTTCAGATGTTACAACTGCATCTACAGTATCAGCCGTGAACGGAACTACTGGTTGTCAGACTTCAGTTGCGAAATCATTAAGTGTTTATGATTTCCCTAATCCGACGATTACTGCTACACCTGATACCATTTGTGTGGGTGATTCTACAGTATTGTCTTCAGGTGTAACACAAGGTAACTTCTCAGTAACTCCTTGTCTGTCTGCTCCTTCATACAATAAACTGACTTCAGGTTCTGCCAATTATCTGGTTCAGAATGGTGTGGAAATGACTCCTACAGAAAACTGTAATTTCTGTCCACTTGATGATGCCGGATGGGATAGCATTCCACTTGGATTCACTTTCAATTTCTTCGGAACAAACTTCAACTATATCAATGTCGGTACAAATGGTAATGCCATGTTCGGTACTTACAATGGTGCAAACCCAGGCGGTCTTGCTGACTTCTTGTTTGCTGGACTTCCAAGTGCTACTGAGCCATTGAATATGATTGCTCTTTGTGCTGTTGACTTGAACGCAGGTGTTGCTGGTTCTGACATTTCTTATTTCACAACTGGTACTGCACCAAATAGAATCTTTGTTCTTGATTACACCAATGTATCTGGTTTTGCAGCTAACGGTAACTACACCATGCAGCTTCAACTTCATGAAACAACTGGTTACTTTGAAATTCACGTTGACGAAGCTTCAGGTACAGGCGCTAAATCTATCGGTGTAAACAACGGAGATGGTACCATTGGTGCTGCTGCTCCTCGTTGTGCCGGTGGTATTTGGAGCGGAAATACCGGAACTATCCTTGCAACAAACTTCGCTTGGGGCTTTATTCCTCCAGTGGATTACACTTTTGCTTGGTCTCCTTCTGGTGAAATCAGCGGTTCACTTACCGGTGCGAATGCTGTTGGTCTTCCAACAACAGTTGTGCCTGCAACCGTGGGTTACGAACTCCTTATCACAGACAACGTTTCTGGTTGCGACAACTCTGCAAGCCCAGATTCAGTTTATGTAACTGTAATTGCACCTCCTTCAGCTCCAACTGTTACTGGTGAAGGTGATTTCAGTCAAGTTTCTACTAGCAATACGATCAACTTCTGTGGCGATCAAACAGTAACTATGGCAGTTTCTGCCGGTGGTTCTGCTGGTTGGAGTGCTCACTACTATGATGATGCTGCTATGACAAGCGAAGTATTCCTCGCTAACCCATACAACGATCCTTATACTACAGCTTCTTTGGCTGCTACAGATTCACTTTGGGTTACATTGGACAACGGTTCTTGCGAAGGTCCAGCTCAGTTGGTTGAGTTGGTCTACCAAGTAGCGGATACAATCGCTATCGCTAATAGTTCTCCTACCAATTGTGGTGTAGGTCCTTTCAGTGCGAATTTGACAGCGTCTTCTACTGCTCCATACTCTTACACATGGGATGCTAGTCCGCTTCTTTCTACATTGGTTGGTCCTTCTACAACTGCTTCCCCAGTTGTTTCTTCAAGTGCATTCACTGTAACTGGTGACGATGGATATTGCTACACCAGCGCTAGTACTAGCGTGAGTGTGTATGCTATTCCGACTGTTACTCCAACTACCGATGTTGACTCTGTATGTACTGGCGGTACTGCTACTTTGAACTCAAACGTAAGCGCTACCAGCTTTAGCTTTATTTCACTAGGTTACTCTCCACAGTCAAGTACTGGTTGGACAGTAACAACAGTGGTTACTTCAGGTGTTGATGTGGTTCCAACAGATGGCTTGCCAGGTGACCTCGATGATGGTACTTGGTCTGGCCTTCCACTCCGATTCACATTCGATTTCTTCGGAGTGCCTTATACTGCTTGTAATGCAAGTACTAATGGTAACATTCAGTTCGCTTCTGCAAACACAGGTTTCACCCCTGGAGCTATTCCAAGCGTTGGTGGTGTAAACGGTTTCGTTGCACTTTGCTGGGCTGACCTTGTAATGGATGGTGCAACTAACTCCCTCCGTTACTGGACTGGTGGTACTGCTCCTAACCGTTATTTCGCTATTTCTTACACAGCAGATTTCTACTCTGGTGGTGGTGAAGTAACTGGTCAGATCGAATTGTATGAAACAACCGGTCAGGTTAGAATTTTCCTTCAAACTACTGGTGGTAATACCACTTCCAATAAAGTTGTGGGTATTGAAAATACTGCCGGTACTGATGGTGGTGTTCCAACAGGTCGTAACTTAGGTCCTTGGAATGTATCATCTCCGGAAGGATGGTTGGGTGAACCACCTCATACTTATTCTTTCGAATGGTTACCAGCTGCTGAAATTACAGGTGCAGTTGATCAGTCAACCGCAACGGCTTCTCCTTCTGTAACAACAAATTACGGTTTGATTGTTCAGGATGATATCACCCTTTGCTTCTCTGATACAGCTTTCGTTCCTGTAATTGTTACTACAGCTCCTCCTGTAGCTACATGGTCTGCTTCACCAACAACTGGTACAACTGGTGGTATTACTACAACTCACGTTATTACCAACAACTCAACCAATGTAAATGGTGCGACATACGCATGGACATGGTCTCCTAACACTGTTACTTATGTGAACGGTACATCTGCAACTGATCGTGAACCTGAAGTTCAATTCAATGAACCAGGTAACTACAGTGCAACAATGACTATTACAACTTGTACAGGTTCTGATTCATTTACACGTAACAACTACATCAACATTACTGCTGAGTATTGCTTCGGTTCATTCGTTGATGATGGTTTCATTTGCACAGGTTGTACAGATGATAACCTGAACAACGTTTCGGTACTCGATCCATCTGCAGTGACAATCATGGCGAACCTCGGCACTGGTTGTTCTAATCCAACTGGATATTTCGAGTATGCTCCAGTAAGTGGTGTTACTACTTGTACCATGTATCAAGGTTCTACTTATACCCTCAGCGTGGCTACTTCTGGTGGTTTCACTGAATACTACGCTGCATGGATCGATGTAGATAACGACGGTGACTTTGATGACCCACTCGAATTTATGGGTGCTACATCATCTTCTGCTGCAAGTACTACTTTCAGTATCGGTGTACCAAGCTCTAACGTGGTTTACGGAACGCACAGAATGCGCGTGATGTGTAACTTCTTTGGTCCTATCGGTTCAACAGACTATTGCGTTGATGATTGCTACGGAGAAATCGAAGATTACTCTATCACAATTGCTCCTCCAATTATTCCTAACGATATCCCAACATTTGCTACCAGCGTGGCTTACAGCTCGAATACAAACTATCCGAACTGCTATCCTATCAATGGTTCAACTACTTCAGCAACCAACTCCCCTGAGTCATCAGGTAGTGGTGCTGATACTTGGTATCGTTTCGTAGCTCAGTCAACTGCGGTGTCTATCACCATGACTAGCTCTGTAATTGACGATATGATCGGTTTGTATTACAGAGATATCAACGGTGCTTACATCCTCGTAGATGCAGAGAACTCTTCTGTAGGTACAGGTGACTTTGAACGTCTGAATGCAGATGGTCTGACTCCTGGTACAACTTATTATGTATCTACTGGTGCTGTGAATGCTCCAGGCGGTAGCGGTGCATTCCAACTTTGTATCCAGCATTTGATGCCATCATGGTGTTCTTATGCTATTCCAATGACTGGTTTCGGTCTTTGTGACGCATACAAAGCTCAGTACCGTGGTACTCCAGCTCAGGGTGTTACTTATGACTTCAACTTCACCGGTGTTGGTGGTGGTGCTCCTGTTGGACCTACTGCTCTTACTGGTACCAACGGTTTGACTACCCTTTCTCAGCCTGCTTTGGCTCTGCAATACGATGGTATCTACGATGTAGCAGTTGACGTGAAGTACTCTCTGCTTCCAAGCGCTGGTGCTGCTGAAGATATCTATGTGTATGGTGCTACATCAATGTCTGTTAATTGTGATAACGTAACCATCCGTACACAACCACAGATCGAAGTGAAAGCTTCTCAACGTTGTGCAGCTACTTTGCTTCGTAGCAATTACCTCATTGGTACTCCAGTGCCAGGTAATCCAAACGCTTGCGGTGCAATCAACTACACGTTTGAGTTTACTCCAATCGACGCTTGTGGAGGTGCAACTACTGGACTTGATACAACGTTCACTACTGCTACTCCAACTCCATATCTCCCGCTTGGAAACCTTCCACTGCAGGCTAACATGGGTGCATGGAGAGTGAGAATCCGTCCAAACTTTACTTATGGAACAGGTGCTTATGGCCCAGCTCAGGATATCCAAGTGAACAGCACTGCTGCTTCTGCTATGGCTCCTGATAGCGAAATCAACAACAACAATGAGAAATCACTCACTGTATCTGTTGATGCCAATATCTATCCTAACCCGAACAACGGTGAAATGGTGAACTTGAACGTTTCTGGTGTTGAATCAGACAACGTATTCGTTCGCATCACTGACGAACTCGGTCGTGAAGTTTACAGCAACCGCTTCACTGTTGACGGTTCATTGAACACTATCGTTACATTCGCTCAGCCTCTGGCTAACGGTGCTTATAACGTAACGTTCACCGTTGATGGTAAAGTAATGAATGAGAGAATGGTTGTTACCAAGTAATCAATCAATCTAAATAATTAATTGAAAAGCCCCCTCCGGAAACGGAGGGGGCTTTTTCTTTTTGGTGGTATGGCTTCAAACGATGAGTTATGGTGCATAACCCATTGAAGGGAAGCCTATTTGCGCGCGGAAAACCAGTACATAATTACTGCCAAATGCTGTAACACCATTTCTGTGCACGTTGGGCAAACTATCTTGGTGAACCTTGTGTAATTCATCACGATTCGGATCAAAAAAGGCGTCTTCACAAAACCACATCAAAATTTCACTTGACAAAATCGACTTGACAAAATTTTGTCAAGTCGATTTTGTCAAGTCGCAAATCTGAAGAGGCTTTAACAAGAAATGAGATGTATTGAAGGACCGGAAATTTTCAAACTAAGGAGCGCCCAATTGGTCATTTTCATAACATATACGGTAACGTCAGCTTTGCGCACTTTGGGCAATTATTCTTGGTGAACTTTGCGGTTATTTTAAAAATTTGGAATAAAACACGTCTTCAATCGACCCATCCAAAAGAAACTGGAAATGCATCCAATCCAAAAGAATGGCACTTGATAAGTGTATATCTGACACTTTCTTTTATATTGCGCAAACCTTCACAAGTAACAAGAAACCTCCTCCGAAAATGGAAAAAAGACAACTCGGTTTTTGGGATATCTGGAATATGAGTTTTGGATTTCTCGGCATTCAAATGGGCTTTGCTTTGCAGAATGGCAATGCCTCCAGAATCTTACAAAATTTTGGTGCAGATGTACATGAGCTTTCTTGGTTTTGGCTGGTGGCGCCACTTACAGGTATGATCGTTCAGCCCATTATCGGATATTATTCAGACAGAACGTGGAATAGACTGGGTCGAAGGAAGCCTTATTTTTTAGCTGGTACAATCATTTGTTGTCTTTCATTGATCATCCTTCCAAATAGTGGTGGTTGGTTTGCAGCAAAATCCGCATTGATGATTGGCGCAGGTATGCTCATGCTCATGGATGCCAGTATTAATGTCGCGATGGAACCATTTCGTGCTCTTGTGGCGGACAACTTGCCGGATAATCAAAGAACTTTTGGTTTTACAATACAGACTTTCCTCATTGGTGTAGGAGCGGTTACTGGTTCTTGGATGCCATCTATCCTGCACTATTTTGGAGTTTCCAACGAAGCAATTCCTGGTCAGGCATCGGACAACGTGATTTATTCATTTTACATCGGTGCGGCAGTTTTCATCATCACGATTCTTATCACGATTCTGAAGGCGAAAGAATATCCGCCGGCAGAATATGCCCAAATACATGGAGAACCTGAGCACAGCAAAGCGGGTTTATCTGAAATCTTTACCGACTTTGCCAAGATGCCTGCTACCATGCGACAACTTGGACTGGTACAGTTTTTCACGTGGTTTGCACTTTTCAGTATGTGGGTATTCACCACTCCTGCTCTGGTTGAGCACGTTTTCAATATTCCTGTTGATGCCGACGGACATCCATTGACACCAGAAGCCGCCAATCAAGCCAGCGCTGTTGGAGATAAAGTCGGCATTTTGTTCGGTGTCTACAATGGCGTTTCTGCCATCTATGCATTGATGCTGCCTTATGTTGCCAAACGTATCGGCAGAAAACGCACCCATGCATTCTCTTTATTGGCGGGAGGTATAGGACTCATCTCCATTTTTTTCATCCACAATGAAACTGCGCTTTATCTTCCGATGATCGGTATCGGTATCGCTTGGGCTAGTATTTTGGCTATGCCTTATGCCATCCTCGCAGGATCTATTCCTGCTGGGAAAATGGGTGTTTATATGGGAATCTTCAATTTCTTCATCACGCTGCCGCAAATCATCAATGGAATTGTAGGTGGCCCAATCGTAAAACATCTCTATCATGGTCATGCCATTTATGCCATCGTTCTTGGAGGAGTGTTTATGCTATGTGCAGCTCTTACAGTGATGTATGTGAAAGAGAATAATGTGATTCGGATGAATAAAGGATAGTTGATCCTGTTTGTTCCTTCTCTTTATTTTAGCCCTCATGATTGGGGATAAAAACGAAAAGTTGTATGCTATTCTCTCGGAACATCTCACCGAAAGAAAACGTCGGTTATTCGAAGAGGTAGTCAATCAACGTACCCGTCATATTACCATTGTGCTGGAAGATTTGTACCAAGCACAAAATATCAGCGCAATTCAGAGAACCGTTGAGTCATGGGGTATTCAGGATATGCACATCATCGAAAATACGCATTCCTTTTCACATCACAGAAGAATCGCAAAAGGTGCCAGTGATTGGCTCACATTGTACCGATACAATCAACAAGTGGACAATACGAAAGCCTGTTTCGAAGACTTGCGAGCCAAGGGATATCAAATTGTCGTTACTGCGTTACATGAAAAATCTGTTGCCCTGAGCGATTTGGATATTACTCAAAAGACAGCGATTGTCATGGGTACTGAACTCACCGGTGCTTCAAAACAAGCAATCATGGATGCCGACGTATGTATGAGTATTCCAACCTATGGATTTACTGAGAGTTTAAATGTAGGCGCGGCCACAGCAGTGATTGCACAACATCTTGCAGAAAGAATCCGAGCCCAAAATTTGAATTGGCAGTTATCCGAAAGCGAAAAGAACGAATTGAAATTGGCATGGGCAAAAAAATCCATCTATTGGAGTAAATACCTGATCGATATGTTTGAGGCTGGTGAACTCGATCTGGAAAGTTTTAAATAATCCGTTTCATTGTCGTTATTTCATTACATGAAATAGGCATAAAACTTTACTTTTTCATTTGGTTAAAAATTCAATCTGAAAACAATTGACGCGTTACCCCAGATGATGAACACGGAGGTATTTGGTATTTCATTGCATCGATAACGTTAGTTTTAATTGAGAAGATTCCCGGTTTCTGCAACGCGGGGTTACATAACTTGTGCTACACTTGCCAGCCTTTTTGTACAAGAATATTGGAGACCATCACCACAAATCAAAAACTGGAAACAGGTATGAAGGAAATGCTCGCAGTGGCATTGCCTGTGAGTATGGGCGTTTTTGTGCAGTTCATTGTTGTTTTTATCGATAATTTTTTTGTAGCAAAGCTCGATGGCAATGCCATGAGTGCCGCATCATTCGTGGGTTTGATCTATGTTACACTTGCGATGATTGGTGTGGGTCTTGGCAACGCGGTGCAGATATTGGTGGCAAGAAGGAGAGGCGAAAGCAAAAATGACGAGGCCGGAGCTGTGGTTGGGAATGCTTTCTGGATTTCTGGAATCGTAGCCGTAATGCAATTTTTGTTGCTGTGGTTTGTGCTTCCATGGATCATTGAATCTACGATCGAATCAAAGGTTGTGGCGGATTATATGCATGAATTTATTCAGTACCGTTCCTGGGGTTTTCTGTTTTATACGCCCACGTTGGTTCTGAATTCATTCTGGGCTGGAATTGCGCGAACGAGAATTATGATCGCCACGACGTTGATCACGGCCACCGTTACCATCATACTCGACTACGGATTAGTTTTCGGTCATTTGGGATTGCCTGATATGGGAATGGCCGGTGCTGCTTTAGCTACAAGCATTGCAGAATGTTGTGCATTTGTTTTTATGTTGATTTACACTTTGTCGCGTGCCGATAAATGGCAAGATTCAACGTCGCAGAAATTTTCTATTGGTCGTCATCTTTATGCCATGCCCCGGAGGGACACCAATCTACTCATTCGTTTAGGTGGACCGATATCCCTGCAACTCCTGATGAGTTTGGGTATCTGGGTGATCTTCTACGAATTCGTAGAAAGCATGGGAGAAGATGAATTACAATCTTCTTTTATAGTGAGGAATATGTACATGTTGGTATATGTAAGTGTAGGCGGATTTTCTACCACCATCAAAACCTATGTGTCTGGATTAATTGCAGAAAAAAGACAAAATGAATTGTATCCGGTGATGCGTCGGCTCATCTTCATGAATATATGTGGTGTATTGTTATTGAGTCATGGTTTATGGTTATATCCCGAATGGATAGCTTCTATGTTTACTTCAGATCCTGTGGTGATTCAACAAACCGTTGATTCCATGCACATCGTTTTACCTGCCATGTTTACATTTTCAATTACCAGCATGTTTTTAGGTACTGTTGAAGGCAGCGGTAATACGCTTGTTGGCTTTATGATAGAAATGATGACAGTCCTGCTTTATATCGCAGCAGCTTGGGTCATGGTATACAAGTGGCATTGGCCCATCCATCTCGTATGGACCTCAGATTATGTCTATTTTATTTTTCTGGGATTATTTTCTTTGCTTTACCTACGCGATGGACGTTGGAAGTGGAAGCAAATTTGATCAGAGCAAATGCCCCATGGCGTTCTTTTTCGTCAGAAGATAATGTCTGTTTTCTGGTCTGATTTCCATCATCAATGGAATGCGTTTCTTTACTTCAATGCCAGAATTTTCAAAAGCGTCAATCTTGTCAGGATTATTGGTGAGCAGATTGATGGAGTGAATACCAAGTTGTTTTAGAATGTCGATAGCTGCATCATATTTTCTTTGATCGGCGTGAAAACCGAGTGCATGATTTGCTCGGATCGTATCCATACCTTCATCTTGCAGATTATATGCTTTCAATTTGTTCACGAGTCCAATGCCGCGTCCTTCTTGCCTCAAATAAATAAGCAAGCCTTTGTTTTCTTCAATGTATTTCAAAGATGCGGCAAGTTGTTCACCACAGTCGCAGCGTGTTGATCCAAACACATCTCCGGTGAGACATTCAGAATGTATACGCACGTTGATGACTTCAGGATAGCCATCAGGCAAATTACTAAGTATCAGATGCGGCATTTCATTTCTGCCACTGTCAAAGGCTTCGATTACAAATTCACCATAAACAGTAGGCAATCTTGACGAAACCAGATGTTGATTTTCACTCATGTCTCTCTCGCTGTAATATCCCAACAAAGGTACAACATCACTGTAAAGCGGAGGCAACGGGCAGTCTATTTCAAAGGATGAAAGTAGATTTCGAAAATGTTGATCAACAAAAAAGCCGGCACAAGGCCGGCTAATTTTTTTTGTGCAGGTGAATTACTTCACTTTAGCCTGAAGCTCAGCACCAGCTTTGAAACGTACTACGTTTTTAGCTTTGATCTGGATTTCTTTACCAGTTTGTGGGTTACGGCCTTTACGGGCAGCACGCTTAGTAACGCTGAAAGAACCGAATCCAACGAGCGCAACGCGATCGCCTTTTTTCAGAGCTTTAGCTGTAGTTTCGATGAAACCGTCCAAAGCTTTCTTAGCGTCAGCTTTAGAGATTTTTGCATTTGAAGCAATCGCTTCGATCAATTCTGCTTTGTTCATTTTGATTGATTATTATGGATTAAACTGATAGGCTTTCACCTATTTGACGCCAAATGTAGAGTAAGCACCTTTCTGAAAACAAGGACTGGAGCGGGAAATTTGCATCTTTTGTTGAAAAAAGTCCATCACTGTTAATAAACCCGGCGTTTTTGGACTTGAAATGCCCTAAAAACGGGCGTTTTTGGGTTATCAACAACCCAGTTTACCCCGTTTTAGGCCTTTACGGAGGAGGTTCGCACCAGAATATATAGAATGAGACACCAAGTCCTGTGTTGGATCAGTCTTATGTTTTATTTCTGATGAAAGATGTAATGACCGAAAGTAGTTCAATCAAGAACAACGCGCGGCCGGCGATTATTAAACCCTGTACCGATTGACAATTCCAAAAAATCTGCAGTGCCGCCGTTGGACTTTACACCCAATGAAAGAAATGGATTCAGATCATGTTGATACTTCTTTTCGCTCGAATAGAGCTGAAACCGATATCCCAATTTATTGGCGGTGTATCTATACAATGGACCGTGTTTGGGCAAGTCCCACACTTCATTGATCTTATGTATAAATGGCGCATATAGGTTCGCTCCCGCTTGCACGAACAAAGAAACGTGACCATAACACCATTCATAACCGAGGTAAAAAACAAGGTTATGTGATTTCCATTTCAGATGATCTGATGAGGAAAACAACTCTTGTGTTTTGATGTAATCAGCATATGCTCTGTAAACATGATGATTCAATCCGATAGAGAAAATGCGGTGATTGCGAATTTCTTTTTGAATGAAAATATTTTCACCAAAGACAAAATAAAGTGGACCGTCAATGGGTCTTATTGTACCGGGGAATTCATGTATTCCAAGAATGGCAGAGATGCCGGATATCCAACGGTTGTTGAGGTGTTGGCTTGTTTTTTTCTGATGAAAATCTGACAGCTCAAGACTTTTTTTACACCAGGCAAAACCAACGTATCCACCGATAAGATTTGCTCCAATATTCGGTACAGCAACGTGTGCATCACTGCAATGGGTAAATGAGATACCGGCATTGACTCGTAGTTTCTTGCCCAATGGATATGCGAAACCAATTTGACATGTACTCATATTGGCGAATGAGGAGCCGATCACCAGATTCTCAGGATTCTCATTGGCATCATATGGCTTGCTGAACCATGCAATGCCAAATCCTGCGCGAATAGACCATCTGATTTGATTTTTCCACCTTTCGAAACGAAGATTCGGAATCAATCCTATGGCCTGACCAAGTATTTGTTGATTGCCAAATTGCGCATGTAAAATGGAAATTCCAGATGATGGAGTACCAAATGCAGTATTCCAACTGTTGGGTCGAATGAGTTTTCTGCTGATGTTGTATTCAATCAATGTTGAAATATCATTGGCTGGATATTCGCCATGAATCTTGATCAGTCTTCCTGTATGGAAATTGATCTCATGTGAGTGAGGAAGCAGAGGAGTAGACTCCGTTTGTGACAATAAATGCAAGGTGCTTATCAGCACAACAATGGATAGGAGTATTGATCTGAAGTAATACATGCCAATGGCAGTTCAATCTCCATCAATGCCAATTATGATTGGCCTTTTTGTCTGCTTTTGAAAACGTAGTAGAAAATGATACCGACAGGAATTACGGATAGTCCGGCATAGTATTCCGCTTTATCGGCCAGTGCATTTTTATAAATAAACCAACTGATCACCACAATGAACAAGATGGGCAATACTGGATAGAATGGAACCCGGAATGCTGGTTTTTCATCCCGGTATTTCGCTCTGATCATGAAAATTCCAATGCATGCCGTCAGGAGAAATAACCACTCAACAAAAGTGACATATTCAATGATACTGCTAAAAGATCCCCACAGATAAATCAGGACTATTGCCCATACAGACTGAAGGATAATGGCATTCACAGGCACCCCAAATTTTTCATGGCGTTTGGCGAATGTTTTAAAGAACATTCCTTCCAATGCCATTTGATTAAAAATGCGTGGTGTCGATAAAATATACAAACCGGCGCAGGCAAAAACAGAAAGTCCGATAAGCGCAGGCATGATCCACTGGAATCCCGGCAGAATCATATTCATGGCTTCAACACCAACAACTTTTGGATTGTCAGGATTAGCGAAGGAAGCAATGGTATCGTGATCGATCACTTTGAAATATCCAATGTTGCAAAGCACATAAGTGATGGTCACTGCGCCTGTTCCAAACAACATGGCAAGTGGGATATTCCTTTTTGGATTTCGCGCTTCACCTGAAACAAAACTTGCGTAGTGCCAACCGGTATAGCTCCACAATACACCCACGAAGGCACCAGCGAGATTGTCTTCTTTTGCCGGTATGGTTGCATCGACAATTTCTGCTGAATGAGCGAAGATCATTTTATCACCAAGAAACAATGCGAGTAACAACAAAGCATAGATACCAATGATTTTTAATACAGTGCCCACATTGGCAAACCACTCACTGCTTTTAATTCCGAAGGTGTTGAATAACGAGAGAACTACAACGCTCGACATCGCCACATACTTTTCAGATGATTTTGGAATATCAATGAAGTAGTTCAGATTTTCGGCAAAAACAGTGCAAAGCGCCGCAATTGTTCCACTAGAAATGACGGTGAGAAGACACCAGCCATACAGGAAGCCTGGTAACGGACCGTAAGCTTTGTTCAGATAGGTGTAAACACCTCCGGCATTCGAAAATCTCGATCCGAATTCAGCAAAGACCAAGGCACCCAATAAAGAAACCACACCACCTAGGATCCACAACATGATGATGGTGGTATTGTCTCCAACTTTATCCGCAATGGACGAGGGAGTTTTAAAAATTCCGGAGCCGATGGTGGCGCCGATCGCAATCATGGTGAGTGCAAACAATGAAAGACCTTTTGCTGTCTGGTTCATAGTCGGGAATGGTCAGAGTTTGGCCAAACCTAAGCAATTTCATCATTGGAAAAATTGAAGAACGGCTAAAACATTTACACAACGTTTATGGAAGCACTTTGGTCAGCAATAATCTTTTGGTTACCGGAAGAAGGGTCTCCATCAGCGGGAACTCAAATTTGCTAATACACAAATACGTTGCAGGTTGCGGCAGATCTCGGAATCTGGAGATGAGCTTGAGTTTAATTTGTTCGAAGGAATTGGAAAAACTTCTCACTTCGCGTGAGATGTAATTCATGGTGAGAGAGCGTAGGTTTTCCTCTGCACTCACAATGACGGAGTGTTGATATTGGAAAACGTGAACATCTGTTGTGTGATCTACATGTACCATCACGTAACCATCTCTGCTGTACACAGGCATGATACCGACAAGTTGTATTTCGATGTTTTTCTCTACAAGATCATAGATAGTCCGGCCTTCTTCGATGGTTTCTTTCAAATTGGGTAATGCAAACTCTACCACCTCACTGATTGCCGCGACATTTTCGTCTTTCATCTTTTGTTCCTCGTACTGCAGCCGGAGTTGTTTGAAATCGAGGCCAGACAGCTCTTTCGGGAACGAATTGCTCAGTTGTTCAAGGCTTCTATTGAGTTCAGTGAGGTCATTGTAATGTTTCACCAAACTGCCCAATGGCGGATATAACCGGGTAGCTTCAAAGCTTTCACGGCAGGATTTGAGATAGGCGAGCAAGATGTACTTTTTGTATTCAAAGTCCATCAATCCTTCGGTAATCCAATTGCTGTTGAGGTCTTTCATGGTCTATTTACATATGAAACGTAAAAACACTGCTTTGGTTTCCTGAACTGATCCTTCAGACATAGATCATGCCCGAGTGGCCAAATGTCTGAGATGCCTTGATTCGATCGAAAATAGGCTATTGAGAGCCATTTGTGAATAAACCTCGCCGGAGACATCTCTGAACGCGGGTGCCGCTTTATTTTTGGCCCTATGAAACTTTTGCGAAATATCAAGACGATGGTTGGAATCCGTGCATTGCATGCGGAGGTCGAACCTGTGCGATTGCGTAAAGGTTTTAATTTCAATTCTGCTGAAACCGTTGGAATCATTTACCTCGATAGTGAAGAGGATTTTTACAAAAAATTGCATGAATATGCGGGTTTCTTGAAAAGTGAATTCAACATCAAGGCTGTGACAATGCTGGGATTTGTGGATGAGCCGGAAAAGAAAATACCAGCCTATCAGCAACACAAAGTAGACAGTGAATTCATCACCAGGCAAAATCTGGCTTGGAATCAAAGGCCGGTTAGCGGAATTGAAAATTTTACATCATCCGATTTTGACATCCTCATCGATTTCAGCAATGGTAATGTCCTTCCCCTAAATTTTATCCTGAAAGAAAGTCGGGCGAAAATGAAGGTTGGCATGCGTGGAAAACGCGCCGAGCGATATTGCGACTTCATTCTGAATCTAGGTGAAGAAGTAAGTGCTGATAAACTTGTAACACAACTGAATGCTTATCTCAGTAATCCGAAGATAAAATGAATCAACTGAAAGGACTTGGAGTAGCTATGGTTACTCCTTTCAAAAAGGATCTTACCATCGATGTTCCCGCATTAAAAAAACTGACAGATCATCTCTGCGAAAATGGGGCAGATTATCTGGTGGTGATGGGCACAACAGGCGAAACGCCAACACTCGACAAAGAAGACCGAAAGCTTGTGTTAGAAACAGTCATGGCAACAAATGGAGGTCGCAAGCCAGTCGTATTGGGAATGGGTGGAAACAATACCCAGGACCTGTGTTTACAATTGGACAGAATGGACACATCGGGTATTACAGCGCTTCTTTCCGTTGCGCCGTATTACAACAAGCCAACTCAGAATGGCTACTTTGAACATTATAAAGCCTTGAGCGAACATTCGAAGTTGCCGATCATTTTATACAACGTTCCAGGAAGAACCGGAAGCAACGTGCTTGCTGATACCACTTTGCGCATTGCGTTCGATTGCAGAAATGTGATAGGAATCAAGGAAGCGAGCGGCAACTTGGAGCAGATCATGAATATCATCAAGGATAAACCGAAAGATTTCATGGTGATTTCCGGAGATGATTCGATCACATTGCCTCTTATCGCAGCTGGCGCTGATGGCGTGATTTCCGTGGTCGGCAATGCATTCCCCAAAGAATTCAGCGCGATGGTACACCATGCTATGAATGGGGAAATGAATGAAGCAAGAGCTTTGCATTACCGTTTGCTAGAAATTACACAATTGTTGTTTATTGAAGGCAATCCTGCTGGTGTGAAAGAGGTGTTGTCGCATTTGGATATCTGCGACAATTACTTAAGGCTGCCACTGACGCCAGTTTCTCAACTCATTTCTGAAAGGATGAGAAGGGTGATGATTGATGAGGAATTCATCAAGTGAGTTTGAATTGGCGGGATGTTTGAAAAGCGAATTTAAAATTTCCCGATGATACTCAAACCGATTCTCATTTGCTGTGTAAGTCTTTTTACACTGCAGACTCTAGCACAATGTCCATTGTTGTCCATGAACGAGGTGAATTCTTTCGCTTCAACATGCACTGGCGTTACACTTACATCTTTACCTGATGAACTCGGACGACCGTATCTATATGTGGCTTCTAAAGAAGAAGGATTGAAAGTGGTGGACATTCAATCCACACCGCAACAAGTTGCACAAATACTGACATCATCTTTTTCTTCACTTCATGTGAACAGCATCACACAACAAGGTTATTATTTATTTCTTGCCGTTGGCGATTCATTCAACAATGGTCAGAGTGAAGGGTTGGTGGTGATCGATGTAAATGATCCTGAGAATGCGGTTCAAACTGATTTTGAAATCATACCTGCATCTTCCAATGGCAGCGGTATGGTGTACGTGAAAGGAAACCGAGCATATTTAGCTGGCATGTCTGATGGTGTTGGTGTATTTGATGTCAGCGATGTTTTCAATGTGAATTTTATTGCTCAATTTATTCCAGACATCAACTTTCCGGTACAAAATCCTGATCCGGAAAAGGTCAATGCAAGATGTATTCTTGTCGAGGATAATTTTCTCTACTTGTGTTATGATGCCGGAGGTTTGCGTGTTTTGGATATTACAGATGAAAACAATATTTCTGAAATAGGCCATTACAGCAATCCCGAGCTCGATGCATTGCCAAGGGCATACAAATAATTTGGTCAAAGACGGACAATACCTTTATGTAACCGTCGACTATTGTGGCATTGAAGTGATTGACGTTAGCAACACGTCATCTCCAGGGTTGGCCTCATGGTGGAATCCGTGGGATTGTGCTTCAAATCCATTCAATTGGTTTTCGAGTCCGGGCCATACCAACGAACTGGTCTTAAAAGAAGATTGCGATGTGCTTTTCGTAGCAACAGGAAAAAGTGATATGTATGTTTTAGATGTGAGCAATCCGCTGCAGCCGGATTCATGTGATGTATTTGGAGGAGTTGACAACAACATGGGCACTTGGGGTGTGAGCATGCGTGGTGATAGTGTTTATCTGTCTTATGTCTGTGCGGTCATCCCTTTTGCATCCAACTGGACCGGAATAAAAGTGATCGATATCGAAACCAATTGTACTACAGATGTGAATGGCAATTGTGGTCGTGTAACTGATGTTTATCCAGTGCCTTCCAAAGACCAAGTTTTCATTGTTTCTGATGATGTTTTTCAATCCGGTGAGTGGGTGGATGTGATGATCTACGATGAATCTGGACGTAAGCTGCAATCAGGACAATATCAATATTCATCAAATGGATTGATGATTTCGCTTGAAAAATTCTCGCCAGGGCTTTATTTCGCAAACTGCAAAAACAAGGTCAGTTCCTGCAGGGTAAAACTGATCAGACAGTAGCTGCAAAATCACCATGGCGGATCAACTTAAGGATATGTTCGACCTGACGAAGCTTACAAAGCTGTCGCAGGAAATTCACAAGCATTACAAAAAATTCGATCAACAGAATTTTCTATCTGTATTCAAAACGAAAGAATGGCAAGAAGCTGCGCTGAACGCCCGTGTCAGATTGGTTTCTGTATCTATTGAAAAGAATTTGAATTTGCCTTACGAAAAGGCTATTGAGGTTTTGATTCCGGTGAGTTGGAAAACACCAACAGGATATTTCAGTATTATTTTTCCTGATTTCGTCTGGCGTTTCGGATTGGATCAATTTGAAGTCTCAATGAAGGCGTTGGAAGATTTTACGCAAACCAGTTCCGGTGAATTTGCCATACGCCATTTTATTGTGAAATACCCAGCCAAAACCATCAAACAGATGATGCGCTGGAGTAAATCGGAGAATCATCATTTGCGAAGATTGAGCAGTGAAGGATGTCGTCCGCGTTTGCCATGGGGAATGCAACTGAAGCCTTTTGTTGCAGATCCAACGCCTGTTCTCCCTATTCTCGAACAATTGAAAAATGATCCTTCTCTTTATGTGAGAAAAAGTGTAGCCAATCACCTCAATGATATCTCACGTGATCATCCTGAATTGACCATCAAAATCGCCAAAGATTGGTTGGGGAAAAGTCCTGAAACAGATTGGATCGTGAATCATGCCCTTCGCACTTTATTGAAGAAGGGAAACAAGAAGGCACTAGCACTTTTTGGTCATCACAATGCCGATGGCATTGAGGTGAGCGATTTGGTTCTTTCTTCCACAAAAGTGAAGATGGGAGGTCAATTGCAATTTCAATTTTCCATTGAAAACACACGCAAGAAAAGTGCAGCGTGCCGGATTGAGTTTGCTGTAGATTATATGAAATCCAATGGCAGCCACAGTCGCAAAGTGTTTCAAGTGAGTAAATCTGAACTTGCTGTTGGAAGGTTGAATATTTCGAAAAAGCTCTCAATGGCAGATCTCACTACGAGAAAGCATTACCCCGGTAAGCATGAACTTCATATTCTGTTGAATGGTGAAGTGAAGGCCAGTGCTGCTTTTTTACTCCAATAAATGCAGTCTTAACGCTTGATAATCAATTTGGATCGAAATTTGGCTTATCATTGCGTAAGCAACAAAGCGTATTTTGTACACTAAGTACCTCCATCCAAGTATCCATAACCATCGCGAAACTTTTTTGAAGCGTTTGCGGGGTGCTACCTTGTTGTTGTCTTTTTTTCTGTTGACACAAAAGCTCAGTGCTGTCATGGTGACATTTCAAGTGGATATGTCGCAGATGGTCATCAGTCCTTTGGGTGTTCACCTCGCTGGTGATTTTCAAGGCTGGGACCCTGCATCTACATTGATGACTGATATTGGTGCAGGTGTATACAGTATTACACTCGACCTTCCTCCGGGAGTGTACGAATATAAATTTGTCAATGGGGATAGTTGGGGAACGGATGAAATTGTTCCCATTTCATGTGGAATAGATGATGGCCTGGGGAATATCAACCGATATGTCACCATCAGTTCGGATGTGGTGTTGCCTGCTGTTTGTTTTGGGCAATGCAATATTTGCCAGCCTGCATCTTTTGTCATGAATGGAAATGCGAGTTCGTTGGGCGCCAATTGTTACAATGTCACACCGGGTTTACAATGGCAGAATGGCGCAATTTGGAGCAATACCCAAATTGATTTGAGCATGGATTTTAGCCTTCAATTTGTCATCAATTTGGGAACAAATGATGCTGGGGGTGCAGATGGAATTGTATTCGTTTTGCAAAGACTTGGCAGTGCTGTCATAGGCGCGAATGGCGGCGGAATGGGATATTCGAGTTTTGGTACCTCACTGGGAATTGAGTTTGATACATACTACAATGCAGGATACAATGATCCAACTTATGATCACATTGCAATAGAGATCAATGGACAGGTGAATCATGCTTTTCCGGAATGTATCGGAGCACCTGTTCAAATGAGTCCAACGAATGCAAACACCGAAGATGGATTGCCACATATTGTTGGTGTCAATTGGGATGCGGCAACTAAGACACTTCGGGTGTATTTCGATTGCACATTGCGTGCTCAGGCGACATATGATTTGGTCAACAATGTTTTTGGTGGCGAGAATTTAGTCTTTTGGGGATTTACCGGTGCCACTGGCGAGATGTTCAATCAGCAGCGTATTTGCGCGGTTCCGAATGCCATGATCACTGATCAAGTGGATATCTGTCCCGGAGCAAGCACACAATTGAGTGCTGGTACATCAGTGAATGGCATTTACAATTGGACTCCCGTGACATACCTCAGTAATCCCAGTATTGCTTCACCGATCGCTTCACCACCTTCGACAACTGTTTATACCGTATCGTATTTGGATTTGTGTTTTACAACGGTAACGCAGCAGGTCACGGTGAATGTTCTATCTTCTGGACCAGCTTGTTTTTTCCTGCCAGTTGAATTGAGCAGATTTGAAGTCATGCCCGCGCATGATATGGTCTATTTCGAGTGGACAACCATGAGTGAATCGCAAAATGCATTTTTCACCGTTGAAGAATCATTTGATGGAAAGACATTTGAGCCGGTGATTGAAATTGAGGGTCACTTTACCACCAATGAAGTTCATCATTATTTTGCAGATAGAAATCGACAGCAGAAAGATGCCTACTACCGTTTGCGACAGACTGATATCAATGGACAATCGATGGTCATTGGTAGAACATTTTTTGTTGAAGGTCGGCATGAAAATTTTGTACTGAACTATTATGGCAATCAGAATACACTATTGCTACAGGGTGAATTGACAGACGATACATACGATGCACAAATAACTGATTTATCTGGTCGTATTGTTTGGAGTGAGACTGTGAGTGCATATTCGAATCAAATCAGGATGACTTCTGTGCACTTAAACGGGATGTATCTATTCGTGTTGAGAAATCAGCAAGGAGATATCATCTGGAATTCCAAAATCGCATTAATGCGGTAATCCTTACTTGTTTTTTTTCATTCGAAACATTTCCTGATCGAGCAATTCAGCTTCGGATAAATATCCGCGAATGATATTGGGATCAATTTGATTGATGTTGGTGAAATAAATCATGTAAACCTGTTTCCGATTTCCTTTCTGAAGCACGTGTGCATAATCGCTCATCATATTGCCATAGGCAAATCCCAACTGCACGCCTTCAAAAGTTTTTTTTGATCCCCACAAAACGGAAGATGGCCAAATGAAGCAAAGTGCTTTGTGACGGTGATAAAAAGGTACGTTGAATGATAATTTTTCTTTGACGCCATGTACCTGATCCAACACGATATTTCTGAGTGCATTCAGTATTTTTAGTTCATCTTCTGGGAGAAAATCCAGCAAGTCATCGATAGATGAAAACTTCACTTGCTGCATGCTGCGCTTAGGAGGATGCGAATCATTTTTTTTCATGACAAAGCAGAAAGTCCTTCCAGAATTATGTTGCAGGCCAAATCAATTTCATCTTCTGAAATGGTGAGTGGAGGCGCAATTCTGAATGAGTCTGGGCATGAAAGAAACCAGAAAGTAATGACACCTTTTGACATGCAGTAGTCCACTACTTGTTGCACTTCCTCGGCACTGGATAGATCAATGGCAAAAAACAATCCGCGATGTCTGATGTCTTTCACCTTTGGATGAGCACCAATTTTGGATGCAAATATTTTTCCCTTTCTGTGAACGTCTGCGACAACATGATTCAATTTCATGAATTGAATGTTGGCAGCAACAGCGGCACATACCACTGGATGCCCTGCGAATGTACTGATATGACCAAGCATCGGATTGGCGGTAAACAACTTCATTTTATCCTTTGAAGAAACGAGGCATCCCACTGGCATGCCACCGCCAAGTGCTTTACCCAGCGTGAGGATATCTGGTATGATGTTGAATTGTTCGAAAGCGAAATTGCTTCCCGCTCGGCCCAGCCCACATTGGATTTCATC
Organism: Flavobacteriales bacterium; assembly: GCA_016722445.1. GTDB lineage: Bacteria > Bacteroidota > Bacteroidia > Flavobacteriales_D > Sanyastnellaceae > JAIBBG01. The sequence continues at coordinate 48,119 of JADKIZ010000004.1, read as the reverse complement.
GAAGATCAATTGTGTTCCTGTTTCATCACAACGTTTGCGAAGGGCGAGCATATAATCTTGATCGGGTATTCTGATTCCTGCATCACCCTGAATTGTTTCCATCATCACACATGCGATATCCGATGTGATCAATGCGAGGTCTTCCATCACGTTGAATCTGATGAAGGAAACGCCAGGCAGCAATGGTCTGAATGCTGCCTTTTTGCTTTCATTCCATGAAACACTCATACTTCCATGTGTGTTTCCGTGGTATGCACCAACGCAAGAGATCATCTGAGTGCGACCAGTAATTCGTTTTGCAAGTTTGAGTGCTGCCTCATTGGCCTCGGTACCACTATTCACGAAATAACAGCAATCAAGCGAATCGGGCAGGAGGGAAGTAAGTTCACGCGCGGCATCAATTTGACTTTGTTGCAGGTATTCCCCATAGACCATCACATGCATGAAACGATCAACTTGTGCTTTGATGGCGTCATTGATGTAAGTATTGCCATGTCCGAGATTGCTAACACCAACACCAGAAATGAGATCCATGTATTTTTTTCCAGAGCGATCGGTGATCCAAACACCACTTGCATGTACAATTTCCAACGCAAACGGAAACATGGTTGTTTGCGCCAGATGATGATCCAATAGAACAGAATTTTCTTTCACCATAAACTCTTTTATCTGATGATGATTTCGTCCGCGAAGATCCATGGTTTTTCTCCAGCACCAAGGTGCCAAGAAGGTATTTGAGGAAACGCAGGTTTGATAACGAGTTTCACATATCTGCCATGACCTCGGAGATTCTTGACAAATTCTTTGGTTTTTGGAGTGTAGTCATTTTGAGGCTCTGATGTTCTGAGGTATCCGGCAGAACTGAATTTTACGCCATCATTGGAAATTAAGATTTCGATCATGGATGGAAACCAAATCCAGGATTTGATTTCTTCCAGACAACTCACACCAATGGTCGTGATGGGACGTGCAGCGCCAAGGTCCACAACAACTTCTACGTCTTGACCTTGCCAGGCTTGCCATGCACCTGTGCGAAAATCACTTCCACCTTTGATACCATCCACCAATGCGTCTGGTCCACCTCCAGTGTATTGTGGATTATAGGGTGAAAGAGAAATGATCTGTATGTGATTGTCTTTGCGTATGAAAGTGGAAGTTGATGTCACACTTTTATCATCACCACGTATTGCTGTGGCTTCAACTTTAAATCGATTTTCATGTCCAGTACTTTGGATCGTTTCATTCCATGACTTTTTGAATTTTCTGCTCAATATGATTTCTTCTTTGGTTCCTCCTCCGGCAAGATCTTCAATTGCGGTCACAATCAATTCGGCTTCTGAGTTCGGATCGGCACAGGTGACATGAAGATGCACACTGTCGCGATAAGATTGTTGGCCACCTTGAATAATCGGTTGTGGAATGACCAAATGATCGTTGATTTTGCTGTTGATTTTTTCTGCGGCCAATACTTTTTTCTGACCGATATACGCTTGTTTATTTCGATCAGCGGGAGGCCTGAAATCGATGAATGTCGGATTGCCCGGACAAACAGGATAAAGATTGTTTTTCGCTAAAACAAACCACGCAGACATTTGTCCGCAATCTTCATTACCACACAATCCATCTGGAGTATTGGAATAAAGTTCCCTGCAAATTTTTTCTATTTGAACACGAGCCATGTCTTTGTCTGCATTTAGTGGTGCAGTTCCAAATCGATAGAGCAATGCTGCATGATGACTTGGTTCATTGCCGTGTGCATACTGTCCAATCAAACCTGTTATATCTGATTGTTCTCTGCCAGTTGTTTTGTTGATGGCATTGAACAGTTCGTCAACATCTGAATAAAACTCTTCTTCACCTCCGTGATATGCAACGAGTGTTTCGATATCATGCGGTACAAAGAAGGAGTATTGCCATGAGTTTGCTTCGGTGAAATTGAAGTCGACTTGATAAGGATCAAATGGAGTAGGGAATCCTCCATTCCTTCTTGGACGCATAAAATGTGTTTCCGGATCAAAAACATTTTTCCAGTTCTGAGCACGTTGGATGAAACGTTCGTACACTTTTTCATCTCCGAGTGCTTTCGCAAATTGTGCGATACACCAATCGTCATATGCAAATTCCAGGGTTTTTGAAACGCTTTCGCTAAACTGATCTGAAGGCACATAGCCGAATTTTTCATAAAGTATTTTTTCTTCTTGAGGCCCACTTGCGGATGCGACCATGGCTTCCAATGCAAGTTTGTGATCAAAGTCCGTAATTCCTCGCATATATGCATCATAAATTACAGGCACGCTGTGATAACCAATCATGCAATAGGTTTCATTGGCAGCAAGTTCCCATACCGGTAACTCACCCCTTTCCTTGTACATCTCTAAGAAGGTGTGAATCCAGTCTCTTGTGCGTTCCGGCTCAATGGTACTCATGAGTGGATGATAAGCACGGAATGTGTCCCACAATGAAAAGACGGTATACCGGGTATAACCTTCTGCAGTATGAATTTTTTGATCCATTCCTCGATAGCGATGGTCTACGTCGCTCCAGGTATTGGGTACAGTGTAACAGTGATAAAGCGCGGTGTAATATTTCGCAAGTTCATTCGGATCAGTTTCTACAATTGGTGTTTTTGATAACACGGTTTCCCATTCCTGAAAAGATTTTTGCACGTAATGATTGAAATTGGCAACAGGCGCTTCAGCATAGAGATTTTTTTTTGCGCCTTCCACATCCGTTCCGCTGATACCTACACGTACAGTCAAATCATCCATTTTCCAAATGCCAGTGAGAAGACCTGCACTTGTTCGAATACCGTTGACTTTTTCCAGTGCTATCTGTTTCTTGATATGAGATGTCAAGTTGTGTGAGTTCTTTAAAAGGTTTTGAAAAGACCGCATAGAAATAACAATGCTGTTCGGCGGCCCATCCTTTGGAAACACGATATCCCCAAACGACTGAATCACCTTCTGTTCCGATGTCATAATAATACAATTCATCACGGTGCATCATATCAATGAAAAGTCTGCAAGAATCTCCTTTGGCGAAGGTGTAGTGATGTATTCCTGTTCAGTGGTTGTGGTCAGTTCCGCGTCAATGTTATAATCATCGAGGTGCACACGATAGTATCCCGCTTGTGCGCTTTCGAGTTCGTGTTTAAACTTGCTTTTATAGGCATCTTTCCAAGTGTCTGCAACTTTGATATTGTAGTTGGTAGGCATGAAGAGAATATCGCAATAGTCCGGTACACCTGTTCCCTGCAGATGGGTGTGTGAGAAACCATAGATCATGCTGTCACTGTAGTGATATCCACCGCAGCCATCCCAACCTTCAAGACGGGTATCTGGCGACAATTGCACCATGCCAAAAGGTGAGGTAGCTCCAGGATAAGTATGGCCATGTCCGCCTGTTCCAATAAATGGGTTGACATACCTGGCAGGAGTAGGTTTGATGTCTACGAAGTCGTTACCGTTGGGAAATTCTTTAACCCTTCCGCAGGAAAGAACGATGAAAAGTGGAACGATCCACCATGCAGTTTTTTTAAGCATGGTCAAATATCATACGGAAATATGTTTCAACCGTTCATTTTGGGATGCACACTTTGCATGTCGCCCGATCATGGTTCATTCCCATATGTATCACAGCCGGTACCCCTGGTTTAATTTTTTCCTGATAAATGTTCCATTGATCTGGAGTCATGGCCAATCGAAGATTTAGTTCGCGCATTTCTTTGAGTGATTTTTTTTCTTTCCCTCAACTCTGCCATTTTTTGATCTCGTTCATCCGATTGGACTTCTGTTCTTGCCAATCGGCGATGCTCCTGGTCCAGGTTTTCAATTTCTTCAGAATCTTTTGCAATGATGCGATCAATGATTTTTGTTTGTTCAGGGGTGAGGGTCAATTGCGCATGAAGATTTGCCATCAACACTGAATCCTGCAGGGTAATGACCAAGGTGTCGGATTGTGAATACATTCCTCGACAAGCGAGGAATCCGACCAAGAGGAATGCTATTTTATGGAGGTGAATATTCACGTTGAGGTGCAGATGGCAACAATGATGCAAAAATCGTTATTGTTGGGGGAAGATTTCCATGGTTCATTAAATTTGCCTCGCTTTTGGTTCCCGCACTGTGCGGGATGAAAAGGGAAGGCCGGTGTAAATCCGGGACTGTACCCGCAGCTGTAAGTATCATCCATTTCCGGAAAATCTATGCCACTGTACGCTTCAGACGTATGGGAAGGCTTCCGGAAGATACAAGTCAGAAGACCTGCCAGAAGCGCATGGAGTAATTGTCCGGGAACAGACATGAAACGAAAGAACAAGATCATTTCATTGATCATAACGTGTATGCTGTCTGTTGGCAGAATAGTAGCTCAGAGCAATCTGGCTGCTACAGATACTCTTGTGCTCAATGAAGTCCATGTAAGCGCAGAGGGAAAATCAAGTTATGATAAGCAAGTATTGAAGTTGGATGGGGCGTCGGGTATGCTCACATTCGACATGGGGCAATACCTGGATCGCATGGGGCATCTTCAGATATTGAGCAATGGAGCTCCTGGTGCTGCTTCATCGGTAAGAAGTCGCGGTATGTCTTCGGATCACTCGATGCTTTATTGGAATGGCGTACCGGTGAACTCATTTTCCCTTGGCTCATGTGACTTGTCATTGATACCGGTTTTTTTCTTCGATGCTGTAGAAGTGAATGAGTCGTCTTCTCTTACTGATCAAGCGAATTCTAATTTGGGAAGTTCCATTGGATTTTTTACTTCGAAAAAGCCCATTCAAAAGTTTGATATTCGGGTAGTGTCATCGCTGAACACACTGAACAATTCTTTTACCGGAATAGATGTTGGCGTACCTGTTTTGAAAACGCAGAATTCTGAGAAATGGAATTTGTGGATGCGAACCCGAATGTTTTATCAAGACATACAAAATGATTTCGGTTACCGTGATGCTTTTCTGTTTGAACATCCATATGTGATACAACAACACAACGATGGAATCAATCGTGGTATGCAGCAGGAATTGCGCTTGTATAAGGGTAAATCAGATTTCGCCGCACATGTTTGGTTGCAGGGTAAGTCAGTGGAATTACCTGAAATCATGGGGTCGTCGGGAATGAGTTCAGCAGAGCAAGATGACAATGTCATGCGTTCGCAATTGGCGTACAGATACTTTGGAAATCGAATCAGATATTCAGCCACTGCGGCATTACTTCAAGAAGAATTATGGTACAGGGATGAAAAATTGAAGGATGGTCAATGGGGAGTGAATTCAAAAATCAAATCGCAATTGGGTATGCTGATGCAAAAATTGAAATGGGCATTGGCAAAATATTTTTGGTGAGGAATGGATTGACATGGATGATGCCTGAAGTGAGGAATACAAATTATGAAAATCGCAGTCAAAATATGAGTTGGGGTCAATTGAATTCGGCTTTGATGATGCGCAAGGAAGCTCATCAATTTCAACTGGAGGGGCGATACGACAGTCGAATGAATGTGTTGAAACCAAACTTCACTTTCGAATATTCATATCGGTGGCATTTTCATAAGCTGAGTTTGACACCGGGTGTCATGGTGGCGCAACAATGTCGATATCCCGATTTCAACGAGTTGTTCTGGATTCCGGGGGGTAACCGAGATTTAGAACCGGAAGAAGGAAAAATGTTGGAAGCTCGATTGAATGTTTTGTTCAATCTTTCTAAGTACTTCAACTTTGAAAGTGGGATGAAATATGTCAACAGGCATGTGACCAATTGGATTCAATGGATTCCTGGTACAGGTGGTTATTGGTCACCGGTGAATTATAAAACGGTGCGGACGAGTGGTATGGAGTTTCCTGTGAAGCTTTATGGATCATATCGTGACATAATATGGAAATTAGAAGGTAACTATCGTTTTACTGAAGCTTTGTTTGTCAATGATCAAGTATGGAATTCTGCGGAAGCAAGATATCTTTCCTATACGCCTAAACACACTTGGCATGCTGGAGTTGAAGTAGGATATCGTGAGGGTTTCATGAGGTTTCGGCACAACTATTATTCAGAACGATTTACCGAAGAAAGTAATTTGATCTATCGTTCACTTCCTGCTTACAGCCTTTGTTACATCGAAGTTGGAACAGCAATCAATCTGAAACAAATTGTCATTAAACCTTCGATATCGGTGGATAATGTTTTTGACGTTGCTTATCAATCCATACGATCCTATGCCATGCCGGGACGTGTCACCCAATTGAATATTCAAATTTCCTACCTACAAAAAAATAAATGATGATGAATTATAAACTCATAATGATCTCTTTCGTTTTCTTGACTCTTTTTTCATGCAAAAAGAAAGAGGATGAGAATGTGGAAACAACTACACCCACCAATGAAGACACTGGATACCTTCACGGAAAGTTCGTGGTGAATGAAGGAAATTTTCTGAGCAACAATGGCTCTATCAGTTTTATTGGTGAAGATGGAATTCTGAATGATGTGTATCAGATTGTGAATGGAGTGGAGCTTGGTGATGTCTTGCAATCGTTTACTGTGATTGGCGAAAGGGGATATGCCATCCTCAACAATTCGCAAAAAATCGTGGTTGTAGATTTAAAGAGTATGCAACATGTTGCGACGATAACCGGAATGGATTATCCAAGGTATTTGATCGATGGAGGTAATGGTTCTGCTTACATCACAAATGGTTCGTTTGCCGGACAAGTTTATATCCTTGATTTGGCTAGCAATACGCTTACTGGCAACATTCCGGTGGGAAATGGTCCGGAAAAAATGTGGTTGGATGGTGATCACCTTTTTGTATGCAACAGTGGTGGTTGGGATCTTGACGCAACTGTTTCTGTGATTGATGTGAATACGAATGCTGTCATCAACACCATTGCTGTCGGTGATAGACCTATGGATATTGTACAAGATTTTTCTGGAGATATCTGGGTGATGTGTAGTGGAAATGATGGTTGGATGGTGGGAGGAGAAACGCTCGCTTCTTTATACCGGATCAACCATACCTCACAAGTTGTTGAAACAAGCAGTGTGATTGGTTCGGCTGGTGTTCATCCGAAGCATATAGCTGCGAATGCTGCAGGTACAATCATTTATTATGAGCTCAATGGAATAAAATCCATCACATTGGGCGAAGATGTACCAGTGGAAGCTATGTTTTTGAATGAAAGTGTTGGCAGCATTGATGTGGATCCATCCACTGGTGATATCTGGACAACCTCGGTTTCTGACTACGTGAATCCTTCTGTGATCAGTTGCTATTCTACAACCGGCGAGCTAAAGGCATCATATACCGCCGGCCTCATTTCATCCAGCATCATTTTCAACTAATCCATAATTCATAATTCATAACTCATAATTCATAATTCAATTAGAGCGATCTCAAGAACTTCACCAAAGCTTCTCGCTCACTTGCCGACAAGTTTTTGAATTTGTTTTGTGCTGTTTCGCCTTCGCCGCCGTGCCACAGGATGGCTTCCTCTAAACTGCGTGCTCTTCCGTCATGTAAAAAATTTTCATGACCGTTTACGATTTCCGTGAGACCAATGCCCCACAGAGGTGGAGTTCGCCATTCGTAACCGTTGGCGAGGTGATCAGGTCGATTATCCGCAAGTTCTGATCCCATGTCGTGTAAAAGCAAATCCGTGTAAGGGAAAATGTATTGCGCCGAGACTTCTGGGAATGAGACATCAACGGCAGTTTGCATCATAGGCCTGTGACATGATGCGCATCCAATGTCAATGAAGAGTTTTTTGCCTTGTTTCACTATTGGGTTGTCCGCATCTCGTCTGGCTGGAACTGCGAGTGTTCGCACATAGTCCGCTACTGCATATAGCAAGCTATCACTGATTTCCGGTTCAGGAATATCATCAATGTGTTGCGGTTGACCATTCGAACTTTCAACGGGGAAAATGAATGAAGTGATTCCCATGTCTTCATTGTAAGCTCCTGCACTTTGTTGTAGGACGGTTGGTTGCCCGCATTTCCATCCGAATCTGCCTATTCTTTTTTGTTGAGCAATGACATCCCATACATAATTGGCCTTGCCTGAAATGCCATCACCATCGAGGTCGTGTATATCTTCATATTCGAGAATCGTGGATTCACTTACTGCCTCCAGTAATCCCAAGCCGAATACGGCGGGCGCAATTCTCGGAGATAGCATAACATCAGCAGGAAGCGATTGATATGCATCGTAAATGGTATATGTCGGAACACGCAATGAATAGGGCGTACCATCCGCATAGTTGGAAGTAACATCTGAATAACTGATATCGATTTGCGCTTCAGACAATGCACCAAAGATGGCATTCTGTTGGAGTTGTCCACCGTAGCCGGGGACAGCAAGAGGACCACCATGTGGATCTTCACCAGGAATACTCATTCTGAACAACAAAGAAACCATTTGTGTTCCCGGACCAATGGGAGTTCCTCTGCCATCATTGATGTGACAAGAGGTACAAGCAACGCTATTGAACAATGGTCCTAATCCCGGATTCAGATTGCCACTGCTTACAAACGTCGCTTCAAATGCCATGTCACCTACTTCATGAAAAAACATATTCCTTTCACTGATTTCAGGAAAAATGGAACTGAATGCGCCTGCACTTTTATCCCAAACTGTTTGTTTCCCGCCGGAATACCATTCGTTGTATTCTTCAGCGTTCCATGTCTCGGGTTTTTGACATGCGGCAAGGGCGGCAATCACCAAGATGATACCACCCAACACTCTTTTTTTTCCTGAAAAATATTTCATGAAGTCAAATCTCATTTTAAAGATCACCGTTCAATTGAACGAATGGCAGCAGTTCTTGTGAAATGGTGGATTCCAATGATTCTATCGCATCAATGGCATTTTGCACCTGAACTGGTTGTTGAACGATGGCTTGACCGAATGGAACAGTGATGTTTTGCAGAGATGCTATGGCCTGTTGAATTTTCGATTTGATGGTTGAATCTAGCGACAGATTATGTTGACGCACCAGATCCTCCAGACCAGTGCCATCATCGTTGAAACTGGCGAGATAAACATTTTCGACTCCGCGAATGTTGTTGGTGAAATCGGTAATGGAATTGAAAGCAAAAGGAGATTCTTCTAAAGAAGGATCTTGTAATACGAAAGGTTCATTCATTTTTCCTTCTGCTACTTCACTGCAGATACCAGCCATAGCATTGACCATTTCTTCATAGGCTGAAAGGCGTGTAGCATAAATGGTGTTGCCAGAACCAGCGTTGATCCAAGTGGATGCATAACTGTTGCTGTTGTTGTGGTTCCAAGATGTAGCCAGCGCACTTGTAAGCTCCTTCAGGTTTTCACATAATGCTACAAGATATTCAAACTCTCTTGAAGTGAATTGTGTGTGTGTTTTATTGCCATTTTGACCAAATAGCAAATACTCAATCGGATGAAAACCTTTGAGCGCGTCCTGCAATCCTTCGATGTATTCGTGCGTAAAATTTTGTGTGCCCGCTAATTCACCTTCAAGATCCTGAAAATTGACAGGCCATGTATCAATTCTCGGATCAATGTTTTCGGTGGAAACCGGGCCAAAAGAAAGGCTTCGCTTTTTTCCCAAGAAGAACGTGCATCACGCCAATCCTGTTTGCATGTAGTCAGAATGTTTTCATCAGGATTATTTTGCAACTCCTGAACGTGTGCATAGAGCGAGGTTGTTTTTGAGGAAAGATCATTATAAATATCTAAGGCCACCACATTGGAAAAATCGTCAAGAATTTTTTGACCGAGATCTTCTGTGGTGTTGACAATTGGTTCTGTCACTTCAGGATCTTTCGAGCATGAGACAGCAAATGTGAATAGCCCAATGGCCATCATAAATTGAGCAGTGGCTTTCATACAAATTGATTGAGGTGAATGATAATAGCGTTTTCTGTTTCGGTAATTCTGTATTTTTTCAATGGTTTGGTTGCTGGTTCGCGTAAAACTTCTCCTTCCATGTTGAACGAACTGCCATGTGAAACGCAATGAAGTTGATCTGCCGTTGCAGTGAGCGGTTGTTCTTCGTGAGAACACATCATTCTCAAGGCCACAAACGAATTTTCTTTTTTCCGAATGAGGATGTCCGTGTCGATTTTATTGCTTCGTGCGATGATGACATTACCCTGAGCAAATTCCATTTTCGAAATAAACATTTGCTGATCTTCTGTTTTGCCTTGCACGAGTGGAAGTGTGGAACACGAACTCAAACTGGCGTTCATCAGCAATAAACTACCGCAAGCCAGGCAGCTTTTTTGGAGGAAGATTCTTCTTTCCATGGATTAGAAGCTATAAGCCATTCCAAGATTGATAAACCCGTTTGATGTGAAGTAGGGTATGGTTTGCGGAAATGGGTTTTGCAGTAAAATCGGATTAGGCTCACCTGTAAAGCGATGGGTATAATCAAGTTTTAACGCAATGCCACGAATTGGGGCATAATTGAATCCTGCTATGATGTAGGTTTTTTTGAACGCATCATTGATGATACCATTATCAGCAATTTCAACATTGAGGTCCAACCACTCATATCTGCTGAATATGGTTAAACTTTTTGATTTGAGTTTTTCTGAATGATGAAAAAGATTGTAAGCCACTTCGGCATAACATCCAGCCATGAGTTCTGGAGTATTAGAGGCGTATGCACGGTTGATGGTTGCCGCATCAGGAATGTTTACAGCAGTTGCCAGTGTTTTGAATGTGAAACCCTGTGAGAGGTATTGCAAATTCACTTCGCCAAGAGCCACAGGTGTTCCGAATGAGCCGTAACTCAATTGAAGGCTATCGGCTTCCCTTTTGGTAATGCCTGCGCTACCTCCATAATAGGCGCTGATTTGCATTCTCCAGTTTTTGAAATAGTAAAGTGCGGCTCCGGTAATGGCAAGATTCGAGGCATTGGCTTGACTACCTCCAGAACGACCATCGCGAATTCCAGACCCTGATTCGAAACCTGCGCTGTTGATGCCATTCATCAAAGCAATGGATAAATTAAGTCCTGGAATTTTTTGAACATTGGAATAGAGTCCGATGCCAAGTTCGCGCCATGTGGATGGGATGACTTGATGTTCTACCTGATGGCGGTTGTTCCCATTAAATGTGGTAGGCAGGTGATTCTCATTGATGATTCCGATTCTCGGAATGAATAATCCGGTCGTGATGTAGTTGTTTTTATTCAGGTTGAATTTGAGGAAAAGTTGCTCCATGGCAAGTTCTCCACCGATGCGGTTTTCTCCTTCAGAGGATACGGCAGCATGTTCCAATTCCATCTCAGAGAAGAATTGAATTTTATCGTTGAAACGATGCCCGATGAACAAAACATTTCGTCTCAGATCTGCTGTACTGACGTCTGTTTGGAGATCAGCAGTATACAGCGCTTCGCCATATCCACTGATGTATGTGTTTGAGAATTGTCGTTGCAAACCTGCATTCAGACTGTCTTCGGCTGTTAGGATTTGCGCTTGTGTGGCAACATTACACAACACAAAAAGGAATAACAGGTAATTGGATTTTAATATTTGTGAGACCATGTGATGAAATGTGTCGGCAAAAATCCAGAGATGATAATCGACATTCAATACCTCTTTTGGTGGATATGGAAGCTATGATAGAAAAATACCTTTTTTATGGTAGTGCTTCATGGAAAAAGAAAAGAGGATGGCTACTGCCATCCTCTTGATATAACCCTTATTTCAAAATATCTACTTCACCTTTTCTTCCTCAAAACACAAAAATTAGGATACTTTGATCAATTGAATTTCTGCATTGATGCGTACCTCATCACTTACCAAAAATCCACCAGCTTCGAGAGGTGCATTCCAAACGAGGTTCCAATCCTTTCTGTGGATTTTACCTGACACTGTGAATCCGCGTCTGGTATTTCCCCATGGATCTTTTCCTGTTCCGCCATCTTCAACATCAAGTTCTACTGCTTTTGTTACGTCATTGATCGTGAGATCACCTTTTATTTTCCCTCCACCAAATGAAGTAGATCGAAAAGTGAGGTTAGGGTATTTTTCTACATTGAAAAAGTCAGCTGTTTTCAAATGACCATCGCGCTGACTATCTCCAGTTGAGATTGTATTGAGGTCGCCTGAAAATTCTATTTGTGCATCGGCCAAATTTTCATCCGAGGATGTAACTTTTGTTTCGAATTTTCCAATGTTACCAGTAACATTGGCGATCATCATGTGTTTAACTTTAAAAGTAACTTCACTGTGTGAAGCGTCAAGATTCCAATTCATATTAGTTGATTTATTGAGGCGGCAAAGGTTGATCACAACGGATGAAATCTTCATTGATGCTGATCAAGGTGGCTAAACATGATGATCCAGGTTAAGCCAGGAATTATTTGGAACTGCCATCTGCTTTCACAGCAATAATTCTATCACAATTCAGATTGCGATCATACATGTACACGATGATGTGATAGTCATTTTGTGTGGCAGTATAATTTCCTTCCGTACCGGAGAGGTCATCGTTGGAATAGAATTTATCACGGATAAAATACCTGTAGTTATAATAACCTTGTTTGAGGAGAAGCGTTGCTTCATAAGCTCCAGTTACTTTGTTGTATACACATTGATCCGGAGTTTTCTGAAATGAATTAAATCTTCCTTCCACAAAAACATCTGATTCAAATATTTCAGGCATGGCCAGTTGGAAATGAACCCAGACATAGTCCGATTCTAGATCAGAGTCGGAGGCATCGTCATTGCGTATTAAGACATTTCCATTGAGATCTGGCCAAGTGGCATAGGCTTTTTTCCCTTCCGGAATATCTTGCCTTAAATGAACATGATATCCATCTGGCTCGCGCACGATGGCAGAAACTTCTGAAGACACATATCGAATGTCTTTCACTTCATAGTTTCTCCATTCGCTTCCTCCATCGAAGACATTTTCTCCGGTCGAGTAATCGAATGTGAGAACATCCTGTTTGATGAAGATGGGTTTGAGATCATGTTTTGCAGTTTTCCAGTTCATGTTCTGCAAAATGGAAACATTGATTTCTTTCATCGGATCGTAAATACTGAAACCTTTATAACCGATATCGAAGTCCACTTCCTGACCTGTAAATCTGCGTGATACCACAGATGGAGCAGTGACCCGAGAATTTACAGAAACCGTGTTTTCATAAATGATAAATCGATATGTGATGAGCCAAGAAGACTTGTCGTGAATATCCTGTCCACTGAAAACAACCATGGCATAGTTCCCGGAATATCTCGGTTTGCTCATATCGGCCGGATAGGTAAATGAGTAGTGGACGTAATCGAACATGGTACTGAATCCCGCATCGAATTCTGAAATGGACAATGTCTGAAAACCTTGGATGTATTCATTCGGTGGAATATCGTCCGTTTTCCATGCATGGTCACAATGCAATATTCCAAAGTTGTAGGTTTCCATTTCAGTCGTCATGACGTCAAAATGGAATTCCAGTTTTTCCGAAGAGTGTAAAGCGATGAAAGGATAGCCTAATGGGTTATCTTCTGGGTAAACCTGTACAGTTTTGATGTCGTTCATAAAGACAGCATTCTGAATCAATTCAGTAGCAAAACCCTGAATCGATATGCACAATAGGAATAAACCAAATGGTAATACTTTCAACGTTGAGGAATTTCTGTTCGTAACGCGAATATCAGGCCAGAAGTGCCTACGGAAGAAATCCGTTTTCTTTTTGTTTTCTGGGGTTAAAAAACTCTTGTCTGTAGCGGTCTCCGGATGTAGTTTCGCAGTGTGAAATCAGACGTCAGAATCTTTTCCGTTTTTCTGTTGTTTCTTCTACTGGTGGCATGTGGCGAAAAAACCACACCGCTGGCGGGTAGGTATTATACCGGTAGCTTATTCGGCAAACCGTATTTTATCGATGCAGTGGGAGATTCTGTGGATTATACCTCTGGAATTGATTCAATCGTAAGGGCTTTTGAAGAAGCTTTTGACGTCAACAACAGCGCTAGCATTATTTCGCAAATCAACGCTTATACGAGAAGAGACAGCGTTTTTCGTTTCAATGATTCTTCTAAGGTTTTCGGGATGGTTTTCGACCTGACACGCGATATGAATTTGGCCAGTCAGCAGTATTATGATCCAACCATGGGACCATTGCGCAGGGCGTGGATTGTGGCCAATAGCGGTGGATTGCCAGAGCCAAATCTCGACTCCATTTACAATTTTGTCGGATTTGACGGTGCTAAACTCGATCTGAATGAAATGTATGACAGTTCCAATCGGTACATCGAAAGTCAAGTAAGAAAATCGGATCCGAGAATTGAAGCTGACTTCGCGCTGATAGCCGCTGCACTCGCCATAGACCACATGGGTGAATACCTTAAAAATGCTGGTGTAAAGCAATACAGGATTCGATATGGCAAACAAATTCTGACGTACGGAAGTGCAGTAGATTCTTTGAACATCATCTCACTTGGTGTAGCACAGGATTCAACGGATCAAACACTCAGGTTACAGAATCTTGCATTTTCGAGCAGGAATAATCTGGATAAACCAGGTATGATCGATCCGACTTATGGTTACCCTGTAGAAAATGAAATGGTTTATGTTGCAGTAGCTGCACCAACCATGGTCGAGGCTTCTGTTTTTTCTGAAACATTTATGATGATGGGTCTTGAGAAAGCGGGTGAGTATTACAATGTCAATCCAGAAACTAGGGTGCAATCATTCATGTTTTACATGAGCGATTCTACATTACACAGTGCTTCTACAGTTGGTTTCGATGATATGCTCATTGCCCCGGATAGTACAGAGGTGGCAGAATAAAAGAGTCTTCCTATCAATTCACTACCATACATATTGGCCATTGAATCGAGTTGCGATGAAACATCGGCAGCAGTTTTATGTGGTGATAAAGTTTTGTCAAATATTATCGCCACTCAAAAGGTTCATGAAAAATACGGCGGCGTTGTTCCAGAGTTGGCAAGTCGTGCTCACCAAGTAAACATCTTACCAGTCGTTCATCAGGCTTTGGAAGAGGCTGCAGTGAGCGTTTCTCAACTCAACGCGGTAGCAGTGACTCAAGGGCCAGGTCTCATGGGATCGCTTCTGGTAGGAGTGTCGTTTGCAAAGAGTTTGAGTTTGTCGTTGAATATTCCTTTGATCGCAGTTCATCATATGAAGGCGCACGTGCTCGCGCATTTTATCCGCAAAAGTGATGATCAACCTGTGCCGGAATTTCCATTTTTATGTCTCACGGTAAGTGGTGGACATACCCAAATTGTTCGTGTAAATCATCCTGCATCGATGGAAGTGATGGCTGAAACCATTGATGATGCAGCGGGTGAAGCATTTGATAAGGCTGCCAAAGTACTTGGGTTGCCGTATCCGGGAGGTCCGCTCATCGATCGACATGCATCCTTGGGCGATCATACCAAGTATCAATTTCCAATACCAAAATTGGATGGATTGAAATACAGTTTCTCCGGATTAAAAACAAGTTTGCTTTATTTCCTGCGTGATCGAAAAGCAGAAAATCCTGACTTTATTCAAGAGGAATTAAATCACATCTGCGCATCATATCAATATACCATCGTTTCATATTTGTTGAAAAATTTTAGCCGAGCTATTGAAGAAACTGGCATTCATCAAATCTGTCTTGCTGGCGGTGTGTCGGCAAATTCATTGTTGCGAAAATCATTTCATGAATTGGCAGAAAAGAAAGGTTGTCGTGCATTTATTCCAGATTTTCAGTTCTGCACTGACAATGCAGCGATGATAGGCATTGCTGCGTATTACCAATATTTGGATGGTGATTTCGCCGATCTCCATTGGGCTCCAAAGGCACATTGGAAAATCTAGGCGAAAAAAAAATGGGCTGCATCATTGCAGCCCATGTTGATTGAAATCAATCACAATTTTATTCTTTGATCATTAGGATGGATTGTACTCCATGCGTAGAACTTACAGTGACGTTATAAACGCCAGTTGAAAGTGCTTTCACATCGATCGCTGAGCCTTGCTGATAATTTCCTTGATATTGGATTTTTCCGGTCAAGTCAGAGATTTGAATTTGAGCTGATCCTCTTACACCATCAATTCTGATTTGATCTGTAGCAGGAACGGGATACACTTTTAGTTGTTTTGGATCGAATTCAGAAACGCCGCTGTTGTTCAACACTTGAATGGAAGAAACACCAGTAGAACCTTCCCAACCATCTACTTGAATGTGGTAAGTCTCACCAGGCGTCAGTCCAGTCAAAATCAAATATGATGCATATTGATCACCGCCGCCACAACCATTTTCCATATCGTCGTTTTGTCCAACATAAGTAACGGTGCTGAAATCACTGCAATTACCCACTGTGCAAACGGCAACTTGTGTATCAAAAGTTACATCGAAGCATGTTGTTACAATGACGTTACCTGATGAAGGAGCCACGAAATTGAACCATAGCGTACCATCCAAAATACCATCACACCATTGGTTCAGGCAATCTGCTTCAGGATCATTATTTGGAAGATTCGTCGGTGATGATTCGTTGTTTTCCAATGAAGCGAACGAATTGTCAAATTCTGTTGGTGTATCGTCAACGATCAAAGTTGTTGCATTACAAATGTCGTCATTGTCGGGAATTGGACAAAGTCCTGGAATGAGTGGCATAAATGTGCCGTCGATGTGATTCACTGCGTAAAGTCCGGCAGGCATGCCATCTGAATTATTTGCTGGATCAATAAATCCGGAGTAAGCAAGCACCATCCCAACCTGAAACTGTCCAGCTGTTGTGAAAGGGGCACAGAATGTCAGATTGAGATCAGTTGTGCCATCTGTAGTACTGATCGACATATTGTTTGCAGCAATATTGATGAAGCCTTCACCACTGTATCCATCATACATCAAATTGTCGTTAAGCTGAGTTGATGATGTTGCTTCAAAAACATCGAACGAAGCAGGTGCATCTGTAATACCATGTTGGAACAAAAGCGCCACATCACCGGGGTTAGCGGCATTGAATTCTGCGCCTGCATAAAATGCTAGATCAACAGGCGGTGCAGGATTATAGCCTGTAGCAGAAGCTATACCTGTGAGGGTTGCTACATAATTCAATGAGCTTAGGAGCGTGATATTCATGGAGAAAATTGGCGCGCTGTCGTCAACACTTGTTGAAGGATTTACAGTAACATATGCGTCCACATCAGCAGGTACAGGTATATAACCTGAGCAAGTCTGGAAAATCAAATCATCTTTCAATAACTCGCCATTCACTCGAATGTCAACCGTTGCCAGAAAGGCATCACCGGAATTGTGAATGAAATTGACCAATGAACTAGGAACACCAGTAGTGATTTCAACGTCTATGGTTCCAGTAGTTCCATCATAAGTGTCTACCTGAAGATAGTAGGTGTTTCCAGCAGTGAGTCCATCCACGGATAATGTAGATGCATACTGATTGCCTGCTGTACATGCATCTGGCATGTCATCATTTGCCCCGAAGTAGGTGAATGTTGTATAGTCGTTGCAATCTGTAGCTTCCCAAATCGCAATTTGAGTATCATTGCTTGTTCCTTCGAGACATGTCGTAGCAATCACGGCACCATTAGCAGGTGCAACAAAAGTGTACCATATGCTGGTTTGTACATCCGTGTCGCCATTGCACCAAGCCGTATAACAAGGTTCTGGTGGCATTCCCGGAGGAGGAACAACCTCGTTGGCATCAGCCGTTGCATTAGTGTTGTCAGCAGAGATAATACCACCATCTACCGTGATGACTTCTGCGGTACATGGTGTGTCATTAGAAGGTTGAGCCAGCGCCTGTATTCCGGCCAATAAGAAAGCACAGGCAAATAAGTTTCTGATCGTAAAAATTCTCATGTTTTAGATTGATTTGGTACCGCGAAGTTAGCAAATCAATCCATGTTATAACCCCAATTCTTCTTTTAGTCTGGAATAACCTGATCTGCTCAATGGAATCTTTTTGCCGTTCTTCAACAGCGCGACATGACTGCCCTTTTCATAAGGTTCTACGCGAGTGATTTGTTGAAGTCTCACGATAAAAGACCGATGTACCCTTAGAAAATCTGCTGGATTCAGGGTTTGTTCGAAATAATTCATGGTCTTTTTCTTGAGAAAATAATCCTTCTCGGTGAAAATTTTCACATAGTCATCATACGCTTCGATATAGAAAATATCAGCAGCGGGAATAATGGAGATGTTGCTTCCGAATTTCACTGCAATGCGATTCTGTTCTTCCGGGTGCTTCATTGGGGAATTGAGCAGTTGTTCTGTTGCTCCCGAACTTTGATGTTGGTTGAGCCATTTTTGAATGGCTTTATCAAACCTGTCTTTGCTAAATGGTTTCAAAAGATAATCCACAGCATGAGCATCAAAAGCCTTCATGGCAAATTCATCAAATGCGGTAGTAAAGATGACAGAGGGCACATGCTCGAGGACTTCGAGCATTTCGAATCCATTCAACTTGGGCATTTGAATATCGAGAAAGATGAGATCAGGTTTGTGTTCAGCGATGGCTTTCACGCCCTCGAATCCATCATTGCATTCCTTTACAATTTCAATTTCCGGATATGACTGAAGGTATTCAGCGACGATGCTTCTCGCCAAAGGTTCATCATCGATGAGAATCACTTTGATCATTTGTATTGCGGTATTTTGAGAGTAGTGGTGAATATTCCATTGAGGTGACTTGTTGTGAGCAAATCATTGCGGCCGTACAACAAATAGAGTCGACGTTGTACGGAGCTAAGTCCGAAACCTGTACCACTGTTGGGCCGAGCTGTTGCCGGATCATATGGGTTTTGAACTTTTACAACCAGAAGTCCTTCTTCTGAACCTGTTTCTATGCGAATGACAATTGCTTCAGTCGTATCATATAAACCGAATTTTACAGCATTCTCCACAATGGGTTGAAGGAGTAGGGAAGGCACTTTTAGTTCATCTGTTATTTCGTCACGTATCAACTCTGTTTTGAGGCGATGACCGAATCTTACTTTTTCTATATCAAGATAAAGGGTAAGGTGACGTAATTCTTCATGCACACTCACCAACTGTTGATCGTCTTTTCGAAGAGTACCCCTCAAGAAATCGGAGAGTTGCTGTATCATTTTTCGCGCTTCTTCCGGTTTGCTGCCTGCCAATGCGCTGATCGAATTCAAACTATTGAAAAGAAAATGCGGTTGCAATTGAAGTCGCAGTCTTGAAAGTTCTGCTTCGCGCATAAGTTTTTCTGCTTCTTCACCGCGTTGTCTTGCACGTGTCTGATCTTCAATTTTATTTCTGAACCAAAAGAAAATGGTCATCAATGTGATCATCAGTAAGTAATAGATACCACGCAATGGCATAATGCCGAGGTAATGTTCCTGATAGTGTGCATCATCGGCGTGTAATGATGAAAAGGATAAATAGAGCGTACGCCCGGTGAGGGCAGTAAGCAGTATGATATATCCTCCGAGTAAATAAAAATTCTTACTGACAGGCTGATAATAACGAAAGGTATTGGAGATGATAATACCAATCAATGCAAGAACCGTAGTGGTGATGATTGACTCGAGCAATGAATCGCGCCAGGAAAGTCCAATCCGATGGTATACCATGGTTTGTCCAAATGACCAGAACAGCCACCAACAAATGGTGATGATGATCATTTGGCGATATGTTCCTGTTACTTTATTCAACCTTTACCTCACACGAATATGTCTTCTGGTTTTGATCACGATTCGAATACGCCCTCACTGATTTGATGAAGTGAGCAGGTTTTTCTTCGTGTCTGGTATCGGAGAAAACTTCAATGCCTTGTTGAATGTTTCCAAGTTCGTGAATCATATTCACATCAATGAATTTCCAGAGAACTTTGTCGCCGTGTACATTGATGAAACTGGTTTCATCTGCGATACCGGCATCTCTTGCCAACATCATTGCCATGCTGGCATCCTCTGCCTGAAACAATCGCACTGATTCATCAAACTGCACGGCAAGTGAATCCTGTTGTATACGTATCTGAAAAATGAGTCTTGCGCTATACCAATTCATGGTGATTAAGAATAAGATTGAATGTCAATGCCACCAAACACTGCATTGCCACGCAAGATGAGTATTTTATTGGGATCGGCATGAACATCTTTCATGATCATACGTTTATCTTCAACGCTACCCATCACTGCAGCAACTTCTGATTTCACGGTCCAGTTTGAAGGAATGATTAGTCTCGTTCCACCAAAGACGCTGTTGATTTCGAGTTCAATGGTTCCTGTAAAATCCGCTTGCATCAAATTGACTTCCGCACCACCGAAAACGGCATTTATTTCACCACCTCTAAAAGTTTTGGTAATGACATTTTTTTTGATTCCACCAAATACGGCGTTGAAATCAAGAAAGTCTTCGCGAGATTCTCCACCTGTTGTGCTCCATTCACGTTTGTATCTATGGTGATGCCATTCCATTCTGCCGCGACATTCCCTTCTTCGAGGTTTGAAGATGATGAAAATACCAGCCAGAATGATTACCACAGGCCAGATCAAATTGCTGAACTGGAAGTTTGGGTAATATTCTTTGAGCATAAACGCAGAACCAATCAGAATCATAATGATCCAGCCGAAGTTTCTGAATGAATGCTTCAAACCAATAAAAACACCGATGGCTATCAGCAGCATTTGCCAGGTAAATAGCCATTCGGGAAGCCATATTCCCAATTCCCTCATTAGGAACAAACCACCAATGGCAACAATGAAAAGTCCGCCAAACAGTCGTCCTCGACGGTTTGCACTTTCCCACTCTTTCATCATTTCTTCTTGTTGTTCGGGAGTTTTTTCTTCGATGATGTTCATGTTCAAATGTGATTACAGCTGCAAATATTCAAAGAATGAAAGCTGAATGATAAGTGTATTTGGTTGTTGATCAGGCTTTGAAGGTGAACGGACTTCTGCGGTCGGTGAGTGGTCTCCAGATACTATCTGTCACCCCTGTGGAGTTAGGCCCAATTTGTGGCCTTCGGACAACATAAACCCATAGGCTTCTTCATATTCATTGTGGATAACACCATCTAAAATAGCGTCTTTGATGGCGTTTTTGATGATGCCAACTTCTCTGCCCGGGTTTAATCCAAAAACCTGCATGATCATTTCACCTGTCACCGGAGGTTGGAAATTCCTGATTCTGTCCTTTTCTTCAAGTTCAATCAGTTTTTCCCTGACAATTTCATAATTGGTCAGATACCTTTTCACTTTCGCCTCATTTTTCGAGGTGATATCTGCTTTGCAGAGTAGCATGAGGTCATCTATGTCATCGCCTGCTTCGAAAAGGAGCCTTCTGATGGCACTGTCGGAAATTTCTTCCTTGGTAAGTGCAATGGGTCGCAGATGGAGCAATACCATTTTCTGAACGTATTTCATCTGGTGGTCCAAGGGAAGTTTTAATCGGGCGAAAATTTTGGGAACCATGCGGGCGCCGAGATCTTCATGGCCATGGAAAGTCCACCGGCTCCTTCTTCAAATCGTTTGGTCGCAGGTTTAGCGATGTCGTGCATGATGGCAGACCAGCGCAACCAAAGTTTGTCTGACATGACACAGAGATTATCCAGCACCTGAATGGTGTGATAAAAATTGTCTTTGTGAGCAATGCCATTCTTTTTCTCAATGCCATGGAGTTTCACCATTTCAGGGAAAAAGCAGTGCAACAATCCAGTTTTAAAAAGGTGGGTGAATCCTAGAGAGGGTTTCTCACACATCACGATTTTATTCAGCTCTGTCATGATGCGCTCCATAGAACGATTTTTAATCGATCGGCATTTCTGCTCAGCGCTGCGTATGATTCTTCGGAAATGGTAAAACCAAGTTGATTCGAAAAGCGCACTGCACGCATCATTCGCAATGGATCATCACTAAATGTAATGTCAGGATCAAGAGGTGTTCTGAGGAGTTTTTTTTCCAAATCACCCACCCCATCAAATGGATCAATCACTTCACCGAAATTTTCCGGTTGCAATGCAATGGCCAATGCATTTACTGTGAAGTCGCGTCTTCTTTGATCATCTGCCAATGTTCCGGGGCTCACCAATGGATTGCGCGACTCTTCGCTATACGGTTCTTTTCGGGCACCTACAAATTCCAGATCGAGGTTTTTATAGCGGAAATGCGCTGTGCCATAAGTTTTGAAGATGTCCACCTTTTTTATTCCAAGTGCTCGCGCGCAAGCTTTGGCGAGTTCAATGCCATTGCCATTGGTCACAAAATCGACGTCGCAATTGCTCCGTTGAAGCAAAAGATCTCTCACAAATCCCCCAATGACATAAACCTCGGCGCCAAGTTTTTGCGCCTCTTCGCCAATGGTTTTATAAAATGAAGCCTGTATATGTTGCGACAGATTCACGAGCCGTGGTGTTCAAAAAAAATGCGGTGGCAAAGGAACATCATAAATGGTGAGAATGTGCATCTCATGGAATTATTGAGCGTTCCTTCAGAACAATATTCTTTTTAGAATATCCGCTATTTTCCGGTAGCAGTACTGTGTGTTTCGAGTGGCTCGTTTTCGAGTCCTTCACCAATACGCAATAGGTAACCGTTACAATCCAGAATGGAAAATTCCCTCACTTGTCTCGGCTCATTGCGAAGTTCAGAAACAATTTCAACGTTCAGGGATTTCATTTCCCGAAAAATTTCATCAACGTTAGAAACAAAAAGACAAATTTCTAAGCGTTCACCGCTTTCGGTCAGCAGGGTGGCTAACTTTTCATTTTTAACGAAAAGGAGATTCAGACCATCTCGTCCTATACCGGCGTCAGTGGCGGGGTTTCCCCAATACCATTCGGAATGAAATCCAAGAACATCACGATAGAACTCGATCGTTTTTTCCAGATTGCGCACAGGTAAGAATGGGATACAGTGCGAGTAATTGGCGCTGGACATATATGGTTACTTATGAAGTATGATTTGTTTCACAATAATACTATCCAGTTTGAGAAAATAAGTGCCATTTGTGACAGAAGAGGTATTCAGCCCGCTGGATTGGAATGTTTCGACTACGATTTTGCCATTGACATCTATCAGGCAAGCGTGACCAACGGGCCTGCTGAAGATGATCAGCCCGTCAGCAGGATTGGGATAGGAGGATATCATAAATCCAACGGATTCGTCGATAGCGGAGTCTAAATTGGAATAGCCTGGTGTTGGATTGTTTTCCGATGCAGAGATGCTACCACCATCCGTTGTCAACTCCAATGATATGTCCGCAAGGAAGGGAATGCCAGTCATTTCCTGACATGTTCTGGAAACACCATCGGTCATTTTTGTGAGTATCACGTTTTCACCTGAACCAAGTTTGAATGTACCGTGCCACATGCCATGAGTTACATCGTCGTCAAACCAAATCAGCGCGAAGGCATGTGGCTGCAAATTGAAATTTGGTAGCGGGAATTTGTTCCAATTGATCGTGTCATCTGATACAAAATACCCTTCCAAATTGATTACAGAGGATGTACTGTTGTAGATCTCAAGCCAATCTTCATAAACATTTTCTTCATCGTGAATGGTTGTGTTGTTCACCGCCATCACTTCGTTCAGATACAATCCGGTTTGAAGAGGTGTGGTATAGAAAAAGGCCGGTTCACAAGGGAATAGCGAGTTGTCTGGTAACCTGACCTGGTAATACATCTGGTCAGTACCCATTGGCCATACTTCATCGTAGTAAGAATAAATATGGTCATTTTCTGTCTGTAGAATACCATTTAAATCTGTCAATTGTATTTCGGTGTAGTTCGTACCATCAACAGATAAAAGCAAAGTGCAATTTTCAGCTTGTGGTCCAGTAATAAGCGATTCAATCAGCATGTCTCCTTCGATTCTTTTTGGAGCTACCCAATGCACAATGGCTCCCTGATTTTCGTAATTCTCCAATTGACTGATGGCAGAATTTTTACGTGCTGTTACATAAGGAACTATGCCGTAATCAATGTGATTTCCCCAAGCATTCAGAATGGCGTCATCAAAATCGCTTGTTGTAAATCCGTAATCAAGAGAATAATATGGATCGGTGTAGATCCAAGGCTGGATCAGGTTTTGCCAATACTCTGCGCGTGTAGTGATATTGCTTTCATTGAAATATTCTGCAATCATTGTTTCAATGTAATAGCTGAAACGATCTCTGTAAACAGGATCATTCATCAGCCTCGTGTACGCAGGGCGTTGCTCTCCATTGGGTGACCACGTATAGATATTCCTTTCAGTCCAGTCGATATTGATCCAATCCATTCCGAAAGTGTTGTCGAGGTCGTATGGAATATACTCCATCAGGCCTGTTTGCTGATTGTGGTAGAGGTAAAAATTATTTTTATTGTAAATGTGACTGTCCCAATTGCCAAGGAGAATGTCGATTGCTGACGTTTTCAGAAACGATTCGATATTCATCACATTGGACAGCTCACAATGAAGATCATTGACAGGGACATTGTTGAGCACACTGATCAATTGCGCTAGATCGTTATAATCATCCTTCCATTCATTCGTTTTGAGGTCGTATGGTCGAATACCCCAATCTTCGAATTTGTAGTCATCAGGATTTTCACTGATGTAATTCAAATCTGCGGGATACGTGCATTTGTAAAGGTTACCATCGCCTTCTCCGTCGAAGAATGCTTCGGCGAATTGATCATCGATTTGTTCAACATTCAAATACAACCCAGCATATTCCCCGTTGATATTTACTTTAGTATAGGAAGTTCGCGCACATGGAATACCAAAATACCGGTACATATCAAAACACAATTTACTTCGCAACATGGAAGGGTCATTGTGTTGTGCCAGCAAATTGATTTTTTTCATTGATTGCCATTTGTTGCCATCATCAAATGCATCGAAGGAAATTTTGAACGATTTTTTAAATGCAGATAAGCTAGAATTACCGCGCAATTGAATTCCAATGCTATCAACGATCTCCACGAGTGAAGAGCTGGTATATGTGAATGAGGCGGGATAATAATGTTCCGACTCTAAATTCAAAATCATGTCCAACATACTATCTGGGTCAATCACAATGTCGATGGTTGTAACTTGATCTTGAGGAAAAGCAGGACCGTAATCTGGAAATGCCTGTGTCCAGCCTAATTGCGGAATTGTCAAAATCAAAACAAAAGTGAGGGCGCGGGATATTGTATTGATGATATTCATCGGAATGACTAAGGTTGATATAAAAACTAAAACGGGTATAAAAATTCCTGATGGTCAGGATTTTTTCTTGGTCTTAAATTGAAAAAGTTGTGCGGGTTTATGCAGCACACCTTGTTGCTTTTCGTTCAATGGTTTCAATTGATCCAATTTGAGTACGTTTTTTCTGAAATTGCGTTTATCCAGTTTTTTATTGAGAACAATTTCATGCAAGTGCTGAAGTTGGCTCAATGTGAATTTTTCCGGAAGCAATTCAAATCCGATGTTGTCGGCAATCAGTTCATGTCTGAATACATCTAATGCATATTCTACTATGACGTTGTGGTCGAATGCCAGTTCCGGCAATTCATACACATCAATCCACTTGGTCTTACCAGCGAAGCTCGATGCTTTTGGGGAGTAGTCTTCGAGTTTTACGAGACTGTAATATCCTACTGTAACTACACGTCTTTCCGGATGCGCCCTGAAGGTGCGAAGCCAATCCTGATCCTTCAGGTTTTTCACCCGCATCGGATCACCAAACGTGTGAAATTGTTTGAGGTAAATACCTTTCAGACTGGTCAGCTCACGCAATACACGTTTGGCTGCGCCATCAAGACTCTCGTTTTCTTTCAACAAATCGCCTGGCAATGCCGTTTGAAGCCTTGGCAAAGTTTTGTCTTTGCCCGGTTGTCTTTGTTCGATGAGCAGAACTTTGAGTTTCTTTTCATCGAAACCAAATACCACACAATCGACTGAAATGTCCATGGGGGATGCCTCTTTCACTTTCTTCAGTTTTGGTTATGCGCAAACTTATGACCGATGTTATCGTTTTGGTAATGATTTTGTTCGGTTCGAACCTGAAGTTTTCATTTGCGTAATGAGGATAAAAGTAATGAATTGGAAAAACTACATCGTTGTGATAGGCACCCTGATGCTCTTCCTGCCGGTTCATGCGGGCAGAATTATCACTTCTGAAGTCTTCAGCGAATCCTTGCATGCGAAGTCAGCCTGCATGGTCATTTTACCTGATGATTATGATTCAAGCCTTATTTCTTATCCGGTCTTGTACTTATTGCATGGGTACGGTGGCAATGAACAGTCGTGGATCAAACTCAAACCTGAACTCACCGCTGCGGCAGATGAGCATCATTTTATCATCGTTTGTCCTGACGGCGGATACAGGTCTTGGTATCTGGATAGTCCCATTGATTCTACCATGAGGTATGAGACTTTTATCATTCGGGAACTGATACCCTGGATCGATAAAAACTATCGCACCAAAGCCGACCGGGCACATCGCGCAATCACGGGCTTAAGTATGGGAGGACATGGTGGACTTTATTTGAGTACAAGACACACTGATTTATTCGGTGCAGCGGGTTCTATGAGTGGAGGCGTGGACATTCGCCAATACACAGCTTCATGGGATTTAAAGGAAAAAATTTTGGGCGATACATTATGTTGTAAGCAGAATTGGGAAGAACATACGGTTATCAATGTGATTGAAAAATTGAAAGATGGTGAATTGAAATTGATGATCGATTGCGGAGTAGATGATTTTTTTATCGAAGTGAACAGAAATCTGCACGAAAAACTGCTGAAGATGGGAGTGCAACATGACTATATCGAAAGACCTGGTAAACACGATAGTGCCTATTGGTTCGATAGTGTGGATTATCAATTGTTGTTTTTCAGGAAGTTTTTCGAGTCATCAACACCATAAGAGGATAAGTTGTGGTTGTGCACCGGAGGTAGGCATCGTCTGATGAAATAAATTGCGCTGGACGCCACAATCAAAGCGGGCGTCATCCTCCACATATGAATCAATCTGTACAAACTGCAAAAGGTGCATTGAGCACACTCGTTGTTGTGTTCTTTTTCTGGGGATTTATTGCTGCGGGCAATAGCGTATTCATCCCATTCTGTAAGCATTATTTCCATCTCGATCAATTTCAAAGTCAGTTGATCGATTTCGCATTTTACCTGGCATATTATGTCGGAGCGTTGGGACTTTTCATCTACGGCGATCTCGCCGGTCTCGACCTCGTTGGCAAGTGGGGCTATAAAAAAAGTATTGTTTATGGATTGTTGTTTTCCGCTTTGGGCGCGTTGGCCATGATTTTGGCCGTGAATGGAAATAGTTTCACAGGGATGTTGCTCGGGTTGTTCATTGTAGCCCTGGGTTTTTCATTGCAGCAAACCGCTGCACAACCTCTTGCCATTTCGTTGGGTGATCCGAATACAGGTGCTACCCGTGTGAATCTGGGTGGTGGTGTGAATTCATTCGGAACTACGATTGGACCTCTTGTCGTTACGCTGGCATTATTCGGAAGTGCACATGCTATCGGTGATGATGAAATCAATAGCCTTCCTCTGAATAAAGTCATTGGTCTATACATTTTCGTTGGATTGTTGTTTGTCGGTGCTGCAGCCTTGTTTGGATTTTCTAAAAAAGTTCCGGCAGGTATTAGTTTGGAGAAACCTGAAAAAGCAAGGAAAGCGATGGGAAGTATGTTGCTCATCACAGGTTTGTTGATCATGGTTTTTACACCTGTATTTTCCAGTTATAGAAGTGATGAAGCAAAGGCCATTGTGGATAAGGAAACACAGGTGAAAGTGATGGAGACTGATTTGAAAAATCAAGTTGTTACCGATTATACTACCGCAGATGTCGAAATGCTGAAAGCCGAAATCAAATCATTGAAGGAGCCATTGGAACATAAACGACTCCTGTGGTTGTTGGGCGCACTGTGCGTCATCGTCATTGCAATACCAGTTAATTGGTCCATGGCTAAAAAGTCCCCTCAGGGTTGGGGCGCTATGCAGTTTCCACAACTTGCACTGGGTATGTTGGCCATTTTTGTCTACGTGGGTGTTGAGGTTGCGATGGGTAGTAATCTCGCCGAATTGTTGAAACACCCTGATTTTGGAGGTAAACAATCTTCGGAAACAGCGCCTTTTATTGCCATGTTTTGGGGCTCTCTGATGATCGGTCGATGGACAGGTGCCATCGCTGCATTCGATCTGAAGGACTCTACCAAAAGAATGCTGAAATATGTTGTACCATTTATTGCACTTCTCGTGATTTATGCCTGCACTGCTGCTGCCGGACATCGTGTGGATGAATTGAAATGGTATGCGGCATGTGTGATCATTCAGATCATTGCCGCTCAACTCGGTCAAGATAGACCCGCAAGAACGTTGCTTTATTTCGGCGTAATGGGAATGGCTGCATTGGTCGTAAGTGTGCTCACCACCGGAATGGTTTCTGTATACGCTGTGCTGAGCGGTGGTTTGGCTTGTTCCATCATGTGGCCTTCCATATTCACGCTTTCCATTGCTGGTTTGGGTAAGTACACCACCCAAGGCAGTGCTTTCCTGATTATGATGATTCTTGGTGGTTCGATTATTCCACCCATTCAGGGAAAATTGGCCGATATCATAGGTATTCATGCATCCTATGCGATCGGAATCATCTGCTTTGCATACCTCACTTGGTTTGCATGGAAGGTGAGAAGGGTTTTACTGGATCAAGGAATTGATATCGAGAAGGCCTCTGTATCGGGTGGTCATTAAGAAATTAAAAAAAATGGACTTAGTGTACAAAATACACTTACATTAGCCCCGCTTGTTATTGAAACAGGTAAAACGGAATCGAAAAAATGAAAATTGGAGTACTTACAAGTGGAGGTGACGCGCCTGGAATGAATGCAGCCATCAGGGCTGTGGTGCGTACCTGTGTGTACAGGAATATTGAGGTACATGGTATTTTCCAAGGATACCAGGGCATGATCGAAGGAGATTTCAAAAAACTCAATGAGCGATCTGTTGCCCGCATTTTGGGCCGAGGTGGTACCATCCTGAAAAGTTCTAGAAGCAAAGATTTTATGACCAAAGAAGGTCGTCAACAGGCTTACGACAATCTCAAGAAGAATGGCGTAAATGCTTTGATTACCATCGGAGGTAATGGCACTTTCACCGGGGCTCATATCTTTCACGAGGAGTTCGGAGTACCTGTGATGGGTGTTCCTGGGTCCATCGACAACGATCTTTTTGGAACTGATCACTGCATCGGATTCGATACAGCAACCAACACTGTTGTGGATGCTGTAGATAAAATCAGGGATACGGCAACATCCCACAATCGATTGTTTTTTGTGGAAGTCATGGGAAGAAACAGTGGCTTCATTGCATTGAAGGCAGGTATCGCAACCGGTGCCATAGCCATTGTACTTCCTGAAGATGAAATGAGCATCGATGATCTCGTACAAACATTGCGCGCCAGTGAAGAAAGCGGAAAATCAAGCTCGATCGTGATCGTAGCGGAAGGTTCGAAGAGTGGCGGTGCATATGAAATCGCAAAGCAGGTTACTGAGAAATACAGTGAATACGAAACGCGCGTATCTGTTCTCGGTCACTTGCAAAGAGGAGGTTCTCCTTCTTGTTATGATCGCGTGATGGCATCCCGCATGGGTGTGGCAGCTGTTGAAGGTCTTCTCGAAGGAAGAAAAGATGTGATGATAGGAATCATCAACGACCGTGAAACTTACACGGGACTTGAGGATGCCATCAATCAGCGTCATTTACCCAACCGCGATGAGTTGCGTATCGCACGCATCTTGTCTATTTAAACGAATCAATAAACATCAATAATACATGCGGCAAAAGATGAACCGCATGAACCCAAAACAAAATGAAAAAAGTAGCAATCAATGGCTTCGGAAGAATTGGACGGATGTGTTTCCGAAGTCTGATACAAAATGAAAACGTCGAAATCGTTGCCATCAATGATCTCACCGATGTAAAAACATTGGCACATCTGCTGAAATACGACAGTGTTCATGGTCGCTTCGCTGTAAAAATTGAAACCACCGATGACAGCATTGTGGTAAATGGTCGTCCAGTAAAAGTGTATGCCGCAAAAGATCCCGCCACTTTACCTTGGGCTTCACTTGACATTGATGTGGTGATTGAATCAACCGGAATTTTTACCGATAAAGAAGGCGCAACCAAACACATTACGGCTGGAGCGAAAAAAGTCATCATCAGTGCTCCTGCAACTGGTGGTGTAAAAACCATTGTGCTTGGTGTAAATGATGAACAAATTTCTGCCGATGACCTCATCCTCAGCAATGCATCGTGCACTACGAATTGCCTTGCTCCAATGGCGAAAGTGTTGAACGATAAATTTGGTATTGAGAAAGGATACATCACCACCATTCATGCATACACTGCTGATCAACGTTTGCAGGATGCGCCTCACAAAGACCTCAGACGTGCACGTGCTGCGGCTTTGAGCATGGTGCCTACTTCAACAGGTGCCGCTAAAGCTGTTGGTGAAGTGCTTCCTGATTTGAAAGGAAAATTGGATGGCGTTGCAGTGCGTGTGCCTACACCTGATGGTTCTCTCACCGATCTGGTGGTCATTCTAAAACGGGATGTCACCAAAGACGAAGTGAATGCTGCCATGAAAGAAGCATCGCAAGGTGCTATGAAAGGTATTCTCGAATATTGTACTGATCCAATTGTTTCCATCGATATTGTTGGAAATCGTCACTCGTGCATATTTGATGCAGCGCTCACATCTGTGAATGGCAATCTGGTGAAGATCATGGGTTGGTACGACAATGAAGCTGGTTACGCAGAGAGAGTCTGCGACCTTGTAACGAAAGTGTAACTTAACGAAGTTGTGTACAATGATTGCACGACGGATTAATATTGTTCAGATATGATACTGATAGCAGACAGCGGTTCCACTAAATGCGATTGGGCACTGTTAGACGAAAAAGGTCAAAGGATTTCGGATTTCGAAACCATGGGATTGAATCCTTATTTTCATAATCCTGACATCACAGAAAAAGCATTGCGCGACAATCCATCCTTGATGAAGATTGCCGATCAGGTAAAGCATATTTTTTTCTATGGTGCAGGAAGCAGCACGGAAGAAATGTGTTCCATCATGCATGCTGGTCTTATTCGGGTATTTAAAAATGCAGAAATACTTGTGGAACACGATCAACTTGGATCAGGAATGGCCGTGTATGATGGCGAACCATGTATTGCGTGTATCCTGGGTACCGGAAGTAATTCTTGTCATTTTGATGGACAAAAGGTATATGAAGAAATTCCTTCATTGGCCTATATTCTTGGTGATGAAGCCAGCGGAAGTTATTTTGGTAAAATTCTATTGCAAGAATATTTCTACAAGAAACTGCCGGAGGATTTGCGCATTTCTTTCGAAGAAAAATATGCGCCCTCCAAAGATGATGTCATCAACAAAATATACAGGGAACCGAATGCAAATGTCTATCTCGCTTCTTTCATGAAGTTCATTGGTGAGCATCATGATCATCCTCGAGTGCAGGAGTGGGTTACCAAAGGCATGATTCACTTCATCAATATTCATGTGAAGTGTTTCGCAGATTGGAAAGAAGTGCCTGTACATTTTGTAGGCAGCATAGGACATTATTTTTTTACGATTGTCTGGAACGCGCGGCAAAAGAAACAAGCATCAAACTGGGCAGAGTAATTCAGAAACCTATTGATGGTCTCGTAGAATATCATGTGAAATACAAAATTCCAGCGCTCATTCAAGCGTAAATTAGACCCCACTGATCATGGAAAAAAAAATCTGTGTGATTGCACACGACAAAAAGAAACCAGCATTGGTTTCTTTTCTCAAAGAACGTGAAGACTGGTTGTGGGGAAGAAAAATCATAGCCACCGGAATGACTGCGGAATTCATGGAACACGAGGACATCAAAGTCCAGGTGGAACATGTTCATCCCGGCAGAGAAGGTGGATTTCGTGAATTGACTGAAAAGGTGAATCAAGGTGAAATAGGTCTGGTTCTCTTTTTCCGTGATCCAGAAATTGTGCAGGACTACGAAGCGGATATCATAGCTCTCGTAAAAGCCTGCATCAAACAAAATATACCACTGGCATCCAATCCAGCCAGTGCCGAATTATTGATCATTGGCATGATCCGGATGGAAGCTTCAAGGAAATAAGTTATCGATATGGTAGAAATCAAGGCATGTCTGTTCGACATGGACGGCGTTATTGTAGATACAGCAAGGTTCCATTTTAAGGCATGGCACCGTCTTGCCGATTCACTCGGAATTCATTTTACAGAAGAAGACAACGAGCAGCTCAAAGGGGTTTCGCGCGTTGATTCGCTCGAAAAGATTCTGTCCTGGGGTAATCTCCATCTCAACAATACCAAGAAGATTGAATTGATGGACCTCAAGAATAAATGGTATCTGGAGTACGTGCAAGAAGTGAATCCTGCGGATATGCTTCCAGGCGTCCATCCTTTTGAAAGAGTTGAGGGCAGCGGGTATCAAAATCGGATTGGGAAGTTCATCCAAGAATAGTATTTTGATTTTGGAAAAACTCGGGATTCTGGAAATGTTCGATACCATCATGGATGGCAACAAGATTCATATGTCAAAACCACATCCAGAAGTTTTTGAGCGCGGTGCAGCAGAACTCGGAATATCTGCAGATCATATCATCGTATTTGAAGATGCCATCAGTGGAGTGGAAGCCGCGATTCAAGGCGGATTTTACTGCATCGGTATAGGAGATTCATCAGTACTGTCAAAAGCTCATGCTGTGGTTGTTGATATGAGCGGAATGAGTGTGGCCAAAATGCTTGATTTGATTCAATGATTCATTGGGTCGTTCAGTTGATTTTTGTGCCCTATGAGTCAAACACCGTCACCACAACATCCCCGTAAATGGAAAATGGCATTGTTGATCTGGTTATTCATCTATCCAGTCATTACATTCCTTTTTTATGTGCTGTCGCCATTCATGGCTGACTGGCCTCCATTTCTCCGAACCCTTTTACTTACAATTATTCTTGTGCCACTCATGGTTTTTGTGGCATTACCATTTATTCATAGGAAGTTTTTTGAGTGGATCAGAAAATGAATCACATGATATATTCATATATCCTGTGAATCGAAATCTTTGAGGGGATAGCATAAAAAAAGCCGGTATTAACCGGCTTTTTGAATAGAAAGAATTTTATTACTTACGACGACCTGATTTCTTAGTCGCTTTCTTCGTAGCTTTTTAGGAGCAACTTTCTTCGTTGCTTTTTTGGTTGCTGCTTTTTTTACCGCTTTTTTAGGAGCTACTTTTTTCGCTACTTTCTTCGTTGCTTTCTTGGTAGCTTTTTTAGGTGCAACTTTCTTGGTAGCTTTCTTAGCAGCCTTTTTAGGAGCAACTTTTTTAGCTGGTGCTTTTTTAGTCGCTTTTTTAGGAGCAGCCTTCTTGGTAGCTTTTTTTACGACTGCTTTTTTAGCAGCTTTTTTGGTCGCTTTCTTAGTCGCTTTTTTCACTGCTTTCTTTTTCGTAGCAACTTTTTTAGCTGCTTTTTTGGCTGCTTTTTTGGTCGCTTTTTTCACTGCTTTTTTCTTCGTAGCAACTTTTTTGGCTGCTTTCTTGGCCGCCTTCTTGGTGGCTTTTTTAGCTGCTTTTTTCGTTGCTTTTTTAGCTGCAGGTTTTGAAGCTGGTTCTTTTGTCGGAGCGGCAACTTCTTCCACCTTCTCCGGTAACGTTGAATTATAGCTCAATGCCAATGAAATCCACGCGTCGATGTCACTGTCGTTGGTGTATCCGGCTTCGTCTACAGCGAGGAATCCGCTCATGACTTTACCGCCCATTTCCATCATTTTTGCGCCTGCACGTTGTAGTGCAGCTTCTTGATCTGCAGAATCGATGCGAACCATCAATTCTCCTTTGTTTGTCACGCCAACGGTCATGTTGCCGCGTACCATAAATGCCACACCGCCAAACATAGTTTTGGCTTCATGTGGGATGTTTTTTGCGATGAATGCATCGCGTAGTCTGTTGATCAGTGATTCGTTACTCATGTCGAAAAGTTTGGCCGCAAGGTATATTCGCAGTGATTAGCAGACAAGCACAAAGAATAAAATTAATCTGCTTTTTATCAGCTATGGTAAATTCATCTTATCCATGTTTATTCGAACCTTTGGATCTGGGTTTTACAACTCTGAAAAATCGTGTCCTCATGGGTTCCATGCATACAGGTCTCGAGGAAGAAAGAGGAGGGTTTCAGAAATTAGCTGTATTCTATGCGGCCCGCGCCAATGGCGGTGTTGGGCTTATTGTGACGGGTGGTATTTCCCCAGATTCATGGGGTAAACTTACTCCACGAGCATCGAAAATGTCTAGCATGATGGATGTGAAAAATCATCGCATGATCACCGAAGCTGTGCACGAATGCGGAGGAAAAATCTGCATGCAAATTTTACATGCTGGCAGATATGCATATCATCCTTTTTCCATAGCTCCTTCTCGCATCAAAGCTCCAATCACGCCATTTACGCCTTATGCCATGCCTCAATGGCTCATCCGGCGAACCATCAGAAAATTCATACGTGCCGCAGAACTGGCTTCTGAGGCAGGATATGACGGTGTGGAAGTGATGGGAAGCGAGGGATATCTTATCAACCAGTTTTTGGTTACACATACCAATCAACGCACCGATGAATGGGGTGGATCTTTCGAAAACCGCATGCGGTTTCCGGTGGAAATTGTAAAAGGAATTCGTGAAAAGGTTGGCAAAAACTTCATCATCATCTACAGACTATCGATGTTGGATCTGATCAAAGACGGGCAATCTCCAGAAGAGATTGTTGCTTTGGGTAAAGCCATTGAAAAGGCTGGAGCAACTTTGATCAATACTGGCATCGGCTGGCATGAAGCGCGCATTCCAACCATCGCTCAAATGGTGCCCCGCGCGGCTTTCACATGGGTAACCAGAAATATCAAAAGGAGTTGAGTATTCCGGTGATTACGACCAATCGCATCAATATGCCTGATGTGGCTGAACAAATATTGCGTGATGGTGATGCCGACATGGTTTCTATGGCAAGACCTTTTCTCGCTGATCCGGATTTTGTGAAGAAAGCTCAATTGGGCAAAAGCGGAGAAATCAATACTTGTATTGCATGCAATCAGGCTTGTCTGGATCATATTTTCAACCAAAAAGTTGCTACTTGTTTGGTGAATCCATTCGCATGTAAGGAAACAGAATGGCCGAAAATCACGGAAGCAATACCCAAACGAATTGCAGTGACAGGTGCCGGACCGGCAGGGCTTGCTGCTTCATTGATACTTGCCCGTCGTGGACATCACGTGACATTGTTTGAAAAGGGAGATGAGATTGGTGGACAATTGCGGCTTGCTTCTCAGGTAAGTGGTAAAGAAGAGTTCAGAGAGACATTGCGATTTTATCGTGTGGTACTTGCCAAGAACAATGTGACGATTAAAACGTCGACCGTATTTCAACCCGAAGACGCATCAAACTTCGATGAGATTGTGTATTCGGCTGGCGTTTTACCAAAAGAAATCGAAATCGAAGGAAGTGATCTGCCGCATGTGGTGCGTTACGATCAAGTGCTGAATGGTAGTGTTGCTCCAGGTAAGAACATTGTGATCATAGGTGCAGGCGGAATTGGGATCGATACCGCCATGTTCCTGATCAAAGGAAGCGATCCAGAATCGAAACAGGAATTTATGAAGCGCTGGAAAGTTGATGCAACTTGGTCGCAAAGAGGTGGAATTTCGGCGATACCAGAAAAACACATTTCATCGAAAAATATCACAATCCTGCAAAGGAGTAAGGGCAAACCAGGCAAGCATTTGGGAAAAACCACCGCATGGATTCACCGAGAAGAATTGAAACTACTTGGGGTAAAATACCTCGATGACTTGCAATACAAAAAAATCACGTCGTCCGGGATTGAAATTAGCAGGGGCGGAGAAGACATTTTCATCGAAGCTGATCAGATTGTGATTTGCGCCGGACAAACAAGCAATCTTGCAATGCTGGATGAAATCAAATCATATGGCAAACCAGTTCATGTCATCGGAGGTGCGCTTCGTGCAGGAGAACTTGATGCCAAACGAGCTTTTGAAGAAGGAACGAGGATAGGATTTGAAATTTGAAAATGTTGTTACTTTGATTGATTCAAGGTGAATAAACCGACTTGGTGTATTTGTTACACTTACTTAACTTGCCACCCGATTATTTCAGTTAAAGCATTTCCACAATCATGATAAAATATTTGGTTACCGATCCATGGAAGATCGTAGAGGAAGGATTTAAACGCAAGCATCACCGCTCGTCTGAGAGTATTTTTTCTATAGGCAATGGCCGCTTTGGTCAACGCGCCAATCATGAGGAAAAGTTCACCGGACCTTCTCTGCAAGGAAGTTATGTCGCTGGTGTTTATTATCCCGACAAAACACGTGTGGGTTGGTGGAAAAATGGTTATCCCGAATATTTCGCCAAGGTTTTGAATAGCACAAATTGGATTGGTATTCACGTTTGGGTGGATGAGGAAGAAGTTGATTTTGCTACATGCATCACTTCCAATTTTCGACGTGAATTGAATATGAAAGAAGGATTTTTGTTTCGATCATTCGATATTGAAATGCCTTCTGGAAAACAGGTTCATATCGAAGCCACGAGGTTTTGTTCTATGGCCGATGATGAAACTGCTGCCATCCGATATTCTGTCACTCCGCTGAATTTTACGGGGATGATCCGGTTTCAGCCATATCTCGATGGCGATGTAAAAAGCCACGATTCAAATTACGATGAGAAATTCTGGGAGCCGATTCATCACCAGGCAACAGCTGGTGAGGGAATGGTTGTGACGAGAACACGTAAAACAGAGTTCGACGTAGCCACTGCGATGAAGGTGCAGTTATTTCTCAAGGGAAAAGAGGTAAGTCCTTCTTATCACTTTTCATCCCGTGAATTTTTTGCGGAGAATAATTTTGAGAAAGGGGTGAACCAAGGTGAAACCATCACCATCTATAAATATGTATCGGTGGTTTCATCTTTGAATTATGATAAGGAGAAACTTATTGATGCTGCAAGGAAAGCAGTGGCTCGTGCGCATCAATTGGGATTTGATCAGATGCTCCATTTACAAGGAAAGAAATGGGAAGAAATATGGAAGTTGGCAGACATTGTAATCGAGGGTGATGACGAAGCACAACAAGCGATTCGCTTTAATATTTTTCATCTAAACCAAACATATACTGGCGAAGATTCAAGGTTGAACATTGGCCCGAAAGGGTTCACTGGTGAGAAGTATGGTGGTTCTACCTATTGGGATACGGAGGCTTATTGTATTCCATTTTACATGAGTACGAAAGATCAGCGCGTAGCCAGACAATTGCTCACCTATCGATTTACACAATTGCCACGTGCCATTGAAAACGCTGCCAAACTTGGGTTTACCAATGGTGCTGCATTGTATCCCATGGTGACCATGAATGGCGAAGAATGTCACAATGAGTGGGAAATTACTTTCGAAGAAATTCACCGCAATGGTGCCATAGCATATGCCATTTACAATTATGCGAAATACACTGGTGATACCACATATTTTTCTGAAGGTGGATTGGAAGTATTGGTCGGCATAGCTCGATTCTGGGCACAACGCGTGCATTGGAGTGAAGCAAAAAAGCTTTACGTGATGCATGGCGTAACGGGACCGAATGAATACGAAAACAATGTCAATAACAACTGGTACACCAGCTATATCGCTGTATGGTGTATGAAGTATTGTCTTGAGGTAATCGATTTTCTAAGAAAAGAAAACGGAGCTTTACTCGATGAAAAGTTTGTTGCACTGGCATTCAACGATAATGATGAGCGCTTGCAATGGCAGCAGATTATTGAAAAAATGTACTTCGGCAAATTGGAAGGAACAGAAATTTTCCTTCAGCAAGATGGGTATATGGATAAGGTCTTGATGAAGGCAGAGGAATTGAATCCTGCGGAAAGACCGATCAATCAGCATTGGAGTTGGGACCGAATTCTTCGTTCATGTTTTATCAAACAAGCGGATGTCCTTCAGGGAATTTATTTTTTCGAAGAAGATTTTACGGCTTCAGAAATCAAGACCAATTTTGATTTTTACGAACCGATGACAGTACACGAAAGTTCGCTTTCGCCATGTGTACATGCCATCCTCGCTGCGAAATTGGGTTATGAAGAAAAGGCCTATGAAATGTATATGCGTACTTCACGACTCGATCTCGACGATTACAATCATGAAGCACATGAAGGTCTGCACATCACAAGTATGGCAGGAACATGGATGAGTATTGTGCAAGGTTTTGGCGGAATGCGCGTGGTGAATGATCAACTTGAATTCAATCCAATACTTCCGAGTCAATGGGAGGGCTATTCATTCAATGTGCTTTTCCGCGGCAAAGTCGTGAACGTTACTGTAGATAAATCCGGCTTCACCACACATTGAATTCCATAACTCATAATTCATAATTCATACTTCATCACTATTGCTACAAACAAAAAGTTCACACCCGTGTGAACTTTTTATTTTCTCATTCTCGATAACAACCTTACGTTGTCACAAGAAATTCATAATTCATACTTCATAATTCCAAAACCGCTTTCACCTGATCCGCAGCTTCCTGAAGCGTAATAGCGGAATGCACTTGTAATCCACTTTCATCGATGAGTTTTTTCGCTTCAACGGCGTTAGTACCTTGTAGACGAACGATGATTGGAACTTTGATGTCTCCGATGTTTTTATAAGCATCCACAATACCTTGGGCTACACGATCGCATCTTACGATACCACCGAAAATATTCACCAGAATAGCTTTCACCGCAGTATCTCTCAGGATGATACGGAAGGCCGTTTCAACACGCTTCGCATCAGCTGTACCACCTACATCGAGGAAGTTTGCAGGATCACCACCGCTCAGTTTGATGATGTCCATTGTAGCCATCGCGAGACCTGCACCATTTACCATACAACCAACGTTACCGTCGAGTTTCACATAGTTCAGGTCGGCATTGCTGGCTTCCACTTCAATTGAATCTTCTTCGGTGGTGTCGCGCATTTCAGCATAATCTTTATGTCTGAATAGTCCGTTGTTGTCCAAGGTTACTTTGGCATCAACGGCAATCACGCGATCGTCAGAAGTTTTCAGGACAGGGTTGATTTCGAACATGGCTGCATCACAACCCACATAAGCGTTGTAAAGGCTTTTTACGAAAATGCCCATTTCTTTCATGGCCTGACCGCTCAGTCCGAAGTTAAAAGCAATGCGACGACATTGGAAGTCGTTCACACCCGTGAGCGGATCAATCATTTCTTTGAAGATTTTTTCTGGCGTGTTGTGTGCCACATCTTCAATATTCATTCCTCCTTCCGGAGAGTAGACGATGACGTTTTTACCTGCGGAACGATCCAACAGGATTGACATGTAAAATTCCTTCGGTTCACTTGCACCTGGAGCATACACATCTTCCGCGATATAGACTTTACTCACTTTTTTACCTTCAGCTTTGGTCTGAAGGGTTACAAGGTGACCACCCAAAATGGCTTCGGCTTTTTGTGGCACTTCTTCAAGGCTTTTAGCGAGAACCACACCGCGAGAGCCAGTTTCAGTGATGGTGCCTTTTCCACGACCGCCGGCGTGAATTTGTGCTTTGACTACAAACCAACCAGTGCCGGTTTCAGCCTTGAGTTTTTTGGCAGCTTCCAAAGCTTCACCTGGCGAATGAGCCACATAACCGCGTTGAACAGCCACACCATATTTGGTGAGGATCGATTTTCCCTGATATTCGTGAATATTCATAGTCCTGAATTTGGTGGGCGAATTTACTCATGTGAACTGCTGTTTTGTGGTGCCGTGTGGAAATTTCATCACCAATTGTTGACGATGTGGCTTACGGACTTGTCGCGTTACATTTGCCGACCATGATTCAGGCGACGGGTATTACCAAATCATACGGCGGACTTCAAG
The DNA here is from genome assembly GCA_016722445.1 of Flavobacteriales bacterium. Classification (GTDB taxonomy): domain Bacteria; phylum Bacteroidota; class Bacteroidia; order Flavobacteriales_D; family Sanyastnellaceae; genus JAIBBG01. Next base: position 8,189 of record JADKIZ010000004.1, on the reverse strand, counting down.
TATTGAAGGGGGTTGATGTGCAAATCAGCAAAGGAGAAGTTGTCTCTATTGTTGGCGCGTCTGGTGCGGGCAAGAGTACCTTGCTCCATATCATTGGTACGCTCGATAGACCAGATCAAGGAAAACTGATGTTTGGCAATGAAGTCATTTCTTCCATGAACGCCAGGCAGCTTGCACAATTCCGAAATAAGCACATCGGATTTATTTTTCAGTTTCACAACCTTCTACCTGAGTTTACTGCCCTCGAAAATGTGTGTATTCCTGCATTTATTGCTAAAAAATCAGGTAGCGAAGCAGAAAAACGCGGAAAAGAGTTGCTTGGATTTTTGGGACTTGGCGATCGCACCGACCATAAGCCGAACCAACTGTCAGGCGGAGAACAACAGCGGGTTGCTGTGGCGCGGGCTCTGATGAATCAACCCGATGTGGTACTCGCTGATGAGCCATCTGGAAATCTGGATTCAGCCAATGCCCGTGATCTTCACCAATTGTTCTTTTCGCTCAGAGACAATTTCAACCAGACTTTCGTGATCGTGACGCACAATGAAGAATTGGCCAAAATGGCCGATAGAGCGCTGGTCATGAAAGATGGATATGTGGTTCAATCTTAATCAGGTTGTATTTCTCTCTCCCAACATTGTGATTATCAATAGATAATTCACCCCCATCATTCATAACCCATAATTCATAATTCATAACTCATAATTCATAATTCTTATGATTTCCTCCCTTGCTGACATTGGCCGTCGTCCTGTACATTCGCACCGACTATGAAGTTTGTACATCCGGAAATACTCTGGGCACTTTCAGCCCTGACCATCCCGATCATCGTTCACCTTTTCAATTTTCGAAAATTCAAAAAGGTGATGTTTCCGAATGTTTCATTTCTCAAAGAAATACATCAGGAAACCAAAAGCAAAAGCAAGCTCAAGCATTTGCTCATTTTGATCGCAAGGCTTTTGGCTATGGCCTGTATCATTTTTGCTTTTGCCCAACCTTACATCCCGCTTCCAGGTGATTCGGAAAAACCGGGTGGAATAGCAGTGTCAATCTACATTGATAATTCCTTCAGCATGGAAGCTGAAGGTAAGGATGGAAGATTACTTGAATTGGCGAAAAACAAAGCGATCGAATTGGCGGGCGCATTTTCCCCCACAGATAAATTCCAACTATTGACCTGCGACTTTGAAGGTCGTCATCAAAGATTGGTCTCACGTGAAGAAATCATCGAATTGATTCAGGAGGTGAAACTCTCGCCTGTAAGCCGCAAATTATCTGAAGTGGTATTGCGTCAGCGTGATGTATTGAACAATTGCGGACTTGACAACAGACGTTCGTTTTTACGGACGGACTTGCAGAAAACCGTGACGGATTTTGAAGCCATTTCGAATGATTCTACGATTCAATTCAGCTTGATTCCCGATCAGGCAGAATCAAATTCAAATGTGTTTATTGATTCAGTGTGGTTCGATTCACCCGTTCGACAATTGAACATTCCGGAAGTATTGCATGCGCGTATTGTCAATACAGGAAATGAAAAAAGAGAGAATGTGCCGGTACAATTGATGTCAAATGGATTTCAAAAAAGTGTGACTTCCGTTTCAATTGATCCAGAAAGTGAAACGATTCTAGATCTTACATATACCAATACAGAAGCTGGATTTAAAAAATGTATACTGACAGTTGATGATAAGTCTGTCACCAAAGACGATCCATACTACTTCAGTTATGATGTTGCGGAAAAAATCAATGTGCTAGAAATACGTGGCAATGAAGTTTCGGTAGAAGCGGTGAGAACCGTGTACGCCGATGATCCTTCGTTCAATTTCATTTCTTTCGCCGAGAATGCGCCTGACTTTGGTTCATTCCCGATGCAACATCTGATTGTGCTCAATCAGCTCAAAAATATTTCATCAGGACTTTCTGCTGAAATTGTGAAATTCGTTGGCAATGGAGGCAGTGTGATGATTTTTCCTGCCACAGATATTGTGCAGAATGAATACAACACTTTGCTGTCGACGCTTGGTCTGGGGCAAATTCAAGGAGAGATGGGAAATGCGAAAGCTGATTTACCTCTTTTAGCACCCGTAGAAGAAGATAATCGCAATGTATCTGCACCGCGTCCCAATTCTAATTCGAATAAGGTAAGCAGCGTTGATTATGATCACTACATTTTCAAAAATGCATTCGAGAAAACCATCGGCAATGTTGATCTGCCTTCTGTGAAGATTTATTATGTGCTTCAGGTTCCAGTGAAATCCACAGCGCTTACCATGATGACATTACAAACCGGAACACCGTTTCTGGTCTCCAACAACCTTGGAGGTGGTCATGCTTATTTCAGTGCTGTATCTCTCGATCCCGCGGCAAGTAACTTTACATCTCACGCCTTTTTCCCGGCGACATTATTGCGCATCGCGGAATTCAGTCAGCCTGTGCAGCCATTGGAATATACATTGGGAACAGAAGAAGCCATCATCATCCGAAATATTGCCGTAAACAATGAAGAGACTTTCCGCTTGACTGACGCAACGAGTGGCAATGAGTTCATTCCAGAACATCGCAATGCTGGTGGCAATGTGGAAATATATGTCCGCGAAGCATTGAGCACGGCTGGCAATTATGATTTATCCAGAGGAACTGAAGTGGTGAGCGCCGTGTCGTTCAACAACGATCGCGCAGAATCTGATACGCATACTTTCACCCGAGATGATTCGCAATCATGGATCAATTCTTCCGGCAATAGCAATTGGAGTGTACTGGATGAAACAGTAGAAAGCATTGCTTCAACAGCCGGAGATATTGCAGAAGGAAAGAAATACTGGTTTTCCATGATTGTTTGGGCATTGATTTTCCTCGCTGTTGAAATACTGCTCATCAAATTCTGGAGATGAAGAAGAACATCAACGTAGTTTTGTTTGCTTTGAAAATCGTATTGGTATGAAAACCCTGATCAAATCCGCTCTCGTTCATGATCCAAGTAGCCAACATCATGGCAAACGCAGAGATATTCTGTTGGACAAAGGCATTATCGCTCAGGTCGGGGTTTCCATCTCAGATTCCAAAGCAAGACCAATCGAAGGTGATGGTTTGATGGTTACACCGGGGTGGATTGATCTCAAAGCTCATTTTTGCGATCCGGGTATTGAATACAAAGAAGATTTGAAGAGTGGACTTGCGGCAGCAAACAAAGGAGGATTTCGAAAAGTGTTGTTGATGCCATCCACACTTCCTGTTGTCGATTCTAAATCTACAGTTGAATATGTTTTGCACAATGCTGTTCATCCAAATGTGGAGGTCATGGTTGCGGGAAGTCTTTCGGATAAAATGGAAGGCAAACAACTGAGCGAAATGTTCGACATGTATGCAACAGGTGCCATGGCTTTCACAGATGATAAGAAGAATGTTGGTGCAGAGCTCATGTCGAGGGCTTTAGAATATGCCAAAAACTTTGGTGGACTTGTGATGAGTTTTCCATACGAAAGAGCTTTGTCTTCGCACGGCCAAATGCATGAAGGCGCGATGAGTGTTGCATTGGGTATGAAAGGTATTCCCAACGTGTCTGAGGACATGCGTGTACAACGTGATCTTGAATTGCTGAGATATCACGGAGGAAGATTGCATTTTATGCTCGTTTCAACGGCGAAGAGTATTGAGCTCATCCGCAAGGCTAAGAAGGAAGGATTGAATGTCACATGCGCCATCGCTGCACATCAACTTTCATTTTTGGATGAAGACTTAAAAACATTTGATTCGAATTACAAAGTACTTCCTCCATTTCGCACCAAAGAAGAAAGGAAGGCCTTGATCGCAGGAATTAAAGACGGAACCATTGATGCCATTTGCAGCGACCATTCGCCGGAAGATATTGAACACAAAGTGCGTGAGTTTGAAGATGCCGAATTTGGCATCAGCAGTATCGAAACTGCTTTCTGTTCTGCCTGGACTTCTTTAAGTCAGCACATGGAAATTGCAGATTTTGTGTCCTTACTTACCACAGGACCTGCCAAGGTGTTGGGAATAACAAATCAGATCATCGAAGAAGGAAACCCCGATTCCATCACTGTATTCTCACCAACGGATACAACCACTTTTCACAAATCAGAATGGATTTCCAAATCGTACAATTCGCCGTTTATTGGAAAAACACTCATTGGGAAAGTCGTCTATTTGAGATTTAAAATTTAATATTTAAGATTGGCAACAAATGGCAGGTGTTTGATGACATCTGATCGCCAAATCGGTTCAATGTTCAAAGTTCAAAGTTGGCAGCGGCATTACTTTTTTTGAAAAGGGCTGATCGCCTTATCGGTTCAATGTTCAAGATTTAAGATTTAAAATTTAATATTTAAGATTGGCATGAGACATTTGATTGAAGGTCGAGGTGTGCTCGCCAATTCGGTTCAAGGTTCAATGTTCAATGTTCAAAGTTGGCAGCGGCATTGCTTTTTTTGAAAAGACCTTATCGCCCCACAACCAAATTTTCGCACTCCTAATACCTCATACCTCGTACCTCATACCTCCCGCATTGTCACTCCTCTTTCAATAACAAAAAAGGCGCGATCCCTCGCGCCTCCCATATCATTCATAATTCATAATTCATAATTCATAATTCATAATTCATAATTCATAATTACTCAACCGCGCTTACCGCCTCCGTTTCTTTATTGTACTCATCTGCTGCGAGCCACAATTCGTCTTCTTTTGGTTTTTCGAGTAGGTAGCTTCCACCGCCGATCACGAATCCAAGAGCCATCACTGGATTGAACTTCACGGCTGTGTTGGAATGAGCAATGACATTTGCTGCGATGAGTCCGGCACCAACGCCGATCAATCCCCATTGCAGAGAACGATAATTGCGGTATCTTTTCAAATGCGCCATTGATGCAGCATTATCACTCAGGTCGTATTTCAGATTGCTGTATTTGGCTTCGCGCACGGCATCTGTTCCTTTACTGTAGTATTGGTACATTTCACCAGTGGCCAACATGGGATCTTGATTGTTATTGGTTCCTTCTGTTTTGAGTTCTTCTCCTCCGTAAACAGAAAGATCAATTTCTTCAAAGAGATTGAGTTTACCCACTTTGATACGCAATGCATATCGCTCTGTGTTTTGTCCGTGTATGCGGTTCAAATTGGCGAAAAAGCCGTGATTGTTTTGGAAAAACTGAACATCAGTGCTCGCATACTCTTCGTTGCTCATGGTAAACAGAGGTTGTTTCATGATCGGTGATTCATACAATAGATGTTCACCGGTGATGACATCACCAGAATAAAGTACAACCTTATTCTGTGGAGCAGTAGCTGCGCAGAGGCGATCAGTACCATGAAAGAAGCGAGGGTGGATAAAAGTGCCTTCATCATATTTTGACGTTAATGGCACTTTCTACGCGAGACAATCAGATTCGTTTCAGATTCGGTAGAATATTTTGTTCAATGTATTTGTTAATGATCTCCGAAACTTCAGGTCCTTTTTCAAATGCGGTAAAATGTCCACCGCCTTCAATGACGTATGGTGTCTGGATTTTTTTAGGTGAAAAGAGTTTGTCTAGGCTGCCGATAATCTGGATGTATTCGCCTTCCGGAGGTGCTGTGTTTTTCCAACCGAGGATGGCACCTATTGAGAAATGAAGGAAATCAGGGCCATTTTTTTTGAGCATATCATAAAAGAGCTGCTTTTGTTCTGGCGTTTTGAATCCCATAAAAGTATCAGCGAGTCCTGATATGGCTGAAACCTGTTTGGCATTGAGTGCGCGGTGCAATCGGATGGAATCTACAAATTTCAATACGCGCGGAAACTCGTGTCGACCTGTAGGCGCGGAGACAAGGATGGTAGACAATGGTTTGATGATCCTGGACATTTCCACGGCTGTCATGCCGCCCATGGATGAACCGATGAGGATGTTGTTCTTCGTTGTAACACGTTCCGACATCAATGCAGCGTATTCAGAAAGGTTGCGACTTCCTTCGTGCGGAATCCAATCGAGATGATGAATGATGCCGTATTTTAATTCGAAATTGGTGAAAAGCCTATGATCTGCGCCCATTCCTGGTATGAGGTAGTAGTGAAGGATTTCCTCATCAACATTCATCGGATGTTTATCATGTTCAACCATTTTGATGTTGTTCCCCTTCTTCCAGTTTCTTCAAAATTTTATTGACGTCCTCACCTGTATTGGTCAGTTTTTCTTTACAAATGGCGATGAGTTCGGCAGCGCGTTTCACTTTGGCCGAAAGTTCGTCAACAGATATTTCACCCTGCTCAATATCGCTCACAATTTGTTGTAATTCTTCAAAGGCTTCGGTGTAACTGATGTTTTTACTCATGTCTGTTATTCTTCTTTTTTTTGAATGTTGCTGATGATACTTCCAGCGTGCAATAAAGTGGTGATTTCATCACCAACGTTGATCTCGGTGGTTGATTTGATGGCTTTGCCATTTTTCAACGTGATGCTATATCCACGTTTGAGAATGTGAACCGGATTCATCAAATCCACTTGTCTCGATACATGTTCGAGCTTTTCATGATGACGCACCAAAATGGTGTTCGTGTTTTTCTTCAGATTGGTTGAGGTATCTTCAACAAGAGCTGAATTTGTTTTGTGCCGATAATCTGTGATTTTTCGAAGTTCGGCAATGGTATTGGTCAACCTTGTTTGTTCTGTTTTGAACGCATAGGAAGCATCACTGGTGAGTGTGTGTGAAATTTTCCCCAGTTGATTGTGCATGCGAGCGAGGCTTCCTTGTGCATGTGCTTTGAACAATCGTGCTTCTTGTTGAAGGAGCGTTTGCTGGTCTTGTATCAATTGTTTCGCTTCGCGAATGATGGTATCTCTTGCTTCTTCCACCGGCACTGCGAAGAGATGAAATTTCTGAATGAGGAATTCGCCAATTTTTGTAGGCGTGATGGCATTTTGAAACGATACCATTTCGCAAACCGTTTCATTGGTCGCGTGACCAATACCTGTCAGCACCGGCAGAGGAAAAGTGGAGATACTTCTGGCCAGTTGGTAGTTGTTGTAACATGACAAACCGACATCCCCGCCGCCACCTCTGATGATGGCAACAGCATCGAAATGTTGTTGAACTTTGGCAATGCGTGAAAGTTGATACAAGATGGAGTCAATCGCATTTTCCCCTTGCAGAATTGCCGGAAACAGCATGTGGAAGAAATGATAGTTCCAGGGATTTTTATCGATCACTTCGAGAAAGTCAGCGTAGCCTTTGCTGGTTTCCACGCTGATGATGGCCAGACGTTGAGGCAATAGAGGAAGCGCATGTTTTTTATTGCGATCGAATAGACCTTCTGATTTCAGTTTCTGGATGCTTTCCTGTTTTTCCTTTTCCAGATCACCCAATGTGAATGACGGATCGATATCCTCGATGTGCAGTGTGAGTCCGTATTGCGCATCAAATTTTACCTTGGCGAAGAATAGAATTTTGATGCCATCTTTAAGAGGTTCGCCGACGATTTTGAGGAAGCGCTGATTGATGTCGGAGTACCTATCGCTCCAAAGCGTGGATCTGAATTGAGCCACGACACGACCATTTTGTTTTTCGACCAATTCCGGATAGCAATGACCGGAGTGGCTGTAGTGGTTCAGTTTATTCATTTCCGCCCGCACCCAGAAACCGGAAGTATATCTGTCGGCCAAAGTTCGTTGGATACTCGTTGCCACTTCGGCGAGTGTGAAAGTTTTTCTATTGTCCACGATTTCGGGCATGCGGTGAAATTATTCAAAATTGGCGGATTCTGCGGAAGATGTTATGCCATAAGATATGCCTGAATAGAGCAGGAGCGAGGCAAGGAGGTGGATATTTTGAGGGAAATATCGGCAGTTGGCGGGATTTCGGAGGGAACAGGATAAAAAATCCAATCTACCTACCTTGTTTTCAAAGGCCTACGGAAAAATGCATCAAAATTCACGCCTTCATTTTTTTCGAAGGGTGGTAGCATATTAATTTTACCCCCGGAGAGTTGGCAGAGTGGTCGATTGCGGCAGTCTTGAAAACTGTTGAACTGAAAGGTTCCTGGGGTTCGAATCCCTAACTCTCCGCCAGATTTTTATAATCATGTTAATCCCGACGTCAGTTGGGATTTTTCATTTTACACCCCCCCTCACTCTACTATTTCCCTCCCCACTCTATTCATTCTCATTTTCATTCTCATTCTCATTCTGAACCCACCC